>CAVWRI010000016.1:0-89105 GCA_963757405.1 uncultured Actinomycetota bacterium
GAGGGCGAATGCCGGTCTCGACGTCGGCACGACAAGGCACGCCGATGATGGTGGTCTGTTCACGGTCCGACGAGCGACGAGCCGCCGTGGCGGCCCAGCTCGAGGAGCGCTACTCCGCCACGTACGAGGTCGTCTCGGTGGCGACGTCGCGCGAGGGCGCGGAGGCCCTCGTCGCCGCGTCGGGTGACGACCGGCAGGTGGCCATCCTCCTCGCCGACGACCCGGGGGAGCTGGACAACGGACAGACCGTCTTCCGGGTCGCGGCCCGACTGTTCCCGGACGCACGACGCGGACTCCTCGTGGAGTGGGGGGCCTGGGGAGACCGGGACACCGCCGACCTGGTGCTGACCCTCATGGGTCGGGGTGAGATCGACTACTACGTCATCCGGCCCTGGCACTCACCCGACGAGTACTTCCACCGCACCATCACCGAGTTCCTCAGCGAGTGGGACCGCGCGGTCGGCCTGCGGCCGCGAGAGGTGTCGGTCCTCGGCGACCCCGCATCCCCGCGCTCCCACGAGATCCGGCGGTTGCTCGCCCACAACGGCATCCCGCACGGTTTCCTCCCGACGACGGCGCCGGAGGCGGGCGAGCTCCTGGCCCGGGCGGGTGTGAAGCCGGGCGGGTCCACCGTCGTCCTCCTCCACGACCACCGGGCCCTCGTCGACCCGACCAACGCCGAGCTCGCGGCCGCCTACGGAGTGGCCGTCGACGTGCCCGACAAGTCGAGCTTCGACCTCGTCGTCATCGGTGCCGGACCGGGCGGGCTGGCGGCCGCGGTGTACGGGTCCTCCGAGGGCCTGCGCACCCTCGTCGTCGAGCGCGAGTCGATCGGCGGCCAGGCGGGGTCCAGCTCGCTGATCCGCAACTACCTCGGGTTCGCGCGCGGTGTCTCGGGAGCCGAGCTCGCCCAGCGGGCCTACCAGCAGGCGTGGGTGTTCGGCTGCTCCTTCGCGCACTCACGGGCTGCGGTGTCGCTCGACACCGACGACGAGGGTTTCGTCGTCGGCATCGAGCCGAGCCTCACGGTGCACGCCTCCTCGGTCGTTCTGGCCACCGGCGTGTCGTACCGCCGGCTCGGGGTGACCGAGCTCCTCCCCTACGAGTCGACCGGCGTCCACTACGGCGCCTCGGGGTTCGAGGCGAAGGGCCTCAAGGACGGCCGGGCCTTCGTCGTCGGGGGTGGCAACTCGGCGGGCCAGGCCGCACTCAACCTCGCGAAGTACGCGCGCAAGGTCACCCTGCTCGTCAGGGGGACGACGCTGGCCGCGAGCATGTCGAAGTACCTCATCGACGCCCTTGCCGCGGCCCACGTCGAGGTCCGCCTGCGGTCGGCGGTCGTCGGGGGCGGCGGCTCGGGCAGGCTCGAGTACGTGCTCCTCCGCGACCTCGCCACGGGGGAGGTCGCGAAGGAGCCGACCGACGGGCTCTTCGTGCTCATCGGTGCCGCTCCGCGCACGGACTGGCTGCCCGAGATGGTGCTTCGCGACCGGTGGGGATACGTGCTCAGCGGCGACGACGTCATCGGTGAGGGCGGCCGCCGTGCGTGGCCGTACGACGAGCCTCCCCAGCCGCTGGAGACCTCGGTCCAGGGGCTGTTCGCCGTGGGCGACGTGCGTCGCGGCTCGGTGAAGCGGGTGGCGTCGGCGGTGGGCGAGGGCTCCGTGGTCGTCTCTGCGGTCCAGACCCACCTCAGCCGGCGCACGTCGATGGACCTCGCCCCGGGATCGCGCGGCTGACGGCGTCGCCCTCCGGCGGGGCGTCGGCGGTGGAGCCAGCCGGCCCGGTCGTGGCGCTGACGTCGCGCCAGTGGATAGCGTGACTCCATGTCCACACCGCTTCCCTCGGGGGACCCGGGCCGGGATGCGTGCCTCTCCTGGCTGGGGCGCCGGCTGGAGGTGGACGTCCGGCGGGCGCCGGACCTCCTCTGGCACTACACGGATGCCGGCGGCCTCCTCGGCATCCTCACGCACGAGCGGATGTGGGCCACCCAGACGAGCTTCCTCAACGACTCGACCGAGCTCGCCTACGGCGTCGGCCTCGTCACGAAGGCGATGACGTCGTACGACCCGAGCCAACTCAAGGAGGGCACCGCCCGGTTCCTCGAGCGCCTCGTCGACCCGCGGCGCACCCCGCTGGCGGCCCGGCTCGAGAAGGAGTTCGACGTCTACGTGACGTGCTTCTGCGCCGACGGGGACCTGCTGAGCCAGTGGCGCGCCTATGCCGGGCGCGACGACGCCGGTGGCTACGCCCTCGGGATGGGCACCGACCCACCACTGCAGGGGTGGCCCCCACACACGCCCGAGACCCACGAGGTGGCCCTCCGGCGGGTCCTGTACGACCCCGTCGAGCAGGAGGAGACCTGCCACGAGCTCATCGACGCCCTGGTGCCGCTCCTGGACGCCGACCCGCGGGACCTCGACACCCAGAGGTCGTTCACCCGCGCCCTCGTCGACGGAGCGGTCGAGTTCGCCTCGTGGTGCAAGGACCCGGCCTTCCAGGAGGAGCAGGAGTGGCGGATCGTCTACGTCCGCACCAACGACCCCGACCAGCTCCCGGTGAGGCACCGGATGGCTCATGGCCTGCTCGTCCCGTACGTCGAGCTCGAGCTGCCCTGCCCCGTGGAGCCGCTCCAGGGACACCTTCCGGTGCAGGCCATCCGCATGAGTCCCGGGCCC
Organism: uncultured Actinomycetota bacterium; assembly: GCA_963757405.1. Lineage (GTDB taxonomy): Bacteria > Actinomycetota > Actinomycetes > Actinomycetales > Dermatophilaceae > Fodinibacter. The sequence continues at coordinate 2,679 of CAVWRI010000016.1, forward strand.
TCGCCCGCACTCAAGCAGCGGGGCGTCGAGACGTTCCTGGCGAACTTCCCCCATCTCGCGGATGTGCGCCTGGAAGGGTCCGTGGCCCCGCTGCGCCTGTGACCGGACGACCTGCGGCGGAGGCGCCCAGCCCCCGTGGTCAGCTCTCGCGTTCGACCATGAAGGGGACGAGGTCCTGCACGAAGCGACGCGCCGGCGAGTCGGGCACGTCACCGAACGCGTCGTCGAAGGCCAGGGCCGCGGACCGGGCGATTCCGCGGGCGAACTCCTCCGCGAACGCGACGCTCCCGTGGCTCTGCATCATCGCCAGGACCTCGGCGATGTGGTCGGTGGAGCGCTCGTGCTGCGGGCGGGCGACGAACTCCGCGACGCGGGCGCGGTCCGTCGGGGTCGCGGCGGCCATGAGGTGGATGAGCATGAGGGTCTGCTTCCCCTCCCGGAGGTCGCCGCACAGCTCCTTTCCGTAGGCCTCCTCGGTGCCGACGAGGTTGAGGATGTCGTCGCGGATCTGGAAGGCGGCACCGAGGAAGAACCCGAAGCGGAGCATGGGCTCGAGGTCGACGCCATTCCTGGCGCCGATCAACGCTCCCACCCGCAGCGGCAGGAGCGTCGTGTACCAACACGTCTTCTGGATGATCATGTCGAGGTAGTCGTCGGGCGTCAGGTCGGTGCGGCCCTCCCGCTGCCAGCCCAGCTCCCGCGCCTGCCCGTCGACCGTCTGACGGGCCATGAGGTCGAACTCCGACCAGATCTGGGCGGCAAGCCGGTGCCCCAGTCGGGACTGGTTGTCACGAAGCGCGCCCAGCGCGAGGACGGCGAGCCCGTCGCCGGTGTTCATCGCGAGTGCCCGACCGTACCGGCGGTGGAGGGTCGGCCCACCTCGCCGCAGCTCACTGTCGTCCTCGACGTCGTCGTGGACGAGGAAGGCGGTGTGGAACAGCTCGATCGCCGCGGCGGACGGCAGGGCGTCCGCGACGTCACCCCCGAACGCGGTGCAGGTCGCCAGGCACAGCGCAGGACGCAGGCCCTTGCCGGATCGTTGCAGGTAGTCCGCCGCCGGGACGCCGACGTACGACGACACCCCGCTGCCCCGCAGGTACGACAGCGCCGCCCGGCGGGCGATCCGGTCGTAGTCGTCGAGCTGCTCGAGGAAGCCGGTGCGGGGGGCCGTCACGGCGTTGATCCCCCGTCACCCTCGACCGCGAGGCTCAGGGTGACGGCACCGTCGGGCGCCCCGGAGCCGGTGAGGAGCCCGTGGTAGAGCCCGGGCGGCTGGGCCTCCGGCACGCTCACCCGCACGCTGACCTCCCGGCAGGTGCACGGCTCGAGGACGACGGCGCCCTGCGGATGGAACGTCACCGCATCGCCGGGGATGGTGTTCTCTTCGGTCGAGATGAGCACCGTGGCTCGGAGCTCGACGGACGCGACGACCGACGACGTGCGGTTGTGGACCCACACCGACGCCTCCGCGTCTGCTCCCGGCCGGGCCCGGGGCAGCACGAGGGTCTCGGTTCCGGGTGCGAGCACGTCCGACACCAGCCGGGCCGCCGCGTCGAGTGCGTGGAGCCCCGCGCTGAGCATCGCGGCGGCACCACGCCCAGTCCCCTCCGTGCCACCGGCGAGCCTCTCGGGGACGTCGGCGAGCGGATGGCGGACCTTCTCGCGGTTGACGATCTCGACGTACCGGTCCACGACGGCAGCAGCCGAGAGGAGGCCGAACCGCTGGACCTCACCGATGATGTGCGCAGCTGCGTCGATGCCCTCCCTGCCGCTCGTCACGGGAACCCCGTTGCGGTGTTCGAGGACCTGTCGGCGGTTCCCGCGAGCACGGCTCGTGCGGCCAGCACCGCCGACCGGGTGGCACCCTCCATCGAGCCGGCATCCCATCCGCAGGCGGTCCAGTCACCGGCCACGACGAGGTTGTCCAGTCCCGTCGCCCCAGGTGCCATCCGGTACCTGCCGGAGCCGGGAAGTGACTGCACGTAGCGGTCGGAGGGGTCGAGGTTCGCTCTCACGTACTGCGCGTCCAGCCGGTCCGCGCCGAGGCGGCCCCGGTGGTCCCACAGCTTCTCCCAGGGAAATCCCGAAGGTCCCCTCGTTCCGGGCCACAGGGACCCGACTTCCTCCTCGAGGAAGCGCACGAGCGTGTCCCGCACCTCGGCCCCTCCGGACGCCCAGTCCGTGTCCGGCATCGCCGAGCAGAGGTACGCGAGGCTCTGCGGCGCTCCTTCGGATGGCCAGGACTCACGCGCCAGCAGGTGCGACATGGATGCCCAGGTGTCGAAGGTCTCGCCGAAGCCGCTCAGCGTGACACCGACCGGGCCCGTCCAGCCCAGGTCGACCTCGGACGTCGTGAACCACAGCTGGGCCGAACGCGTGGCCACGGTCCCGACGTGGTCGACCATGGAGCGCCACGCCGGGTCCCGGGCGACGAGCTCCGACGCGACGAACGGCACCATGCCGAGGGAGACCGCGAGCACCGCGACGTCGAAGTCGCGCCCCGCGAGAAGCCGCTCGGTGCCGGCCCCTTCGCCGGCCCAGACGTGCGACTCGGACTCCGGCCCCGGGTCGCTGACGAGCTGCTCGGCCAGTGGTCGGTCAGGCCAGCACGCGAGACCGCCGACCCGCACCAGCGGCTCGTACGTGTCCCGCCCTGGCGCCAGCTCGGCCTGACGGGTCAGCTCGATGGTGTCGACGCGTTTCCCGTCCGAGACCCCGAGCCGGTCGAGGCGACGGAAGAAGCGGAAGTCGACGCCACGACGGCTGAGTGCTTCGTACATGGGCGCGAAGATGGTCTCGCCGGTCCCGGCGTTCATGCGCCAGAAGACCGACCCCTTGAAGTCGAAGAGCATGCGCCCGGCGAGCTGGAGACCGAGTCCCGCCGCGAAGCCGGGCCTTCGGTGGTCCCCGCCCTCATAGGCGAAGGTGAGGTCGTGCATGCCGCGCACGATGGGCGACTCCAGTGTCTCCGGTGCTGCACCGTGCTTCGCGAGCCACTCCCCGTAGTCGAGGTGGTCGATGACGTCCCAGCCCCGCCCGGAGAGGAGGCCGTCGACGACCATGCCCTGGAGGCTGGACGCCACGAGGTCGACGAGCTCCCACGTGCGGCGGAGGGCCGGGTCGCCCTGGACCGTCGCACGTATGGCGTCGCGCCAGGAACGGACCGCGTCGGCGATGGGCTCCAGGTCGGGTTGGTCCACCGCGACGCCGTCCGCCAGGCGCGACGCACGCCCGAGCCCCTCGAGCAGGGCCGCAGCGGCCGTCAGCCCTGCGCCCCGGATGAGCGGTTCGACGTCGGACGTCGATGCCGCAGGTACCGCGGAGGTGCTGAGGAAGATGCCACCGCGGGTCCGGGGGGCCGCCACGCCACGATGGAAGTCGGCGAGGAGCTGGACGGCCCGGAGCGCGACGTCGAGGGGAGCGAGCTGGCGGTCCTCTGCACCCGGCTCTCCGGGGAGGTCGGTGTTCCCGGTGAAGCTCGTCACGAAGGGGTTCGAGCCGTTCCCGTCCCGGTCCGCAAGGCCGACGTCCTCGGCAGGGGAGACGGCATCGAGCCACGTGCGGATGGGGCAGTCGGGGTCCGTCGCGGCGCGGTCGAGCTCGGTGTAGACCTCTCGAAGGACCCGGAACGTCGCGTCGTAGCAGCCGAGGAGGACGTGCAGCCCGTGCTCCTCGATGCGGTCGTGCTGCCCCCGACTGCTCGCACCCTTCCCTCCGAGCCGCCAGCCACGCTGGTAGACGGTGATGGACCCCAGCCGACGCCTCCAGTCGCCCGAGCTCAGCTCCCAAGCCGTCGCGAGCCCCGCCATGCCACCCCCGAGGATGACGACCCGGGGCAGTTCCGCCTCAGTGCGCGAGGAGGTCATCGGCGGCCATGGTGTCGCTCGAGGCGAAGGTGGGCGGGAGGTCCTTCCTCGCCTCCGCCAGCTCCGTGCGCCAGTCCTCGCCCTCGGAGCCTTTCACCGCGCGGGCCAGGTCGACGGCCGCTCGCAGGCGAGCGACCCGGGCTCCCTGGTGCCTCGCGACGCGCACCGCCTCCCGCAGGTCGGCGACCGCCACCCCCGGGTCCTGGCCGGCATCGAGCGAGTACCGAGCCCGATGGCGGAGCAGCTCGGGGAGGTGGAGGTACTCCCCCGTCTTCTCCACCACCTGAAGGGCCTCGCCCACGCACTCCAGGGCACGAGGCACGTCACCCGCGCCGGCGTGCAGCTCGGCCAGGTGCCCCAGGTAGGCGGCCATGAAGGACTCCTGGCCCATGAGCCGCACCGTGGTGATGACCTGCTCGAGGAAAGCCCGATGCTCAGCCCCGCCGGTGGCCACGGGTGGCGCGTACGCGGAGCCGAGCGCGCTCCACAGCGCGTACCCGTGTTCCCTGCCGAGCGCCACGATCTCCTCACCCAGCCGCCGTGACTTCTCGTCATCACCGAGGAACCGGGCGTTCCAGGCCGCGAACGTCTTGACGAAGGCGAGACTGAACGGACCTCGTGGGAACCCGATCTGCTCGGCTCGACGGATGGCCTCGAGCTCCCACTGCCCGGCCTCGACGAGGTCACCCCGGGCCGTGCTGACGCAGGACAGGGCGATGAGAGACACGGCGATCGGGTCGTTCGGCAGCGGCCAGAAGGGCGAGATGGTCTGGTCCGCCGGCCTGGCGCGGAAGCCGGCCATGCCGACCTCGAAGTGCCCACGGGCATCCTCGAAGTCGGCCGCGTAGACCTGCTGCCACCCGACGCACGCCTCCACCTCGGGGGTGAACCACGAGTAGACGTCCTCGTGGACCATCCCGGCGAGGCGCTCGATCAGCGCGCGCGTCGTGGCGACATCTCCGTGCACGAGCCAGTAGGCCCAGATGGCGATGAGCGAGGGCAGCACCTCCGGGCGCGCCCCGAGCCGCGCAGTCAGCTCCTCGGCCCGACGATGGTCCTCTTGGGCGGCCGGCGCGGCATACCCGGACATCGCACTCACGCTGGCCGCCCGGAGCATCCGAGCGGTGAGCTCGCGCAGGTCGCGGTCGGCCGAGTTCGGAATCGGCTCCACGAGATCGATGGCCCGGGAGAGCAACCTGGTCGCCTCGACGTGCGCTCCACGGCCCTGCTCCGCCTGACCGGCGACGAGGTACTGCGCAGCGGCCGCCTCGACCTGCCCCGCCAGGTCGAGGTGCTTGGCGATGAGGGCCGGCTCGGCCTGCCGTGCCCCGAGCGCCTCTGCGACGCGCGCATGGGTCAACCGCCGCACGTCGAGCACCTGGGTCTCGTAGGCCGCGTCGCGCATGAGGGCGTGCCGGAAGCGGTAGGCGCGAGCGGCCTGCTCTCCCGGCTCGATGACCCCCTCGGCGGTGAGGACGGCAAGCTGGTCGTCGACGAGGTCCGGGTCCCCGACGACGGCGGAGACCGTGTCGGCGTCGAAGGCCGGTCCGATCGTCGCGGCAGCCTGCACGACCCGCAGGTCGACTCGTGGCGCCTTGAGCCGCCACGTGAACAGCTCCTGGAGGCGCAGCGGCATCGCCTCCGTGCGGTCCTCGTCGAGGCAGGAGCGGGTCAGCTCCTCGATGAAGAGGGGGATCCCTTCGGCCTGCTTGACGATGGAGGCGCGCTGCTCGGTGTCGAGCTCCCTCCCGCTCGAGAGGTTGTCGACGAGTGTCGTGGACGCCCCGGCGTCGAGGCGGCCGAGCTCGAGGACGCGGACGGCATCCCGCCACGGAACCACCGAGAGATGGCGCGTCGTGGTCAGGGTGAGGATGCCACCGGGACGCCGGTCGACGACGAGGGCGAGCAGCGCCAGGGTGGAGGGGTCGGCCCAGTGCAGGTCCTCGACGACGAACACGTGGGGAGTTCGCCGCCCGAGCGCCGCCAGCCACTCGACGACGCGGGTGAGCGTCTCGTCGAGGAAGGCGCTCGAGTCCAGCTGCGGCGCTGCGTACTCCGTCGTCTCGGTGATCCCGAGGAGCGGGCCCAGGAACGGTGCCGAGGCTTGGGGGTCAAGGCCCAGTGACGTGAGGTGCGCCATGAGGCCGTGGACCGGATCGGCCTCCCCACCTGCGCTGCCGATCACCCGCTCGAGGAGCTGGGAGATCGGCCAGAGGGAGACGTCGGTGTGGTACGGCAGGCAGGCAGCCCCCAACACCCGCCCGGCGCTCGCCTCGACGCGGTCCACCACCTCAGCGACGAGCCTCGACTTGCCGATGCCGGCCTCCCCCGCGACGAGGAAGGCTGACCCTGGGTCGGCGTCACCGGCTCGGCGGGTCGTCTCCCAGGCCGACAGCAGCTCCTCGCGGGGACCATCGCGCCCCACGAGCCCGGCCTTGCGGTACCGCTCGACGTCGAAGCGGGCGGCGGCGTACCGAGGGCGCTCCACGGCGAAGACCTCGACGGGGCGGCTGATGCCCTTGAGGTGCTGCTCACCCAGGGAGTGCATGTAGAAGTCGACGTCGACGAGCTGGTGGGTCACGTCGCTGATGACGACCAGCCCCGGTTCGGCCGCCTGCTGGATCCTCGCCGCGAGGTTCGGCACCACCCCGACGATGGAGTCGCGCTCCGCGACGCCCGAACCGGTCCCGAAGTCGCTGATGACCACGCGCCCGGTGTGGATGCCGACCCGGACCTCGGCGGCCCCCCCGAGGCGGCGCTCGAGGTCGGGGCGGGCGTCGCTCATCGCGACGACGAGGTCGAGCCCCGCCAGCACCGCTCGGCGGGCGTCGTCCTCGTGGGGGTCCGGGTGCCCGAATGCCGCGAGGACGCCGTCCCCGGAGAACTGGACGAGGTTGCCGCCGTAGCGCGTCACGGCATCCCGGACGAGGCCGCGGTAGGACGAGAACAGGTCGCGCAGCTGCTCCGGCTCGACGCGCTCCGAGAGCAGGGTCGACCCGACGATGTCGGAGAACAGGAGTGTCACGAGGGCTCGTTGCCCCAGGGACCCGGCCGACTGCGCGGCGACGCGCTCGAGGATGAGCGCGGCGCGCCGGTTGTCGGGGTCGACCGCTCGCACCTCCTCGGCCGTGGCGCGAGCGGGCTCCAGGTCACCGGCCTCCAGCGACGCCTCGGCAGCGGTCAGGAGCCGTTCGAGGAGTCGGCTGAGCATCGACTCGGCCGACGTCGTCATGTCGGTCACCGCCCCCGGGCACCCGAGACATAGAGCTGCACGGGAACCGGGTTCGCTGCGCCCGGGCTCCGGACGAGGGAGCCGACGTAGAGGCCGGGGGGCGCCGAGGTGGACCTCGTCCGCAGACGCACGCCTCGAGACCCGCCCGGAAGTTTCACGACGGTCGCGGAGACGTCAGCGGCGGCGATGGTGGCCGGCCGGGCCTCGATGGCGACGAGGTCGGACACGACCGGCCGGTCGCCCTCCTCGAGCCCCGGAACCGTGACGACCACCTCGTCGAGCCCGACCGGGACTGCCGTGCCGTCCGCGCGGAGCGCGGACCGTGCCTTGTCGGGCGACGGAGCCGGAGCCTGCCGGGACGATGACGATGACGACGACGACGACCGGGGCGGCGGGCCGAAGCGGGTTCCGTCGGGGTCCCGGGCAGCCTCGGGCAGCTTTTCGAGGCCGTACGTCCACGCCTGCGCCCAGTCCTTGGCGAGCTGGGACCAGAAGCGGGACCCGTCCGCGAGCCAGTCCGAGGGCGAGTACGCTCCGGACACGGCACGGGCGTTCATGTCCTCGAAGAGGTCGAGGTACGTCCGCGCCGACGCGCCGAAGAACGCCGTCCACGCACCGACGAGATCGCCAGGGTCCAGGCCGTCACCGGGCGCGCCCGCAGGGTCCCTGGGTTTGGGGGCGCTCGAACCGCCCCTGACGGCGGCCTGGAGGAAGCTGGTCCAGTACGGACACACGTACTGGGCGACGACGTCCCAGCCGTCGTCCGTGAAGCCGACGACCTTCAGTGCCTGCACCCGGCATCCCTGCACACCGGTCTCGAGCCCGGTGTTGGTGACCGTGATGTACCCCCGGTCGACGTCGAGCTGGCCGTCAGGGCTGAAGGCGAGCTCGAAGGTCATCCCTGCGAGGCGGTTCCCGTCCTTGCGGTGGTCGCAGTGGAGCAGAGCGCTGACCCGGTCGAAGAGCTGGACCTCCTCATGGAAGACGCCGTGCCAATGATCCGTCCCCTGCTCGCGAATCGCCAGGGGGCGGGGAGCGCCGACGACGTCCATCCGCTTGAACATGAACGGCGCGAGGTCCGGCCAGTTCCGAGGGTCGACCCACTCGGACACCCTCTCGAACGGGGCGTCGGTGTCGAACTCCGAGTAGATCCACGTGCCCGTGAGGTCGCCGATCTTCACCTGCTGGATCGTGCAGACGCTCTCCCCGATGAACGCGACCTCCTCGGCGTTCAGCGCCTGCGCGGTGGTCGTCGAGTGGAAGGGCTTTCCTTCCGTGGCTGCGCCGCGTAGGTCCTCCAGGAGCTGGTCGGGGTCGACTCTCCTGCCATCGATGACCGATGCAGCGAGACGTCGGTACTCGTCGTTGGCCAGGTCACGGTCCGGAAACCCCTGGCGAGCCAGGTCGTAGAGCACGCTGAGGCGGACGGAGTTCGGAACCTCGTTCTGGGGGGCGTCGGCGAGGGCGCGCAGCGCCTCCTCCGTCGGCACGGGCCGAAGCTGGGGAATGGAAGGCGGTGGGCCTGACGCACCGAAGTGACCGGAACGGGTCAGGAGGCTGACGTACGCGTCCTGAGGCGCTACGGTGCCTTCCCCATGGCCCACCTCGGGGTCTGTCATGGCAACCCACCTCGCCGTCCCTGTCACCGGCGGCAGGACCACTGCGGGTGGGTGGTCCTTCGGTGCCGCCTCGGGGCAGTCTAGGGACGACGACGGCGGCCGGGAAAGGGTTTTCGGAGGTCCGAGGCCTGGCGTGTCTCAGTCGAGGTAGTCGCGCACGAGGAACGGCTGAGCGCTGTGCATCCGTGCCTGGCGAACGTGCAGGTCAGGAGCGCTGTGCAGTGAAGTATCCTGGACTGACTTTCGGCACTTCAGTCGCGATTCCCGAACCGGAACCCAGAGGATACGAGGAGCGATGGTGGCTCCTCAACGACCCCGCCGCTCCAGATCGCCTGAGGCTAGGGTGCCGCGGGTACCCGGCACGATGAGCTACCAGGGCGGCGGTCTCACCGGCGACATCTCGCGAGCCAGTCCAGGACGCCTCAGGAAACGGGTCACCGTCCGCGAATGGGTCCGGTGATCTGGAGCTCGAAGCTGCCGACCTCCTTGGTTGCCCCTGCGAAATAGCAGGTCACCAGATCCGTCGGCTGCAGACCAGTCCGGGTGTAGGTAGTGCCGGGAAGCAGGTGACGGGCCTTCAGCCCATCGCCGCTGATGACCGTGACCTCATAGGGAAACAGCCACGTCCCGGTGGACGTGAGGTCCTCGCCGATCAGTTGCACCGGTCCGAAGAGGTACGGCGTCCGCGGGGCCCCGTGGACGGTCTTGAATCCACATGTGTCTTCGCCTGTCAGCAGGAGGCCGCTCAAGAATTCCTCCGGCGCGGCGGTGGCCGTGGACGGCAGGAGCGCCGCTGCGACGACAACGGCCAGTGCGCCACATGTCCGACGACGAGAATGAGACATTGTTGACTCCTCCGATGCAGGCTGTCGGCGGCAATGATAGGCGCCGCTCCCGCGTCGTGAAGGGCAAATCGAGACTAGGCACTGCCGCGGGACTTTGCGATGCCCGGTGGCTTGGGTGACCGGGAGGGCATACTGTCGGCATGAGCCCGTTGCCGGCGGGGACCCTGACGTTGCTGTTCAGCGACATCGAGGGTTCGACGTCGCTGCTCAATCGGCTGGGGTCTCGGTGGGGCGAGGCGCTGTCCGCGCAGCGACGGATCCTGCGCGCGACGTTCGAGGCGCACGGCGGCCATGAGATGGGGACCGAGGGTGACAGCTTCTTCGTCGTCTTCACGTCAGCGCACGAGGCGCTCTCGGCGGCGATCGAGGGGCAGCGGGCCCTGCGGCGGTACGACTGGCCCGGGCAGGTGCCGTTGCGGGTCCGGATCGGGATGCACACCGGTGAGCCCGACCAGCAGGAGGACGACTACATCGGTATCGACGTCCACCGGGCCGCCCGGATCGCCGCCACCGCCCATGGCGGTCAGATCGTGCTCTCGGCGACCACGCGTGAGCTGGTGGGGGGCCACGCCGCCGACTACGAGCTGCGGGACCTCGGATGGCACCGCCTGAAGGACCTCACCGAACCGGAGCACCTCTTCGAGGTCGACGCTCCGGGCCTCGAGAGGGAGCACCCCCCGCTGCGCAGTCTCGGCACGAAAGCGAGTCTGCCGACGTACGCGACGGAGCTGGTCGGACGCTTGCGGGAGGTCGCGGAGATCTGCGACATGATCGACCGGGAGGGCGTTCGGCTGGTGACCCTGACCGGCACCGGGGGGACCGGGAAGACCCGGCTGGCCGTCGCGGTGGCCGGCGAGCTCGAGCACCGGCTCGCGCGAGACACGTATTTCGTGGCCCTGCACGCCTACGACCGAGCCCCCCTGATGTGGTCCGGGATCGCTGACGCCGTGAGCGCCCCGGCCGACGCGAGCCAGTCGCCCGACGAACGTGCCCTGCAGTTCCTCGCCGACCGTTCCGCTCTTCTCGTGCTGGACAACCTGGAGCAGATCACGGACGCCGACGTCGTGGTCAGCCGGTTGCTGACCGACGGTCCTGGGTTGCGGGTGCTGGCCACCTCGCGTCGACCGCTGCATCTCGTCGACGAGCAGCAGTACCCGGTGTCACCGTTGACGGTTCCGGATCCGACGCCGGACGGCGGGCTCGAGGAGGTGCAGACCGGGGCGGTCGATCTCTTCGTCCGGCGGGCCAGGATGGTCAAACCGACGTTCGCCCTGACTCCGGCCAACGTCGACGACGTCGTCGCCCTCTGTCGGCGACTCGACGGTCTGCCCCTGGCCATCGAGCTGGCCGCCGCCCGTTCGCGGCTGCTCAGCCCGAGGGCCCTCCTGCACCGCATCGACGACCGGCCTTCGGGCACGGTCTCGGTCGGTGACCGCTCGGAGCGACAGCGCACCTTGTGGGCGACGATCTCCTGGAGCTACGACCTGCTCGACGAGTGCGACCAACGGGTGTTCCGCCAGCTCGGCGTCTTCTCCAGCCGGTTCGACCTGGACGCGGTGGCGCACATCGTCGGCGCCCAGGACCGGGATCCGCTCGACGTCGTGGCACATCTGGTCGACGTCAGCCTGCTCGAGATCGTGGAAGGGCCCGACGGCGAGCCGATGGTCCTCCTGCTGGAGACGATCCGGCGGTTTGCGCGCAGACGTCTCCAGGAGTCCGATGAGCATGACGATGTGAGCCTGGCGCACGCACGGTGGTACCTGCAGGTGGCCACAGAGATCAGTGAGCTGCTGACTGGGCCCCGGCAGATGAGTGCGCTGGACCACATGAAGGCGGTCGAAGAGGACATCCGCACGGCGCTGGATTGGTGCCTGGCGCCGACCGCGGCACCGGCCAGCGAGCGCGCCGCGTGCGGCTACGCGTTGCTGGAGCCCCTGAACTCCTACTGGTACCGCTTCGGCTACATCGCGGAGGGCCGCGGCTGGCACGATCGTGCGATGCGTCTGCTTGCCAGCGACGACGTGCCCGATAGCCCACACGTCGTGGATGCCCTGCACGGCGAGGGCATCCTCGCGGTGCAGCAACTGGACCTCGCTGCCGGCAGCCAGGCCCTCGAGCGGGCCCTCGCGATGGCCCATCGCCTCGGTGATCTCGACCGGGAGGCCCGGGAGTCCAACAGCCTCGGGATCGCCCGGCGAGAAGCCGGTGACGTCAACGCGGCGCGGATCCTGATCGAGCGCAGTCTGTCCATCGCCCGACACATCGGCGATCGCCGCCGGGAAGCGACCGCGCTGAGCAACGTCGTCCACATCCACATGGACGTCGACGACTTCGCGGCCGCGGTCGAGGCGGCACGCAAGGCGATTGCTGCGGACCAGGCTCTGGACGACCCTTGGGGGGTCGCGATCAACCAGTGCAACCTCGTGGTGGCCCTACTGCACGCGGAAGGGCCCGAGCGCGCGCACGAAGTCCTGCGTGACGTGGCAGCGGAGGCGATAGCCCTCGGCGACACCGAGCTCTCGATCGACGTGCTCGACACCTCCGCCGCGATCTGGGCCGGGCTAGGACACACCGAGCAGGCGGCCATCCTCCTGGGCACCGCCGAGAAGCAGCGGGAGCTGGCCGGCATCCCACGTCCCAAACCGAATCAGCACCACCTCGACCGCTTCATCGAACCCGCCCGGCGATCGGTCCCGGAACAGGTGTGGATCGGCGCCCTCACGCGGGGAGCCTTGCTCACCATCGAAGAGGCCGCCTCCCAGGCAATCTCGCACATATCCATGTCCTCACCCGCCTGACCCCTCGAACAACCGCGGCCACGTCGCGGTAGCTCAAGCCCCACCGTCGAGTGCGAGCTACGAGGCAAAGGACGCGGCACACCCAGGAACGCGGCGACGAGGCGGCCGCCGACCTGGCAGCCACGCTGGCCCGGCTCGTGCAGCGGGGGTCGGCGTCGAGAGCCCTCTTCGGTAGCCATCTCGGCATGGTAGGCGAGGCGGCGCATGCAGGCGCCGAAAGGACGGGCCGACCGAGACCGGGCCAACCATCCGAGCGGCATGACAGAGGAACTGCAGTGGCGCGGTAGCGTGTCGGTCGTCAGCCATCATGCAGGGCTGTGAACTGCACGAATGCCGAATCCGTGCGGGAGACCTCAGTCGAGGTAGTCGCGCAGCGCCTGGCTGCGGCTGGGGTGACGCAGCTTGCTCATCGTCTTGGACTCGATCTGGCGGATCCGCTCGCGGGTCACGCCGTAGACCTTGCCGATCTCGTCGAGCGTCTTGGGCTGGCCGTCGGTGAGGCCGAAGCGCATCGACACGACACCTGCCTCGCGCTCGGAGAGCGTGTCGAGCACGGAGTGCAGCTGCTCCTGGAGGAGCGTGAAGCTCACCGCGTCCGCGGGCACGACGGCCTCGGAGTCCTCGATGAGGTCACCGAACTCGCTGTCGCCGTCCTCGCCGAGGGGGGTGTGCAGCGAGATGGGCTCACGGCCGTACTTCTGGACCTCGACGACCTTCTCGGGCGTCATGTCGAGCTCCTTGGCCAGCTCCTCCGGAGTGGGCTCGCGGCCCAGGTCCTGGAGCATCTGGCGCTGCACGCGGGCGAGCTTGTTGATGACCTCGACCATGTGCACCGGGATGCGGATGGTGCGGGCCTGGTCGGCCATCGCGCGGGTGATGGCCTGGCGGATCCACCACGTCGCGTACGTGGAGAACTTGTAGCCCTTGGTGTAGTCGAACTTCTCGACCGCACGGATCAGGCCGAGGTTGCCCTCCTGGATCAGGTCGAGGAAGAGCATGCCGCGACCGGTGTAGCGCTTGGCGAGGGAGACGACGAGGCGCAGGTTGGCCTCGAGGAGGTGGTTCTTGGCCTTCTTGCCGTCCTGGGCGATCCACCAGAGCTCGCGCTTGAGCTTCATGTCGATCTTCTCGCCGGAGTTGAGCTTCTCCTCGGCGAACAGGCCGGCCTCGATGCGCTTGGCGAGCTCGACCTCCTGCTCGGCGTTGAGGAGGGCGACCTTGCCGATCTGCTTGAGATAGTCCTTGACCGGGTCGGCTGTGGCGCCGGCGGTGACGACCTGCTGGACCGGGGCGTCGTCCTCGTCGTCGTCGCGCAGGACGTAGCCGCTCTCCTCCTTCTCCTCCTCGGCAGCGGGGACGGCGACGGCCTCCGCGCCCTCGACGACCTCGACTCCCTCGGCACCCTCGACGACGACGACGTCGGCCACGTCGATGTCCTCGAGCTCGACCTCCTCGAGGTCGGCGGGCGCGTCGTCGGGGACGACGTCCTTGGCGGCGCCGCGGGCGGCGGTCTTCGTGGCGGTCTTCTTCGCCGCCGCCTTGCGGGCGGGGGCGGGCGCGGCGGGCTCGGCGGCCGCGGCGGCGGCGGCCTTCTTCGTCGTCGTGGCCTTCGTGGCGGTCTTCTTGGCCGGGGCCGTCTTCGCGGCGGCGGCCTTGGCGGGCGTCGCCGCCTTCGCCGGCGCCTTGGCGGTCGACGCCGCGCCGTTCTTGACGGGGGCGGCCTTCGTCGCCCGCGCGGCGGTCGAGGCGGATGCCGCGGCCTTCTTCGTCGTCCTGGTCGCCGCCGCGGCGACGCCGGTCGTGGCGGTGTCCAGGACGACCTCGATGCCCCGCTCGCCCAGGGCCCGCAGGACGACCCGGCCACGCTTGGCCTTGACGTCGGCGGCGCGCATCGCCTCGGCGACCTCCTCACCGGTCACGGTGCCCGTCGTGCTGCCCCGGCGGACGAGCGACTGGAGGGCCGGGTGGGTGAACTCCGGCGGGAGTGCACTGGCTTCGGAGGGGATCGTGGACACAGGCGACACCGACTACCTTTCGTCGCGGATGGCCACACTCCGGGGGCGCGACGGGCGCGTGCCGGGGGTGGCGGGGAAGGTCCTGTGCGACACCGCGTCGTGCGTTCCGGCGGTGGTGTCCGGGGGTCGCGACCAGGTGTGCTCCTCCATTATAAATCGGCAGGGGCCTCCGGGGCACATCGCCGCGGTTCGCGGTCCTCCGGGCGTGGCGCCGGACGGCCCTGCCGGACGGTGCCGGGCCATCCGACCGGGCCCGTCAGGTCCCGTCGGGACGCATCAGCCCTTGACCGCGAGCACGGCGCAGGGCGCGTCCAGCAGGATCCGCTGGGCGTTGGACCCGAGGATCAGCTTGCCCACCGGGGTGCGGCGGCGCAGCCCGATGACGATGAGGTCGGCATCCGTCTCGTTGGCGACGGAGATGAGGTCCTCGGCCGGCTCGTTGCCGCGGACCAGCTGGCGCACCTCGAGCTCGAGGCCCTCGCCGTCGAGCTCGTCGTTGACCCGCTGGAGCTCGGCCTCGGCGGCCTTGGTGGCGTCCTCGTCGAAGTCACGACCGCCGCGGTTGGAGTTGATGACGACGAGCCGGGCCCGGCGCATCCTCGCCTCCTCGACCGCGCGGGTGAGGGCTGCGCGGCCCTCCTTCGTGGGAACGAACCCGACGACGATGGTCACGATCTCCTCCTGAGCACTGAACACCGGTGTCCGACGTCCTGACCGTACCGCAGTGCGACAGCGTCAGCCTGCGCTGAGGACGCGGTCGATGACCGTACCCACCTGTGCGGTCTCCACGAGGAAGCCGTCGTGCCCGTGACGTGACTCCACGACCGAGAGCCCGGTGCCCGGCCGCAGGGCGGCGATCTCCTCCGTCAGGCGCAACGGGTACAGCCGGTCGGTCGTGACGCCCGCGACGTGGAGCTCCCCGCCGAACGCCCGCAGCGCGGCGCCCACCCCGCCCCGGTCGCGTCCGAGGTCGTGGCTGTTCATCGCCTCGGTGAGCACGACGTAGCTGTTGGGGTCGAAGCGACGGGCGAGCTTCGTGGCGTGGTGGTCGAGGTAGCTCTCGACGTCGTAGCGACCGCCGCCACCGAGCGGGTCCTCCCCCACCCGGGGCCGACGGCCGAAGCGCTCGTCGAGCTCGGCCTCGTGCCGGTAGGTCGTGTGCGCGATGCGCCGGGCGATGCCCATGCCGGTGACGGGCCAGTCGTCGGTGTCGTAGTAGTCGCCACCGCGGTACGCCGGGTCGGACCGGATCGCGAGCAGCTGTGGCTGGCACCACGCCACCTGGTCGGCAGTGGCGTAGGCCGTGGACGCGACCACGAGGGCCCGCTCGACCCGCTCCGGGTGGGTCGCGACCCACTCCAGGGCCCGCATCCCGCCCATGGAGCCGCCGAGGACGCCGTGCCAGCGCTCGATCCCCAGCGCGGAGGCGAGAGCCGCCTCGGCGCCGACCTGGTCGCGGATCGTGATGAAGGGGAAGCGCCCGCCCCACGGACGTCCGTCGGGCGCGGCCGATGACGGCCCTGTCGTCCCTTGGCAGCCGCCGAGGACGTTGCTCGCGACGACGAAGAGCCGGTCGGTGTCGAGCGGGGCGCCCGGACCGATGAGGCTCGGCCACCAGCCCGGCGACGGGTGTCCGGGGCCGATGTCGCCGACGACGTGGCTGTCTCCGGTGAGGGCGTGCTCGACGAGCACCGCGTTGTCGCCGGAGGGCGACAGGGTGCCCCAGGTCTCGTAGGCCACCGTGACGTCGGGCAGGACGCCGCCGCGTTCCAGGGCGAGGTCGCCGATCGCCGCGAACCGGCGCTCACCCAC
The DNA here is from genome assembly GCA_963757405.1 of uncultured Actinomycetota bacterium. GTDB lineage: Bacteria > Actinomycetota > Actinomycetes > Actinomycetales > Dermatophilaceae > Fodinibacter. The sequence continues at coordinate 18,866 of CAVWRI010000016.1, forward strand.
GGGGTCTCCCGGGCGCCAGACCGCTGCGGTCGACCTCGTCGGGGTGGCCGTCATGACGTGGTGCTCCTCGGACTCGCGCTTGCCGCACCGGACTGGCGCGGCCGGGTCATCACCCGGGGCACCCCACCGCGAGGAGGGTTGCCGCCCAGCAAACCGGGGTTTGGCACTGGGACTCATGACCGGCCCCCATCGTACCGAGCCGTCTCCCCCCGTGTCCGGACCGTTCCGCCACCCGGTCACCCACCCGGTCGCGGGGTTCCGGCGAGCCGACGGCCCCGCCCCACCACCCGCTCGTCCGGCGACCCACATGCCTTCTCGTCAGACGGCCCGGCTCAGTACCTCCCCGTCGTCGTCGCCCGGGTCGCGCCGGCGCGGGAGCCGTAGCCCGGCATCGACGAGCCGCTCGAGGAGCAGGGCGAGCCGGTAGTCCGGCACCAGCCGGAGGGCGCGGTCGATCGCGGCGCGGGCGAGGGCCCCGTCCCCCTCGACCCAGGCGACGTGCGCGGCCACCGTGCAGACCGCCGCAGCCTCCGCCGGGCACTCGTCGGGGAGCGTGCGACACAGGACGAGCAGCCGCTCCAGCAGCGCCCGGCGCTCGTCGGCGACGCGGGGCCCGAGCAGGCGGCCGACCTTCGGAGGCCGAGCCACGCCTCCGCCCGCACTCCGGCGGTCCGCAGGGTCGTCCGGGCCCGTTGGGGTTGTGCCGTCGTCCGGGCCCGTTGGGATTGTCTCGTCGTCCGGGCGCGTGGAGGCCGACGTCGTCGTCGGGGGCCCTGGTGGCTGCATCGCCGGGGTCCGCCGCGGTTGCGTCGTCGTCGAGGTCCCGCGGGTCCGCGAGCGGTTGGGGCACGGCGACCCCCATGCCGGCCCACGTCGGCAGCGTGGTGCGCATCAGCGCCACGACGTCGCGGTCGACCGCCGAGAGCGGCAGCACCCCCGGAGCCAGCCAGGCGACGAGCCCGTCCCGCCACGGGATGTCGGCGAGACCGGCCGCGGCGTCGGCCACCACCTGCGCCCGCCAGGGGGCCCCTGCGCCGGCACCACCGCGACGGGCCTCCCGCTCGGGTCGCAGGACGAGCCGCCAGGCCACCGCGGCCCGACGCCGGCGGCGCGGCATCCGGGACCGGAGGGCGACGGCATCCGCCACTCCCCTGACGTGACCGGGGAGGGCCTCGACGAGGTCCTCGACGGCATCGCGGGACGCCAGCGGAGAACGCCCGAGCGCGACGAACTCCGCGACGGCCGGCACGTCCGCCGGGTCGGGGAGCGCCACGCCGTCGGGGGGACAGCACGGCTCCGAGCAGGTCGGCGAGTAGCGCCGGCCGTCGCGCACGACGACGACGTCGACGACGTCGACCCCCGCCCGTTCCAGCCGCTCGACGAGCGCGAGGAGCGAGGGCTGGCTCGCGTCGGGCTCGTCCTCGTACCCGATGACGATGACCGACGTGGCCCCGTCGCGCAGGAGCGGGCCGACGAGGGCGTCGACGACGGTGCCCGCGTGCTCAGGGGGTGGCAGGTCGGTGCGCGCGACGAGTCCGACCCGCCGGTCCCGGAGGGAGACCGCGACGACGCAGCTCCGCGGGTGGTAGCCGAGCTGGTAGGGCAGGACGGCGAGGACGTCGCCGGGGCCTCGGAGCGTGATGTCTGCTGTCATGCACCCACGCTCCCGGGACGACGGGTGCGGCGGCAGACGCGGTGGAGATCTGTGGACGGACGACAGCGCCCCGGCCGCCTGTGGACGACCGGGGCGCGGGCCTCGCGGGTGTGGCGTCGACCTCGTCGACCCCGGCGCTCAGGAGACGACGTCCCCGCGGACCGTCTGCGTGCGGGCGGACGGCTGGCCGCCGTTCGTGGGGCCGGACGGAGCCGGAGGTGTCCGTAGGCGCTGGACGTGCCCGAGCCGCCGGTGGACGGCATCCCGGCCTTCGCCCGCTCCCACTCCAGGAAGTTCTCGGTCTCCTCGACGAAACGCGACGCGAGCCAGCTGAGCACCATCGCGTCGTCGGCGACGCCGAGGATCGGGAAGACCGCCTCGGGGATGAGGTCGACCGGCGAGGCGATGTAGCCCGCGGCGGCGAGCATCAGCGCGAGGCGGCCCTTGGTGACCCCGGTGTACTCACCGCTCCACGTGGCGCGCACGAGGCGCGGCACGGCGCCGGCCCGCTCACCGAGCGAGGGGCCGCCCGGACGCAGCGCAGGGACGACGGCCTTGAGGATGGCCCCGACCGAGGCGAGGCGGGCGAACGATGGCATCTGGTCCTCCTGGGCGGTACGTGGCCGTGGTCCGGCCGATCTTGCTCAACGAACGACGCTCGAGCGACGACTTCCGTTCCCGGCCGTGGCCCTCGGCGACCGGGCGGGTAGGCGTCGTCGGGCCTGGCTCGGGCGTGGACCGGACCGGGATCAGCCGGCCTGACCCGGCTCCAGCTGCGCGGCGGTCGGGACGGCCGTCGGGAACTGCCGCTTCGCGTTCATCGAGAACCGGTGGAGCATGTACGCGTCCAGCCCGCCACCGATGGCGCCGCCGATGACGGGCACGAGCCGCCCGAGACGGGCGAAGGTGCTCTTGCCGACCTGGGCGAGCAGCCGGAAGCCGATCGCCTTCTGGACGACCATGAGGGCCGGGCCGGGCAGGCGCTGTGCGGCGAGGTTGGAGAGGGTGCCCCCCGGGACGACCATGTTGGCCTTGCGGAGCAGGTCGTCGGCCTCGGCCCCGACGAGGGTCAGGAGCACCGCGGTGCGGATCTGCTCGGACCGGATGTCGTGCCCGCGCACCCTGGCGACGGCCGCGGTCATCCGCGTCGCGAGGAGGTAGAAGCCCAGGAGGTTGACGGGCAGGGCGATGGGCAGCGTGATGAACCCGCCGAGGCTCGTCACGAACCCCGACGCACCGCCCTTGAGGATGTGGTTGCGCACGATGGCGTCGACCGCGGCCTCGACGTCGCCGCCGTGCGCCCGCAGGGCCTCGTCGGCGACGTGCTCGGCGGACTCGAAGAAGCCCTTGCCGTCGATGCCGAGGTCGAGGATGTTCTGCACGAGCCGTGTCGACTGGTTGCCGAGCACCCCCTCGTCACGGGGGCCCTCCTGCGCCTGCTCGAGGGCGGTCTTGACGTCCTGGACCGCCTGGCCCGTGCGACCCCCACCGATGCCGGGAAAACCCACGTCGTCCTCCTCGAACGGTCGTGCCCCGGCCCGTGCGGCCGACGCTCGACTCGTCATCCTGCCACGTCGGAGGGCCCTTCCCGGTCGCACGCACAGCCCGTCACGGACCTGCGTGCACCCGGCTCGGCCCGACCCCGCGCGGCCGCCGGCGTCCCCCGCGACCCGGTCGTCGACGACCCTGACGCACCCCGCCCCTACGCTCGTCGACATGATCCCCGGAGCCGTCGCGGCGTTCGCCGTGACGCCGCCCGGGCACGGTGCCCGGTATGCCGTGCTCCTCCATGAGGACGTCGTCACCACCCTGCCCCTGGACGAGGCGGTGGAGGCGGCGCGCGTCCTCGAGGCCGAGCGGTCGCCGCGCTGGGTGTGGTGGTCCGCCGAGGACGCCGCCGCGCCCCTCGTCGCCGCCGGGGTCGCCGTCGCCCGCGCGTGGGACGTCGCCGAGACCCACCGCCTCCTCCACGGCGGCTGGAGCGCGACCGCCGGCCGGTGCTGGGCGGCCGCGCACGGCATCCCCGTCGACTCGGTGCCCGCCCCACCGACGGGCGACCTGTTCGAGCTCGTGTCGGGACGCGGGCCCACCGACCCCGATGCCCTCCTCGACGCCGACGGCCACCTGCGCGGCGACCACGAGGAGTGGCTGCGGGAGCCGCGACACCTCGAGGAGTGGGCGCGGGCGGCCCTGGAGACCGGCGGACTGCAGCACGACGCGGCGGCGGCCACGTCGGTGCGCCTCGTCGGCACGGTGCACTCGGAGTCGGCGGCGGCGGTGCTGTGCCTCGAGCTGCGGCGGGACGGCCTGCCGCTCGACCGCGCCCGCACCGAGGAGCTCGTCGCCGCAGCCGCCGGGCCACGACCCGCCACGGATGCCGAGGAGGCCGCCTCCCGGCGCGCCCGCGACGCCCTCGTCCTGCGGCACGCCCCCGGGCGGGAGTCGACCGACCTGCGCAACCCCGCCCAGGTGCGCGAGCTGCTGTCCGCGGTGGGCGTCGACGTGCCCAACACCCGCAAGTGGGTGCTCGAGCCCTACCGGACGGTCCACCCCCTCGTCGACGCGCTCCTCGACTGGCGGCGCGACGAGCGGATCGCGACGACGTACGGCTACCGGTGGCTCGACGCCAACGTCGGCCCCGACGACCGCCTGCGCGGGCGGTGGACCGCGTGCGACGGCGCGGCCGGCCGGATGACCGCCGAGAACGGCCTCCACAACCTCCCGGCCGCGCTGCGCCCCGGGGTCGCCGCCCACCCGGGTCACGTGCTGGTGCGCGCCGACCTCGGCCAGATCGAGCCGCGGGTGCTGGCCGTCGTGTCAGGGGACGCCGCGTTCGCCGCCGCCACCCGCGCCGACGACCTCTACGCCCCCGTCGCCCAGCGCCTGGGCGTCGACCGGCCGGTCGCCAAGGTCGCGGTGCTCGCGGCGATGTACGGCCAGCGCAGCGGCGCCGCCGGGCAGGCGCTGGAGGGCCTCGAGCGCGCGTACCCGGTCGCCATGGCCCTGCTCGACCGTGCGTACGCCGCCGGGCGGCGGGGCGAGCCGCTCCGGACCTACGGCGGTCGGCTCGTCCCGACCGGGCGGTTCCTCACCGGGAGCCCCGTGGGCACCGACCCCGCGCTCGACTCCGCCCGAGGGCGGTTCGCGCGCAACGCGATCATCCAGGGGGCCGCGGCCGAGCTGTTCAAGGCGTGGGCGGCGACGGTACGGGCGACGACCCGGGACCTGGGGGCCGAGGTCGTGCTGTGCCTCCACGACGAGCTGCTGGTCCACGCCCCCGTCGAGCACGCGTCCGAGGTGGCGGCCCGGGTGGACCGGGCGCTCGAGGACGCATCGCGGCGGTGGGCCGGCGGTGCCCCGGTGCGGTTCGTCTCGGACACCTCGGTCATCGCCCGCTGGTCGGACGCCAAGGACTGAGGTGGCGAGTGCTCCTCGTGCGGCGGGCGCCGCGCGCGGTCAGGAGGTCTCGTCGTCGGCGACCGTGCGCAGGAAGTTCTCGAAGTCGGCGCCGAGCTCGTCGGCCGAGGGGATCTGCGACGCCTCCGTCGCGAGCAGGCTCGGGCGCTGCCGGCCCTCGACGAACGCGTCGTACTGCTGCTCGAGCGCGTGCACGACCGCCCGCGCCTCGGCGTTGTCGGCGACCTCGGAGGCGATGGCCTGCTGGTTCATCCGGGCCCGGGTGACGAGGTCGTCGTTGGGCAGGTTCAGCCCGGTGACGTCGACGATCGCGTTGAGCGAGGCCAGGGCGCCCTCGGCCCACTCGGAGGCGGCGAGGTAGTGCGGCACGTGGATCGCGAACCCGACGGCCTCGTGCCCGGCCTCGCCGAGCCGCAGCTCGAGGAGCGCGCCGATGGACCCCGGCACCTGCACCCGGCCGAAGGGCGACGCGGCGTCGCCGATGAGTGCGGGGTCGGTGGCGTGCGCCGTCATCCCCACGGGACGGGTGTGGGGGACGGCCATCGGGATGCCGTGCGTGTGGACGACGAGGGTGATCCCGAGCCGCACGACGAGCTCGCGCACGGCCTCGACGACGCGCTCCCACTGGTAGTCGGGCTCGGGCCCGCTGAGCAGGTAGTACGTCTGCCCGTCGCGGTCGGTGAGCCGGTGCAGGAGCATCGTCGGGTCGTCGTACTCGACCCAGCGGTTGGAGTCGAAGACCATCGCCGGGCGGCGCCCGCGGTAGTCGAGGAGCTGGTCGACGTCGAAGGACGCGACGACCTCGGGGTCTCCCGTCTCGAGCAGGTGCCCACCGAGAACGGACTGGATGTGGCCGGCGTCGATGAACGCGCCGAGGGCCACGACGAGGACGCCTGGGCGCGGCTGCGTCAGGTCGGCGTCGGTCTCGAAGCGGTAGAGCGCGGAGGGGTTCTGCACGGCACAGCCTTTCAGGGGGTGGAGCTCGTGTCCGGTCAACGCGTGCCCACCCCCGCAGGATTCCCCGGTGAGGGCACGCATCCGGGACCCCGCCGGCTCCCCCTAGCGACTCCCGGCCGCGACTGCGGCGATGGCGTTGCGCACCCTCTTCTCCGAGACCGGGTGGGCCGTGCCGAGCGACTGCGCGAACAGGCTCACCCGCAGCTCCTCCACCATCCAGCCGATGTCCGTCACGTCGGCCGCGCCCCGACGGGTGGCCGGCAACGACTCGAGGAGGTCGGCGTACGCAGTCTCGACGCCGTCGACCTGCTCCTGCAGGATGCCCTCGCGCGCGTTCGTCGCCGCTCGCTCCAGGCGGTGCTCCATGGCCCGCAGGTAGCGCTGGACGTCGCGAAGCCGGGCCACCCCGGTCGCTGCGACGAACCCCGGGCGCACGAGGCTGTCGAGCTGGGCCCGCACGTCGGCGCGGGTCGCCGCGGTGCGGGCCGACGCGGCCCCGCGCTCCAGCGCCTCGAGGGTCCGGCGCACCCCCGCCGCGAGCGCGAGCACCGGCTCGACCGCCTCGACGACGGCGACGACCCGGGTCGCGGCGTGGGTCCGCACGGCGGCGAGGGCCGCGGCATACGCCTCCCCCGTGCGCACCGGCCCCGTCACGTGCTCGACGACGATCGCGTCGACCGCGGCGTCGAGGCAGTCCTGGAGGAGGGCCGGCACCGACCCGTGCGGGTTGTCGGCCAGGGCGAGCTTCTGGGCGTTGGTGAGACGGGCGAGCACCCGCTTCCAGGGCGCCGTCGTGCCGAGCAGCAGCAGGCGCCGCACCCCCCGGCGGTGGGCGGCCTCGGCCGCACCCGGGTCGGGCAGCACCCGCAGGGCGACCGAGGCACCGTCGTCGACGAGCGCCGGGTAGCCGACGACCACCTGGCCGCCGGCCCTCCCCTCGAACGTCTCCGGCACGGTGCCCACGGTCCATGCCGTGAGGCCGGTGCGCTCGATCGAGGCGCCGGCCTTCGCCATGCCGGCTCGCACCGCTCCGCCGGACCGCTCCCTGAGCTCCTCGAGGTCCTTGCCGCGCGCGACGACCCGGCCTCCGGGGCCGTCGACGCTGAAGGTGACCCGCAGGTGGTCGGGCACGCGCGTGACGTCCCACTCGTCCGGCGGGATGCGGATGCCGGTCTGCCCGTGCAGCACCCGGGCCAGCTCGTCGGTGAGCCGGCCCCGCGACGGGTCGGCCTCGGCGAGGGCCCCGGTGGCGTGGTCCGGCGTGGGCACGAAGTGGCGGCGGGTGGTCTTGGGCAGCGACTTGAGCAGGGCGACGGCGAGGTCCTCGCGCAGCCCCGGCACCTGCCAGTCGAAGCCGTCGGACGTCACCCGGTTGAGCACCGCGACGGGCACGTGCACCGTGACACCGTCGGCGGCCTCCCCGGGCGAGAACTGGTAGGTCACGTCGAGCTCGAGGTCGCCCTGGCGCCAGGTGCGGGGGTAGTCGGACGCCGAGACCTGCTCCCCCGCATCCGAGGTGAGCAGCTCCTCGGTGAGGGTGAGCAGGTCCGGCCGGCGCCGCCGCTCGCCGCGCCACCAGCGGTCGAAGTGCCGCTCGGTGGGCACGTCGGGCGGGATGCGGGCGTCGTAGAACGCGAAGAGCACCTCGTCGTCGACGACGATGTCGCGGCGGCGGGCCCGCTCCTCGAGCTCGGCGACCCGCTCGAGCGTCGCGCGGTTGCGCGTCCAGAACTCGTGCTGGGGCTCCCAGTCGCCCTCGACGAACGCCGACCGGATGAAGATCTCGCGGGCGGCCTCGGCGTCGACCCGGGCGTACTGGATCGTGCGGTCGGTCACGAGCGGCACCCCGAAGAGCGTGACCCGCTCGGTCGCGACGGCCGCGCCGGCCTTGCGGCTCCAGCGCGGCTCGCTCACGGTGCGCGTCACGACGTGCGCACCGACCTCCTCGGCCCACTCCGGCTCGATCTTCGCGACGACGCGGGCCCACAGCCGGGTCGTCTCCACGAGCTCGGCGGACATGACGACGTCGGGCTGCTTGCGGAACAGGGACGACCCGGGACTGATGCCGAACCGCGCACCCCGCGCCCCGGCATACTCCCGCTTCACCTGGTCACGGACGCCGACGTGCGAGAGGAGCCCGGCGAGGAGGGCCTTGTGGATGGTGTCCCAGTCGGGCTCGGCGTCGCGGGCCGAGGTGGCGACATCGGGGTCGATGCGAACCGACCGGCAGGCGGCGCGCAGCTGGGCGTGGAGGTCCTGCCACTCGCGGATGCGCAGGTAGTGGAGGTACTCGTTCTTGCACATGCGACGGAACGCGCTGTGCGACAGCTCCTTCTGCTGGTCCTTGAGGTAGCGCCAGAGCGTGTGCAGGCTCGCGAAGTCGGACCGCTCGTCCTTGAACCGCGCGTGCGACTGGTCGGCCTGCGCCTCCTTGTCGACGGGTCGCTCGCGCGGGTCCTGGATCGACAGGGCCGCGACGATGACGAGCAGCTCGCGGGTGCACCCGAGCCGACCCGCCTCGACGACCATCCGCGCGAGTCGGGGGTCGAGCGGGAGTCGGGCGAGGGTGCGGCCGGATGCCGTGAGCCGCCGTCCGCGGCCGCGGTGCCTCCCGCGGTCCCCGTCCCCGATGGCGAACGCGCCGAGCTCCTCGAGCAGCCGGACGCCGTCGGCCACCTGGCGGGCGTCCGGCGGGTCGACGAAGGGGAAGCGGGTGACGTCGCCGAGGCCGAGCGCCGTCATCTGCAGGATGACGGCGGCGAGCGAGGTGCGCTGGATCTCCGGCTCGGTGAACTCCGCCCGGGCCTCGAAGTCCTCCTCGGAGTAGAGGCGGATGCAGACGCCGGGCGCGACGCGGCCGCAGCGACCGGCGCGCTGGGACGCACTGGCCCGGCTCACCGGCTCGATCGGCAGGCGCTGCACCTTGGTGCGCTGGCTGTACCGCGAGATGCGGGCGGTGCCGGTGTCGACCACGTAGCCGATGCCGGGCACGGTGAGCGAGGTCTCGGCGACGTTGGTCGCGAGGATGATCCGGCGGCTGCCGCCGCGGTGGAAGACCCGGTGCTGTTCGGCAGCGGAGAGGCGTGCGTAGAGCGGCAGGACCTCGGTGTTCGGGAGCTTCAGGGCCATGAGCGCCTCGGCGGCGTCGCGGATCTCCCGCTCGCCGGAGAAGAACACGAGGATGTCGGTGGCCTCGGGGCTGGGTGGCGCCTCGGTCCACAGCTCCTCGACCGCCTCGACGACTCCGGTCACCTGGTCGCGCTCGGCGATGACGTGGCGGCCGTCGGGGTGCAGCTCGAGCAGGGGCCGGTAGCGCACGTCGACGGGGTAGGTGCGGCCGGACACCTCGATGACGGGGACCTCGCGGACCAGCTCGCCGCGCTCGTCGGTGCCGAAGTGCCGGGCGAACCGGTCGGGGTCGATGGTCGCCGAGGTGACGATGACCTTGAGGTCGGGCCGACGCGGGAGCAGCTGCTTGAGGTAGCCGAGGATGAAGTCAATGTTGAGGGACCGCTCGTGGGCCTCGTCGATGATGATCGTGTCGTAGCGCCGCAGGTCGCGGTCGCGCTGCATCTCGTTGAGCAGGATGCCGTCGGTCATCACCTTGACCCGGGTCGCGTCGCTGCTGTGGTCGGTGAAGCGCACCTGGTAGCCGACGAGGTCGCCGAGCTGGACCTGCAGCTCCTCGGCGATGCGCTCGGCGACCGAGCGCGCGGCGATCCGCCGGGGCTGGGTGTGACCGACCTGGCCGCCCGACCCCAGGCCGAGCTCGAGGCACATCTTGGGCAGCTGCGTGGTCTTGCCGGACCCCGTCTCCCCCGCGACGACGACGACCTGGTGGTCACGGATCGCGGCGAGGATGTCCTCGCGCGCCTCGACGACCGGGAGGTGCTCCGGGTACCGCAGCCGGGCAGGGTCGACCGCGTCGACGGGCTGGGCACGCATGGCGCCAAGGATAGGTCGATGCCGGCGCCGGTCCGACCGGTTATCGGTGCCGCGTCGGCGGGGCCCGGGTCGCGCCCACGGCTCCCTCCCCCACCCTGGTCGCGACCTCGAGGGTCGCTCCGGCGACGTACATGCGCCGGGCCGACAGCCCGTTGGCCGTCGCGAGGCGCCAGTCGTCGCGGAACGCGGCGTCCGCGCGGGCGCCGGCCAGCGCCCGCGCCCTCCCCGCCGTGGCGCTCACCGACGCGCGCACCCCTCCGGCTCCGCCCGTCGCCGACGCCGCCCGGGCTGGACGCACGGGCGGGCCGCCGATGAGGGCGCTCGGGGTGCCGCGGTCGGGCACCGCCGCGAACCTCTGCCTCAGGTCGTCGCGCCGCTGCCTGACCTCGGCCACGGCGCCGAGCCGCAACCGCTCCTGGGCGGTCAGGCGCCTCGTCACGGTGACCCCGGTCGAGGAGCGCCGGGCTCCCTCGACGGCGCCGCGCCGCAGGACACCGCCACCGGCTCCGGTCGCCGCCAGTGCCGCCCCGGCGGCGAGGGCCGCGGCATCCCCCTCCCCGTAGCCCAGGAGGAGCCCGGTGTCGGCGCCCAGCCCCACGCCCTCGCCCACCGCGGCGAGCGGGCGGAGCCACGGGACGGCGGTCGCCACCGGGCCGAGGCCGGCAAGCCCGTGGCCGACGGCGCTCGCCCCGACGAGGGCCCGGTAGGGCAGGGAGTCGGCGAGGCCGTCGACCGAGAGGGCCGCCAGGGCTCGCGCGCAGCGGCGGTCCGCCTCGCGGAAGCGCTCGACCGCCGCCGCGTGCCGCGCGCGGGCGAGCGCCCTGGCCTCGGCCTGCTCGCGCTGGAGGTGTCGGACGAGCAGCAGGTCGGGATCGTCCTCGCCGGACCCCGCGCCGACGAGGGCGAACGCGCGGTCCTCGAGCACGGCATACGCGTGCTCGGCGTCGTCGTCGTCGCGGACCGCGGCGCCGATGACCACGTGCGCCTCCTCCATGGCGGTGGCGAGCGCCCGCAAGGGGGCGGCCGCGCCCCCGAGGCGCTGGGCCACGGCATCGAGCACCGGGGGCGCCTCGCGCAGGCGCGCGCCGAAGGCCTCGCCCGCCGGACCCTCCCACGTCGCCCCGTCGCGCAGCCTCGCGAGCAGCCCGGCGAGCCCGGCCAGCCGCTGGGCGGACGACGTGAGCCGGTCGGCGAGCAGCCGCACGGCCGCGGGATCGCCCGGCAGCGGCGGCAGACCGCTCACGTCGGGCCCCCGAGCATCGACCGGGACACCCCGGTCTCGGTGTCGACGTAGGCCGAGCCGGCGTCGACCGCCGCCTCTCCGAGGTCGACGAGGACACCGCCGAGCACGAGCCGGGCCCGTCGCCAGCCGCCGATGAGCTCCTCGAAGGCCGGGCCGGTGTCACCGGGCCCGAGCGCCCAGCGCTCCGCCGCGGCGTCACCCAGGAGGAGGAGGTCGCCGCCGGTCTCGGCGAGCGCCACCCCCAGCTCGGCGACCTCCGCCGCGTCGATCCGGAGCCTGCTCATGACCCCACCGTAGGTCGGCCCGGCGACACGGCCGACGAGTTGTCCACAGGGTCCGGACCCGGCCCGGATCCGCACCGGGTCCGGTGTTCATCATGCGTTCACCGCTGCGCCCTTGCGCGGGCCTGCCAGCGGGTGCCGCTAGATTGACGCCCCAAACGGGTCGCGAGGGCGCGATCCCCGAGGAGGGTTCCACGCATGACCGAGGTCGCCACGCACAGCTCGACCACGACCGAGCACCGGTCGGACTACTGGGACGAGTACTACGCCTCCCGGGCGACCACGCGTCGCCCGCTCCCGTCGCAGTTCGCCACCTTCGTGGCCGGTGAGCTCGAGCGCCCGCACCGCGTCATCGAGCTCGGGTGCGGCAACGGTCGCGACTCCATCTTCTTCTCCAGCTACGGCCACCAGGTCACCGGCGTCGACGGGTCCGAGGCCGCCGTCGAGGCCTGCTCGGCCCTCGCCGGCGCGCTGGGCGAGTCCGCGACGTTCCTGCGGTCGGCGATCGACGACCCGGCCCTCGTCGAGCGCCTGTCGGGCTCCGAGGGCCCGCACCTCGTCTACGCGCGCTTCTTCGTCCACGCGATCACCGACGCCGAGGAGCAGCGGTTCCTCGACCTCGCCGCCGAGCTCACCTCGCCCGGGGACGTGCTCGCCGTCGAGTACCGCACCGTCCGCGACCAGGTGGGCGCCAAGGAGACCGGCACGCACTACCGCCGGTTCGTCCTGCCCGCCACGTTCCAGGCCCGCGCCCTCGAGCGCGGGTTCGAGGTGACGTATGCCGTCGAGGGCTTCGGGTTCGCGAAGTTCCGCCACGACGACGCCTACGTCGCCCGCACGATCTTCCGCCGGGGCTGACGTGGCCGCCGAGGCGACCGGGGGAACGGGCGCGACGGCATCCGCCACCTCGTCGTCCACGGCACCGGTGGCCGAGCGCCTCGCCCCGCTGCGCGCCCTCGTCTCCGAGGTCTCCGGGCGGTTCCCGGAGCTCGGCCTGCTGTCGCCGTCCGGCGTGCTGACCGTCCCGGTCACGGTCGGGCCGGTGCGACGCCTGCGCCTCGAGGTGCCCAAGCAGTTCCTCCACCTCCAGTCCCTGGGCCTGGTCACGGCCGACGGCTCCGACGCCAGCGTCGGCGCGGAGGTGAGCGTGTCGTCGTGGTACGGCACGTACGGTGAGCGCTTCGACCCGGCCGCGTTGTTCGCGTGGGACGACCCGACGGGGACCGTCGTCCACACCGGGAAGGACGACGTCAGCTGGCTGGAGGTCCGCTTCCCCCGGCCGGTCGACCTCACCGAGGTGCGCCTGCGCAACGTCGCCAAGGACACCGCCGTGCGGGCGAAGAACCTCAAGGTGCTCGTCCGCACGCGCTTCCGCACGCACCTCCTGCTGGACAACGCGCGGCAGCACCGCGAGCTCAAGGCCGCCGTGTCCGCCTTCGACCTCGGACCCGCCGACCCCGACGTCCAGGCGCTCGTGCCCGTCGTCACCCACGTGCTGGGCGGTGCCTATCCGCAGGCCCGGAAGGCGCTGGATGCCGCCGACCTGGCGCCTGACGTCGTCAAGGAGTTCCGCTCCATCGTCAACGCCGAGCTGCTGCCGTCACGCCAGCTGCTGTGGACGATCCACGGGCCGTGCCGGTCGTTCCGCTTCTGGTCCCCCGAGGAGCAGGAGGCCTACGTCAGGTTCGCCGCCGAGGTGGTCGAGGCGCTGCGGGACCTCACGCCGCACACGTGCTTCGGGTTCGGGTCCGTGCTGTCGGTGGTCAGGGACCAGGCCCTGATCCCCCACGACGACGACCTCGACCTCATCGTCGGCTTCGAGCCCCACGAAGCCGCCACCCTCGCCGACGGGCTGGCGCTCGTGGCCGCCCACCTCGAGGCCAGGGGCTTCTCGGTGCGCGGCACCTGGTCGGCCCACCGGCAGATCGGACGCGGGGGCCGCGGCAAGCACGTCGACGTCTTCGTCGGCCTGTTCGAGGGGGACGCGATCTCCTGGTACCCCGGCACCCGGGGGGCGCTCGACCGGTCGACGATGTACCCGCCGAGCAGCGCCCCGCTGCTCGGGGTCGACTGCCTCATTCCCGCGCAGCCCGAGGTCTACCTCGAGCGGCTCTACGGCGCGGGGTGGCGCACGCCCGACCCCAACTTCGCGCACCGGTGGGACCGCTCCTCCTACGCCGACCTCGCTGGTGGTCAGGCCGGCACGACGACCGACCCGACCACCAGCACCACCTGATCCGGATGCCGTAGGCCCCGGCTCAGCCCGCGGTGGCACCCGCGAGGTCGGCCGGCTGCTCGGCGCCGAGGTCCCCGTCGGACGAGGCCCCCGCGCCCTGCGCCGCCGCGAACCCGGCGTCGAGGTCGGCGAGGATGTCCTCGACCGACTCGATGCCGACCGCGAGGCGCACCAGGCCGGGGGTGACGCCGGCCGCGAGGCGGTCCTCGTCGCCGCCCTGGCTGTGGGTCGTGGATGCCGGGTGGATCGCGAGCGAGCGCACGTCGCCGATGTTCGCGACGTGGCTGTGCAGCGACAGTCCCTCGACGAACCGCTGGCCGGCCTCGAGGCCGCCGCGGATCTCGAACGCGAGCACCGCCCCCGCGCCCTTCGGGGCGTACCGGTCGGCGAGCTCCTTGCCGGGCTGGCCGTCGAGCGAGGCCCAGCGCACGGCCTCCACCTGGGGGTGCTCGGAGAGGTACGTCGCGACCGTGCGGGCGTTCTCGACGTGCCGCTCGACGCGCAGGCTGAGCGTCTCCAGCCCCTGCCCGATGAGGAACGCGTTGAACGGCGAGATGGCCGAGCCGAGGTCGCGCAGCAGCTGGACGCGCGCCTTGAGGATGTACGCGAGGTTGGCGCCGAGGATGCCGTCCACGCCGAGGTCCCGCGCGAACACCAGCCCGTGGTAGCTCTCCTCGGGCGTGTTGTAGTTCGGGTACTTCTCGGGGTCCCTGCCGTAGTCGAAGGTGCCGCCGTCGACGATGACACCGGCGATCGACGTGCCGTGGCCGCCGAGGTACTTCGTCGCCGAGTGGATGACGACGTCCGCACCGTGCTCGAACGGGCGGATGAGGTAGGGCGTCGCGATCGTGTTGTCGACGACGAGGGGCACGCCCACGTCGTGCGCCACGCCGGCGACCCCGGCGATGTCGAGCACCTCGGCCTTGGGGTTGGCGATCGTCTCGGCGAAGAGCGCCTTCGTGGTGGGGCGCACCGCCGCCCGCCACGCGTCGAGGTCGGCCTGGTCGTCGACGAAGGACACCTGGATCCCGAGCTTGGGGAAGGTGTACTTCAGGAGGTTGACCGTGCCGCCGTAGAGGGCCGAGCTCGCGACGATGTGGTCACCGGCCTCCGCGATGTTGAGCAGGCCGATCGTCGTCGCGGCCTGCCCGGACGCGACGAGCAGCGCCCCGACGCCACCCTCGAGCGCGGCGACCCGCTGCTCGACGGCATCCTGCGTCGGGTTCATGATCCGGGTGTAGATGTTCCCGAACTCCTTGAGCGCGAACAGGTTTGCCGCGTGCGTCGTGTCGTTGAACACGTACGACGTCGTCTGGTAGATCGGCAGGGCGCGCGCACCGGTTGCACTGTCGGGCACCTGCCCGGCGTGCACCTGGCGGGTCTCGAAGCCCCACTGCGAGGGGTCGGTCATGGTCAGTCTCCCAGCTCTCGGGTGCGCCGGGAGCATGGCCCGGCACACGGCATACGGTCCGTTGCGGGGCATCCGGAGTGGCGTGTCCCGCGCTTGCGAGCGGCGGGTGCCGCTCGCCAGGTCCTCACCCGGGGCACCCCACCGCGGTAGGAGGGTTGCCGGCCAGCGAGCCGGGGCTTGGCGCTGGCGCTCATGACCTGTGCCGAGGATACGACGAGCCCGGACGCCGGTCACCACCCTCCTCCGCCCGTCTCACCGACCGGTCGGCGGCAAGATGGGGGGCATGACCTTCCACGCTGACGAGTACAAGGCGGCCCCGGGCCGCTACCGCGCCGGGATGCCGTACCGCCGCGTCGGGCGCTCCGGGCTCGACCTGCCCGCCGTGTCCCTCGGCCTCTGGCACAACTTCGGCGACGACGTGCCGCTCGAGCGCCAGCAGGCGACGCTGCGCCGGGCGTTCGACCGCGGCGTGACGCACTTCGACCTCGCGAACAACTACGGGCCGCCCTACGGCGCGGCCGAGCGGAACTTCGGCACGCTGTTCGCCCGTGACTTCCGGCCGTACCGCGACGAGCTGGTCATCTCCTCCAAGGCCGGCTACGACATGTGGCCGGGCCCCTACGGGCAGGGCGGCGGATCGCGGAAGTACATCACTGCGTCCTGCGACCAGTCGCTGCAACGGATGGGACTGGACTACGTCGACATCTTCTACAGCCACCGCTTCGACGAGACGACGCCGCTCGAGGAGACGATGGGCGCGCTCGACGCGCTCGTACGGGCGGGCAAGGCCCTCTACGTCGGCATCTCCTCGTACTCGGGCGAACGCACCCGCGAGGCGGTCGAGATCCTGCGCGCGATGGGCACGCCCCTGCTCATCCACCAGCCGTCGTACTCGATGCTCAACCGCTGGGTCGAGGAGGACCTCCTCGACGTGCTCGGCGTCGAGGGCGTCGGGTGCATCGCGTTCTCGCCGCTCGCGCAGGGGATGCTCACGAGCAAGTACCTCAAGGGCATCCCGGAGGGATCCCGTGCGGCACAGGGCAAGTCGCTCGACCCGTCGCTGCTCACCGAGTCCTCGCTCAAGCACGTGCGAGCGCTGGACCGGATGGCGAGGGCCCGGGGGCAGTCCCTCGCGCAGATGGCCCTGGCCTGGCTGCTGCGGGACGACCGGATCACGTCGGTGCTCATCGGAGCCTCGTCCGTAGCCCAGCTCGACGACAACCTCGACGCGGTGAAGAACCTCAGGTTCACCGACGAGGAGCTGCGCAAGATCGACCGGCACGCCGTCGACGCCGGCATCAACCTGTGGAAGAGCTCGAGCGACAAGTGAGTTGACGGTGGCGGGGCGACACCGCCTCGCCGCCCCCGTATCGACAGCCGTCACCCGAGGAGAGCCCGTGAGCGACAGCGAGTACGTCCCCAGCCCCTCGACCTGGGTCCGCAAGCAGGTCGAGAGGATCGAGGCGACCGGGGACACGAGGTCGGTGTCGGTGATGAGCCGCCCGGTGGTCATGCTGACGATGCGCGGCGCGAAGACCGGGGCGATCCGCAAGGTGCCGCTCATGCGCGTCGAGCACGACGGCGTCTACGCGGCGGTGGCGAGCATGGGTGGCGCCCGCGAGCACCCCAAGTGGTACGCGAACCTGCGGGCGAACCCGCGCATCAGCGTCCAGGACGGGACGACCACGTGGGAGGCCGTGGCCCGCGAGGTCACGGGTGCCGAGCGCGACGAGTGGTGGGAGCGCTGCGTCGCCGCGTACCCGCCCTACGCCGACTACCAGACCAGGACCGAACGGGTCATCCCCGTGCTCGTCCTCGAGCCCGTGCAGGACTGAGCCCGGCGCGGGTCCTCGGCCTCAGACCGGGGGGCCGGACGCCGCCTCGACCCTGGCCTCCTCGGCGGAGGCCTCGCGGTCGACGTGGCGGAACCACAGCAGCCCCAGGACCGGCAGCACGAGCGGCACGAAACCGTAGCCCCGGCCGCACTGCGACCACACCGTCCGGTCCGGGAACGCCTCCGGGACGAGGAAGGACGCTGCACCGACGACGATGACACCGACGAGCTCGAAGGCACACGCGACGACTCCGACGCGCACCCACCGTCCCCCGCGGGCCAGGCACCACGTCGCGAGGATGTAGACCGCGGCCGCCAGCGCGGAGAGCGAGTAGGCCAGCGGCGCCTCGCCGAAGGCGGTCGTGATCTGCAGGACCGAGCGGCCGGTCGCCGCCAGGGCGAGCACGCCGTAGACCACGACGAGCACGACGCCCGGACCGTTCAGGGCCCGGCGGCTGGTGTCAGGCATACGTCATCCAGATCTGGAGGCACCGCGCGGTCATGACCGCCACGGCGAAGGCACCGACGGCGAGCGAGCCCATCGCCCACCGGGACTTCTCCTTGATCGCCAGGAGCACCGTGCCGATGGGGATGACCGGCAGGGACACGAGGTAGGCCACGAACGTCGCCTTCTCGGTGCTGTCGCCGATCTCGCCGAGCCCGACGAGGCCTGCGACGAGCTGCACGATGAGGCCGACCTCGACGAGCGCCGCGACGGCCAGGAGCTTGTCGTCGATGAGCTTGTCCCGGACGGCGTAGTAGACCGCCACGACGAAGAGCACGGTCGAGAGTGCCACCACGGCATACGACACGGGGGCGATCACGCGAACACCCTAACGGGGCCCGAGTCGCCTCCGTCGTGTCCCCCCGGGGTGCCAGACTCACGTCATGACCAGCGCGCAGCTCGGGGACGTGACGATCGAGTACGAGGTGGACGGACCCGACGACGGCGAGCCGATGCTCCTCGTCATGGGCCTCGGTGCCCAGCTCGTGGCCTGGCCCAGCGACGTCGTCGACGGCCTCGTCGCCCGCGGCTTCCGGGTCGTCCGGATGGACAACCGCGACATCGGGCTGTCGACGAAGACGGACGCTCCGGTGCCGACCCGGGCCGCGCTGTTCAAGGCGTTCGCGCACCGCCGGTACGCCCAGGCGGACTACCTGCTCTCGGACATGGCTGCGGATGCCGTCGCGCTGCTGGACCACCTCGGCGTGCGAGCCGCCCACGTCGTCGGCGTGTCGATGGGCGGGATGATCGCCCAGCAGCTGACCATCGACCACCCCGAGCGGGTGCTCAGCCTCTGCTCGATCATGTCCAACACGGGCAACCGCCGGCACGGGGCGGTCGCGCCCCGGCTGCTCCCGACGATGGCCGTGTCGATGACGGCGCCGCGACCCGAGGACCCGGCTGAGGCGGAGCGGCGCGGCGTCGAGGGGTTCCGGCTCATCGCCGGGCCGCACTTCGACGAGGACGAGATCACCGTGATGGTGCGGATGGCCCTGGCCCGCAACATCAACCCGTTGGGCACGATCCGCCAGCTGCTCGCGATCCAGGCAAGCCCCGACCGCACGCCCGGACTGCGCGAGGTGCGCGTGCCGACCCTCGTCGTCCACGGCCTGCTCGACCAGCTCGTCATGCCGAGCGGCGGCATCGCCACGGCGCGAGCGGTGCCCGGGTCACGGCTCGTCATGTTCCCCGACATGGCTCACGACCTTCCCGGGCCCCGACGTGGCGAGATCGTCGAGGAGATCACCCGGAACGCGAACCGGGTGCGGGCCGCCTCCGACGCCCGCTGACGGCATCCGGCCGACATCCTCGGCACCGGATTGCGGCACCGGCATCCGGCAGTGGCATGCGGCCACTTCCGGCCGCTTCCGGCGATCCGGGCGGGGAACGCAAACGAGCCCCGCGGAGTGCTCGCGTCAGCGGTCCTCGGCGAGCGCGCCGACCACGGCGTCGACGAGGAGAGCGACCTCGTCCTCGGTGACGACGAGCGGTGGGGCGAGGCGGACTGTCGACCCCTGGGTCTCCTTGGCGAGGATGCCGCGCGCCATGAGCCGCAAGGACAGCGCACGCCCGCTCGGTCCGCCGGGCTCGATGTCGAGCCCTGCCCAGAGCCCGCGGACGCGGACCGCCCGGAGCCCTGCGCCCGGGCCGACGAGCGGTGCGAGACCTTCCTCGAGGACGCGGCCGAGGTGGGCGGCGCGCCGCTGGAGGTCGCCCTCGGCGAGCATCGTCACGACCTCGTGGCCGATGGCCGCCGCGAGCGGGTTCCCGCCGAACGTGGAGCCGTGCGACCCCGGCGTGATGACCTCGAGGACCTCGCGGTCGGCGGTGATGGCGGAGACGGGGTAGAGGCCGCCGCCGAGCGCCTTGCCGAGGACGTAGACGTCCGGCACGACGTCCTCGTGGTCGCACGCGAAGGTGCGACCCGTGCGCGCGAGGCCGCTCTGGATCTCGTCGGCGACCATGAGCGCACCCGCCTCGTCGCAGATCGCCCTGACGTCGCGGAGGTAGCCCTCCGGCGGGATCACGACGCCGCCCTCCCCCTGCACCGGCTCGAGCAGGACGGCGACCGTCGCGTCGTCGACCGCGGCGCGCAGGGCATCGGCATCGCCGTAGGTGACGGTGCGGAATCCCGGTGTGTACGGCCCGTACTCGTCGTGTGCCACCTTGTCGTCGGAGAAGCTGACGATGGTCGTCGTGCGGCCGTGGAAGTTGCCCTCCATGACGACGACGTTCGCCTCGTTGTCGGGAACGCCCTTGACGCGGTAGCCCCACTTGCGGCTCACCTTGAGCGCTGTCTCGACGGCCTCGGCGCCGGTGTTCATCGGCAGGACCATGTCCTTGCCGGTCAGCGTGGCGAGCGCCTCGACGAACGGCCCGAGCTGGTCGTTGTGGAAGGCGCGGCTCGTCAGCGTCAGCCGCCCGAGCTGCTCCTGCGCGCGGGCGAGGAGGCGCGGATGTCCGTGGCCGAAGTTCAGCGCGGAGTAGCCGGCGAGGCAGTCGAGGTAGCGGCGGCCCTCCACGTCGGTGACCCAGGCGCCGTCGCCGTGGGTGAGGACCACGGGCAGCGGGTGGTAGTTGTGCGCGGCATACCGCTCGACGAGCGAGATGTGGGATGCCGTGGCACGGCCGTGGGCCGCGTGGTCGTGGCTGGACGTCATCGTCGCCTCCTTCGCCCCGAGCGTATCCACCGGTGTGGCCGGCGGAGGTGGGGTCGGATGTGACGGCGGCGACCACGAGAGGTGCGCTCGGTCCTTCGGTCGGACCGGCGTCGCGATGGCAGCCGTCGCGGGCCGGACGGTCAGGCCTGCGGCGTGCTGGGCGCGAGCAGCAGGTAGCCCTGGGCGGCGAGGATGACGACGATGGCCGCCATCTTGCCGGCGGGCAGCGTGGCGCCGTAGTGGAGCCGGTCGACGAGGACGATGCCCACCTGGAGCAGGACGATCCAGCCCATCGTCACCACGGCCAGCTCGGCGTACTGCAAGGACGAGGCGTACACCCAGAACAGGACGACGAACGCCAGCGCGCCGAGCCCGAGGGCCAGGGTGCTCTGCCTCTCGGCCCACTCCTTGGCGGCGATGGCCCCGAGGAGGTCGAGGGCGGCGAGAGCCGCCATGCACAGGGTCGCGACGACCGGGAGCGGCCACGAGTCGGGCAGCCGGATCAGCGGGAGCGTCTCGAGCACGGCCATGGCGGTCCTTCGGGTGCGTGGCGCACGGGTGGGTTCACCAGTGAGGAGGCCCCAGCCCGCCCGCAGATACGGCCTTCGGCCCGGTCACGGCCGCTGCCCGCGCTCGAGATGCCCCCAGGCCTGGGTGAATGGCTGAGACCGGTGCGCCGGCGGACACGGGGCCGGGCTGGGCCCGTCAGTCGTTCCAGACCTCGGCGACGCGGTCGGCGATCCGCAGGCCGTGCGCCTTGGCGGTCTCGAAGGTGCCGACACCGCGGCTCATGTCCAGCGGGTTGGCACCCATGGCCCAGAGATCCTTGGCGTCCGGGACGACGAGGAAGGTCTTGGCGCGGGGCTTCAGCGTGCGCAGCTGGACCGGGGGCAGGTCCCGCAGGTGGGTGGCGACGGGGTACGGCGCGAGGCTGAGGACGCGGCGGTGACCGGCGGCGAGGTCGATGTTGGCGATGCTCCGCAGCCCGCCGTCGACGTAGCGGCGGCCGCCGATCTCGACCGCAGGGAACACGCCCGGCACCGCACAGCTCGCTGCCACCGCTCGCTCGAGAGGGACCCCGCTGGTGTCGTCGAAGACGACCGAGGTTCCGGTCGCCGCGTCGACCGCGGTGATGAGGAGGCGGCCCTCGGGCCACGGTTTGCCGATGAGGCCCAGCCCGATGGCCCCCAGCCACTCCTCCTCGCTCGACGTGCGGGCGTTGAGGGCCGCCCGGCCGACGAGTGCCCGACCTTCACGCGGATCGAGCCGCACCCGAGCACGGATGTAGCGGGCGGCATCCGACGGACCGAGTCGCCCGTAGCTCGCCAGGGGTGCCCCCTCCTGGATCCGGGCGAACGCGTTGCCCTCGTCGGTGCCGACGCGCAGGTGGGCGGCGACCATCGAGCCGGCGGACGTGCCGATCATGGTGTCGGCGTCGCGGACGTCGACGCCGCCGTCACGGAGACCGATGATGATGCCGGCCTCCCACGCGATGCCGGTCGCCCCGCCGCCCGCGAGGACGAAGGCGCGCTCGACGTCCTGCGTCGGCGGACGCCAGTGCTCGTAACCGTCGAGGGTGGCGGCCGCGCGCTCCGTCGCCGAGCCGGCGCTTCCGTCGCGAGCGGAGACGTCCACAGCGTCGGCGGGGACGCGCACGTGCTCGTGACGCGAGGCATCGTCGCTCATCACCCCAGTCTCCCAGTGGCCAGCGAGGCCTCCCAACCGCTTTCGGGGTGACCGTGCTCACCGACAGCTGGCACGGCAGCGCCTCAATCGCCGCTCAGGCGAAGCTGTCGGTCCACCGCGCGGCGGCGGCCGGCAGCACGCGGACGGCCTCGAGGGGCAGGCTCACGAGCCCGTCGGGCAGCCGCACCTGGCAGCGGACGGCCCCGACCAGCTCGACCTCGCCGGTCTGACCTCGCCACGGGCCGTCGAACGCCACCTCGACGAGGTCACCGACCATGGGAGCCGGACGGTTCGGGCTCACGGTGCGCTGGGTCGCGGCCAGCGCGGCGAGCTGGGCGGTGTAGGCGGGCGGCAAGGGCGCGCGGCGCCCGCGATAGGTCCAGCTGAACAGGTGCCGGGCGTCGAAGGAGCGCGAGCACCTGCCGCAGGACAGCAGGCGGGTGGGCGCCCGGTGCCGAGTCTTCTCGTGCCCGGCTGGGCATCGCCCGATCCAGTCGCCCGGCACGCGCGGCGCCTCTGACGACACGCACCGGTCCCCCGTGCAGCCGATCTCGCGGGCCTTCGCCCGCCAGACGCTGTCGTGCCCGTGCTGCGGGCCGACGAGGGCGTGGGCGATCTCGTGCAGGATCGTGTCGAGGACCTCGGACTCCTCGTGCAGCGTCGTGATCGGGGCGCTGATGCCGATCTGGCGACGAGCGAAGCGGCAGACGCCGGCCCTGGTCTTGGCCCGGTCGGCGACGATCGTCCAGTCGTCGAGTCCGTGCTCGCGCAGGAGTCGGCGGCCGAGGGACAGGGCTCGGGTGACCTCCATCGGAACCTCCTCCCGGATCGCGTCGACGGTCGTCTCAAGGTCGTGCCACGACCCTATTCGCGGGCACCGACAGCGGCCGGCAGCGACGTGCGGGCACCGCAGCATCTGTGGATGACTGATCCGGCCCATGACTGCTGTGGATGGACGACGCCGATACCGCTGCCGCCCAACCGAAGCGCCAACGCGACGCGGCCAGCGGGTCAAGGGCTCAGCGAAGCGGTGACCGGCGTGCGAGCCGGCGGAAACCGCGCGCCCGCGGCTGGCAACGGAAATCCGTCCTGCAGACGGGGAGTCGCTGCCCAGTCCAATGCCGCCGGCCGCGGGCTGGCCCGCTGGGGCGGCAGGGCTCGTCCGGGTCGCGCTCGGAGGCGACCGCCAGAGCAGGGCCGCCGGCTGCATGGGCCTGGTCCGCTGTGGCCCGGCCCGCTGGGGCGGCAGGGCTCGTCCGGGTCGCGCTCGGGAAGCGCTGTCATCTCCGCCGACCATGGTGGGGACGTCGTGTCCGCGCATGGCCATGACCCCGCCGTGACCGGCGGGGTGTGGGGCGGGGTCACGCTGGTTCTCGGGCGGCGCGGACCGCGAGGAGCTGGTCGTAGGAGCCGCGGGTGAGGTCCCACTGCACCCGGGTGCCGCCCTCGTCCTGGACCAGGCGCCCGGCGTAGCGGCGGGTGTGCACGATCGTGTGGTGCCGCTGGCACAACAAGGCGGCGTTGGCCAGGTCGCTGGCTCCGCCGTCCGCCCAGTGCAGGAAGTGATGCGCATCGGCCCACTGCGCCGGCATCCCACAGCCCGGATACGTGCAGCCGCCGTCGCGCAGCCACAGCCGCCTGGTCTGCGCCGCCGTGAACAGCCGCACCGCCCGCCCGAAGTCCAACACCTCGCCGGCACCACCCAGGACCACCGGGATCACGCCGGCGTCGCAGGCCAGGCGCCGCACCGTCTCCGGCGCGACCAGGCTCCCGGCATCCACCCCGCCGACCGTCGCCCCGGCCCCGGTCAACCCGCCCCGCAGCGTGTCGTAGTCGACGGTGACGAACAGCTGCGCCTTGGTGCTCTTGGGCGCCACCGTGCCCGAGGCCACCGCCTGCCGCACCAGGGTCACCAACGCCTCACCACGCCGCCGGTCGCTCGAACGCAGATCCCGCTCCCCGTCCAGCGGCCTCGGCGCCGACAGCGGACCCAACGCCGCCTCCAGCACCGCCCTGCCCTCCGGGTCCAACGTCATCGAGTACTCGGCCAGCCCCGCCCCGTCCACCCGCGGCTGCGACAACGCCACGAACCGCTTGCAGGCATCCTGCTCACGCTGCAGGGCACCGTCGAGGCCGTACTGCGCCAACAATCTTGGCCGCAGCATCCGGCACCCCCGCGGCCCGTGCGCCACCGCCATCGTCATCAGCCCCTCCAGCACCGCCGGCTCCGCGCCCTCGGCCAACAGCGGCCGCAACCGGTCCGCCTCGGCGACCACCACCGCGGCACTGCGCACCGGAAGGGTGCCGGACAGCACGGCGGCCTTGACCGGGGCGTTGCCAGCGACGGAGAAGGCCTCGGCCACAGCCACGACCTGGGCCGATCCGCCGGCCCGGGTCGACGGCGCGTAACGGCGCACCCACTGCACCGGCGTCATCGCCAGGGCGCCGGATCCGGGTCTCACCGCGGTCCATCGCCTCGCGCGTCACCACGACACGGGCGGCCTCCCCGGCCACGACCACGCCGTCGACGTCCCCCATCAGCTCGGCAAGCTCCCCGGATCCCGCACGCCACAGCTCACCGTCCAGACCGGTGAGGGCGCGCCGGGCACCGGCGATGAGCTCGCGCCGCTCTGCGAGTGTGAGATCCGTGGCCCGGTCCATGACCCAATCGTACAGATGTCCACCGACGGTCCCCGAGAGTTGTCCACAGACCAGCGCCGGTGAATCGCGGTCTGGCACAACGCGTCACGTCATGGTTCAGGACGAGGTGAGGTGCCACCGGGGGACCCCGAAGAAGCCGCGACCAGCGGCGGGAGGCGCTCGCTGACGTCCCGTCGTCACGACAGATGGGACTCGCAGGACATCGACGACGTGGACCCGCGGCGCTCCCGTTCCATCAGCTGCCGGTGTAGAGCCGGGCCCTGGCCTCACGCACGGTGAGCGTGACGGGCGTGCCCTCGAGGTCCACCTCCCCCGGGATGTCGAACCACTCGCTGCCGCCCACGCGGAACTGACCGGTGTAGACGATGTCTGCTCTGACCTCGTGCACCCCGGGCCGGACGTACGTGGCCCGGATGTCGCCCATGGGGTGTGGGCCTCCGAGGGAGGTCGTCGGTCCGAGCGTCCGCTCGCCGAGGTGGTAGGTCACGGACTTCAGGAGCGGACGCACCTCGATCCGGTAGCCCAGCAGGCGCGCGGGGTCAGGCGTGTCGACCTCTTCAGGGCCGAACCCTGCCTCCGGGAACTTCACCTCGAAGTAGGTCGGCAGGTTGACCAGCGTGAGGTCGCCCTCGGGCTGGATGTTGACCGTCGGCACGGAGAAGTCGGTGTCGTGGAACGCCTCACGGATCATCGCCATGGTGAGGGCGGCCCGTTCCCGGGCACGCAGTGGGGAAAGCAAGTGTGCCCCGGCTCGCCCATTGGCCGTCAGACCCCGTAACGGGAAGCCCGTCCGGTTCCACCTTGCGACTGGGGATGCTGACCGCCGGGCCCGCGCCCTCCGGGTCCGGTTGTTGGCGCAGCGTACGATCGCGCGGCGCACACATTCATCGTCAGCTTCCTGGCTCACCCGGAGTCCGCACCACACAACGACGTGGCCGCGACACTCCAGACCTTTGGTCCTTGTCCTGGGTGCCGTCAGTGTTTCCATCGAAGGTCCTTCAGTCACTGATGCTAGCTGAGCACGAATGGTCTTGCGATGGCTTCACCGACAGACGTGGCCCGCAATCTACGTAGTCCACCCGCATGACTTGGGCTGCACGGACTGCGACGAGCGACCGGGCGGCGATCAGGCCGAGTACGTAGACCAGCCACTGCCCCCCACCCAATCGACGCCATTGTCGGCTGGAATCCGCTTCCCTTGCGGTGGTAGCTGTCGACCACAGCGTTGCGCTCGTCAATGTTCACCTGGACCTTCTGCGCCATAGCAGCGAGCTCGAAGACCAACTGCTCGCCGCTTGCGCACCAGAAGGTCAATGAAACGATCTTGATCCGGATCGGATCGCCCTCGTACCGCTGCTCCGGTCCTCTCGAGTTCGCCTGGCGGTTTAGGCTAGAGCAGCGGCAGGTATCGCAGTTTCGGGCTGCAAGCCGCTTCGTAATCATGGACGCGTCCGGCAGCCGTCCAGGCGCGTCCAGATTGGTCGACATAGAAGCGCGACGAACGCTTCGGCGCCCTTCTCTGTCTTCTCCCTGGCCGCCGCCGGCACGTCCGACGACTCGGCCGGCGACGGGCTGCCCGACCCCGACGCACTCGGCGAGGCACTGCTCACCGTCCCCGACGGAGTGGGTGACGGGGTCGGCGGAGTCTCCTCCGACTGGCACCCTCCGAGCACGACGGCCGCCCCCAGCGCGACCGCGGCAGCCACCGATGGACCGGCGAACGGCATCCTCGTCGAGCGCTGTGCCATGGCGTCCCTCTCCAGGCCGCCCCTCGTCGGCCCCGCACCGAAACGCTAGCCAAACCACGCCGATCCGCCACTCGAGTTGTCCACAGGCGCCCCCGGGCGCCCGACACCAGCCCCCTCAGGCCCGGTCGGCGACGATCTCGTCGGCGTGCGTGACGACCCACCCGAACAGGGGCAGCATCAGCGCGACGAGCTCGCTCCCCCGCTCGGTGAGGCTGTAGTCGACGCGCGGTGGGATGACCGGCTGGGCGTCGCGGTGGACGATGCCGTCGGCCTCGAGGGTGCGCAGGGTCTGGGCGAGCATCTTCTCGCTGATCCCCTCGGCCCTCCGGCGCAGCTCGCTCCACCGCTGCGGCCCGTCCGCCAGGGAGACGAGCACGAGCACTCCCCACTTGCTCGTCACGTGGTCGAGCACGACGCGGCTCGGACACCCGGCCGCGAACACCTCGCCACGGTCCGGCATCCGGACCCCACTCACCGCGTCCAAGCCGCTGACCTCATGGGTTACCTCCACGTACGTACCTTACTTCAAAGTGCGTACTAACTCTCGGGAAGTACCCGCACCGCCCACGGGGTTGGCCACGGCGACCACCCCACGCACCGTCCCTCCCCCGCGGGGCGGCCTTCGAAAGGACGCACCACCATGACCCTCGTCGTCACCGGAGCCACCGGCCAGCTCGGCCGCCTCGTCGTCGAAGCCCTCCTCCGCCGGGGTGCCTCCCCCGCCGACATCGTCGCCACCGGCCGCAACGAGGCACGCCTCGCCGAGCTCTCCGGGCTCGGCGTCCGCACCGCCGTCATCGACTACGACGCCCCCTCCACCCTCCGCGCCGCCTTCGAGGGCGCCGATCGCGTCCTCCTCGTCTCGGGCACGGAGATGGGCCGGCGCGTCGCGCAGCACAGCGCGGTCGTCGAGGCCGCGAAGGCCGCCGGCGTCGCGCTCCTCGCGTACACGAGCCTGTCGAACGTCGAGACCGCGCAGATGGCCCTCGCCGCCGAGCACCGGGAGACCGAGCGGGTGATCCGCGAGTCCGGCATCCCGTTCACCTTCCTGCGCAACAGCTGGTACCTCGAGAACTACCTCGGGCAGCTGCCCACCTACCTGGAGCACGGCGTCGTCGGCGCCACCCGGGGCGGCAAGATCAGTGCCGCCACCCGCGCGGACTACGCGGATGCCGCGGCCGCCGCCCTCCTCGCCGACGACTCGGCCGGCCACGTCTTCGAGCTGGGCGGCGAGTCGTTCACCCTTGCGGACCTGGCGGCGACGGTGGCCTCGGTCTCCCGGCAGGACGTCCCGGCCGCGGAGGTCACGCCCGAGCAGCTGGCCGGGATCCTCGTGGGTGCCGGGATCCCGGAGCCCTACGCACACGTGCTGGTCAGCGCCGACGAGGGCATCGCCCGCGGCGAGCTCGAGGTGACGAGCGGCGACCTCGAGCGGCTCATCGGCCGCCCGCCGACGACGCTGCACGAGGCGGTCACCGCCGCCCTCGCCGCCTGACGGCAGGACGGACCGCCAGCACCGAGCGCACCCGAGGACATTGCCACAACCTCCGTTCACCCTCGCCGTCACCGGGTCGACGGGTGCGCTCGGTGGCCCCGTCGCCCGCGACCTCGCGAACCGCAGGGTGCCTCAACGGCGAGGTGCGGCGGATCACCGTCGGGCACGGCTCAGCCTGCGGGAGCTCCCGGGCGGTGCGGCCTCCTGACCTGCGAGGACACGCCTGACCGCTCCGCCTCTGTTTCGGCGAAACCACCCACGGCCGGGGCTGTGGACGTCTAGCCTCCTGCGCATGTCTTCGGGGGGATGGCGGGCTCTGCTCGACGGTGCGACCGGCGGTCCGGCTCGTCGCCGACGCCGGATGATGCGTCGACTCGAGGAGCTGGACCGGCTCGACGCCCACGCGCGGTCGTCCGAGGAGGTGCTCTGGCCCAGTGGTGCCTCGTCGCGCCACGACCCTCGAGCGTGGGCACCCTCGTCCCCGTTCCCCGAGCGCAGGCGCGGGCACTGGTTCGAGCGGCATCGCGTGGTGGCAGCCACGGCCGCGGTGGGCATCCTCGCGACGGTCCTGCTCGGTCAGTCCCGGATCCTCCAGCTGTTGCCCGCGCGCGCCGAGCGGCCGGTGGGTGCGGAGATCCCCTCGCGCTCGGACGAGGCATCGTCCGAGCGGCTGCTCCCCGTCGTGGCGCCCCCGGCCGGAGTGCCCCGGTCCTCGTACGCCTGGATGCAGACCCAGACCGGCGGTGACCCCGTGCGCTTCGACCCTTGTCGACCGCTGCACTACGTCACCCGCAGCGCCGGACCCGGCACCGAGGACATGGCGCTCGTGCACGAGGCCGTCGCCGCCGTGTCGGCGGCGAGCGGGATGGTCTTCGTCCACGACGGGGAGACCACCGAGGCGCCGTCCAAGGGCCGTGCCCCGTTCCAGCCCGACCGCTATGGGGACCGCTGGGCGCCGATCCTCATCGCGTGGACCGACGCGACCGAGAGCCCGGAGCTGACGGGGAACTCCGGGCTCGGGGGCGGGATCACGTGGCGCGACACCACCGGTCGGGTCAGCTACGTGAGCGGCACGATCTGGCTCGACACGGCATCCCTCGTCCCACGGCTGGCGGATGCCGAGGGGCAGGCGGTGGTCCGCGCGGTCGTCATGCACGAGCTGACCCACGTCCTCGGCGCGACCCACGTCGACGACCCGACTCAGGTGATGTCCCTCGGAGGGGACGGGCGGACCGAGTTCGGGCAGGGCGACCTCCATGCGCTCGCCGTCCTCGGCGCTGGGGACTGCGTGACCGGGCTCTGACGATCGTGCACGACGCCCCCGTCGGGGCGGTCGTCGGCGGGTTCGTGGCGATCGCCCGCTCGGTGCGGAACAGGATCGCGTTCGACCTGGTCACCGGCACGCTGCTCTGGGCGTTCCCCCTGCTCTTCGTCGTCGTCACCTTCCCCTGTCACGGTGTTCGCGATGGTCGCCGTCATGGGCTTCGGCCTGCCGCTCGTCGACGTCAACCACGCGACCTTGACGATGCGGCTCGCGCCCGACGCCCGCCTGGGCCGGGTCTTCGGCGCGATGGAGGGCACCTGCATCGGCACGATGGCCATCGGCTCGGCGGTGACGCCCTTCCTCCTCGACGAGCCGGGGGTGCGCGGCGTCCTCTCGGTGCTCGCCCTGCTCGTCGGGATCCCGGCCCTCGCCCACGTCCCCCGCGCGCGCCGGCTCGACGCCACACTGCGGCCACCCCCGGGCACCGACCTGGTCGCCGGCATCGCGATGTTCGCCCCGCTCGCCCCGGCGTCCGTGGAGTTCCTCGCGCGCCGGCTCGTGCCCGAGTCCGCCCCGGCCGGCACGCCGATCGTCACCGAGGGCGAGCCGTCCGACCGCTTCCTCGTCATCGTCCGCGGCAGCGTCGAGGTCACCCAGAACGGCCACCACCTCCGGGTCGAGGGCCCCGGCGACTTCTTCGGCGAGATCGGCCTCCTCCGCGACGTCCCGCGCACCGCGACCGTCACCGCCCTGGAGGACACCGACCTGGTCAGCCTGACGCGGGAGGACTTCCTCGGGGCGGCCACGGCACCGACGCGTCGATGGCCGCGGCCTACGACATCGTCACCAGCCGCCTGGGATGAGGCGCCCGAGCCACCGCGGCGGCACCGCCACAACCGCGCGGCAACGCCGTCGCGGATCCCTCCCGGACCACCCGCCGCGACGGCGGATCCGCGAGGATCGGCCTAGTCCTTTCGGACTATGGACAGCCCACTGCGCCGCCCGGGATGGTGGCCGCATCAGGGCGCCGGTCCTGCGATGGAGGGACCCCTGATGGCGGTGGAGGCGGAGGAGCCGGTCACGCCGGTGCGTGGTGTGCGCAGGGCGCTCCGGGACACCTGGACCTCGCTCTCCTCGGTCTTCGTCAACCCGGCGCTGCGTCGCATCCAGCTCGCCCTCGCGGGGTCGATGATCGGCGACTGGGCGTACGCGACGGCCGTCGTCGTGTGGGCCTACGGCGAGGGCGGCGCCAAGCTCGTCGGTGTCTGGGGAGCCGTCCGGCTGCTCCTCATGGCCTTCGCCGCACCCATCGGGTCGATCCTCGCGGACCGGCTCCCCCGCAAGGCCGTCCTCATCGGCTCCGACCTCGTGCGGGCGGCGCTCGTCTGTATCGCCGCCGCTCTGCTCATCGTGGATGCCCCCGCCATGGCGATCCTCGCCGTCGCCACCGTGACCGCCCTCATCGGCTGCGTCTTCCGGCCCGCGCAGATGGCCTGGATGCCGTCCCTCACGAGGAAGCCCGAGGAGCTCACCGCGGCCAACGGCGCCTCGAGCACCATCGAGAGCCTCGCGTTCTTCCTCGGGCCCGCCCTCGGCGCGCTCCTCGTCAGCACCTCGAACGTGCAGACGGTCTTCTTCCTCAACGCCGCGACCTTCCTCCTGTCGGCGATCCTCGTCTACGGCATCCGCCCCGTGGTCCGGGACGTCCCCGGTGACGGCGAGGACGAGGATGCCGGCGAGAAGGTCGGGATGCTGCGCGAGATGGGAGGCGGCTTCACCCACATCGCCCACGACCGAGACCTGCTCATGGTCGCGATCCTCATCTGCGCCCAGACCGTCGTCGCCGGCGCCACGATCGTCCTCGGCGTCGTGTTGGCCGTCGACGTGCTCGAGGCCGGGCCAGAGGCCGTCGGCATCATCGACTCGATGTTCGGGGTCGGTGCCATCGTCGGTGGCTTCTTCGCCATCGCCCGATCCACCCGCAACCGCCTCGCGGGCGACCTCGCCCTCGGCACCGCGCTGTGGTCGCTCCCGCTGCTCCTCATCGTCGCCTGGCCCTCACCGGTGACCGTCTTCGCCGCCGTCATCCTCCTCGGCTTCGGCAACCCCCTCGTCGACGTCAACTTCGCGACGATCGTGCAGCGGCTCACCCCGGATGCCGTGCTCGGCCGGGTGTTCGGCGCCTACGAGGGCGCGCTCATCGGCACGATGGCGTTGGGCTCCGCGCTCACCCCGCTCCTCCTCGACCAGATCGGCCTGCGCTGGACGCTCGCGACCCTCGCGCTCGTCGTCGGCATCCCGGCACTCCTGTTCATCCCGCGCTGCCTGCAGCTCGACGCCACACTGCGTCCGCCGGAGGGCACGGAGCTGCTGCGCAGCATCCCGATCTTCGCGCCGATGCCGCCGGCCGCCGTCGAGGCCCTGGCCGGTCGCCTCGTGCGCGAGACCGTCCTTGCCGGCACGACGATCATCCGCGAGGGCGAGGGCTCCGACCGGTTCCTCGTCATCGAGAGCGGTCGGGTGGAGGTCACCCAGGACGGCCAGCACCTGCGGTTCGAGGGGCCCGGCGAGTTCTTCGGCGAGATCGGGCTCCTGCGCGACGTCCCGCGCACCGCGACCGTCACCGCCGTGGAGGACAGCCAGCTGCTCAGCCTCGAGCGCGAGGCGTTCCTCGACGCGGTGCGCGGTACCGACGAGGCGTTCGCCGCCGCCGACGACATCGTCGTCCGCCGGATGGGCTGACGAGGGGGGTGGCGTCGTGACGGCCTGCTCGTCGTGCGGCGCGGCCGACCAGGCCGACGGTGCCCGCTTCTGCTCGCAGTGCGGGTCCCGGCTGCAGGCGACGTGTGCCGCGTGCTCGGCGCCGCTCGCCCCGGGGGCACGTTTCTGCGGCCAGTGCGGCGCACCGGCGGTCCCGGGCGTCGAGCGTCCCGCGGCGGCGACCGACGGCGGCACGACGCCGGCAGCGATGACCGGCGGCACGGCATCCGGCGCCGTCGCCCCGGGCACCTCCGGCACCCACGTCGGCGCGGTGGCCGAGCGCCGGGTGACGAGCGTGCTGTTCTGCGACCTCGTGGGCTTCACGACGCTGTCGGAGACGCGCGACCACGAGGAGACGCGCGAGCTGCTCACGCAGTACTTCGACGACGCCCGACGCATCATCGGGCGCTACGGCGGTGCCGTCGAGAAGTTCATCGGCGATGCCGTCATGGCCGTCTGGGGCGTCCCCACGGCCCACGAGGACGACGCCGAACGAGCGGTCCGGGCCGGGCTCGAGCTCGTGACGCGCGTCGGCGACATGGGGCACGACCTCGGGCTCACCGACCTCGCCGCGCGGGTGGGCGTGGTCACCGGCGAGGTCGCCGTCACCGTGGGGGCGGTGAACCAGGGCATGGTGGCCGGGGATGCCGTCAACACCGCGTCCCGCGTGCAGTCGGTCGCCGGGCCGGGGCAGGTGTGGGTCGACGAGACGACGCGGCTGCTGACCTCGGGCGCGATCACGTACGTCGACGCCGGCAGCCACCAGCTCAAGGGCAAGGCCGACCCCGTGCCGCTGTGGAGCGCGCGGGCCGTCGTCGCGGCCCGGGGCGGCGCCCAGCGCGCGGACGGGCTCGAGGCGCCGCTCGTCGGCCGCGAGCGGGAGCTGCGCCTGGTCAAGGAGGTCTTCCACGGCGTCGAGAGCGACGGCCGCCCGGCGCTGCTCATCGTCGACGGCGAGGCGGGGGTCGGCAAGACGCGGCTCGGCTGGGAGTTCGAGAAGTACGTCGACGGGCTCGAGACGTCGGTCCGCTGGCACACCGGACGCTGCCTCGCCTACGGGGAGGGGGTCGCGTTCTTCGCCGTCGCGGATGCCGTGCGCGGCCGCCTCACGGCATCCGCCGACGACCCGGAGGCGGATCCCGCCACGCTGCTCGACGCGTACTTCGAGCGCTACCACGTCGCCGCGGAGGAGCGGGAGTGGCTCGCGCCCCGCCTCGAGGTGCTGCTCGGCACGTCCTCGACCCGGCTGCCGAAGGAGGACCTGTTCACCGCGTGGGCGACGTTCTTCGAGCGGGTGGGCGAGGGCCACGCGCCCGTCGTCATCGTCATCGACGACGCGCAGCACGCCGAGGACGGCCTGCTCGAGTTCGTCGAGCACCTCATGACCTGGGCGACCTTCCCGCTCTTCGTGCTCCTCATCACGAGGCCGGGCCTGCTCGAGCGACGCGTCTCCCTGGCGACCCACCACAGCTCGACGCTGATCCACCTCTCGGTCCTCGACGACCCGACGATGGCCGCGCTCCTCGACGGCCTGGTGTCGGGGCTGCCCGAGCAGACCCGGTCCGGCCTCGTCCGACGTGCCGACGGCATCCCCCTGTATGCCGTGGAGACCGTGCGGTCCCTCATCGACCGCGACCTCGTCGTGCCGCGCGGCGGCGTCTACGTCCTGGCCAGCACCGACCCCCTCGACCTCGCCCAGATCGGCGCGCCGGCATCCCTCCAGGCGCTGGTCGCCGCGCGCCTCGACGCCCTGACGCCGGGGCAGCGCCGCATCGTCAACGTCGCGTCGGTGCTGGGGACGTCACTGAGCCGCGAGCGCATCGCGGAGCTGTGCGCAGACGTCACCGACGTCGACGAGGTGCTGCGCCAGCTCGTCCACCTGCAGGTGCTCGAGCACCAGTCGAGCCGGCTGAGCTCGGACTACGGGCGGTACGCCTTCCGACAGGCGGTCGTGCGCCAGGTCGCGTACACGACGCTGTCGCTGCGCGACCGCAAGCGCATCCACCTCGACGTCATCGGCTCCTACGGTTCCGCGGCGGAGGCCCCACCGGACCAGGCGGCCGTCCTCGCCCAGCACCACCTCGACGCGATCGACGCGCTCCCCGGCGACGACGACGTGCCCGAGCTGCGTCGTGCCGCCGTCGAGCTCCTCGTCGCCGCCGCGGACCGGTCACGCGCGCTCGGGGTGAACGACGACGCTGCCTCGCACCTGCGCGCGGCCCTCGTCCAGGTCGGCGACGACCCGGAGGCCGGCGCGCGGCTCAAGGCGCTCCTCGCGAGCGTCCTTCTCGACGAGGGGCTCTGGGACGACGCGGCACGGCTGGCCCGGGAGGCGACCGAGACGTTCGACGCCCTGGGTGACGACCGTGCGGCCGGGTCAGCGGCAGCCACGTGGGGTGCCGCGCTCGGCTTCGGCGGGGACCTCGCAGGGGGGCGGGAGGTGGTCCTCTCGCGGTGGGAGAGGCTGCGCGACGACCCCTCGGCCACCCGGGCCGCGCTCGCCCTCTCGCGCGCCCTCGTCCACACCTGTCCGCCCGGGCAGATCGACGACGTGGCCCGCGACTCCCTCGCCCTGCGGGCGAGGCTCGCCGAGAAGGTCAACGACCCCGGCGAGCTCGCAGACACCTTCCTGTGGACCGGGATCGACCACCTCTTCACGGGCGCGACGACCCTCGGCCTGACCCTGGTCGAGGCGGCGGCGCGGATCGCGCGCGAGAACCAGCTGCCCCAGCCGCTCGCCCGGGCCCTCATCAACCTCACGGCGAACGCGATCGGCGAGGACGCGAAGGAGGCCGTGGCCTACGGCCGGGAGACCGTCGCCTCCGCGCGGCGGGGCGGCAACGCGGCGCAGGTCTGGTACGGACAGATCAACCTCGTGCTGGCCCTCTGGGTGCGGGGCGAGTGGAGCGATCTCACGACGACGCTCGGCACCGCGCGCATGGTCGGCGCACACCAGCGGATCGACCAGCTCGTGCTCCTCTGCACGGACCTCCTCCTGACGGCCGCCACGGGTCGCGCGACACCACTGCTGGACGAGACCACGACCGACGACCTCCCAGAGCTCCACGGGACGGATCGCGCCTGGGCGGAATGGCTCGCCGCCCTGCGCCTCGCTCGGGAGGGTCGCCCCGCCGAGGCCCTGGGCGACGCCGTCCGGGCCGTCCAGCGTCTTCGACACCGTCTACGACGACTTCCACCACCTGTGGGCGACGGCCGTCGCGCTCGCGCAGGAGGTGGGCGACGCCGGTGCGGAGGAACGGCTCTTCGCGGTGGTCGACTCGGTGAACGCCGTCATCCCCCTCGCCCTGCGCGCCCACCGGGCGCGGTTCGCGGCGGCCGCGGCGCGACGCGACGCGGGCACCGACCCACTGGGACGCACCCCGGAGGCCTCGGCGCCCGAGGTGGAACGACTGCTGCGTGAGGCCCTCGAGCTGTACGCCGCATGGGGTGCGCTCCCCTACGAGGCGCAGGCCCGCGGCGAGCTGGGCGGCTGGCTGGCGCGGCAGGGGCGGATCGGCGAGGCCGAGCCGCTGCTCGAGGCCGCCCGGAGCCGCCTGCGCGAGATCGGCGCGGTGCGCTGGCTCGACGACCTGGAGCTGTCGCTCGTCGCGGCGGGCTGACCGTCGCGTCTCGCTTCCGCCACCGGCTGACACCGACGGATGCCGATGCCGTCCGTCAGGCGACGTTCCCGGGCCCCGGGGTGTACGACGCCCCGATGACGGCCTCCGCGATGAGGGTCTGGCACCGCACGACCCCCGTGAAGTCGGCGGCCCCGGACTCCACGTGCACCACCGGGGAGCGCACGGTCAGCGACGACGCGCTCGTCACCCGTGGCGCCGCGACCTGAGCGGTCGCCCAGGTCACCCCCGTCCAGACCGGGCGGGAACGGTCGCCGTCCTCCAGCTCGACCCAGACCGTCGCCCCGACCTCAGGCATCGCGAGCAGGGCCGCCGGGACGGGCGGCAGGCACGCCTCCGCCCACGCCCGCGACACCCCGGCATCCGGCACGGACACCCGCAGGCGCCCACGGGCCATGGGGTCGTCGGTGTCCTCGACCACCCCGCGGTACGGTCCTCGGCTGCGCCCCATGACTGCCTCCTCCGGTCGGCCCCTCCCCCGAGCGTCCCACCGCGGGCCCACCGTGACCAGCCCTCAGTGCGTGCCGTCCCGGAACCACCGCGGGATGTCGGAAGCAGGCCCCGGGAGGCGGTCGCCGGTCAGGCGACGCGCGTCCTCGGGGCGTTCGCAGCCGTCCTCGCCGGGTCGCGCTCGACGACGTCGCCGAGGGCGTCGTCGATGCGCGCCATGAGCTCGGGCCCGAGCCGCACGCCCGCCGCCTTGACGTTCTCGCCGACCTGCTCCGGGCGCGAGGCCCCCACGAGCGCCGCGGCGACGTTGTCGTTCTGGAGCACCCACGCGACGGCGAGCTGCGCCATCGTCAGGCCCGCGTCGTCGGCGACCGGCTTGAGCGCCTGGACCCGCGTGAGCACGTCGTCGTCCATGAACCGCTTGATCATGTCGGCGCCACCCTTGTCGTCGGCGGCGCGCGAGCCCTCCGGCGGCCGCTGCCCGGGGACGTACTTCCCGCTGAGCACGCCCTGCGCGATCGGGCTCCACACGATCTGGCTGACGCCGAGGTCCTCACAGGTCGGCACGACGTCGTCCTCGATGACGCGCCACAGCATCGAGTACTGCGGCTGGCTCGAGATGAGCTGGATGCCGAGGTCCCGCGCGAGCGAGTGGCCGTCGCGGATCTGCTCGGCGGTCCACTCGCTGACGCCGATGTAGAGCGCCTTGCCCTGGCGGACGACGTCGGCGAACGCCTGCATCGTCTCCTCGAGCGGCGTCTCGGTGTCGTAGCGGTGCGCCTGGTAGAGGTCGACGTAGTCGGTCTGCAGCCGCGTCAGCGAGCCGTTGATCGACTCCAGGATGTGCTTGCGCGACAGTCCGGTGTCGTTCTTGCCCTTGGGGCCGGTGGGCCAGTAGACCTTCGTGAAGATCTCCAGGCTCTCCCGCCGCTCACCCTGCAGCGCGTCGCCGAGGACGCTCTCGGCCGCCGTGTTCGCGTAGACGTCGGCGGTGTCGAAGCTGCTGATGCCGTGGTCGAGCGCCGCGCGCACGCACTGGGTGGCGATGTCGTTCTCGACCTGCGAGCCGTGCGTCAGCCAGTTGCCGTAGGTGATCTCGGAGATCTTGAGTCCGCTGTTGCCGAGGTATCGGAAGTCCATCCGTCCACCGTATGCCGGTGGTCGCGCTCTCGGTCGCAGCGGGCCCCGGA
This sequence comes from uncultured Actinomycetota bacterium, assembly GCA_963757405.1. Lineage (GTDB taxonomy): Bacteria > Actinomycetota > Actinomycetes > Actinomycetales > Dermatophilaceae > Fodinibacter. Next base: position 55,901 of record CAVWRI010000016.1, read on the forward strand.
CGCGGAATGCCGTTCCGGCTTGGGCTCCCCGGTATCAGCTGACGATGCCCCGCTGGGCGTTCCATCGCTGGGCACCGCCGTAGGCGTCGACCATGCCCCAGATCCAGACCGCGGGCGCGGTGAGGAAGCCGATCAGCAGGAACATGAGGAAGAAGCTGAGGACGTAGAGGACGAACATCAGCACTCCCTTGCCGACGTCGCCATTCATGAGCTGACCGAGGCCGGGGACGAAGAAGGAGCCGAGGAGGGAGAGGCCCGGGCTCTTCGGGGCCACCTGAGGGGAGTATCCGTACGTCATCTGACCCGGTGCGGCATACCGCTGCGGGACGCCCGCCGACACAGCGGGAACCACGGCACCCGTGTGGACCTGTGCTGTCGGAGCCGGCCGGACCTCATGACTCCACTCACCGCCGGTCCAGAACCGTTCCGAACCGTCGGCCTGGCCGTACCACCCCGCGGGCGCTGCACTCATGTCTGTCCCTCCCAGAAGATCGAATGCCGCCACCCTAGGAAGTCGAGGTCGGCCACCGCAGGTGAACGGCCGACCTGCAGCGGTGCCGGCTCAAGGCGCGGCTCAGCCGGCGGAGAGGAGCTTGCCGGCGAGACCCGTGACGACGGCCCTGGTCCCCGCCAGCGCCGAGGCCATCCCACCCCCCTGTCCACCTGCCCACGACGGGTCGCCCGGCAGCGGCCCGAGAGGGTCGCGGTCGGCCACCGGGAGGGACTCGTCGGGTTCGGCGATCGCGCGGCGGAACGACTCCTCGACACCGACGAGGACGTGGTCGGCGGGGAGGAGGTCGTGGGCCCAGTCGGCCTCCCGGCAGACCATGTCGTGCTCCAGGCTCTCGACGAGCGCCTCGACCATCGGGGCGGGGACGTCCGCAAGGGCCCCGGCCAGGGCGCCGACGAGGTCGGTCGGCAGCCCGGGGACCGTGACCTGGGGCCGGGTGAGGCCGGCGACCTCGGCGTAGGCGTCGAGCAGCGTCGTGTACGGCATCCGCTCGGGCCCGCCGACGTCGTACGAGCGTGACGGGACGTCGGCCGTGAGGGCCCCCGCCAGCGCCTCGACGACGTCGGTGACGGCGATCGGCTGGACGCGGCTGTCCATCCACGTTGGGACCGTCTGGACGGGCAGTCGCTCGCTGATCTGTCGTACGATCTCGAAGCTCGTCGACCCCGAGCCCGTCACGACGGCCGCCCGCAGGGTCAGGGTGCGGATGCCGGTGCCCGTGAGGATCCGCTCGACCTCCAGCCGCGAGGTGATGTGCTCGGAGAGCTCGTCCTCGGGGACGTCGGGCACGAGCCCGCCGAGGTAGACGATCCGCTCGACGCCGGCGGCCCTCGCGGCCTCCGCCATCGTCGCGGCCGACCGGCGGTCGACCTCGGTGAAGTCGGCGCCGCCGAGGCCGTGGATCAGGTAGTACACGGCGTCGGCCCCGACCGCCGCCGACTCGACCGTCAGCGGGTCGAGGACGTCCATGGTCACGAGCTCGACATCGTGTCGCCACCACCGGTCGTCGGCGCGAGTCGGGTCCGTCACCGCGGCGCGCACGGTGTGGCCGTCACGCAGCAGCCGAGGGATGAGCCGGCCTCCGACGTACCCCGTGGCGCCGGTCACCAGGACGGTGCGCGGAGCGGGTGGTGAGCCGTCCGCGGCGGGGGTGGCGGCGGCATCCGGGGAGGTCATGACCCCAACCTAGGTCGCGTCCGGCGCCGTCGAGCGCTCCGGACCTCGGCGATGACCGACCTTCGACAGGCGGTGGGGGCCGGGGGACGTCGGCCGCGAGCGGCGATCTGCGCAGCAGGAGCGCGGGGGGCCAGCGGCTGGTGAGCGTCACCCGGTCCGGACGATCCCCCTGCGAATGCGCCGGACCGGACGACGACTCAGAGCGAGAGTCGACCTCGGTGCCCGGCTGCATGAGCCCACGAGTCGTTGGCGCCCACGCTACGCATCCCCGTGCGACGAGGTGCGGAAATCGAGAAAGACGCCGCAGGCATCTCGACGAGCTCGGCGGCGGGGCCGTCCTGGAGCCGCGCGGGCGGCATCCGGTCAGGCGGACGTGGTGCCGCGACGTCCCTGGAGCCACTCCCACCCGAGGGTCACGAGGATCGCGCCGACGATCGAGCCGATGATGCCGCTGGGACGCAGCTCGAGGCCGTCGCCGCTCAGCAGGCTGACGAGCAGGCCGCCGACGAAGGACCCGGCGATGCCGGCGCCGAAGGCCATCGGCCAGTTGATGCCCGAGCCGCCGCGGCGCAGGATCAGCTGGGCGGCGGCGCCGACGATCATGCCGAACAGGATGATGGCGATGAAGAGCATGCGACGCAGCGTAGTGGTGGGCGGCGTCGCACCGCGGGACCTCGCGTCCGGGCGAGCCGGTCGGTGTCGGGCGGGTGCCGGTCAGCCGGCCCTGTGGTCGGGGTGGAGGGGGTCCGGACGGTCGTCGGGGCCGGGGTCGGGGGCGCGCCGCTTCTGGAACCAGTCCCAGATGAGCGTCACGAGAGCCGCGCCGAAGATCGAGCCGAGGATGCCGCTGAGGTGCAGCTCCAGGCCGTGGCCCGTGATGAAGCTGAGGAACAGGCCGCCCACGAACGACCCGATGATGCCCGTGACGAACGCCAGCGGCCAGTTGATGCCGCCCTCACGCTGGAGGAGCAGCTGGGCTCCGGCACCGGCGATCATGCCGAGCAGGATGATTGCGATGATGAGCATGGTGCAGCGTAGCGCTGCGGGCTCACCGGGCGTCAGGCTCAGCAGGATGCCGCGCCGCGCCCGCCCCGCCGCCCCAGCCCGCGCCCACCCCGCCGCGCCGCCCCCCGCCCGCACCCCATCCCGACTCCGTGCGGGTTGCACACGGTTCTCGCACGCCCGGGTCGGCGAGAACCGTGTGCAACTCGCACGAGGACGCTGCCGCCACCGGGTCCCCCGACCGGTGACGGCAGCGTGGCCTGGACGGTCAGGACCGTCGCTTGAGGGCGTCGCGCAGCTGCCGGCGGACCGGTGCCGGCACGTCCGCCTCCTGGAGCCCGTCGAGACGCGCGAGCCGCGTGACCGCGACCTTCGGCTGCTTGGCCAGCTCGGTGACGGCGATGTGGTCGCCCGGCCCCCGGCCGCGCCAGCGGAACAGGTCGACGCTCAGCTCGCCCAGCTGGGCCTCGGTCAGCTCGTCGGCCGGGATGCGCACGGTGAACTCGGGCGCCTCGACCTCCGACAGGTGGTGCCGCTCCATCCCCGCCCGCCCGGTGGGGTCGGGGAAGGACCTGCGCTCGGCGAAGTCCGGGACGTCACCGACCGCGACCCGGCGTCCGCCGACCTTGGCCTCGTACGACAGGCCCGCGGAGATCGTGTCCGGCCGGTCGAGCGGACCCTCGACGAACTTGACCCCACGCACCCTGGCCTCGCCGTCGACGACGCGCAGTCGCAGCCGCAGGTAGCCCGGACCCTCCTCGGGCCCCCCGCCCGCGCCGGCGCCTCCGGCACCGCCGCCGCCCCGTGCGGCACCCTCTAGCGGCTGCTGGTCGCCGGGGTCGCGACGCTTCGGGCCGGACTTGGGCCGCTCCGGGAACGCGTCCATCGTGTTCCTCCTCGCCGTGCTCGGTGTCGGCTCCTTGGCCATGGTCACCAGCCTGCGCTCGATCCGGCGCGGCGGCACGGTCTCGCCGAACGCCGGCTTGCCCGGCTGGTCGACGACCGCGGGGCCGCCCTCCGTCTGGGTGCGCGGCGGCTGCGGCGTCCGCGCGGCGCGCGGGGTGTTCTTCGGTGTGCTGGCCATGACTCCTCCTACCAGTTCCTGCCGTGGCGGTAGTTGTGGATCCACTTGTAGTAGATCTTGAGCAGGTGCAACGTCGGCGTCGCGCGGATGAGGCCGAGCCAGTTCGTGTTGTGCACGACGAGGGTTCGGCGGCTGCCGACGCCCTCGACGTCCCCCACCTCGAAGCGGTCGACCGAGCCCAGGTTCCACTCCCCCACGCGGTCCTCGCTCCACGACGCCGTGATCCCGATGCCGGTGGAGCGCATGACGCCCAGGTACTCGGGCCCCCAGTCCTCGTGGTTGTAGACGAAGAGGTCGGCCCGCCCGTCGCCGGTGTCCCCGACCCAGTGCCGGTCGTGCCGACGCATCTGCCACCCCGGCACCGTGCCGTCGTAGCGGTTCGCGAGGTAGAGCCAGTCGTTCAGGGACTTGAACATCCCGAGCTGGGCCGTCTTCCAGTCCTCGCCGTTGAAGACGTAGAGGTCGGCGCGGCCGTCGCCGTCGAAGTCGCCGACGTGGAGACGGTCGTGCGGTCTCAGCTGCCAGCCGGGCAGCTGCCCGTCGAAGCGTCGTGCCATCGACAGCGACGTCCCGTTCGACCGGAGCAGCCCGAGGTAGGGGTAGGACCAGTCCGAGCCGTTGAAGACCCACAGGTCCTCCCGACCCGACCCGTCGAAGTCACCGACGACGTGCTGGTCGCCCGGCCGCATCTGCCATCCCGGCATCGTCGAGTCGTAGCGCCGTACGACCGTGAAGCCCGACCCGTTCGACCGCAGCATCCCGACGTAGGGGTAGGCCCAGTCGGGCCCGTTGACGACGAACAGGTCGTCGCGCCCGTTGCCGTCGAAGTCGGCCACGTGGAAGCGGTCGTTCTTCTGGAACTGCCAGCCCGGCATGCTGTCGTCGTACCGGGCGACGCACCGGAACCCGCCGCTGCCGTCGTCGGCGAGCAGCCCGAGGTACTCCATCACCCAGTTCGTGGAGTTGTAGACGACGACCTCGTCCTTGCCGTCCCCGTTGAAGTCGCCGATGTAGAACTGGTCCCCTGGCTGGAACTGCCATGACCCCGGCACGCGCTCGACGGCGCTGAACACGAGGTCGAACTGGGTCCCGTCGGAGCGGTAGACGAGGATCGAGTTCCCGTTGTGGATGAGGATGTCGTCCTTGCCGTCCCCGCTGAAGTCGCCCGTGTAGACCTTCGTGAAGGTGTGGCCGCTCGCCAGGTGGTGCTTGCTCTTCATCTCGGTGTAGCAGACGGGGCAGTACGGCGGCGAGTTGCCGCGCATCCGGCAGTTGACGACAGGGCGGTACTTGCCGGAGTCGGCGTACTGCGCGCCCTCGAACAGGCCGACACTCTGGCTGCCGTCCCAGTCGGCCGGCTGGGTCCCCTGGTTGTAGCCCGTGCAGCCCCCGTTGCCGGGGTTCGGGTTGATGCCCGTCGGGACGGGCGTGCTCGGCTTGACGAACTGGCGCCACTTGAGCGTGGCGCGGTTGCTGTTCGCCGTGACGTTGACGGCACCCGGCTCGCCACCCGTGTAGGTGCCCGGCTGGCAGTACTCGTCGGCGAGCCCACCCGCGCCGTGGCCGAACTCGTGCGCCATCACGGCCCAGGTCGCGCCCATCGTGACGACCTGGAAGCCGCCACCACCGCAGCCGCCGAACCCGGGCTCGTTGAGGATGACGACCGCGAGGTCCCAGTCCGGCACCCACGTGTCGAGGGCGTCGTTGACGAGCGTGCCGGTGTTGGCCCCGCCCTCGAGCCAGCAGTGCGCCCACGAGCCGGAGTAGATGTAGCCGAGAGCGGTGTCCCGCAGGGTGGTCGAGACGATCGTGTCGTCCGAGGCATCGGTCGGCGTGCCGTGCTCGTCGTAGACGCGCTGGCTCACCCCGGAGTCGTTCGAGATGAGGTTGACCCTGAAGACGTTGAACGCCGACGCGTCCTCGTAGAAGTAGTCGTTGCCGAACACCCCGTCGAGGATGAGGTCCTGCACCTTCGCGTTGTATGCCGCCTGGTCGCCGGCGGCGAACCCGTCGCCGACCACCGCGATGTTGATCTTCGTCCCGGGCGGGCCGGACCTCAGGATCTGCGTGACGCTGTCTGGCATGAGAGTCCCTCCTCGGTTCGCTCCGCGGCACGGAGCCCTCTACGGGGGAAATGAGCGCCCTGGACCACCCGGTGATACCTGGCCCCGGGTCAGCGCACCCACTGGAGGCTGGCGTCACGCGCGGCCTCCACCTGGGAGCCGGTCTGCCGCCGCGCCATCCGGCGAAGGACCATCGGCGTCACGAGTGCCCCCACGATCGCCCAGATGCTCAGCACGACAACCGTTTCCGTGGTGCGCCAGCTGCCGCCGATCTCGAGCGCGGCGGCCTGCTCGGGGAGGAACGCCGACCGCATCCCGAGCGCGATCCAGTACATGGGGAAGATCTGGGCGATGACCTGCACCCAGCCCCACAGCGCCTGCACCGGGTAGAAGATCCCGGAGATGCCGGCCATGACGAGCACCGGCAGCATCCCCCACGTCCCCACCTTCTGGGTGCTCGGCACGAGGGCGCCGATGACCATGCCGATCGGCATCGTCGCGAGCAGCCCGAGCGGGATCACCCACGCGACGGTGAGCCAGCCCGACGGCTCGGCCATGAGGTCGTCGAAGAGCAGGAAGCTCGGCACGAGGATGACGACCATCTGCGGCACCAGCGACAGGGACTGGAAGAGCAGCTGACCCGTGAAGTAGCCCTGCAGGCCGTGCGGCACCGCCTTGTGCCGAAGCAGCGTGCCGTCCTCCTTCTCCATCGCGAGCGCGTACGCCGGCCCGATGACGACGCCGAACGCGATGAGGGCGCCGAGGATGCTCGGCAGCGCCACCGAGGGCAGCATGAGGTCGGTCCCCTCGACCTCGGTGTCGCGCCGCAGGAACAGGTAGCCGACGGTGATGGCCGCCGTGAAGAGGTAGAACCCCTGGTCCTGCGTGCTGCGCACGCTCTGCGAGAACTCCGTCCAGCCGCGGCGCAGACCGAGCCTGATCGCGTTCCTCGTCGGGTTCACCGGGTCACCTCCGCGAAGAGCCTGGCCGCCGCCTCGCCGTGGCCGGCCTCGTGCTGCTGGACGAGGGCGATGTAGGCGTCCTCGAGGCTGGCCCGGCGCACCTCGAGGTCCTGCACGTCGTCGCCGAGCTCCTCGAACAGCCGTCGGACGAATGCCGTTGCGTCAGGGGTCGACTCGGTGTGGCGTTCGCCGGATGCCGTCCACCGCACCTGCGCCTCCCCCTCGAGCCGCCGGGCGAGCCCGTCGACGGTGTCGTCGGCGACGATCCGGCCGGCAGCGAGCACGAGCACGCGGTCCGCGAGCTTCTCGGCCTCGTCGAGGTCGTGGGTCGTGAGCAGGATCGTCGTGCCCTCGCTGGCCGCGAGGTCCCGCACCAGGCCGTGGAACTCGCGCCTGGCCTGCGGGTCGAAGCCGGCCGTGGGCTCGTCGAGGAACAGCAGCTCGGGCCGGCCGACGATGCCCACGGCCACGTCGAGCCGCCGCCGCTGCCCGCCCGACAGGGTCGCGATCTTGCGGTCCGCGAGCTCGGCGAGGCCCACCGTCTCGAGGAGCAGGTCGATGTCGTGGGGGCGCCGCCGCTCGGGGGTCGAGTAGGGGGCGAAGTAGCCGCCGAGCTGGGTCAGCAGCCGGCGCGGGGTCCAGCGCGGGTGGTCGCGCCACGACTGGAGGACCACCCCGGTGCGGGCCCGCCAGTCCTCGTCGACCGAGGCGGGGTCCTGGCCCAGCACGACGACCTCACCGGCCGAGCGGATCCGGAAGCCCTCGAGGATCTCGATCGTCGTCGTCTTGCCGGCGCCGTTGGGGCCGAGGAGGCAGACGACCTGGCCGCTCGCGATGTCGAAGTCCACTCCGGTCAGCACGTCGTTGTCCCCGTAGCGCATCCGCAGGTCGCGGACCCTCACCACCGGTTCCACTGGGTGGCACCTCCCCACTCCGCACGCCGCAATGCCGGACCCTCAGCAGGGTAGGTCGTCCTTACTTCGGCGCGCCAGTGGTTCGGAGGGGTCACCCCTCCCGGTCCGCGGTGGGCGCCTGGAGGAAGGACAGCACCGCCGCCACCCGTCGGTTGACGCCCGTCTCCGGGATCGCGAGCTTGGTGAAGATCGCGTTGACGTGCTTCTCGACGGTCGACGACGACAGGAACAGCGCCTCCTCGATCCGCGCGTTCGTCTTGCCCAGCGCCATCTCGCGCAGCACGTCGAGCTCGCGCGGGGTCAGGGCCGCCAGCGGGTCGGCGTCGTCCCGGCGGCGCCTCCGCACGAGCGCGTCGACGATCACCGGGTCGATGACCGACCCACCGGAGCTCACCTCGACGAGCGCGTGTACCAGGTCCTCGAGGTCGCCGACACGGTCCTTGAGCAGGTAGCCCAGCCCGGCCGAGCCGTTCTCGAACAGGGCCAGCGCGTAGGCCTCGTCGGTGTGCTGCGACAGGACCACCACACCGATGCCGGGGTGCGCCGCCCGGATCTCGTGCGCCGCCTCGATCCCCTCCATCCGGTGCGTGGGCGGCATCCGGATGTCGGTGAGGACGGCATCCGGACCGAGCCGGCGGACGGCATCCAGCAGCTCCACGGCGGTGCCGACGCCGGCGAGCACCGTGACCCGGCCGGAGTCCTCCAGCAGCCGCCGCACCCCCTCACGGACGAGGTAGTTGTCCTCCGCGATGACGATCTCGAGCGGCTCAGGCACGGGCGGACCCCACCGGGCGGGCGGGGGACGCCGGCTGACCCTCGTCCTCCGGGCTCCCCGTGCCGGACCTGTCGCCGGCTGCTGCGGTCGGCGACCCGGCCGACGGCTGCGCCGGCGTTGGTGCGGCCACCGGGGACGCGTCCGGCGGTGGTTCCGTCATGGACCCCGACAGCGGGAGGTCGACCGCCAGGCGCGTGCCGCCCCCGGCAGCCGCGTCCACGACGAGGTGCCCCCCGATGGCGGCGACCCGGTCGCGGATGTTCGTCAGTCCCCCTGGTGCGGCCGCGACCGTGGACGGCGTGAACCCCGACCCGTCGTCGACGACCTCGACACGGAGCCGGCCGTCGGCCACCGAGAGGGTCACCCGGGCACAGCTGGCCCCCGAGTGCTTGGCGACGTTGGCGAGCGCCTCGCGCACGGTGTAGAACGCCACCGCCTCGACGTCGGAGGCGAACCGTGCCGCCCGCGCCCCCTCGTCGGCCATGACGGCGACCGGGATCGGGAAGCGGGAGGTGCGTGACTCCACCGCGGCCACGAGTCCCCGGTCGGTGAGGACCTGCGGATGGATGCCGTGCGCCAGCTCGCGCAGGTCGGTGAGCATCTCGCGCGCCTGGTCCTGCAGCTCGACCAGCTCGAGCGGTCGCAGCTCGTCACGTTGGAGCCGCTGCCGGGCCAGCCCGAGGCTGGCGATGAGCGCCACGACGCTCTGCTGGATGCCGTCGTGCAGGTTGCGCTCGATGCGTCGCCGCTCCTCGTCCTGCGCGGTGATGAGCCGGACGCGCGAGGCGCCGAGCTCGTCGAGCTGCTCGTTGAGACGAGCCGTGAGGCGCACGTTGGCGACGGTCGTCGTCGCCTGCCGGGCCACCGTGCCGAGGAGGGCGAGCTCGGCGACGTCGTAGTCCCCCCGCTTGCGAGGCCCGAGCTCGAGGCAGCCGAGGCGCTCGTCGCCGCGGACGAGGTCCTGGGAGGCCACGGCATCCCCGACGACGTCTCCGGCGACGGCCGGCACGGCGGCCACCTCACCGGCCGCGCCGAGGACACTGACCCGCACCCACGACGCGTCGAGGCCGCCACGCACGCCCTCGGCGAGCCGGGTCAGCACCTCGTCGAGCTCCATCGCCTGCTCGAGGCGGGCGCCGAGCTCGGTGAGCATTTCGAGATGGTGGTCGCGATCCCCGAGCACGGCCCGTCGGATCGCTCGTTGCAGCCACCCGCGCAGGGGAAGCAACGCCACTGCCGCGATGGCCGTGAGGATCGCCGCGCTCACGGGCTCGAGCCGGTCGAGAAGGAGCAGTGCCGGGGCTGCGACCGCGATGCCGTAGAGGACGGTGATGAGGGCCGACGACGACCGCACGACGAGCGGTCCCCGGTCCGCATCGGCGACGTCGAACGCGCCGTACCGCAGGATGCCGTGGATCCCGGCCGCGGGCAGGGCGAGCAGGCCCAGCAGCACCGCGGCCTGCACCATCACGCCGATCGGTGTCCCCACGATGCCGAGCTCGCGAGTCCACTCCCACAACGACCAGCTGCCGAAGACGAAGAGGACCGTCCAGGCCATGACGCGCAGCTTCGCCCGGGTCGGTTCGTCGCCCAGGAAGGCGCGGCTCATCAGCACGAGGATCGCGAGAACGGCAGGGAGGAGCGCATTGACCACGAACGCGTCGACCACCGGCGCCGCCCACTCCAGCGCCGGCACGGCCAGTGGGTTCTCGATCTGCTGGGTGAGCCCCGCGTACTGGGGCAGGACGACATAGGGGTTGGTCAGCAGGGTGAGCGGCGCCACCAGCGCGCAGATCCAGAGCGAGCTCACGGCGACCCGCTGCCAGCGGTGCGCGAGCACGCCGTCCGGGAACGAGGCCAGCATGAGCATGAACCCGGCTGTGGAGACTCCGTCCGCCGTCAGTCCGACGGCATTGAGGTAGACGAAGCCCTCGGCGTCCATGAGGTGGGGATTGGTCTGCAGGAGCACCTCGTAGGCGGACCCGACCGCCGAGCCCGTCCCCGCGAGGGCGACGTACACGGCGACCCTCGACGAGCTGACCGTGAGCAGCCACAGACCGAAGACGAGCAGCGGCAGGATGCCCAGGATCGGCCAGCCCAGGCCGGCGCCGGGTTCGGTCGCTGGTTCCGTGAACCCGCGCACCACGAGGACGTAGGCCAGCGACCCGGCGCCGACTGCACCGAGCGTGACGAACCAGAAGCGCCTGACGGCCACACCCCATGATCGGCCCGATCGGACTCCCGCGTCACGGGTCCAACCGCACCGGCACCCCGTGGCCAGCCCCGCTGCGGCCCCGCCGGCACCCCCCGGTGCGGCGGGAGGGTCAGCCCCGCGCCGTTCGGGCGGCATCCCCCGTTACGCCGGATCCCGCACCCGACGACCGTGGACGGGGACACCACACCTCTGAGAGGAGACCCCCATGCGCAGGTTCTACTCGGCGCTCGCCTGGATCGTCGTGGGCGGCGTCGTCGTCCAGGCGGCAGCGATCGCCTTCGGGTTCGGCGGGATGGTCGGCTACGTCAGGGACGGCGGCGTCGTCGACCAGACGCTGATGGAGAGCCGGCAGTCGACCTTCACCGGCGACCTCGGCTTCCCGATCCACGCCATCGTCGGCGGGCTGCTCATCCCGGTCGTCGCGCTGGTCCTCGGCATCACGTCGTTCTTCGTCCGCGGCGTGCCGCGCGCGAAGCGGATGGCATGGACCGTCTTCGGGCTCGTGTTCGTCCAGGTGATGATCGCCTACTCGATCGGCGACGTGCCCTACCTCGGCGCCATCCACGGCGCCAACGCCCTGGCCATCCTCCTCACCGCCATCTACACCGCGCGGCTCCCCGCCCGGGCCCGCGAGCAGGTCGACGCCGATGCGTCCAGCTCCAGCGTCCTCGTCTGACGCGCGCCGGCCGGCCTGGCCGTCGGGTTCGTCGCCGTCGGGCTGCTGCTCGTCGGCGGGGCCGGCTGGGCGTCGACCCGGCTCGGGGAGTACTCGGTCATGACGATGGGGCACGTCGTCGACGGCCGTGGCGGCTCCTCCCTCGCGAACGGGTCGGGTCATCACCACGGCGGCACGGCGGATGCCGGGCCACCGGCATCCGGGTCCGTGGGCGCCGCGGCCTCGGCGGTCGACGTCACGACCCTGGTCGCGGACCCGGCGCGCCCCGCCGACGTCCGGGTCGAGCTCATCGCCCGTCGCGGGACGGTCCGGGTCCCGGGTGGCCGCGCGGTCGAGGGCTACACCCTCAACGGCACGTCCCCGGGGCCGACGATCCGCGCCCGCCAGGGCGACCTCGTCGAGGTCACGCTCGTCAACGAGTCCGTGGCGGACGGGGCGACCCTGCACTGGCACGGCGTCGACGTCCCCAACGCGGCCGACGGCGTCGCCGGCGTCACGCAGGATGCCGTGCCGGTGGGCGGACGCTTCGTCTACCGGTTCGTCGCGCAGGACGCAGGGACGTACTGGTACCACTCGCACCAGATGTCGCACGAGCAGGTGGAGCGGGGGCTGCTCGGTGCGGTCGTCGTCGCGCCCGCGATGCCACCCGCGGACGCTGCGGCCGTGGACGAGGTGGCGCTGCTCCACGTCTACGCCGGGCAGCACACCCTCAACGGTGCGGTCGCGGACGCCCGGGTGACGGCGGACCCCGGGGCGCTGGCCCGCATCCGGGTCGTCAACACCGACCAGGGCACGGCGGCCGTGTGGTCGTCCGCCGCCTTCGCCGTGGCAGCCACCGACGGGCACGAGGTGTCCGGGCCGACCGAGCTCGTCGACCACCGCGTGCTGGTGCCCGCGGGCGGCCGGCTCGACGTGCTGGTCCGCGTGCCCGAGACGGGCGCGGCGGGGCTGCACGTCGGCGGGGCCCGCAGCATCGTCATCGGTCCTGACGGCTCATCGGCGCCTGTCGTCCCGCAGCCCCGGCGGACGCTCGACCTCCTCGGCTACGGCACGGCATCCCCCCTCGAGTTCGACCCGACGCGGCCGGACCGGGTCTTCGACTACGTCATCGGCCGCCGGATCGGTCTCGTCGACGGGCGGCCCGGGACGTACTGGACGGTCAACGGGCACCTGTTCCCCGATGTCCCGATGTTCCACGTCGCCGAGGGCGACGTCGTCCGCTTCCGGGTCGTCAACGACTCCGGTGAGGTGCACCCGATGCACCTGCACGGGCACCACGTCGTCGTCCTGTCCCGTGACGGGGTGGCGGCGCGCGGGAGCCCGTGGGTCGTCGACTCCCTCGACGTGCGGACGGGCGAGAGCTACGAGGTCGCGTTCGTCGCCGACAACCCCGGAATCTGGAGCGACCACTGCCACACCCTGGCCCACGCCGTCGACGGCCTCATCGCGCACCTCATGTACGAGGGCGTCACCACGCCGTTCACGATCGGCGGCCGTACCGCCAACCACCCCGAGTAGATCTACACCCCCATCAACAGGAGGACCTCCCATGTCACCAAACACGATGCGCGCCAGCGCCATGAGCCAGCCCGGTCACGCCACGTCGGCGGCCACGCGGTCGCGCCTCGACGGCCGGATGCCGTTCACGTCGTCCGTGAGGGGCGTCGCCCTGGGCGTCGCCGTGCTCGTCGCGCTGGCCGTGGTGGCGATCGTCCTCCACTTCACCGTCGATGGCCCGTTCGGGGCGCTCAACGACTGGTTCAACGCTGCGGTCGGCGTGGCCAGCGCCGTCCTCGCGACGGTCGTCGCCGTCGGTTCGCGCGACACGGTGGACCGCGTGGCCGCCCTGCCCGGCATCGGCGGGGGCGCGGTCATGGCGTACGGCTCCTCCCTCGTCCTCAACCACCAGGCGGGGTGGTTCCAGGCGGGTGTCGTGTCCGGGGTCGGCGCCGGCCTGGTCGGGACGTGGCTCCTCGCGCTGAACCGGGCTGGGCCCGGCCGTGATCCGACGTCGGCCGGTGTCGCCCGGCTCGGACGGCTGGCCGGTGGGTTCATGACGCTCGGGCTCCTGGGCGTGCCGGGCTGGGTGTCCGGCGTCGACGACTGGGCGGCGGCTCCGTGGTACGTCCAGGCCGCCATGGTCGGCTGGCTGGGCACGTACGCGCTGTACCCGGCCTGGTGCTGGCGGGTCTCCCGGCTCCGGTGAGGGTGGCCCGTCGACCGCGGGCGCCGCGCATGGACGGTCCTCCGAGTTCTCCACAGGCAAGAAGGCCAGTAGAGAGAGCCCTGCGGTATCCGGCGAGTGCCCTCACAACCGCCCGCCCGCACACCTGGGCGACGACCGATTGCTGTCGCACGCACGGCACCCGGTCACGCGGCGTGCTGCCGCGGCACTGGGCGCCCCGTCCCTCAGACGATGCCCAGTCGCTTGGCCACCTCGGGTCCACCCATCTCCCGGATCACCTCGGGCGGCCCCACGACGACCAGCCGGTCCGTGGCCCGCGACAACCCGACGTACAGCCGCTCCCTCGACCGCTCCTTCGCGGTGCTCTCGTTCACGCACAGCACGACCACTCGACGCTCGAGCCCCTTGCAGCCCAGCACGTGCCCGTAGAACACACAGTCCTTGTCCCAGAACGTGCGCCAGTAGCCGTCCTGTCCCTCGGACTCCTGCAAGGCCACCTGCTCAGGATGTCGGGTGCCGGTCGTCAGCAGCGCGACGTCCTCGGGCCGCCAGCCCTCGTCGAGCAGCGGGTCGACCTGGTCGTCGGCGACGTCGAGGGCCTCGGCCGCCGCACACGGCACGAAGGTCACGTCGGGGCCGTCACCACCGCGCGCGTACATCCGCATCGGCGCGAGCGGCACGAACGTCTCCGCGATCTGCCTGGTGTTGCGCAGGTTGTGGTCGAGCACGAGCGGCACCAGCGGCACCGGCGGCCGTCCGAAGCGCGCGAACACCCGCTGGTTCTCGTCGCTGTAGACGAACAGCCCGCCCTCCTCCTCGTCGCGCAGGCACCGCATGATCGGCGTCCACCACAGGTCGGCGAAGTCCTGCGCCTCGTCGACGACGACGGCGTCGAACTTCTTCCCGTCGGGGCAGGTCGGCCACGAGATCGGCCATCCGTCGCGGGAGGTCCTCCTCCCAGAACGTCGCGTTGTCGCGGGTGCCGAACTCCCCCACCCCGAGGTAGGCCGCGAGGTCCTCGAACGTGCCGACGAATGCCGGCCGGTGCCGTCGGTCGACTCCCTCCATCGAGCGCTTGAACCAGCTCGCCAGCCCCAGGGAGTAGCAGAGCAGCGCGACCCGCCGACCCGGCATCCCGTGGATCCCGCGGGTCAGCTGCTTGGCCTGGGTCATCGCGAGCACGGTCTTGCCGCTGCCCGCCCCACCGCGCACCTCGACCCGGTTGAGCAGCCGCGTGACAGCGAGGATCGTGGCCTGCTCGACGGTCAGGCGGTCGGCCCGGCTCTCGCGCTCGTCGGCCTCGGCGAGCATCGTGCGCTGCGGCAGGTTGCGGCCACGCAGGATCTCCGTGATGAGCTCGCAGTCCTCGAGGGTCGGCACCCGGTGGCCGCCCTCCTGGCGAGCGGCGGTGTCCCACAGCCGCCCGGCGAGGTCGGCCTGGTCGTCGCGACCGTGGATCATCCAGCGCGGGCACTCCGGGGTGGCGAAGTCGTCGGCCAGCGTCGTGTAGGGGGTGACGACCGCATGCCCGAAGCGCACCCTCGACCGGCTGCTCTGCTTCCACCGCGGGTCCGTCTCGATGTAGTGCCGCAGCGCGTACTTCCCGTCCCGCGCCTGGCTCACGGGGTGGATGACGCGCCGGTGGTCGCCGGTGCCGGTGACCCAGTCGTCGCCCTCGACCCGCACCTGGCCGCCCTTGACCTCGAGCACGAGGACCCCGACGTCGGGCATGAGGACGACGACGTCGAGCTCGTGGTCCTTCTTCTCGTCGGTGAGGCGGAGGTTGGCCAGCAGCGTCCAGTCGTCGCCACCCCGGGCGAGCAGCCGCTCCCACACCTCGCGCTCGGAGTCGGTCGGGAACGTGGGATCAGCTGGGATGCCGTGCGCGCTCACCGAGGTCCTCCCAGCCCGAACGCGACCCGAGACCCCCGAGGATCACTCGTCCCCCACCACGTCGTCACCCGCTGAGCGTGGCACCACCCACCGACAACGAGCACCGCGGCCCTTACCGGTCGCCGCGGAGGATGGGTGGCGAGAGCGCCACGCGAGGGTCCCCCCGGTAGACGCGGGCAGGTCTCCCTCGACCGCCCTCGCGGACCTCACCGGTCGGGGTGAGGAAGCCGGGAACCCCGGTCACCTTGCGGTGGAAGTTGGCCCGGTCGAGCTCGATCCCCCACACCGCCTCGTAGACCGCGTGCAGGTCGGCGACCGTGAACGTCTCGCCGCACAGGGCCGCGGCATACCCGGTGTCCTCCAACGTCGTCCGGGCGCGCTCGACGCCGTCGGCGAGGATCCGCGCGTGGTCGAGCGCGAGCGCCCCGCCATCCCTGTCCGCCAGGGCCGCCGCCACCGGTACCCACTCGGCCACGACGCCCCCGGCATCCGACGACAGCTCGGGAAGCCCAGCCCCCAGCGCCAGCCACGCCACCGTCACCGCGCGGAAGCGCGGGTCGCGCCCGGGGTCCCCGTAGGCCGCGAGCTGCTCGAGGATGACGTCCCCACGCCCCACGCCGGCGACCTCCGAGAGCTCGCGGTACGCGGCATCCGCCAGGTCCTCCGACGCCCGGACGAACCCGCCCGGCAGGCCCGGCCGACCGGCATACGGCTGCTCCTCCCGCCGCACGACGAGCGCGTGGAGGGCGCCGGAGCGCACGGAGAGGACGACGACGTCGCACGCGACGTGGAAGGGCGGGGGTGCGCTGCGGCCGGCCACGCGGACATCTTATGGTCAGGGTGACATTTTATGGGTGGTAGATTGTTGTCGCCCCTAAAAAAACTTCGCAGCGCGCCCGTTCCACGAGCCGTCACGACACCACCACCCTCGAAGGGATCGCGACATGGCTCTCATCTCGTGCTTCAGCTGTCAGTCCGACAACGACATCCACCTCGAGGGGATGGCGCCCGACGGGTCGCGGATCCTGCGCTGCGGCGACTGCGGGCACACGTGGAGCCCGACCGTGCTGACGACCGCGCCGACGTTCACGCGCACGCCGTTCGAGATGGCCAAGGGCCGCTTCGCGAACCCGGCGATGGTCGCGCCCGAGCGCCGGACCCGCGTCCTCCGCCTCAAGACCAAGTTCCTCAAGGACGTCCCCGAGCCCGACGCCGAGATTGCCGACCACTGGGCGCGCTACCAGCAGGTCTTCTCCCCGGCCGGGCTCGCGGCGTGCAGTCCCCAGGACCTGCGCGACTTCGCGACCACCCCGCTCGGAGCCGACCCCGGCACCACGGCGGTGCTCACCCGCGCCTGGAAGCGGCTCGGTGACGACGAGGCCGCGGAGCGCACCCGCGCGTCGGTCGAGTACCTCCTGCGCGGGCCGCACAACATCCCCATGGAGGACCGCCTCACCGAGCTCGTCGACGACACCGACGCCACGGGGATGCCGGGCTTCAAGGAGCCGCTGCTCACCAAGGTGCTGTGCGTCATGGAGCCCACGCGCTTCCTGCCGATCCTCACCTACGGCGCCGAGGGCACCGGCAAGCGCGACGTCACGCTCGAGGTCTTCGGCCTGCACCTGCCGAAGGTCGCCGACCAGACCTCGATGACCAGCGGCCGGCTCGCGATGTGGTCCAACGACCTGCTCCTCGAGCTCGTCGGCGACGGGTTCGCGGACGCCCAGCACGCGGCATCGTTCCTCTGGTTCGCCAAGGAGCGCGTCGGCCAGAAGACACTCGTCGCGGTGCGCTAGAACCCTCCCGCCACCTGACCGGCATCCCCACGACCATCGGGGATGCCGGTCACGCGTGTCCCCGGGCAACCTCACCGTCCGCCGGTGTGGCGTACCAGACACGGGCGGGAGGCCTGGTTTCGCATTCCACTACTACGAGTAGTAGTACGTTGGTCTCACGAAGAACACCCCATGGAAGGTCCACCACCCCAGGGCCTTCGGAGAGAACGAGACCACCATGCGCAGCTCATTCGACAAGCTCATCTCCTGGACCGGCATCATCGTTGCCGCGGTCCTCCTCGTGGCCGGCGGCCTGTTGGTGTGGGCCTCGTCGTTCGCCACCGCGAACGTGCACGACCAGCTCGCGGGCCAGCAGATCACGATGCCGGTCGCCGCAGCGCTGACCACCCCCGAGATGAAGGCCAACCTCGAGCAGTACGCCGGGCAGCCGCTGACCACCGGCGCGCAGGCCAAGGCCTACGCCGACTACTACATCCAGGTCCACATGGACGAGTCGTCCGACGGCCGCACCTACTCACAGGTGTCCGGCGAGTACATGGCCGCCATGAAGGCCGACCCCACCTCCGAGGCCACCACCGAGCTCGGCCAGCTGCGCCAGTCGCTCTTCATGGGCACCACGCTGCGCGGCATGCTCCTCAACGCCTACGCCTTCGCCACCCTCGGCACCATCGCGATGTGGGCCGCCATCGCCGCCTTCATCGGCTCCGCCTTGATGTTCACCCTCGGCCTCCTCGGCCTGCGCCACGCGCACTCCGTCAAGGGCATCGACGCTCCCGCGATCGAGAGCATCCCCGCAACCGTCTGACACCACGCACCTGTCCGCGCAGTGTCAGCGCGATCGAGGCCCCGGTCGGCACCAGCCGACCGGGGCCTCCCGCACGCAGCCGCGCCGCGGCATCCGACGGGTTGCGGACGGACGGCATCCGGACGGCTCAGGAGCCTGTCGCCGACTCCTGCCGCGCGGGCGAGTGGGCGAGTGCCCACTCGAGGGCGTGGTCGGCGACGGCTTCCCAGCCCGGGGCGCCGCACGTCCAGTGGTCCCGCCCGGCGAACTCGTAGTACTCCGTGAGGGCCGGCGACTTCTTGTAGTGCTTGGCGTTGGACTTGTTCACCGACGGCGGCATGATGTGGTCCTTCTCTCCGCCGATGAACAGCAGCGGCGCCCGGTCGGCGTCGTAGTCGACCCAGGTGTCCTGGTGGCCCGGCTTGAAGTTGGCGAACAGCCCGAACTCCCACACCCAGTTGCCGGGCGCGGCGATGGCGTAGCGGTCCCAGACCTTCTTGGACTCGTCTTCAGTGAGGGTGTTGGTGAACGCGTAGTGGAACTCCTCCGGGGTGAACCCGACGGCCTTGTGCCGGTTGGCCGGGTTCTTCAGCGCCGGGAAGAGGGACCGGGCCTGCGAGATCGGGTTGACCCGCACGCCCTCCGTGGGGGCCGAGTCGATGACGACGCCGGCCGACCCGAGGCCCCGGGCCAGGAGCAGCTGGGTCAGCGTGCCGCCGAAGCTGTGGCCCATGATGATCGGCGGCACCCCGTCGACGGTCTCGATGGCGGCCTGGAGGTGGTCGAGCGTGTCGGGCACGGTCAGCTCGGCGATGATCTGCGGGTTCTCGCGCAGCGCCTCGACCTCGATCTCGAAGCCGGGGTAGCCCGGCGTCAGCACGGAGAAACCCTTGGCCCGGTAGTACTCGGCCCACCCTTCCCAGCTGCGGGGCGTCATCCAGAGGCCGTGGACGAGGACGACGGTGTCGGGGCATCGGTCTGGTTGGTCATGGTTCTTCTCTTTCGGTCAGGAGTTGATGAACTCGAGGAGGTCGGCGTGGAGCCGGTCGCGGTCGGTGTCGGGGAGGGCGTGGCCGCTGCACTCGTAGACGTTGAGCACCGCGCCGGTGATGAGTTCGGCGGATCGCTTCCCGCCGACCTCGAACGGGACGATCTGGTCGTCGTCGCCGTGGATGACCAGGGTGGGGACGTCGACCTTGGCCAGGTCGGGCCGGAAGTCGGTGGCCGAGAACGCCGCGATGCACTCGTACGCAGCACGGTGACCACACGCCATCCCCTGCAGCCAGAAGGCGTCGCGGACGCCCTGGTCGACGTCCTGGTTGCGGTTGTGCCCGAAGAAGGGCCCGTCCGCGAGGTCCCGGTACAGCTGGGACCGGTCGGCGGCCTCGCCGGCCCGGATCTCGTCGAAGACCGCGATCGGCAGGCCCTCGGGGTTGTCGTCGGTCTCGAGCATGAGGGGCGGGACGGCCGACACGAGCACGAGCTTCGCGACCCGTGCACTGCCGTACCGCCCGACGTAGTGGACGATCTCGCCGCCGCCCGTCGAGTGCCCGACCAGGGTCAGGTCGGTCAGGTCGAGTGCCTCGATGAGGGTGGCGAGGTCGTCGGCGTAGCTGTCCATCTCGTTGCCGTACCAGGTCTGGGTGGAGCGACCGTGGCCTCGGCGGTCGTGGGCGATGACGCGGTGGCCGTGCTCGGCGAGGAACCGCGCCCCGGCATCCCAGGCATCGGCGTTGAGCGGCCAGCCGTGGCTGAGGATGACGGGCGAGCCACTCCCCCAGTCCTTGTAGAAGATCTGCGCGCCGTCGTCGGCGGTGACGAATGGCATGGCGGGCCTCCTCGGGTGCAGGTCCACCGAGTCTCGGTCGTGGGCTCACCCACCGGACCACGTGGAGCGCGTAGTCGTCACCACGTGGATGACATGAGGGTGCCGCGTCGCGTCGCCCGATGCCGTGCCCCCGGTTCCGCCGTGTCCAGTCCGCACGTGCGGGGTTGTTGCTGTCACCTTCGCGATCCGGCAGCAACAGCCGCGCACGTGCGGGGGTGCCGGCGCGGCCGCCGTCAGCCCTGGGCGTCCAGCCGCTCGGTGAGCTGGCGGCGAGAGGAGATGCCGAGCTTCTGGAAGACCTTGCGCAGGTGGTAGTCCACCGTGTTCGCGCTGATGAACAGGGTGGCGCCGATCTCCGCATTGGTGCTACCCGAAGCGGCCAGCCGGGCCACGGTGAGCTCCTGCGGCGTCAGGCCGAGGGCTTGCGGTTCGGGGGCCGACTCCGCCTTGAGCCCGGTCGCGGTCAGCTCGGCGCGGGCTCGCTCGACGAACGCGGGTGCGGCGCTGCGCTCGAAGAGGTCCAGTGCGGCGCGCAGCTGCTCGCGGGCGTCGCGTCGGCGCTTGCGGCGACGCAGCCACTCGCCGTAGAGCACGTGGGTCCGGCCGCGCTCGACGTCGATGTCCGTGGGCTCGAGCGTGGCGATGGCGGCCTGGAAGTGCGGCTCGGGGTCGTCGGCAACCAGCGCCCGGCACCGTTGGGCCATCGCTCGAGCCCATCGCGACCCGTTGGCCAGCGCCAGCTCCTCCAGGCGCTGCACGTACGGCTCGGCCTCCGCGACGTGTCCAGCCCGTACCGCGGCCTCGACGAAGTCCGGGTACTCCAGCGGGGTGACCTGGAGGAAGGGCTCGTCGATCAGAGGCTTGAGCCTCGTATAGGCGTCGCGGTAGTGGCCCTCGGCCAGGTCCCGCACGGCGAGCGCGGCCACCCCCGCCGAGTGAACGCCCCCGAACCCCATCGCCAGCGCGGCATCCGAGATTGCCTCCACCTGCGCGCGCGGGGCACCACTCCACGCGAGGTACGCGCCGTTGACGACCTGCTCCGCGTCGTAGCCGATCGCGCGCCGCAGCTCACGTACCTGCGCGATGTGCCGCTCGGCGGCGCGCGGGGTGCCGCCACTGAGCTCGGCCAGCGACATGATCCACAGCGTGGTGTCCAGTACCTGGAGAGCTCCTGCGTCCCGGGCCGCAGCGGCAGCCCGCTCGAGGAGCGCTCGGCGGGCGACGGCATCCCAGAGCGCGGTGGTCAGCGCGACACTGACCACCGCGTAGTCCATGAGCTCCGCCGGGGGCAGCGCGCTGATCTCCGCGACCGCGCGACGCATCAGTGGGACGGCTTCGTCGTACGGCAGCACGATGAAGGCGCCGAGCGCGGTCAGGATGGTGGCGGGCAGGCCGTCCTGCAGGGCGGCGCCCTCACTCAGGCGGCGGCCGAGCTCGGGCAGTGTCAGCCCCTGCGCGAGTCGCTCGGCCGGGAGGGTGAACTCGAAGGCACGGATCAACGCCGCTTGTTCGGCACCGGCATCCACCCCGTGGAAGCAGTCGGCGGCCTCGAGCATCTGCGCCGCTCCGTGCAGAAGTGCGGGATCACCGGTGAACACGGCATGGGTCGCCCGCAGCGAGATCATCCGGGCGTGCAGCGGCGGCGAGATGGTGGCCGGGTCGACGTCGTCGAGCAGGGTGTTCGACACCTGCACCGCGCCCGCCGCGACCGTTGCCTCCGCGGCGCCGACGAGGCGGGCGTTCCTGGTCTCCCCGGCCGGGGTCAGCGCTGCCGCCTGAGTCAGCACGCTTGCGCGAGAGAGGAAGCCACCGCGCTGGCCGGCAAGGTCGGCGACGCGTTCGAGGCGGTCGGCAACCTCGGGGTCCGTGCCGAGCGTGGCCTTCGAAGCGTGCCACGCCTCCAGCTCGACCAGTGCATGGTCTGCGGCTGCCAGCGACAGGGCGCGATGCACGCGCCGCCGGTCCGGTCCGGGCGCGGAGTTGTAGACCGCCGACTGCACGAGCGGATGCCGGAACTCGACCGTTCCGTCCAGCGTCACCAACCCCGCGAGCTCGGCGCCCTCGCCCAGGACGTCCCCGACCCCGAGCTGCTTGGCCGCCGACCGGATGAGGTCGACGTTGCCGGTGGAGTCGGCGGCTGCCACGAGCAGCCACTGCTGGAGGTCAGGGTCGAGGTGTCGCACGCGACGCAGGTAGAACGCCTCGAGGTGGTGCCCGACCGGGATCGGCTCGTCGGCCAGGCTCGACTCGGTCAGCTGCCTCGCATCCAGCTCGCCGGCCAGGTCGAGCAGGGCGAGCGGGTTGCCCCCGGTGGCCGTGGCAATCTGCGAGGCTGCGGCCGGGTCGATGGGCTCGGGCAACGCGGACTGCAGGAGGCTGGCCGCGGCAGCCGCCGCCAGTCCCGACAGGTGGAGAACGGGGATGCCGGCCACCCGCTCGGTCAGGCGCGGCTCGTCACGGCCGGCGAAAACCAGTGCGACCGACTCGGCTTCGAGTCTGCGGGCGACGAACGTCATTGCCTCCAGGGACTCGGCGTCCACGTGGTGGGCGTCGTCGACGGTGCAGATGAGCGGCGTCGAGTCGGTCGCGGCGGCGACGAGGGCGAGCACCCCCATCCCGACGAGGAAGCGGTCCGGCGGCGGCCCGGGCTCAGTGCCGGACGCGACGCGTAGGGCCTGTCGGTGGAACTCCGAGAGCGACGCGACGTGCGACCGCAGTGGCAGCATGAGCCGGTGAAGGGCCGCGTACGGGATCGTCGACTCGGCCTCATAGCCCGTCACCTGGAGCTCGCGCATCCCGCGGTTCGACGTCGACGCCAGCAGTGTCGTCTTCCCGATGCCGGGCTCACCGACGACGAGCAGCGAGCCACCGCGGCCGTTGCGTGCAGCCGTCAGCAGCGCGCCGATCTGACGCTCCTCGGCTTCGCGGCCCAAGACCCGGGGGGCGCCGTCCATCCGGCGACGCTAGCGCCACAGAGTGATTCAGCGCTAGGTCCTGACTACGAGCCGCACGTGGTTCCAACCGGCGTCGGACGCGCCCACGCTGCAAGGGTCCGTTCCAGATCCAGGAGTGACCCATGTCCGTTCATCGCCCACGCCGGTTCCACCTGCTCGTCGCAGCCTTGGCCGGCATCCTCCTGCTCGTCGGCTCGACGCTGACCGCCTCCGCGTCGCCCGAGTCGACGCAGCTCGGCAAGGGTTCCGGCACAACGAAACCCACCATCGTCCTCGTTCACGGAGCGTTCGCCGACTCCAGCGGCTGGAACACCGTCGCCGGTCGCCTGATCGGCGACGGCTACCCCGTCATCGCGTTCTCCAACCCGCTGCGGGGGCCGACCGCGGATGCCGAGTACCTGCGGCAGTTCCTCTCGACTCTCGATGGGCCGCTGGTCCTGGTGGGGCACTCCTACGGTGGAGCCGTGATCACCAACGCCGCCACCGGCAACCCGAACGTGAAGTCGCTGGTCTACGTCGCGGCCTACGCCCCGGCGGCCGGCGAGAGCGTCGCCGCGGCGAATGCGCTCGGCGGCGGGCACACGGACGTCATCGACCACCTGGTCGTCCGGGGGTTCCCGGGTGCGTCCGCCGGCGACGCCGACGCCTATATCGACCCCGCGTTCTTCCCCACCCTGTTCGCGCAGGATCTGCCCAAGTCGACCGCCCGTGTGCTGGCCGCGACCCAGCGCCCCGGCGCCCTCGCCGCGCTCCTGACGCCGTCGGGTGCGCCGGCCTGGGAGGACATCCCGAGCTGGTACCTCGTGGCTCGTCAGGACCGCATCATCCCGCCGGAGGCCGAGCGGGCTATGGCCGCCCGCGCCGGCGCCACCACGGTGGAGATCGACAGCTCGCACGTCGCGATGATGAGCCACCCGTCCGCGGTGGTCTCGCTGATCAAGGCAGCCGCCCGCTGACAATGGGCGCCCGTGCGGTCGCGGCCGGGATGCCGCGACCGCACGGTGCCACCTACTTCTTGAGCGCCACCTCGACGCCGCCGGAGAACATCGAGTCGTGCAGCTCCATGCGAACGAGCTTCGTACCCTTCGGCACGTCGAAGTAGACCCGGCCCGAGACGGTGTTGCCGGGGTTGATCTCCTCGAACAGGACGTTGGACTTGTCGTCGTAGATCGACGCCTCACTGTCAGCGGAGAACTCACGCCCCTTCGCGTCGAACGCCAGCTGGTTGTCGGCGAACATCGACTGCGCCTCGTCGCCGATGTTCGTGATCTTCATCGAGACCCTGCAGAACTCGCCCTGGGCCTTCGTGTTGAAGTACTCCGAACCCACCGTCTTGATGCCGCACTTCATCCCGGTGACGACGAACTCGAACTTGCCGTCCCGCACCTTGGACCCGTACTTCGGGGTGTTGTCGACCTTGGCCACGGGGCTAGGGGCCTTCGACGGTGCGGGGGCCGGGGCACTGGTTGGCGTGTCCGCCGGCGTGGTGGCGGTCACCGAGGTAGAGGGCTCAACAGCAGCAGCCGCGCTCGCGGGGTCCTCCCCTCCCCCATTCAGAGCGGATCCAAGGATGATGAGGCCGACCAGGCCACCCGGGATGATGAACCGCTTCTTCTTGAACCACGGGCGCGGTGCGGACCCGCCCGGGACGGCACCGGCGGCGGCGCCGGCGAAAGCAGCCCCACCCGTCGTCGCAGCCGCCTGCTGGCTGCCAGGAGCAAGGTGCTCGGTCCACTTCTCGCCATCCCAGTAACGCTGGCGGCCATCCGCTTGCGGATACCAACCAGCGGGTGTGTTTGCCATACTCCATTGCTCCTCAGTGAGTGTCGTCGTGGCTGACCGATGCCACACGGAGGGACTACCGAATCGCCCCCGGCCCGCCACGGTAATCGCGTCGCCGAGGCGTGTCCGGC
Organism: uncultured Actinomycetota bacterium; assembly: GCA_963757405.1. Taxonomy (GTDB): domain Bacteria; phylum Actinomycetota; class Actinomycetes; order Actinomycetales; family Dermatophilaceae; genus Fodinibacter. Next base: position 80,632 of record CAVWRI010000016.1, read on the forward strand.
GAACCGGGAAAAGGGCTTCGACGATCACGTCACATTCCCGCAAGCGTGCTGTGACCTGCGCGAACATTCTGTGAGGGCGCACAGGAACGGTTGGCGATGACGTCGGCCCAGGCCCCGTGGAAGCCATCTCTTCCCGCGGCCACCACCCTTCCAGGCCCAGACTCGACGGACCTGGTCGGCTTCGACGTGGTCATGTGCGATACCCACGCTGGCCGCCACCGGATTGTCCGCTGCCGTCACCGTCGGACCGCGGGCTCGACGCCACCCAGGTCGCCCTCCGGGACCAGAGTTCACTCGGGACTGGGACTCCGGGCGCGCCGCGAGCGACGCCGAAACCCAGGCCCGTGCCGCGACGGTCATGACGCGCGCAGGCGTCGGACGTAACGCTTGGACTGCCACGCGCCGACCGTCTTCACCAGGAGCCCCCACGGCCCACGGTCCGCAGAACCGCGGTGGATGCGGGCGGGCAGAGTGGGCCAACCAACGGTCGTGCTCTCAACCGAAGCCCGAGTCGTCGTCCGGGGTGCCCGGGCTCCGGTTCACGGAGAGTCCCGGGTCTGCGTCGCTGACCCGGGACTCTCGTCATTGGCCCACTCAGGCGGACCGCGTCACCATCGCCTCGGCCGTGGGCGCTGGCGACGGCTCCTCGACGGTGCCGGTCCGCACACTGACGTGCAACGCGTAGGCCCAGGCCCAGAGCGACGGGAGGATGACGCTGCCCATCGACGTGACCTCGGTGATGGCGAAGAAGCCGGGGATGAACAGGATCAACGCCCACGGCGTGACCCTCGGCCGGAACCCGTGGCGGAGCATGAGGATCCCCAGCCACACACCGACCAGCCCCATGACGAGCATGGGCACGAGCCCGATGACGAAGAAGACGTCGGTCCACGGCGTGTAGTAGTCGCCGGCCACCGAGATGGTCGCCACGGCGTACGCGCCGAGCTGGATGCGCCAGGCCAGTCGCTCGGCACCCAGCGGCCGGCGCCGCCGGTAGACGACCCACGCGGCGACGGTCAACGTGAGGAAGATCGGCAGCCAGATCTTGCCGTACGTCCAGTAGACGAAGTAGGGGTCACTCCAGTCGAGGAGGGGGCGCACGGCATCCGACTCGAGCAGTGTCGTCCACACCCCCGGCACCCCCTCCTCCAGGTCGCCGGGGTGGCTGTTGATCCGGGACAGCGCGTGCAGCTGCCCTGCGACGGTCGCGAACACCGCCATCCCCCACGTGAAGACGCTCAGCCGCCTGGCCGTCGTCGTCGAGATGTCCATCCTCGTCCTCCTTCTTCCCCCGGCCCGGTCAGGCCGACTCCTCGACGCTAGGAGCGGCGGGTGGGCGCGGTCGTCACCGCGCGGGGCGGCGCCGGTGGACCGCAGGAGGATCCCGGCATCCTCCTTCGGGAGGACGGCAAGGCCACCCCGCCAGGCGTAGCGTCGGGCGCGTGAGCCGCCGCAGCCGGGCCTTCGACATCGCCGTAGCCGCGCTCGTCGGTGTGCTGGGGCAGCTCGAGGCCTGGGCCGGCGTGGGCGCGACCCACCAGCAGGGCCCGGCGTGGGCCCAGAGCCTGCTGTACGCCGTCGCCGCGGTGCTGCTGTTGTGGCGTCGCCGGCATCCGCTGGCGGTGCTCGGCGTCATGACGGCGGTCTACCTCGTAGAGTTCGCCGTCTTCGGTTCGCCGGAGGGCAACGGGGTCGCGTTCGCCCCGATGGTCGCCACCTACTCTGCCGGCCGGTACGCCGCCCCACGGCGGTCGTGGCTCGCCCTCCCCATGGCGTTCGTGTTCTGGCTCGGCTGGATGTCGTTCGACCCGCTCAACGAGGGCGGCTCGACCGCCGAGCGCCTCGGGACGGCCGTGTGGATGGCGCCGTCGATCATCGCGTGGCTCACCGGAGCGCTCGTGCGGGTGACCCTGCTGTACCGCGAGCAGCGGGTCGCGACGCGTGAGCAGCAGGCGTCCCGCGCTGTCGCCGAGGAGCGCAACCGCATCGCCCGCGAGCTGCACGACGTCGTCGGGCACAGCGTGTCGGTCATGACCGTGCAGGCGGCGGCGGTGCGGCGGCGGCTGCGCGACGACCAGGTGGTCGAGCGCGAGGCCCTCGAGACGGTCGAGGGCGTGGGGCGCGAGGCGATGGCCGAGATGCGCAGGCTCGTGGGGGTGCTGCGCGAGAACGACGGTCAGCGCGCGAGCCTGGAGCCGTCGCCCGGGCTCGGCCAGGTCGACCGGCTGGCCGAGCAGTTCCGCTCGTCCGGGCTGCCGGTGTCGGTCACCGTGACCGGGGACCCGCGTGAGCTGCCCGGCGGGGTCGACCTCACGGCGTACCGGCTGCTGCAGGAGGGCCTGACCAACTCGCTGCGGCACGCGAGCGGCGCCAGCCACGCCGAGGTCGTGATCGCCTACGACAGCGATGCCGTGCGGCTCGAGGTGGTCGACGACGGGCCCGGCGGCCGGGGGTCGGTGGCGGGCGCGGCCGTCCGAGGCCGACGCCGATGTCGGTGCCGACGCCGCCGGCGGGAACGGGCTCGTCGGCATGCGCGAGCGCATCGCGGTCTACGGCGGGTCGCTGCGGGCGGGGCCACGCGCCGACGGCGGGTTCGAGCTCGTCGCGGTGCTGCCGACGGCGGCGCCCTCGTGAGCGAGGTCGCTCGGCTCACGGTCCTCATCGCCGACGACCAGGCACTCGTGCGCCGCGGCCTGCGGATGATCCTGGAGACCGAGCCGGACCTCGACGTCGTCGGTGAGGCGGAGGACGGGGCGGATGCCGTGAGCCTGGTCGCGTCGACGCGCCCCGACATCGTGCTCATGGACGTCCGGATGCCGGGCGTGGACGGCATCGAGGCGACGCGGCGCATCCTCGCCGACCCGGGCTGCCGGTCACGCGTTCTCATGCTGACGACGTTCGACATGGACGAGTACGTCGTCGACGCCCTGCGCGCCGGTGCCAGCGGGTTCCTGCTCAAGGACGTGCGGCCCGAGCTGCTCGTCGACGGCATCCGGGCCGTGGCCGCCGGGGAGTCGCTGCTCGCACCGGTCGTGACCCGGCGGCTCATCGAGTCGTACCTCGACCAGCGGCGTGGGGCCACGGCGGATCCTGAGTCCATGCGGCGGTTGGCTGCCCTCACGCCCCGCGAGGACGAGGTGCTGCGGCTCGTCGCCCGCGGACAGACGAACGCCGAGATCGCCGGGACGCTCTACGTGTCGGAGACGACCGTGAAGACCCACGTCGGTCGCATCCTCACCAAGCTGGGCCTGCGCGACCGGGTTCAGGCCGTGATCTTCGCCTACGAGGTCGGACTCGTCGGTCCGGCGGCCAGGCCCGGGCCCACCGTGCGTCCGTGACGCTGTGACGTGGCGAGCATGAACGTGATGCTGTGACGGAGTGCCGCCGTGGCGCAGTGGCGATGTGCCGCCGTGCCGCCGTGGCGCCGTGGCGCCGTGGCGCCGTGGCGATGATGCCGCGAGTCGGGGCGCACCGGGTCAGCGTCTTCCGCCGGAGACGAGCGATCGTGCTCTCCCGAGCGTGGGGTCAGGCCGGGGCGGCGTGGTCCGCGCAGCGCACTTCGGACCAGATCTGGTCGGCAAGGGTCTCGTCGAGACCCGCGTCGTCCTCCCAGGTCGGCTCGGGTCATTGCGTCCTCCAGCTCGTACCTTGCCCACCGCTGCTCGTCGGGGTCGTCCGCCCTGATGGCCTCGACCAGGCTGCGTAGTCGCTCAGGCGTGAGCGGCGGCGGGTCGTTCGCAGATCGCTCGGCTCGCAATCGTTCGAGATGTCGGTCGTAGCTGCCTTCGGTCAGGTCCCACACGACGTACCTGCCCAGCTCGTCGGGCTTCTTGAGCACCGACGCGATGAGCCGTCTGCGATGGACCAGCGTGTGGTGCCGTTGGCACAGCAGCGCGGCGTTGTCGATGTCCGACAGCCCGCCGTCAGCCCAGTGCACGACGTGGTGCGCGCGCGACCACGTCGCAGGAGCCGTGCAGCCGGGATAGGTGCAGCACCGGTCGCGCCGCAGGAGCCGGCGCCGCTGCGCGCGGGTGAACAACCGCGTCACGCGCCCGAGGTCGAGGTCCTCGCCCGCGGTGCCGAGCACGTGCGGGACGAGCGCGGCATCGCACGAGATGCGGCGCAGGATCTCCGGCGACAGCACGGTGCCGGTCGCCGTGGACCCCAGCACCTCCCCGCACCCCGTGCGCTGCTCCAGGTCTGTCAACGCGATCGTCACGTGCAGCGCCGACGACGCCCCGGCCGCCCCGTCAGCGCCCCCGGTCGTATCCGCGTCGATCGCGGACGACCGCTGGCACACCTGCGTCAGCGCCTCCACCCGCCGCTGCCCCGCCGGCCGGTGGTCGCGCTCCCCGGTCTCGTCGTTCGGCGCTAGGGGCACTGAGCGGGCCGATCGCGGCCTCCAGCGCGGCCGCCTGCTCCGGCGTCATGAGGAGCTGGTACTCGGTGAGGTCACCGGACTCGACGAACGGTGACGACAGCCGCGCCGCGGGCGCCAGCCGCTCCTGCAGGTCGTCGAGCACACCGGGCAGCCCGTGCTCGGCGAGCAGCCGCGGCCGCAACCGGCGCATCAGGCCCGAACCCCACTCACGCCCCAGGTCGAGCAGGGCCGTGACGACCGTCGGCCTTCGCCTCGTCCCTGAGCAACGGCGCAAGCCGGTCCAGCTCGCGCAAGGTCGCGGTCGCCAAGCCGGGAGACACCCTGCCCTGCGACACCCCAGCCCACACGAGGCCCAGCGGTGACTCCGGGTCGACGTGGCCACCCTCCGGACGCCACTGCGACGCGGCAGGAGCCACCGCCTCGGCGACCTTCGCGACGTCCCCCGCCCCACCCTGTCGCAGCGACGGTGCGTGATCGCGCACCCACGCGTGAACGTTGCTCCCCGACTCGGCGACCTCGCCCCTGCTGACCGCCTCCACCGTGATCGCCACCCGCGCAGCCGCCCCCTGCGCCGTCACCTCGTCGACCAGGGTCATGTACTCCGCCAGCTCGGGGCCGCTCGCCTGGTGCAGCACGGACCCGATACCGGCCAGCGCCACGCGGGCAGCCTCGAACCGGGAGCGTCGCTCCTCCAGGCTCATCGGCTGACCGTCCATGACACCATGATATTCGAACACATGTTCTGATAGCAAGGGCCTGTGGACGAGGGCTGACTGAGATCCGAGCGAGCTCACGACGTCCACCCGCCGCGCCGCCGTCGGCGCCCCACCAGCCGCCGCGTCAGCGCTCGGCGACCAGCCCGACGTCAGCGCAAGCCCTCAACCACCCCGTCAGCTCTCCGTGACCACCCGCCGAGCCAGCTGTTCCGCGTTGTACGCCGACACGGCATCCGCCACGGCCTCACGGTCGTCGAGGTCCACCCCAGCGGCCAGCAGACGGGACACGACCTGCGCGGCCGGCCCCCCGGCATCCCCTGCCGCCTCGACGTACTCGTCGCGCAGCCCCTCCACCGCCTCCACCACCGGGGCGACGGCCTCCTCCGACAGCCCGCGACGCCGCAAGGCGAACGCCACCCAGGCGGCGAGCACGTCGGGCAGCGCCTCCATCGCCTCGGCGTCGAGCAGCACCTTGCGGTGCACCCAGTCGAGCATGAAGACCTCGACCTCCCCCGGGCTCCACCCGAGGACCCCCTGCGAGACGTAGGCGTCGCCGAAGTCCACGAACGTGTCGGCGAGCACCTCGACGACACCGGGGTCCAGCCCGAGCGACTCCCCGTGTGCCGCCGCGAAGTCGTCGAGCAGCGCGCGTCTCTCGGTGTCGGGCAACGGTTCCCAGTCGCGCTCGACCCGTCGCCCGGAGGTCCGCCAGTGCACCAGCGCGCGCCACGCGACGTAGTCGGGGTCCTCGTTGGGCGGCCAGTACATGTCGGTCTGCCACAGCGCGTCGGCCACGGCGGCGAGCGCCTCGTCGCGGTCGACGTCACCGACGAGCACCTGGCCGTCGGGCAGCTCCCCCACCTCGAGCCCGGCAGCACCAAGGGCCAGCGTCTCCACGAGCACTCCGCCCGGGGTGCTGATCGGCACGATGACGACGTGCGGCTCGGGCTCGTCGTAGTGCAGTGCGTACGTCAACATCGAGCCCCAGGGGTCCGACCACAGCTGCACCCGGGTCGGCAGCTCGGGCGCGGTCGCGACGGTGCCGTCGCTCCACGGGGGCACCGGCAGCGGGGTGGGCGCGGAGTCGAGGGCGTCACCCACGAGCGACCCCCACTCACCGGGGATCGTGGCGAGGCAGTGCAGTGCGACGGATGCCGTGGGCTTGCGTCCGCGGGCGGCCTCCCGCACGAGCTGGGTCACCAGCTGCGCCTCGGGGTCCCGCTCGCCCATGCCACGCGAGACCCACGCGGCGCCCAGCCACTCGCTCGCGGCCTCCTGCGCCTCGAGGCGGGTCTCCGGGGCCGCCAGGCGCAGCTCGTGCAGGATCCGGTCGACGGGGGTGATGGCCCGGGGCGCGCGCGACGACTGCGGGCGCCCGCGACCCTTGGGTCGGCCGCGGCTCTTGGGGCTCACCGCCCCAGTCGACCACAGCCCCCGCGCCGACCACCAGACGGGCGGGCCATCAGATCAGGGGCGGGTGCGGCGTGCGGACGCCGCGCGGGACGACGGCCCGGGTGAACGTCGATCGACCGGTGGGGACCAGCCGCGGGGCGTCCGCCCAGGCCCGCGCTTCGCGCACGGTCCAGTCGAGCAGGTGCGCCATCCACAGCACCTCCCAGGTCACCGGCCGATGTCGGATGCCGTGAGCGGGCCGTCGCCGACGCGCCCCTGCGGCGCCACGTACCCAGTCGCGACGGTGTGGAGGTCGTCGGTCGGCATCGCGGGGCACCGGTGTGGGTTCGGATCCGCCGTGGCGGGGACACGCACTCCCCCGGGGCCTCCGGCAGGCCAGGGGCTCAGAGCGCGCGGGTTGGAGGCTACTTCCTCACTCTCGCCCTGCTGGGCTGCTCTGCGCCGCTCGAGCTGCCAGTGGATGGGGTGCCGCGCGGCACGACACCGACGAGGCCGTCACCCTGGCGCAACGGGTCGCCGACCCCGGGGTCACGTGCGAGATCCTCATCCTGACGGGACAGGGCGCGGTCTTTGCCGGCGCGCTGCCCGAAGCCGAGCGGCTGTTGGCCGGTGCGGCCGAGGCGGCGTCGGAAGTCCGGGCGCACCTGGGTCGCGGCCCACGCCCGGCTCGCCCAGGGCCTGCTCGCCCTCACGGCGGGCGACCTCGCCACTGCCGGCGTGGTGCTGTCGGAGTCGGTGGCCCACGGCGCGCGCGCTGGGCAACCCGTTCACCCTGGCCACCGCCCTCAACATCGACGCCACCCTCACCGAGCTGCTCCGCGACGAGCCGGCGACCGCAAACGCTGCTCGGCGAGGCGGTCTCCCTCTCGCTCGGCGCCCGGCTGAGCTGGACCCTCGGCTACTCCCTTCTCCCGCTGGCGAGCGTCGCGCGGCGGGTGGGCGACCCGGCATCCGCGGCGTGGCTGTTCGGGGCGGGCGCCTCGATCTCGGCGGCGGATGCCGTCGACCCCACCTTCCGGTGTCGCGGGCCCTGTCCGACCGCGGGCTCGACGCCACCCGGGCCGCCCTCGGGGAAACGGCGTTCACCCGCGAGTGGGATGCCGGCCGCGCCGCGAGCGACGCCGAGATCCAGGCGCGGGCAGCGACGGTCATGACGCGCGCAGGCGGCGCACGTAGAGCTTGAACTGCCACGCGCCGACCGTTGTCAGCAGGACGCGGATCGGCAGGGGGAGGTTGCCGAGCATCCGGGCGCGCTCCTCGTCGTTCGTGTCCTCGAGCACGAGGCCGAACATGATCGGCAGCTGGCTTGGGCTCATCGAGTCCTTGCCGTGCTCGCCCATCTGGTTCCACTCGGCCGCGGTGACGTGGCGCGAGGCCAGCGGCAGGATCTCGCGCTCCTCAAGGTCGAGGTGCTCGACGAGGGCGACGTTGAGCCGCTCGAAGAGCTGGGCGAGTTGCTCGCCCTTGCCCTTGGTGGGGTTGGTCTCCCAGGGTGAGCGCGGGGGGTGATGCCTCGATGTGGGTGTCGACGGCGTGGTGCTGGGCCTGCATCGTCTCGACCAGGCCGGAGCTCGGCGCGGCGCGCTCGAGCAGCAGTGGCCAGAGCACGACGTCCTCGCCGATGTGGTGCATCTCGAGGCCGGCCATGCACAGGCGCAGGTGGTCGGCGACGACCTTGGCGCGGCGGGTGTCGCCCTCGGGCGTGCTGCGGATGTGGTCGGCGGCGGCGCCGGACTCGCGCCGGAAGGCGCGATGGACGACGACCAGCCAGTCCCCTCGCTGCCGCGGTTGTCCCAAGGGACATCTAGCCGAAGGGGAGGTCCGCAACCGCGAACCCTCCCCCCTTCGGCCTGACTTCGATCAGCTGCAGCCGGAGGTGCTTCCGCAGCCTTCGCAGACGTAGCACGAACCAGCAGGGCGCATCTTCGTCCCGCAGGTCATGCACATCGGGGCGTCGGCGGCCT
>CAVWRI010000017.1:0-73383 GCA_963757405.1 uncultured Actinomycetota bacterium
CAGAAGAACGCCCTCGGCACCGACGCGATCAAGGTCGGCATGCTCTACAAGCCGGCGAAGGTCACGCCGGTCGGCGACACCGCGGTGCTCAACACCCAGGAGTTCGTCGGCGGTGGCGACACCGCGCCGCGCAGCCGTCCGTCGCTCGCCCAGGCCTTCGAGGTCAACGCGACCGGTGGCGTCTTCGTCGCGGACGTGAACCACCTCAAGTCCAAGGGGTCCGCGTGCACCGTGCCCGACGCCGGCGACGGCCAGGGCAACTGCAACGCGTCCCGCACCGTCTCCGCGAAGGCCCTGGCGACCTGGCTCGCCGGCGACCCGACGGGGACCGGTGAGGACGACGTCCTCATCCTCGGTGACCTCAACTCCTACGCGAAGGAGGACCCGATCATCGCCCTCGAGGACGCCGGCTTCACGAACCTCGTCGAGACCTACCTCGGGGAGGACGCCTACTCCTACGTCTTCGACGGGCAGTGGGGCTACCTCGACCACGCCCTCGGGTCGCCGTCGGTGATGTCACAGGTGACTGGGGTCGCGGAGTACCACATCAACTCCGACGAGCCGACGGTGCTCGACTACAACACCGACTTCAAGACGGCCAACCTCCAGGCGAGCCTCTACGCGCCGAACGAGTTCCGGGTGTCCGACCACGACCCGGTGATCGTCGGACTGTCGCCGACGGTACCGCTCGGGGCGGCCTTCGCCGAGACGAGGGTCGGCTGCGGGGACGGCAACGCCAGCCTCACCGTGACGCACCCGTCGCGGTTCCCGGGTGACGTTCACACGGTGACTGTCGCGTGGGGCGACGGCACTGCGGCCACCACGGTCGCGGCGGCCGCGAGCCCGCTGGCGCTGGAGCACACCTATGCAGCAGCCGGCGTGTACACCGCGACGGTCACCGTGACGGACGTGCACGGCCACCAGTACTCGACGACCGCGGAGATCACCGTCGAGTACACGAGCAGCGGCATCCTCGCCCCGCTCGGGTCGAGCTGGACCGCGAAGCTCAACTCGACCATCCCGGTCAAGGTCGCCTACACCGACTGCGACGGTTCCGTCCCCACCGACCTCGACCCGGTCGTCACCGTGACGAGCAACGGCACGACCCACGTCACGGGCACGGCCACCCTGGTCAAGGGCGAGTGGAAGTACGAGCTGAGCACCCGCGGGCTGGCGGCCGGCACGTACACGGTCACCGTCACGGTGCCCGAGACGGGTCAGACCGACGTCGCCACGCTGACGCTGCGTCGCTGACGCGGTGACCGGATGACGACGGGGCAGGCCTTCGGGCCTGCCCCGTCCCCGTCAGACCTGGCGCTCGAAGGTGACGAGCAGGCCCTCGACGCCGCCCGGGCCCACGCGGCCCTTGACGTCGGCCGCGGTGATGGTGCGCAGCTGCCAGCCCTGGGCGGCGTTCTCGTTGAGCACCTTCTGGAGGCGGTCCCCGGACAGCTTCCCCCCGAGCATCTTCTCGCGCAGCTCGACGACCTTGTACTCGTATGCCATGCCCCGACCGTATCCCGTGGCCGGGTGCACGTCATCAACCCTCGGTGGTGACGAACGTGTCCCCGATCGCGTCGAGGTAGGCCGCCGCCAGCCGCTCGTAGCCGTCCGCGCTCACGAGGACCTCGTCGCCGACGGCGAAGCCGAGCCTCGTGCGCTCGGGCTCCCAGCGGATCGGCCCGTCCACCCGCAGGACGCCGCCGTTGGCGACGATCGAGTCGGCGAGGACGCGCACCTCGTTCATGGCGTTGCCGTCCTTGCCCTCCATGGTGCGCAGGCGGTGGACGAACCACGCGTCGAGGGCGACGACCGCCTGGCCGAACACGAGGTTCTCGAGGGTGGCGTCCTCGACCTCGTTGGCCTGCCACGCCGCGAGCAGCGCGTCGGCGTGGTCCCGGCAGGACTCGAGCTCGTCGGACGTGTAGCTGTTGCGGCCGAGCACGAGGCACCTCCGGGGCTGGGTGCGGGGATCGTCCCCCACCGCCCGGAGCCTACGCCCGGGCTGCCCGGCCGGTCACGCGCCGAGGACGCCCGACGCCGCGAGCACGGTGCGGGCGGCGGCCCACGACGAGAGCCCGCAGACGACGACGAAGGTCGTGGTCCACACTCCGCCCGGCACCCGGGTGAGCCGGGCGAGCACCGCCGGGTCGCTGACCCCGCGGTCGGGTGAGGCGAGGACGGCGCCGACGTGCCGCCAGGCACCGACGAGCAGCACCACGCCGGCGGCGACGACGACCTGGGCCTGCAGCCCGGCCTCGGCCGACCACCACAGGGCCCCTGCGACGACGAGGGCCACGAGCACCACCACGCCCGTGAGGAGGGAGCGCACGCGCAGCGCGGCCGCCACGAGCACCGCGAGCACGACCGTGAGCACGGGTGCGGCCCAGCCGTGCACGGCCAGCCACACGGCTGCGGCGCCGACGACCGCGGGAGCGGGGTATCCGGCCCAGGTGGTGACGGTGCGCCCCAACCCACGGGCGGGCCCGACGGTGACGGCGTGGCCGGACATGTCACCGCGCAGGACGAAGCCGGTGAACCGCCGGCCCGAGAGCACCCCGACGCCCGCGTGCCCGAGCTCGTGGACGAGGGTCACGCCGAGCCGCAGGACCCGCCAGGTCGGCGCGAGGGCGACGGCCAGGAGCGCGAGCGCCAGGACGACGAGCACGGGCGTGCCGGAGATCGCGACGCCCTCGGCGGGCAGCACGCGCCCCCACACCTGGGAGATCGGGTTCATGGGCAGGGGAACCTGGTCGTCGAGCCTGTGGATGCCGTGCAGCGGGTCAGCGGGAGCGGCGGCGGCTCGCGCCCTCGGAGAACGAGGCGGCCGAACGGGCGGGGCGTGCCGAGGCCGGACGGCCGGCGGCCGGGCCCGAGCGGCGTTGGCCGGAGCCACCGGTGCCGGAGCCACCCGAGCCGGAGCCCGCGGGGCGGGTGGCCGCACCGGAGGGCGCCGTGCCACGACCCTGGCCGCGGCCGGAGCCCCGACCCGACGCGGAGCCACCGCTGCCGACGGCGCCGCGGGCCGGGCCACGCCCACCCTGGCGGCGCGAGCCACCCGAGCCGGACCCGGCCGACCCGCCACGGCGACCCGAGGAGGCGACCTCGGGGGCGGCGTACCCACCCTCGAAGGAGCGGTCGCCGGGGGCGAGCTCCTGGAGCAGCGGGTGCGTCTCGTGGACGCGGGTCGTCGTCGCCCGGACACCGGCACGACGCGTGAGGTCGCGGACGTCCCGCACCTGGTCGTCGGTCATGAGGGTGATCACGGTGCCCGAGGCGCCGGCGCGAGCGGTGCGTCCGGAGCGGTGCGTGTACGCCTTGTGCTCGACCGGCGGGTCGGCGTGGATGACGAGGGCGACGTCGTCGACGTGGATGCCGCGCGCCGCGATGTCGGTGGCGACGAGGGTCCGCGCCGCGCCGGAGTGGAAGGCGTCCATCGTGCGGGTGCGGGCGTTCTGGCTGAGGTTGCCGTGCAGCTCGACCGCGGGCACGCCCGAGCCGTTGAGCTGGCGCGCGAGCTTCTTGGCGCGGTGCTTGGTGCGGGTGAACACGACCGTGCGGCCGGGTGCGGCGACGAGGTCGAGGAGCACCGGGAGGTGCCCGTCGGCGGTCACGTGGAGCACGTGGTGCGCCATCGTGCCGATCGGCGACTGCGCCGAGTCGGCCTCGTGCGTCACGGGGTTGGTGAGGTAGCGGTTGGCGATGACGCCGATGCCGGCGTCGAGCGTGGCCGAGAAGAGCATCCGCTGCCCCCTGCGCGGCGTCGCGTCGAGGAGGCGGCGCACCTGCGGGAGGAACCCGAGGTCGGCCATGTGGTCGGCCTCGTCGATGACGGTGACCTCGACGGCGTCGAGCGAGACGTGGCCCTGGCCGATGAGGTCCTCGAGCCGGCCGGGGCACGCGACGACGACGTCGACGCCGCGGCGGATCGCCGAGACCTGCGGGCCCTGGCCCACGCCGCCGAAGACGGTGCGCGACGTCAGGCCCAGCCGCGACGCGAGCGGGGTCATGGCCTCCTCGATCTGCGCGACGAGCTCGCGCGTCGGGGCGAGGATGAGGGCGCGGGGGCGCCGCGCCTGGCGCGTCGTGCCGCTCGCGGCGAGGCGGGTGAGGAGGGGCAGGAGGAAGGCGACGGTCTTGCCGGAGCCGGTGCGCCCGCGGCCGAGCACGTCGCGGCCGGCGAGGGAGTCGGGCAGCGTCGCGGCCTGGATCGGGGTCGGGATCGTGATCGCGCCGGCGGCGAGGACGTCGACGAGAGGCGCGGGCACGCCGAGCGTGCCGAAGGTGGGGGTGGACAACAGGTGGTCTCCGGGATTCGTGGGGTCGTCGCGACTCGAGCGGTCGGCGTCGACGGGGATGTTCTGCCGGGCGGGCTCTGGGCCGCGGCGCCGCACCGGGAGCGGTCTCCCGTCGCGTGGCATCGACATCACAGACGTTCGCGGCCCCGAGGCAGATGGCGGAGCCGCACCTCCACTCTACGGGACCGGCACCCACATCCCCGCATCGGCCCTCGCGGCGTGACCGCGCTGAATACAGTGACGTATGCCGTCGCTGCCGCTCTTCCCGCTGGGCACGGTCCTCCTGCCCGGCGCGCGGCTCCCCCTGCAGCTCTTCGAGCCCCGGTACCTCGCGCTGGCCGAGGCGTTCGCCGAGCTGGACGAGGAGGAGCGCTGCTTCGGCGTGCTGCTCATCCGCAAAGGGCACGAGGTCGGGCCGGACGCCGTGAGCGCCCTGCACGGGATCGGTTGTGAGGCACGGGTGGACGCGATGGCGCTTGCCGAGGGCGTCATCGGCACCGTCGTCCACCTCATCGCCACCGGGGTGCGTCGGTTCCGCCTCGACGGCGTCGACGCCACCGCCGGCAATCCGTGGACCACGGGCCTCGTCACGTGGCTCGACGAGCCCTCGGCGGCCGAGGACCCGGACGTCCCCCTCCTCGTCGCCCGGGTCCTCGAGGAGCACCGGTCGTACCTGACCACCCTCGGCGCGGAGGTCGAGCCCGTGGAGGCTCCGCTCGGCCAGATCGCCTACCGGGTCGCCGAGCGCACGGTCCTCGACCCCTCCGACCGCCAGCGCGTGCTCGAGGGCGCGGACGCCGCCACGCGGCTGCGCACCGTGCACGCCCTGCTCCGCCGCGAGTCGGTGATCGTCGGACGCTTCGGTGCTCTGCCGAGCCCGCCGCTCCCCGGCGGAGCCTCGCTCAACTGAGGTCCGGCGGAACCCTTTCCGTGCCGGGTGCCTCGTGGCGTCGGCCGGGGTAGGTTGCCGCGCATGGACCTCGCGCACCTGCAGGACGTCATCGAGCGCACCTACGGCGAGCGCGACCGGCAGCGAGGCGTGCCGAGCACCGTCGCGTGGCTCGCCGAGGAGGTGGGCGAGCTGGCGCAGGCGGTCCGCAAGGGCAGCCACGCCGAGCGCGAGCACGAGTTCGCCGACGTCCTCGCGTGGGTGGCGTCGCTCGCCAACCAGGTGGGCGTCGACCTCACGGGCGCCGTGGAGCGGTACGCCGCGGGGTGCCCCCGGTGCGGCAGCTCTCCCTGTTCCTGCCCCTGACCCTCGCCACGGCCGTCGGAGGATGCCGCCTGACCGGGGAGAACGGCACGTCAGGACCCTTGCGCGGTGCTGCGGTCGGCCGCACGATGGGTGGACCGACCGAGGAGGCATCATGCGCAGGGGCACGTGCTGCACCGTGGGGACGGAGGCGCCGTCATGAGCGCCGCCGCCGGTCCCCTCCACCCCACCGAGGACGTCCCCGACGTCTCGGAGGTCGACGCCTGGTTCGACCACCTGCCACCGGACGAGCGGGACGCGATGCTCGCGCTCCGGAGGCGCATCAAGGAGATCGTGCCGGAGGCCACCGAACGCATCTCCTACCGCGTCCCGACCTTCGTCCTCGACGGCCCGCTCGTCGCGCTCAACGCGTCGAAGTCGGGGCTCAGCCTCATCACCATGCGCCCCGGGCTGCTCACCGCGATGCGCGGGGGCCTGGGCACGGTGACGTGGTCGGGGTCGACGCTGCGCTTCCACCCGGACCGGCCGCTGCCGGACGACGTCCTGCGGGCCGTCATCGAGGCCCGGGTCGAGCAGAACCGGCGCGGCGAGTAGGGCGCGGCGAGGAGGCGCGGTCCGGAGGCGGGCCTACGGGCGGGGCGTCGCCCCCAGCAGCCCTTGCTCGACGAGCGTGGTGACCGTGCCCGCGACGACCTCCTCGGCGTCCGGGTGGGGGCCCAGGGATGCCGTCGCCACGTCGACGAGGTCGGCGAGCGTCACCGGGTCCGCGGCCGCCAGCCACACGGTGGCGGCGAGCCCCGGCAGCGTGACCGGCACCCGGTCGAGCATCACCAGGACCGAGCCGTCGGATACCACCGCGTCGCGGAAGGGCGCACGGGACCAGCTCGCCGGGGAGTCGTGCCGCGGGACGCCGTCTGGTGCCCGGTTGCGCGCGGGGTCGGCCGCGGCCTGTGCCTCCTGCCCCCCGACCCACGTCCAGGTGACCTCGTGCGGCAGCCCGTCGGGGAAGCGGCGGTGCGCGAGGTCGGCGACGAGGTCCACGCAGTCGGCGATGTCGCGGTAGGTGAGCCGCCACGGCCCGCGGCCCGTGGTGAGCGCGACGGCGAGGCGGTCGAGCGGGCGGTCCAGGCTCGGCAGCGCGGAGGTCTGCGGCAGCACCTCCGTCATGGCGTCGACGAGCGAGATCGGCTCGAGCACGGGGGTGGTGACGTCGGGCGAGCGCTGGAGGAGCACCGTGCACGACAGGGTCAGGGTGGAGGGCGCGCGCACCAGGCCCAGCTCGTCGGGGGAGCTCTCGCGCTTGCCCCGCGGGGCCTGCGGGTCGACGACCACCGACAGCGGCTTCGGGTACGCGCGCACCCGCAGGTCGTGCTCGACGCACACCGTCTCGTCGGTGACGTAGCCGAGTGCCTGCCCGAGCACCCGGCTCGCCGTCGTCTTGCCCGTGCCCGAGCCGGCGACGAGCGCGACCGTCCCTCCGTCGTCGGTCGCGACCCCGGCCGCGTGGAGCATGAGGCACTCCCCCGACCGGCGGTGGATGGAGGCCATGGTCACGGCGCGGGACACGGCGTACGGGACGTCCGCGTCGAGGAGCAGGTGCGGGACGCCGTCGACCTCGACCACTCCCTCCGTGGTGCGCCGGACGACGAATGCCGGCGCGTCTCCTGGTGCCGAGGTGGGTCCGGTCTCGTCCACCCGCGCCCGCTCCCAGAGGCGACGCAGCTCGGTGCCGAGCGTCGGCTCGACCCCGGAGACGTCGAGCGTCCACCGGGCCCCGAACGCGTCGATGACGATCACGGGGGCCAGTCTGCACGTCCGGTCCTACGCTGGGGGCTCGACGACGAGACCCGCTCGGCACGCACATCATCGGAGGAGCCCATGGACCGGCCCGGTTCGTCGCTCGACGCCGCGCTCGTGAGCGGTTCGACGCTCGCTCGCTGGGGGGTGCGGTCCTGGCTCCTCGTCGGGTTCCTCGCTGCGGCATCCGCGGTGCTGCTGCTGCTCGCGCAGGTGTCGGGCTTCGTCGTGCCCCTCGTCATCGCGAGCGTGCTCGGGGCGCTCTTCGCCCCGGTCGTCGACCGCCTCCAGGCCCGCGGGGTGCCACGCTCCGGTGGTGCGCTGCTCGTGCTGCTGGCCGTGACCCTCGTCGTCATCGGCTCCGTGTGGCTCTTCGTGGCCGGGATCGTCGACCAGGCGTCGGAGATCGGCACGCAGCTGGCGGCAGGCCTGGGGGAGGTCGACGCGTGGCTCGAGGCGCGGGGCGTCGACCTCGGGACCGGCGGCTCACTCGCCGACGAGGTCACGTCAGGGGCCGAGCAGTCCGCAGGTGGGGCGGCGTCGCTGGTGTCCGGGGTGTTCTCCAGTGCCGTGTCGCTCGGGATCGGTGCCGCCATGGCGGCCTTCCTCATCTACTACGTGCTCGCCGACTGGCACAGCCTGACCCGCTTCGTGGCGCGCCACCTGACCCTCGACGACGACACGGGTGTCGCCGTCGTGGGTGACGCGGTGGTCTCGGTGCGCCGCTACTTCTGGAGCCTCACGCTGTCGGCCGTCGTCACGGCGGTGCTCATCGGCGGGACGGCGTGGGCCCTCGACGTCCCACTGGCGTTCACGATCGCGGTCATCACCCTCGTCACGTCGTACGTGCCCTACCTCGGGGCGATCATCTCCGGCGCCTTCGCCACGATCATCGCGCTCGGCTCCGCCGGGCTGGGCGCGGCGATCATCATGCTCGTCGTGATCCTCGTCGTGCAGAACGTCGTCCAGACCATCGTCCTGGCCCGACTCGCCAGCGCGGCCCTCAGCCTGCACCCGATCGTCGTGCTCGGGGCCACGATCGTCGGTGCCGCCCTCGCCGGCGTGCTCGGGGCCTCTCTGGCCGCCCCCGCCGTCGCCGTGGGCGTGCAGGTGCAGCGCCGCCTCAGCGGCGGCGGGAGCACGACGCGGGAGGCGTCCGGCGGCCTGCCCGAACCCGCTCAGGCGTAGCGCCGGGCGGCGCCCACCGCCTGGGCGGGGTACGACCCGCCGAACAGCACCGCGTGGAGCAGCAGGGGGTGCACCTGGTGCAGCGCCACGCGCTCCCGCCAGCCGTCCGCGAGCGGTGCGGTCGCGGCATACCCCTCGACCACCCGCTCGAGGTGCGGGCAGCCGAACAGCGCGAGCATCGCCAGGTCGGTCTCCCGGTGCCCGCCGTGCGCGGCCGGGTCGATGAGGACGGCGCCGGATGCCGTCCACACCACGTTGCCGGACCAGAGGTCACCGTGGAGCCGGGCGGGTGGGTCGCCCGTGTCGAGGGCACCCGTCGCCAGGGTCTCGGCGAGCCGGTCGAGCACCATGGCGTCGGCCGGGCCGAGCACGCCCCGGTCGCGTCCCAGGCGCACCAGCGGCGCGATCCGGGCCTCTGCCTGGAAGACGCCCCACGACGGCCACGCGCCGAGCGCGAGCGGCAGCGGTTCGGCGAGCGGGCCGAGCCACCCGTCGCCCGTCCAGCCGTCGGGCGGACTGCCGAATGCCGCGGCCCCGGCGGCGTGCGTCGTGGCCAGACCGCGACCGAGCTCCTCGGCGTGCTCCGGAGTGGGCGGAGCCGGGTCGAGCAGCACCAGGTCGAGGTGTCGTGGCCCCTCGTCGAGTACCTCGACCACCGCCGCGCCGCCGGCAGCCGTGAGCCAGCGCAGGCCGGCGGCCTCCCACGCGGTGTAGCCGGCCGGCGCCTTCGGCGACCACTTGCGGTGGACTCGGTCGGCGGGCGTCATCCGGCGATCGTCGCAGGTCGGCCCCCGCGGCGCTGTCCGCATGGATACTGGATGGTGCCCCTTGCGCACCGTGAAGGACCACCATGACGAACACCATCGACCACCTCTCCGAGGGGACCGGCCCGGCGCCGGCCGCCCTCGCCGCCCTGACGACCGACATCGGCGGTGTCCTGGACTCCATGGAGCAGGTCTCGGACTACCTCGAGCGGGTGGTCCACGCGGTCCGCCGGCACGTCGACGGCTGCGACGAGGTCGGCGTCACGATCCTCAGCTCTGACCGCCCGCACACGGCGGCCTACACGACCGTCCAGACCCTGGAGATCGACGCGGTCCAGTACGCCCTCGACGACGGCCCGTGCCTCGACGCCGCCCGCCATCGCCGGGAGAACCGCGTCGACGACCTCGTCGTCGACGACGGGCGCTGGCCCGAGTTCGCCAAGGAGTGCCGTGAGGAGGGGATGCGCAGCCTGCTCGCCCTCCCCCTCGTCAGCGGCGAGGAGTGCGTCGGCGCGATCAACCTCTACGGCTGGGCCCCGCACGCGTTCGAGGAGTTCGACACCTCACTCGCGCGGGTCGCTGCCTCGCGCTGCGCCGACGCCGTCGTCGCCGTGACGGCGCTGGACGGGGTACGGCGGCTCGCCGGGCAGCTCGAGCAGGCGATGGCCAGCCGCGCCGTCATCGAGCAGGCCAAGGGCGTCATCATGGCGATGCGCGGGGTGCCCGAGCACGAGGCGTTCGAGGTGCTCCGCAAGACCTCCCAGGACCGCAACATCAAGGTGCGCGTGCTCGCCCAGCAGGTCGTGAGCGGCGTCGTCGAGAAGGAGCGCACGCCCGCGGAGTGAGCCTGCTCTAGAGTCGCCGTATGCCGCGACCCCATGCCGCAGCACTCGTCGAGGACGCCTACCACTCGCGCAAGTCCCGCCTGCTCAGGAGGCGCGGCTGGGTGACCCGCGTGGTGCCGTCGACGGGCTACGGCAGCGTCACGCAGCTGCGGGTGTTCGGCCGCGTCATCCTCACCCGGGGGCGTCCGGAGGACGAGCCCGAGGCCCCGACCTATGCCGCGCGGCTGCGCGCCGTCGAGCTCGAGACCCGCGGGTTCCGCGCCTTCTTCGCGACCCCGGCCGTCGACGAGCCCGTGACGGTCAGGGTCAACGAGCGGATCGTGACGACCCGCACCGACCGCGGCGGCTACATCGACCTCACGGTGCGCGGCCACGGCCTCTCGCCCGGCTGGCACCGCATCTACATCGGGTCGCCGCATGCGGAGACGATCGACACCCCGGTGCTCGTCGTCGGCACGACGGTGACGCACGGCATCATCTCCGACATCGACGACACGGTGCTCTCGACGTCGCTCCCGCGACCGATGATCGCCGCCTGGAACACGTTCGTGCGCTCGGAGGGCGCCCGGAAGCCCGTGTCCGGGATGGCGACGATGTACCGCGAGCTGCTCGCCGCCCAACCCGACGCCCCCGTGGTCTACCTCTCGACCGGCGCCTGGAACACCGCCCCGTGGCTCACCCGGTTCCTGCACCGCAGCGGCTACCCCGCCGGGCCGATGCTCCTCACGGACTGGGGTCCGACGAACACCGGGTGGTTCCGGTCGGGCCAGGACCACAAGCACGCGCAGCTGCACCGGCTGGCGCGCGAGCTGCCGCACGTCAAGTGGCTGCTCGTCGGCGACGACGGCCAGCACGACCCGAAGATCTACACCGAGTTCGCGTCGCGCCGCCCGGACCGGGTGCGCGGCATCGCGATCCGCGAGCTCTCGGCCGGTGAGCAGGTGCTCTCGCACGTCCTGCCGCTCGCCAACGACGACATCCTCCCGGCACCCACCGAGGACCTCGAGGTGCCCGTCGTGCGGGCGCCCGACGGGTACGGCCTCGCGCGGCAGGTGCGCGCCCTGTGGCAGGGGGACGTGCCGACCCGCACCCTGGCGGCCCACGCCGCGCGGACGGTGCACCCCATCGAGGAGCCGCCGGCGTACCTCCTCCCCGACCGCGACGAGCGGTAGCGTCACGCCATGCCCGAGCTGCCCGAGGTGCAGGCCCTCGTCGAGTTCCTGCGGTCACGCACGGACGGGCTCGTGGTCACGGGTGTCGAGCTCGGCTCCATCTCCGTCCTCAAGACCTTCACGCCGCCACCCGAGGCCCTCGTCGGCGCACCGGTCGACGGTGTGCAGCGGCACGGCAAGTTCATCGACATCGACTGCGGCGGAACGCACCTCGTGTTCCACCTGGCACGCGCTGGCTGGCTGCGCTGGTCCGACGCGATGCCGGCGACCGTGCTGCGCCCCGGGAAGTCACCGATCGCGCTGCGGGTGCGGTTCGACGACGCCTCGGGGTTCGACCTCACGGAGGCCGGCACGAAGAAGCGCCTGGCGGCGTACATCGTGAACGACCCCGGGACGGTGCCGGGCATCGCCTCCCTCGGTCCCGACCCGATGGCGGAGTCGTTCACGCTCGAGGAGTTCGCCGCGATCGCCGCGTCGCACCGGATGCAGGTCAAGGGAATGCTGCGCGACCAGTCCGTCATCGCCGGCGTCGGCAACGCCTACTCCGACGAGGTGCTCCACGTCGCGAAGCTGTCGCCGTTCGCCATCGCGGCCAAGCTCGGCGACTCCGAGGTCGAGCGGCTCTACGCCGCGCTGCGGGGAACGCTGTCGACCGCCGTCGCTGCGGCATCCGGCAAGCCCGCCAAGGAGCTCAAGGACGCCAAGCGGGCGGGGATGCGGGTGCACGGCCGCACCGGCGAGACCTGCCCGGAGTGCGGCGACGTCGTCCGCGAGGTGTCGTTCGCCGACTCCTCGCTCCAGTACTGCGCGACGTGCCAGACCGCGGGCAAGCCCCTCGCCGACCGGCGCACCAGCAAGTTCCTCAAGTAACCCTCCGCCAGCCCCGACTTTCCCGCCCGATCCCGGAACCTTCACCTCAGCAACGGAACAGTTCCCCGGCGGAGGTGAAGCTTCCGGTGCCCAGGCGTTTGGCATGCTGGAGCCGTGAACGACTTCCCCGACGTGCCGGTGACGGCGCTGCCCGACGACGCCGTCGTCCTCGACATCCGCGAGCAGGACGAGTGGGACCGCGGCCACGCCCCGACCGCCGTGCACATCCCGATGTCGGAGCTGCCGGCGCGCGTCGACGAGCTCGCGGGGTTCCTCGACGCCGACGAGCCCCTCGTCATCACGTGCCGCTCGGGCGGGCGGGTCCAGCGAGTCATGCCCTGGCTCGCGCAGCAGGGCTACGAGGTCGCCAACATGGCCGGCGGGATGCGCGCCTGGCACGCCGCGGGCAAGCCGATGGAGGCCGCCGGCGGCACCGCGCCGCAGGTCCCCTGACCGCCGCACCCGGACGGACAGGGATGTCGCGCCGCACCATCCGGCTCAGGCGGCGGCGCCGATGAGGAAGGCGATCGCGAAGCCCAGCACGGAGAACAGCCCGACGAGCGGGCCCGCGTGCTCCACCGCCTCCGGCAGCATCGTGTCGGCGAGCATCGTGAGGATGGCCCCGGCGGCGAAGGTCTGGATGAACGCCACCGTTCCCGCCGACGCGTCGCCGAGCAGGGCGTAGCCGGCCACCGAGGCGAGCGTCGAGGCCAGGCAGACGAGCGCCCACAGGCCGAGGATCCAGCGGGTCGACCGCCCGGAGGCCTTGAGCCCGGTCGTCGCGGAGAGCGACTCGGGCACGTTCGAGAGGAAGACGGCGGCGACCATGGCGACGCCGACGCCCTCGCCGTCGAGGAGGCTGATGCCGATCGCGGCCGACTCGGGGATGCCGTCCAGCAGCGCCCCGAGCACGAGCGCCAGGCCGCCGGTCGCCGCCACCGCGCCCGCCGCGCCCGTCGCGCCCGTCGCGCCCGTCGCGCCCGCCGCGCCGACGGCATCCCGCCCGGATGCCGTGGCCGTCGCCGCGCCGTCGGGCGCTCCTCCCCGCGCAGCAAGGACCCCGCCGTGCACCGGGCTCTTGCGCCGCTCGCCACCGGCGCGGTCGATGAGCGTGTCGCCGACGAAGAAGGTCACCGACCCGGCGAGCAGACCGGCGGTGGCCGCGAGCCCACCCGCCGCCCGGTACGCCTCCTCGGTGAGCTCGAAGGCGACGGCGCTGACCAGCACCCCCGCCCCAAACGCCATGACGAGGCCGATGACCCGCGTGGGGACGCGGACCAGCAGCGCGACCGCGGCACCCAGCAGGAGGGAGGCCCCTCCCACGAACCCCCACCACGCTGCCTCGAGCACGAGCCCACGCTAGACCGGCGGTCGCGGTCAGTGGGTGAGCTTGAGGCCGACGACGCAGCCGACGATGCCCGCGACGAGGAGGAGGCGCACGAGCGTGACGGGCTCCTCCCCCGTCGCCATCGCGACGCCCACGGTGAGGACGGCGCCGATGCCGACCCACACGGCATACGCCGTGCCGACGGGCAGCTCGCGCATCGCCGCGCCGAGGCCACCCATGCTGAGCGCGAGGGCGACCCCGAAGACGACCGAGGGGCCAGGACGGGACAGACCCTCCGAGCGGCCCAGGGCGGTGGCCCAGACGGCTTCGAGGACTCCGGAGAGGACGAGGACGATCCACGACATGACGTGCTCCTGCGGGCCGTCTTGTCGCGTGGCCGGGTACGGCGCCCCTCGTCCGGGAACCCATCGGGGCTCTGACCCGAGGTTCCCACACCGGGTGCGGGCCGCCGAACCCGGCCGGCGCGCGCGGTGCCCCGCGACACGACGATGCCGCTCTATCCGGATGTATGCCGTGGGCGCTAGAGAGGCGTATAGCCTGCGATCGTGGACCCGATCCGGAACCCCTACGCGCCCGGCGCCGGCCAGCGCCCGCCCGAGCTCGCCGGCCGTGACGAGCAGCTCGACGCGTTCGACGTCGTCCTCGAGCGGGTCGCCCGCGCGCGTCCCGAGCGCTCGATCGTGCTCACCGGCCTGCGCGGCGTCGGCAAGACCGTGCTGCTCAACGCGCTGCGGTCGGCCGCGGTCCGCGCGGGCTGGGGCACGGGAAAGCTCGAGGCGCGGCCCGAGCAGTCGCTCCGGCGGCCGCTCGCGTCGGCGGTGCACCAGGCGGTGCGCGAGCTCGGACCGGCCGGCGGGGTGGGCGACCACGCGCTCGGGGTCGTCAAGGCGTTCGCGCAGCGCGAGCCGGCGGGTGGCACCGGCCGGGGCGCGGCGAGGCTCCGCGACCGCTGGAACCCCGGCATCGGCCTCCCGGCCGTCACGGGTCGGGCCGACTCCGGGGACATCGAGATCGACCTCGTCGAGCTCCTCGGCGACCTCGGGGGGCTGGCTGCCGACACCGGCCGCGGCATCGCGGTCTTCATCGACGAGATGCAGGACCTCGGGCCCGACGACGTCTCGGCGCTGTGCGCGGCGTGCCACGAGCTGTCGCAGTCCCGCCTGCCCGTCATCGTCGTGGGTGCCGGGCTGCCGCACCTGCCCGCGGTGCTCTCGGCGTCGAAGTCCTACTCCGAGAGGCTGTTCCGCTACTCGCGGATCGACCGTCTCGACCGCGCGGCCGCCGATGCGGCGCTCTCCCTGCCGGCCGAGGACGAGGATGCCGGGTTCACCACCGAGGCGCTCGAGGCGATGTACGCCGCGACGGGCGGCTACCCCTACTTCATCCAGGCCTACGGCAAGGCCGTCTGGGACCTGGCCCCGGCATCCCCCATGACGGCCGCCGACGTCGCGGTGGCCGCACCCGAGGCCGAGGCCGAGCTCGCCGTCGGGTTCTTCGGGTCGCGCTACGAACGGGCGACGCCGGGCGAGCGGGAGTACCTGCGGGCGATGGCGGACGTCGCCGTCGATCTCGGGGGCGAGGCGGATGCCGTGCCGACCGCCGACGTGGCCGCGCACCTCGGGCGCAAGCCCCAGTCGCTGTCACCGGCGCGCGACGCCCTGCTCAAGAAGGGCCTGATCTACTCGGGCGAGCGAGGACGGATCGCGTTCACGGTGCCCCACTTCGGGCGCTACCTGCTCGAGCACGCCTGACCCGTCGTCGATCCGCAGGGGTCGGCGTCGGCAGGGGGTTCAGGACGAGGGCTGCCGGCCCGAGTACGCCAGGAGCCGGTCCTGGGCCGACGCGTCGGCCCCCACCGGGACCTCGGGCTTGAACACCCCTTGGCGCTGGTCGTCGGTGAACTTCCCGTGGATCAGCTGGTAGGCCATCTCCGGCAGCCCGTCCGGCATGGTGGCGTCCTGGCCGGTGGCCGTGGCGAGGTCCCAGCCGTGGAGCAGCTGGTCACTGAAGGCGATCCCGAGGGAGGCGCCGCTCTTCTCGAGCACGCCGTCCTGCCCGAAGGTGGTCAGGGTGTCGCTGCGCATCCGCTCGAAGTCGGCGACCGGGTCGTCGCCGATGAGCTCCGGCGGCTGGCCGGGCGACGGCGGCGAGACGTCCTCGCCCCGGGCCGCGCCCACGAAGTAGTTGCTCGTGTCGAGCATGTGGTTCATCAGGGCCCGCACGTCCCAGCCGTCGCACCCGGTCTCGGCGTCCAGCCGTTCCGTCGCGCCCTCCACCTTCCCGAGGGTCCAGCGGCTCGCCCGTGAGTAGAGGTCGATGAGGTCGACATCCATGGCAGTGCCTCCTTCCAGAGGGCGATCGCGCTCCTACCCGGCCGCCAGCCGCCCAAACGGTGTCCGTCGGCGGCGCGGCTGGCTCCGGCCGGACCTCAGAAGATGAAGATGAGCAGGGCGATGATGAGCAGCACTCCGACGATCGTCCAGATCAGACCTGATCCACGCATGACAGTCCGCCTCTCGTGAAGGTGTGCGGGCAGGTGCCCGCCGTTCTGACGATAGGGGTCGCGGGCGCCGCAGTGTGCCTGTCGTGCACGCGAACCGGCGGCGCCCCGCGGCCGGGCGATCAGGTCGTCGCCGGTCCGGCAGCGACGGCGGCAGGCTGACGTGCCGCCCGCCAGAAGAGCCACGCCGACACCGCGAACAGGCCGGCATACATCGCGGTGAGCCCGAGGATCTCGACGACGGAGGCGCCCTCGGTGTCCTGGAGCCCGGTGGCGAGGGCGATGACCGCGACGAGCACCTGGGCCACCGCCGTCGCGGCCAGCGCCCATGCCATGCCGCGCGGCCGGAGCCGGGCGACGGCGGTGCCGAAGGCGAGGACCGCGAGGACGCCGAGGTACATCCGGTCCGGCTCCCCGCCCGCGCCGATGATCCCGAGGGCCCCGATGCCGAAGAGGAGGAAGAGCACCGTGCCGACGGCGACGCCGATCGCGAGGCGGTAGCTGGTCCGCGCTGTCATGTCGAGTCCCCGTCCGCCGGTCATGGGCACCACGCTAGGAGGGGCCGCGGGGCGGTGGGTGGAGGACGTGTGGAGGTTCTGTGCAGATCGTCGCAGGCGTCAGTCGTACACCCGGATCCGGCCGAGTGCCCTGACAACGGCGACGATGACGGCCGCCACGAGAAGGACGACAGCCGCGATCCGCAGCACCGACCGTCGCTCCCTGCGCCGCCTCGACCGCGCCATGGCGGACCTCCTGTCGCGTCACCCCCATGAAACCGCCGGAGTGGCCCGTTGTCGACCGACCTCGGGGCACGCCCGCCGGCCGAGGATGCGAGGGCGTCGCGTCGACGGGATGCCGGTAGCGCGCTCGGACGGGCGGTGCCCACCATGCGGGCACCCCGAGACGGATACTCCCGGCATTCGATAACGTCAACTAACCGTTATCCAAACCAGGAGTGATCCATGTCCATTCGCCTCGGGGACACCGCGCCCGACTTCACCGCCGAGACGACCGCCGGTCCGCTCTCCTTCCACGAGTGGAAGGACGGCTCCTGGGCGGTCCTGTTCAGCCACCCCGCCGACTTCACGCCGGTCTGCACGACCGAGCTCGGCCGCACCGCCGCGCTCTCCGGCGAGTTCGCCGCGCGCAACGCCAAGCCGATCGCCGTGTCCGTCGACTCCGTCGAGGACCACCATCGCTGGATCCCGGACATCGCCGAGGTCGGCGGCTCCGCCGTGGACTTCCCGATCATCGCCGACAAGGACCGCGCGGTCGCGCAGGCCTACGACATGATCCACCCCGGCGAGGGCGACACCTCGACGGTGCGCTCGGTCTTCCTCGTCGACCCCAGCAACAAGGTGCGCCTGACCATCACGTACCCGAAGTCGGTGGGCCGCAACTTCGCCGAGATCCTCCGCGCCCTCGACGCACTGCAGGCGACGGACGGCGCGCCGATCTCCACCCCCGCCGAGTGGACCCCGGGCGAGCGCGTCATCGTCGCCCCCACGGTCTCCACCGCGGACGCGCAGGTGCGCTTCAAGAACGTCGACGAGGTCAAGCCCTACCTCCGCTTCGCCGACGCCCCGGCCTGAGCCGGGGTACGACCGGGCAGACACCCTCCGGAGACCGGGCACCACGACCGCCCGTCGCGCAGCCGCGCGGCGGGCGGTCGTGCTCGGTCAGCACCCGGGTGCGCGGTGACCGGCTGCCGTCGCGCCACGGGTCTGCCGTCCTAGAGGACGAGGAGCCGGCGCGGGTACGCGAGGTCCGCGTAGCCGCACGGCCAGTGACCGGCGGCGAACCAGCCCCAGAGGTCGGCGAGTCCGTCCGGCGCAGACCTCCCGCTGGGGTCGGACACGAGCGTCATCGCCACGAGGCCGACGGTGAAGGCGGCGTCGTAGCGGCACTGCGTCCGCGGGTCCCAGGCGTCCCCGTCGGTGTGGAGCCCGTCGACCGTCGCCGTCGCGAGGATGACGCGGTCGTGCCACTCGCGGAAGGCCGCCTCGGCCCGTTCGTCGCGGAGGAGGTCGAACCGGGCCTGCTGGTCGAGGGCGAGCTCGAGCGTGCGCTCGTCGTCGGTTGCGGGTACGCCCGCCCAGTCCTGGAGGGCCACCACCGCCGGGTCGTCGGGGAAGGGGTCCCCGAGGTGGGCGAACCACGGCAGCGCCGTCACCGCCGACGGCAGCGTGTCGGCGGACGGCAGGCCCGGTCCGAGCCCCACTCCGGTCAACCCGCCTGGCGGGGTGGGAGGCGCTGGAGGGTGACGTCCTCGACGACCCCGTCGTGGAGCCGGGCCGTCATGTACGTGCAGTGTGGCTGCTGGCGGCGGTCGGTCGGCGATCCGGGGTTGAGCAGCCGGAGCCCGGAATGGGCTGTGTCCCAAGGGATGTGGCTGTGCCCGAAGACGAGCAGGTCGACGTCGGGGTAGGCGGCCCGCATCCGTTCGCCCCGACGCTCCTTTCCCCCGGTCTCGTGCACGACGGCCACTCGCACGCCGCCGAGGGTGGCCCGGGCGACCTCGGGCAGCCGCGCCCGGAGCTCGGTGCCGTCGTTGTTGCCCCAGCAGCCGAGCACCACCCGGGCGCGGGCCTCGAGCCGGTCGAGCAGGTCGACCTCCGCCCAGTCACCCGCGTGGACGACGACGTCCGCGCGCTCGACCTCCGTCCACACGGCATCCGGAAGATCCGCCGCCCGCCTCGGCAGGTGCGTGTCGGCGAGGAGGAGCAGGCGGATGGCGTCGGGCCCGGTCATGCGTCCACCCTGCCACCGGCGGGTCTCACGGACGCGCGGCGTCGCGGCGCCCCTCGAGGTGGCGTCGCTGGGCGGGGTCGTGGGTGAGGGCCACGGCCCGGTCGTAGGCCTCGACCGCCTCGGCGCCGCGACCGAGCCGCACCAGCAGCTCGGCCCGGGTCGCCCAGGCGGGCTGGAAGCGGACGGTCCGCGCCGCGTCGGCGTCGAGCAGCGCCAGACCCGCCCGGGGACCGTCCACCTCGGCGGTGACCGCGGCCAGCGCCGTCGCGCTGCCCAGGCTCGGTGCGACCGCGGCGAGGGACCGGTGCAGCTCGAGCAGCGTCGCCCAGTCGGTGGTCCCGGTCTCGCGTCGCGCGCAGTGCACGGCCTGCACCGCGGCCTCGAGCTGGTAGCGCCCGACGACCCGGCCCGCGTGGGCGGCGCGGAGGTGCTCGTGTGCCCTGTCGGTGAGTACGGCGTCCCATCGTTCGGGGTCCTGGTCGGCGAGCGGGACGAACGCGCCGTCCGCGCCCGTGCGCGCGAGCCGCCGCGCGAGCGACAGCTCGACCAGCGCGGCGAGGCCACGGACCTCGGGGTCGTCCGGCACGAGCTCGGCGAGCACCTCGGCGAGGTGCAGGGCCTCCGGCGGGAGGTCGCGTTCGCCGGGGCCGGTCGACCACTCGATGACGTAGGCCGCGTAGACCGCCGCGAGCACGGCATCCATGCGGGCCGGGAGATGCGAGCGGTCGGGGACCGTGAACGGGATCCGGTTGTCGCGCACCCGTCGCTTGGCGCGCACGAGGCGGGTCGCCATCGTGCGGGCGGGCACGGCGTAGGAGCGCCCCACCTCCTCGGCCGTGAAGCCGAGGACGGTGTTGAGCATGAGGGGGGTGCGGTCGCCCGGGGCGATCGCGGGGTGCGCGCACACGAGCATCAGCTCGAGGCGACGGTCGGGGACGGCGTCGGGGTCGACCTCGTCGAGGTGCGCCGGCGCGTGCGCGTCGGTGTCGAGGACCGTCGTGCGCGTGGCCTCGGCCGACCGCCACGCGTCGCGCCGGCGGTTGCGGGCGACCGTGAGCAGCCAGGCCTCGGGCCGGTCGGGGACGCCGTCGACGGGCCAGACGCGCAGCGCGCGTTCGAGGGCGTCGGCGAGGGCGTCCTCGGCGCCGGCGAGGTCGTGGGTTCCTGCCGCGAGGAGGGCGAGCAGCCGGCCGTAGCCGGTGCGGGCCGCCACCTCGGCCCGCGCCAGCGCGGCGTCCCGGTGGGGCGCCGACGCGTCGGCCGGGTGGGGCGCCGACGCGTCGGCCGGGTGGGGCGCCGACGGGGCGGCCGGGTGGGATGCCGGCGTGACCGGCTCGGTCACAGGCGGCAGCCGTCCGTCCACACCCCGTCGATCACGGAGGTGGCGCACGGCCGCACCTCGACGACGCCGTACTGCGCGCCGGGGCACTTCTCGGCCCAGCCGAGCGCCGCGTCGAGGTCGGGCACGTCGACGACGAAGACCCCCGCGAGGGCCTCCTTGGTCTCGGCGAACGGGCCGTCCTGGACCTCGAGGGAGCCACGGCGCAGGGTCAGGGTCGTCGTCGACGCCGTCGTGGCGAGCACCTCGGCGGCCACGAGCACGCCGGCCTCGGTGAGGGCCCGCCCGTAGGCGCCGAAGGCCTCCTCCGTCTCCCGGATGGCCTCCTCGGGGATGTCACCGGGAGCGGGCTCGATGCTGTGCATCAGCAGGGTGTATCGCATGGCGTTCTCCTTCGTCGGTCTCGATGCTACGAACGCCGCCACCTCGGCGGCGCTCATCGTGATGACGATCGACGACGTCCCGGATCGCCAGCCCCACCTCACGCGTCGGTCGTGCCCGAGGAGGCGCCGTGGACGAGCGGGAGGTAGTCGGGGTGCCGCTGGATCCACGACCTGATGAACGGACACAGCGGCATGACCTCGCGGGTCCCCTCCGCCTCGACCTCGTCGAGGGCGTGCCGGGCCAGGGCCCCGCCGACCCCCATGCCCTCGAACGCCGGATCCACCTCGGTGTGGGTGAAGACGATGAGCGCGTCGGTGAGCCGGTAGGCGGCAAAGCCGGCGAGCGCTCCGCCGATGCGGGCCTCCCAGCGGTGCTCGTCCTCGTTGCGGGTCACGACGACCTCGTCGGTCACGTCGGTCACGTCGACACCTCCTCCGTCCAGCCTCTCATCCGTGGAGCCAGAATCGGTCGGGCAAGTGACCGATGATCGCGAGATCCTGCTCGAGCCGGTCCGACCACCCCACCGAGAGAGGGGCGTTCGCGTCGCAGCCAGGGGAAGGACGCGGCGCCGAGGGCCACGACGCGCCGTCCCGTCCCACCGCCCCAGCGCCCCGCTGCTCCATCCCGGCCGGCACCCAGCCACCGTGGGCGCGCGGCGGCATCCACGAAACCGTGCCGTGTCACCGGCGGCTCACCCCTACGCTGGGAATGCCGGACGTCCGGACCACGGCGCCGCGGGCCGGATGCCGGCCGCCACCACTCCGCCAGATCGCCACTCCCGCACCACCCGAGGACCACCGTGAGCGTCGCCTTCGTCGAGCAGGCCGCCGTGCGCGTGCGCGTACGTGCCGGCACGTGGCTGCCCGCCCTCGGCCGGCCCGAGAGCGTGCTCGACCGGGTGCTGTCCGGGGTCGGGCTCACCGCCGCCACGTGGGCGTTCGCCGCGTCGCTCGTTCCGTCTTTGCTGCCCCGGGCGGCGTGGCTGCAGGGGATCGTCTCGGGCGTCACGGTCGCCGTGGGCTACGGCCTCGGCACGGGGACCCACGCCCTGTGGCGATATCTCGGCATCCCGGGCCTGCGTGGCAGGTGGCGCACGGTCGCGCTCGTGTCGCTCGTGGGGCTCGGTCTCGGGGCGGTGCTGTGGAACGGGTGGAAGCTCGTCGGCTGGCAGAACGAGATCCGCCTGCTGTTCGGGATGGAGCCGACCTCGCCCACGATCTGGCCCGTCGTCATCGTCGTGACGCTGTCGATCGCGACGCTGCTGCTCGTCGTCGCCCGGGCGGTGCGGCTGCTCGGCCAGGTGACGGTCGCCCGGCTCGCGCGCCGCCTGCCCGGACGCCTGGCGATCGTGCTCGGCACCGGCGTCGTCATGGTGCTGTTCTGGGGGCTGTGGACCGGCGTCATCGTCAACGGGTTCTTCGCCGGCGCCAACGCGGTCTTCGCCCCCCGGGACACCACCGGCTCGATGAGCGCCGACCGCCCCACGGCGCCGGAGCGCTCCGGCTCGCCGGAGTCGCTCTCCGCCTGGGAGGACCTCGGCTTCTACGGCCGGATCTTCGTGCGCGGCGGCCCGACCGTGGCGCAGCTCGAGGAGGTCAACGGCCCGGGGGCCAAGCAGCCGATCCGCGTCTACGCCGGGCTGCACAGCGCCGAGACCCCGCAGGCCCGCGCCGACCTCGTGCTCGCCGAGCTCCGGCGCACCGGGGCGTTCGACCGTGAGGTGCTGGTCGTCGCGACGACGACCGGCATGGGCTACCTCGACCGCCGCGCGACCGACCCGCTCGAGTACCTGTGGAACGGCGACACCGCGATCGCCGGCGTCCAGTACTCCTACCTCCCGAGCTGGATCTCGCTCCTCGCCGACCAGGAGGCCGTCGTCGAGACCTCCCGCACGGTCTTCGAGACGGTGCGCGCGCACTGGGCGACCCTCCCGGAGGGGGACCGCCCCGCGCTCTACCTCTACGGCCTCTCGCTCGGGACGATGGGCGTCGAGAGCGTCCTCACCTCGGTGAACATCGTCAACGAGCCGGTCGACGGCGCCTTCATGGTGGGTCCCACCTTCCTCAACGACATGCACGGGCGGCTCCAGGCGGGGCGAGACGCCGGCTCCCCGGCATCCCTGCCGGTCTACGAGGAGGGGCGCACCGTGCGGTTCGCCGACGAGCGGGGCGGGTTCGAGGGCTCGGCTCGGTCGTCGGGACCGACCCGCGTCGCCTACCTCCAGCACGCCTCGGACCCGGTCGTCTTCTTCTCCTCCGACCTGGCCTTCAGCCGGCCGGAGTGGCTGGCCGACGGCCAGCGCGGTCCCGACGTGTCCCCGACGATGGGCTGGGTGCCGCTCGTGACGATGTGGCAGGTGCTCCTCGACATGCCGGGGGCGGGCGAGGTGCCGACCGGCTACGGCCACATGTACTCCGCGATGGCCAACCTCCACGGCTGGGTCGAGGTGACGCGTCCCCCGGACTGGTCGCCCGAGCGCGCCGACGTGCTCTCGAGCGTGCTGACCCGGCGCTGACGGCGGGCGGATGCCGTTCGGCGCGGCGGCGTGCCCGTTCGGCCCGTCGGGGTGCCCGCTCGGCCGCGCACCGTCGACGGCCCGTTGTCCTGCGTCGCCCTGCAGGGTTCACTGGCGCGGTGAGCACCGGCGACGCGACGACGCGCCCGGGCCGGCGACGCGGCACGGCATCCGCCCCCGCCGCCCCGGACCCCGGGGTGCGCTCGCTGGTCGCCGAGTCGTGGCTGCGGTCCTCGGCCGCCGGGGTCGACCCCGAGTCGCACGTGCCGCCGGTCGTGCTCGGCGGGGGCGACCTCGCCGACTACCGCGCGACGCACGCGCTCTCGCACGTCTTCCCGCTCCTGTACGACGTGCTCGGGCGGGCCGCCGTGGACTGCGACTGCGTCATGGCGGTGGGTGACGCGCAGGGCCGGCTGCTGTGGGTGACCGGCTCGACCACGGTGCTGCGTCGGGCCGAGTCGATCAACTTCGTCGAGGGGTCCGAGTGGTCGGAGCACGGCGCCGGGACGAACGCCCCGGGCATGGCCCTGCACCTCGGGCGCCCGGTCCACGTGCATGCCAGCGAGCACTTCAACCGGCTCGTCCACCCGTGGAGCTGTGCCGCGGCGCCGATCCACGACCCGACGACCAGCCGAGTGCTCGGCGTCGTCGACATCACCGGCGGACCCGACGTCGCCTCGCCGCAGAGCCTGGCGATGATCCGAGCCGCCGCCCGGATGGCCGAGTCCGAGCTGGCCCGCCTCGCCGTGACGGGCACGACCCTGGCGCCCGCCGGGCCGACACCGCACCACGAGTCGGCCACGTCGGTGCTCCGGGTGCGGGGGCTCGGGCTGCCCGAGGCGGTCGTCGAGGTGGGCGGGCGCACGCACCGGCTGGGCCGCCGGCACAGCGAGATCGTCGCCGCGCTCGTCGAGCACCCCGGCGGGCTGAGCGCCGAGCAGCTCGAGGCGCAGGTGTATGCCGGTCACGTCAGCTCCTCGACGTCGCGTGCCGAGATGGCCCGGCTGCGCACTCTGTTCGGCCCCGAGGTCCTCGCCTCCCGGCCCTACCGGTTCGAGGTCGAGACCGAGAGCGACTGGGGCACGGTGAGTGCGCACCTCGGGGCGGGTCGGGTGCGCGACGCGCTCCAGGCGTACAAGGGTCCGCTGCTGCCCGGGTCGGAGGCGCCGGGTGTCGTGGAGCTGCGCGAGGTGCTCGAGGGCCAGGTGCGCGGGGCGGTCATCGCGTCCGGTGAGGCCGACCTCATGGTGGGCTGGACGCGGTCGCGGTGGGGCGCAGGGGACCTCGAGGTGTGGGAGCACCAGCTCGACGCCCTGCCGGCGACGTCGCCGCTGCGGCCGGTCGCCGAGGCGGAGGTCGAGCGGCTGGGGCGCGAGCTCGGCGCCTGACGCGGCCGGGCCTTCCGGGCTGCGCCCGGCGGAGGGCAGTGCTGGGCCCGGGAACCTTCACGCTCGCCGGGGAACCTTTCCCGTGCCGAGGTGAAGGTTCCGGCATGGGGCGGGAAAGTTGGGGCTCGGGCGAGGGTGCAACGTGGTTGCAACGTCGCCCTGCCTACGGTCTCGGCAACCGTCACCGGACGGATCGCACGAGATCAAGGGAGATCGCGATGACCGTGTTCGCACAGCCCGGCTCCGAGGGCAGCAACGTCACCGTCAAGAGCCGCTACGACAACTGGATCGGCGGCCAGTGGGTCGCCCCGGTGCAGGGCCGGTACTTCGAGAACGTGACCCCGGTGACGGGCCGGGCCTTCTGCGAGGTGGCCCGCTCCACCGCCGAGGACATCGAGCTCGCGCTGGACGCCGCCCACGGCGCCGCCGACGCGTGGGGCCGCACGAGCGTCGCCGAGCGCTCGGGGGTGCTCCTGCGGATCGCCGACCGGATGGAGGCCAACCTCCAGGACCTCGCCATCGCCGAGACGTGGGACAACGGCAAGCCGGTGCGCGAGACCGTCGCCGCCGACCTCGCCCTCGCCGTCGACCACTTCCGCTACTTCGCCGGTGCGATCCGCGCCCAGGAGGGCTCGATCGGCGAGATCGACGAGGACACGGTGGCCTACCACCTCCACGAGCCGCTCGGCGTGGTCGGCCAGATCATCCCCTGGAACTTCCCGATCCTCATGGCGACCTGGAAGCTCGCGCCGGCGCTGGCGGCCGGCAACTGCGTCGTGCTCAAGCCGGCCGAGCAGACGCCGTGGTCGATCCTCAAGCTCGTCGAGCTGGTCGGCGACCTCCTGCCCGACGGGGTGCTCAACGTCGTCAACGGCTTCGGCGTCGAGGCCGGCAAGCCGCTCGCGTCGAGCCCGCGCATCGCCAAGATCGCCTTCACGGGCGAGACGACGACCGGGCGGCTGATCATGCAGTACGCGAGCCAGAACCTCATCCCCGTCACCCTCGAGCTGGGGGGCAAGAGCCCGAACATCTTCTTCGAGGACGTCGCCGCTGCCCGGGACTCGTTCTACGACAAGGCTCTCGAGGGCTTCACGATGTTCGCCCTCAACCAGGGCGAGGTGTGCACCTGCCCCTCGCGGGCCCTCATCCAGTCCTCGATCTACGACGAGTTCCTCGGCGACGGCGTCGCGCGCGTCGAGCGGATCGTGCAGGGCAACCCCCTCGACACCGACACGATGATCGGCGCGCAGGCGAGCAACGACCAGCTCGAGAAGATCCTGTCCTACATCGACATCGGCAGGCAGGAGGGCGCCAGGGTCCTCACCGGCGGCGCCCGGGCCGACCTCGGCGGCGACCTGTCCGGAGGCTTCTACGTGCAGCCGACCGTCTTCGAGGGCGACAACAGCATGCGGATCTTCCAGGAGGAGATCTTCGGGCCCGTCGTCTCGGTCACCCGGTTCGCCGACGAGGCCGACGCCCTGAAGATCGCCAACGACACCCTCTACGGGCTCGGGGCCGGCGTGTGGTCGCGCGACGGGGGCCGGGCCTACCGGGCCGGCCGGGCGATCAAGGCCGGCCGGGTCTGGACCAACTGCTACCACCAGTACCCCGCCCACGCGGCCTTCGGTGGCTACAAGCAGTCGGGCATCGGGCGCGAGAACCACAAGATGATGCTCGAGCACTACCAGCAGACGAAGAACCTGCTCGTCAGCTACTCACCCGACCCGCTCGGGTTCTTCTGAGCCATGGACCGGACCCCCACCCGGGTCGACCTCACCGGTGAGGCGGCGGCGCTCGTGCGCCGCCTCACCGCGGTCCACGGCCCCCTGATGTTCCACCAGTCCGGTGGATGCTGCGACGGCTCGGCGCCGATGTGCTTCCCCGACGGCGAGTTCCTGCTCTCGGAGGCCGACGTCCACCTCGGCGACCTCGACGTCGGCCTCGACCGACACGTGCCGGTGCACATGTCCTCGGCCCAGTTCGAGTACTGGCGCCACACCCACCTCACGATCGACGTCGTGCCCGGCAGGGGGGCGGGCTTCTCCGTGGAGGCGCCCGAGGGCGTGCGGTTCATGATCCGCTCGCGGCTGCTCACCGACTCCGAGCTGGCGGTCCTCGAGCCGTGACGTCGCCGGCGCGGCGGGCGCGCGCCGGCCGGCTCCGGGGCGCGGGCTAGGCTCCCGGCAACGGGGCCCAGCACAGGAGGACGACATGTCGGCACCAGCGGGATGGCATCTGCAGCCGGACGGGCGCGAGCGCTTCTGGGACGGCTCGCAGTGGACGGAGCAGTTCCGGATGCCGGCACCGAGCGACCCGACCGCCCCGCCGCCCCCGTCGTGGGCGCAGTCGGGCGACGCCGGCGGCTCGGGAGCCGATGGGGGCGCGGACGCCGACGACGAGACCGTCGCCGCCGACCCGACGGCCGACGGGTCGTGGCAGGCCGGTCCGTCCACGGTGGACCAGACGCAGGCCCTCGACGTCTCGAGCACCCAGGCGATCCCCGCCTACCAGCCGCCGGCCGGCCCGACCCCGACGGGCTATGCCCCCGGCCCCGAGTTCTCCTACCCCGCGGCCGGCGGCGCGGTCCCGGCATCCGGCTACGGCGCCCCCGGCTGGCAGGGCCAGCCGCCGCCCCGGCAGAGCAGCGGGCTCGCCAAGGGGTGCCTCATCGCCGGCCTCGTCGGCCTCCTGTTCCTCGTCATCGCCGTCATCGCGGCGATCTTCTTCATCTCCCGGGCCGTCGACGAGGTGCAGCAGACCTTCCCGACCTCGATGCCGAGCGACCTGCCGAGCGGGCTGCCGACGGAAGGGCTCGGTGAGCAGATCGGCGTCACCGTCGGCCGGGGCTTCGACATCCCCCGCGCAACGATCCAGGACGGCTGGTCCCTCGCCAAGCAGGGCGCCGGCTCGCTGTCGGTCGTGACGATCGACGGCATGCGGGCGACGCTCGAGGACGACGACGGCTTCCCGGTGCTCTTCACCGTCACGTTCCCGACGCGGGACGGCCAGGCGGTCGAGACCGTGTGCACCGCTCCCGCCGGCGCCGCCGGAGCCACGGTCGAGGTCTCCTGCGTCCCGCTGCTCGGCGACGTGTCCGAGGCGCGTCAGGGCACGGTCACCACGACCTTGTGACCTCTCGGGGCCAGGGCGGCGGGCTGTGCGTCGGTGCGATGCTGGGTCGGTGACGAGCACCACCGAGGGCGTCTTCGACGAGTTCGTCCGCGCGCGCTGGGAGGACCTGGAGCCGGCGGCGCGCGTCGTGGTGCTCGACCCCGACGTCGCGCGGGAGGTCACCGCGGAGGCGCTGGCACGGCTCCGTTCCCGGTGGACGACGGTCGTGGAGGAGGGACGGCCCGCCGACGAGGCCCGCCGCCTGGTCCTCTCGGATGCCCTCGTGCGCTCGACCGCGGCGGTGCCGAGCGCCGACCCCCCGGCGGCCGCCGACCATCTGTCAGCGCCGGCCGCCGACGCGTGGGCCGCCGACCCGTTGACCGCCGATGCGTGGGCCGGTGCCGACGACGCGGACGACCGGGTGGTCACGGCCCTCGTCGAGCACCTGCGTGAGCTGGAGCCCCTCGACCGGGCTCTGCTCGCCGCCCGCCAGGTGTGGGGCGCCGGGCCCGAGGACGTCGGCAGGTGGCTCGACCGTCCGGCGACGGGGCTTCGGCACCGGGACGAGCGCGTCCACCACGGGCTCGAGGCGGCGCACACCGCGGCCCGCGAGCGCGAGGGGGCCACTGCCGCGCCGTGGGCGCTGGACCGGGACCTCGCGCGCGCCGTCGACGCCGTGCTGGGCGGGCTCACGGACCCGCCCGACCCGGCGGCGCTCGTCGAGGAGCGGGTTCGCCGGGTCCGTCGGCGCGGCCTGGTCCTCGGGGTGGTCGCGGCGACGGCCACGGTGGGAGGGATCGCCGCGTTCACCGCGGTCTCCTCCCCCGACGGACCGACGACCCCGCGGTCCGTCGCGCTTCCCGCGCCGACCGACCGGGTCTGGGCGTCGACGTCGTCGTGGCCCACGCGGGGCCCCCTCGCCGCGGACCCCGTGCTGCCCACGTTCGTGGAGCGGCGGGGGGCGCCGGGTGACCACGTGCTCTGGGCGGGAGACCTGGGCTCGCGTCGCCTCGTCGTCTCGTGGACGGTGCCGCACGGGGAGGTGGGTGAGGGGTTCGGCGGCAGCACCGGCATCCGGCTCTACACCGGATCGCGGGGCGCCGACCTCCTCACGCTCGACCACCTCGACCCGGCGCCGATGGTGGTGCCCGCCGTCGACTGCGTCGCGGTGGTGCTGGCCGACGGGCCGGACGCCACCACGGCGCGGGGGTCCCTCCTCCTGGTCCTCGGCCGGCTCGGCATGCACCAGGCCTCCTACTCACCGGTGGCCCGACCGACGGTGTCCGGTGGCCTCCGGCGGGCGTGGACCGACGTGGTCCTCGACGACGGCGTCGGTGCCTCGGCGCTCCACCAGCCGGTCCCCCTCGTCCCCCGGGTGCGGGTCGACGGCCACGACGTCGAACCGGTCACCCCGCCGCTGGTCATCGACGACCTGGGACGACTGCCTCCGCGCGAGGTCGTCGAGAGGTTCGTGTCGAGCCTGACGGGGATCCCCCGGACCAACCTGCGGACGACGGTCACGTCCGACGACCCGGTGGAGCGCGGGCTCATCGACGACACCCCGGTCGTTGCGGACGCACCCGACGCGCGGGTCGTCGCGCTGAGGACGACGACACCCGACGGTGCGGTCCTGCGCTCCGTCTTCCACCTCGACGCGTGGGGTTCGTGGTGGCCGCTGGAGCTGGGGATGGTGGTCCCGGCCGACGCGGCCGACCAGCCCTACGTCATCCGGGTGGGCGACCCCCGGCCCGGCACGTCGCGGTACGTCGTGCTCCACCCCGAAGCCGCGACGGTCCGGCTCCTGGCCGCGGACGGTCGCCCGGCCTCCCGCGTGGTCGACTCCGAGGACCGGTCGACGACCGTGGTCCGCATCGCGGCGGACGACCCGACCGCCGAGTACCGCGTCGTCCTCAAGGACCGGCGCGGACGCACGCTGTTCGACGGCGTCCCGGTCCGGG
Organism: uncultured Actinomycetota bacterium; assembly: GCA_963757405.1. Classification (GTDB taxonomy): domain Bacteria; phylum Actinomycetota; class Actinomycetes; order Actinomycetales; family Dermatophilaceae; genus Fodinibacter. The sequence goes on from CAVWRI010000017.1 coordinate 29,442, forward strand.
GCCGCTCAGGCTTCGACAGCTGACGGGTCAGGGCTGCGGCTCGCCCATGGCGACGAGGGAGGCGACGAGCTGGTCGGTGCGCACGTCGTCGACCGACGGGCTGAAGCCGAGCCGGGCGACGACGAGCCGCTGCGAGGGCACCACGTAGAGGCGCTGGCCGTCGTGACCCTGCGCCCAGTAGGCATCCGCGGGCAGCGAGTCGTCGATGACCGAGCCGTCGGCGCGACGGTTGACCCACCAGCCGGCGGCGTACCCCTGGTCCTCGCTCCGGTTGACCGGCGTCACGGTCGTCGACCGCGCCATCCAGCCCTCGGGGACCAGCCGCTCCCCGGCCCAGACGCCGTCCTGGAGGGCGAACTGCCCGATCGAGGCCCACTCGCGCGGCGTCGCCCAGAGGTAGGAGCTGCACACCGGCGTACCGGTGGCGTCGGTCTCCCACGTCGCCGACGCCAGGCCGAGGGGTCCGAGCACCTGCTCGCGCGGCAGGTCGGCGTCGGGGGCGTCCGCGAGGTCGGTGAGGATGCCGCACAGCAGCGTCGTCGAGCCGCTGGAGTACTGCTGGTAGGTGCCGGGCTGGTGCGCCAGCGGCTGCGACGCGGCGTACGCGGCCATGTCGTCCTCGGCGTACAGCATCTGCGTGATCGGCGTGCCGAGCGCGTAGGTCTCGTCCCAGGTGAGCCCGCTCGTCATCCGCAGGAGCTGGTCGACGGTGATCGAGCGCCGCTCGTCGGTCCACTCGGGTCGGAGCTGGTCGTCCTCGAGGGCGATCCGCTTCTGCAGCACGAGCCGGCCGAGGAGGAGGTTCGCGACGCTCTTGCTCATCGACCAGCCGAGCTGCGGCGTGTCGGTGCCGAAGCCCTCGGCGTAGCGCTCGCCGATGAGCTGGCCGTCCCTGATGACGACGATGCCGCGGGTGCCGAGTGCCTCCTGGCGCGAGGGGTTGAGGTCGTCGCCGAAGGCCCTCCCGATCGCGGCCGCGACCTCGGGGCTCATCTCCGGGGCGCCGGCGGCGGACAGGGGGTTGAGGTCGGAGCTGATCTTCGTCGCCTCGCCCAGCTCGGGCCGCTCCTTCGCGACCGTGCAGCCGAACCCTCTCGTGAACCAGGCCTTCTGGGTCGACAGCGAGAAGAGGATCTGCGACGTGCTCGACTTCCCCGCCTCGTTGACGTAGCCCGTGAGGAAGGGCACGAGCGGGTTGGGGGGAAGGTCCGACTCGGGGTCCTCGCGGTCGGCGACGAGGGTGACGGCGCACGAGTTGTGGGCCGCGTACCCCGTGCCGGTCTCGAGCAGGGGGCGGGCGTAGAAGTAGCCGCCCACGGCCGCAGCCACGACGAGCACGAGGAGCACCGCGACGATGCGGAGGAGCACACGCATGGGCGGGACGGTACCGCCCCGGGCCCCGGGGCGCGTCGGTTCCGGCATCCGTGGCGGCCGACGCGGTGCCGCCGAGGGGCCGGGCTCAGGCCGCCGTCTCCTGGACGGGCTCGTCGTCCACCAGGCCGGCGCGCAGCCGGGTGATCACGGACCGCAGGATCCTCGACACCTGCATCTGGCTCACCCCGATCTGCTCCCCGATCTGGCTCTGCGTGCGCTCTTCGACGAACCGCAGCTCCAGCACGAGGCGCTCGCGGTCGGTGAGGTCGTCGATGGCCCGGCGGAGCGCGTCACGGACGGCGTGCGTCGCGGCGGTGCACGGCGTGACGAGGAGGTGGTCGGCGAGGCTGGTGCCGGCCGGCGTCGGCGCGTCCAGGGACATCGCGTGGTAGCCCGCCGAGCAGGCCCGGGCCTCGGCGACGTCAGCGGCCGAGACCCCGAGCACCTCCGCCAGCTCGCCGTCGCACGGCGTGCGCGCCAGCTCGTGGCGCAGCAGCTCCTCCTCCCCGACGAGCCGGGCGCGCAGCTCCTGGAGGCGTCGCGGCGGACGCACGGACCAGCCCTGGTCGCGGAACCAACGCTTGACCTCGCCGGTCACCGTCGGGGTGGCGTAGGCCGCGAAACCCGGGCCCGCACCGGGCCGGTAGCGGTACACGGCCTTGACGAGCGCGGTCCTGGCGACCTGGAGGAGGTCGTCGGTCTCGATGCCGCGCCCGCGGTAGCGCAGAGCCACGGCGTCCGCGAGCGGGAGGGCCAGGAGCACCAGGCGCTCGACGATCTCGGCCCGCCGGTCCTCGTCGTCCTCGTGGGACAGGGCGAGGGCAAGCTCCTCGATCTCGAGATCGGTGTCGTGGTGTCGTGCGGCGGGGGTGGGGGGGACGGGCTCAGTGGTCAGGTCGGTACACGTCGGGGCCATGTCTCATCCTTCGAGGAGGTGATGGCGCCACTGTTGGACCACTGCCATGTGAGGAGACCGTCTGTTCGATCGCCCTCGACCTCTCGAACGTAGCCACCGCGCGGGGGGACGGGGACTTTGAGGACGCAGAAGTTTGGTCGACGGTCGGCAGGGGTAGGGGCCCGGCGGAGGCGATCAGTGGGGACCGCCTGGCAGGAGGGTGTGGCGATGACGACCCAGCAGACGACGTCGAGCAGTCTGGACAGGGACCTCGAGGACCTTCGTGCCGCGCTGGGGAGGCTGCCCTTCCCAGCGCTGCAGGACGAGGTGATCGCCGCGCTGGTCGCCCGCAGGGCGCCCTCCCGCCTGCTCTGGCGATCAGGGTCCCTGTCGCGGACGCGGCTCTACCACTCCGTCGACGAGATCTGCGCGGAGATCTCCCGTCCGCGTGGGGCGGGACACCCGCCGCCCCCCGGGCGCTGACCGCCGCTGACCGGCCTCAGAACACCGGCTTCCCGCCAGTGACCCCGAGGACCGTCCCGGAGACGTAGCTCGCCTCGTCAGAGGCGAGGAACACGTATGCCGCGGCGACCTCCACGGGCTGGCCGGGGCGCCCGAGCGGGGTGTCGGAGCCGAAGCCCTCCACCTTCTCCGGCGCCATCGTCGCCGGGATGAGGGGGGTCCAGATCGGGCCGGGGGCCACGGCGTTCACGCGGGTGCCCTTCGGGCCGAGCTCCTGCGCGAGGTTGACGACGAGGTTGTTGAGGGCGGCCTTCGTGGCCGCGTAGTCGAGCAGGTGGTCGGAGGGGGCGTAGGCCTGGACGGAGGTCGTCACGATGACACACCCGCCGTCCTCGAGCTCCGGGGCAAGGGCCTGCACGAGCCAGAGCGGGCCGAAGACGTTCGTCGCGAAGGTCCGCTCGACCTGCTCGGGCGGGAAGTCGCGCAGGTCGTCGTGGGTCAGCTGGTATGCCGCGTTGCAGACGAGGACGTCGACCCCGCCCAGGGCGTCGACCGCGACCCGGGCCAGCTCGCGGTTGGCCTCCGGCGTCCGCAGGTCGGCCGCGTGGAGCACGGCCCGCCGGCCCTCGGCCTCCACGAGGTCCGCCGTCCGGCGGGCGTCGCCCGACTCCTCCGGGAGGTGGGCGATGACGACGTCGGCACCCTCGCGCGCGAAGGCGAGCGCGACGGCACGCCCGATGCCCGAGTCGGCACCCGTGACCACCGCCCGTCTGCCCTCGAGGCGGCCCCGGCCGGTCCACGAGGTCTCTCCGTGGTCTGCCGGTGGGGTGAGGTCGTCAGGGGTGCCGGGCCACTCCTGCTGCTGGGCAGGGACGTGGTCAGGGCGGCGCTGGTCGGGCATGCGGCTCCCCTACCCGGCATCGCGTCCCCTACGCACCTGCCCTCCTCAGTCCCACTCGTGCCCTGCGAGGTCGCGGCCCGCTGAGCCCGTCCGACGCCGCGCCGACCGCTCCGTGGGGGGCAGCTGGTTTGCGCCGGCGCCGCGACGGGTAGCCCAGAGGTGTCGCCGTCGCCAGGGGAGACGCGACGACAGGGCGTCAGGGGATGGCCGCCGGTGCGGACTCTCGGGGCGAGACACCACCGGCCCGGCCCCTGACGGGTACGGCCACGCAGGCCGTCCCCCGCAGCCCGTCGGACCGGCGACTGCCGGACCGGCGGACTGTGGGCCGCCAGGCACCCCCTCGCGCTGCCGCACCGGCCGGTTTCCGGCGAGCCGATGGGGGTACGGCACCGGCACCGACGAAGGGACCACCCGTGAGACCACAGCGACCGCCCACGACGGGCGCGCTCGTGATCGGCGCCTCGAGCGGGATCGGCCGGGCGACCGCCGTGCGACTGGCCACCGACGGCACCGACGTCGTGCTCTCGGGGCGTGACGCGACCTCGCTGGAGGCGGTGGCGCAGGAGTGCCGCGCGGCCGGTGGCACGGCATCCGTCGTGGTTCTCGACGTCCGTGACACGGATGCCGTGCGGCGGGTCGTCGAGGATGCCGCCGAGCGCTTCGGACCGGCGCTGGCCGTCGTGCACTCCGCGGCCGTCGTCGCCTACGGCCTGTTCGAGGAGGTGCCGGCGGAGGTGATGACCGACGTCATCGAGACCGACGTGCTCGGCACCGTCGCGGTGGCCCGCGAGTCGCTGAAGGCGTTTCGGCGCACCGGTGGCGGCCACCTCGTCGTGGTCGGCTCCCTCCTCGGCGAGGTCGCGACGCCCTACATGAGCAGCTACGTGCTGTCGAAGTGGGCCGTCCACGGACTCGTGCGGACGCTGCAGATCGAGACCCGCCAGCGCACCGGGGTGTCGGTGTCGCTCGTGTCCCCGGGGGGCATCGACACCCCCATCTACCGTCAGGCAGCGACGGTGCTGGGGCGCCACGGGTCGCCGCCGCCGCCGGTGCGCAGCGCCGAGGACGTCGCCGACCGGGTGGCGCGAGTGCTCCGGCACCCCCGTCGGCAGACGCACGTCGGCCCCGGCAACCCTGTCGTCGTGGCAGGCTTCCGGCTGTTCCCGGCGGTCTACGACGCGCTCGTGACGCCGATGATGCGCTCCGTCGCGCTGGGGCCGTGGCGCGGCCTGGAGCCCACGACCGGCAACGTCCACGCCCCGCAGCACCCGGCACCACCCCCCACCGAGGAGGACCACGAGATGAGCGACGAGGACCGAGCGACCGGTGTCGGCGGCAGCGACGACCAGGCGGTGCGGCGGCCACGGGTGTCCCGTGCCGTCGCGGCCCCCGCTGAGGCCGTGTGGGCGGTGCTGGCCGACGGCTGGCAGTACGCCACGTGGGTCGTCGGAGCCTCGCGCGTGCGCGCGGTCGACGAGCACTGGCCGGATGCCGGGCAGCGGCTGCACCACAGCGTCGGGCCCTGGCCGGCGCTCATCTCGGACTCGACCCGCTCGGAGGAGTCCGACCCCCCGCATCGCCTCGTCCTCACCGCGCGGGGGTGGCCGCTCGGGGAGGCCCGGGTGGAGGTCGAGGTCGTGGCCGACGGGCCCGAGAGCTGCACCGTGTCGATCGCCGAGGACGCCTCGTCGGGACCGGGGCTGCTCGTGCCGATGCCCATCCGCCAGGCCCTGATCCTGCCGCGCAACAAGGAGGCGCTGCTGCGCCTGGCCCTCATCGCCGAGGGTCGCCACCGGGAGCACCCCGGGACGTCGGACTCGGCCTGAGCCGGCGTCCCCGGTCAGGGCTCGCGCAGGACGCGGGCCCAGGCGGTCCGCACGAGGGCTCGGCGGGCACGGCCGAGCGGTCCGCGCTGGCCGAGCGCGGCGACGGCCGCGTTCCAACCGCAGGCCCCGTGCACCCCGCCACCGGGGTGGGCCGAGGCGCCCGCGAGGAACAACCCCTGCACGGGGGTCTCCGGCCGGCCGAGCCCTCGGGTGGGTCGCAGGACGAGCTGTTGGTGCAGCGCAGCGGTGCCGGCGTTGAGGGCGCCACGGCTGAGGCTCCCGTTCGCCGCCTCCATCCCCCGGGGGGTCTGGACGACCCGGCCCCGGCGTCGCGACAGGAAGCCCGGCGCGACCTGCTCGACGGCCTCCTCCAGCCGCTCGACCTGGGCACCCACCGCGCCCTCGTCGCAGGCGAGGCGTCGTGGCAGGTGCGTGTACGCCCATGCCGACTCGGTGCCCTCCGGCGACCGGCTGGGGTCGGAGGTCGTCATCTGGCCGAGGAGGACGAAGGGGCGGCGCGGCATCCGGCCGGTGGAGAGGTCGGCGGCGACATCGACGAGCCCGTCGTGGTCGACGCCGAGGTGGACCGTGCCGGCCGCCGCCGCACCGCCGGCGGTCCACGGGATCGGTGTGTCGAGCGCCCAGTTGAGCTTCAGGGTCGCGTCGTCCCAGTCGAACCGGGCGACGTCGGCGAGCAGCCGGGGCGGAAGGTGCTCGCGGGCGACCAGGCCGCCGTACAGCGCCGGCGCGGGGACGTCGGCGAGCACGGCGTGGCGCACCCGCAGCGACGACCCGTCGGCCAGCCGGACCCCCCGCACTCGGCCCCCGGAGACCTCCACGTCGGTGACCGGCACGCCGCATCGCACCTGGACCCCTCGCGACTCCGCCCGGCGACGAAGGGCCGTGGCCAGCGACCCGGCGCCGCCCTGCGGCACGGGGAAGCCGACGTCCTGCCCGAGCATGGCGAGCAACCACCCGAAGAGTGCGCTGCCCGCGCCGTCCGGCGGCACGTCGCTGTGCATTGCATTGCCGGAGAGCAGGATCCGAGCCTCTTCGCTGCCGAACTCCTCCTCCCCGAGGCGCCGCACCGAGAGCAGGGCCAGCCGTGCCAGGTCGAGGGTTCCGGACACCCCGGAGCGCCGGAGGAGCCGTGACACCGGCCGCGCGGCGGGGAAGGGCGTGAAGAGCGCGTCGAGCAACGGGTCGCGCACCCGCTGCCATCCCGCGACCATGCGCAGCCAGGCGTCTCCGTCTCCGGGGTGACAGGCGTCGAGGCCCGCTGCGGTCGCGTCGACGGTGCCGCGCAGCACGGCCGCCCGGCCGTCGGGCAGCGCGTGGGCGAGGACGTCAGGGGCCCGGCACCAGACGAGTCCGTGCTCATCCAGGCCCAGGTCCCGGATGACCGGGCTCGCGGCGGCGAGCGGGTAGAAGGCGCTGAACAGGTCGCTGACGAAGCCGGGTGCGGTGACCTCCGCGCTGCGGACGGCGCCGCCCACCTCGTCCTGCGCCTCCACGAGGACGACGTCCCACCCGGCGTCACCGAGGGCGTTGGCCGCGACGAGGCCGTTCGGACCCGCGCCGATGACGACGGCGTCGCACACGGTCCTGCTCACCGGGCTCCCTCCTTCGTGCGGTCGCGCCCTCCCTACCCTGCCGCACGACATCCCACGCACGGATGCCTGACGCGTCCGGCGTCGTTTGCGACGCCGGGTCGCGGGTATACGCGGGGACAGCGCGCGGCATCGAGCCCGTGGCCACCGCCGGCACAGGAGGAGCCGCCATGTCCCAGGACGCGATCGTCATGCTGCGCGAGTCGTGATGCGCCCCGCGGACGGGCTCGTGCGGGCGACGCAACGGCTCGAGCAGCAGGAGGCCCTCGACGGCCTCGTCCGGATGTACGCCCGCGTGGCCGGGCCCGTCGACCGGTTGTCGTGGAGCGGCCTGCTCCGGGCCGACCTCGTCGGGCACGCGCTGCACCCCGTGCTCACCGACGTGCCGCTCGGGTGCTGGACCGCCGCCACCGTCCTCGACCTGCGGGGACGTGAGGGCGACCGGCAGGCGAGCCGCACGCTCGTCGCCGTGGGGCTGGCCGCGGTCGTCCCCACCGCGCTCACCGGCTTCGCGGAGTGGGCCCGGACCGGCCCGGAGCTGCGACGGGTGGGTGCGGCGCACGCGGCGCTCAACGCGGCCGCGACCACGCTGTACGCGGTCTCGCTCCTCGCCCGCCACCGCGGGCGCCACCGGCTCGGCACGGCGACGGCCCTCGCGGGCGCCTCCGTGGCGGGGGTGTCGGGCTATCTCGGCGGGCACCTGACGACCGCCCGGAAGGTCGGCAGCCGTGCGCCGGAGTTCGCGGCGGACGCGGTCGGGTGACCCACACCCCTGACGGTGCGACCGGCCCGGAGCGCTGAGAGGTCTCTCAGGGCGAGATCGCCGCAGGTCGGGGGGCTGTTGCCCGGCGACGAGGCGATGTGCCACAGTGCGTCGTCTGGGAGGTCGAACCGACGGCCGACCCGGAACTGGGGTACGGGGAGTCTCGCCATGGCCTTCCACGAGCCGCCGACGGGCACCGTCCTCGAGCCGGCCTCGGGGAGCGTTCGTCAGCACGCGCCGAGCGTCGATGCCGCCCTGCCCGAGACGACCTCGCTGCGGGAGCAGCTCGCTCCCCTCGCCACCGCGGTCGACGGCCCGCTCGGACCTCCGGAGACCTGGGACCCGACGCTGCGCACCGCCGCCGGCATCTGCCTCTCCTCGCGCTTCCCCATCCTCCTGTGGTGGGGGCCCGAGCTGCGGATGGTCTACAACGACGCCTACCGCCCGATGCTCGGCAGCAAGCACCCGCGGGCCTTCGGCGCGCCGGGGCGCGAGGTCTGGCCGGAGATCTGGCACGTCATCGGGCCCATGCTCGACCAGGTGGTGTCCGGGGGTGGGGCGACCTGGTCGAGCGACCAGCTGCTGGTCCTCGACCGCAACGGCTACCCGGAGGAGTGCTACTTCACCTTCTCGTACAGCCCGGTCGTCGACCCGGGCGGCGAGGTCGCCGGCGTCTTCTGTGCCGTCACCGAGACGACGGACCGGGTGCTCGGTGAGCGCCGGCTGCGCACGCTCGCGGCGATGGCCCGGCTCGTCGGCAGCGACCGTCGGGACCTCGTGACCCAGCGCGCCACGACGGTGCTCGAGGCCAACGTCGGGGACCACCCCCTGGCCCTCGTCGCCGACGTCGAGCCGAAGGGGCCCCGGTCGGCGCTGGCCACGATGCTGGCGGAGCGGTTGCCGACCGTCGTGCCGGAGACCAGGGCGCGACTGGCCGACCTCCTGCGCCAGGCCGCGAGCACGGGGCAGGAGCTCCGGGTCCCCACCCAGGCGGACCCCGCGCTCGAGCACGTGGTCGCCTGGCACGCCCAGCCCGTCGTCGAACCTGCGGATGCCGGGCGGAGCGTTCGCGCCGTGCTCCTCCTCGCAGAGTCCTCGGCGCGGCCCTGGGACGACGGCCTGAGGTCCTACGTCCAGCTCTGCGCCACGCACGTCGCCGGCGCCCTGGCCGGCGTCCACCGGCTCGACGTGGTGCGACGGCGCACCGAGGAGCTCGCAGCCCGCCGGGCCGCGGCGGCGCGCATCGCGGAGGAGTTCACCGGCGCCGACGACCTCACCGACGTGCTCGCGACCGCCGTGAGCGGGTTCGGCGAGCTGTTCGGAGGCGACGTCACGGTGCGGGTCGTCGTCGGTGGCGCGGAGCGGTTCTTCACGGCCAGGGGTCCCAGCGACGCGGCGGGAGCCGACGACGCCGCGGTCCTGGGAGTCGGGCCGGACACCGTGCCTCCCGACCGGCCGGTCGACAGCATCGTGCTCGCCGACGGCCCGGACGTCGGGTCCGGGCAGCGGGTGCGCGTCGTCTTCCCGGCGGCCCGTCGCGTCGGGGCGGACGAAAGGGTCGCCGGGGACCTCCTCTTCCGCGCGTTCGTGCTCGCCTGCGACCGCGTCGTGGCGGCCTCGGCGTTCGCCGACCGCGAGCAGCACCTCCGGCGGGCCATCGCGAGCCACGAGGCGATCGGCCAGGCGGTCGGCATCCTCGTCGAGCGCCACCGGTGGACGCCCGCCGCCGCGTTCGAGCACCTGAAGAAGGTCTCCCAGGACAGCAACACCCGGTTGAGGGAGGTCGCCGAACGGGTCGTCGAGAGCGGGGTGGACCCGGGTTCCGCCCGCTGAGCCGTCGTCATCCGGAGGGTGCGCGAGCGGCCCCTCGCCATCATCCTCTGCGACACCTCCCCGAGCCCCACACGCTCCTCCGCCGCGAGGGCGAGCAGGGCGTCGAACGCGCCGGCCATGTCGAGGCCACGCGCGTGAGCGAGCGCCCCCTTGGCCTGCTCGACGACCGCCCGCGCCTCGAGGGCAGGGCCGCGAGGGCCCCGGTGAGGTCGTGGTCGGGAGAGACGACCTCGGCGGCGGCGATCGCCAGCACGTCGGACACCGTGCGCGGGCTCATGTGGACTCGATCTCCTCGTCGGCCGACCCACTGAAGGTCAGCCGGTGCTCGATGATGTCGTCGGCCGCGCGGCCGACGCTCTGGTCACGGGAGTACGCGTGGGCCCGGATGAGGGCGAGTGCGTCGTTCTCGGGGAGCCCCAGCTGCGCGACCACCATGCCGGTCGCCGGTGCACCGCCGCCCGCTCGGACCAAAGGCCGAGTCCCACCTGCTGCTGCGTCGGGGCGTCCGCGACCAGCGCCGCGGCGATGACCTGGGCGACGAGCAGGCCGGCATCGATGTCCAGGTCGGCCTCACGGCCCCGCTCGTAGAGGGTGAGGACACCGATCCCTCCGGGACCCTCGCCCATCGGCAGGGCGTGCACCACCACCGGTGCGAGAGCGGACAGCTCGTCGGACTCCAGGAGGGGCCACCGCGGGTCGGGGCCCTCGTCCTCGGGCATGACGTCGAGCCGCGCGTAGGCATGCGTCGTGAAGGCGTCGGGACCCGGGCCCTGACCCAGCACGTCCTGGGCCTCCTCGATGACCAGCGCGGCGTCGTCGGTCGTGCACAGGGTCACCCGCTCGAGCCTCGTGTACGCCAGGGTGATGGCGCCGCCGTCGCAGCCGAGGATGTCGACCGCGGCCCGGCACAGGCGCGTCGGCAATGGGACACCCCGGTCGGCGTCGCGCACGACGCCCTGGGCGAGGCGGACGAGGAGGCCGTCGACGTCAGCCATGACGACCACCGACCCTCCGGCTCCCTGCGCCCACTCAGCAGACGACCAATCTACTCCCGGCAGGACCCCACGCTCCGCGGACCCCGCATGGGGGAAGGAGTTCGGGGCGCACCTGTCGCATCCGGGTGGTGCCGTTCGTGGAGAGGGTGAGGACACGGCATACGGTCGAGTCCGTACCACCGCACCGAAGGAGAGACCGATGACCCAGTACCTGCTGTCCGTCTGGCACGACCGCGACGCCACCCCCGAGGACATCTACCCCTCCGAGGAGGAGATGCAGGAGGCGTACGCCGCGACCGGCGTGTTCAACGAGGAGCTCAAGGCGAGCGGCGCGTGGGTGTTCGCCGGCGGTCTGCACCCCCCGACGACCGCGACCGTCGTCGACGGCACCGGCACGGACGTCGTGACGACAGACGGCCCGTTCAGCGAGAGCAAGGAGCAGATCGGCGGCTTCTGGGTCGTCGAGGCGTCCGACCTCGACGCCGCCCTCGAGCTCGCGGCGCGCGGGTCGCAGGCCTGCCGCGGCAAGGTCGAGGTCCGTCCCTTCCAGTCCGAGTGAGCGAGCCGGCGCACGGTGAGGTCGAGGCGGTCTACCGCGCCGAGTTCGGCAGGGTGGTCGCCTCCCTCACCCGCCGGTTCGGCGACCTCGACCTGGCCGAGGAGATGGCCCAGGAGGCCTTCGTCGAGGCCGTGCGTCGCTGGCCCGGCGAGGGCGTGCCGCCCAACCCCGGCGGCTGGCTCACCGTCGTCGCGCGCAACCGCGCCCTCGACCGGCTCCGTCGCGAGTCGACCCGGCAGGCCCGGCACGAGGAGGCCCTGATGCTCGGCGCCGCTGAGGACCCCCGCGCCCCGGTCACGTCGGTCACCGACGAGCGGCTGCGGCTGCTGTTCACGTGCTGTCACCCGGCGCTCGCCCCCGATGCGCAGGTCGCGCTGACCCTGCGGCTGCTCGGCGGCCTCACCGTCCCCGAGGTCGCCGCGGCCTTCCTCGTCCCCGAGCGCACGATGGCGCAGCGGATCACGCGCGCCAAGCGCAAGATCGCCGCGGCCAACATCCCCTACCGCGTGCCGCGCGACCACGAGCTGCCCGGCCGGCTCCGCGGGGTGCTCGCCGTCGTCTACCTCGTCTTCACCGAGGGCCACCTGCCCGGGTCCGGCGCCGCGGGTGTCCGGGACGACCTCTGCGGGGAGGCGATCCGCCTGGGTCGGGTGCTGCGAGACCTCATGCCCGACGAGCCGGAGGTGGCCGGCCTGCTCGCCCTCATGCTGCTCACCGACGCCCGGCGTGCGGCCCGCGTCGACGCCGACGGCGTGCTCGTCACGCTCGGCGACCAGGACCGTTCGCTCTGGGACGGCGCGCTGATCACCGAGGGACACGCCCTCGTGCGGGAGTGCCTGCGCCGCAACCGTCCCGGTCACTACCAGCTGCTCGCGGCCGTGAACGCCGTGCACACGGATGCCGCGTCGGCGGCCGACACCGACTGGTCCCAGGTCCTCGCGCTGTACGACCGGCTGGATGCCGTGTCGCCGACGCCCGTCGTCGCCCTCAACCGGGCCGTGGCGCTGGCCGAGGTGGAGGGCCCGGAGGCAGCACTCGCCGTCGTCGACGCGCTTCCGCTCGACGGCTACCACCCGTTCCACGCGACCCGCGCCGACCTGCTGCGCCGGATCGGCCGCCACGCCGAGGCCGGGGATGCCTACGACCGGGCGCTGGAGCTCGCGACGAACCCGGCTGAGCGGGCCTTCCTCACGCGTCGCCGAACCGAGCTGCGCTGACCGCCCCACGGGCGTCCACGAGCACGAGCGAGACGAACCCGAGCACGCCTCGGTACCCGCCGAGCCAGCCGTCGCGGTGCTCGGTCGCCGCGGCGAGGGCCTCGGCCCGGTCGCCGGGGTCCCGGCCGTCGGCGAGGGCCCAGTCGGTGAGCGACCCGGTCCACGACCACTCGTACTCGTCCCACTCCTCGAGGCTGCTCACGTGCCCGTGGGCGGGCACGAACCCGTGGTCGCCGGCCAGGGCGACGATCCCGGCCAGGTCCGGGAACTCGTCGGCGGTGGCGTCGAGCGCCGTGAGCGCCGCCTCGGGCGGTGGGGTGTCCCAGATGCCGTCGCCGAGGAGGACCCTGCCACCGGGCGCGAGGTGACGACGCGCGGCATCCAGCGTGCCGCCCGGGCCGCCGAAGACGTGGGCGACACCCACCGCGAGGACCGCGTCGAAGATGCCGCCCTCCCACGTCGAGGCGTCCGCGGCGACGAGGGAGCCGCGGCCGGCCGTCGCCGTCGCGAGGTCCGCGGGGTCGGCCCCGGGGTGGAGGTCGACGCCCACGCCCTCGAGGTCGTCCCGGGCGGTGAGGGCCCGGCGCAGCCACTCGCCGCTGCCGCACCCGAGGTCGAGGACGCGACCGCCCCGAGGGGGGTCGAGGCGCTCGAGGAGCCGGGCCACGGAGGCGTCGGAGAGCGGAGCCATCACGGGGTGGTGGGCGTGGGCGAGGCGGCTGATCTCGTGGCGCTGCACGGCACCCACTCTCGACCGCGGCCGGGGCCCGCACAACCGCGTTCCTGCGGTTCGGCGTTACGGTGGGGGCGTCGTCGGCGCACCCCCGGGTGGCGCCGACGTCCGACCCCGACCCGGAGGAGAAGGCCCAGTGGCTGGTGGACTCGTCGCCCTGCTCGACGACATCGCCGCGCTCGCCAAGCTCGCGGCCGCCTCGGTCGACGACGTGGGCGCCGCTGCAGGCCGGGCGAGCGCCAAGGCCGCAGGTGTGGTCGTCGACGACACGGCGGTGACGCCGCGCTACGTGCAGGGGTTCACCCCCGACCGCGAGCTGCCGATGATCAAGCGCATCGCGATCGGCTCGCTGCGCAACAAGCTCCTCATCATCCTGCCGGCGGCCCTGCTGCTCAGCCAGTTCCTCCCGTGGCTGCTGACCCCGATCCTCATGGTCGGCGGGACCTACCTCTGCTACGAGGGCGCGGAGAAGATCTGGGAGAAGGTCGCGGGGCACGAGGAGCACGAGGAGCCGGTCGCCGCCGGGGATCCCGAGCACGAGAAGCAGATGACGAGCGGCGCCATCCGCACCGACTTCATCCTGTCGGCCGAGATCATGGTCATCGCCCTCAACGAGGTCGCCGACGAGCCGTTCGTGTCGCGCGCGATCATCCTCGTGCTCGTCGCCATCGGCATCACGGTGCTCGTCTACGGCGTCGTCGGGCTCATCGTCAAGATGGACGACATCGGGCTGCACCTCGCGGGACGCCAGTCCGGAGCGGCGCGCGCCGTCGGCCGCGGCCTGGTGGCGGGGATGCCGAAGCTGCTCGCCGGCCTGTCGACGATCGGCATCGTCGCGATGCTCTGGGTCGGCGGCCACATCCTCCTCGTCGGCGTCGACGAGCTCGGCTGGCACGGCCTCTACGACCTCGTGCACCACGCCGAGGAGGCCGTCGGCGGGGGCGCGCTCGGGTGGGTCGTCAACACCCTCGCCTCGGCCCTCATCGGCCTCGTCGTCGGGGCGGTCGTCGTCCTCGTGGTGACCCAGGTCAAGAAGCGCCGCGCCCCGAAGGACGACCACGCGCAGACCCCCGCCCACTGATGCCCGGTCGAGAGTAGAGAACACGCCGCTCGCGCTGCCCGCGAGGCGGCATGTTCTCTACTCTCGACGGGTCAGCCGCGGGAGCGCCGGGCCGTGCGCCGCCCGACGAGCAGCGCGCCGACGAAGAGCAGGACGGCGGCCGTGGTCGCGAGGACGAAGGTCCCGGCGTCGCGCCCGGCCGACGCGCCGAGGGCGACGTAGCCGACGGTCCCCGGGATCACGCCGATCGCGGTGCCGACGAGGTAGTCGCGCCAGGTGATCGGGCTGACCCCCGCCCCGTAGTTGACGATCGTGAAGGGGACCGGGCTCAGCCGGGCGAGCAGGACGGCGACCAGCCCCTGCTCGCGCAGCATGTCCTCGACACGGCGGACCCGGGGCCCGGTCAGCGACGCCACCGCCTCGCGGCCGATCCGGCGGGCGACCGCGAACGTCACGACCGCCGACACAAGGGACCCGACGTACGACAGCAGGACCCCGACCGGCAGCCCGAAGAGGACCCCGGCGATGCCCGCGAGGAGGTTCTTCGGGACGGGGACCAGGGTGAGGACGACGTGGAGCGCGACGTAGGCGACGGGCGCCAGGGCCCCCGTGGACTCGACCATCTCGCGCACGCGGTCGAGGTCACCGCCGAGGACGAGCCAGGCCAGCCCGCTGCCGAGCGCAACGGCCAGGACCAGGCCGGCAAGTCGCAGCCGGGCGGCGCGTGTCCCTGTCACCACCACAGGGTAGGAGGTGTGCGACCGATCACCGGCAGGGGTTCTTCCGGTCCCTCTCGTCAGCCCCGCCCTGCCGACCCCGCGACCCGGGGCCGGCGGCACCGACTGACGGAGGGACCGCCGTGCCGCTCGTCCACATCGACACCCGAGCACTCACGTACCCCTGGTTCTGGCTTCCCGAGCCCCTCGCCCACTTCGTCGACGGGTCCGTCGACGGCGGTGCGGTCGTGGACCTCCCGCCCGGCCGCTACCGGTTCCAGCAGACCCGGGACCGGCCGTCCGACCTCGTGTTCCACGTCACGGACGAGGGCACCGTCGACTTCGAGGCCGGAGCCGACCGGTACCTGGGCGGCCGGGACACGTCGACGCTCCGGGTCCGGGGGGTCCCCGTGACCATCGACCCCCAGGGCGCGTCGACGACGATCCTGCCGATGTGGGGTGGCTGCCAGGAACCGGTGGGCTCGCGCGGCCGCACGGTGCACATGCCGCCGGGCCGGGCCTACGAGATCCGGCTCGGCCTGGTGCCCAGCCGCATCCTCACGTTCAGCGTGCGCCCCGACGGCGCCGTCGACTACGGTCCCGCGCACGAGCGGGTGCTGTCGGGGCGTGGCACGAGCACGCTGACCCTCCACCTGGACGGGACACGCTGACCGGGACACCGGCGGGACATCGCGACGATGTCCCTGGGACACCGGGCGCAGCAGCGTTGCCCTCATGACAACCACCACAGCACCCGTCCCGTCCACCGAGGCCTCCACCGGAGCCTCCCGACCCAGCCGCGGCCGGCGCGCCGCGATCGCCGCCGCCGGCTTCGTCAGCTGTGCCGTACCGGTCACCTTCACGGTGACGATCACCGCGGCGCTCCTCACCGGCGCCGAGGCCGACCACCGCTTCCACCAGCTCACCGGGCAGGGCCTGGTGCTCATGGCCCTGTGGCTCGGTGCCCTCCTCCCGCAAGCTCGGCGCAGCCGACTAGCCACCGGCCCGCCCCGGCGCCCGGGCCGCGCCTGCTGGACCCGGCGAGGGGGTGCCGACGCGACGCGAGCGCAGCGCCACGAGCAACGACGCGACGACGACGACGGTGACGAGCGCGAACCCCAGCACCGGCTGCAGCGGGATGAGGATGCCGATCGCGCCGCCGGTGACCCAGAAGCCCTGGAGGATCGTCTCCGACCACGAGAAGACCCGGGCCCGCACCTCGTCGGGGATGTCGCGCTGGATCAGCGCGTCGAGGCAGAGCTTCGCGAGCTGCCCGAAGAGCCCGGTGACCAGGCCCAGGAGGACGAGGGTCCACAGGGAGTACAGGACCGCGGTGAGCAGCGAGGCCGCGACGGCGAGGACCGCGAGCACCGTGGCCGTGCGCTCGGGCTGCGGCGCCCGCCGCCGGTTGCCGAGGACCGAGCCGAGGGCGTTGCCGACCCCCGCTGCCCCGGCGACGAGGGCGAGCACGGCGGGACCCGACCAGCCGGGCAGCGGGTGTTCGCGCATGAGGAACGCGAGGAACAGGGTGAGGAAGCCCGACAGCAGCCGGGCCCCGGTCGTCAGCCACAGCGTGTAGCGCACGGACCGCGGCAGGGCGCGCAACCGCCGGGCGCCACCGTCGAGCGTCGGCAGCGGCGCCTGCTCGACGGGGATGCCGTCGACGTCCACCTCCCCGGCCGTCGAGTCGACCCGAGCCGGGAGCCGGATCGCCAGCACCGTGGCCGCGACGTAGACGACGAAGGCGAGCCTCAGCGACCAATCGGGCCCGAGCTGCGCCAGCGCCCCGGCGAGCCCACCACCGAGCACCATGCCGACGAGCCCGGCGATCGTCAGCCGGGAGTTCGCGGTGACGAGCGAGATGTCCCGCGGGAGCAGCCGCGGCACGGCGGCGGCGCGGGCCACGGCATACGACCGGCTGGCGACGAGGCAGCCCAGGGCTGCCGGGAACAGCCACGCGCTGTCCTCGACCACCGCCGTCGAGAGCACCCACGCGAGGAAGGCACGGGCGGCCAGCGTCGTGCCGAGCGCCCAGCGCCGGCCGTGGCGGAACCGGTCGAGCAGCGGGCCGATGAGGGGCGCGAGGAGGACGAACGGCGCCATCGTCAGGACCAGGAAGAGCGCGACCCGGCCGCGCGCCTCGTCGGTGGGCAGGGCGAACACCGTGCCGGCGAGCGAGACGGTCAGCGCGGCGTCGCCGGCGACGTTGACGGCGTGCAGCTCGGTGAGCCGGGCCAGCCCGGTGTGGCCCGCGCCGTCGGCGTCGGCGAAGCGGCGGAACCGGCGGGCCGCGGCCCGACCGCCGCGGCCGACCGCGCGGGCGCTCGCGGTGCCGCCGCGGCCGACCGCCCGTCCGGCCCCGGCCACCCGGCCCCGCACGCCCGGACGCCCCGGACGGCCCGGACCGCCCGAACCGCCGGGGTCTCCGGTCGGCGCGGGTCGGGGCGCGCGGTCGTGCGACGTCATGACTCCCTGATCCTCCCCCGAGCGACCGACGGCGGGCGAGAGCGGTGACGGTGGTTCGTGGCGACGGTGTCCGGAATCCGGGCCCGAGCCGTGGTGTTGTGGACCCCATGACCACCCCCGGGGCCGACATGGCCGAGCGCTACGAGCGCGCCCGGGCGCTGTACGACCACGGTGAGTACCGGGCCGCGGCCGAGGCGCTCGCCACGCTCGTGGACGAGAGCGCCCTCCATCCGCCGCTGCACGGCACGACCGAGCTGCGCCTGCTCCTCGCGCGCTCCTACTTCCACTCCGCGCAGCTCGGGCGGGCCGAGCGGGTGACCCGGGCGATCCTCGCCGACCACCCCGACGAGGCCTACGCCAACCTCGTCCTCGGCCGCACCCTCCAGCGCCAGGGCCGCCACGCCGAGGCCAGGCCGCACCTCGCGATGGCCGAGCTCCTCGGCGGGTACGCCGGCTCCGGCCGGCTCCCGCGCGACGAGGACCCGCTCGGATGACGGACTACGGGCACGAGCTCGAGTTCGGCCTGTTCCCCACTCCGGACGCCACCCGGGCCCACCACCTCCTCGAGCTCGCCGCCGTCGCCGAGGTCAGCGGTCTGGACATGGTGACCGTGCAGGACCACCCCTACCAGTCGCGCCACCTCGACGCCTGGACCCTCGTGTCGGTCCTCGCCTCCCGCACGACGACGCTGCGGGTCGCCCTCAACGTCGCGAACCTCCCCCTGCGCAACCCCGTCGTCCTCGCCCGCTCGGTCGCGACGCTGGACCTCCTCAGCGGCGGGCGGGTCGACCTCGGGCTCGGCGCCGGCGCCTTCTGGGACGGCATCGTCGCGGCCGGCGGTCCCCGCCTCACCCCCGGCCAGTCGGTGGACGCCCTCGAGGAGGCCATCGCCGTCGTACGCGGCGTGTGGTCCGGCGAGGGCACCCTGCGCGTTGACGGCGAGCACCACCGCGCCGTCGGCCTGCGCGCCGGACCCGCGCCGGCGCACCCCGTCGGCATCTGGCTCGGCGCCTACAAGCCGCGGATGCTGCGGCTCACCGGTCGCCGCGCCGACGGCTGGCTGCCGAGCCAGGGCTACGCCGCGCCCGACGCGCTCGCGCCGATGAACGCCGCCATCGACGAGGCCGCACTCGCCGCCGGGCGCGCGCCCGAGGCGGTCCGCCGGCTCTACAACGTCTCCGGGTCCTTCGGCGCGGGCGGCGGGTTCCTCCGCGGCCGTCCCGCCGAGTGGGCGGAGCAGCTCGCGTCCCTGACCCTCGAGCAGGGGATGGCCACCTACGTCCTCGCCACCGACGACGCCGACGACGTGCGCCGCTTCGGCGAGGAGGTCGCCCCTGCGGTGCGCGACCTCGTGGCGACGGAGCGCGAGCGCCGGGCGGCGACGCCGGAGGCCGTCGAGGATCGACCGGATGCCGTGCCGTCGCCTCCCGAGCCCACCGGGCGTGAGCGCGTGGAGAGTGCCCCGCGCGGAACCGCCTCTACCGCACGCGAATCAGCGTCGGGCGGCCGGGTCGTGACACCCACGCCCGACGACGGCACCCGGCTGACCGGCATCCTGCCGTGGGACGAGGCGAGCCGGCCGACCTACCCGCGCCGGCCCGAAGCGGGTGAGCAGGCGGCCTACGGCCCGGCCCAGCTCGCGGCGCCGCAGCACCTCGTGGATGTGCACGACCACCTGCGCGCGGAGCTCACGCAGGTGCGTGACGTGGTCGACCAGGTGGTGCGCGGGCATCTGCAGGTCGGGAGGGCGCGGTCGGCGGTCAACGCGATGACGATGCGCCAGAACAACTGGACCCTCGGCGCCTACTGCGAGTCGTACTGCCGCGTCGTCACCGGTCACCACGGGCTCGAGGACACCGGGATCTTCCCGCACCTGCGGGCCAGCGACCCCGACGCCATCCCGGTCATCGACCGGCTCGAGGAGGAGCACGAGGTGATCCACGACGTGCTCGACGACGTCGACCGGGCCCTCGTGGCGCTGGTGGCCGACGAGCCCGGGGCGCTGGACCGGCTGCGGCGGGTCGTCGACCTGCTCACCGACACCCTGCTCTCGCACCTGGCCTACGAGGAGCGCGAGCTGCTGCACCCCTTGGCCGCGCACGGCTTCTACCGCTGATCGGCGCACTCCACCCTGGAACCTTCAGGTGCGCAAGGGAACAGATCCGCTGCGAACCTGAAGGTTCCCGCATGGGGCGGGAAAGTTGGGGCGGCGGGTCAGCGCGGGCCCAGGTCGTCGACGCGGCCCTGGGCCGCCTCGACCGCCTCGGCGGCGGCCGACTCCTCCTCGGAGGTCTCCTCGACGACCCGCGTGGCGGCCTCGACCTCACCGGTCACGGCACCGACCTGGGCGTCGAGGTCGCGCAGCCGCTGCCGGAGGTCCTCCCGCTCGGCGGTCAGCGCCCGCAGGTCCTCACCCATCCGCTCGGCGTGGTCGCGGGCCTGCGCCGCGGCCTCCCGCGTGGCGGTGAGCGCCGACCCCGCCTCCTCCAGGGCCCGGGTGGCCGACGCGAGCTCGCGTTCCCGCGCCGCGTCGGCCTCCCTCTGCTCCCTCTCCTGCGCCGCGTCGCCCCGCCGCCGGGAGGTGCGCGCGCCGCCGTCGTCCCCGGTGCCGTCGTCCGGTGCCGAGGCCGGAAGCGCGGCGGCGCCGCCGACGGGCAGGGCGACGAGCCCGGTGAGGTCGACGGCGTCGAGCCCGGTCGAGGAGAAGGTGTCGGTCAGCAGGCCGGTGGACAGCGCGGCACCCGCCGTGGCGTCGGCCATGGCCGCCCGCAGCGTCTCCTCGACCTCGGTGACGACCTGCTCGCCGACCCGGCGCCCGGCCTCGCGACCGAGCGCGCGCGCCTGCTCGGACACGGCGTGGGTGAGCTGGCGGCGCTGACGGTCCAGCGCGCGCAGGTCGTCGCCGCTCAGGGTCCCCTGCGCCGCCCGCAGCTGGGCCCCGAGGGCGAGCACCTGCTCGACCTCGTCGCGGTGCCGGCGCACGAGGAGGTTGAGCAGCCAGGCGGCCGTGGTCGGCTTGCGCAGGCGCTGCACCACGGCGGCCAGCTCGGTGTCCCCGGCCGCCTTGGCCTCCTTGGCGCGCGCGTTGCGGGTCGCCGTGAAGTCCTCGGGCGCGAGGCCGTACAGCTCCGCGGCCACCTCCTCGACGCTCATCCGAGCATCGTCTCAGGAGTCGTGGCCGGTGCGGGCGGTGCGGGCGGTGCGGGCGGCGTGGGCGGCCTCGAGCGCGAGGAGGTGCTCCTTGGCGGCCGGGCCGCCGGCATACCCGCCGACCCCGCCGGAGGCGGGCAGCACCCGGTGGCAGGGGAGCACGATGCACAGCGGGTTCGCGCCGAGCGCCGTCCCGACTGCCCGGGCGGCCCCGGGGTGCTCGACGGCCGACGCGAGCCGCGCGTACGTCGTGCGCTCGCCGTAGCCGACGCCGGTGGCGAGCCCGGTGAGGACCTCCCGCTGGAAGGGCGAGGCCAGCGCGAGGTCGGGCCGGACGTCGACCGACCGCACGGTCCCGGCGAGGTAGGCGGCGAGCGCCCGCCGCACGGCATCCGTCGGCGCGGGGTGCCGGAGCACCCGGGGGCTGACCGCGGAGGCCAGGCGGGTCAGCCAGCGGTCCTCGGCGGCGGTGTCAGGGGCGTAGGCGCAGGTCACGACGGTGCCCTCGGCGGTGACGGCGAGCAGCAGCCGGCCGACCGGGCTGTCCTCGATCGTGTAGGAGACGTCGGTCGGCGCGAGTACGGGCGGCCCGGCGAGCGGGGGGTCGAAGGCGGTGAACGGGTTGGTCATGGCTGGTCCCTGAGGTCGAGGCGGAGGGTGGCGATGGCGTCGCTGACGAGCCGGCGGCTCATGCCCGGCGACGTGCCGAGGGCGGCGGCGACGGCCCGGTGGTCGAGGTCGCCGACGAAGCGGAGGACGACGGCATCCCGCTGCCGCTGCGGCAGGGCGCCGACGCGCGCCCACAGGTCGCCGTCGGGCACCTCGGGAGGGGGCAGCACCGGTGCCTCGGCGAGCAGGGACGGGTCCTCGTGCGGTGTCGTGCGACGGGCGGCGCGGTGGTGGTCCATCGCGCAGTGGTGGGTGATCGTGAGCAGCCACGAGCGGAGGTTCCGCGCGTGGGTGAGCCGCGGGTAGGCCGCGAGCGCCTGGGTCCACGCCTGCTGGGCGACGTCGTCGCCGTGGCCGGGCGCGAGGGCGTGCGCGAGGCGGGCGACGTCGCGCCAGTGCTCGTCGACGAGGTGCTGGAAGGGCGGAAGGCTCACGATGGTCCAACGGTATGCGGCCCCGTCGTGTGAGGATCGTCGCGTGGACGTCGTTGACGAGTCGCCGCCGCCACCCGCCGAGGGGGGGCGGCGCAGCCCGCTCGTCATCGCCCACCGCGGGGCGAGCGAGGAGGAGCCCGAGCACACGCTGCGGGCCTACCGGAAGGCCTTCGCGCACGGCGCGGACGGGGTCGAGTGCGACGTGCGGCTCACCGCCGACCACCACCTCGTGTGCGTGCACGACCGACGGGTCGAGCGCACCTCCAACGGCGCCGGCGCCGTCTCCGCGCTCGAGCTCGCGCGCCTCGAGGAGCTCGACTGGGCCTCGTGGAAGCTCGCGGACCGGCCCGGCGACACCGAGTCGCCCGAGTCCGACCCCGAGCGCGGGCACCTGCTGACGCTGCGCCGCCTCCTCGACACGCTCGTCGACACCGGCCAGGAGGTCGTGACGCTCGTCGAGACCAAGCACCCGACACGCCACGGCAGCGACGTCGAGAAGGCCCTCGTGCACCTGCTGCGCTCGTTCGACCTCGCCGAGGGCGACCAGCCGGGCCGCCCGCACGTGCGGATGATGTCCTTCTCCACCCGCGCCCTCCAGCTCGCCCACCGGCTGGCCCCGCGGCTGCAGCTCGTCTACCTCGTCGAGGCGGCGCTGCCCAAGCTGTCGTGGGACGGCAGCCTCCCCCCCGGGGTCGGCGCCGTCGGCCTCGACCTGCGGATGCTGCGTCGCAAGCGGGCCCACAAGGCCGTTCGGTCCTTCCACCGACGTGGCCACGAGGTCTACGCGTGGACCGTCGACGAGGACGAGGACGTCGACCGCTGCCTCGACCTCGGCGTCGACGTCATCATCACGAATCGCCCGGCTCACGTGCGCGGGCGGCTTCGCCGGTAGGTTTGGGCCCGTGACCTCCCCCTTCTCCTCCGTCGACCACGACGAGCACGACGACGACCACACGCACGGCATCGGACGCACCGGTGAGTCCGGGCTCGTCGTCACCGAGTCGCCCGGACCCGGCGTCGACAGCATCGTGTGCACGCTGCGGGCGCCGCACGAGCCGGCCTCGGTCGGCAAGGTGCGCCGCGAGGTCGTCGCCGACCTCCAGACCCGCGACATCCCCGAACAGCTCGTCGACGAGGCGGAGATCGTGGCCTCGGAGCTGCTGACGAATGCCGTGCGCCACGCCCGTCCGCTGTCCGACGGCACGATCCGGGTGCGCTGGAAGATCCGCGGCGACGTCGTCGAGGTCGAGGTGACCGACGGTGGCGGCGAGAGCGTGCCGCGTCCGGCGCCGCGGACGGTGTGGCTCTCCTCCGGTCGCGGCCTGCGCATCGTCCGTTCGATCGCCCACGAGTGGGGCGTCACCGAGGACCGCACGGGCAACGTCGTCTGGGCCACGCTGGGCGGGCCCAGCCGTCGCCGAGCCACCTGAGCGCGTCCCACTAGGGTTCTCGCCATGGGCAAGGCATCACGTCGTCAGCGCGGCTCCGACTCCGCATCCAGGCAGTCCCGTCCGAAGCCGGCGCCGTTCGAGCGGCGCCCGTTCGAGGGGCTCGAGGGTGAGACCGACTGGGTCGCCCTGCGCGAGATCCTCCCGGCCGCCACCGCGACCGTCACGGTGCGCCCCGAGCACGTCCCCGACGGCGCCCCGAGCGAGGCGACGGTCGCGACCGTGCTGCCGATGGCGTGGCCGGGCCTGCACCGTGCCGACGGCACGGTCCTCATCGGCACCCAGTCCGGCAACGCGAGCGGCGACGCCTCGCGCGACCTCGCGGCCCAGCTGCTCGCGTCGCTCGCGGCCGAGGAGGGCCACCCGGTCGTCACGACCGCGCCGGTCACCGCCGACAGCCCTCGCCTCCAGGACGTCCTCGTTCCCGGCACCGGGTTCGACGTCAGCGTCCACGAGGGCTTCGACTTCTGGGTCGAGGGCCAGGAGCTCGAGGGCGAGGCCGCGGAGTCGCTCGAGCGGGCCAACGCCACGGTCGTGCCGACCGTCGCGATGGCCGCGCTCCCGTCGGCCTACTGGGTGCGCATCGGCGACCGCACCCACATCCGCCTCGTCCTGGGTGACGACGAGGACGCCGCGACCGACGCCCTCGCCCGCCTCCACTCCGCGGGCGAGGACGGCCTCGGCGGCGACTCGCGCCTCCTCGGCGCCTTCCGCGCCTGCGGCCTGCTCGTGCCGGTCTGGGACCTCGACCCCACCCTCGAGGCCGCTGACCACGAGGACGAGCTCACGGCGTGGGGCGAGCGGTACGCCGCGGCCCTCGCCACCGACGCCCCGCTCACCGCCGAGGAGCGCCGTGCCCGCGCGGGACTGCTGAGCCGCCAGGTCACCCTCCGCTGATGAGCGCCCTCGCCGCCCGGGTCGCCGCCGTCGTCCCGTGCAAGGACGAGGCCGACCGCATCGCGGCGACGGTGGCCGCCGTCGCGGCCCTGCCCCAGGTGGGCCGGGTCGTCGTCGTCGACGACGGCAGCACCGACGACACCGCGCGGGTCGCCGCGGAGGCCGGCGCGGACGTCGTGCGGCATCCCCGCAACCGGGGCAAGGCGGCCGCGCTCGAGAGCGGCGTGCGCCGGGTCCGTGACCTCGAGCGGGCGGATGCAGCGGCCGACCCGGCCGCCGCGTGGTCCGCCGCCCTCCTGTTCGTCGACGGCGACCTGGAGGGGACGGCGACCAACCTCGGGGTCCTCACGAGCGCCGTCCTCGACGGCACCGCCGACATGACGATCGCGACGCTCCCGGCGCAGCTGAAGGCCGGCGGCGGGCGCGGGCTCGTCGTCGGGCTGGCTCGCGGCGGCATCCAGCGCCTCACCGGGTTCCGGGCCGTCCAGCCGCTGTCGGGCATGCGCTGCCTGACCCCCGCGGCGTTCGACGCCGGGAGCCCCTTGGCCCGGGGGTGGGGCGTCGAGACCGCGCTGACCGTCGACGTGCTGCGCGCGGGCCTCACCGTGCTCGAGGTTCCGTGTGAGCTGCAGCACCGGGTGAGCGGCTCCGACTGGCGGGGCCACCTGCACCGTGCCGGCCAGTACCGCGACGTGTGGCTCGCCCTCGTCCGGCGCGGCTGGCGGCCGTGGCAGCGGGGCTGACCCGGGGCCGCACGCTCTGCGTCGGCGTGTCGGTCGCGCTGCTGGTGCTCGTCGGCGCCTCGGTGCCGAACGCCGCCCAGCCCGACCTCGCTCCCCGCGGGTGGGCGCCGGGACAGCTCCTGCCGGTCACCCTCGGACCCGCCGCGGTCACGGCGGCGCTGTGGACGGCCTACGTCGTCGGCGGTGTCGCCGTGCTGCTCGGGCTGCGGCTGCGCCCGCCGGCGCTGCGGTCGTGGCTGTGGCCGGGTGTGCTGGGTGGGCTGGCCCTGGTCACCGCGCCCTTCGGGTCGGCCGACCACGTCAACTACCTCGCGTACGGCCGCATCCTCGTCGGCGGCGGCGACCCGTGGCTGGAGCCGCCGCAGTCGTGGGCGGGCGGCGCCGACCCCGTGACGAGCCGGGTCGAGGAGCCGTGGACGACCGAGCCGAGTGTGTACGGGCCGTTCGGCACGCTGCTCCACGGGCTGTCGGCCCTCGTCGGCGGTGACTCGCTGCGGCAGGGCGTGTGGGTGTGGCAGGTGCTCGTCGTGCTCGGCTGGCTGGCCGTGCGGTGGCTGCTGCGACGGGTGCTGCCGGAGGAGCAGCACGGCCGCGTCGACGTGCTGTGGACGCTCAACCCGCTCGTGCTCGGCCTCGGGGTGCTCGGTGCCCACATCGACGTCGTCGCGGCGGCCCTCGTCGTTGCCTCCGTGGCCGCGGTGGCGTGGCGCCCGGGGTGGGGCGGTGCGGCGCTCGCGGGGGCGGGCGCGGCGCTCGCCGGCTCGACGAAGGTGCCGTATGCCGTGGTGGCGGTCGCCGTGGTGGCCGCGTGGTGGGTCGTCGGCCGGCGGGGCGTGGTGCTGGCCCGTCTGGTGGGGGCGCTGTCCGTGGCGTTCGTCGCGGTCGCTGGGGGGCTGCACGCCTGGGCCGGGCCGCACGTGCTCGACCAGCTGCTGCGCTCGCGGCAGGCGGTGTCGCTCGCGATGCCGTGGCGCCCGCTGCTCGAGTGGGGTCGCGACGCGGTCGGCAACGCACCGACCAGGCTCGCGATCAGCCTGGCCGCCGGGGTGCTCGCGGTGGTGCTGGCCGCCTGCC
The DNA here is from genome assembly GCA_963757405.1 of uncultured Actinomycetota bacterium. Taxonomy (GTDB): domain Bacteria; phylum Actinomycetota; class Actinomycetes; order Actinomycetales; family Dermatophilaceae; genus Fodinibacter. The sequence continues at coordinate 55,267 of CAVWRI010000017.1, forward strand.
TCCTGCGCCTGTCCCGACCCGCCACAACTTTCCCGCCCGATCCCGGAAAGTTCAGCTCCGCACCCGAAACGTTCCGGGGCGAAGCGGAACCTTCCGGGGCCGAGCGCGACCCCACGGGTGTGGTCGCGCTGTGGGTCACCGCCTGCCTGGGGCTGGCCTACTCGCTCGCCGCGCCCTACTCGCTCCCCTGGTACGACCTGCTCGTCTGGTGCGCGCTGCCGGCGCTGCTGCCGGGGATCGTCGACCTCGTCGCCCTCGTCAGGCTCGTGGCCCTCGCGCTCGCCTACGTGCCGGGGCGCGTGCTCGGGATGACGCCGGCGGTCGAGGACCTGACGCTCGGGGTCCGCCGGGGGGTCGTTCCCTGGGTGGGGCTCGTGCTCTGGGTCGTCGTCATCGCTGCCGGCGTCCGGCGCGGGTCGTGGCCACGGATCGGGCCTCCTCGATCAGCGGGACCACGACCACCGACACGATGAGCGGGACGGCGAGGGTCGCGCCGACCGCCGGGATCGCCACCCCGGAGTCGTTGATGAGGAAGCCGATCGTCAGGGTCGTCACGAGCGCGACGAGCCCGGCCCGCAGCGTCGGCGCCTGGTCGTAGGACCGCTGGAGCGCGCGCGACCCCCACGACGTGGGTCGTGCCAGCACGACGATGACGAAGAGCAGGGCCGCCGGTACGAGGAGCGTCAGCGGGGCGTTGCCGAGCAGGATGTCGATGTTCTGCTGGCCCTTGCGGATGACGATGTCCATCGCGTTGCCGTCGATGATCGCCTGCACGAACCGGCCGAGGTGGCTGCGCGACGACGGGTCCCGCAGCCAGTCGGCACCGGCGACGAGGAAGAACAGCGCGACCACCGAGACGCCGATGAGCAGGACCCGCTTCCAGGTGAGCCGGATGCCCAGGACCGCGAGCACCATGTAGACGATGCCCGGCACGAGCGCCGGCGGCCCACCGCCGTCGGCGCCCCAGAACGGCATCCCGTCGACGACGACCGCGAACCCGCCGATGAGGGCCACCGAGATCGCCGCCGCCTTGCGGCGCTGCCCGAGGACGAGGGCCGAGGAGACGGCGGTGGCGAGGAGGATCGTCGCCGTCGCGAAGAGGGCGAAGGTGGCGTTGCCCATCCCGTAGAAGCGGCCCGCGACGACCGGCTGCAGGCCCATCAGCGAGGACAGCTGGAGCCGGGAGCCGCTGATGACGTCGATGGCGAGCACGAGCATGGTCGTCGCCGAGACGATCGCCATGGGCCCCAGGGCCCACCGGGCCCACGGCCCGCGCAGCGCCGCCGTCGAGATGACCGCGACGAACAGGCCCACCGCGGCCACGACTGCGACCATCGGCACGGGGAAGCGCCACCAGGGCAGGAGGTTGGCGAGGAAGGTCGACACGGGGACGGCGGATGCCGCGACCGCCACGACCCGCACCCGCGAGAGCCAGCGCAGCCGGCTGGACTCCGAGCCGAGCCGGCCCTTCCAGACGAGCAGCACGAGCAGGTAGATGGCGAGCTGGCCGTACGCGAAGACCGTGAAGAACGGCTCGACGAGCCCGTGCACCTCGTGGCTGGCCTCGTCGTAGTCGGTGAGGTCGGTCAGCCGCGCCTCGGCCCGGCGCTCGGAGTTGTCGGGAGCCGGGTCGCTCGTCAGCGGCGCGCCGCCCATGCCGCTCGGCACGGGCAGCCCGACCGACGCCAGCACCGTCGCGGTGACGTCCTGGGCCTGGGCCAGCCCGGACTGCCTCGTCGACGGCGACTCGAGCAGACCGGGGCCGAAGTGCGGACCCCGCGCGACGACGAGCTGGAGGCGCTCGGTGGACCCGGCATCCGAGAGCGAGGCGACGACGTAGTCGGCGCCGTTCGGCCCGGCCTCGATGACCTGCCCGATGCGGGTGTCGATCGCGGTCAGCTGCTCCTGGCGGGAGGTGGGCACCGACTCTCCGTCGGCGACGTCGTCGGGGTCGCGCAGGGACCCGACGTCGACGAGCGTCACCGGGCAGGCGTTGACGTCCTCGAGCATCTCCGCGGAGGACCACGGGGTCGCCTGCTCGACGGTGCCGTCCGAGCGTGCGCCACCGACGGGGGCCCAGTCCCCGACCGCCCGGACGCAGACCCGGCCCGCGGCGGCCGTGTCCGCGAGCAGTCCCAGCGTGGTGTCGAAGCGCTCGGACTCGGCCGCCTCGACGTACTCCGGCCACCCCTGCACCGATCCGTCGACGACGGGCGGGGCGGGCGTACAGGGACGGTCGGCCGGGTCGGGCTCGTCCCCCGGGCGGGGGGCCGCGGCGCGGCCGCCGGCCGACAGGCCGAGCCACCCGTCGGCGGGGCAGGTGTTGGAGTAGACCGAGCGCACCGACAGGGCCGCCGACGAGCCGTCGCGGAGCAGGACCCACAGGTTGGGGGTGCCCTCCTGCGAGACGTCGGCCCAGCTGATGCCACCGGTGCCGATGAGCACGACCGCCCCCGACGGTTCGTCGGCGCGGGCGTCGGTCGACCACGTGGCCACCCCGAGGAGGAGTCCCCCGACGACGGTCGCCAGGGCGACCGTGAGGGCGAGGGCTCTGCGCAGCACGGGGCAAGGTTACGGTGCGGTAGGTGCGCCGCCCGAATCAGCGAAATGTCAGGCTCCTCGCAGGGTCCGGCGAGCGACGTGGGGGCCGCCGGTGCCCCGCCCTCCCCCAGAATGGTGCCGTGAGCACCCCGGCGACCCGCACCGTCCCCCGCCACCGGTGGCTCCTCGCGGCGGTGCTCATCGCGCTCGCCGCGCTGCCCGTCGTGCTCCGCTACCTCGTGTTCTGGCCGCTCGACCAGTGGCAGGTCGACGTCGAGGTCTACCGCGAGGCCGGCGTCTCGATCCTCTCGGGACGGCCGGTCTACTCCACGCTCACCGAGAGCCCCCAGCTGCTGCCCTTCACGTACCCGCCCTTCGCGGCGATCCTGGCGATCCCGCTGGCCCTCGTGCCGTTCGGGGCGGCCGGCTGGCTCTGGACCGCGCTGCAGGTCCTCGCGACCACCGCGATCGTCTGGTATGCCGGGTACCGCCTCATCCACCGCGCCGGCGCCTGGGTCCCGCTCGCCCTCGTCGCCCTCACCGCGCCGATGCTGTGGCTGCACCCGGTCAGCGACGGCATCCGGTTCGGCCAGGTCAACGCGTTCATGGTGCTCGCGTGCCTCATGGACCTGCGCGAGCCGCGGCCCGGCCTCATCCGGCGGGTGCCGCGGGGCGTGCTCGTCGGCCTCGCGATGGCGGTCAAGCTGACGCCCGGGGTCTTCGTCGTGCACTTCCTCGTCACCCGGCGCTGGAAGGAGGCCGCGACCGCCGTCGGCACCGCGGTCGCCGTCACCCTCGGCGCGTGGGTGCTGCTGCCGCAGGCGTCCTTCGCGTTCTGGGGCGGCGCGCTCCAGGACCCGACGCGGCTCGGCCCCAACATGGGCACCTCCAACCAGTCGCTGCGCGGTTTCCTCCTGCGCGTCGGGCCGGAGGGGATGCCGGGCACGGTCATCTGGCTCGCCTGCGTCGCCTCCGTCGGGGTCTTCGGGTTCTGGCTCGCGCGGCGGCTCCACCTCCAGGGCGACTCCATCGGGGAGGTCGCGGCCGTCGGGCTGATGGCCTGCCTGCTGTCCCCGGTGGCGTGGATCCACCACTTCCACTGGGTCGTCGTCGTGGTGTTCGCGCTGCTCGGGGCCGACCCGTGGCGCGACCGCCGCCGGCTCTGGGCCGGGATCGGCGTCACGGCCTTCTTCCTGTGCCGCCTGCCGTGGTGGGGCATCTCGTGGCTCAACCACCGTGACTGGCCCGAGCTGCCGGGCCGGGTGCTGCAGAACGCCGACGTCTTCGGCGCCCTCGGTGCGCTCGCCCTCCTGTGGTGGGTGACCCGGCCCCCCGCGGACCTCGCCGACGAATCCGCGGACCGTGCCCCCGGCGGTCAGAGGACGCCGGCGACCTCGAGCGCGGTGTAGGCGGCGAGGAGCAGGCAGACGGTGCCGCCGATGCGGCGGATCGTCGACAGCCGCATCCTCGACAGCAGGGTGCGCCCGAGGGCGGCGGCCAGGCCGGACACCGCTACCAGGGCCAGGAACGCGCCGACGAACACCGACAACGCGTCGTCGTAGCGCACGACGAGCGACGCGGTGAGCAGCTGGGACAGGTCGCCCCACTCGGCGAGGAAGAGCACGGTGAAGGACAGCGTCACCACCCGCCATCCGACGACCTCGGCGGCGGCCTTCGCGCCGAACTCGGCCTCCGTCTCGGCCTCCTCCTCGTCGGCCTTCCCGGCGCCGCGCAGCAGCAGCACGCCGCCGACGAGGAACATGACGCACGCGAACGCCTGGACCGGCGTGCGCGGCAGCTGGGCGAGCAGCCCGCCGGCCGTCACCGCGATCGCGGTCTGCACGAGGAACGCGAGGCACACGCCGGCCCACACGAGCAGGGGCCGGAACCGGGTCGACAGCACGAGCGTGGCGATGAAGGTCTTGTCGGGCAGCTCGACGAGGAAGATCGTGCCGAAGACGACGGCAGCGGTCGCGAGGTCCAGTCCCACGCCGCCACCCTAGGCAGCCGCCGGTATGCCCCGCCGACCGGTCCACGCCATCCACCACCCCGCCCCCCACCACGAGGTCGGGTGGGCGGGCGTGGAATGCCGGGCAGCCGTCGGACGCGACCGCCTAGCCTGTGCTGCGTGGACGCCGCGCTGATGCCTCACCCCTCGGAGCTGCTGTACGGCGGGCTCGTCGTGCTGGCCCTCGCGGTCCTCGTGGGCGCGGCCGTCGTCCTGCTGCGGCGCTCGACCGACCTGCGGCGGCGCGTCACGGCGCTCGAGCACCACCGTCCGGCCGGGGACGCCGACCTCGCGGCCCTGCGCACCGACCTCGGCCAGGCGCTGCGCCACGTCGCGGTCGTGCGCTACGACGCCTTCGGCGACATGGGCGGCCGGCTGAGCTTCAGCGCCGCGGTGGTCGACGACCGCGGCGACGGCCTCGTGTTCAGCTCGATCCACGCGCGTGGCGAGTCGCGCACCTACGCCAAGGGCGTCGTCGGCGGCGCGTCCGACGCCACGCTCACCCCCGAGGAGCAGCAGGCCCTCGCGGCCGCGCGCACGGGCGAGGGGACCCCGTGACCCGCTACGGCTACCTCGGCCCCGAGGGCACCTTCACGTCGATGGCCCTCGACGCGTGGGCGCCGGCCGCGGACGGTGGGCGCACGGCCTACGGCTCGGTCGACGCGGCGCTCGCCGCGCTGCGGGCCGGCACCATCGACGCCGCGATGGTGCCGATCGAGAACTCCGTCGAGGGCGGCGTCTCGGCCACCCTCGACGCGCTCGCCAGCGGTGAGCCGCTCGTCGTGACGGGCGAGGTGCTCGTGCCGATCACGTTCGTCCTCGCGGCGCGGCCCGGCACCGGCGTCGGCGACGTTCGCGCCGTCGGCACCCACTCGCACGCGTGGGCGCAGGTCCGCGGGTGGATGGCCGAGGCCCTGCCGGATGCCGCGTACGTGCCGACGCTCTCGACCGCCGCGGCCGCGGCAGGTCTGGAGCACGGCGGGCAGCCCTACGACGCCGCGGTCTGCGCCCCGTCCGCGGCCCGGCTGCACGGGCTCGCCGTCCTCGCCGACGGGATCGGCGACATCGAGGCGGCGGTGACGCGCTTCGTGCTCGTCGCCCGACCGGGCCGGCTGCCCACGCCCACCGGCGCCGACAAGACGACGGTGGTCCTCTTCCAGCGCGACGACCACGCCGGTGGCCTGCTCGCGCTGCTCGAGCAGTTCGCCGCGCGGGGCATCAACATGACCCGGCTCGAGTCGCGCCCGACGAAGGAGTCGATGGGCTCCTACTGCTTCTCGATCGACCTCGAGGGCCACGTCCTCGACGAGCGGGTCGGCGAGGCGCTCATGGGCCTGCGGCGCATCTGTGCCGAGGTGCGCTTCCTGGGGTCCTACCCGCGCGCCGACCGCCAGCGGGCGAGCATCGCCCCGCTCACGAGCGACGACGACTTCTCGTCCGCCCGCGCGTGGCTCGACGGGATCCGCGACGGACGTTCCTGAGCGGCCGTCTCGTCAGGCCCGCTCACGATGCCGGCGTCGACCCGCCCTCCTGCTCCAGCCCGAGCCACCACCGCTCGTCCTCGCCCCAGTGCAGCGCGAGGTAGGGCCCGGAGAGCTCCAGCCGCGGACGGCTGTCGAGCATCTCGGTGACCCAGCGCTCCTGCTCCATCAGCGCGGGCTCGCAGGCCATCCGCGTCGTTGCGAGGGGGCCGCCGACGAGGTGGCTGTCGACGACCTCGACGGTCATGCGACCGGTGTTGCACCCGGTCTCGACGAGGAGGCGGTCGCCCTCGACCCGCAGGCGCACCTCGCCGACGACCTCACGGGGAGCCCCGACGGCGTTGACCGCGAGCCACGAGCCGGCCAGCTCGTCGAGGTCGCCGACCGGCACCGAGCCGTTCGCGGAGTCGTTCCCGCCACCGTCGACGACCCAGGTCGCGACGAGGACGCCGACGGCCACCGCGGAGACCACCGCCCCGACCGCCACCAGCGTCGTCGCCCTCGTCGTGGTCCAGGTCATGGGGTCCCCCTGTCGGATGGGATGCGGATCGTGGTGTCGGACGGCTCGTGGCCCGGCAGGTACGGTGCGGCGTTCGCCTCCACCCACGTGTCGAGCTCGCCCCACCGCTCGTCGAGCCAGCCGGCGAACGCCTCGGCCTCGAGCGGGACGTCGGCCGCGGCATACGTCCACGTCTTGACGAGCAGCGGCCGGTCGGTGAACGGCAGTGCCTCCCAGACCATCCGGGGCGTCGAGAGCCGCGCGAGGCCGACGTGCGCCAGCACCATGACGTCGGCACCCGGGCGGGCCACGCGAGCCGCCCACGCGCCGCGGGTCTTCGGCGGCAGCACGTTTCGCAGCTCCTCGGCCCGGCGGGCGCGGGCGAGCTCACCCCGCTCGCGGAGCCGGCGGATGTAGCCGGCCCGCCGGCCGGGGGTCCAGTTCTGGCCCTCGGGGAAGATGACGAAGACGTCGCCGTCGTCCATCGACTCGGCCATCCGGGTCAGGCCCCCGATGCGGTCCTCCCCGCCGCCGGACCCCGACGGGACGAAGAAGGACTGGAGCCGGGTGAGGATGGTGTCGATCCCCGGGTCCCAGCGCAGCGCCTCGGCCAGCACGATGCGCGGCAGCCGACCCGCGGTGCGCGAGAGCAGCCACGCGATGGCGAGCGAGTCGGCCGGCCCGGCGTGCCGCGCCAGCGCGAGGAGCGGCTCGGCGTCGGAGCCGAAGTGCATGCGGTCGGCGAGCCTCACCTCGAGGTTCACCCAGCGACGCGCGTAGTACATCAGCGAGTCGAGGGCCTGGACGAACAGCCGCTCGTGGTCCTCGCGCCAGGTCGGCGAGGAGTGGTCGGGGCTCTGCGCCCACAGCGCCCAGCAGCCGACCAGCATCCGGATGTCGACCCACATGAGGATGACGGCCAGGCTCGCAGCCCGGAACAGCCGCGCCCTGCGGTCGACGAGCACCATGAACGCCCCGGCCACGACGACCGGTGCCATGAGGCCGGTGACGACGACGCCGACGAGAGGCCAGATGACGTGGAGCACGCGCCGCACGGGCAGCGGCGGAGGCGGGATGCTGCGGGCGCCCATCAGGTCAGTCCTCCCAGGTAGTCGGAGGTCGCCGCGCGAGCGGCCTCCATGCGGTCACGCATGCGCCCGATCCGCGCCTGGCCGATCGAGATGTTGGGGCTGCGCGTGGCCCCACTCGGCAGTACGTGCATCTCGACGTCGTCGGGCACCGACTCCATCTCGTGGACGAACCGGTGCCGCCGCGCGATCTCGAACGCCACGGTCGCCACCTCCCACGGCTTGGTCGGGGGTCGCAGCGGCTGCTCGACGCGGCCCACCTGGAGCACGAAGATCCGGGTCGCGCCGAGCGCCAGCGCGCGGCCGACGGGGATCGAGTGCACGAGGCCGCCGTCGAGGTAGTGGTGGTCGCCGATCCGCACCGGGGGGAAGAGGCCGGGCACCGAGCAGGACGCCACGACGGGATCCGTGAGGTCCCCCTGGGAGAACCACCGACCGCTCGAGTCCTCGATGCACGCGGCGACGCACTGGAACGCGACCTCGAGGTCCTCGAAGCGGCTGACGGGCAGGTAGCGCTCGACGAGGTGGCGCAGGGGCGCGTTCGACAGCAGGTGCGTGCGGTACCTCGCGACCCGCGCGGCCTGCCGCATCGGGCTGTCGAGGAAGACGCCCTCGCGGACGACGGCCTCCCACACCGCGGCCAGGCGCTCGGCCCCCTCAGGCCCGGGGTCGGCGGCGATGAACGCGCCGTTGAGGGCGCCGATGCTCGTGCCGAGCACGAGGTCGGGCCGCACCCCGCGCTCCGCGAGCGCCCGCACCATGCCGACCTCGCTCGAGCCGAGCACGCCCCCACCGCCGAGGACGTACGCGGTCAGCTCGGCGCGCACCATGGCCGTCAATGTATGCCGTGCGCCCAAGGGGGCAGAAGAGCCGTCCGGGTAGCCTCGGCCCCATGAGCGGTGCGGCGATCTTCGACCTCGACCGCACGCTGCTCCAGGGCGGCACCGGCCCGCTGATCTCGCGCGCGATGTACGACCTGGGCATCGTGACCCGCAAGCTGCCCGGCGAGCGGCTCCTCTACGGCCTGTTCGACCTCGTCGGCGAGACGCTTCCGTCGATCTTCCTCGCCCGTCAGGCGACGCTCCTCGCCAAGGGCCGTGAGCTGACCAGCTTCGACGCCGCCGCGGAGGCCGCGGCCGAGGCGATCCTCGACGTCATCCACCCGTTCGCGCTCACCCTCATCGAGCAGCACCGGGCCGCCGGTCGCCCGGTGGTGCTGGCCACGACGACGCCGTTCCACCTCATCAAGCCGCTGGCCGACCTCCTCGGCGTCGACCACGTCATCGCGACCCGTTACTCCCTCACCGAGGACGGGCGCTTCGACGGCTCGCTGTCGGGGCGCTTCGTGTGGTCGCGCGGCAAGCTCGCCGCGGTGAAGGAGTGGGCCGAGGCCGAGGGCATCGACCTCGCCGAGAGCTTCGCCTACTCCGACTCGATCTACGACCTGCCGCTGCTCTCGGCCGTCGGGAGCCCGGCCGCGGTCAACCCCGACCCCCGCCTCTCGCTGTATGCCGTGGCGCGCGGCTGGCCGATCGTCCACTTCGACGTCTCGCCGGGTGTGCTCAAGGTGCCGGTCGTCGGCGTCGAGCTCCAGCGGCTGCTGTTCCTCGCGAGCCCGCCGCTGCTCACGCCCTACGCGCGCTTCGACATCGGCGGCACCGAGAACATCCCGCGCACCGGCCCGGCCATCCTCGTCGGCAACCACCGGTCCTACTTCGACATCCCGGCGATGATCCAGATGATGCGACCCACGGGCCGCACCGGACGGATCCTCGCGAAGAAGGAGCTGTTCGACGTGCCGGTCGTCGGGGCGATCGCGACGGCGCTCGGCGGCATCGCCGTCGACCGCGGGAGCGGCGGCACCGAGTCGTTCGAGCAGGCCGTCGTGTCGCTCGAGGGCGGCGAGATGGTCTGCCTCCTGCCGCAGGGCACCATCCCGCGGGGGAGGAGGTTCTACGACCCCGTCCTCAAGGGCCGCACCGGTGCAGCCCGGCTCGCCGCGATCACCGGGGCGCCGGTCATCCCGTTCGGGGTCTGGGGCAGCGAGCACGTGTGGCCGCGCTCGTCGCCGGTGCCGCGGATGCTCAACCTCACCCACCCACCGACCGTGCGGGTGCGGGTCGGGCCGCCGGTCGACCTCAAGCTGCGCTCCGCCCCGGCCGACACCCGGCGGATCATGGCCGCCATCGTCGACTGCCTGCCGCCGGAGGCGAAGGAGGAGCGGGAGCCGACCGTGGAGGAGATCCGGCTCGCGACACCCGGGGCCTGAGCGTCCAGGTCGGGCCCCGCGGATTTGACGCCGGACCCGAAGTTAGGCTTACCTCAGTCAGGTAACCCTTACTCGCCGGGACGGAGACCGCCGGATGTTCGTCAGCAACGCGCTCATCGGGCTGCGTGAGGGCCTGGAGGCCGCTCTCGTCGTCGTCATCCTCCTCGCGTTCCTGAAGAAGACCGACCGCACCTGGGGCATCCGCTACGTCTGGCTCGGGGTCGGCACCGCGATCGCCCTGTCGGTCGTCCTCGGGGCGGCACTCACGTTCGGCACCCGGCAGCTCTCCTTCGAGGCGCAGGAGACCATCGGCGGCATCGTGAGCATCGTCGCCGTCGGCTTCGTCACGGCGATGGTGTTCTGGATGAAGTCCGCCGCGCGCACGATCTCGGGCGAGCTCAAGGGGCGCCTCGACCGCGCGCTCGACCTCGGTCCGCTCGCCGTCGCCCTCGTCGGGTTCCTCGGCGTCGGGCGCGAGGGCCTCGAGACGGCGATCTTCTTCTACGCCACCGCCGAGGCCGCGGGCGCCGGCAACAACCTGCCGCTGCTCGGCTGGCTCGTCGGGTTCGCCGGCGCGGTCGCCCTCGGGTGGCTCATCTACCGCGGGGCCCTGCGCATCGACCTCGGCCGCTTCTTCCGCTGGACCGGCGTCGCGCTCATCCTCGTCGCGGGCGGCATCCTCTCCTACGGCATCCACGACCTCCAGGAGGCCGGCGTCCTGCCCGGCCTGAACACCCTGGCGTTCGACGTGTCCGGCACCGTCGAGCCGGGCACCTGGTACGCCGCGCTGCTCAAGGGCACGCTCAACTTCACGCCGCAGACCACGGTGCTCCAGGCGGTCGCCTGGGTGCTCTACGTCGGCACCGTGCTGTTCTTCTTCCTCCGCCCGGCCCGCCCCACGGTGGCGCCCGGTGCCTCCACCGCCCGGCCGCCGGCCGCCGCCCACGGCTCCACCGCCTGAGCCCCGTCCACCTCGTCCACGTCGTCCACCTCGTCCGTCAAGACCCCGTCGCCCCCAGGAGTCCACGTGCCCACGCGCGCCCTCACCCTGACCGCCGCCCTCGCCGTGCCCGTCGTCATCGGGCTCGCCGGCTGCTCGTCCGCCGAGACCCCCTCCACGGGCGCGTCCGGCGGCCCGATCGCGGTGAGCGCCACCGACACCACGTGCGAGGTCGCCCGGGCCGAGGCCCCCGCGGGCACCGTGGAGTTCACGGTCACCAACACCGGCACCAAGGTCAACGAGTTCTACGTCTACGCCGAGGGCGACCGCATCCTCGGTGAGGTCGAGAACGTCACCCCGGGCCTCAGCCGCACCTTCCACGTCGAGCTCGCCGAGCCCGGCACCTACGAGACCGCCTGCAAGCCGGGGATGGTGGGCGACGGCATCCGCTCGGCGTTCACCGTCACGGGCACCTCGGCCGCGCCGAAGAGCGACGACGAGAACCTCGGCGCCGCGACCACGGAGTACCAGCGCTACGTCGCCAGCCAGGCCGACGCGTTCCTCGACCGCACGACCGAGTTCGTCGCGCTCGTCAAGGCCGGCGAGGTCGAGCAGGCCAAGGCGCTCTACCCGACCGCCCGGTCGTACTGGGAGCGCATCGAGCCCGTCGCCGAGTCCTTCGGCGACCTCGACCCGAAGATCGACGGCCGCGCGGAGGTCGTCGACGACGGCATGGAGTTCACCGGCTACCACCGCCTCGAGAAGGACCTGTGGGAGGACGGCCTCCAGGCCGACTCGTCCGAAGATCGCCGACCGGCTGCTCGCCGACGTCACCGACCTCGTCGCCAAGGCCAAGGCCGTCCAGCTCAACCCGCTCCAGCTCGCCAACGGCTCCAAGGCCCTCCTCGACGAGATCGCGACCGGCAAGATCACCGGTGAGGAGGAGCGGTACAGCCACACCGACCTGTGGGACTTCGAGGCGAACTTCGAGGGCTCCAGGGCGGCGATCCAGGCGCTGCGCCCGTTCCTCCAGGCGTCCGACCCGCAGCTCGTCACGGCGATCGACGAGCGGGGCAAGGCCCTCGGCGACCTGCTCGAGACGCACCGCGACGGCGACGGCTTCGTCCTCTACCCCGAGCTGACGCCCGCCGAGATCAAGGCCCTCACCGAGGCGCTCGACGCCTTCGCCCAGCCGGTCTCGACGGTCGCCGGCGTGGTCGCCCAGGGATGAGCGGGTCCTCCCGCCGTACGGTGCTCGCCGGCGGAGCGGGCGCGGCGGCCGTCGGGGTCGCCGGGATCGCGTATGCCGTGCGCTCGGCGAACGAGGCGGGTGCGGCGGATGCTGCGGGCGCCTCCGCCGACGACGGCGTCGTCGCCGTTCCGCGGGGCGCACCAGGCCGGCATCACGACGGCGGCCCAGGACCGGCTGCACTTCGTCGCGCTCGACGTCATCACCGACGACCCCGCCGAGCTCCGTGACCTCCTGACCCGCTGGACCCGTGCCGCCGAGCGGATGACGGCCGGGGCCGAGGCCGCTCCGGGCGGCACCGTCGGCGGCGGCCCGTGGAAGGTGCCGCAGGACACGGGCGAGGCGCTCGACCTCGCGCCGGGCCACCTCACCGTGACCATCGGGTACGGACCCTCGCTCTTCGACGACCGGTTCGGCCTCGCGGACCGGCGGCCCGGGGCGCTGCGCGAGCTGCCGGCATTCGTGGGTGACGACCTCGACCCGGCCCGCAGCGGAGGCGACCTCTGCATCCAGGCCTGCTCCGACGACCCCCAGGTGGCCGTGCACGCGGTGCGCAACCTCGTGCGGATGGGCTTCGGCGTCGTCTCGGTGCGGTGGAGCCAGCTGGGGTTCGGGCGCACGTCGTCGACGTCGCGCAGCCAGGTGACGCCGCGCAACCTGTTCGGGTTCAAGGACGGCACGGCCAACATCACCTCCGAGGACGGTGCGGCACTCGAGGAGCACGTGTGGGTCGCACCGTCCGACGTGTCCGGCGGCGCGGCGTGGATGGCCGGCGGCTCCTACCTCGTCGCCCGGCGGATCCGGATGCACATCGAGGTCTGGGACCGCAGCCCCCTCCTCGACCAGGAGCAGACCATCGGGCGCGACAAGCGCCTCGGGGCGCCCATCGGGCAGGCCGGCGAGTTCGACGAACCGGACTTCGTGGCCGCCGGGATCGACGGCGAGCCGCGGATCCCGATGGCCGCGCACGTGCGGCTCGCGCACCGGACGCAACCTCGGCGGCATCCGGATCCTGCGCCGCGGCTACAACTTCACCGACGGCAGTGACGGCCAGGGGCACCTCGACGCGGGGCTGTTCTTCATCGCGTTCGTCCGCGACGCGCACGAGCAGTTCGTGCCGATGCAGCGGGCGCTCGCCAGCAGTGACACGCTCAACGAGTACATCGAGCACACCGGGTCGGCGCTGTTCGCCTGCCCGCCCGGGCTGGCCGCGGATGCCGACTGGGGCACCCAGCTCTTCGCCTGACGCCGCGTCGGGTGGCAGTGTGCTCCTGACCGACACCGCGACCGGGAAGAGGGACCATGGCCGAGCTCACGATGCACCAGCCGCTGCCCGTCGACGAGGCGACGGCGCAGGCGATGGTCTCGACCGGCGACCTGCCCGGTCCGGACGAGATCAGGCGCGCGGCGCTGGAGGCCCACGAGCGCTACCGGTCGACGACCGACGGCGAGGTCGCGGACTACATCCCCGTGCTGGCGGCGGCGTCGCCCGACCTGTTCGGGATCAGCCTCGCCGGTGTGCGTGGCGGGACCATCGACGTCGGTGACACCGACACGGCGTTCTCGATCCAGAGCGTGTCCAAGCCGTTCGTGTTCGCCCTGGTCTGCGAGAGCATCGGGTACGACGCGGCCCGGCAGGAGCTCGGCGTGAACAGCACCGGCTTCCCGTTCAACTCGGTCATGGCGGTCGAGCTGAACGAGGAGCGCACGATGAACCCGATGGTCAACGCCGGTGCGATCGCGACCACGAGCCTCGTGCCGGGCGACACGGCCGAGGCGAAGCTGGAGCGGATCCGCGACGGGCTGTCCCGGTTCGCGGGGCGCGAGCTGGCGGTGAACGAGGAGGTCTACACGTCGGAGGCGGCGACGAACCTGCGCAACCGGGGCATCGCCCACCTGCTGGAGAGCTACGGCCGGGTCTCCTTCGACCCCGACGAGGCCACGGACGTCTACACCCGGCAGTGCTCGCTGGACGTCACCGTCCGCGACCTCGCGGTCATGGCCGCCACGCTCGCCAACGGCGGGGTGAACCCGGTGACCGGGGTCCGCGTCATTCCCCCGGGCGTGTGCCGGCGCGTGCTCGCGGTGATGGCGACCGCCGGCCTCTACGAGCTCTCCGGGGACTGGCTGTACGAGATCGGGCTGCCCGGCAAGAGCGGGGTGAGCGGCGGCATCCTCACCGTGGCGCCGGGCAAGGGCGGCCTCGCGACGTACTCCCCGCCCCTGGACGAGGCCGGCAACAGCGTGCGCGGGCAGCTGGCCACCAAGTACATCGCGGAGCGGCTGGGTCTGAACCTCTTCGCCTCGGAGGCGGTCGCCACCGCCGGTCCCGACGCCGACGGGCTCATCCCCAGGGGTGATGCGGGTCACCGCCGGGCGCCGGAGGGTGGGGTGATGGGTATCCGGGACAGGCGCGAGAAGCGCCAGGACGAGCGCGAGACCTTCGGACGCGGCGGCAACGCCACCCGCTTCCAGATGCGACAGAAGATGGTCGCCATCGGAGACGACTACTGGATCGAGAACGAGGCCGGGGCCCGGGTGTTCAAGGTCAACGGCAAGGCCATGAGGATGCGGAACACCCTCGACCTCGAGGACCTCAGCGGCAACCAGCTGTGCAGGATCCAGACGCGGGTCATGCACATCCGTGACTCCATGGCGATCGAGGACCCGCACGGCGAGCGCCTCGCCCTGGTCCACAAGGCCCTCATCTCGCCGCTGCGGGAGCGGTGGAAGGTGGACCTCGCCGGCGACCACGAGTGGGAGGTCCAGGGCAACATCGTCGACCACGAGTACGAGATCGAGGACGACGACCGCAAGATCGCCGAGGTCTCCAAGAAGTGGTTCCGCGTCCGTGACACCTACGGCGTCGAGATCGCGCCCGGGACGGACGACGCGCTCGTGCTCGCCGTGACCGTCGCGATCGACACCATGACGCACTAGGCGAGGGCCACGAAACGGATGCCGTGGGTCCGGCATCCGCCCCCGGGGTAGCGGGCGCCCGCCCCGCCACGTCAGGCTGACCCCATGACCGCGCCCACGACCGTCGTCCTGTTCGGCGCCACCGGAGACCTCGCCAAGCGCAAGCTCATCCCGGGGCTGCTGCACCTCTTCCAGTCGGGGCTCGTCGACGACCTGCGCGTCGTGGGCACCAGCCTCGACGAGCCGGCCCCGAGGCCTTCCGCGACCTCGCCCTCGTCGCGATCCGCGAGCACAGCACCCGGGAGGTCGGGGACGCCGACTGGAAGGAGTTCGCGCAGCGCCTCGACTTCGTGCCGCTGTCCGCCGGCCCCCAGGCGCTGGGGGATGCCGTGCGCCGGGCCGAGGTGCTGCTGCCCGGGGAGACCACGCAGCGCCTGCACTACCTCTCCGTCCCTCCGAGGCTGCCCTCGCCGCCGTGCGCACCATCGCCGAGGGCGACATCGTCCAGCGCAGCCGCGTCGTCATGGAGAAGCCGTTCGGCACCGACCACGCCTCCGCGGTCGCCCTCAACGCCCGGCTCCACGAGGTGTTCGACGAGGAGCAGATCTTCCGCATCGACCACTTCCTCGGGAAGGAAGCCGCCAGAACATCCTCGCGTTCCGCTTCGCCAACGGCCTCTTCGAGCCGATCTGGCACCGGAACAACATCTCCACATCGAGATCGACGTCCCCAGACCCTCGGCCTCACCCAGCGGGGCGACTTCTACGAGGCCACCGGCGCGTACCGCGACATGGTCGTCACCCACTGTTCCAGATCCTCGCGTTCACGGCGATGAGCCGCCGACCTCCCTCGAGCCGGCTGCGATCAGCCGGGAGAAGAACAAGGTCTTCCGCTCGATGCAGCCGATCCAGCCAAGCGACGTCGTCCCCGGCAGTACACCGGCTACACGACGAACCGGCGTCGCCCCGGACTCGGAGACCGAGACCTTCGTCGCGCTCAAGTGCTTCGTCGACAACTGGCGGTGGCGGGGGTGCCGTTCTACCTGCGCACCGGCAAGCAGAGGCCGAGGCCGCCCGATCATCTCGATCGCCTTCCGGGAGCCCCCGCAGTCGATGTCCCGCCCGGCTCGGGCGTCGGCGACAACGGCCCGACCACCTGACCTTCGACCTCGCCAACAGTCGCGGATGTCGTTGTCGTTCTACGGGAGGCGCCCCGGCCCGGGCTTCCGCCTCGACAAGCTGTCGATGCAGTTCTCCATGCAGGGACGGGCTCGGCCGGCGCCGTCCTCGAGGCGACGAGCGGCTCATCTACGACGCGGCGCGCGGCGACCGCACGCTGTTCACGTCGGCATCCGGCATCGAACGGCTCTGGAGATCTCCCAGCCGCTGCTCGACAACCCTCCGCCGGTGCGGCCGTACGCCCAGGGCACATGGGGTCCCGACCAGATCCACCAGCTCATCGCGCCTACGCTGGCGGCTGCCGTTCGAGCGGACCTGGCGCGACCGGAAGTTCTAGGAGCGGCCGGACTCGGTGTGGACGATGAGCGCCCGCGGCTGGACCTCGACCTGGATGTGCGTGGCCTCGCCAATGATGTCGCCGTCGAGCTCGATCTTCTGCTCGTGGTCGACGCACACGCCCACCGACTGGCAGCGGTAGCGGTCGAGGGTCTGGGTCGAGCGGTCGCTCTTGCTGAGCACCCGCGCGACGACGGAGAGCCAGGCGGTGAGCCCTTGGGGGCGATGACGACGACGTCGAGGGTGCCGTCGTCGGGCTCCGCGTCGGGCATCAGGTTGATCCGCCGGTCAGCTTGCCGCAGTTGCCAACAAGCACGGGCGGGCCCGGCGGGTGGTCGTCGGGCCGCCGTCGAAGCTGAGGTGGCGCGGAAGCGCTCGACGAGGATGTTCTTCAGGCCCGCCGGGACGTACGCGGTCCAGCCGATGCGCGCCTTGAGGCTCTCGGAGGTGTCCTCCATGATCGCGGCGTCGAGCCCGAGACCCGCCATCACGAGGAAGGCGTGGCGGCGCGCCCCGGTCGACGACCCTCGCCGACGTGCTCCTCGAGGTGCACCCGCCGGGTTGAGCGTCATCCAGCCGACGTCGATGTGGCGGTTGCGCCCGGTGAGCGCGACGACGACGGCCCGCTCGAGGTCGTCGGTGGGAGGTCGAGGTTGCGGGCGAGAGGTTGCCGGTGCCGCCCGGGGCAGGCCCATCGGCACGCCCGAGCCCACCATCTCCTGGGCGACCGCCCGCACCGTGCCGTCACCGCCGAACGCGCTGATGACGTCGACGCCGCCTCAGGGCCCGGCGGGTCTGGCCGAAGCCGACGTCGTGCTCCTCGGTCTCTATGAAAGCGGCTCGTCCAGCCCTGCTCCGCGCAGACGGCGATGAGCCGGCCCTTGACCGTCGCACCCTTGCCCTCCAGCTTCGTCGTGTTGACGACCACGGCGAGCCGCTTGCGCGGCACGACGGACTCCTCGTCGCGACGGAACGAGTGCCGCGCGGGACGGGTGGCGGCGCGAGGCGGCTCGACCGCGACGACAGCAGCAGCCACAGGCCGAGCCCGGCCGGGGCGATCCGACGGCGACGCTGCCCCAGGTCCACCATCCGCCCGAACAGAGTGGAAGGTACATCACTGGCGGAGACGCCCGACGACGCGCGTAGTCTTCCGGGCACGACGAACCCGCCCGCCGACGGGGAGATCACCCCGGACACCAAGGACTGGACGTGGGTGCGCGAGCGGTGCCCCGACTGCGGCTTCGAGGCCGCGAGCGTTCCGGCGCCCGACATCGCGACCCGCGTCACGGCCTCGCCGACGCCTGGCCGCAGGTCCTCGCCCGTCCGGACGCGACGACGCGGCCCGCCCCGACCACCTGGTCGCCCCTCGAGTACGCCTGCCACGTGCGGGACGTGTGCCGGCTGTACGAGGAGCGGCTGACCTCGATGCTGACGCAGGACGACCCGACGTTCCCCAACTGGGACCAGGACGAGACCGCGGTGGCCGAGCGCTACGGCGAGCAGGACCCCGCCACGGTCGCGCGGGAGGCCGCCGTCGCGGCCGCCTCATGGGCCGGGGCGTATGCCGCGGTGCCGGTGGACGCGTGGAAGCGCACCGGCATCCGCTCCG
>CAVWRI010000018.1:0-32852 GCA_963757405.1 uncultured Actinomycetota bacterium
GAAAGTTTTTCGGTCTGGGATGGACTCGCGGCCTATCAGCTTGTTGGTGAGGTAATGGCTCACCAAGGCGACGACGGGTAGCCGGCCTGAGAGGGCGACCGGCCACACTGGGACTGAGACACGGCCCAGACTCCTACGGGAGGCAGCAGTGGGGAATATTGCACAATGGGCGGAAGCCTGATGCAGCGACGCCGCGTGAGGGATGAAGGCCTTCGGGTTGTAAACCTCTTTCAGCAGGGAAGAAGCGAAAGTGACGGTACCTGCAGAAGAAGCACCGGCTAACTACGTGCCAGCAGCCGCGGTAATACGTAGGGTGCGAGCGTTGTCCGGAATTATTGGGCGTAAAGAGCTTGTAGGCGGTTTGTCGCGTCTGCCGTGAAAATCCGGGGCTCAACCCCGGACTTGCGGTGGGTACGGGCAGACTAGAGTGTGGTAGGGGAGACTGGAATTCCTGGTGTAGCGGTGAAATGCGCAGATATCAGGAGGAACACCGATGGCGAAGGCAGGTCTCTGGGCCACTACTGACGCTGAGAAGCGAAAGCGTGGGGAGCGAACAGGATTAGATACCCTGGTAGTCCACGCCGTAAACGTTGGGAACTAGGTGTGGGTCTCATTCCACGAGATCTGTGCCGCAGCTAACGCATTAAGTTCCCCGCCTGGGGAGTACGGCCGCAAGGCTAAAACTCAAAGGAATTGACGGGGGCCCGCACAAGCGGCGGAGCATGTGGATTAATTCGATGCAACGCGAAGAACCTTACCAAGGCTTGACATATACCGGAAACATCCAGAGATGGGTGCCCCGCAAGGTCGGTATACAGGTGGTGCATGGTTGTCGTCAGCTCGTGTCGTGAGATGTTGGGTTAAGTCCCGCAACGAGCGCAACCCTCGTTCCATGTTGCCAGCAGCACCCTCGGGTGGCTGGGGACTCATGGGAGACTGCCGGGGTCAACTCGGAGGAAGGTGGGGATGACGTCAAATCATCATGCCCCTTATGTCTTGGGCTTCACACATGCTACAATGGCCGGTACAAAGGGCTGCGAAACCGCGAGGTGGAGCGAATCCCAAAAAACCGGTCTCAGTTCGGATTGGGGTCTGCAACTCGACCCCATGAAGTCGGAGTCGCTAGTAATCGCAGATCAGCAACGCTGCGGTGAATACGTTCCCGGGCCTTGTACACACCGCCCGTCAAGTCACGAAAGTCGGTAACACCCGAAGCCGGTGGCCCAACCCCTTGTGGGAGGGAGCCGTCGAAGGTGGGACTGGCGATTGGGACTAAGTCGTAACAAGGTAGCCGTACCGGAAGGTGCGGCTGGATCACCTCCTTTCTAAGGAGCACTGGCCACGTCAAGTGGTCCAGGACCCGGTCTGTCCCCGAGTGTGGGGCAGCGGGTGCTCAAGGGTGGAACATCGATTAGTTGGCACCGGCACTTCGCCGGCTCACCAGTACAGCCTCCCGTTGGGGGGTGTGGACCGTGGCCGGGGGTGGGGTCGGTGCCTGACACGTTGTTGGGTCCTGAGGGCTCGGGCGCAAGCTCACCTTCGGGCCATCATGGCCGGGACCCCCATCGCGACGAACCGCCGAGCTGCTGCCGTGTGGGGGCTGGGTAGGCGTCGGTTGACGGTGGGGGGCCGCCCGTATGTTGAGAACTACACAGTGGACGCGAGCATCTTAAAATCTTTGTGCATATCAAGTTTTTAAGGGCACACGGTGGATGCCTTGGCACCAGGAACCGAAGAAGGACGTAGGAATCTGCGATAAGCCTCGGGGAGTCGATAACCAGACTGTGATCCGAGGATTTCCGAATGGGGAAACCCGGCTGGAGGCAAGTCCAGTCACTCCCGCCTGAACACATAGGGCGGGTAGAGGGAACGTGGGGAAGTGAAACATCTCAGTACCCACAGGAAGAGAAAGCAACCGCGATTCCGTGAGTAGTGGCGAGCGAAAGCGGAAGAGGCTAAACCTTATCTGTGTGAGACCTGTCAGGGGTTGCAGGTGAGGGGTCGTGGGACTTTTCTGGCCGGCGCTGACACGCCGGCGTGGAGTCAAAAATTTGCGTCATAGTCGAAGGGCATTGAAAGGCCCGGCACAGAGGGTGCGACCCCCGTAGACGAAATGTCGTGAACTCCATTGAGAAGCACCCAAGTAGCACGGGGCCCGAGAAATCCCGTGTGAATCTGGCGGGACCACCCGCTAAGCCTAAATATTCCCTGGTGACCGATAGCGGACAAGTACCGTGAGGGAAAGGTGAAAAGTACCCCGGGAGGGGAGTGAAATAGATCCTGAAACCGTGTGCCTACAATCCGTCGGAGCCTCCTTGTGGGGTGACGGCGTGCCTTTTGAAGAATGAGCCTGCGAGTTAGTGCTCAGTGGCGAGGTTAACCCGTGTGGGGAAGCCGTAGCGAAAGCGAGTCCGAACAGGGCGAATGAGTCGCTGGGTCTAGACCCGAAGCGGAGTGATCTACCCATGGCCAGGCTGAAGCGACGGTAAGACGTCGTGGAGGGCCGAACCCACTTAGGTTGAAAACTGAGGGGATGAGCTGTGGGTAGGGGTGAAAGGCCAATCAAACTCCGTGATAGCTGGTTCTCCCCGAAATGCATTTAGGTGCAGCGTCACGTGTTTCTTACCGGAGGTAGAGCTACTGGATAGCCGATGGGCCTCACCAGGTTACTGACGTTAGCCAAACTCCGAATGCCGGTAAGTGAGAGCGTGGCAGTGAGACTGCGGGGGATAAGCTCCGTAGTCGAGAGGGAAACAGCCCAGACCACCATCTAAGGTCCCTAAGCGTGTGCTAAGTGGGAAAGGATGTGGAGTTGCATTGACAACCAGGAGGTTGGCTTAGAAGCAGCCACCCTTTAAAGAGTGCGTAATAGCTCACTGGTCAAGTGATTCCGCGCCGACAATGTAGCGGGGCTCAAGCACACCACCGAAGCTGTGGCATTGACACATTGCCCGGCCACCACACCTGCGGGTTGGTGGTCCAAGCGTGTTGATGGGTAGGGGAGCGTCGTGTGGCCAGGGAAGCGGCGGAGTGATCCAGCCGTGGAGGCCACACGAGTGAGAATGCAGGCATGAGTAGCGAATGACGGGTGAGAAACCCGTCCGCCGAATAACCAAGGGTTCCAGGGTCAAGCTAATCTGCCCTGGGTAAGTCGGGACCTAAGGCGAGGCCGACAGGCGTAGTCGATGGACATCCGGTTGATATTCCGGAACCGGCGAAGAACCGCCCATGACGAACCTTCTGATGCTAAGCGCCTGAAGCTGCCTTGAGCCGATCCCTTCGGGGTGAGGCGTGGCAGTGGAGCGCGCGACCCGAAGTGGTAGTAGTCAAGCGATGGAGAGACGCAGGAAGGTAGCCTCCGCGTGGCGATGGTTGTCCACGTCCAAGGGTGTAGGGAGCGACATAGGCAAATCCGTGTCGCACATAATCCTGAGACCTGATAGTGACCGCGAATGCGGGAAGCAGGGTGATCCTATGCTGCCAAGAAAATCTTCTAGCGAGGTTCGAGCCGCCCGTACCCCAAACCGACTCAGGTGGTTAGGTAGAGAATACCAAGGCGATCGAGTGAATCGTGGTTAAGGAACTCGGCAAAATGCCCCCGTAACTTCGGGAGAAGGGGGGCCCAGACCTTGAAGGAGCTTGCCTCCTAGGGGAAAGGGCCGCAGAGACCAGGGAGAAGCGACTGTTTACTAAAAACACAGGTCCGTGCGAAGTCGCAAGACGATGTATACGGACTGACGCCTGCCCGGTGCTGGAAGGTTAAGAGGACGGGTTAGATCCTTCGGGGTCGAAGCTCAGAATTTAAGCCCCAGTAAACGGCGGTGGTAACTATAACCATCCTAAGGTAGCGAAATTCCTTGTCGGGTAAGTTCCGACCTGCACGAATGGCGTAACGACTTCTCCACTGTCTCAACCGCGAACTCGGCGAAATTGCACTACGAGTAAAGATGCTCGTTACGCGCAGCAGGACGGAAAGACCCCGGGACCTTTACTATAGCTTGGTATTGGTGTTCGGTACGGCTTGTGTAGGATAGGTGGGAGACTGTGAAGCATGCACGCCAGTGTGTGTGGAGTCAACGTTGAAATACCACTCTGGTCGTTCTGGATATCTAACCTCGGTCCGTGATCCGGATCAGGGACAGTGCCTGGTGGGTAGTTTAACTGGGGCGGTTGCCTCCTAAAGAGTAACGGAGGCGCTCAAAGGTTCCCTCAGCCTGGTTGGCAATCAGGTTTCGAGTGTAAGTGCACAAGGGAGCTTGACTGCGAGAGAGACATCTCGAGCAGGGACGAAAGTCGGAACTAGTGACCCGGCGGTGGCTTGTGGAAGCGCCGTCGCTCAACGGATAAAAGGTACCCCGGGGATAACAGGCTGATCTTGCCCAAGAGTCCATATCGACGGCATGGTTTGGCACCTCGATGTCGGCTCGTCGCATCCTGGGGGTGGAGTTGCTCCCAAGGGTTGGGCTGTTCGCCCATTAAAGCGGTACGCGAGCTGGGTTTAGAACGTCGTGAGACAGTTCGGTCCCTATCCGCTGTGCGCGTAGGAAGCTTGAGAAGGGCTGTCCCTAGTACGAGAGGACCGGGATGGACGAACCTCTGGTGTGTCAGTTGTCCTGCCAAGGGCACCGCTGATTAGCTACGTTCGGAAGTGATAACCGCTGAAAGCATCTAAGCGGGAAGCACGCTTCAAGATGAGGTTTCCACGGACTACGGTCCGAGAGGCTCCCGGCTAGACTACCGGGTTGATAGGCCAGACGTGGAAGTGCAGCAATGCATGCAGCTGACTGGTACTAATAAGCCGACAACTTGATACACACACACAAAGACTTACCAAGCGTGTTCGCGTCCACTGTGCAGTTCCCGAGATACGGTCGGGAACCCAAACCGACTGACATCTCCATAGAGTTTCGGCTGTCATAGCGAAGGGGAAACGCCCGGCTCCATTCCGAACCCGGAAGCTAAGCCCTTCAGCGCCGATGGTACTGCACTGGTGACGGTGTGGGAGAGTAGGACGCAGCCGGACAACCATTCACGGAAAGGGCCCACCAACACACGGTGGGCCCTTTCTCTGTGTCCGGGGAACCATTGCCCAGGTCTTTTCACGCGATGGCGCCGGACGAGCAGCGGACGGTGCCGGCAGCGGCATCCGTATGCTGTCCGAGGTCGCACGAACGAGGAGTTGATGACAGGTGTCCGACGAGAGCAGCGGCCAGTCCGGCGGTGCCGACCGGCCCGACCGGGGCCAGGGCGGCGGTCGCCCCCCGCGCCGCGATGGCGGCTCCTCCTCTCGCGGCGGTTCCTCCTCCCGTGACGGCGGGCGGTCCGCAGGACCGGGCCGGTCCTCCGGCGGCGGCGCCCGCTCGGGCGGTGCGGGTCGTCCGCCCCGTGACGGTGGTCGTCCGCCGACGGGCGGTCGCGACGGGGGCAAGCCCGCGCGCGACGGGGGCCGCGACGAGCGCGAGGCGAGGGGAGGAGCGCGGCTGGCACCGAAGTCGCCCCGCCTGCCCGAGCCGCGCATCCCCGACGAGGTCACCGGCAAGGAGCTCGACCGCTCGGTGCACCAGCAGCTGCGGACCTTGTCCAAGGAGAACGCCGAGGGGGTCGCGCAGCACCTCGTCATGGTCGCCGCGACCCTCGAGGCCGACGACCTCGAGGCGGCGTTGGCCCACGCCGAGACGGCCGTCCGCCGGGCCGGGCGCGTGCCCGCCGCCCGCGAGGCGCTCGGGATGGTGGCCTACCGGATGGGCGACTTCGCCCGGGCCCTCACCGAGTTCCGCACCGTGCGCCGCCTCAGTGGCTCCTCGCACCTCCTCCCGCTCATGGTCGACTGCGAGCGCGGCCTCGGACGCCACGGCCGCGCCCTCGACCTCGCCGCGACCCCGGAGGCGGCCACGCTGACGGAGGCCGAGCGGATCGAGCTCGCGATCGTCGTCTCCGGGGTGCGCCGCGACCTCGGTCAGGACGACGCCGCCCTGCTCGCGCTCCAGATCCCCGCGCTCAAGCGCCCCCCGAAGGCCGGTGTGTTCCGCCTCCATTACGCCTATGCCGACGCCCTGCTCGACCTGGGGCGCGAGGACGAGGCCCGCGACTGGTTCGTCAAGGCCGTCGAGGGTGACACCGACCTCGAGACCGATGCGGTCGAGCGGCTCGAGGAGCTCGACGGCATCGCCCTGGACGACCTGGGCGACGACGAGGACGACGCCACCGAGGCCTCGACGACGGACCCGGCCCCCGCCGCCGACGACGCAGCGCCCCGCACGGAGCCGTGACCGGGGTGCCCGGGGGCGACGGCTCGCTGGTCTCCCGCTACGCCGCCGTCGTCTGCGACCTCGACGGCGTCGTGTACCGCGGCCCGACTGCCGTGCCGGGCGCGGTCGACGCGTTGCGCGGGCTCGACGTCCCCGTGCTGTACGCCACGAACAACGCCTCGCGCCCGCCCGAGGAGGTGGCCGCGCACCTGCGCGACCTCGGGCTGCCGTGCACGCCGGATGCCGTGGCCACCAGCTCCCAGGCCGGGGCGTGGCTGCTCTCGGAGCGGGTCGAGCCCGGCAGCCCGGTGCTGGCCGTCGGGGGAGCCGGCGTGGCCCTCGCCCTGACGGAGGCAGGCCTGCGCCCCGTCGCGCCGGACGACGCCGCCACGGGTGGACCGCTCGTGGCCGTGCTCCAGGGCTACGGACCGCAGGTGAGCGCGACCGACCTCGCCGAGGCGGCGTACGCCGTCCAGGGCGGTGCGCTGTGGGTGGCGACCAACACCGACACGACCCTGCCGACCGACCGGGGCGTCGCCCCGGGCAACGGCTCGCTCGTCGGCGCCGTCGCGAATGCCGTCGGCCGGGCCCCCGACGTGGTCGCCGGCAAGCCCGCGCCGCCCCTGTACCTCCTGTGCGCCGCGCGCCTGGGCGTCGAGCCCGCCGCGGTGCTCGCCGTGGGCGACCGGCTCGACACGGACATCGAGGGAGCGGTCGCCGCGGGCATCGACTCGCTGCTCGTGCTCACCGGGGTCGACGACCTGCGTGCCTGCCTCGACGCCCCGGCGCACCGCCGACCGACGTGGGTCGCGCCCGACCTCTCGGCCCTGCATGCCTCGCGCTCGGCCTCCGCGGCCGGAGGCGGCGCCCTCGCCGACCTCACTGCGGCCGTGGCGGCCGTGCACGCCGCGGCGGACACCGGAGCCGGGGCCGGGAAGGTGGCGCACCTCGTCGAGGAAGCCGAGAACGCGCTTGCGCGGGCCACCCCCCGGTAGCGTGGGCCAGCACGGGTGGCCGTCCGGGCTGCCACAAGGAGGAGGACCGATGGCCAAGCGCACCATCCAGGGGTACGTCGAGCTCGCGTCAGGGCTCGGGGAGCTGACCCGCAACCGCGCCAAGGAGGCTGCGCGAGAGATCGTCGCCATCGCCGGAGTCCACGGGTCACGCAAGCAGGTGGCGAAGCAGGCGAGCAAGCTGGCCGACGAGCTCCTCAAGGCCGCGGAGACCAACCGCAAGCAGCTCGTGCGCCTCGTGCGCAAGGAGGTCGACTCCGCCGTCAACCGGCTCGACCTCGGCCGGGTCGTCTCGGACGTGCAGTCCCTCGGGGCCACCGTCGCGGCCCTCGCCTCGCAGGTCGACGACCTGGCCCGCGTCGCCGGCGGCCGGGCGACGTCCGCCGCCTCGTCCGCGACGGGCACGACGGCCTCCGCCGCCTCGGCCCCGGCGACGAAGGCTCCCGCCAAGAGGACGGGCGCGAAGAAGGCTCCGGCCAAGAAGGCACCCGCCACGAAGGCCGCCGCTACGAAGGCCGCCGCGAGGAAGGCGCCCGCCACGAAGGCCGCCGCGAAGAAGGCACCCGCCACGAAGGCCGCCGCGAAGAAGGCGCCCGCCCGGAAGGCCTCGGCCTCGAAGGCCACGTCCACGGCGGCGGGCACGGCGACGAGGGCCCCAGCACGCAGGGCACCGGCGAAGAAGGCCTCGACGTCCGGGACCGCCGCATCCGGGGGCGGCACGACGAAGCGTGCCGCGGCCACGGCTCCGGCCCGCACGGCCCCGGCGAAGAAGGCGCCGGCGAGCAGCACCGCGCCGACGTCGACCCCGGCGGCGTCCGCGCCCGCCGCGCCCGCTGCGTCCTCCGCGGCACCGGCTTCCGGCGCGACGACCACGTCCGACACCACGGCGGGTGGCGCGTGACCGACTCGCACCACGACCACCACGACCACGACGCCGCGGACGACACCCCCGGGACCGGTGTGGCCGACGACGGTGGCGAGGCTCCGCCGGAGACGGGGGACCTCGTCATCGACGCGGCGCTGCGCGACCTCGCGGCGGCGCCGGCCGACGACCTCGATGCCCAGCTGGACGCAGGCGAGGCGGTGCACCGCACGCTCCAGTCGCGCCTCGGCGACCTCGGCGGCTGACATCCGTCGGCTCGACGCCGAGCTCGTGGCGCGCGGTCTCGCGCGTTCGAGGGGCGAGGCTCGCGACCTCGTGACGGACGGCCTCGTCACCGTCTCCGGGGCCGTCGTCACCAAGCCGGCCCGCCCGGTCGGCGCGCAGGACGTGCTGGAGGTGACGGGCACCGGGCCGCGGTGGGTCAGCCGAGCCGCCCAGAAGCTCGCCGCGGCGCTCGACGCCTGGGTGCCCGAGGGGATCCGGGTGGAGGGCCGGCGCTGCGTCGACGTCGGCGCGTCGACGGGCGGGTTCACGCAGGTGCTGCTGGCTGCCGGCGCGTCCTCCGTCGTCGCCGTGGACGTCGGCACCGGACAGCTCGTCCCCGAGGTCGCGGGCGACCCCCGCGTGGAGGAGCGCAGCGGCACCACGGTGCGTGGCCTGACCGCCGAGGACCTCGGTGGTCCCGCCGACCTCGTCGTCGCCGACCTCTCGTTCATCTCGCTGACCCTCGTGCTCGGCGACCTCGCGGGGCTCATGGGCCCCGGTGCCGACCTCGTCGTCCTCGTCAAGCCGCAGTTCGAGGTGGGCCGGGGTCGGCTCAACAACCAGGGTGTCGTCACGTCCGACCGCGACCGCGCCAGGGCCGTGCTCGCGGTCGTCGACGCCGTGAGCATCCACGGGCTGCACGTCCACGGCATCCGCACGAGCCCGGTCAGCGGCACGACGGGCAACACGGAGTACCTCCTGTGGGCGCGGTCGGACCCGTCGGACACAATGAGCGAGGACGGGGTCCGCGGCCTCGTCCGCGAGCTCACCACCGACACGACCGGAGGACGACGATGACGACGACGTCACGCCGCATCCTCCTGGTGACCCACATCGGCCGGCCCGAGGCGCAGCAGCTCGCCGCCGACGTCGCCACCCGCCTCAGGGCCTCCGGTATCGGCGTCTGCGCCCCCGCCGACGAGCTCGACGGCACGCCGCTGGCTGCGGTCGCCGGGGTGGAGGCGGCCACGACCGCCAACCCGGGCGACGGACCCGACTCGGTGGGCTCGGGCTGCGAGCTCGTCTGCGTGCTCGGTGGCGACGGCACGATCCTGCGGGGGGCCGAGCTGTCCCGCGGGTCGGGGGTCCCGCTGCTCGGGGTCAACCTCGGTCATGTCGGGTTCCTCGCCGAGGCCGAGCGCGAGGACCTCGACGCCACCGTCGAGCGCATCGTCACGCGCGACTACACCGTCGAGGAGCGGATGACCCTCGAGGTACACGCCTACCAGGACGGCCACACGGTGTTCTCGTCGTGGGCGCTCAACGAGGTGACCGTCGAGAAGGCCGCGCGCGAGCGGATGCTCGAGCTCACCGTCGAGATCGACGGTCGGCCGCTGTCGACGTGGGGCTGTGACGGCATCGTCATGGCCACGCCCACGGGCTCGACCGCGTACGCCTTCTCTGCCGGCGGACCGGTGGTCTGGCCCGATGTCGAGGCCCTGCTCCTCGTCCCGATCAGCGCGCACGCCCTCTTCGCCCGCCCGGTCCTCGTCGGACCCCAGTCCCGCCTCGTCGTCGAGGTGCTCGCGCGCACGGAGGGCTCGGGCGTCGTGTGGTGCGACGGCCGGCGCGCCGTCGACCTGCCCCCGGGTGCTCGCATCGAGGTGCAGCGCTCCGACCTCCCGGTGCGCCTCGCGCGACTGTCGGCGGGTGGCTTCACGGACCGGCTCGTCGAGAAGTTCCAGCTCCCCGTGCAGGGGTGGCGCGGCGCAGCCCGGATCGAGCAGGCCGAGCGCGAGGGCGGCTCCGCGTGATCGAGGAGATCCGCATCCGTGACCTCGGCGTCATCGACGACGCCGCCCTGCCACTGCACAGCGGGCTCACGGTGCTCACGGGAGAGACCGGTGCCGGCAAGACGATGGTCGTCACCGGCCTGGGCCTGCTTCTCGGCGGTCGCGGCGACTCCGGGCTCGTTCGCTCCGGCGCCGACCGGGCTGTCGTCGAGGGCGTCCTCGACCTCCCCGCGGGTCACCCCGCCCTCGCGCGTGCGGCCGAGGCCGGCGCCGACGTCAGCGACGGGCTCGTGCTCGTGCGGTCGGTGGCGGCCGACGGGCGCTCGCGGGCGCACGTCGGGGGCCGGTCCGCGCCCGTCGGGCTCCTCGGCGAGCTCGCCGAGCACCTCGTCGCGGTGCACGGCCAGGCCGACCAGTGGCGGCTGCGCCGCGCCGACCAGCACCGCGAGGTGCTCGACGCGTTCGGCGGGGCGGCCCTCGCCGCCGACCTCGCGGCCTACCGCGGCATCCACGCCGAGCTGACCGGAGCCGAGTCCGAGCTCACCCACCTGCGCACCGCCGCGGCCGAACGCGCCCGGGAGGCCGAGACCCTGCGGGTGGGTCTCGAACGGATCGAGACGCTCGACCCGCAGCCGGGGGAGGACGAGGCGCTGCGGGTGGAGTCCGAGCGGCTCGGCCACGCCGAGGAGCTCCGCGGCGGCGCCGGTGCGGCGCACACGGCGATCGCCGGTGACGACGACGCGGGCGGGATGCCGTCGCCCGGCGTCGTCGAGGTCCTCGCCACCGCCTCGGCGCGGCTGGCCGCCGTCAGCGACAGCGACCCCGCCCTCGCCGAGATCGGCACCCGCGTCGACGAGCTGCGCTACCTCGCCGCCGACGTCGCGGCCGACCTCGGGTCCTACCTCGCCGACGCCGACATCGACCCCGCCCGCCTCGAGCAGGTCGAGCAGCGCCGCGCCGCGCTGGGCGACCTCACGAGGCTCTACGGCCCCAGCGTCGACGACGTCCTCGCCTGGGGCGGCGACGCCGCTCGCCGGGTCGCCGAGCTCGACGGCACCGGTGACCGCATCGGCGACCTCGAGGAGCGGGTCGTCGCCCTCACCGCCGAGCGGGTGGCCACCGCCGGTCGCCTCACCGCCACGCGCACCGCGGCCGCGCAGGCCCTCGGGGCGCGGATCACCGACGAGCTCACCCACCTCGCGATGGGGTCGGCCGTCGTGACGGTCGCGGTGGAGGACGCCGGGCGCTTCACGGCCGACGGGCGCGACGACGTCGAGATCCGGCTCTCCAGCGGCTCCGGCACGCCGGCCCGCGCGGTGACCAAGGCGGCATCCGGCGGTGAGCTGTCGCGGGTGATGCTCGCCATCGAGGTCGCCACGGCCACCGACGTCACCTCCGTGCCGACGTACGTCTTCGACGAGGTGGATGCCGGCGTCGGCGGCCGCGCCGCGCTCGACGTCGGTGCCCGCCTGGCCGCCCTCGCCCGTCACGCCCAGGTCGTCGTCGTCACCCACCTCGCGCAGGTGGCCGCCCACGCCGACCGGCACCTCGTCGTCGAGCGGTCCGACGACGGGCACATCACCCGCAGCGGCGTGCACGAGGTCACCGGCGAGGACCGTGTCGCCGAGCTCGCGCGGATGCTGGGGGGCTCCTCGACCGACGCCGCCCTCGAGCACGCCCGCGACCTGCTGGCGCGCGCCCGGGTCTAGGGCGACGTGGCACGATGGTGCAGATGTCCATCCGCCTCAACGCCCGTCGAGACCGTGGCCCCGCGCCCGGGCTCAGCGGTCCCGCACGTGTGGACCGGCGCACGAAGAACCTCACCAAGCGCCTGCGCCCGGGTGACGTCGCCGTCATCGACCACGAGGACCTCGACCGGGTGAGCGCCGAGGCCCTCGTCGCGTGCCGTCCCGCCGCCGTCGTCAACGCCTCGTCGTCGATCTCCGGCCGCTACCCCAACCTCGGTCCCGAGATCCTCGTCGCCGCCGGCATCCCGCTCGTCGACCACGCCGGCCCCGACGTCATGGCGATCAAGGAGGGCACGACGCTGACCCTCGAGGACGGGTCGCTGCTGTCCGACGGAACGAGCGTCGGAGCCGGCACGCTGCTCGACGGCGAGGCGGTCCAGGACGCGATGACCCTCGCGCGGGCCGGCCTGTCCGACCAGCTCGAGGCGTTCGCCGCGAACACGATGGACTACCTCCGCAAGGAGCGCGAGCTCCTCTTCGACGGGGTCGGCGTGCCCGACATCCGCACCGACCTCGACGGACGCCACGTGCTCATCGTCGTGCGCGGCTACCACTACAAGGAGGACCTCCAGACCCTCCGGCACTACATCCGCGAGTACAAGCCGATCCTCATCGGGGTCGACGGCGGCGCCGACGCCCTCATCGAGGCCCGCCACCGCCCCGACCTCATCGTCGGCGACATGGACTCGGTCTCCGACGACGCGCTGCGCTGCGGCGCCGAGATCGTCGTGCACGCCTACCGCGACGGCCGCGCCCCCGGGCTCGAGCGGGTGCGCTCGCTCGGCGTCGAGCCGGTCGTGTTCCCCGCGACGGGCACGAGCGAGGACGTCGCGATGCTCCTGGCCGACGACAAGGGGGCGACCCTCATCGTCGCCGTCGGCACCCACGTCACCCTCGTGGAGTTCCTCGACAAGGGCCGCCACGGGATGGCGAGCACGTTCCTCACCCGGCTGCGCGTCGGCGGCAAGCTCGTCGACGCCAAGGGGGTGAGCCGGCTGTACCGGGCGCGGATCTCGGGGATGAGCCTCGTCGTCATGCTCATGGTCGGGCTGCTCGCACTCGGCGCCGCGCTGTGGTCCACCGACGGGGGCCGCGCCCTCCTCCAGGTGCTCGGCGCCCGCATCGACGACATGTGGTCGTCCCTCCAAGGAGTGTTCGGTTGATCGACTTCCGCTACCACCTCGTCTCCATCGTCTCGATCTTCCTGGCCCTCGCCGTGGGGATCGTGCTCGGTGCGGGCCCCCTCCAGGGCGAGATCGGGGACACCCTGAGCAACGAGGTCGCGGGTCTGCGCGAGGACAAGGTGCGCCTGAACGCCCAGCTCGAGGACGCGAACACCGCGACCGAGGCGGGCGACTCCTACATCGGGGAGACCAACCCCGAGGTGCTGGCCGGCGTGCTCCAGGACCGACGGGTCGCGCTCGTCGTGCTCCCCGGCTCCGACGCCGCCCTGACCGAGGCGACCTCGGCCACCCTCCGCTCGGCCGGCGCCTCGGTCGCGTCGACCACCTCGGTCTCCGAGACCTGGGTCACGACGCAGGAGGCGACCGCCGCGGTCCGTGACACGGCGGTCCAGGACGCGGCGACCCGCGCCGGCGTCGACCTCACCGAGACCGGTGCCGTGGCGCCGCGCGACGTGCTCCTCGCCGCGCTGCTGACCACGCCGGCGCAGGCGGGGTCGACCGCCGTGGCGGCCTCCACCGCGACCGCCGGGCTGGAGGTGCTCTCGGCCGCCGACCTCATCGAGATCGACACCGAGGGCTTCGAGCTCGCGGACCTCGTCGTCGTCATCTCGGGCACCGTGACCCAGGGCGACCTCGAGGCGCGTCGCACGGCCGCCGAACGCTGGGTCGACCTCGCCATCGCGTTCGACGACCGGTCCGCCGGGCGCGCTCGTCGCCGGCGACACGGCGACCGCCGACGACGACGGGGTCTCGGTCGTCGCGACCGTCCGCAACGACGCGACGGCGACGGACGGCGTCTCCACCGTCGACAACGCCGGCGTCCTCGCTCGGGCAGGCCAGCATCGTGCACGGACTCGTCCAGCAGGCCGCCGGCGAGGTGGGGCAGTACGGCCTCGCCCCCGGAGCCGACGCCCCCTACGCGCCGCTCCCGGCGGCGTCGTGAGCCGTGTCCGGACGGTCCTGGCCGGAGTCCTCGCCGCGACGGCCGCGCACACCACCCATCGCGCGCTGACGGCATCCGTCACGGTCGCAGCGCTGGCGAGCGCACGAACCACGCCGGTGACCCCGTCACGCTCCTCGAGGGGCCGGCCTACGTCGCGGGCGCCGTCGTCGGCGCCGACGACGGCCGGGCCCGGCGGGGGTCGTCGCGGTCCTCGGGTCCGGCGCGTTCGGTGCGCTCGACGACCTCGCCGGCGACGGCTCGAGCAAGGGGCTCAAGGGCCACCTCGGCGCGGCCGCCCGCGGCGAGGTCACCACCGGGCTGGTCAAGGTCGTCGGCATCGGCCTCACCGGGCTCGCCGCGGCCGCGCTCGCCGACCGGGGCCGCGACGACGTGAGCGCGCTGGACACCCTCGTCGGCGGCGCCGTCGTCGCCGCCGCGGCGAACCTGGCCAACCTCCTCGACCTGCGACCGGGGCGCGCGCTCAAGGCGACGGTGCTCGTGCGCCCTGCCGCTGCTCGCCATACCGGGTGCCGGCGCCGGCGCGGGCCGCGGCCGCCGCCGGTGCCGCGCTGGGCGTGCTGCGGCCCGACCTCGCCGGCACCGCGATGCTCGGCGACACCGGGGCCAACGCCGCCGGCGCGCTGCTCGGCACGGCGCTGCTCGACGGCACGGGCCGCCGGGGCAGGCTCGCGGCCCTGGCCGTGCTCGCCGGCCTCACCCTCGCCTCGGAGCGGGTGAGCTTCACCCGCGTCATCGAGTCGACGCCCGTGCTGCGCGAGATCGACGCCTGGGGCCGGCCCGCGCGATGACCGGACGTCGCTTCGCCTCCACCATCGCGGGGGCCGCCGGGCTCATCGCCGTCACGACGCTGTTGGCGCGGACCGCCGGGTTCGCGCGCATCCTCGTCTTCGCCGACGCCGTGCGCGCCGGTGGGGTGGGCGGCGTCTACCAGAGCGTCAACGCCCTGCCGAACGTGCTGTTCGAGATCGCGGCCGGCGGCATCCTGGCGGCCGTCGCCGTGCCGCTCATCGCGCACCGCCTCGGGGCGGGCCAGCGGGACCGCGCGGAGCACACGGCATCCGTGCTCCTGTCGTGGACGCTGCTCGTGCTCGTGCCGGTCGCCGCGCTGCTGTGGCTGCTGGCGGCGCCCATCTCCGGGTGGCTCGTCGACGACAGCGTCCCGGGCGCCGCCGACCTCGCGGCGACCCTGCTGCGGATCTTCGCCGTGCAGGTGCCGCTCTACGGCCTGGGCATCATCCTCACCGGGCTCCTCCAGGCCCACCGCCGCTTCCTCGCGGCCGCGCTCGCGCCGCTGGCCTCGTCACTCGTCGTGCTGGCGTCGTACCTCTGGTACGGCTCGATCGTCGAGGGCCAGACCGCACCCGCGCTGGTGAGCGACGAGGCGGTCGCGGTGCTCGGGTGGGGCACGACGCTCGGCGTCGTCGTGCTCTCGGTGCCGCTCCTCGTGCCGGCGATGCGCACCGGCTGGCGCTGGCGGCCCGCCCTGCGGATGCCGGCCGACGACGCGCGCCGCGTCGGGGCCCTCGCCGGGGCGGGCGTCATGGCGCTGGTCGCGCAGCAGGTCGCGGTGCTCGTGACGATGTGGCTCGCGAACCACTCGGGCGACAGCGGCACCTTCCCGGTGTACCAGTACGCCCAGGCCGTCTACCTCCTGCCGTATGCCGTCCTCGCCGTCCCGATCGCGACGAGCGCCTTCCCCGCGCTGGCGGCCCGCACGGGCGCCGGTGAGGACGTCACCGAGACCCTCGCCCGGTCGCTGCGCGCCGTCCTCGTGCTCACCGCCCTGTCGGTGGGGGTGCTCATCGCCGCCGCGCCGGCCATCGGCGCCTTCTTCTCGCTCCTCGACGCCCGCCGCGGCGACGGGACCGCGAGCAGCGACGCGCTGGCGGCGCTGCCCGGCACGCTGACCGCGTACGCCCCGGGCCTCGTCGGCTTCGGCCTCACCGCCCTGCTGATGCGGGCGCTCTACGTGCGCGGCCGGCCCACCGACGCGGGACTGGCGGCCGCCCTCGGCTGGGCCGTCGCGGCGCTGCTGCCGCTGCTCCTCGTCGGGACCGGTCAGGGACCCGCAGCTCACCCTCCGCGCGCTGGGGCTGTCCTCGACCCTGGGCATGACCTTGTCGGGCGTCGCGCTCGTCCTCCTCGTGCGACGCACCTGGGGCAACGAGGTGACCCGGGGCGCGGGCCGCACGTTGGGCGCGCTCGTCGTGGCCGTGGCCCTCGCGGTCGCCGCGGGTGACGTCGTGACGCGTGGCCGCCCGATGGACGACCTGCTCGAGGCCGTGCTCGTCGGCGCCGGCGCGGGGGCCCTCGCGCTGTTCGTGGGGGTCGTCGCGCTGTCCATCGGCGACCGCGAGATGATGACGCAGGTCCTCCAGCGCGGGAGGGCCCGCCGGCACGGAGGGGATCAGGGATGAGGCTGCTCGTCGTGCTCGGCACGAGCGCGGGTGGGGTGGGCAGGCACGTGCACGGGCTCGTCCGCTCGCTCACGGGCGCGGGTCACCACGTCGTCGTCGCCTGTCCGCCCGACGTCGAGGCGCACTTCGCCTTCGGGGACGTCGCCGCGGCCGTGGTGCCGCTCGACGTGTCGGACCGGCCGCACCCGGCCCGCGACACGCGGGCCGTGCGCGACCTCGCCCGGCTCGCCGTGGGCGCCGACCTCGTCCACGCCCACGGCCTGCGGGCCGCCGCCCTCGCGGTCCTCGGCACCGCGCGCAGCAGGGTGCCGGTCGTCGCCACGCTCCACAACGCGGCACCGTCCGGCACCCTCACCGGCGTCGTCTACGCCGGGCTCGAGCGGGTCGTCGCCCGGGGGAGCGCGCTCGTGCTCGGGGTCTCCACGGACCTCGTCGACCGGATGGACCAGCTGGGTGCCCGCCGCACCGGTCTGGCCGTGGTCGCCGCCCCGCCGGCCCGCGAGGCGCACCGCGACCGGTTCGCCGTGCGCGCCGAGCTGGGGGTGCCTGACGGTGCGGCGCTCGCCGTCGTCACGGCCCGGCTCGCGCCGCAGAAGGGGCTGGACACGCTCCTCGACGCGCACCGCGAGCTCCTCGGCGACGACCTCGACCTCGTGACCGTCGTCGCCGGCGACGGCCCGCTGCGGTCCTCGCTCGAGGCGCGGATCGCCGAGGAAGGGCTCCCCGTGCGGCTGCTCGGCCACCGCTCTGACGTGCCCGACCTGCTCGCGGCGGCCGACGTCGTCGTCTCGAGCGCCGTGTGGGAGGGGCAGCCGGTCGGCCTCCAGGAGGCGTTGCACGCCGGGGCGGCCGTCGTCGCGACCGACGTCGGGGGGACCGCGGCGGTCGTCGGGGATGCCGCGCTCCTCGTGCCACCGGCCGACCCGGTCTCGCTCTCGCGCGCCATCCGCGACGTCGTGCGGTACGGCTCGGTGCGCGACGACCTGCGCTCCAAGGCGGTCGAGCGCTCGGGTCAGCTGCCGACCGAGCAGGACGCGCTCGACGCCGCGCTCGCGGCCTACGCGTCGGTCCTCCCGGCCGGCGAGGACGCCTGACCTGACGGTGCTCGAGGTCCGAGGCGTGGAATCCGGGGCGCGTCCGGGCGCGCCGTCAGGATGGTGGCCCCGCATGACGTATCGTTGAAGCCCGTGGTGCTCCAGACGACGAAACAGATCTTCGTGACCGGAGGCGTCGCCTCCTCACTCGGCAAGGGGCTCACGGCCTCCTCCCTCGGACACCTGCTCCGAGCGCGCGGGTTGCGGGTGACGATGCAGAAGCTCGACCCCTACCTCAACGTCGACCCCGGGACGATGAACCCGTTCCAGCACGGGGAAGTCTTCGTCACCGACGACGGCGCCGAGACCGACCTCGACATCGGCCACTACGAGCGGTTCCTCGACGTCAACCTCAAGGGCAGCGCCAACGTCACGACCGGGCAGGTCTACAACCGGGTCATCCAGCGGGAGCGCCGCGGTGAGTACCTCGGCGACACGGTGCAGGTCATCCCGCACATCACGAACGAGCTCAAGGAGCGGATGCGGGCGCAGGCCGCCGGCTCGCCCGGGGTCACGCAGGCCGAGGCGCCCGACATCATCATCACCGAGATCGGCGGCACCGTCGGCGACATCGAGTCGCTGCCGTTCCTCGAGGCCGCGCGCCAGGTGCGCCACGACCTGGGCCGCGACAGCGTCTTCTTCCTCCACGTCTCGCTCGTGCCCTACCTCGCGCCCAGCGGTGAGCTGAAGACCAAGCCGACCCAGCACTCGGTCGCCGCGCTGCGCCAGGTCGGCATCCAGCCCGACGCCCTCGTCCTGCGCGCCGACCGGGACATCCCCGAGTCGATCAAGCGCAAGATCAGCCTCATGTGCGACGTCGACACCGAGGCCGTCGCCGCGGCCGTCGACGCGCCGAGCATCTACGACATCCCGAAGGTCCTGCACCGAGAAGGGTTGGACGCGTACGTCATCCGACGCCTCGGCCTGACGTTCCGCGACGTCGACTGGACCGACTGGGACGTGCTCCTCGAGCGGGTCCACGAGCCCGAGCACGAGGTGACGGTCGCGCTGGTCGGCAAGTACATCGACCTGCCCGACGCCTACCTCTCGGTCACCGAGGCGCTGCGCGCGGGCGGGTTCCACCACGACGCCAAGGTGCGCATCCGCTGGGTGCCGAGCGACTCGTGCGAGACCGAGGCCGGCGCGCAGAAGGCGCTCGGCGGCGTGGATGCCGTGCTCGTGCCCGGAGGGTTCGGCGTGCGCGGCATCGAGGGCAAGGTCGGCGCGCTGCGCTGGGCCCGCGAGAGGCTCGTGCCGACCCTGGGCATCTGCCTGGGCCTGCAGTGCATGGTCATCGAGTACGCCCGCACGGTCGCCGGCATCGAGGGTGCCAGCTCGACCGAGTTCGACCCGGGCACACCGGCGCCCGTCATCGCCACGATGGAGGAGCAGAAGGCGTTCGTCGAGGGGGCCGGCGACCTCGGCGGCACGATGCGCCTCGGCTCGCAGCGGGCCGCCCTCCTCGAGGGGTCGGTCGTGGCCGGCGCCTACGGCGCGACCCACGCCGACGAGCGGCACCGCCACCGCTACGAGGTCAACGAGTCCTACCGCGAGGCGCTGCAGGAGGCCGGGCTGGTCATCAGCGGCACGCACCCCGACCTGGGCCTCGTCGAGTTCGTCGAGCTGCCGACCGACGTGCACCCCTACTACGTCTCGACGCAGGCGCACCCCGAGTTCAAGTCCCGCCCGACACGGGCCCACCCCCTGTTCGCGGGGCTCATCGGCGCGGCCATCGAGCAGCAGCGGGCGGCGCGTCTCGTCGAGGTGGAGCGGCCGCGCCACCACGAGCCCGCCGAGGCGAATGCCTGAGCCGCTGCGCGACCGGCTCGAGCGCCGGCCGGTGCTCGCCAGCGAGCTGTCGTTCGCCGGCCGCGTCTGGGACGTGCGGTCCGAGCACGTCGACCTCGGTGACGGCGGCGTCGTCGTGCGGGACTTCGTCGACCACACCGGCGCCGTCGCGGTGCTCGCCATCGACGCCGAGGACCGCGTCGTCCTCGTGCAGCAGTACCGCCACCCCGTCGGGGCGTACGAGTGGGAGCTGCCCGCCGGCCTGCTCGACGTGGACGGCGAGCCCGCCCACCTCACGGCGGCCCGCGAGCTGCACGAGGAGGCCGACCTCGTGGCGGGGGAGTGGCACCTCCTCCTCGACCACTACGCGAGCCCCGGTGGCTCGAGCGAGGCGCTGCGCGTCTTCCTCGCGCGCGACCTCACCGACGTGCCCGACCACGAGCAGCACGAGCGCGAGGGCGAGGAGCTCGGGATGCCGGTGCGCCGCGTCCCGTTCGCCGAGCTGCTCGAGGCGGTGGTCGCCGGCGACCTCCACAACGTGACGCTCATGGTCTCGGTGCTCGCGGCATCCCGCCTGCGTGAGCGCGGGTGGGACGGGCTGCGCTCCGTGGACGAACCGTGGCCGACGCGTCCTCCAGGACGCCGGTGAGCGGCTCCGGCCTCGGTCTGCCGGATGCCGGTGCATCGGCCGTGTGCCCGTGCGGCGGTGTGCCGCAGGGCGTCTCGTTCGGCGCCTGCTGCGGGCCGGTGCTGGCGGGGGAGCGCGTGGCCGCGACCGCGGAGGCGCTGATGCGGTCGCGGTACACGGCATACGCGGTCGGTGACGGTGACCACCTCTTCCGCTCGTGGCACGCGCGCACCCGTCCGGACGACGTCGACCCCGACCGGCGGGTGCGCTGGGTGGGGCTGACCGTCCTCGACGTCGTCGACGGCCGGGAGGACGACGCCGAGGGTGTCGTCGAGTTCCGGGCCGAGTGGGTCAGCGACGACGACGGCCCGGTGCGCCGGGGCGTGGTGGACGAGCGCAGCCGGTTCGTGCGGCGCGGTGGGCGCTGGGTCTACCTCGACGCCGAGTAGTCCGACGGACCCTGCTCATCGTCCCGGGACGTGGCAGGCGACCTCGAGCATGATGCCGTGGGGGTCCAGGAAGTAGGTGGCGTAGGTGTGCTCGCCGTACTCGGGGAAGGGCCGTGGCTCGTGGACGACCTCGGAGCCGTGCCTGACGGCCCACTCGTGCGCCTGCTCGACCACGGACCGGGTGGGGACGCTGAACGCCAGGTGCTGCAGCCCGGTGGCGTGACGGGAGTAGCCGTCGGGTTCGAGGGCTCGGTAGAAGAAGATCTGGGTCCCGAGCGTGCCGTCCGGGCCGTAGTTGAACTGGTTCTCGTCAGCGGGGAACCACTCCCGGAACCCGACGACGGCGACGAGCTCGTCGTAGTACTCCTTGGCGGCGGCCAGGTCGGGCACGCCGATGCCGATGTGGTCGATCGATGCCGAGGTCGTCATGGGCGCTCCTCACGTGGGTTGTCCCACGCTAGCGCCGAGCGACGTCGCGGAGGGGCGGCCAGTGGCTCCCACGGCGCGCTCCGGAGAGCCACTGCCAGCCCTTCGACCGGGCTGGAAGCCGGCCGCTCGAGGCCGCATGGGCCTGCATGGGCCCATGCCACACCGGCCCCGTTGGAGGTGTGCCGACACGCCCGGCGGGTGGACCGGATTTATCACAGGCAGCGCGGAGCACCCATACTTCTGCGCATATGCCCGTCGACACCCTGACCCGCCCCGACGTCGCGCCTCCACGGACGAGGCGCCAGCGTCGCGACCGGTTTCGCGGTGACATCGAGGGTTTGCGGGCCGTGGCCGTGGTGCTGGTCGTGGCGTTCCACGCCGGTGTCGGGGTCGTCGGCGGAGGCTTCGTCGGCGTCGACGTCTTCTTCGTGCTGTCAGGCTTCCTCATCACGGGACTGCTGGTCGACGAGATCGCCCGGACCGGCACCATCTCGATCGGTGACTTCTATGCGCGCCGTGTCCGGCGCCTGCTTCCGCTCTCGACCCTCGTCCTCGCCGCCACTGCGGTGGCGACCTTCCTCCTCGTCCCGCCGATCGACCGCAGGGGCGTCGCCGGCGACCTCGTCGGTGCAGCGCTGTGGGGTGCGAACTGGAAGTTCGCCGCCGAGTCGACGCAGTACATGGCCGACACCGAGAAGAGCCCGGCGCTCCACTACTGGTCGCTCGCCGTCGAGGAGCAGTTCTACGTCGTCTGGCCGCTCCTGCTCCTGCTCCTCGTCGGAGGTACGGGTCTGGCGCTGCGCTCCTGGCCGGTGGCCTTCCGCCGGATCTCGCTCGCCCTCGCCGTCGTCATCGGTGGGTCGCTGTGGCTCTCGTGGGTGCAGACCGATGCCGCGAGCACGTTCGCGTACTTCGGCCTCCACACGCGGGCCTGGGAGCTCGGGATCGGGGCCGCGCTCGCCCTGATGCGCCCGATGCTTCCCCTGATGACGCGGGGTGCCGCCCAGGTTGCCGCGCTCCTGGGCGTGTCGATGGTCGTGGGATCGGCCGTCGCGATGGACGAGGGCACACCGTTTCCCGGGACCGCCGCCCTCGTCCCGGTCCTCGGCACCGCCCTGCTGGTCGCGGCCGGGGCTCGCCTCCCCGACGGGCTCGTGTCGAGCATGCTGGCGCGCCCCGGACCCCGCTACGTCGGGCGGATCTCGTATGCGTGGTACCTGTGGCACTGGCCGGTGCTCGTGCTGGCCGCGGCCAGGTGGGGTGAGGTCACGACCGGGGAGGACGGCGGGGCCGCCTCCTCGCACGCGCCCTGGACCGTGGTGCTGGCGGCGGTGGCGCTCTCGTTCGTGCTGGCCGCGGTCAGCCACCACGCCGTGGAGCAGCCGCTGCGCCGTGCACGGTTCCTCACGTTCTCGAGGCGGCGGTCCCTCGCCGCCGGTGGCGTCCTCGTCGCGATGTCCCTCGTGGCGAGTGCCGGTCTGGTCCTGTCGGCGACGGTCACCGGTGACGAGGGCACCGTCGCGGCGCCGACCGACGTGGTGGCCCCGGCGCCGACGGGAGGGGCGCTGCCCGCCGTCGACCCCGCGACGCTGCGCGAGCCGAACACCCCGGAGGAGGCCCGGGAGGACCAGCCCGAGGTCGCGCCCTGCTACGTCGGCTACGAGCCGACGACCGTACCCGCGGCGGAGGAGTGCAGGGTCGGCCCGGCCCAGGGCGCCGAGCGGACCATCGCGCTCATCGGTGACTCCCACGCGACGGCGTGGTACCCCGCCTTCCGCCGGGCCGCCGAGGAGCGTGGCTGGACCCTCTACTTCTTCGGCAAGAGCGCCTGTCCCGTGGTCGACGTCGAGGTCAGGAGGGCGGGCACCACCTCCCGCTACGACGCCTGCTCACGGTGGCGCGAGAACGTGCTCGACCGCCTCGACGGCATCGAGGACCTCGACGCCGTGGTGATCGGCCGCTGGATGGCCTACCAGAACTCCACCCTCCAGCCGGACGGCTCCGCGAGCTCGTCGTCCACGGTCGGGTCGGTCTGGGCCGCGGGTGCGGCGCGCACGTTCGACCGGTTGCGCAGCGCCACCGACCGGGTCGTCGTCATGGAGGACGTCCCGTGGCCGGTCGCGGACGTCCCGTCGTGCCTGTCGGAGCACCGCCGAGACGTCGAGGCGTGCGCCTTCTCGCGGTCGGACCGCTCTGGGATGGATGCCGCCCTCGTGGCCGCGGAGAAGTCGGCCGCGCCCGACGCGCTGCGCTTCGTGGGGATGACGGACGCGATCTGTCCGGAGAAGACGTGCCAGGTCGTGTCCCCGACCGGGCAGATCATGTACCGCGACGAGCACCACCTCACGGCGGGCTACAGCGCCACGTTGTGGCCGGAGCTGGCGGACCGGCTCGACGCCGCCATCGGCTGACCGCGCTACTGGTACGACACGAACCAGGGGGTCGGGCGGACCCCCGCCATCGTCTGCTCCGGTGACAGCATCGGGGTGTCCTCGTCGACGAAGTTCTTCCAGCCGAGCCAGACCCCGTCGGGCAGGTCACGCCGCAGCGCCCCCCAGGTCTCCTGCTTGGCGTGCTGCGGCCCCTGGCCGTCGGCGTGGACGAGCCACTGCACCTCGTCGATCGAGGTGTCGAGCCGCTCGCGCTCGCCGATCATCGAGCGCCGGAACTGGTGCAGGGTCACGACCTTGGGCGGCAGGTCGTGCTCACGGACGAGCCCGGCGAGCCACGCGCCGACCCGGTTGACCTCGTCGATGCCCACCGAGCCGATCCGCTGGAGCGGCTTGTCGCGGGGCCCGAGCCGCCACTCCGGGTCCAGCGCCAGCCCGACCCAGGGGCGCCTGAGCAGCTCCTCGTACCGTTTGGCCTGGTCGAGGAAGTCGCTGCGACCCGGCTGCAGGTCGAGGACGACGTAGGTGCCGGCGTGCTCGGCGGCCTGCACCCACGGGAGCAGGCGGCGCACCGGCGTGCGAACGGAGTACGTCCCGTCCTTGCCCTTGGACCGGGTCGCGACGGTGGCGATGAGCTCGAACGCCGGGACGACCGGGGTGTCGGTGA
Organism: uncultured Actinomycetota bacterium; assembly: GCA_963757405.1. Taxonomy (GTDB): domain Bacteria; phylum Actinomycetota; class Actinomycetes; order Actinomycetales; family Dermatophilaceae; genus Fodinibacter. Next base: position 23,900 of record CAVWRI010000018.1, read on the forward strand.
GCCGGCCGTACTCCCTCGCGAGGTCCGCCGCGCGGGCGACCGTCGCGGCGGTCGACTGCTCCCCGAGGACCCCGAGGGATGCCGTGCCGGGGTGGCCGTAGAGGGCGACCATCCGCCGGCCCGGGAAGGGCAGCAGCCCACCGCCCGGAAGCTCCTGGGCGCGGCGCACGGTCCGGACCCGTCGGGCCAGCAGGTCGACGTCGTCGATGCCCTCGCCGATCCCGAGCACGGGCCCGTCCCCGGCCCGGAGCGCCTCGAAGGATGCCGGGGAGCGGCGAGGATCGCTGTGCCCCAAGGAGATCCGTTCGGCCTTCACCGCCTCGAGCGTCGCCTCGACCGCCGGCGGCACCGACGCGTCCGGGGCGAGGACGGCAGCGGCGCCCTGGCCGACGGGGCGGTGGGGTACCCCCGCCAGGTCCGCGACGGCGTCGAGGTCCGTCGCGCGCACGACCTCGCGGCCGGGGGCGCGGAGCGGAACGGCATCGGGTGCCGGCCGGCCCACCTGCACCACGGTGTGGGTCCCGAGCCGGTCGAGCTCGGCGGCGAGCTGCGGCCCGGCGACGAGCAGGGCGAGCCCCAGGCGCCGCGCGGTCGCCGTGGCCGCGGGAAGGTCCTCCGGGGTCGACGCGACGACGACGACGCCCGCCCCGTCGAGCAGCGCACGCGACGCGGCGACCGACTGCTCGTGGGGCGACGCGGCGGCATCCACGGTCCCGGCCCGGGCCTGCGCCGCCTGGACGACGGCGGCCACCGGGGTGGGGGCCGAGCCACCGCCCGCGGTCGGTCGCGCCGACGCCGACGGCTCGTCGCGCGCGGAGCAGGCCGCACCCGCGGTCGCGAGCCCGACCGAACCCACCGCGAGCGCGGCGGAGCGGAGGGCGGTGCGGCGGGGGAGTGGGGCAGTCACGACAGGGCTCACGACGGGGGCGGCGGTCCCCTCCACCCTGACACGGATGCCGTCGCCGCCGCGCATCCTCGGACCCGGGCGGCGTGGTACGACAGGGAGATGTACCTCGAGAACATCAGCCTCGATGCGCGTGACGCGGGCCTCATCGGCCGCTTCTGGGAGGCCCTGCTCGGGTGCACCCCACTGCTCGACGAGCCCGACGCCTACGAGACGCGCCTGACGGTCCCCGACGGGCCGGTGCTCGACGTCTGCGTCCAGCGGGTCACCGAGCCGGTCACGGAGCACCCGCGGCTCCACCTCGACATCAGTGGCGGCGCGCGCCAGACCGAGGTCGTCGAGCGCGCCCTCGCCCTCGGCGCCCGCCACCTCGACATCGGCCAGCGCGGCGTGCCGTGGGTCGTGCTCGCCGACCCGGAGGGCAACCCCTTCTGCGTCATGGAGGAGCGGCCGGAGTACGCCGAGTCCGGACCGATCGCCGCGCTGCCGCTGGACAGCGCCGACCCCGAGCGGGACGCGGCCTTCTGGGCCGAGCTGTCCGGGTGGGAGCCGGTCGACTCGGCGATGCCCGCCGCCCTGCGCCACCGGTCCGGCAGGGGCCCGCTCCTCGAGCTCTGCGCCGAACCGCGGGCCAAGGGGCCGTCGAAGAACCGGATCCACCTCGACATCCGCCTCGAGACCGGCGACGAGGCGGATGCCGTGCTCGCCCGCGTCGTCGAGCTGGGTGGGCACGAGCTGCACCCCGACTGGGGCGACCTCCCGTGGCGGGTCGTCGCCGACCCCTCGGGCAACGAGCTCTGCCTGCTCCCGGCACGCGAGCACGCCCTGACTTCGCGACCGGCACCCGTCGGGAACCCGTTCGGACCTGCGCGGCGACCTCCGTAGACTGGGCCGGTCCGTGCACCGGAGGCCCGAAGGGCCGGCGAGGCACGGCATCCGCACCCCACGACCACGACGTAAAGGATCACCCGTGCTCCGCACCCACGAGGCCGGCACCCTGCGTGCCACTCACACCGGCCAGACCGTCACCCTCACCGGGTGGGTGGCGAAGCGGCGTGATCACGGCGGGGTGGCGTTCATCGACCTGCGTGACGCGAGCGGTGTCGTGCAGGTCGTGGCGCGCGACGAGGTGCTCACCGGGGCCGCGCACGAGCTGCGCAGCGAGTACGTCGTCAAGGTCGTCGGCGAGGTCGCCGCGCGCGAGGAGCGCAACGTCAACCCCGACCTGCCGACCGGCGAGGTCGAGGTCGTCGCGACACTCATCGAGGTGCTCAACCCGGCGGCACCGCTGCCGTTCCAGGTCGACGAGCGCGTCACCGTGGGTGAGGAGGCGCGGCTCAAGCACCGCTACCTCGACCTGCGCCGCCCGGGCACCCAGTCGGCCGGCCACGCCCTCCGCCTGCGCTCGCAGGTCAACGCCGCCGCCCGCCGGGTGCTCGAAGCCCGCGACTTCGTCGAGATCGAGACGCCCGACGCTGACCCGGTCCACGCCCGAGGGCGCCCGCGACTTCCTCGTGCCCGCGCGCCTGCGCGCCGGGCAGCTGGTACGCCCTGCCGCAGAGCCCCCAGCTGTTCAAGCAGCTGCTCATGGTCGCCGGCATGGAGCGCTACTACCAGATCGCCCGCTGCTACCGCGACGAGGACTTCCGCGCCGACCGCCAGCCCGAGTTCACCCAGCTCGACATCGAGATGAGCTTCGTCGAGCAGGCCGACGTCCTCGAGCTCGGCGAGGCGGTCGTCCGCGAGATCTGGTCGCTCATCGGGGTCGACCTCCACGCGCCGTTCGAGCGGCTGACCTACGCCGAGGCGATGCGCCGCTTCGGCACCGACAAGCCCGACCTGCGCTTCGGCACCGAGCTCGTCGAGTGCACCGACTACTTCGCCGACACCCCGTTCCGGGTCTTCCAGGCCGAGTACGTCGGCGCCGTCGTCATGCCCGGCGGCGCGAGCCAGCCGCGCAAGCAGCTCGACGCCTGGCAGGAGTGGGCCAAGCAGCGCGGCGCGCGCGGCCTCGCGTACGTCCTCGTCCAGGAGGACGGCACCCTCGGCGGGCCGGTCGCCAAGAACCTCTCCGAGGCCGAGCTCGCCGGCCTGGCCGAGCACGTCGGCGCCCAGCCCGGCGACTGCGTGTTCTTCGCCGCCGGGGCGACCAAGCCCTCGCGTGCCCTGCTCGGTGCCGCCCGCCTGGAGATCGGCCGCCGCTGCGCGCTCATCGACGAGCAGGCGTGGAGCTTCCTCTGGGTCGTCGACGCACCGCTGTTCGAGCCGACGGCGGATGCCGTCGCCGCGGGTGACGTCGCCGTCGGCGCCGGGGCGTGGACCGCCGTGCACCACGCGTTCACCTCGCCGAAGACCGAGTTCCTCGACACCTTCGACACCGACCCCGGCCCGGCGCTCGCCTACGCCTACGACATGGTCTGCAACGGCAACGAGATCGGCGGCGGGTCGATCCGTATCCACCGCCGCGACGTGCAGGAGCGGGTGTTCAGGGTCATGGGCCTGTCCGGCGAGGAGGCCCAGGAGAAGTTCGGGTTCCTCCTCGACGCCTTCCAGTTCGGCGCGCCGCCGCACGGCGGCATCGCGTTCGGCTGGGACCGCATCGTCATGCTGCTCGGCGGCTTCGACAGCATCCGCGACGTCATCGCCTTCCCGAAGTCGGGGGGCGGCTACGACCCGCTGACCGACGCCCCGGCGCCGATCACCCCGGAGCAGCGCAAGGAGGCCGGCATCGACAGCACGCCCCCGGCCTCGGCGCCGGCCCCCCAGGGCGCGCCCGAGGTCAGCCCGAACCAGAGCTGAGGCCGTGGGCGGGTCGCGGGAACCCCGTGCGCCGGGTGACGTGCTCGTGCACCTGCGCCGGGCCCGCGACCACGCCGACCGGCACTACGCCGAGCCGGTCGACCTCGACACGATGGCCTCGGTCGCGGGGCTGAGCCGCTACCACTTCCTCCGGCTCTTCCGCGCGACGTACGGGGTCACGCCGGCGGCCTACGTGTCGCAGCGCAGGATCGAGCGGGCCCAGGACCTCCTGCGGGCCACGAACCTCACCGTCACCGAGGTGTGCCACGCGGTCGGGTTCACGAGCCTGGGGTCGTTCAGCGCCCGTTTCCGCGAGGTCGTGGGGGAGTCGCCCACCGAGTTCCAGCGCCGCTACGCCACGGGCGCGCCCCACATCCCGGGGTGCTTCGTCTTCATGTGGGGCCTGGCCGAGACGCGGCGGCCCGAGGCGTCGCAGGGTCCGCAATCGGGGAGAAGCACGAGCGCCACGGGACGCTCCTACGCTCGAGCCATGATCACGAACATCAGCATCGTCAGCGTCTTCGTCAAGGACCAGGACGAGTCGAAGAAGTTCTACACCGATGTCCTCGGCTTCGAGGAGAAGGACGACATCACCCTCGGCGACGGGTACCGCTGGTGCACGGTCGTCCACCCCGCCCAGCCCGAGCTCCAGGTCAACCTCGCCCTGCCCGGCCCGCCGCTCGCCGCGGAGATGGTCGAGGCGATCCGGCGCTCCCAGGACGAGGGCGGGATGCCCGGGATCGGGCTCACGGTCGACGACTGCCAGAAGACCTTCGAGGAGCTGTCGGCCAAGGGCGTGGAGTTCCTCCAGCCCCCGTCGCAGCGGCCGTACGGGACCGAGGCGCTGTGCCGGGACAACTCCGGCAACTGGCTCGTCCTCGTGGAGCCCAGCGAGGGCTACACGGCGGACGACTTCGACTGACCCGGCCGCTACCGCTCGAGGAACGCGAGCAGCACCCGGTTGAACTCGTCGCGCGTGCGAGGCGTTGATGCCGTGCGGCCCGTCGGCGATCACGTGCAGCTCGCTGCCGGCGACCTGCGCGTGCGTGCGCTGCCCGGACTTCTCGAGCGGCACGATGCCGTCGCTGTCGCCGTGGACGACGAGGGTCGGCACGGTGACCTTCGCGAGGTCCCCGGTGAAGTCCTCGACCCAGGAGCCGGATGCACTGCCCGGCGGCGTGGACGTCGGCCTGCCGCGCGAGCCGCATCGCCTCCTGCCGCTGGGCGTCGCTGACCTTCAGCTCGCCGTCGGCGCTGAAGAAGTTCCGCGTGAACTGGTCGAGGAAGCCCTCGGGGTCCGCCGCCAGGCCGGCCTGCATTCCCTCGACGGTGGCGTCGTCGAGCGCGCCGTCGGGGTGCTCGTCGTCCTGCTTGAGGCACGGCGGGATGGCGGCCGCGAAGACGGCGCTGTGCACCCGCTCCTCGCCGTGCGTGCCGATGTAGCGGGCGACCTCGCCTCCGCCCATCGAGAAGCCCACGAGGGTGGCGTCGCGCAGGTCGAGCTCGCGCAGCACCGCGTCGAGGTCGCTCGTGAGGGTGTCGTAGCCGTACGTGCAGTCGGCGCCGGGCTGGTCGGACTCCCCGAAGCCGCGACGGTCGTAGGCCACGACGCGGTAGCCGGCCGCGGTGAGGGCCGGGACCTGCTCCGACCATGACGCGGCGCTGAGCGGCCAGCCGTGGATGAGGACGACGGGGCGTCCGTCGCCGCCGGTGTCCTCGACGTGCAGGGAGACGGAGCCGTTCGTGATGGTGGACATCGGTGGCCTTTCGCTCGGGTGGGGACCTGCCCACGATAGGCACGCGCACGGACGCCACGGCGGGATCGCCGCGGGGGAACCGGAGCGGTGGCGCCCACCCCCTCGTCAGCCGAACCAGCGGCTCGTCCACTCCATCCCGGTCGTGAACCCGAGGCGGTGGTAGACCCGGCGGGCGGTGTCGTTGTCGGCGAACATCCCGAGCGCGCAGGCGCCGGTCTCCTCCACCGCCAGCCGGGTGAGGTGGGCTGTCACCGCCGCCCCCCAGCCCTGCCCGCGCCGGTCCTGCGCCACGGCGATGCCCGCGAGGGTCGGGGTGCCGGCCTGGCACGGCTCGCTGCCCCCGACCGCGAGGAGCGCGCCGGTGGCCGGCTCCCGTACCGCGACCCACCGCTGCCCCTCCCGGGCGAACGGCTGGCCGTGCGTGCGCGGGCTGTGCGCCGTGAGGAACTCCTCGGCCTCGGCCCGGTCGGACGGGTCGAGCACGACGACGTGCTCCTCGCCGGGCACCTCCGGCGGCGCCTGCCGGGTCCACATCCAGTCCCACTCGCCCCCGCGGGTTCCGACGTCCAGGCGCTCGGCGACGACGTCCTCGAGCCCCCGCGGCACGCTGAGGTGGCGGTTGCCTCCACCGGTCAGCCAGCCACGCACGACCGGGGCGTCGAGGAGCGCCGCGAGACCGGATGCCGTGCCGATCGCCGCGCTCCCGGGCACCCCGTGGTCGGAGCGGCGGTGGAAGGCGACCGCCGTACCGGTACCGGCGCCCACGGCATACGCCGGGGCGACGAAGCCGGCCCCGACGTCGAGGACGGCGACGGGGTGGCCGCCGGTCGCCTCGACGAGGTCCTCGGCCGTCGAGAGGGTGCGGACGGCGCTCACTCGGTGATGCCCCAGCGCTCGTGGAGCTTGCGCAGCGGTCGCGGCGCCCACCAGTTGACCGAGCCGAGCACCGACATCGTCGCCGGGACGAGCAGCATCCGCACGAGCGTCGCGTCGATGGCGATCGCGAGGACGAGGGCCACGCCGGTCTGCTTCATCACGAGGAGGTCGCCGGCGGCGAAGCCGGCGAAGACGATGCCCATGAGCAGGGCCGCCGAGGTGATGATCCGGCCCGAGCGCTGGAGGCCGAGCGTCACGGCCGTGCGCGTGTCGTACCCCTGCTCGTGCAGCTCGACGATCCGGGAGAGGAGGAAGACCTCGTAGTCCATCGACAGGCCGAACCCGAACGCGAGCACGAGCAGCGGGATGGTGTTCTCGAGCGCGCCCGTCGAGGTGAAGCGCAGGAGGTCCTCGAGGTGGCCGTCCTCGAAGATCCAGACCGTGACGCCGAGCGCGGCTCCCAGCGACAGCACGTTCATGACGAGCGCCTTGACCGGGATGACGACCGACCCGGTCATGAGGAAGAGCAGCACGAGCGTCGCGAGCACGACGAACCCGATCGCCCAGAGCGCGCGCTCGGCGACCGTCGCGCGGAAGTCGAGGATGCCGGACGCCTGGCCCACGACGTGGGCGTCCGCGAACGGCGGCCGGTCGGCGCGCAGCGAGTCGACGAGGGCCCGGCTGTTGTCGCCGGTGCCGGTGTCTCCGGTCTGGAACCCGACCGTGGTGATGCCGCCGTCGAGGGTGCGCACGGGGTCCACCGACTCGACGCCCGGGCGGTCGCCCGCGGTGGCCGCCCAGGCCTCGACCTCGGCCGCCGGCGCCCGGGTCACGACGAGCACCTCGGGACCCGCGAGCAGCGGGTAGCCCTCGCGCAGGTCCTCGGAGAAGGTGCGCTCGGGCGTGCCGACGGGCAGCAGCTCGGCGCCGGACGACGTGAGCTCGAGCCGCAGCGCCGGCAGCGCGAGCACGACGAGCAGGGCCGACACGACGGTGATGACGAGCCACGGCACCCGGTGGACGACCTCGGCGAGCCGCGAGAAGACACCGACGTCGCCGGACGACTCGGTGCCGCGGCGCAGGAGCCGGCGGGCGCCGAGCGCGCACAGCGCCGGGATCAGCGAGAGGGCCACGGCGAGGGCGACGAGGACGACCGAGACCCCGGCGGCGCTCACGGCCCGGATGAAGGGGATCTCGAGGACGACGAGCCCGGCGAGCGAGATCGCGACGATGAGCGCCGAGAACACGATGGTGCGGCCGGCCCGGTCCATGGTCGTCGCGACGACACCGACGACCTGCTCCCGGGTCGCGTCGGCCACGGGGGCGCCGTCGAGGAGGGCGCGCATCTCCTCGCGGAAGCGGCTCACGACGAGCAGGCCGTAGTCGATGCACAGGCCGAGGCCGAGCACGGTGACGACGTTGACCACCGTGGCGTCGAGGTCGAGGACGTAGGAGAACGCCAGCAGCGACACGAGCGCCCCCGCGATCGACGCGACCGCCCCGAACACGGGGAACCCGGCGGCGAGGAAGCCGCCGAAGACGACGACCATGACGAGGAAGCTCACCGGCAGCGCGATCCCCTCGCCGCGCTGGCCGTCGGTCTTGACCTGCTCGATGATCCGGTCGACGAGGGTGCGCAGGCCGCCGCGCTGCGCACCGCCGGCGCCGGTGTCCTCCGCGAGCCGGTCGAGGACGGCATCCACCTGCGCGGTCGCGGCGTCCTCCTGCTCGGCGGTGATCGAGCCGTCGAAGGTCACCACCGTCGCGAAGCCGCCGGATGCCGGGTCGCCGTCGAGCACCAGCGCAGCGGCCTGGGGGCTCGTCGGGCCCTCGGGCCACGACGAACGGGTTGACGGCCGACTCGACGTGCTCGACCGCGCTGAGGTCCTGCGCGGCCCGCGCGGCGGCGCTCGCGACGGCCGGGTCGGTGAGGTCGACGCCGGTGAGGGTGAGCGTGTAGGTGCTGAAGCCGGTGGCACCGCCCTGCGCGAGGAGCTCGCGGCCGCGCTGGTTCTCGCCGTCGACGGTGATCTCGCCGCTGTCGAGCCGGTCGAAGAGGCTGGGTGTCCCGACGGCCCCGAGCGCCACCGCGAACCCGGCGACGACGAAGACCACCCAGAAGACGACGACGGCCGTCGCCCGCCGGGCGACGACGGCGCCCCACCGCGGGAGCAGCCCGGCGCGGCCGCCGTCGAGCGTCGTCATGGCGTCAGCGTCCCACGACCCCGTCGACGCCCTCACCCGGGGTCGGGTGGGCCGAATGCCGTTGCCGACCACCGCCGAGGGTGCCACGGTGGGGCCATGCCGGCGACGAGGACGAGACCATCACGGACCGCGGACGAGCGCGAGCAGCTGCTCGGCTGGTTCGACCTCCAGCGGGGCATCGTGCGGATGAAGTGCGAGGGGCTGTCGGACGCGGACGCGCACCGCGTCGTCGTGCCGACCTCACCGCTCATGACGGTGGCCGGCATCCTGTCCCACCTGCGCTGGACGGAGGAGCTCTGGTTCCGCGAGGTGCTCCTCGGCGAGCCCGGCGCGGGCCGTGGGTTCGGGCCCGAGGCCCAGGTGGTGGAGGACGCCGAGTTCCGCGTGCACGGCCTGCCGCTGGCGGCCCTGC
>CAVWRI010000019.1:0-231386 GCA_963757405.1 uncultured Actinomycetota bacterium
TTCAGAGGCCTAGACACCGTCTTCGGACCGAACCCGGTCCGCAGCAACTTTCAGACGTTCCCGACCGAGGGCGCCGGCCTCAGTGCCAGGGTTGAGCGCGAGGGCTGGGTGCCGGGGGTGACCCCTGGAGTGCGGCCGCGACGCATTCGGATGGGCAGCCGCGTCGTGCCATACGGCCAAATCGGATCCACGCTGCCGAGTATCCGATGTCCCCGATCTGCCGATGCCCGCTGGTCCCCGAGGCGCGTCCTACCGCCCAGAATGACACGCCGACAGCCCCTCGATCACGGCCTGCAATCGCGCTTCGATCTGAACCGGCGGCTGGGGGCCTGGATGGTCCGCACCCACGTCGCGGCCCCCACGAACATCCCGGCCCCGGCTCGAAGACCCGGCCGGCACCTACTAAGACACCCCGAGCGGTCACTGCATACCTTCTAGGCCGTCACCGTGGCGGACTCGGTCTGCCTTGCCATGTGATTGGCGCCGCCGCCCACCCCGACGCGAGTGCGTGGGTCGTCCGAAGCGCCGATCGCTGGCGATGCGCGGCGTGCGCGCTGCACGACACGGCGGTGCGGCCGGCGACCCTAGCCGTCGGGGCCGTGCAACGGGCATGATCGCCCCCATGCACCTTCGGGTCGACGACGAAGGAGAGGTGACGCCGGAGCCCGCTGCGGTCGAGGGCCGTCGTGGTCCCCACGTCGCCATCGTGACCGGCGCCTCCCGGGGGATCGGACGGAACTTAGCCGACGCCCTCGAGGACGCCGGGTACACCGTCGAGCGGGGTTCGAGCACGGTCGCGCCGATCACCGACCGGGCAAGTCTCACCTTCTGGGTCGAGGGGATCGTGGCGCGGCACGGTCGCGTCGACGTGCTCGTCAACAACGCCGGTGTCATCGACGCTGAGGTCGACCTGTTCGCCTCCGACCCCGAGGAGTGGTGGCACGTCCAAGAGGTCAACGTCCTCGGCCCCTACCTCATGACCTGGCTCGTCGCACCGCACATGATCGCCTCCGGTAGCGGTCGGATCGTCAACGTCAACAGCGGCGCGGCTCTCCGTCCTGGCGAGGTCACCAGCGGCTACAACGTCAGCAAGGCTGCCCTCTCGCGTATCACGGGCTCGACGCACGTTGCCGGGTGGGACCGCGGCATCCGGGCCTTCGACCTCATGCCCGGCGTCGTGTGCACGGACATGACGGCGGGGATGGCCGTCCACGCCGGGCGCACCGACTGGACCGACCCGGCCGACGTCACCGACCTGGTCCTCGCGCTCGTCTCGGGTGGGCTGGACGCCTGGTCAGGGCGCTTCGTGCGAGCCGGTCCCAGCACGATCGCGGACCTGCAGGCCAGGGCCGCGGCCGGTCTCGGCCCGGAGGAGCGCACCCTCGTGCTCGCGCACGGGCCGCACGATCCGATGCACTGAGCCCCGCCATCGCGCGGCGTTCGCGTGTCCCGGGTGCGGCCAGCCACCTCGGCGATGAAGATCGCAGTCTCCAGGCCTCGAGTTCGGCGAAGACGATCCGGTTCTCCCCGAGTCGGGTCCGCCCAGTGCCGCGGTGTCGGTCATCACCAGGTGCACCTCTCCCTGGGCGGCAACGGGCCGCCGACCCGATCCCGCCTCCCTGTAGGCGGACGAGTCGACGGCCCGTCGGGACCCGTCGCCGCTCAGCAGCTCCGGGCCCTTGGCCGTTGTGGACGCGCCCCTGCGACACACCCACGCACGGCGGCCTCTATGGGGGGAGGGACTGGCAAGGCAACCCACCCCCGTTGGTCGCTCGCGCCGTCTCCTTCAGCGCTCACCGCCCCATGGAGGGCGGCTGCGCCCATTACAACGCACCCGGGGCGCCGCAATACAGCGTTCCAACAAACTGTCCACAGTCCGGGCTGGGCATTTTCGGCCCTTTGCGGATACACCAATTCCTCGGGCCATTCCCTGCCGAGACCACCGGGAGTAGCATTCCGGCCAGTACGGGATGGGGAGTTCCGTAACCAAGCCTTGAGCCAGAGGGCGAGGAACCGCCGACCCGCCGTACCTACCCTGCTGGTACAACGGATCGGCGGCCCATGGGGGGCCTGTCATCGAGGCGGTACAGGCCCCGGGCCGCCGTGCGCGTCGCGCCCCTGCACACGCGTCGCGCACGGCGGCCGCTCCTTCCCACGCGGACCAGCTCGACGATCCCGCCTCGGTGCCGTCCACCCGAACCATGTCGGCCGCCTCCTCCCTGAAGCAGCTTCCTTCCCGTGACCCGTAACTCGGTGACCCGGTGGCGTGTCCGCCCGCTCGGGCTCCGTCAGGAGTCGCTTCGCTGGCGGTCTGCGGTGCGGCGCCGGTTCCTCACGCTGGATGCCACGCTCCACACCAGGTGGGGCAGGAAGAACGCCACCACCGAGCAGGCAATCCACGCGACCGCGAGCCACCACATGCGCGGAAGGATGGCACGACGCAGCCCACTCAAGCGGCGCACCAGGGTCAGGTTCGGGGCGTTCTCAGAGGGCTATTCCTCGGCATCCACGTGCGTCACAACGCCGCCTTTCCCTCAGATGGGCGGCCTTGCCGGACAACGATGGACTCAGCCCGTGGTCGTCTCGGGCCCTGCGCCCGCCCGGGGCCGTGATGCCAGCAGCGCGGCCACGGCGACGAGCCACAGCACCACCCACAGGCCCGTTGCCCACGTCGTTAACGCTTGCCAGGTGAACAGGAGCGGGTAGAACCACAGGACCGCCCATGCATACGGATCTCCGGCCCGGAACCATCGGCCCGACACGACAATGGCGAAGATCGAGAACCCGAGTTGGAAAGCCCCGGACGAGCGGAACTCATCGCGAAGGTAGCCGAGCATCTCCGGGTCGGTGGTGTACGCCCTCCAGTGCTCCGGATCCGCGGACGGCAGCACCATTAGGTACACCGCATGAACGCCGAGCACGGCGCCCAAGATGACGAAGACCTGCCACGCTCCAGCGGAACGAGCCGACCGTTGTTCGCCCATCACCTGATGGTGGCGGACCGCGGCGACCGGGGGAACCCCGACGCCAGCCTGGCACGTGCGACGGTGGCCGGCATCGAGGTAGGCGCGTGCCGAGCGACGACGAACCTCGCTTTGGCGGAGGCAATGCTGCGGCACCGGCACAATTGCCGCGCACAGTCCCGTGAGGGGCTCGACTACCGGCTGTCCTGCGCCGACGGGAACACTGCGGTTTGTAGATACCGGAGCAAACGTTGGCGTCGCGAGGCGGTAGGCGTGCCGCTCAATGCAGGTACCGAGCCTCATGGCGACTCGTTCAGATCAGTCAGCCGGACATTGACCCCAACCTGCGACGAGAGGAATCTGGATAGGGCAAGGGGGTTCTGCCGCAGCTTTCGAAGGAGTGGCTATGACGACACGTCAAGGTGACCTCGCGTTGCTCGAGCACCCCGTGGCTCAACGCCTGCTGCTGTCAACGGCGCCCGCCCGTTTGGCCTACGTCTGGACCGACGGGACCCCTCGAGTCGTGCCCATCGGGTTCCACTGGAACGGGACGGAGATCGTGCTCGGCACTCCGCCGGATGCGCCCAAGACAAAGGCGTTGAACGATGGAACAAAAGTCGCCGTTTCGATCGACACCGACACGATGCCCTACAACGTGCTCCAGATCCGGGGCAGCGTGCGCACCGACGTCGTCGACGGGGTCGCCCCGGAGTACGAGGCCATGACCCTGCGGACGCAGGGGGAGCAGGCAGGTCGCGCCTGGCTGGAGAACCTGCGGCAGATCTCTCCGCAGATGACCCGGGTCTACGTCACGCCGGAGTGGGTCGCCGTCTTGGACTTCCAACAACGGTTCCCCAACGCCCTCGAACGCGCCATGGAGCGAGCTGCGCAGTCCAGCTGACGCCTACCCACCGGCCAGGACCGTCATCCTGGGCCGCGGCTTCGTCACGGGAGTTGTCAACGCGGACGCTCGCTGGCAACCTTTTTGCGTCGGCGATGCCGCCGATGTGAATCGACGAGGGGAGCTTCACATGAAAACGCAATCGGCAATCCGTGCGGCGTTTGTCGCTGTGGCGACGGGAGGGCTGTTGATCACGCTGTCCCCGGCGGCTTTCGCTGACCACACTCACGCCAAGGTAGTGGGGAACGGCCAGTGCGTCGTCCTCGCGGAGGGCGCTGGCGAGGAGGCGGTGGTGCTGCCGCTGTCGGTGTTCGAGAACAACCCGAACGTGGATATCGCTCCGACGGCCTCGCGCATGCACCCGCTGCACGTGCTGGTCCACCTTGGGCAGGCCGGCGAGCACAACGCGCTGTTCGTCTACGGCACTGCTGCTGAGGCCGCTGCCTGCGCGGCCGGTTACGTGAACCGTTAGCGCGACGTCTGGCGGCCGTCGCACTGGGGTTCGCCGATAGTGCTCCGGGCCGAAGACGGGTACGACACGGCAGCGGAGGCGTTGCGTCGCCCCAGCTGGCTGGGGCGACGCAACCGATTCGCCTGTGACGGAACCGCCGAGATGCCGTTCTGGGGACGGCGCTGTGGGGATCAACCCCGGTGAACGCCCTCGCCATGAGCTTCGCCTTCCCGCCGTCGCTGGTTGGTTGACGCCGGGCGGGCATTGCTACTGAGAGCTGGGCAGTCCCCTCTGGAGCCACGCACCGGCAACGGTGCCCGGCGGGGGAGCAGACCGCAGGAGAGCCACACCGGTCACGCTGGTGGGCAGCCGCGAAGGGAGCCTCCCGCCGAGCACCTGGACCGAGTCTGGCCAGACACCGGCCCTACCGACAATCGTCAAGTAGCCGCGAGGCGGCCGAGGCCCGCCCAGGGGGGCCGGAACGAGGGTGCGCACGTCCAAGCCGACCACGAAGGTTGGACGCCTTTGGGTCAACCGTCGTAGGGCACCTGGGCGGTCCAGCCGTCGTCAGGACGCACGGTGGCGGCGTACAACGCCTCTGCCACCTGTGGCGGCGAGAAGGGCCCTTCCTTCGCGAGCACGCCGTTCACCTGGACAGCGACCGCCCGGATCCCGTCAGTCGCGAGCGTCGCGTCCAGGCTGATCACGAGGTTGCGCACCGCCGCCTTCTGCATGCCGAGCGACGGCGCCTCGTGCCACGGCGTGTCGGCTGCCTGGCTCCCGGTGACCAGCACCCGGGCCCCGGCCGGCATGAACGGCTTGGCCGCCTGCACCGCCGGCAGCACCGGGGCGACGCCGACAGCGAGGTCCTCGAAGAGCTGAGCGGTGGTCAGGTGCAGCGCGTCCACCTGCCGGAAGGCGCTCGGGTTGAAGTGGAGGACGTCGATCCGTCCGTGCCGCTCGCCGATGCCGGTGATCAGCCTGGTGACATCGTCGGCGTCGGTCAGCTCTACACCGTCGGGTTCGGCATCGAAGCCCTCCTCGCGAAGAGCCTGAGCCAACGGCTCCATCTGCTCCACGCTCTGGCCGACAAGCGTCACGGCGTACCCGCCTCGCGCGAAGCGGCGAGCGGCCGAGAGACCCAGACCGGGGCCGGCACCAAGGACGACGTACACAGGAGCGGTCATGCAGGCGATCGTAAGGTGCCATGTCTGGACGGATCGCGGTGCGTCTCATCGCCGCGTGGCGCGCACTGTTCCCAGACGCCTGCACATGACCCGCGACGCTGTGAAGCGAGAGCACTTCGGGGATGGTGTGCCCGGATTCCGTTGCCTGCGCAGATCATGGCTACTGCCGGTTACAGCGCCCGTCTGGGCTGATGTGCTCGCGTGACCGGACGAGGCGGAGCTGCTCGGGGGCCCGTTGCTGTCATCCGAGGCCGGGACGCCGTTCGTCGGTGGCCCAGTGCGCGAGTGCGGTGGTGATGCCGTCTGTGAGGATGTCGAGGTCGCGAACCGCACCGTCGGCGTTGACGGCCACGGTGAGCCGGTCGGTGTAGGACAGGGCGGCCACGGTTAGGCCGACCAACGGCACGAGGGGCGGGACGGGGACGGCCTCGACGAGCCGGGCCCCGGCGAACCAGAGCGTGGCCGGTGGCCCGGGCACGTTGGTGACGGACAGGTGGATTCTGGCGCTGCCACGTCGGCGGGCCCAGGGAACGAACACCCTGGCGACCGGGACCGGCAGCGACAACAGGTCTGGCGTCGTGCCGTGGGTGGCCCGCAGGTGGGCCTTGCGGGCCCGGGTCCGCTGGGTGATGGCGGCGAGTCGGCGCGTCGGGTCTGGGTCACCCACTGGCAGGTCCACAACCATGAGGCTGGCGGCTTGACGCGAATGGTCCAAGGCGACCGGGACGATGGTTCTGACGAACATCGACTCGCGGCATTCCCCTCGCGCGGTGAGCAGGTCCCGCAGCCCGTGGGTCACCGCCTCGAGGAGGAGGTCGTTGATCGTGGCCTTCTGAGCGTGGGCGGCGGCGCGCAGCGGTTGGAGTGGAGCGGCGGCAACGCTCATCCGCCGGCTCGGACCGACCACGCGGGGCAGCGAGGTCCGCGGTAGTGGGCGGGACAGGTCGGAGGTCGCCTCCCGGTACTGGGCGATGGCTCGGCCCGCGCCTGCCCGGGGCGATCTGCGGTGCGCGCGCCGACGAGGTCCCGAGCGCCGTCGGGAGCGCAGGTTGTCCGACAGCAGCTCCCGATGCGACGGCAACGGGTTCGGGCTCCGGGGCGGTGGGTCCGAGCGCGCCGCGTCGGCGTCGGCGTCCAACAACGACGCGAGCAGCCGCATCCCCGCAAGGCCGTCGGCGAGCAGGTGGTGCACGACCAGCAGGACCGCGAACCTTCCTCCCGGCAGCCCGGCTACGACGTGGGCGCGCCACAGGGGCCGGTCGCGGCGCAGCGGTTGGATGGTGCGGTTCGCAGCCCACGTGGCGAGGTCGGGGCCTGGTGCGGGGCCCGCGGTCACCACCTGCTCACCAAGGTCGTCTTGGTCCTCGACCCATACCGGGCGGCCCTCGCCAAGGTGCGTCCACAGGACCCGGCGGCGCAGCTCCGGGACGCGCGACGTCCTCTTTGCCAGTTCTCGGGCAACGACGTCGACGTCGACGGAACCGTCCGCCCCGGCGAAGGGGCCGGCCTCGAACACGGCCAACAGCCCCATCTGGAACGGTGTGGTTCTGCCGCCGACCCACGCGTTGACCAGCTCGTCCATCCGCAGCCGATTCAGGCGCACCCACGACACCTCCTGGACACCGGCGGCCTGGGACGGGGCCTGCACTCGGCCCGTCACGGGCGACCAACACCAGTCTCCTCGCAGCCA
The DNA here is from genome assembly GCA_963757405.1 of uncultured Actinomycetota bacterium. Taxonomy (GTDB): domain Bacteria; phylum Actinomycetota; class Actinomycetes; order Actinomycetales; family Dermatophilaceae; genus Fodinibacter. The sequence continues at coordinate 7,193 of CAVWRI010000019.1, forward strand.
CCCATCGTTGCTGAGGCAGGAGGGCAACATCACCCCTCGTCACACCCCAGAGAAGGATCCGACCTTTGATAGAGACTCACGAGCCTGGTCCGCGACGTGGCGCTCGGCGAAAAGGAAGGCCCGCGCTGCAGCCGTGGGTCGAGGCCGGGACGCGAGTCGGTGGACGGCGGCGCCGGTGGACGCCGCGAAAGTCTGACGTGGCGGGTTGCCAGAGGTCGGGCCTTGCGCGCCGGGCACGAGATCCGCTCATCGGCGGTACCGCGAACATCCCGAACGGCGTGGGCGCGAGCCTTCAGGTGCGTCACTTCGCCGCCAAGCGCCGAGGGTCGACTCTCGGGCAACGGTGCACGCGGCCGATACGTGGAACTGCCGCGACGTCTCGCGCGTGCCGCTCTGGGGTAGCAGTTCAGCTGATCGCGACGGCGGTGCCGGTGACCTCGATCTCGGCTCGGTCGGCGCGGATGCCCACGATGAGTTCGCCGGGTCGCCCGAGATCTTCACCCTGGTTGATGGTGATGGTGGCGGGTAATGGCACGAGCTGCAGGTCGCGCAGGTAGGCGCCGAGCGCGGCGGCGGCGGCGCCGGTCGCGGGATCCTCGACGACTCCGCCCGGCGGGAACGGGTTGCGCGAGTGGAAGCGCGTCTCGGCCTCGCGCCAGACCAGCTGGATCGTCGTCCATTGGCGCGCGGCCATGAGTGTCGCCAGCCGGTCGAAGTCGTAGTCCAGCGCCGCGAGGCGTTGGCGCGTTGCCGCGGCGATCACGGGATGCCAGGCGCCGGCGTAGCCGACGCGTGGCGGCAGTGTGGGGTCGAGGTCGGCGGCGCCCCAGCCAATGGACGTCAGCAGCTCCAGCAGATCTGCCGGTGCGATGTCGGAGATGCGTGCCGGCACGCTGGTGAGGGTGGCCAGGATGCGACCGTCTTGATCGCGCCGGGTCGTGACCGGTACCGGGCCGCTGGCCGTGGCCAGGACGACCTCGCCGGGCCCATCGCGCTCCGCGAGGGCCACCGCCGTGGCGATCGTCGCGTGCCCGCAGAACGGGACCTCGGCCAGCGGTGAGAAGTAGCGGATGTCGGTGCCGGACAGGAAGGCAGTCTCGCTGTAGCCGAGCTCGGCGGCGATCGCGAGCATCCGATCGTCGCTCAGCCCGGCGGCATTGAGCACGACGCCGGCGGGGTTGCCGCCGTCGGGACGATCCGAGAACGCCACGTACCGCTGCACGGCCTCGCTCATGTCGGCATCATCGCAGGCCCGACCACCCCGCTCGTGCCTCACCAGCGGGGTGGAGACTACGCCGCCGCTACTGAACCTGCTACGAGAAGCCGGGCCAGGAGTCGGATCCTAGGAACCGCTCATGCGGTGATCCGCTCGCCCGGCGAAGTCGACGAGCTGCGTCCTTTCGCCGCCTGAGGAGAACGTCGTGACAGCGGCTGCATGAGCGTGCGCTTGTTCGGCGTCACGACCCGGCAGTTGGCTTCGGCAAGACTTCTACATCCGTCACTCCGCCGCAGGCTGGTGAGGTTGGCTTGGCAGTCGGTCTCCGAGCCCGGGGACCTGTTGAATCGCGCTTGTGGAGTGTCGTGAAAGGGGGAGGGCCGCGGCTGTGCGGCGCTGCCGGGGTGCGGTGGCTGAAGCCGGGGAGTCGTCAGGTGGCGAGAATGGTGGCTCGCACGGTGCGGGCCACGAACGAGCTGTACTCCTCCGGGGGGCGGGCGTCCAGCAGGACGAAGCGTGCGTAGCTCTCCACGCTGGTCACCACACAGAACGACTCCACGAGCGCATCGAAGGCGACGTCCGTGCGTAGCCACCCGCGGCCGTGGACGTAGTCCAACAAGCGGTGCACCTGACCCTGGACCAGCCCGAGGAACTCGAGGTGGAAAGAACGCAGCTCGGGGTCTCCGTACGCCACACCCACGAAAGCCGTCCATACTGCCGCCGTCGGCCCGTTGATGGCGAGCATCGACTCCCCGAGCGCCTCTGCGAGCCTGTCCGGGTCGTCGATCTGGAGCAGGGCCCGGCCCAGGTCGGTGTCGAAGAGGTCGGTCTCCCCCTCCACCCCGAACGCCGCCAGCTCGACCGCCGCGCGGAGCAGCGCGGTCTTGGGCCCGTGCTTCTGCACGGTCTGGACCGACACCCCGGCTTGGCTGGCCACATCGGCGAAGGTCGTGGCCGCAAAGCCCCGTCGGCCGAACAGGTCCAGGGCGGCCTCGACCACCCGCCGCCGGGTCTCGGCCGCCTGGTGTCGACGAAGATCCGACCGGTATCGGCGCGTCGCTGCAGGGTGGTCGATCGACATTGACTAGCACCTCATGGTGATGAATACTGTTCGATGCTCCCCAATCCTAGGGGACGCCGCCCGGGAGGTGGGTTCCATGTCGTCGATCCTCATCGCCACGTTTCCGGCCCACGGCCACGTCACCCCGCTGCTCACCGTCGCCGACGCGCTCGTCGCCAGGGGCGATCGCGTGCGGTTCCTCACCGGGGCTCGGTTCGCGGGCGTGGTCGAAGGCAGCGGCGCGGAGCATCTCCCTCTTCCTGCCGAGGCCGACTTCGACGACCGGCAGGATCTGCGTGAGCTCTTCCCGGAGCGCACCGGCCTGAAGGGCGTGAAGTCGCTCGCCTTCGACGTGGAGAACGTCTTCGTCAGACCCGGACGCGCCCAGTACGAGGCGGTCATGGCAGCCCACGCCGCCCAGCCCGCCGACGTGGTGCTGGCCGACCCGGCCCTGGTCGGGGCCGCCCTGCTCCTGGGACACCCGATTGGCGCGCGGCCGCAGGTCGTGGTGTGCGGTGTGGTGCCCCTGCCGATCTCCAGCCGGGACACCGCGCCCTACGGGATGGGCCTGACCCCGCTGCGAGGACCCGTGGGCCGACTTCGCAACGCCGTGCTCAACGCCGTGGTCGCACGAACGGTGTTCCCCGGCGCGGAGCACCTCGCCGACCAGGCGCACCGTCAGGTGCACGGCACGCCCTTGCCCTTCCCGGTCCTCGACTGGCCCCGGCACGCCGACGCGATCGTGCAGTTCACCGTGCCCGAGTTCGAGTACCCACGATCGGACGCCCCCGCGACGCTGTCCTTCGCGGGGCCGATCTCGGCCACCGGCTCCCGGGCCGCCCTGCCACCCTGGTGGGGTGACCTCGACGGCTCACGCACCGTCGTGCACGTCACCCAAGGGACGATCGCCAACCGCGACTACCGGCAGGTCATCGCCCCGACCCTGGAGGGACTCGCCGGCGACGACGACATCCTCATCGTGGCTTCCACCGGAGGACGGCCTCTCGACACCCTCCCCCCGCTGCCGCCCAACGCCCGCGCGGCGCAGTACCTGCCGTACGACCAGCTGCTGCCCCTGACCGACGTCTACGTCACCAACGGCGGCTACGGCGGCGTCCAGTACGCCCTGCGATACGGCGTCCCCATCGTGACCAGCAGCGGTCAGGAGGACAAGCCCGAGGTCGCCGGACGCGTCTCCTGGTCCGGGGTCGGCCGCCGCATCAGGAGCGCGACACCGACACCGGCCGCCGTCCGCAAGGCCGTCCGCACCGTGCTCGACGACCCCCGGTACCGGGACCGCGCGCAGCAGGTCTCCCGCAGCATGGCCCAAGCAAGCGGCATCCAAGGCCTCACCCAGATCGTCGACAACCTCGCGTCACGGCGCCTCCCCTAGCCACCACGCGACACCACCCCCGGCGTCCTCTTGCCCACCCTCACTGGCACATTGGACGACCCTCGGCCCTTCGGACGCCGGGCACAAGGGCGGGCTCCGACCCGCGTCTCTGCGCCGCGAATCCTTCAGTGAAAGGCTTCTGGCAAAGGCAACATCGGCCTCTGGACGGGCTTCGGATTGGTGCATTCGGGCGAACTTGGAGCCCGACTTCCCCGGCGATGGATCCGGACAGCGGGGTGAACGTTCAGTCGCCGCTCGGGTTTGACCCGCGCAGCCGCAACCGGACCAAGGTCTCCCCGTCCACCATCTCGCCGGTCTCGAAGAAGCCGTACTTCTCGTAGAACGGGGCAGGTGTTCCCTGGCCTGGCACCCAGCTGGTGACCAGCGTCGTGCAATCCTCGGCACGGAGCTGGTCGCACAACAGGTCGAGGGCGCCTCGGCCAACGCCACGGCGCTGGTGACGCCGGTCGACCAGCAACCGCCACAAGTACGGCTCCGGATGCGCCGGGGTCACTTCGGCGATCATCACGAACGCCACCGGCTCGCCGTCCGCCTCGACGCCGTACAGCCGTGGGACCACCGGGGCGCCGTCGATCACCTCGGGGAAGAGTGCGTCGGCGAACGACCAGGACATCGGCGCGACGAAGCGCTCTTGGGAGTGGTGGGTGCGAAGCGCGTAGTAGCCCCGGTTGTTCTCCAGGGTCAACGGTACGAGGCGGAGCTGCTCGGGCGAGTCGTGAGGCCGGTCGGCCCAGGCGCTGCACTCCTGGCCGGTGGCGCCATAGGTCATGCTGTCGGCCCACTGCCCGCGCCACAGGAACGACTTCTTCGTCGTCGCCTCGTACATCAGGCCGACGTTCTCGAGCACTCGTTGCGAGGCGATGTTCTCGGGGTCGAGCTCGGCGCGCACCCGCACCACTCCTACCCGCTGGACGAGGTCGCAGACCAGCGCCTGCGCCGCCTCCGAGGCGTAGCCCCGGCCCTGGTGAATGCGCGCCAAGGTGAAGCCGATCTCAGCCACGCCGCAGGTGTTGTCGATGTGCGCGCAGACATCACCGACCAGCTCGCCGTCACGCTCGACCGCGAACTGGGTCCACTGCCCTGGGCCCACGTCGTCGCGGCCGTCCTGCCCGGAGAGCAGTGAGCGTGCGTCCTGCTCGGTGAATGGAAGGTCCCACGACTGGTACCGGGCGACATCGGGGTCGTTGCGGTATGCCGCGAACGGCGCCGCATCGGTGGTGCGCATGACTCGCAGCACCAGCCGTTCGGTGCGCAGGGGGTAGGGCGAGGGCACGAGTCGAGGGTAGTGGCCACCCGGCCGCCAGTCTCTCTGCTGGCTGCTCAGCCAACAAGCTGTTTGCTCAGCAATCAACGACAGTGGACCGACGAATGACGCTGATGGCCCGCCTCACGATGCACGTTCATGACGTTCGCCCACGCGAGGCCGGCTACCACTGGAAGGTCAGGGGTGGAGCGATTTCGCAGAGACACCCCGAGACGGTGCGTCTCTACGCCGCGTGCGGCCCCGAACCGACAGAGCGCCCATCATCTCGCGAACACCGGATGCCGCGTCCGGGGCCGGATCAACCGTTGCCTCAACCTATCGTCTTTCGATAGATTTACGTCGTCTCTCGATGAAGGGAACGGCTGATGGGAACAGTGGTCGTGCGGGCGCTGCGCGCTGTGATCGTGGCGCTGCTGGCCGGCACCCTGTTGATCCAAATGGGGATGGTGGCGGCCGTGATCAGTGGGAGCGACCCCGAGGACGGCACGCTGCCCCTCACCGCGCTACGGGTCATCACGATCTTGGGCATGGTGTCAGCCCAGGTGGTCCTGGTCTGTGTTTGGCGACTGGTCTCGATGGTGCGACAGGGAACCGTGTTCTCCGACGCCGCCTTCCGGTACGTCGACGGCGTGATCGGCGCGTTCGTGGCTGCGGCCCTGTTGTGGTTCGCGGTGACGGCATTCAACGCGCCGGGCCAACGGGACGATCCGGGCGTCACGGTGATCATGGCTGGGATGGGAGTGGCAATCCTGGGCGTCGCACTGGTCGTGTTCGTGCTGCGCATGCTTCTCGTGCAGGCCGTCGCGCGCGATGCCGAAGCGACGCATCTGCGGGCTGAGCTGAACGACGTGATCTGATGCCGATTGTCGTCGACATTGACGTGATGCGTGCTCGGCGGAAGATGTCCGTCGGCGAGCTCGCAGACCGGGTAGGGATCACCCCCGCCAACCTGGCGGTCCTCAAGAACGGACGCGCCAAGGCCGTGCGCTTCGCCACGCTCGCTGCGCTCTGCGAGGTGCTGCAATGCCAGCCAGGCGACCTGCTCCGCTGGGAGATCGAGGTTGCCGCGGGTCAAGGACCTGCCCCGCCGCGAGGGTGAAGCCTGCGCTGCACGGTCTTGACTGGCGGCCGGTACTCGGCACAACGGGATACCCCTCCGTGGCGGGCGCGTCCCACAGTTGGTGTGCGTCTCATCGCCGCGTGCCGTCCCGGTAGCGGCGGGCTGCCTCACTGCGCCGGCAAGGTCCTCTCGTCCAACTCCGCGAGAAAGTCGCGAGCCTCGGAGACCGCAGGATCGGACGGGTCAGCGCGTCGCATAGCGCCTCGCAGGATCTTCGCTGCCTGCACCGGGTCGCCCTTGCTGTCGGCGAGCACGATGGCGTTGAGCAGGCACTCCCGTAGCGGGGACGACTCGCTGATCGGGTCTGGGGGCCCGTCTTGAAAGAACCGTATCCAGTTGCCCGCAGGATCGATCAAGCTGAACCCGGACACGCCTCCAGCGTTCTTGCGAGGCCGCGGGCGAGTGATCCGGGGATAGCCCGACACCGGGAGCCTCCCATATCGTGCCCGGAGCCCGGCCGCGAAGGTCTCAAACATCGCGCCGGTGTCGGCCACCAACACTCCGCAGGTGCTGTGTGACCGTTCGGCGCGGTGTCCATCGAGTCCGTAGTACTGGATTGGAAACCCGTGACCTTCCAACGCGACGAACGGGTTGGGCCTGGTCTGCTTGTAGGTGACGGTGAAGCCAAGCGCGGTGAAGAACTCCGCGATCTCGTCGATGTCCGCGCAGGGAAGCATCGGAATAACCTTGGGCGGCATACCCCCATTCTTGCCACTCTTTGTGGGCACCCGCCCGGACAGCAGGACCACCCACACGCCGCGCCCGCGCTGTCCGGGTCCAAGCGCTACCCGACCAACGCCAGACCGAGCTCGCGAGGCGGGTGAACGTATTCAGGTCAGGCCAGCGAAGGTAGCGTTAGGCACCTCGAGGTCTTCCTGCACGGCATCGTAGAAACTCCCATCGGCGCAAGGCCCCGACCCCTACCCAGGCGGCGACGCACCCCACTACACCCAGCTATGTGATGAGCCTCGAAGCCTGCGTCACTTCGCCGCGAGCGGGGCGAGGGCAACCAGCGCTTACCGGATCTGCCGATGTGAGTCACAACGAGATCGCCGACGGACTGTCGGCGGCGAGACACAGGCGGTGACAGAACGAGTTCCCTAAAGTGCAGGTGGTCACCGTGGCTCGTTGCTCGCTGGTCAAGGGCCCACAATGCCGGCCACGTTGCTGCCGTACGTTGCGGCGTCGCGCCAGCAGATCGCAGCGCCCAACTAGCTGACGCTCGATGATGTGTAACCAGTCAACTACCTTGCGACCAGGGGGCACACGATGCGCCCGAGCTACTCGTTGCTACTCACGCTCGCCTCGCGATGGTAGGTATCACCGTGAGCTACGGGGTGCTCTACTTGGATGGTCGTGCGGCGAAGATGTTGGCGTCGACGCGTGCGGTGTGGAGGTGGTGTCGAGTGGAGCGCCGTGTACCTTATGGCTCGCTGCCGCGTCTCTCCTTCGCATCGGCATTCGCTGGGATGCGGGGTCAGCAGTCGCGAGGTCGGGCTGATGGTTGAATCGGCTGCACCCGTTCCGGGCCGGGTCTTCATCAGCTACCGGCGGGAGGAGGCGGCCTACCCGGCAGGCTGGTTGTACGACCGGCTGGCCAACCGTTACGGCGGCCAGGTCTTCAAGGATGTCGACTCGATCCAGCTGGGCGACGACTTCGTCGAGGTGATCACCAGAGCGGTCGGATCCTGCGATGTGCTGCTGGCGCTGATCGGTGATCAGTGGCTCACGATCACCGATCAGGATGGGCGGCGCCGCCTCGATGACCCCGATGACTTCGTCCGGCTGGAGATCGAGGCCGCCTTGACGCGCAACGTCCGCGTCATCCCGATCCTGGTTGATGGGGCCAGGTTGCCTCGCGCCGAGGAGCTGCCGCCCAGCCTGGCCAGGCTGGTGCGTCGTCAGGCTCTCGAGCTCAGCCCGGCCCGGTTCGACTTCGACACCAGCCGGCTGCTCAAGGTGCTCGACAAGACCCTTGCCGAGATGCGGACTGCGCACGACAGTGCGGCGGCGGTATCCGCGCCGGCAGGGAAGGCGGCGGACTCGGGCACAACTGGGCCGCCGACGGCGCCGGAACAGCGGGAGCAGGCCGAACCAAGTCCAACGCCCAGCATCCAGCAAGCACCCGCCACGCCGCCCGCGGTTGGGCCGGCTTCGGAAGAGAGCAAACCGCCAGACCGCAGCACAACAGAGGTCCACGAGGCGTCTGAACGGCGGGAGCCGGCGGAATCGAGTCCACTGTCCAGCATCTCGCCCGTTGCTCCCACCACGGCAGCCGAGGCTCGGCCGCACCACGACGGCGCACTCGATCCGGGGACTTCGGCCTCGGGTCCCGCAGGAGGATGGCACCGCGTCTGGCCCTTCGGCCGGGCCACCCGGTCTCTTCAGGTACAGCCAGCAGAGGGCGCGACAACGGTCGGCGGGCCAACGCGCCTCGCCCGGCGCGTGCGGCCGCGGCGCCGTCGCCTGGTCTACGCTGCCGCGGCTGCGCTGGTCCTCGCGGCCGCCGGGACCGCGGCCACCCTGCTGATCCTGGACCGCGGCGACTCGCCAGGGAAGCGGGACGCCCAGCAAGCAACGAGACCGCGTGGCGGCTCGAGAGCAGCTCGTCATCAGTGACAACTTCGGGGCTGGCAGCATCGGCTGCACTGTCACAGTGACAAACACCGACACCGGCGATCAGAAGGTATTCAAGGATGTCTGGGGGACCAAGACGTTCCAGATGCACACCGCAGGCAAGTTCCGGTGGGAAGCCAACGACCCGGGCTGCCTCGTGGTCCAGCTCTCCGGGTCCGGGAAGGCCGTGCTGCCATTCAGCCAGAAAGCCTCCACGGGTGACACCGCCGTCTTCGCGGCACCGAGGGCTCCGGGTAAAGTCGTTGTGCAGGTCCTGGCGTTCAACGGCTACAGCGAGTGCGATTTCGAGCTGCACGATGCCGAGGACGGACAGCTTGTGCACCTCGGCGCGGTGCTCCAAGGCGAAGGCCCGCTGCGCCTCGAGCCGAACGGACGCTCCCAGGTCTACCTCGCCGACTTCGCGGGATGCGACGTACGGGTATCCGCTGAGCCCTAGCCCTAGTAGCCGATCATGGCTCTGGCGGAGCCGCCCAGAACGGATGAGCCCCACACATGTGCCGAGCGACGATGCCGCCTGCCAAGAGACTCTCGATCTGGCGCGTCGCAGGGCGGACACGCCTTGGACCGCGACAAGGTGCCGACCGCGATCGAGGTCGCGGTACCAAGGCACCCCAGCGAGTTGAGCAGATCGTCGGGGATGTGACGGACCTGCCGACATCCCGCCTGGGTAGGTTCGACTCCTTCGTCGACGTCGCGCTTGAAGCCGCGCCGAAGCACGCGTCACTTCGCCGCCAGCCGGGGCTACCCCAACAGGCGAGCTCGGGTCTAGCGTCGGGTGGTCCGAGTGCCTGGCCGCGGTGGCGGCGGGCGTGGTTGAGGCCTCTGGTGGGTCGCCGCGTGAGGTGACTCTCATGTCCACTCCGACGACGCTTCTTCCCTTCCAGCCGGCATCCATGTCGACGGCCCAGCTGGCCGCGGTCTCGTTCCTCGCCCGCTACTCCGCTCGAACCCACCACCTGTACGCGTTCCAGCTCAGGGAGTGGTTCGCCTGGTGCGAGCGCAACGGGCTGGACCCGCTGGCGGGCGTGCAGCGAGCCCATGTCGAGCTGTACATCCGCAGCCTGGGCGAGCGGGGCCTGATGGACTCGAGCGTGGTGTCGATGATGAACGGGGTGCGCGGCTTCTTCCGGTTCGCGCACATCGACGGCCTGATCCCGGCCGACCCGGCGGTGTACGCGCGGCTGCCGAAAGCCCACCGCGACGAGTCCCGCACCCAGGGACTGGACCGGCTCAGCTGATCCGGTTCCTACAGGTCGCGCAGACCATCACGGTGCACCACGGCGCGCTGGCCTATCTGCTCGGTATCAACGCCCTGCGCGCCTCCGAAGCTGCGGCGGTGCGGATCGAGGACTACGCGGAGTCACCGCGCGGGCACCGCGTCCTCCGGCTGGTCGGCAAGGGCAACAAGCCCGCGACGATGCCGATCACCGTTCCGGTCCTCAGGGTTCTGGAGGCCTGCCGCGGTGAGCGCACCACTGGCCCGCTGGTCCTGCGACCGTTGACCGGCAACCCATTGACCGCCGCGACGCCTACCGGATGGTCACCAAGATCGCTAAAGCCGCCGGCATCCCGAGGCACATCAGCCCGCACTCGCTGCGCCACGCCGCGATCACCAATGCGCTCGATGCCGGGGTGCCCCTTCGCGACGCGCAGATCCTCGCCCGCCACGCCGACCCCAGAACCACCGAGCACTACGACCGCGCCCGCGGCAACCTCGACCGGCACGCCGTGCACTTCCTCACCGCCTACGTCGCTGGCGTGTGACCAGTCGTCGTGGGTGCGAATTGCTCAGTGCCAAGAGCTCAGTGCGGCGGCGACAGCTTCGACGGTGGGCTCGCTACGGGCGACGGCCATCACCAGCTCGTACGCGTCATCATCGGGAGCGTCCAGCGCAACGTCGTTGAGGCCGTAGAACACCACGGTCGCCAGCCACCCGAGGCGCTTGTTGCCGTCGACAAGCGCATGGTTGCGGACGATCGACTCCAGCATCACGGTGGCCTTGGTGTCTAGGTCGGGGTACGCCTGCTCGCCGTAGAGAACGACCTGCGGGCGATGAGCGGCAGCGTCGAGAAGGCCGAGATCGCGCACCGGCCCGACACCGAGATCATTCGCTAGCGTGAGCAGGTCCTCGAGCGAAGGGTAGGACGTCACCGACCGAGGCGCTCGAGCACGTCGGCGTAGCGTCCTCGAGCCGCAACCGAGAGCTCACGGACCTGATCCTCGTGGACCCGGCGAGCGGCCGCGTCCCGGATCGCGCGCACTGTCGCCTCCTGCTTGCTAATCCCCTGAGCCTCGGCGAGCAGGGCAAGCGCCTGCTCGTCCTCATCAGTCAGTCGCAGCGTCATGGCCATGATCGAGATGGTACCAAACTGGTATCAAGACCAGCGGCATCGGCACGCCGTTCGAGATGCGGGGGGCGATGGTTACGCGTGGTCCGCGTGGGGGTGCGTGGTGCTGCACCGCACCGAGGCGACCGGCGACTTCACCCACGAGGATGCTCGCCTCCTGGCCCGGCTGTCACGACCGATCGCCGAAGCACTGCGGAGCTCCTACCGCTTCGACGCCGCACGCCGCTCCCGCGAGGACCGCGCACCGGGGCTGCTCATGCTGGGCGCGCACGACGAAGTCGAGGTCATCACCCCGCCCGCCATTGCCCTGTTGGAGCAGCTGGCGCGGGAGGACCCGGCCCATCGGACGGTCCCCGCCGCGGCCATCGCGCTGGCCGCCGATGTCCGCAACCGCGGCAGGGCAGGGCGATCAGCGCCGCCCCTGCACGTCCCGACATCGTCGGGATGGCTCACCCTCCACGGCTCGTTGCCTGATGGCGACGCCAGCGGGCGGGTGGCGATCGTGGTGCAGCGCACCGGCGACGAGTACGCCCTGCCGCTGAGGCTTGAGGCCTTCGGGCTCACCCCGCGCGAGCGAGAAGTCGCGACCCTGGTGGCTCGTGGCCTCGACACCGCGGCCATCGCCGAGCAACGCCTTCGAGGTCGACACCTCCGTGCGGCGGACACGTTGCCGAGCTCGCGCGGCTCTGGATGGCCCGGTGCGCCTCGCGTCCGGAAGCGTTTGACGGTGACCACGGGTCAGAGGACCGTGAGCCCGGCCAGCCGGTTGGCGTCCACGCCTCGGTGGCGTTTCAGGGTGCGGGCCATGAGCTATTCACTCAACATCCGACTCGGCAAGGTCGTCTACCGCGACAGGGAGGCGCTCTCGGAGTACGACAGCCAGGGGGAGGTGCGGGGTGGGCCCCCTTGGGTGCAGCGGAGCGGGAGATCCGACGATCCTCGAATGGCCGACTCCTACTTCCGACCGCATACTCATGGAGTGAGGTGTGCCGCGTGGCTCCGTACCGACCGAGACGCTGGAGCAGGCCCACAGCCATCGCGGTCGACCGCAGGGCGAGGAGGCCGGTATGCAGCTCGGGTGGCGGGCGGATCACGCTGTTGACGACCGAGCAGACGGTCCCAACCACCGCGCGTGCAGCGAGCACCTCTGGCGCATGCGGGACATGACGCACGCCCTCCCCGGCGTCTACATCACTGAGGTGTGCGCACAGTGCGGTGCGCTGCGCATCGACGAGCTCGACGATCTCCTACACGACCTCTGCAACGCGTGAGGCTACGGTCGGGCTTGCCCGTCGGGCGCAGTAGGACGACACGCGAACGGCCCGCCTTAGAGTGCGAACTCCGCCTGCCCGCACCCGCACCCGCTCCCGCTGACTCAAACTCCGAGCATGACGTCGCCCCGGCGCGCTCACAGAGGTAGCGCGACGAGGCTGCCGACGTCCGCTGGGCAGCATCGGCCGGGTCGCCAACCCTAGAGCCAGCGGTTGGCGCTAGCGACCTGGACACCAAGGCCCCATCGGACGGCAACTCGGAGCAAGATCTAGGGGGCTAGTCCATGGCTCTTCGCGGGGAAGGAAGTCTGTGATGCTCTGGTGGATCCTCTTGGTGCTAGCACTGGTCGCCCTAGTGCTGCTCATCATTCGCATGCGCCGCCCACGCGTCTAGAGCTTCGACCGAGGAGGACACGGGAGCCACCATGCGTCGCAGGCAGCCGCACGAGCCGGGGAGCAACGACGGTGTCGACCCCCGCCGATGCAGCCACGTCTGGCGCGATCGTGCCTTCACGGCCGTCCTGGGGGACTGCATGGCCAAGGTCTGCGATCGGTGCGGTGCGTTGCACATCGAGTGCGCGGACGAGCCCGAGCAGCACAGCCCAGAGCATGGCGCCGGCCCCTTCCCGAATGGCGGCGCGGCTGATCTGGAATCACTTTCGCGACGATGGTCAACAGGTGAAGCACCAACGGACTAGCGCGGCCACCCCGCTTGCCGTTTGTCACGCCCGGCACTTCCCGGCGCAGGCGTGCCGAGTGGCGAAACCGGGTGGCGGCGGCTGGGCACACGCTAGGGGCCGGCCAAGGTGTCCCCCTCGGCCCGGGTAACCCAGACCTGGTACTTGACCTTCACCGAGACGATTCGGGCGACGTACGCGCGGGTAGGACTTGTGAGGCGGCAGCCACGTGGCGGCGTCCCCGTCACCCTTTGAGCGGTTGGCTCCCGCATCGACCGCAATGAGGTTAAGCGGGTCGTTGGCGAACGCCAGCCGCGTACCGGCCGTCCACTTCGCGGGCTTTCCGGTCGCCGAAGAGGTCACCGGACTCAAGCGGAAAAGGCGTGGTGAGGGCTTGGCTGTGCCCGGCCAGTGAACGCTCGGGATGACCTCAGGCGAGGCCCACCGAAGGGTTGACTTCTCGCCCGGCCTTCCACGGATGATGCATTCGACGAGAGGGACCCACCATGACCGGCACCTCGCACGGCCGCAGCGGAGCCGGTGCGCGCAGCGACAGGCCGCGAGCCGATCCTGCCGGCGTGCTGGCGGTGCTCCGCGAACACGCCTCGGACGAGACGCTCGCCCAGATGGGTCCCCGCTACGGAATCCATGCCGAGGAGTCCCTGGGAGTGCCGATGGCTGCCATGAAGCGGATCGCGCGCGACCTGGGACGCGACCACGCACTTGCTGTCGAACTGTGGGCGACCGCGATCTACGAGGCGCGCATCGTCGCGGCACTCGTCGACGAGCCGGAGCTGGTCACGCTCGAGCAGATGGACCGTTGGTGTGCCGACTTCGACAACTGGGCGCTCTGCGACACCGTCTGCTTCTCGCTGTTTGACAGGGCGCCGCATGCCTGGTCCAGGCTCGAGCCCTGGGCACGCGACGGCCGGGAGTTCGTGCGACGGGCGTCGTTCGCCCTGCTATGGAGCCTCGCCCTGCACGACACCTCGGCCGCCGATGCGCAGTTCGTCGCGGGCCTCGCGCTGGTCGAGGAGTACGCCGCGGACCAGCGACCGCTCGTCACGAAGTCGATGTCGATGTCCCTGCGGGCCATCGGGCGACGCAACCCCTCCTTGCAGGGAGCCGTACGTGCCACCGCGGCGCGGCTGGTCGAGGCGGAGAGTGGACCTGCGCGGCGTGTCGGACGCACCGCCCTGCGGGACATGTCCTGACCCGGGATTCGTGCACCGTTCTCGGCTGACGGCGCGAGCTTCGCCATGCGTCCTTCCGCCGCCTGCCGACCACGCCGAAACAGGTGACCAGCGTCGGCTGTGCCAGCCAGAGCTTGGTCAGCGTCACGGTCCGGCCGCCGTCAGGGTGCTCGATGTCGCGGTCCCGCTTGCGCTCGAGGAGCATCGATCGCGCGAGTACGGCTTCGGGGTGAAGTACCGCAGCAGCTCTCGGGCGTCGTCGAGCTGCGCGGCCTGTCAGAATCTACGGATGGCGGAAGCCACGGCCGCGGAGTACGCCGACGAACGGGTGTCGCGCGTGCGCGACCTTCCCGACGCACGGTTGGACCTCCTCCGCGAGCTGTACCGGCTGCCGCCTGAGGTCGATCGCGGCTACCTGCCCTACCGGCGGGCGGCCTCGGCGTTCATGCGATGGCAGTTGCGGCGGGGGCTGCTGAATCCCGCGTCGGCGCCGACGCCCGGCAGTCCCTGGTGGCGCACACTGAACGAGTTCCTGCTTCGCGACGTCTGCGAGGCGTCGGCACTAGCCTTCGGCCGCGCGGGTCGCCCGCGCACTCCAGGGGTGGCGGCCACCCTCGACTTCATCGAGAAGCCGACGGCACGAACCTGGTATCGCGCGCACAACACCTCCATCGTCTCGGCGTATCTCGGGAACCAGGAGTTGGCGCGCCACGAGAGCCGCGTCGAGCGATTCTTCATGAATCTGGTGCTCGCCCGAGTGCTCTACGCCCACGCACTCGTCGCCGAGCCGGGACTCGCCCTCGGGAGGCTGGCACCGATCGGTCGTGCGCTGGGAGATCCGCGTCTCGGAATGACCGGCATCTTCCTGTCCTTGTCGCGCATCCTGCCCGACCACTACCCACTGGGCGAGGACGTCGAGTCGTACATCGCCGCCGAGCACAGCTTCGGGCACCTCCTCGACGTCGGCATCATCGTGCCCAGGCTCGAGCGCCTCTACCACTGGTCGGCCGATGTTCTCGGCCTCTGGGAGCTCCGTGCGCTGGTCGATCGAGGCCGAGGAGTGCCCACATACGCCTGGGATCCGGCGGACGCCGCGGTTTGGCACCCTGCACCCTCCATGCTCGCCCGCCTCGCCCAACGCGCGTCCGGCTCGCCGCCCCGTCGGCCCGCCTCGGGTCCGGCACGCGAGGGGTAGTCAGTCGGTGCCCTACTGCGCGTCTCATCGCCGCGGATGCTCTCCAGCCGATTGCGCCGCACTGTGTCAGCGCGGTGGCTGAAGTTGTTCCTCCCTCTGCTGGTTCGGCTCGGGTGCTTTGGCCTGACGGTCTGCTAGGGGTCGAAGCGGAATCCGAGGCCGGGTTCGGTGATGAGATGGACGGGGTGGGAGGGGTCGTGTTCCAGCTTGGAGCGCAGCTGGGCCATGTAGACCCGCAGGTAGTTGGTGTCCTTCTCCCGTCCGGGCCCCCACACCTCGGTGAGCAGCTGGCTGCCGGTGACGAGCTGGCCGGGGTGGCGAATCAGGATCTCGATGAGGTGCCATTCGGTGGGGGTGAGCTTGACCGGCGTGCCGTGGCGTGATGCCCGCTTGGCGGCGAGGTCGATGGTGAAGGTTTCGGTGGTGACGACGGGGGCCTGTGGGTCGGGCTTGGCGCGGCGCAGTGCCGCCCGAACCCGAGCGAGGAGCTCGTCCATGCCGAAGGGTTTGGTGAGGTAGTCGTCCGCGCCGACGTCGAGGGCGTTGACCTTGTCCCGCTGGGCGTCGCGCGCGGACAGGATGATGATGGGGACCGTCGTCCATCCTCGGAGGCCGGCGACCACTTCCACCCCGTCCATGTCGGGTAGGCCGAGGTCGAGGATGACCAGGTCGGGTGGGTTGTGTGCCGCGGCCTTGAGTGCGGAGGCGCCGTCGCTCACGGCGGTGACGGTGTAGTGCCGCGCTCGCAGGTTGATGCTCACGGCGCGCAGCATCTGCGGGTCGTCCTCCACGATGAGGATGCTGTTCATGCGGCCGTCGGCAGGCAGACCGTCATGGTCAGTCCCCCGCCCGGGGTCGGGGACGGCTCGAGTCGCCCGTTCATCGCGTCGAGAAACCCCCGTGCGATGGCCAGGCCCAGTCCGAGCCCGGTAGTGGCGTCCTGGTCTCCCAGTCGTTGGAACGGGACGAAGATGGCCTCCCACTTGCCGGGCTCGATGCCGGGCCCGTGGTCCACGACGTGGAGGCGAGCCACCGCCGGCCGGGTGGCATCGGGGTCGGGACCAGGTGCGTCGGCGTGGATCTCCACGGTGGCGCCCTCGGGCGTGAACCGGGCCGCGTTGTCGATCAGGTTGGCGATGACCTGCTCGAGGAGGCCGGCGTCGGCCAGCACCAGCGGCAGGCTGTCGGGGGTGTCGACGGTGACAGGACTCGTCTTGCCGTGCAGCAGGGCTCGGGCGACAACCTCGTCGAGCGCGACGGGTTCCAGGCTCACGGGTAGCGCGCCGGCCTGGATGCGGCTCATGGCCAGCAGGTTGGAGATGACGTCGGACAGCCGGTCGGCGGATTCCTCGATCGTCTGGAGCAGTACGGCGCGTTCGGCGTCGCTCCAGTGAACGTCGTCCTGGCGAAGGCTCGAGGTGGCGGCCTTGATGCCGGCCAGCGGGGTTCGCAGGTCGTGGCCGACGGCTGCCAGTAGCCCGGCCCGAATGCGGTCGGTCTCGGCGAGTGTCTCGGCCCGGGCGGCCTGCTTGGCGAGCTCTTGACCTTCCCAGGCCCGTGCCGTGAGGTCAGCCAGGGTCGCGAACAGGTGCCGGTCCTGACCGATGAGCTCTGGGCCCCACGCGACGAGCTCCATGCCACCGGGGGCGGCAGCGCGCAGTGAGGGTTCGCCCCGGGTATCGCCGCCCACGGAGGCCAGGTCAGAGCTGTCCGCCTGTGACGCGTGGCGCAGCGCGACGGCATCCATCGTGAACAACGCCCGAACCCGCCCCAGGACCGTGGTCACCGACCCGTCGCCGATCTCCACCGTGCCGAGCTCGGACAACAGTCGGGACTCGACGGAGTGTCGCTCGGCGGCCTGACGTGCTCGGGCGCCCAGCTCGACGGCGACGCTGACCAGGACTGCGACGAGGACGAAGGCCACTAGATCCACCGCGGTGTCTCGGTTCGCGACAGCGAGCGTGTAGTAGGGGGGTGTGAGGAACCAGTTGACGAGCAGGAACGAGGCCACGGCCGCCAGAAGCGCCGGTCCGGCACCGCCCAGCACCGCTATCACGACGACGGCGAGCAGGTAGATCAGCAGGAAGCTGCCGACGGCGAGGCGTCCCTGCAGCGGCAGCAGGACCGCGGTGAGCAGGGGCAGTCCGACGATCGTGAGCACCAGACCTGCGCGGCCGTTGGGTAGGCGAACCCGCCCGGCCCACCTGTCCTGCAAGCGGGCTTCCGCCCCCACGTCGAGGTTCACCTCGTCAGCGTGTCACAGGGCTGGCGTCGGCTGCGGCCCCTTCCTCCTGGCGCCGGTGCTCGGCTGCCTCGGCGGATCCCAGCTGGTACGGCACGTTGGTGACCATCACCCCCGGCAGGAAGATCAGCCTGGCCTTCAGCCGCAGGGCACTCTGGTTGTGCAACACCTGTTCCCACCAATGCCCCACGACGTACTCGGGCACGAAGACCGCGACGACGTCGCGCGGGCTCTGGGTGCGCAGGTGCCTGATGTGCTCGATCACCGGCCGGGTGACGTCACGGAAGGACGAGTCGAGGATGGTCAACGGCACGGGGATGTCGCGCTCCACCCAGTCTCGCCTGAGCTGGTCCGTCTCGTCGTCGTTCGTGCGCACGGTCACCGCGGTGAGTGTGGTGGGTCGGGTGGCGCGGGCGTAGGCGATCGCTCGCAGCGCCGGGGTGTTCAGTCGGGAGACCAGCACGATGACATGGACCCGGCTCGGGAGGAGCACGCCGGCGGGTCCCGGGCGCAGTTCGTCGGTCACGGCCGCGTAATGCCGGCTGATCCCGGTCATCAGTGCATAGACCAACGGCATCGCGATGACCACGAGCCACGCGCCGTGGGTGAACTTCGTGACCAGGACGATGACCAGCACCAGCGCCGTGGTCGCGGCGCCGAGCGCGTTGACGGCCTGGGCGCGGCGCATCCGCCCGATCTCCGGTGCCCGGTCGGTTCGGCGGATCAGGGTGCGCCAGTGGCGGACCATGCCGGCCTGGCTCAGCGTGAAGGAGACGAACACGCCGATGATGTAGAGCTGGATCAGCCGGGTCGTGCTGGCGTCGAAGGCCCAGATCAGGGCGATGGCCAGCAGCGACAGGATGACGATGCCGTTGGAGAACACCAGACGGTCGCCGCGGCGGGCGAACTGCCGGGGAAGGAAGCCGTCCTGACCCAGGATCGAGGCAAGGATGGGGAAGCCGTTGAACGCGGTGTTCGCAGCGAGCACCAAGATGGCCGCCGTGAAGCCTTGGACCGCGTAGAAGCCCACGGAGTCGTTGCCGAACACGGCGGCCGCGAGCTGGGCGATGACCGTCCGCTGCGTGTAACCGGCCGGGGCGCCGACCAGCTGCCCAGGATCCGCGGCGATGTGCACATGCGTGGCCAGCGCCAACGCCGTGATGCCCACGAACATCCCGATGGTCAGCACGCCCATGATTCCCAGGGTGGCGGCGGCATTGCGGCTCTTCGGCTTCTTGAAGTTGGGAACCCCGTTGCTCACCGCCTCCACCCCGGTCAACGCCGTGCAGCCTGACGCGAACGCCCGCAGCACGACGGCGACCAGCAGGAGGCCACCCAAGCTCTGCTCGGCCTGGATCCCGATGCCCGCGGACTCGGCCACTGGCGCGTCGCCGTCGAGGAATCTCCAGATGCCGGTACCGGTCATCGCCAGTACGCACAGCACGAACCCGTAGGTCGGGATGGCGAACACCGTGCCGGACTCCTTGACCCCGCGAAGGTTGACCACAGCCAGCGCGACCACCAGAGCGGTGGACATCAGCACCACATGGGGCGCCAAGTTCGGAAATGCGGAGACGATGTTGGCGACCCCCGCCGCGACCGAGACGGCAACGGTCAGCACGTAGTCGACCATCAAGGCACTCGCCGCCACCAATGCCGCCGTCCGGCCGAGGTTCTCCTTGCTCACCGCATAAGCCCCACCACCGTCCGGGTAGGCGTAACAGGTCTGACGGTAGGACAGCACGACGATGATCAACAGGAGCACGACCGCCGCAGCCACCCACGGAGTCATCGACAGCAAGGCCAACCCCCCAAGGCTCAGCATCAGCAGGATCTCCTCGGTGGCGTACGCGTTGGAGGACAACGGGTCGCTGCAGAACACCGGGAGGGCGAGCTTCTTGGGAAGGAGCGTGTCGCCCATCATCGAGGTCTGCAGCGGGTTTCCTAGGACAAGGCGCTTGGGAAGGCTCAAAGTCGTCATGACTCCACCGCAGCACCGAGTGGACGGGCCTTCGAGAATCTTGACGAGTCCCTAGCGGGTGACGGGCAAACCCTGACGCCCCCTTTGCACCGGGGAGCAGAGGCACCTTCTGCTCGTTCAGGTGCGCGCCGCGAGGTGCGTCCTTTCGGCACCCCTCTGATGTCAAGGGGCGGGTTCGAGGGGCCTGGACATCGTGGTCTTCCGCGTCGTGGTCGGCGCGGGTAGCAGCGTCGTTGGTGCGGGTCCGGGAAGTGGCTGATCCGATGTGCCGGTGTGCGGGTGTGAGCCGGCCGCGCTGGATACATGAGACGCCCCGCGGTGCCCTCCCGGGCCCGCGTTCACGCGCCCGGCCGTGGCGTCGGTGAGGAGCTGTCGATAGATGGCGTCGGAGATCCTGCGCTTCAGGCACCGGATCGCCTCGAGAGCCTTCTTGCCCTCGGCGCGCTTGCGCCGGTAGTAGGTGCGGCCGTCGGTGTCGAGGCGGATCTGGCTGATCGCGGCGATGTGGATCATGTGGTTCACCCGCCGGTTGCCGGCCCGGGAGAGCCGGTGCCGGTTGTTCTCACCGGAGGAGGCATCCAGCGGCGCGGTGCCGGTCCAGGAGGCGAACCGGTTGCGGTCGGCGAACCGGGTGACATCGCCGACGTCGGCCAGGACCCGGGCGGCGACCACCGGGCCGACACCGCGAAGGTCCATCAGGTGCGAGCCGCGAGCCAGCACCATCGCCTTGAGCTCGGCGGTGGACTTCTTGATCTTGGCGTCGACCGCGACCAGCTCGGACAGCTCCTCGGCCGCCAGCCGGCGACAGGTCTTGCCGGCGATGTCGCGCGGCCGGACCGACGCGAGCAGCGCCTTGGCTTGCAGGGCGGTGATGTCCTTCTTCGCCTGTCCCGGAGACCAGTTCGGCCAACAACGCGTGAAGCCGGTTGACGCTTTGGACCCGGCGCCTGCTCAGGGCATCACGGTGGTCGACCAGCATCCTCAGTGCCTGGAGCTCACCGTCGACCTGCAGCACCCGAAGGGTCTTGGTCCGCACCGCGACGACCGCGATGGAGTGCGCGTCACGGGCGTCGGTCTTCCGGTTGTGCCCGGTGTCGAACAACCGGACCCGGGCGGCCAGCTTGGCCGGGACGTCCACGACGACCTCACCGGCCTCGAGCAGCCGCTGCGCCAACGGGCGACCGGCACCGTTGGCGCCCTCGACCGCCCAGGACCGATCCGGCCAGGCCTTGGCGGACGTGAGCATCGACGCGTACCCGGCCCGGTCGGTGGTGAACCGGCCCGAACCGAGGAACCGCTCGTGGCCGTCGACGACCTCGATCGTCGCCGACAGCTTGTGGGGATCGACCCCGATGATGACCTGCTCCATGTGCTGCTCCCGCCTGTCTGGTAACCGTGGTGGACGGCGAGGTGGGCAGTGCTACTACGAGCAGGGCAGTCCCTTCTTGAGCCACGCCTCGTCACGGTGCCCGGCAGGGCCGCAGCCCGATAGTGAGCCACACCGAACCAGCTGGTGGGCAGCCGCTTGGAGAGCGTCCCGCCGAGCACCTGAACCGAGTCTGGCCAGACGCCGGTCCTGCCGACAATCCTCTAGTAGCCGCCTGTTGCCCCGTTGATCGGTGATGTCAGCAAGTGCTGGGAGCTGACTTGGCCTCGTAACCTCGGCACCACCACCCAGCGAAAGGGGCGCCTCCGATGAAGTTCACCCTCGTAACCTCCCTAGGTGAGATGCGGGTCAAGGACGGCAGCTACGAGGTCGGTCCGGCCGGAGTGCTGACTGTGAAGTCAGACGATCAGACGACAGTCCTGAGCCCCTACGCGTGGCTCCGGATCAATCACGACAACGACGAGCCGCCGTTGTCGCCGGTCAGCGGTTAGTCGCGACCGCGGAAGCGGTTCATCTATGACGGGAGCGTCCTCGGTGAGCGTTTCGCAACAGCACACCTAGTCCCGCGTTTGGATCCTCACCCGTCCTTGCGCTGGATGACTCGAGCGTCCTCGATCCGCGAGTTGCGTCTCTACGCCGCCTGACACCGTCCGGCCAGGCCGCCCGACCTCGGCGACCCCACCACCGAGAAGGCATCGGTGGATCGACGCTCAGGCCGTCCGGCACCCCGGCCCGCCCATGGCCCCCTGACCCGCGAAGTCTCGTGGCAGGGTCACGACAACGTCGACGTAGGGCCCATCTGCGGTGGTCAGGATGCGCCAGCCCGAGTGCCGCATCAGCCCGAGCACCGCCCGGTTGTCTGCGAAGACGGTCGCGGTGAAGTGGGTGATGCCGTCGCCCGCAGCGAGCACGGAGAGCTCGTGGACGAGTTGGGCGCCGACGCCACGTCGTTGGTGACTGTCGGCGACCTCAACGGCGATCTCCGCCCCGTCGGGGTACTTCGAGGATCGGAAGTACTGCGCGGCGCCGACGAGGACGTCGCCCTCGAATGCCCCGACCGCCAGGTGGCCGGGGCCCACGGCGACTAACCGCGCGATCTCCGCAGCGGTGAACGAGCGCACGAGCCGGAGGTAGCGCAGGTAGCGCGAATGCGGTGAGAGCCGCTCGAGGAGGTCCTTCATGTGGTGCGCGTCAGCGGGCGTGAGGCAGCGCAGACGGAAGGTGCCGTCTGTCGCGTCGTCGCGGCAAGGTCGGAACGCGCCGACGGCCACGACGGGGGCGGCGCTGTCGCAGTCAGCCTCGGCGAGGCGCGCACGCGTCTTCGCCGTTGACGGCGCGGAACTGACGTGGATGTGCATCAAGATGCCTTCCTGTTGCAGGCGGGGCGGGCTCGGCTAGGTGATGGCCGTGCCGGCGATATGGGTGTTGAACGGCAGAAACGGCGAGCGGATCCGGTAGTGGCAGAGGTCGACGCTGGTGAAGCCGGCGGACTGGATCACCGTCGCGAGGTCTCGTTCGCAGGAACAGCCTTCGAAGATCCAGGCCCACGGCCGACGCAGGAACCGCTGCGTCCAGCGAGTTGGCGTGTGAGGTCTCGCCACGACGTGCTCGGCGAAGCTGAACCGCCCGCCTGGTCGCAGCACGCGACGGATCTCCGCGAGAACCGCGTCCGGGTCACGCACGCTGCACAGCACCAGGCTGGAGATGACGGCATCGGCGCTGGCGTCCGGCAGGTCGATCCGTTCGCCGACGACGCTGAGGATCTCGAGGTCGACGCCATGCGAGCCGGCCGCACGCCTGAGCCGCTTGTGCATGTAGGGGTTGGGTTCGACTGCGACCAGGTGCGCACCCACCGGTAGGTAGCGCATGTTCGCACCCACTCCCGCTCCCAGCTCGATCACGGTCGGCGGAAGGTCTGCGAAGGCCGTGGACTTGCGTTCGTGCATGTGCCAGTTGATGTAGCTGCCCATGAGCCGGAAGAAGGCGGAGTTGAACCGGCCGCGGGCCGGATGCCCGACGAACTCATCGACCTCGCTGTGCTGCTCAGGTGCACGAGCTCGCGCGCCCGTGAGTGTGGCGGGCTGCGTTGTGCGAGTTGGCATGCGTCGAGCCTGCATGGGGCGCTGGCTCGCCGTCAGCAGTGGAAGTACCGCACTTGGGAGGTCAGTCGACCAGGTTGGACGAGACGTACCAGGCGGCAACCTGGGCACGGGATCGGAGCCGCGGTCTTTTCGGGCGTAGCCCAAGGCCTCGGCGCATGGCGTTGAGCAAGGCGTGGGCGTCGCCGGCGAAGGGGATGTGTGTCCGACCGGGCAACCCCGTGAGCGTCGCGCCGTCGATGCCGGAGGCCAGCCGTTCACCCTCGAGAGCGGCACCGCGCGATCATCGTGGCGGTGGATGACTGACGTGGGTGCCCTGATCCGAGGAGGTCGTCGACGACGTCGATGTCGTAGCACGCCGCCAACAGCTGATGCGCCCACTCAGCGGCACGCCGACTCTCGCTGGTATCGGGAGAACGTCGCGCGGAACCCCGCGTCCGCGTCGGGTGCGAAGATCTCCGTCAGCACATCCGATGCGAAGCCCCAGTGCTCATCGACCAGGCCGAGCACGTGCTCGCGCACCGCAGGCGTCGCCACCGCATCACCAGCGACCCAACCGCCGTCGAGGACCAGGTGCGTCACCGACTGTGGATGCCGAGCGGCCCACCTCACCGCGAGTGGCGCACCGAAGGACGCGCCGAGCAGGTCGAAGCGGGCAACACCGACCGCGGCCGCGACCGCGTACAGGACCTCCAGCTCCAGTTCGACGATGTCCGTGCGACTCGTCCTCCCGGACAGGCCGCACCCCGGTCGGTCGTATCGCACGAGGGTCCGACCGTCGGCCAGGCCCTCGTAGGACTGGCCCTCGGCAGGCAGTGCCCACCCGAGCTCGAGATGGGACACCCACCCGGGCACGTTAGTCGCCTTCTCTAACGGCGGCTTGACGTAGACGCCACAGGCTGATGAGCGGTCAGGAGATGAAGGGTGACGTCGCCGCGACGACCCACACACACTGCACCGGCCGCCCACATGCCCGCCGCAAGCGGTCGCCGCTTGCGGCGGCGGCGCGGCGGCCTGCATACGCGGGTGCTTGGCCCTTGGCTGCGGGGCGTGCTGGAGCGGTTGGTCGGGTCAGGGTGCGTCGCTCGTGCCGAGGGTTGCCCTTAGAGTGCGGGCGATGAGGTCGGCGTAGCGTCGCGGCGTCCAGCCGTGTTGGGTGAGCCGCAGGAAGATGCTCTCGTTGGTGGCCAGCGCGTAGAGGGTGTCGACGGCGTCTTGTTCGCTGATACCGGGGCCGAGGGCGCCGCGCAGCTTGAGCTCCGTGGCCAGCGCGCGAAGGTCGGCCCGTGTCGCTGCGTGGGCCCGGTCGCGGTACTCGGCGAGTTCGGGATCGGTGGAGGCGGCTGACTCACCCAGCGCGATGATGGCCGCGGTGCGGGTCATCGTGGCGGCGTTCAGGGCAGCGAATCGGCCGAAGACCTCGTCCGTGGCTCCGGACACGACGGCCCGCCATTCCGGCCGTTCGGAGATCGGCGTTGGTGACTCGTCGCCTTGGACGGCGAGCCGGATGACCTGCCGTAGCAGGTTCGCCTTGGTCGAGAAGGTGAGGTACATCGTCTTCTCCGAGACGCCGGCCTGCGCTGCGACGGCTTTGATGCTGGTGCGCGTGTACCCGTCGCGCAGGAACAGCTCCTCGGCCGCGGCCAGGATCGCCGCGCGCGTCGCCGCGGCACGCTGGTCGCGCCTCGGCGTGACGTAGGAGCGCCGGCTCGAGGGAACCGACCTTCCGATCTCCATGTCGCTCACTCTCTTGACCGGTCATGTCTGCATGGCTACAGTCGCACTGTAGCAATTGTGCTTCATCCGGGCGTCGGCGATCTGGGCGGGGGGCGACCAAGACCGTCCCCGACCGCGTCGCCGTTCATCATCGCCGGTGTATGCATTCCCGTGAGTTTCTCCCACCCCGAGGTGCCAGATGTCAGCAGCAGTCCTGCAGCCGCACGAGGTCCTCTGGTCCCTTACGAACGCAGTCGTGGCGTCCAGGTCGCTGCAGGTCATCGCCGAGCTCGGCGTCGCCGACCAGATCCTCGAGAAGCCGGTGGGGATCGAGGAGCTGGCGGGTGCATGCGGTGCGGACCCCGACGGGCTCGACCGGGTGCTGCGCCTCCTGGCGGCGTTCGGCATCTTCGCCTGGGACGCCGACGGCTACCGGCACACGGATGCCTCCAGGCTCTTGGGCAACGACCACCCGATGTCGATGCGCGCCTTCGCCCGGATGATGGGACTGCCCGCCTTGCGCGCCACCTTCGACCAGCTCGAGCACTCAGTCCTGACCGGGACCCCGGCCATGGGCGTCGTGGAGGACGGCGGGCTCTGGCCCTACCTCGACAAGCACCCCCGTGAAGCCGAAGTCTTCGCGCAGGCCATGACCGCCAAGGCCGCCGCCGACATCGCCGCTGTCCTGGGCGCCTATGACTTCGCTCGCTTCGACACCATCGCAGACGTCGGCGGTGGGCACGGGCACCTCCTTCGAGCGGTGCTGAACGTGGTGCCCGAGGCGCACGGGATCCTGTTCGACCTGCCCGCCGTGACCGACGCGCTGGACCCGGGCACGGACCGGCTGACCGCCCATCCGGGCGACTTCTTCGTCGACCCGCTGCCGACCGCGGACGCCTACGTCTTGATGGAGGTCATCCACGACTGGCCGGACGAACAGGCCCTGGCCATCCTGCACGCCGTCCGTCGCGGCGCCCGGCCCGGAGCCCGGGTGCTGATCATCGAGAACGTCCTCAACGGTATCGACGCTGACCCGCGCGGCCACACCCTCGACGTCATCATGCTGGCGGTCACGGGCGGGCGGGAGCGAACCGGGCGCCAGCTCGGAAGGCTCCTGGAGGAGGCCGGCTTCGCCACGTGGACCGTGACCGAGAGCTCTGGTCCCCTGCACCTGGTCGAGGCCGTGGCCCCATGAGCCACAGACCTACCCTCGTCGCTCCGGCGGACTCGACCAGGGCGGGTCCAGGCCGAGGAACCACCGGACAGCGAGTTCACGGCGGCGAACACCACCGTCTGCATCCGCAGAGCTCCGACATCCACGCCGACGGCGATGACCCCGGCCACGCCGGGACCGGAAAGAGAGGACCCCTCATGAGGGACGATCACGGCGACGTGTGGCTCGCCCCACCACCTCCGCCCGCGGTGCTCAGAGCCATGAACGTCCTGGCGAGGCCCCTGCTCAGGTCCTTCCTGGGGAAGCGGCTGCCCGGGGTCATGCTGCTGGAGTTCCGCGGCCGGCGCACCGGTCGTGCCATCTCGGTTCCGGTGAACTTCAACCTGGTCGACGAGGTCCCGACGGCCTTCACCCACGCCGTCTGGCGGCACAACTTCACCGATGGAGCACCAGTCACCGTGACCCACCGCGGTCAGGCCTACGAGACCACCGGGACCCTGGTGCCGGTCAGTGCCGAGGCGATGGGCGCCGCCGTCCGCAAGTCACTGGACACCGGAGGATCGGCCCAACGAATGGGCATCAAGACCACGCGAGACCACGACCCCACAGCAGCCGAACTCGCCGCCCTCGGCCCTGCACTGGGCACCTGCGTGGTCACCTTCGAATTCCGCCCGTCATCACCGCCTGACTAGCCACTCCCCTCGGGGCACGATCGCAGACCCCCGTGGCAAGACACCCTGGCGCGGCACGCCGAGTCGCAGGTCCGGCACAGCGCGACCCGAACCCCTCACCATCACGACGGGACGTGCCGTCCCGTCGTCGCGTCCTAACGCCGCCTGTACTTAGGCAGCTCCACGCAACGCGGCCCCTGTCCCACGAAGGGACCGGGGCCGCGTTACGGGTGGTGTCGTCAGACGCGGGTGGTCGTGCGGCCGGCGACGAAGCGCTCGTAGCCAACAATCAGGAGCGCGGCGACGATGACGCCCATGATCAGGGCGATCCAGTCGATCCCTGAGGTGTCGCCCTTGTTGAAGACACCGGTCCACAGCCAGGAGCCGATGAGGGCACCGATGATGCCCAGGACGACGGTCACGAGGGTGGAGATGTTCTGCTTGCCGGGAAGGACGAGCCGTGCCAGGGCGCCAATGATCGCACCCAGGATCACGGTGACGATGATGGTGGTGAGCATGTGTCGCACTCCTTTTGCGGGTCAAGAAACCCGAACTGAAACGTTCGACCGGCGGTCCGAACCGCCGGCCGGGTACCCGGTCGGGCGCCACGGAGAATGTAGTTCAGCGGCAGGCAGGGGAGCGGGTCACAGACGCGAGAATTCTTCGTGGGCTGACTTCCTGTGAGCGGCTCTCAGTTGAGTCCACAAGACGAGCGTTGGCCAGCACGGATCCCGCGTGGGTGCAGGCACCGCGCTCGCCTGTTGCACCTGGCCGCCGTAGTCAGATTGGAAACCAACGACGCACCGGCGGAGGGGTCGCGTCACATCGGCTCCCTTCTGTTGTCAACCTGTGGCGGGGAGTCCTTGGCCATTGGGGATCGTCCCGAGTCGAGGCGGACGGGCGTAGCGTCGTTGGTGCGGGTCCCGGGAGTGGCTGATCCGAAGTGCCGGTGTGCGGGATCGAGCCGGCCGCGCTGGATACATGAGACGCCCCGCAGTGCCGTCCCGGGCCCGCGTTCATGCCCTCCGAACGCCGGCTGCGGCGTCGGTGCGGAGCTGGCGGCACAGCGCGTCGGAGATCCTGCGCTTGAGGCACCTCATCGCTTCGAGGGGGTTCTTGCCTTCGGCGCGCTTGCGTCGGTGGTAGGTGCGCCCGTCGGTGTCGAGGCGGATCTGGCTGATCGCGGCGATGTGGATCATGTGGTTGACCCGGCGGTTGCCGGCCCGGGAGAGCCGGTGCCGGTTGTGCTCCCAGGAGGAAGCATCCAGCGGTGCGGTGCCGGTCCAGGACGCGAACCTGTTCCGGTCAGCGAACCGGGTGAGGTCGCCGACGTCGGCCTAGACCCGCGCGGCGACCACCGGGCCGACACCTCGAAGCTCCATCAGGCGTGAGTCGCGAGCCAGCACGATCGCCTTGAGCTCGGCGGTGGACTTCTTGACCTTGGCGTCCACCGCGACCAGCTCGGCGAGCTCCTCGGCCGCCAGCCGGCGGCAGGTCTTGCCGGCCACATCGCGGGGCCGGACGCTGGCCAGCATGGCCTTGGCCTGCAAGGTGGTGATGTCCTTCTTCGCCTGTCCCGGAAGCAGTTCGGCCAGCAACGCCTGGAGCCGGTTGACACTTTGGACCCGGCGCCTGCTGAGGGCGTCGCGGTGGTCGACCAGCAGCCGGGCGATCATGGCGGCGATCTGGGCGTCCCGCCCGACGAGGTACCACGGTCGAGGACTCCTGGCCATCATGGCTTTGATGATCACGTCGGCCACCGCCGAGGGCTGTAGTCCGCGGTCTGCGAAGCGCAGTGCGTTGGTGCGAGTTTGGTCAATCTGGGACTCGTAGCGGCTTGTGCCTCCGGCGGGGTCCGGGGCAACACCATCCGTGCTGTCCACTGAAACACGCCGATCGTGCGGACACAACCGGCATGAGGTTCAGAGCCTCGTGTCAACAGTGTCTGTCCCCTTGGGCTTGGCGGTCGGCGCGCGGTAGCGGGCCGAAGGCGCCGACGGGCGTAGAGATTGGGGGCTTGGCGTTCTGCGTGGTCGACCACCCTGACCGACATCGACCTCGACGGGCCCTCTAGCGACGAGGCGGTAGAGGAATGACCACGCCCGCAGCCCGACCGGTGGACCGTTGGCCTGGACGTGGATGAGATAGAAGCCGGCTCGCACCCGATGCGACCCCGCCACCACAAGCCCGGAGCGCGGATCGTTGTGCGTCACAGCGCCGCCAGCGACTCGTTGCCCAGTCCCCGCGCGACTATGCAGAAGCAGATCCGGTCGTCGAGGCCAGGAGCCGTCGCGCTCGACGACCAAGGTCATTCAGGTCCACACGACCCGCATCGGCTGCGGCCGCTAACCGCGCTGCCAAGTCCAACGCCTCGTCGAGCTCGGGCCCAACGATGGCGGCCTCCTGGCCCATGTCACGAAGGATGGTGCCCTCACTTCTGGAGGCGATCAAGGGTTCGGCGACTCCATCGATCCAAACCCGGGTGCGGCGGCCATCACCGCGTTCCTCGCCGGTGATGCGCTCGAGCGCGAAGATGCGGTCTGCGCGCGCGAACTTGCCGAAGCCCAAGGCCACCATTCGTGTGTCCGACGCCACGCGGACATCTTGGCATTGCCCACCCCACCTCGTCAGGCCCCGCCTTGACGTTCGGCTGGAGGGCGCAGGTGCGATAGCCGCTGATGAGATGCGTCCTTCCGCCGCGACTGCAACAGGTGCGCGGGTCCGGTAAGCCGGCCGATCACCATTCGACGGGTGTCGGACTGGGCATCGACGACCCGGGACGCCACGTCATCCGAGGACCACGCGAGTGTGCCCGGGCATGCGGGGCTGGCGCGTCGTTAGGGCTGCCGGCCTGCAACGAGCGGGTACAGATGGACCGACAAGTGCGTCACCACGCCGCATCTGCTTGTCCCCTCGCTCGCTCCAATCGAGGGAGTTCCACTCGGCCCTCCGCCGCCAACATCAGCCCCTGGCTGGGGGGATGCGCACCATCAGTCGGTCGACTGCTCCCGCCCGCTGCTGGCTGTGACCGCAGCGGTCCCAGACGGCTCTCGCTCCCAGCGACTCATCCTCGTCGGGCGATGACGGATGCCACCCGCTGCGATCGGGTATGAACGTGCAGCCGTTCAGCAAGGCCTACAAGGGGCGCGGCGCGTTCGCGTCGGCCAGCCGGCCGCCGATGACCACGCGGTACGTGCCGTTCGCGAGGTCGATGGCCGGCTACTCGGGGGGCCGGCTGCGCACCGACGTCGTCGCTGGGGTCACGGTGGCGGCGCTGGCGCTGCCGGCATCCATGGCGTACGCGCAGCTGGCCGGTGTCCCGGTCAGTGCCGGCCTCTACGCGCTGCTGCTCCCGGTCCTGGCATACGCCTTCCTGGGGTCCTCGCCGCGGGTGGCCGTCGGGCCTGAGGGCACCGTGGCGCTGCTGGTCGCGACGGCGATCGCTCCGCTCGCCGTCAGCGGGAGCCCGCAGTACGCCGCCCTCGCCGCGATGCTCGCGGTCATGGTGGGGGTGGTCTTCCTGGTGGCGCGCCTGGCCCGCATCGGCTGGATCGCCGACTACTTCTCCCAAGCGGTGCTGGTCGGCTACATCACCGGGGTTGCCGTCGTGCTCATCCTCGGCCAGCTCGGCAAGCTGCTCGGCATCTCCAGCGACGAGGACAGCGCCATCGGCGAGACCATCGACATCCTGCGACACCTTGGCGACGCCAACGGCGTCACGGTCGTCGTCGGCGCGTTGTCCATCGCCCTCCTGGTCGTGGCGGGACGGGTCAACAACCGGATTCCGGGCGCGCTGATCCTCGTCGTCGCGGGCATCGTCGCGTCGTGGGTGCTGGACCTCGCGGGCCAGGGTGTGTCGATCACCGGCCCGGTTCCCAGCGGCCTGCCCGGGCTGGAGGTGCCCGACCTGAGCCGCGGCGACGTCGGCTCCCTCGTCCTCGCGGCACTTGCCGTCTTCCTCGTCGCGTTCTCCGACTCCATCCTCATCTCGCGCTCCTTCGCCGCGCGCCACCGCGAGGTCGTCGACGCCAACCAGGAGCTGCTCGCGTTGGGGGTCGCCCAGATCGCCGCCGGCGTCACCCAGGGCATCCCGGTCGGCACCAGCGGATCCCGCACGGCGGTCAATGACGAGATGGGTGCGACCAGCCAGGTAAGCGGGCTGGCCGCCGCGGGGACCATCGCCGCCATCCTGATGTTCCTCACGGGCCCCATCCAGTACCTGCCCTCCGCGGTGCTCGGCGCGATCATCATGTATGCCGGGGCCAAGCTGATCGACCTCGCCCAGTGGCAGGCCCTGACTCGAAGCAGCAGGGTCGAGGTGGTGATCGCCGCCATCACCGTCGCGTGTGTCGTCACGGTCGGAGTGCTGCAGGCGATCATCGTGGCCGTGGTGCTGTCGGTCGCCGACATCATTCGCCGCGCGGCCCGCCCCGCGGACGCGGTGCTCGGCTGGTCCGCGTCCCAGGACCGGTACGTCGACGTCGTCGAGCACCCGGATGCCGGCATCACGGCTGGGGTGGTCGTCTACCGCATCCAGGACCGGCTCTTCTTCGCAAACGCCCACTTCTTCAAGCGCCGGATCTGGGCCGCGGTGGACGGCGCACCCAAGCCGGTGCGGCACGTCGTGCTCGACGGGTCATTCATCAGCGACATCGACGCGAGCGCCGAGGAGGCACTGCGTGAGGTCATCGACGGGCTAAGAGAGCGCAACATTGACCTCCACCTCGCCCGCGCGACCCTGGAGCTGCGGGAGCGGCTCGACTCGGTCGGCCTGGTCGAGACGATCGGTACCAACCACTTTCACGGCACGGTAACCGCCGCCGTGGACGCGTGCCGACCGCCAGCCGACGGTTCGTCGTGATGACGCGCTGAGCGCCAGCTGGCCTGATCGCTCTCGCCATGACTGCCTCACCTTCGCGCCCTCGACATTGGGTAACGCCGGGCGGGCACTGCTACTTCGAGCTGGGCAGACCCCTCTTCAGCCACGCACCGGCACGGTGCCCGACGGGAACGCAAACCGATATAGAGCCACACCCACAACACGGGTGGGCAGCCGCGAGGAGAGCATCCCGCCGAGCACCTGAACCGAGTCTGGCCGGACACCGGCCCTACCGACAATCGTCAAGTAGCCGCCAGTCACCCTGCGGGTCGTGGTTGCCGGTACAGGCCTGCCGCCCGGTCTGTCGTACCTCTCGATGAGGCGTCACGGCTTTGGGGACGCGGGCTCGCCGCGGGCCTCCCTCAGGAGGCGGCGTGCCCGGTCCAGCGGCTTGTCGGTGCCGAGCTCGTCCCTGGAGGTCGGGCTCGTGGCGTACAGCTCGATCATCGCCTGGTAGGGCAGCGGCGGCAGGAACCGGCAAGGCAACGAGACGGCGTCATCCTTCTCGACGGTGCGGCGTCCTCCCAGCAGGGGCAGGGTCCGGCGTGGTCGCACCCGACGGCGGGTCTCGATGATCAGTTCCTTCGGCGTCGTGACCAGACCACGCACGTCGTCCCAAGGCACCAGGACCTCGGACCCGCCCCAGAGCTGGTGGATGCCCTCCGGGGTGAGGGTCACGGTGCCATCGCCCGCTCGCCCGGTCGCGTGCGCCCAGCCGCCGTACAGCAGGTAGGCCCCTGTTACCAGGAACAAGACTGCGGCGTACGGGGACGAGCCGAGGTACCAGGCACCGAGGGCCAACAGGCAGCCGATGAAGATCCAACCCAATGCGCGGAGCAGCCAGTGCCCTCGGTCCGGATGGATCACCAGACCGCGCCTCCCACCCGCCGACCCGGGCGTCAGGACGTCCTGCACAGGGCGGTGTCGGACGGACAGCACGATGGGGACCGCACAGATCAGCAGCAGGCTCGCGATCGCGATCAGACCGCCAGTGGCGTCACCCATGCACCCACCTCCAGTTCCCTTCGGCCGGCAGGAGCGGAGGT
Source organism: uncultured Actinomycetota bacterium (assembly GCA_963757405.1). GTDB lineage: Bacteria > Actinomycetota > Actinomycetes > Actinomycetales > Dermatophilaceae > Fodinibacter. Next base: position 39,783 of record CAVWRI010000019.1, read on the forward strand.
ACTCGTCCTTGGACGAGCATTTGCGAGTCACCCTGAAGAGCACGGCCGAGCCGGTAGTCGCCAGAAGAACCAGTGACCCGCCGCCGATTGCGAGCCCCGCCCAGCCGATGGCCCTCAGCAGAGATCCCCACCCTGCGCACGGCCCGAGTATTTCCGAGCCGGTCAGCCAGAGGGGGTTTGGCGCACCAACGATGTCAACACCTGCGCCACTATTCTCGCCCCTCCACCTTGGCTGGTCTGGCACGGATCGCGCTGTGAGCCAGGCCTGGTGCGGCCGCGTTCCGACAAGAGTGCGTCCCCGCCAGGCGCTCGGGGTCTCCGAGGTCCGGCACGCGACACCAAGACACCCAAACCCCATCCGCCGTCAGCCAGACGCCTCAACATGTGGCGCATCCAGGCGGTCGGTCAGCAGAGGTAGGGACCCTCGGCGGGTGGGTAGGGTTCGGCGCCCTCCAGTGCCCAGGCGAAGACGAAGGCGAGCGCCTCGACGTCGCATTGCTCCACCCGGCCACCGGCATTCTCCGGAGCGCCGCAGTGACAGCCTCGACCTCATGCGATCCCGCCATGATCTCCAGAGTGTGCTTGGACCGCACACGTCGCGGCCTTGACCAAGCGGCGTACTGGTCTCATAGGCCCTAGTCGAGGGGCGGTGTCGTGCGGCAGAGTGAAATGTCATGGCCGACGACGAGGACGACCTGGCAGAGCGAGTTGTGCAGTCGGAGCCGGATGCAAGGCTCGGGGAGTCGCGCTGGCCACCGGTCGGCGCTGTACTGGCCTTCCTGGCGCTCAATGTCGGCCTGCGTGTCTGGTTGCCCGACGAGGGCGCCATCCGCGTACCTTGGGCGCTCCCGGCGATCGAGGTCGCTTTGCTCGCGGTCCTTATCGCAAACGACCAGCGGGGACTCGCGAAACGAACGAGAACCCTGCGGCGTCTCGAGCTCACGCTCGTCATCTTGTTGCTGTTGGCGGCTTTGTGGGCAACCGTCTTCCTGGTCTACGACCTGGTCAAGGGAACGGGGGTGAGCAACTCACCCAGTCGGCTCCTTGCCTCGGGAGCGTTGGCCTGGCTTGGCAACAGCATCGCCTTCGCGTTGCTGTACTGGCTCGTCGATGGCGGAGGGCCGGTCGCGCGTCCCGCACGGTTGGTTCCCATCGACTTCGCGTTCACCCAGCACGTGAGCCCGGAGCTCGCGCCGGCAGGATGGCGCCCCGTGTTCCTCGACTACCTGCACCTCGGGTTCACCAACGCCACCGCGTTCAGCCCCACTGACGTGATGCCACTGACGCATCGCGCCAAGTACTTGATGGTCGTGCAGGCGAGCATCGCGCTGGCGCTCTTCGGCCTGATCGTTGCGCGTGCCGTCAACGCCTTCACATAGGTCGCAGCCGCGGCCCACCGCTCATCGGCCGATCAGCGATGCCTTGACTTCCACCTGCGGACCAGCACCCTTTCCCGGCGTGCGAGCAGGCGACAGGGCCTCGACCTGCGTCACTGCGCCGCCAGTCCACCCCGCTTACGGCTGATCCCGGTTCGGCCGTGACTGAGTGAACTGGGGGTCGCCGCGGCGTCACCAGGCGTAGGACTGTGGAGCTTCCCCTGGTCCGGGGAAGATCTCATCGAGCGCTTGCATCGTTGCTGGTTCGAGGTGGGTGGTGAGGGCGGGGAGGTCGGCATCGAGCTGGCCAATGCTTGCCGGACCGACTATGGCGGCGGAGGTCACCGGGTTGCTGAGCACCCAGGCCAGGGCCACCTGGGTCGGTGTGGCGCCGAGCTCCGCGCACAGCGCCTCGTAGGAGTTCAGCTGGTCACGCAGGCCGTCGATGCGCGGGTCTTCGGCCGGTGCTGTCTCCGCAGTGGCGACGACCCCGGTGAGCAGGCCTGCGTGCAGTGGGCTGTAGGCGATCAGGCCGATCCCCAGGTGGCGCAGTGCGGGGATGAGTTCCTGTTCGATGGCTCGCACGGCGAGGTTGTACGGGCTCTGCTCTGAAGTGAGACCGAGGAAGTGGCCCTGCCGTGAGCCGAAGCCTGCTCTTGCATGGTCCTGACCTGAGGAACATGGAGTCAGGCTCTTGACCGGGGATGTGGCGGGGGGCGATGCTCTCGGTCCGAGGGGGTCGATGGCGATCCTCGCGTGCGCTCTGGGGGTCGGAATGAAGTGGTCTCGCTCGTTGCTCCTCGCCGCTCCGCTTGCGGCCGTCCTTGCGCTGTTGGGGGTCTCGCCCGCGACCGCAGCCAAGCCGGCGTCGGTCACGATCACCTCGCCTGCCGAGGTCGCCTCGGGACCGGCTGACCTCACGGTCACCGGCAAGGCGACACTGCCGGCGTTGCACAGCTTGCGGGTCCGGGTGTCGACTCAGGGTGACAGCTACCTTGTCCAACCGACCGCGAAGGGCGCGTGGTCGGTTCAGGTGACCGGTCTCATCCTCGGACAGACGACCATTTGCGCGGAGGTCTACGACAGCGGTGGCGGGTACGTGACCGGCGACTGCGTGAGTTACACGGTCCTGCCCACGGCGGACCGGTTCACCATCGACGCCCCGGGTGAGGGATCCGAGGTCACCACACCATTGGTGGTCACCGGGGCGTGCGAGTACGGCGAGTTCATCACCATCACCACCGATGTCGGTGTCGAGTGGGCCACGACGTGTGACTTCTACACCCGCACCTGGTCGGCACCACTTGATGGTGTCCCCGACGGGCCGTTGACGATCACGGCATCAGCACAAGGCTTGGATGGCAGCCTCGTGGCGACCCGGACGGTGCACGTCACCGTCGTCCCGCTTCCCGCCCCACAGGTGCTGATCCTTGAGCCCTCGGCGAACCAGACGCTGTACATCGGTCAGGTGGCGACGGTGTCGGGTACCGCAGCCAACACCACTGGTGTCGAGGTGCTGTTCAACGGGGTGAGCGTGGGCTACTCGACCGTAGAGGCCGACGGGTCGTGGTCCATCGTCTTCTTTCCCGAACAGCCCGGCGATGCGCGGATCTGCGCGCGTGGCCAGAACGCGGACGGGACAACCGAGACCTGCGTCGACGTCGTCGTCAGCGTCGACCCCGGCACCTTTGGCATCGCCACACCCACCGACGGGCTCGTCACCAACGTCGCCGACCTCGAGGTCAGCGGTTCGTGCGCCGAAGGCACCACCGTGACGATCGAAACGAACGCCGCAGCCGAGGCCACCACCGTTCCCTGCGAAGGAGGTTTCACCACCACCTTGACCGGGCTCCCCGACGGCACGCAGGTCATCACCGCCACCATGGCATGGCACGGCGATCCCGTCGTGTCGCGGCAGATCACAGTCACCATCGACACCACCGGCCCGGCCGCCCCGACCGTCACCTCGCCCACGCCGGGAAGCACGCTGACCACGCTCCCGGTGACGCTGACCGGGACCGCGGCGGCGGGCTCGGTCATCCAGGTCTTCCACAGCGACCAAACCCAGTACACCCAAACCGTCACGTCCTCGACTGGGACGTGGAGCGCCGTCCTCGACCGGGACTACTTCTCCTACGAGGGCGTACTGACAGGCCGCCGGGCCACGGTGAGCGTGACCCTGTGGGCACTCGACGGCATCGGCAACTCCTCACCGGCGACCACACTGACCTACACCACCAGACTGCGCTGATCGACCACACACAAACCAGCCCACGCTCTCGCCATCACCGCAGCAGCCCAGGCACTCCGGCCATGTGCCTCTCATCGCCGCGAGCCGTCCGCCTTGGCAGCGTCATGACGGGGCGTGTTGGGCGTGTCAGCCAAGACGTCGGACCGCCACACGGGCTGTCAGGACGCCGCGCTTTCGAGCCGCCGAGGCTCAGGGGACTGGGAAGTCCATTGGGGGGCCTTCTCCTGTCGCTCCGTCGACTTGCTCGCGGAGCAGGTCGGCGTGGCCGGTGTGGCGGGCGTACTCCTCGATCATGTCGGCCAGCAATCGGCGCAGGCTCATCCCGTCTTTGGTGGTCTGCTCCAGCCCACCGCGGGACAACGCTTCGGCCAGCGCGTCGCGGGAGCGGTGAACGGTGGCGACCCAGAGCCCACGCAGGGCATCGGGGGCGTCGTCGGCCGCCGTACGCCAGGCCCAGTCGTCCCAGTCCCTCTCGAGGTCCAGCTGGTCGAATGGCGCCATGAACGGGCGACCGGCGAGCCGGTTCTGGAAGTAGAGCTCCTCGACCCAGGCAAGGTGTTTGAGCAGGCCTCCCAGCGTCACCGCGGGCGCACCGAGCCGAAGGCCCAGCCCTTCGGCGCCCACATCCGCACACTTCCACGCGAACGTGCGCCGGTTGCGTTCCAGGGTGATCACGACCGTATCGACCTCGTCGCCGCGCATGAAGCGCTCGATGTCCCACTCGGGTGCCTGGCCGGGCGTGAAGCCGAAGGTGCTCGACATGCGCCCACCCTAGGGACGTTTCCGCGGCGACAGGCGTCGGCGAACCGGCGCATTGCTGCGTCGACTCTTGACCGTAACGACGACCCGCGTCACATCGCCGCAATACCGCGCTCGTCGAGTCCGCGGGATCGTCGGTGCCATTGTCGGTGCCATCGGACCGATCGAGCTGTTGGGTGGCGCTCGGCTCAGCCGGCGAGGAACTGGGCGGCGATCGGGGCGAACTTGGCGTGGAACTGGAAGATCCCGCCGTGGCCGGCGTCGGGGTAGATGATCAGTTCGCTGCCCTTGATGCGGTGGTGCAGGTCCTCGGAGAGGACGGAGGGCACCATCCGGTCGTTGTCGCCATTGGCGATCAGGGTCGGCTGGGTGAACGTCGACAGGTCCGAGGGGGTCGAACGGCCGAACTTCTGGATCGCCTTCAGCTGGGTCCGCAGTGCCGTGATGCTGATCGGCTTGTCGCGGCCGACGGTGCGTTCTTCGAGCCGCTTGACGAAGGCCTTCCCGGCCGCCTTGCCGGTCGCGTTGCGGTTGAAGAACAGGAACTCCTTCGGGTCCGAGCGGGTCAGGGCCGCGCGGAGCATGTCCCAGTAGGTGACGCCGACGACCTTGTCCATGTCCTTGCCGCCACGCGGCCCGGTCCCGGTCAGCACGAGCTTGCGGACCAGGTCAGGGTGCCTGACGGTCAGGTCCTGGGCGATCATTCCGCCCATCGAGAAGGAGAAGATGTCGATCTTCTCGAACCCGAGCGCGTTGATGAACTCGTGCGCGTGATCGGCCGCTTCCTCGAGGGTTGCGGGCACCTGGCCGGTCGAGGCGCCGACGCCGCGCTGGTCGAAGGTGATGACGTGCCGGTTCTTGGCTATGGGGTCGATGATGCGGGGGTCCCAGTTGTCCAACGTGGCTGCGAGGTGCACGAAGAAGACGACGGGGATGCCGCCCTTCGGGCCGAGCTCTCGGTAGGCATAGGTCACGCCGCCGGCTGTGATGCTGCGAGACGGCGCCTCGGCGTACGACGTGATGATCGGTTCGTTGTTGGTGCTCATTGGGTGATCACGATCTTTCCGTTGGCCTTGCCCCGTTCGACATACGCCATCGCTTCCAGCGTCTCGTCGAAGTCGAAGGTGCGGTCCAGCACGGGACGCAGGGTGCCGTCGTCGTACAGGGCTGCGAGGGTCTTGAGCTGCGCACCGCTCGGCCTTCATGAAGAGGAACGAGTAGCGCACGCCGAGCTTCTTGGCCCGGCCGCGGATCTTGCGGCTCATCAGCGCCATGACCGGCCGAGGGGCGGCTTTCCGAGCCGGGTCGGCGAAGGCCGGGTCGGGCGGGCCGACGACGCTGATGGCCAGTCCGCCGGGCTTGAGCACGGTCAGGGACTTCTCCAGGTTGGGGCCGCCGAGGGAGTCGAGGACGACGTCGTAGCCGCTGAGCACGTCGGCGAAGTCCTGCTGGGTGAAGTCGATGACGTCGTCGGCGCCGAGCTCGCGGACCTTGTCCTGGTCCCTGGTGTGTGCGGTGGTGGCGACGTGGGCGCCGAGGTGCTTGGCCACCTGGATGACCGTGGACCCGAGCCCGCCGGCGCCGGCGTGGACGAGGACCTTCTGGCCGGGCTTGACGTGGGCGACGTCGACCAGGGCCTGCCACGCGGCCAGCGCCACCAGGGGTACGGCGCCGGCTTCGTCGAACGACAGCGACCGCGGCTTGAGGGCCACGTCGTCGGCATCGATGGCGATGAACTCGGCGAAGGTCCCGATCCGCAGGTCACGCGGGCGGGAGTACACCTCGTCGCCCACCGTGAAGCTGCGCACGTCGGCACCCACCTGGGTGATCACTCCCGCGACGTCGTGACCCAGGACGAACGGCCGCTTGTACTTCAGGAGCTGCTTGAACTCGCCGTTGCGGACCATCTTGTCCAGCGGGTTGATGCTGGCCGCTCGGACGTCGACCAGCACGTCCCGGGCGCCCACGGAGGGCACCGGTACGTCGCTCAGCTGGAGCGCGTCGGGGCCGTAGCGGGCGAGGGTGAAGGCTTTCATTCGGACTCCTGGGTGGGCGTGAAGGACGGGGAAGGGGAGGCGCCGGCGATGCTCATCGCGTTCTGGTAGGCCGACGAGAGGACCTGGTCGGACAGCTCCGGGTCGGTGACAGCCCGGGCGAGCTGGAGCGAGGAGACCAGCAGCGTGAACAGGCCGATCGCGCGGTCACGTGCGCCGACCGTGCCAGCGGCGTCGAGGTGCCGCTCGATCGCGGCGATGAGCGCCCGTGCTCCGTCGGTGTACGCCTGCCGGGTGGCAACGTCCTGACGGCTGATCTCGTCGAGCAGCGCGGCCGAAGGGCAGCCGTTTCCAGGGTCGTCGCGGTGCTCGGGGGAGAGGTACTCACGCACGAAGGCCTCCACCGATGCCAGGCCCAGGGGCAGCGCCTCGACCGCCGCGACCTGGGCGGCGAGCTGCTCGGAGACGACCGTGGCGATCAGCGCATTCTTCGACGCGAAGTGTCCATAGAAGGCGCCATTGGTCAGCCCCGCGTCAGCCACCAGCGCGGAGATGCCCGCCCCGTCGAACCCGTCGCGCTTGAACCGGCGGCCGGAGGTTTCGATCATCCGGCGCCGCGTGGCGTCCTTGTGCTCCGGTGCGTACCTGGCCATCGACCCACTCCTTTCGTCGGCAGCACGTGCACGATCATAACATTACGAACGTACTGCAAACAACCCGACCCAGGGGACCGATGTCCTCGCTCACCGACCCGCTCGAGCCTTCCTGCGGGGCGTGGCCTGCCCAACCGGATTGTCAAGGGGCCCTCCCCGGTGCGCAATCGCAAGGCCCTGGGTCGCATGCAGAACCCTGTTGCTCCTCATCGCTCTGGCCCTCGTCATCGCCACCATTGCGGCGCAGTCGATGGGAGGCGAGGGGACCCTCTGGGCGCCTGGCGCTCCCGGATCACCGGCACCGCCTGCCATCCGCCTGTGACGGGGACCTTCGATGCCCAGACCGCACGAGCACCGCGCAGGCGCAGGGTTGGTCGCCGTCGCGCTGATCTGGGGCGGCGCGATATCCGCGAGCAGCGCCGCCCTGGAAGGCGTCGCTGCCGTCCAGCAGGTTGCCTTGCGCTTCGCGGCCGCCACGCTGACGCTCGCCGTCGTCCTGCCGACGGCTCGCAGGACGGTCACGGGCTCAACGCTCGTCCGGGGCTGGGGCTGGGGCTCCTGCTCGCGACCGGTTTCCTTCTCCAAACCAGCGCCCTGGAGACCACGTCGGTCGTGACCTCAGCCTTCCTGACCGGGACCGTCGTGGTCTTCACCCCCGTCATCGTCATGTTCTGGGGCGGCACTGGCATGTCGGGTCAGGCCATCATCGGCGTGCTGCTCGCCACGGCCGACGGTGCTCGTCGCGGGGCTCGGCGCGATCGGCACTGCCGGCGCCCTGGTCCTGCTCACCTGGGCCCAAGCCCGCGTCGACGCAATCACCGCAGGAGTCATCCTCACCCTCGAGCCCGTCTTCGGTGCAGCCTGCGCCTGGGCACTCCTTGGCGAGTCCCTCACACCGACAGTGGCACTGGGGGCGACGGTCGTTGTCGGCGCAACGCTCCTCACAGTCGGGGTCGCGCCGCGATCGCCCCCACGCTCGCCTTGAGCCGTCGCTTCCACCGACCCCCAACTTCGACAAGGCGACAACCGCGGCAAGGGCGGATGTCTAGCGACGGGCATATGACTGCCCTGGAGAGTTGACGCCGTAGCCTTCAGGTATGGCCCACAGCACGCGTGTCCGTCGTTCCGCTTCTTCGCGTCGCGCCGGCGTCGTGACCTCCTCCCGTCCTGACCCCGCCGCATGGAGTATCGCGCTGGACCTTGCGGACGGTGATGCTCGGCGTCTCGTCGTGGTCTCGCCGACCGAGATCCTCGTCGAGGGCAGCGAACGCCAGCGCTGAACCCGCAATCGCCCCATGCGCGGCTCAGCGTGAAAAGCCAGGTTTCCGCTGTGAGTCACGCGGTGCGCTCTGCCTCGTCGCGGGACGTGCCGTCGTGGCTTGAACTGGTGATGGAGGTGGAGGGCCTCTTTGGCCCGATGCCGGGTTTCGAGGGCCACATTCGGCGGGGGCTACAGGGCGGTACTGCCCTGGTGGCCGTGGACGACGGCGACCGGGTGGTGGGAGCTGCACTGGTGAGCGCCGATGACCGCCCGCACCACATCCACTGGCTGGCGGTGCGGGAGTCTGTGCGGAGACAGGGCGTGGGGACAGCCCTCCTGACCGCCATCCTTGAGAGGTGGCCAACCGGTGCCGTGGAGGTCGTGACCTTCTCGTCGGACCTGGCCGGTGGTGAGGCAGCGCGCGGCCTCTACGAACGGTTCGGCTTCGAGTGCCAGGGGAGGGCCGACCCGGCGCCGGATGGGGGTGGACGAGACCGCTTCGTTCGTCATCCGTAGGCCCCCGGTTGGCTGACATTCCAGCTCGACAACGTCATCGACAACCGGGTCGCTGATCAATGCTCCCCGTCGCCGAGTCCCCTGACTCGCAACCAATCCTGCTGGTTTCCGAAACGCGGCCGACTTCAACGTCAGCAACATCGCCCGGCTGGACCCTCCCCGCACCGACGAGAACCCAGGGAACCAACCCTTGGGCCGTCGTGAGTGTCTACGGGACTGCTACAGGTTCGGTGATACCTGATCGGGACCGGCTGACCCCGCTGGAACGACGTCAGCCATGGCGCTGTGTGGGCCGGTGACGACGGCAGTGGCGCGCCGGCAAGTGCGGCGACGCCCGCGCTGCCGCAGCCGTGCTTCACATCGCTACGAGGCGGCCGGGCCCCGGCTCGGCTGATGGCCCATGCCAGCCCCTATGGGGCCGGTGAACTCGAGGATCAACCGGCGACCCGGCCTGGGTGAAGTTGCTGATCCCGACAGCCCGCACCTTGCCGTCCGCGAACAGCATCTCGAGCGCCTGGTGGGGTCGACGGTCAGGTGGAGCTCGCCAGGCATCGCCGACGCTGCCAGCCCAGGACTCAGGGGGAGTAGTCAAAGTGGGTCATTGCGGCACAGCAACAAGTGGAGAAATGTTGCCGGTGCGTTTCGGGCGGCGGCGGCGACGATGCCGTAGGCGAACACGTGGTGGGCGGCGGACGCGCCTTCGAGGATTGTCGGGGACGCGCGACGATGTGCAGTTGATCAACCTGCGAGCCCCGATCGTGGGAGCAAGACATCGTGATGCGAAAGGGGCGAACGACGAGAGCCTTGATCACCGGGACGGATTCGTGTTGAGACGAAGATCTGCGGCGAGTTCTGGAGCCCTTTCAATCCATGTAGAGCACCCCGACAGTAGGAGTTAGATATGGCCAGCCGATGGATACGCCGCGCAGCGGTACTCGCCGTGCTAGCACTCCCCGTGGTACTTGGACCTCTCCCCGCCGCGCAGGCCGACCGCGGGGGCATCCAGGTCAAGCCAATCGGCGACCCGGCCTGGATGCCCGTTGACTGCCACCTCTTCTCAGCGCCGATCGGCACGGCGGCGACCGGCTATGCGGAGGCCTTCGAGACGGTAGGTCGCCTACTGCCCCCGCCCAACCATGTGCCGCGACTGCCGTTGCTGGCGATCGGGCCGGGCGCGGCCCACATGCCGCCCTACGACTCCGAACTCGCGGAAGGTATCAACTCCCAGAACCTCCATGGCGGCCACGCGTTCGCAGGCTCCGAGTTCTCGGATGGCAATGGCGTGTTCCTGGTCTGCATGGTGGTGCCCGCGCCCGGCACGATTGGCTCGTCGCCGGACTTCGCCTCGGGTCCGATCATTCCCAACACGACGTTTCCGATCCAGGTTGTGGGTGTGGCGAACCAGGATGGTGACCTGTATGACCCCTTCCTGACGAACTTCGAAGTACCCCCGCTCACCATCGCGATCGACCCGACCTTCGATGTGGATGGTCACAGTCACTTCCCGATCTTCGTGGTCACGAACCAAGACTTTGGGCCCGCGAACAGCGATCTCAAGGGTCGCTACGACTACAACCTCACCATGACTGACACCGGTGGCGCCGGGTGGACGGTCCGGGCGCACTTTGTCGTGACGCGATGACCTCTCGGTGCTGACGCCGCGACGCTCGATATCGGTGGGCGGAAGAGCCAACTCGTGAGGCTTGCTCTCTGGCTCGAGGCGTGACTCCGCGTGCCTCGTCTCGGCACCCTTGCGGTCCGTTGCGTAGGATCTGAGTCGGCCCAGTCCGGCCATCGACCGCGACCAACTTCAGGAGCGCAGACCACTTTCTGGTCACTGCCAAGGTGTCTGTTTGGGCGCGCCCTCGTTTCGGCTTCGCACCTGCTCGTCGGTTCGCCTCATCTCCAGGTTTGGAGGCTCGTCATCCGGTTGGAGATTCCACATGTCACTTCGCCCGCAGGTCCGTCTTGTCGCAGCTACCGTGCCGTTGCTGAACGCGCTGAACGACGACCACTCCCTGTTCAGCGAGTTGATCGGCTCGCCCGTCCCGAACGGGTGGCCTGAGTTCCCCGAGGCCATCGGCTTCACTTTGGAGCATCTGCGGCATGCGTCTGACGCTGACCGTTCGTGGTCTATGCAGTTCTTCCTCGACCCCGCGAACGGGCAGCTTGTCGGCTCAGGTGGCTTCGCTGCTCCGCCGCTGGGGCGGACTGTCGAGATCGGCTACGAAGTCGCTCCTGAGTTCCGTGGTCACGGGTTCGGTACTGCCGCTGCTCGGGCGCTGGTCGAGCGTGCTGTTGCCAGCGGAGAGATTGACCACGTCATCGCGCACACTCTGCCCGGCCCCAATCCGTCCACGGGTGTACTCAGGTCGCTGGACTTCGAGCACGTCGAGGATCAGGGGGACCCTGAAGTCGGCGTCGTCTGGGAGTGGCGATGGACCCGGTCGTTGGTCGGGTAGCCCGGCGAAGCAGTCACTGGCCAGGCTCAGGAGATACATCAGCGCGACCACGCCACCCGTCACCGAGCGGCAGTCACGGCCCGACGGCGACTGTCACGGTGTTCGCGGACCACTCGGACTGCGACGCAGGCAGCAGCGCGCCCCGACCCGGCCGCCGCTAGGTTGCGGTTGTCAGGTGTGCCGTCGACGCCTCTGCTCCAGGGCAACCATCGCGATTCCCACGGCGATGACAGCGATCCACAGGCCTGCTGCGCCGACGTCCACGATAAGCATGGCGGCAGCGACGAGCAGAATCACGGCAATGACCCACATCAAGACAGACATGTCGGGCATCTCCTTCACCATCAGTTCAACTGTATGAGCGTCAAATGTCAGCCGTCTCCGGACGTGAGCGAGGAGACATATGAGTGAGCAATGTACGCAGCAGCGGCGACGGCGCGGTCGTTCACACGAGCGTCGTGTCAGCGATGCCGACACGGAAATCAGCCCACCCGTCATTGACGGACTCAGCGGCAGGGCAGGACGACCTGCGACGCGAAGGACGGACGGACTCTGTGCCACCGCGGGGTCGACCTGACGCGGGTATTCGAGAACTCCGCAGATGCCGATCGCGTCCTTGGTCAGTTGCCGGTCGGTGGCGTCGACGGAACCGTTCCGCGAGACTGCCTCGATGACTGCTGAGTATGCCCAGTCCGACCAGTTCCGCGGTGCCCGCATCCACCTGTGCGACCTTGCCGGCCTGGAGATCCGTGATTGTGAGGTCAGCGGTCTGAAGGTCGTCGACTGCTACGGCAGCGTCGTCTATCTCGGCGGTGACTTCGAGCGTGTTGTCGTCAACGACGTCGACGTGACCATGTATGTCGAGGCCGAGCTCGACCGTCAACACCCCGCACGCCGGTTGGCGCGTGAGGCTGCGTCCCCCAACGACTACCGAACGACCTGGGACGCCATCCAGACGCTGTGGACGGCGACGCTCGAGCGCGCCAGGCTGTTGCCCGAGGCCAAGCTGCACGAGCGGGTCGACGGCGAATGGTCGCTGGTGGAGACACAACGACATCTGCTGTTCGCCAGCGATGCCTGGCTGGGTAATGCCGTGCTCGAGGAGGCAGCGCCGTACCACCCGTTGGGGTTCCCGGCCGGCGGGATGCCGGCTGACCAAGCGGCAAGACTCGGGCTCACCCTCGACGCCACCCCGACCCTCGACGAGGTGCTGGCGCCGCGGCGACGTCGAATGGCCACCATGCGTCGCGTCGTCCAAGGGCTCACCGAGGCCGAGCTCGATCGCACCTGCGGTCGGAAGCCGGCGGAGCCGTATCCCGACCAGGAGTACGTCGTCCGCCGCTGTCTCAAAGTAGTGCTGAAGGAAGAGGTCGAGCATCACCGGTATGCCGTGCGCGACCTCGCTGTACTCGAGGGCGGCGAGCGGTCCGAGCGGTGATCGCTCCGTGAGCAGGTGCCCCACATCGCCGCCGGCGCCCGCCCCGTCGAGGTGCGGCCGAACGGTACCCCAGCCGCGTTCGTTGCGCACGCCGAGGGCGAGGGCCGGTCGTGACGGGCACGGCATCCCGCCCGCCGGTCTGCGCGCGGCCCACGTCGCGCGGCCGGTCGACGAGGCTTGCGCGGTGTTCACCGACCGGATCGGCGCGTGGTGGCCGCTGCCCAGCCACGGCGTCTCTCCGTGGGGCGTCCCTCCACCTCGACGACGTGGTGCCGCTCATCCGCGCCGTGCCACCGCCGGAGGGTCGGGTCGCCGGATCTCGACAACATTTGCCACGCCGAGCCAACGTGTGCACCGCTGGGCGCGAAGGACAATTGGCAACAACAGAACAACATCCGCACCGCCTCTAGCGTCCGTTCACGATGTGTCGTTACGCTCCTTCGGCGTAGGGGTTCGAACAGTGCCAGCCGCGGCCACTCGACCGCCGTCCCTGTTCACCCACAGGGAGGCGTCATGAGGAAATCGAGCCGCCGGGGGCACATCCTGCGGGGCATCATTGCCGCTGTTCTTGCGATGTGCTTCGGCTTGGCCACCACAGGCACCGCGTCCGCCCAGGCACCGGACTGCGCAGGTCGGGGAGTCCCGGTCAACAAGATCTCGATTCAGCTGTGGACCTTTGCCGAGTACGTCGGTTTCGGCACCGACGCGGCGACGATCGCGCGGCTGGAGACAGTGCTGAGCAGCCTGAGCGAGATGGGTTATCGCAACGTGGAGCCGTTCACGTTGAGCGGCCTGAGCGCGGAGGACTACCGGGCGCTGCTCGACAAGTACGGGCTCAAGGCCTCCGCGCGGCACGTGGACGTCGGCAGGCCGGAGAACCCGGCCGACATCGAGCAGATCCTGGCGGACAACAAGACGCTGGGGATCCAGTACTTCGGGTCCGGCTCCACCCCGATATTTCCGCTGATCTACACCACCGAGGCCCAGTGGATCGCCTACGCCGAGTACCTCGACGAGCTCGGCGCCCTGGCCCGCCAGCAGGGCCAGACCCTGATGGTGCACAACCACGACATCGAGTTCGAGACGGTCTTCGGCGACCGGACCGTGTTCGACATCCTGATGCAGTACACCGAGCCGAAGAACGTCGTCGTCCAGCTCGACCTGTACTGGGCGACGAACGGCGGCGGCCTCGACAACCCCCTCGACGTGCTCGAGCGCTACGGCAACCGGATCCAGCTGTTCCACGTCAAGGACATGGCGGCCGGTCCGTTCCCCGGTCGGATCGAGATCGTCGGCGAGGGCATCATCGACTTCCCGGAGATCTTCGCCGCCTCGCAGGGGTCAGATCCGGTACTACGTCGTCGAGCACGACCCGCGCTTCGGCGACCCGACATTCGACCCGTTCGAAGCCGCCCAGAAGGGCTTCGACTACCTCAACTGCGTCACCTTCTGAGTCACTCCCGCGACGGGTGGCGTCACTCCCGCGACGGGGTGGCCGTGGGGTCCCCCGCCACGCTCCTTCCCTGCAACGCTTCAAGGAGGATCACGTGCGAACAGTTCGAGTGCTGGTAGCCCTGGTAGGGGCCATCGCGATATCCGCCTATCCCTTGGCCGCGGCTGCCCAGGAGCCGCCGCCCGATTCCGACTTCCAGAAGGTCGTCATCGACGACTCGCCTGGTGAGCCGATGGACCTGGCCGTTCTTCCGGACGGCCGCGTGCTGCACGTCACGCGCCAGGGCCATGTCTGGCTGCACGATCCGGACACCGGCCTGAAGACGCTCGCCGCTCTGCTTGACGTGTACCAGCACGACGAGGAGGGGCTGCAGAACGTCGCGCTCGATCCGAACTTCAAGAAGAACGGGTGGATCTACCTGTACTACTCGCCGCCCCTGGACACGCCCGTCGACGACCCGGCGACGCCGACGGTCAACGAGGGCGATGCGCCGTTCTTCGGCACGCAGGCGGACTGGAACCGCTTCAAGGGCGTCATCCGCCTCTCGCGCTTCCAGTGGAACGAGAAGACGGACACCGTCAACCTCGGCTCGGAGCAGCAGATCCTCGACGTGCCGGTCGACCGCGGCATCTGCTGCCACGTCGGCGGGGACATCGTCTTCGACGGCGACGGCAACCTGTACCTCTCGACCGGGGACGACACGAACCCGTTCCAGTCCGACGGCTACACGCCGATCGACGAGCGCGCGGGCCGCAACCCGGCGTTCGACGCACAGCGGACGGCGGCGAACACGAACGACCTGCGCGGCAAGGTCCTGCGGATCACGCCGAAGGCGGGCGGCGGCTACACGATCCCCGAGGGCAACCTGTTCCAGGACAGCTCGACGCTGACACGGCCGGAGATCTACCTGATGGGCCTTCGGAACCCGTTCCGGATCGAGTACAACCGTGAAGAGGGCGAGCTCTACGTAGCCGACTACTCCCCGGACGCCCAGAGCGCGAATCCGCTGCGCGGGCCGGCTGGCCAGGGCAAGTGGTTCATCGCCACCGAGCCCGGCTACTACGGTTGGCCGTACTGCGCGACGGCCGAGCTGCCGTACGTCGACTACGACTTCGCCACGGGCGTGTCGGGTGACCCGTTCGACTGTGCCAACCTGGTGAACGAGTCACCGCACAACACCGGACTCTCCACTCTGCCCGCGGTCACGCAGCCGCAGGTCTGGTACAGCTACGGGCTTTCGGCGGAGTTCCCCGAACTCGAGACCGGCGGCATCGGCCCGATGGCCGGCCCGGCGTACCAGTTCGACCCCAAGACGACGCACGGCGTCAACCCGACCGCGTGGCCGGCCTACTACGACAACGTCCCGCTCTTCTATGAGTGGACACGCGACTACATCAAGGAGTTCCGGCTCGATGCGAGCCGGACCGAGGTGGCCGACATCAACGACGTGCTCGCGTCGTTCGACCTGCAGAACCCGATGGACCTCGAATTTGGTCCGAACGGCTCGCTGTACGTGCTCAACTACGGCAACGGGTTCTTCGGCCAGAACCAGCCCGGCGCCGAGCTCGTCCGGATCGACTACCTGGGTGCCAACGGCAACTTCGCTCCGACCGTGAGCATCGAGGCCGACACCACGAACGGGCTCGCTCCACTCACGGTCAACTTCACGAGCGACGTCAGCGACCCTGAGAACCAGAAGCTCACCTACCAGTGGGACTTCAACGCGGACGGCAAGGTCGACTCGAGGGCGCCCAACCCCACCTACACGTTCACCGAGAACGGCGTCTTCAACGCGACGCTCAAGGTGACCGACCAGGGTGGGCGCTCCGGATCCGACTACGTCACGATCATCGTCGGCAACACGCCACCGATCGTGGAGTTCGTCACTCCGCAGGACGGCGACACGTTCGCCTTCGGCGACGCGGTGCCGTTCGAGGTCATGGTGACGGACGACCAGCCGGTCGACTGCTCGCGCGTGCAGGTGACCTACATCCTGGGTCACGACACGCACGGCCACCCGCTGACGACGGCGTTCGGCTGCACTGGGACGATCCAGACCACGGCCGGCGGCCATGACCCCAGCGCGAACCTCAGCGGCGTCTTCGTCGCCGAGTACACCGACGACCCAGGCGACGGCCTGCCGCCGCTCACGGGGTCGGACGAGGTCGTCCTCGTGCCCACGCCGTAACCAGCACCACGCTCGACGGGGGGTGCCGCAACGCGGCGCCCCCCGTCACGGCGTAGCCGCGTCGCCAACTGACCCGACGGCCTTCGCAGTACGAACGCCATTCCGGGGCTGTTGGACTCCGGGACACTCGGGTTCCTCGACGCTTCGATCACCCACGCCGACCTGCAGAAGCGCTTCAGCCAGTGATCGCTCATCCCTTCCACTGCCAACATGAGCCGGGCCCTCCGCCGTCACATTCTGCTCAATGGGCGTCCGCGGTGCCCGGCTCCGTGAACTGATCGAAGGTTGACACCGGCCAGGACCAGGGCGACCTTGGGGTAGTCCGCCGACGCAGTCCAAGGGAAGGAGGGCGTGATGGCAATGTCGATCTTCGCCCGCATCGGCACGATCAAGGGTGAGTCGCGGGATGCCAAGCACAAGGACGAGATCGACGTTCTCTCGTGGTCCTGGGGGGTGGCCCAGTCCGGCACCGCAGGCCACGGAGGAGGCGGGGGTGCGGGCAAGGCGAGTTTCCACGACTTCAACCTCACCCACGACGTCGACAAAGCATCGCCGCTGCTGATGGAGGCCTGCGCTACGGGCGAGCACATCAAGGATGCGACGATCACGGTCCGCAAGGCCGGCCAGAGCCAGCAGGAATACCTCATCATCAAGATGACCGACCTCCTCGTGACGAGCGTTTCCACGAGCGTCAGTGCCGAGGGGGACGTCACCCTTGAGGGCGTCGTGCTCACGTTCGCGAAGGTCGACCTCGAGTACAAGCCGCAGAAACCGGATGGCACGCTGGACGCCGGAGTCCACTTCACGTACGACCTCAAGGCGCAGAAGGCAGGCTAGCCGCGACCGTATCTCCCGCTGGTTCGAGTCGAGCTGGTGAAGGAGGCGACTTCGACCATGTGCCGCTGTGCGTCCGTAGTCGGGCCGGCTCCGGCGGCAGTTGCACCTCAGTCGTGTGTTGTGTTGCAGGGTGCACTGCTGTGGTGGCCTGCTCCTGTGTCGCGGTTGATGCCTCGGCCTACTCGCGTCCAGCTGGCGCCCCCGCCTGGTTACAGTCGGGTGTGCCTACCTTCGTACTCATTCCGGGCGCAGGTGGGTCGGCGTGGGTCTGGAGCCGCGTCACTCCGTTCCTGATCGAGGCCGGCCACGAAGCGATCGCGGTTGATCTGCCCGGCGACGACGAAACCGCCGGTCTGCCCCGCTACACCGAACTGGTGGTCGACGCGATCGGTTCACGCTCCGAGGTCGTACTCGTCGCCGGGTCGCTCGGAGGCTTCACCGCGCCACTCGTCTGCGAGCGGGTGCCCGTCCGCGAGCTGGTGCTGGTCAACGCGATGATCCCCGATCCTGGTGAGCTCGCACGCGACTGGTGGGCACATACGGGCGCCCTCGAGGCCCAGGACGAGGCGGCCCGCTCCGGTGGCTACGGTCCCTTCGAGGTGGATACCTACTTCCTGCACGATGTCGACGCCGAGATCGCGGCCGAGGGCGAGCCGTATCAGCGCCCCGAGGCCGACGTCGCCTTTGAATCGGTGTGTGACTTCAAGGCGTGGCCCGCAATCCGAATTCGTGTTCTCGCCGGCGCTGACGACCGCTTCTTCCCGGTCGGCTTGCAGCGCCGGGTCGCTCGTGAGCGGCTCGGCGTCGAGGCCGACGTGCTTCCCGGTGGGCACTTGCTGCCACTCGTGCAGCCGCGGCTGGTGGCCGACTACCTGCTGCAGACGACCCGCCGCCCCTGAGTGCGTCACGTCGGCGCCTGTCCCTCGCCCCGCAGCGATCGGATGCCGCGCAACCTGATCGACGGCGTCGGTGCGCCGGTCAGCGGAGGCTGAAGGGAGGGTAGGAGTCGGTGAGGAGGAGGAATGCGTAGGCCTGCACACGCAACGCCCACCGGCCGACCCCGACGACGTAGTCGAACAGTCCGCGCGGGTAGCGTCCGGTGAACAGGATCGCGAACCACGCGATCACCACCGCCACGAAGGCACCCAGCCCGAGGAACAGCAGCACGACGTAGTGGGGTAGAGCCAGGAGCCACTTGACCAGCGGTAGCCATCGGTTGAGGCCTTCACGCGCGTCGGGGTAGTCCAGGTCGAGGTGTACGGACTGCTCGTCCTCCGTAGAGGGGTAGCGGTCGGTGAGCAACGCGAGGTAGGCGCCGACGCGCATCCCGAAGCGGTTGAACGGAAGGACGAAGTCGAACCACCAGCGGGGGTAGCGCTGCCGGAAGAGGATCATCAGGGCCGTGGCGGCGAACAGCCCACCGGCGATGCCACCACCGGTGCTCGTCGTGCGCTGGATGACCTCTCCCGACTGGTAGATGACCGTGGTCGAGGTCGCGGCGGCGGTCACCAGCGACAGCACGATGGCGATGGGGATGATGAGGAACACGCGGAGGAGCGTGGTGACCCGGTCCAACCTGTCCGGGTAGTCGATCTCGAGGCGAGCGGCATATGCCTGCTCTGGTGTGACCATCGTGTCTCCTTCTTTCTGTCTTCGTCGTCGGGAAGGGCGCGGCGACGACCTACCTCGGCCCCAAGGGGCGCTGAGCGCGATCAGCCCTGCCGCAGGGCCCGAGCCGGCTCATCCGACTCCATGGACCCGATTGACTGTACGGAGAGCGGACGAGATGAGGACGGGGCAGCGCCCATGGGGGACTGATTGAATCCTTTGACGATCAGCCACACGGCCAGGACCATCTCCTGGAGACCGATGGGGATGCTGAGCATGGTGTTCACCGTGGTGAAGCCGAACTCCTGCGCGAGTCCGGCCATGACCGTGGAAACCACGATCAGGGCAGCTCCGACCAGGCCCCAACCCGACAGCCATCGGGGAATGAGCCTCGCGGTGTAGAGCACGAAGTAGTAGAGGAAGGCGCCGATGCCGAGGGCGAGCAGCCCGATGAACCCGTGCGCCCAGTCCCGCACTGCGAGCAGTGCGTCCGCAACAGGCTGGAACGAAGGGGCTATGGATCCGCAGGACGGGATACAGCCCAATGGCGATGCCCGCGCCGGTCGCAGCCCAGACGAACTCGATCAGCGCCGTCTCCACGACGCTCGTGTGCTCGCCTCCATGCCTCAGTTCTGGAACGGTCGTCACGGGAGAGCGCAGGGCCACGAAGGTCTGCCCGGCGTCCGGTGGCGCCACGAACCGGCCCGCGGTCATGGATTGCGAGCGTGGCGGGGGACCGCTCGGGGGTGTGGGTCGCGCTTGGTCCGGGGCTGACCAGGTCCAACCGCCACCAATGCGGCTTGGTCGGCCCTCGGTCCGGGTCCCCGGCAGGCGCATCTGGAAGGTGTCCATGACCAACTCCGACGGGCCGGGCCCTCTGCCCGGCCCTATCCAGCATCCCGCGGGGAGATCCCGGTGACGGCCAGTTGCCTGCAAGGTCACAACGCTGTCAGTCTGCAGCCGTCCGACAAGCCCGTAGTCCCACCGCCGCGCGGTCCTCAGGCTGCTGGCGCTTCAGGCGGAGACTCCGCCGGCGCTGGGATGCCGCGTCTTCGGCCGCAGCCGCCCGCCGTCACGATTGCCCGTCCCTGACGCTCTGCTGCTGACCGATCGTTCGATGAGGCTCCCAAAGTCACGTCGCTACCTGACACACCGGTGCAGCGCGTCGCGGGCGCGCGCGACTTCGACGTCGCTGCGGCCTTCATCCGAGTCGGGCCACGTTGGTGCGCACCCGGCTTGGGCCAAGCGAGTGCGGCGGCCCGATCAGTGGACCTGGGCGAGGGCGTGGCGCTCGAAAGACGCCGCCATCGGGGTGCCTCAAGGCGTCGGTTCGAGTCCGTTCCGGTCGACGCCCGCGGCGGCTGGATGGTCGCCAGCGACATCGAAGTGCGCAGAGTGCTCATCGAAACGCGACAGCAGTGCTCGAGCCTGCGGGGGGACCACGCTGCCATGCCCATCACCGCCGGCGAACTCCCGGACGGCCTCCCAGCCGTCGAACGTCATGATCGTGACGAACTGGACCTCCGTTCCCTCGGGGTCGCGTTCCCGCAGGATCTCGGTGCCACGGTGGCCTGCGATACGCCGAGCAGTGATGCCCGGAACGATCGTCGTGTTCAGCAGTTGCTCATACTCGTCGGCCTTGTCCACGCTCGCCCAACCACGCCAGATCCGTTTGATCATGGACACTCCTCACCGCGCCGTCACATCATTGTGAAGGCACAGCGGACCGGCCTGCAACGGAACGGAGTTGGGCTTGTGAGACAGTTCAGCTGTGGGCAGCAAGGACCCTGAACTGGTCGCCAGGGCTCATTGCACCCCTCCGGGCGGCGGCACCTACTCGCTTGACACAGGCACGTAGCGCACGCGTCTGTGACGACCCGCGAGTTCGAGGCGGTGCGTCCTTGCGCCGCGAAGCGGACCTTCGTCGTGAGTGGGCGGGGCTCTCCTCGCGTCCTTCTGACTGCTGGCAATCGACGTGCGCGGCCACGTGCGGCACCGGCTACATGTGGCGGGTCCGGGGAACCCCCGTATCGGCTTGCGGGCGGGTTCTGTGCGCAGTGACACACGGCGTGTGTGCCGGCGGGTACATACGGCAGGCGTCTTGTGCGGGACAACTGGAGAGTCCGATACGGGCGAGAGATTCTCTCCCGTGAGCCGCCCCCTTCGGTGGTCTGAGCAAAGGAGCCTGCGATGTGGTTTCTGATCGCTTTGATGGTCTTCTTCCTGATCGTCTTCCTCGTGACCAGGGCGGTAGCCCGCGGCCCCGGGGGCATCCACGACGTGCGCCGCCAGGAGGGCTACGACGTGGGCCTCCAGGGCGGCGTGGGCGACGGCTTGGGCGAACCCGCTGACGCCGGCGATGGTTGGGGCAGTGGCGGTGCTGGGGGCGACGGAGGCTGGAGTGGGGGTGATGGTGGGGGCTGGGGATGAGGCCTCGGGACTCCACACCGCCACTCGCGGCCAAGCCCCTCCGCGTTGCACACTCGAAGGCGTGAAGGCCAGCGCCGACTGGGATGGCGACAACTCGCCCCAGACCGTCACGGACGAGGACGAGGCGACCCTGATGTGCGAGGAGATCGAGGCCTCTGCCAAGGACCCCGTTCTCGTCGGCTTCGTGGTCGCCGGCAGAGCCTTCTTCGCACTTGGGCTCGGCGCCTCGGACTCGTGCGCCATCTTCTGGCAGCTTCCGGGTCCGCCCTACGTCCAGAGCCGCGGGCATGAACCGTCGGGCTCTGCACCGGTCACGTACTCGTACCACCAACCCACCGAGATCGCAGCCAGCGCGCGCATCCCTCGCGCTGAGGCCTTCGCTGCCTTGCGGGAGTTCATCCGGACCGGCGACAGGCCCCGATGCATCGAATGGCACGAAACGTCATCGTCCTCCGCTGTCGTGCCACAACGACGGGACCGATCTCCGCTCGCGGGTCAGGCTGGACGGCGAAGCGGCGGAATCGCGGCACGTCAGGTGGTGTGGCGTTGCTCCTCATGTGACAGGGCCGCCCACACGGGCCACGATGGACTGCAGTACACCCAGCGCGGCACAAGGAGGTTCGGTGCTTTTCCACATCACGCAGGTTCACCGTCCTGAGTCTTGCCCTATTGGCGAGGGAGGGTCCAACTCGCTATTCGACGCCAAGGTCGAGGGTCTCCGGTTGGTCGGTCGCTACGGCGCCAACGCCCAGCACACGCTCTTCTATGTCGTCGACGCGGTCGACGTCGATGCCATCCACAGGTTCCTCCGACCCGGCTTCACGAGCTGTACGAGCACCGTGACGCCGGTCAGCGAGGTCCCAGTTCCGAAGGACTGAGGGCAACGCGGCACCACGCCACTCACCGCCCCGGTGCCTCCAGTCCCGGAGGCCGGCGAAATACGTGGCATACACAGCCATGTGAGCAGGCCCGCCAACACCCAGCGTCATTCGGCCGCCTGCCGGGCGTGGCGTCACCGCATCCGCCGATGAGCGGCAGAGCACTGTCCGGCGTGCGCGTCGGTCTGCGGTTGTGCCCGGTATCGAACATCCCCCTCCGCGCGCGGACAGCTTCGCCGGGACGTCCACGACGTGCTCACCGTCAGCCAGCAGCCGCTGGGCCAGCGGCCGACCGGCGCCATTGCTGCCGTGGATGGCCAGGTCCGCACGGGGCAGGAGGTCACGTGTCGGCGCATCGCCGCGTATCGAGCCTTGTCCGTGTCGAACCGCAGCAGACCCCCTTGGGCCACGCCGGTCAGCAGCCTCGTGAGGGGCCGGACGGTCAGGTCGGCTCCGGTTCGGAGGCCGCGTCGCCGACGTTGAGGACGTCGGGAACCAACTCGTAGCGGTGGCTGTAGGTGTCGAGGATGGCGACTCCCGCCGCGGCGAGCGGGATGCCGATCAACGCGCCGAGTGGTCCCCAGATGGCCGCGCCGACGAATACGGAACCGAGTGCGATGGTCGGGTTCACGTCCATCGTCTTCTTGCTGACGCGTGGAGTGAAGACGTACGTCTCGATCTGCTGGTACAGCGCGGCGAAGACGATGATTGCCACCGCCTGCCATGGGCTGGTGAACACGGTCGCGAGGACGGGAAGGATGACCCCGAGGTAGGTCCCGAGGATGGGGACGAATTGGGCCGTGATGCCCGCGAACAGTGCGAACGGCAACCAGTAGGGAACGCCGATGGCGGCGAAGAAGATGCCGTGGAAGAGGGCGGAGGCAGCCGCGAGCACGATCTTCGAGACGACGTAACCACCTGTCTTGGCGACCGTGATCTCGGAGATGGTGATGAAGACCTGCTGAACGCGCGGTGGCATCCATGAGGCGAGATGCTGGACGAGGTTGGGGCCGTCGCCGGCGAAGTAGAAGCCGAACACCAGCACCGTGACGAGGTCGAACAGGACCGCGGACAGGGATCCGACGACACCGAGGACTCCGCCGGACATGGAACCGGCCCATGAGGCGATTTGCGACGGGTCCAGGTGCAGCTTCGAGGCGGTGGTGGTCGGGTCGAGGTTCGTTCCGAACCGAGCGTTGACCCAGTCGATCACCGAGGTCGTCAGCTCGGGCACGCCGCGGACGAAGTCAGCGATCTGGTTGAAGAGCAGCTGCCCGAAGACTGCGGCCAGCGCGAGGGCCACGAGTAGTGCGCTTCCGCCCACGATGGCGGTCGCGACGCCCCTCGACCGGCCGCGCTGGACCAACCATCGGATCCCGGGTTCCAGGGCGATGGAAAACAGCCAGGCCAGCAGGACCAGGAACAGGAAGTGGCTGAGCACGGAGAACAGCCACAGGAACAACAGCAGCCCCGCCACCAGACCCATGAGGACCAGCCCCGACGGCCACACCGACGCGCGGTCGAAGCGCACGATGACGTGCAGGCCGCCCTCCCTCGTAGGAACCACGACGGTGGGAGGGATCTCGGAGCTCGACGCGTTGTGCGCGTCCGGTGTCGACATCGTCATCACTCGTCCCAGGAGTCCCGAGGTGGTGCTTGCTCGGATGCGGGCAGTCTTCCAGATCCCAGTCCGCCTTGCTGGCAATGCAATAGACGGATCGGCTGGGCAGGTCGACGTCGGGTTGGTCCATCCCATCCACGCTGGCCCGACTCGCTGATCCCCAGGTCGTTCGACCCGGCGACGGGTCGAACGACCTGCTCCTATACCGGAGCTGTCTGCGACATAGCGGAGAAACGGTCCACCCAAACTGTGATCGAGCCCGGCTCCCAGCAGCGCGCCTCGACATTCGAGGGTGGTCAGCGCGGGAGGCAGCGACGGCGGTTCGCGACAACCACCTGCGTCGTCGCGTAGCCCGACCGAGCCATTGCCCGTCCTCGAGGGCCGGTCGAGGATGGTCTGCTGCCCCGCAAAGGAGGTTTGCCATGCGCGACGTTCGTTGCCTCGTCGGCCGGCACCGATGGGAGACCCGGCACAACCCGGAGGTGGAAGGGCCGAAGGGCGATTTCCAGGTGTGCCGTGGCTGCGGCAAGGACAGGACGGTCTACGAGCCACCGCCGAAGAACATGTACCGAGGGGTCTGGGGCTAAAGCCACCCATCATCTTGCCAGCAGACCGTCCGTGACGGCCCGCCCACCGTCCGAAGCCGCGATCCGCTCGTCGATGCGGTCCTCCGGAGTGCGTCACAGCGCCGCGACGTCCGTGTGACGACTGGGCGCGTCAGTACTGGCACGCACCGGTCGTCATCTGCGACGCTGCGGCGATGGGTTCTTAGGGGCAACGGAAGGACGACCATGCCGCGGCAGATCATCACCACCGCTGACGCGCCGAGCTCACCGCTGTACAGCCAAGGCGTCCGCGCGGGGAGAAACGTCTTCGTCTCGGGCGTCGTCGGCATCGATCCGAGCACGAACTCGCTCGCCGGGGCGACGATCCAGGACCAGACCCGGCAGGCATTCCAGAACTGCCGAGCCATCCTCACTGCGGGCGGGGCCACGTTGGACGACGTGGTGGAGGTGGGCGTGCTGCTCACCCATTCGTCCGACTTCGACGGCCTGAACGAGGAGTACGCGCAGTGGTTCCCTGCCGGCCCGCCAGCACGGTACGTGGCGAGGCTCGGCGTCGACCTCCCGGGCGTCCTGGTGTCGATACGGATGACCGCGTTCGTCGACTAGCGGTGGTCCGTGTGACACCACTGATGGCGCGCAGACGCCCACCTCGACAGGACAGACACGTCACGAAACGATCCAAGTCAGAGTCCTCGCAGCGCTCGATCGGTTGCTCGACGACCGCCTGGTCGCGATCGGACCCGACGGGGCCCGGTACACCAAGAGCGAGGATCTGGCCGCTTACCTCTCGGGCTCGTCGGTCGTCAGCGACCTGGTCGAAGAGGACGTTGAGGTCACCACCTGGCTGATCACCGCGACTGCCAACACTCCTGGTACCGGTCTGACCTGGTGGTCTCAGGCATGAGGCCTTGTCGAGGTCCCCGCTTCAAGAGGAAGCTGGCGTGCATTCGCTCCCATTGGATCCGAGGGGCGATCGCCACCGGCGAGTCGTGGAGGGTCCACCCTCGGGGGCTCGCCGTTCTGTGGTGGGGGGACCATCCTGGACACCCACGCAAGCCCAGATCCCGAGGTGGCGTTGATCGCCCGGACGATCACCTGCCCGGAGGCCAGAGTGCGGATGGACATAGCGCCCGAAGTAGCGCCGGGAATGCCGCAGGACCTGACTCAGACGGGCTCGTGGACCATCATCAGCGGCACGGGTGCCTTCGAGAGCCTGCGCGGGAGCGGGGAGATGGAGGTCGTCTACGACCCCGATCCCAGCGCGCCGGCGCGCGGAACGTACGCCGGGACGGTCTCGCGCTAGCCGTCATGGCCCACCTGCGGTTGTCGATGCGCAGCCGAAGTCGGGCCAGGTCGGAACGATGCGTGACATCGCCGCAAGCCGACCCTGCTGGCGAGGGCACATCCGACGTTGCGCGACTGCTCACCCCGGCGTGGGCCGCCGCCGTCCCGGTGCCACGTGTGCTGTCGTCACTCGGCGAGGATGGCCGCCGGGACTGTGGTGCGCAGCCAGTCCACGACCTGGTCGGCCGTCCACCCGCGGTCCCTGGTGAGTTGCACCCAGACGCCGTCTCCGCAGAGGGTGAGCAGCACGTCGGTCGCGGTGTCGACCGTGAGGCCGTGGCCCAACGGACCTCGCGCTGCCATGAGCTCGACGACGCGTCGGTAGCCGGCGCGTTGGAGCGAGTCGTGCTTGTCGTGGACAGCGCGGACCTCGTCATCGGTGGCGGCGGCGGCCCGGACCACCTCGGAGACCGGCGCCGCCCGGTCCAGGAGCGGCGCCGCGCCGTGCACGAAGGCCTCGAGGACGGCCTTGGCGGTGGGGGCTGCGGTCATGGCGCCCCACCACGCCGATGCCTGCGGGTCCTCCGGCGCGTCCGGACCGAGGACGCGGTCGTCGATGACCTCGCTCACCAGCTCGGCCTTGGTGTGGAAGACGAAGTAGACGGTCTGTGCAGCCACACCCGCTCGCGCCGCGATGGACGCGATCGTGGCGCCGTGGTAGCCGCGCTCGACGAACTCGGCACACGCCGCGTCGAGGATCGACCGACGGGTGCGGTGCGCCCGCGCGCGCCGGGGAGACGCCTTGACGCTGCTCACACCCCGGAGCATACTCAGCAGAACTAGAGCAACACTCTAGTGTGTTAGGTGGATGTGGAGGGTCGCATGTTTGTCGTCGACACTGTCGTGAACATCGAGCGGCCGGTGCCCGAGGTCTTCGACTTCGTGGCCGACATGACCAACGCACCCTTGTGGCAGTCGGGCCTGCACCTCGTGGAGCGAATCCCGCCGGGTCGGGTGAGGGTCGGTAGTGAGCACGTCTTCGAGCGACGCTTCGCCGGCAGGGCGCTGAAGTCGCGCAACCGGATCACCGGGCTACAGCCGCCGTCTCGGATTGCCTTCGAGATCCCGGACGGGTGGATCAGCGGCCGGGCCGCCTACGAGGTGACCCCGACTGAAGGCGGCAGCCGAGTCGGCTGCCGGATGGAGTTTCGGGCCCGGGGCCTTGGTCGACTTGTGGAACCGCTGCTCGCCCGCGTGTTGAGCCACGACAGTCGCCGCGACGATCAGCGGCTGAAAGCCCTGCTGGAGGGTCGCCAGGTGACCACGAACGCTCCGACCACGGAGGCCACGTCGCACACCTCCACCGACGGGGACGGGTGATGCACGTCGTGCCGCGCATCCGACAGCCGTTCGCTTAGGTACGGCCACCGCGCAGCCGACCGTCGATCGACGTCATTCGACGCGTGTTCCAGTCCGTCAGCCGATCACGCCCATGTAGCCGGGCCCCCGCTGGTCGGCGGCGGGCTGTTGCCCTTCCGGGTGAGGAACGTGGTGCCGCAACTGTTGACCGGTACCTCGAGCGGGCCAAGAACGAGCCCGCTCCACCGCCACGGCTGCGACGGCACGCCCACATGGCACCCGTCCATCACCTGCTCAGGGCCTCAAGCTGCGTAGCGGGGGCCCTCGGCCAAGATGACTGTGCGTACCCGCCGCCTGCCTGCCGGTCAGCCGCAATGGCGCGCCTCACGGTGACATGGGGCGACAACGCCGACTGCCACGCAGCGCCCAGGCGTGCGGCGCGATTCACTGGCTCAGCCGGCGGTCTCAGCGGGTCGGGGCAGGTTCTGGGCCGTGATGGTGCCCTCGGGGTCGCGCCAGAACGTGGTGACGAGCTGAGCGACCTGTGGGGCGGCCTGCAGTAGCGGTCCGACGTGGCCGGCGCCGGGGAGGATGACCAGCGCGCCGGTGCGCAGGTGCGTGGCGGCGGCGCGGGCG
Organism: uncultured Actinomycetota bacterium; assembly: GCA_963757405.1. Taxonomy (GTDB): domain Bacteria; phylum Actinomycetota; class Actinomycetes; order Actinomycetales; family Dermatophilaceae; genus Fodinibacter. The sequence goes on from CAVWRI010000019.1 coordinate 67,353, forward strand.
GCGGACGTGGTCCACATGGGGTCTGCGGGGCCGGTGGTGAGCAGCGTGGGCGTGTCGAGCCTGTCCAGGACGTCGGTCAGGTCCCGGCGGCGCAGGCTCAGCCAGCGGATCGCGTCGTACATCCCGCGGCGATCGGCCCGGGCGAACGCATCGGCCACGATGGCCGCCCCGGCGGGGTCCTCGGCCCGGGTTCGGGGGCCAAGGAGGGCGTCGACGAGCACCCCCGACACGGGGCGCGCCCCGCCGGCGAGATACAGCAGCGACAGCAGCCGGGTACGGCGCCGGTCCGCGTCGTTGTAGGCGTGGATCGGTGCCCCGATCGCGGTGAGGGTGCGGCACCGCTGGGGATGAGCGGCAGCGAACAGGACCCCGACGTGCCCTCCCCAGGCATTGCCCAACCAGTCGACCGGGCCGCTGATGCCCAGATGGTCGAGCACGTCGACGGCGGCGCCGACACAGTCCGCGAGGGTGAAGGCGCGGCGTAGGGGCGGGTTCCCGCCGTGGTTGGGGCCGTCGATGAGCACCAGGCGCCGTTCCCTCTCCAGGTGCGGGGAGAGGCGGCTCCAGGTGGTGGAGTCGACGAACAGGCTGTGCCACAGCACGGCTGGTGGGCCGGAACCCACACTTGCCACGGCCAGGGGACCGAGTCGGGTGGCGACGCGCCTCGGGGTGCTGTGCTCCGGGCGGCTCATGGCGACCTCCAAGGTACTTCGGTGACCGAAACTTCGGCCTCCGAAACATATACTCGGGTTCCATGACGACGTCAAGAGAGCTACCGACCGACCGGCTGGCCATCGGGCAGTTGCTGGGTCGGCTGCTGCGGGAGTTCCGCACCGAGCTGTTCGCGCCCGCGGCCGAGCAGGGGTACACCGACCTGCGGGAGCCTCACCTGCACATCTTCGGCAATGTCGGCGTCACCGGCATGCGCCTCACCGACCTTTCCGCCCGCGCCCAGCTCAGCCCGGCCACCACCTCGGAACTGGTCAGCGACCTGCAACGGCTGGGCTACCTCGAACGCCGCCCCGACCCCACCGACCGCCGGGCCAAGCTGATCTTCCCCACCCATCGCGGCCGCCAAGCCCTCCACGACGCCGGCAACCGCGTGGCCGAGATCGAGCAGCACTGGTCCGACCTGGTCGGGCACGCACGCTTCGCCGAAGCCTGCACCACGTTGCAGGTGATCCTCGACAAGCTGGAGAACGACCCCCCCGACTGACCACCTGCGGACAGCCGGGGCGACCCCAGAGTTCACTCAAGGGCGTGATCCGCCCGTTCGATCGGCCCTTCCCGACGTGAGTCCTTCCGCCGCCTGACGGCGCTGGGCGCGTGCCCACCACGCGAGCGGGGCGAACGCTCGCCCCGACCGACCGTCGCACTCGGCCCTCAGGACGTGGCTGTCGCGGCGAGGTCCTGAAGGAACCGGGGTATGCGCCCGGTGCTGAAGTCGTAGAAGCGTGCCCACCGCGGCCGGATCGCGATGCGCGCCATCTGGTGGTACAGCTCCCGACAGGCCTTCTCGAACTCCGCCGCGGCCTCGGCGTCCATCGTCTCCCGGGCCGCCGCGACGTACTCCGGCACGAGCCCGTCGACGATCGTCACGTCGGCCAGTCCTCGAATCGACAGCGACCGCGCCTGGTCCGGGGTGCTGCCGGTGTCGATGGAGAGCGAGACGTCGGGTCGCTCGGACAGCGCCGCAAGCTTCGGCGCGGTGGTCGCCGTGGACACCACGGCGGCGAGCCGCGCTGCGCAGCGCTCTAGCGGCATCACACGCCGAACATGAACGACCGTCGCGCCCCCCTGCGGAAGCGCGACGGTCGTCGGATGCTCAGTGCCCAATTGTTGATCTCGTCGTTGCACGCGACGCGACGGCCGGACTTGGCTGAGCCGTGTCCGACGGGCCACGCTTTGCGGGCGTTCGGCGTGCTCAGCCCTGCTTGCGCTGTTGCTTCTTGGCTTCGGTGAGGTCGTCGAGGCGATTGGCGTCGGCGCGAGTCTTGGCGGCGGCCTGCTTGGTCTCGCGGGCGTCGTCGAGCTCGGACTTCGCTGCGCGTTGGGCGGCCTGCTTCGTCGCCTCTGCGGTGGAGTCCACGCGCGCCTTGGCCTGCACGACTGTGGCGGTGCGGCCGGCCGCCCGCTTGTTGGCCGTCGCCTTCTTCGCCGAGGCGGTCTTGGTGGCCCTGGTCTTCGCCTCCTGCTTGCCCTGCGTCTCGGTGGCGTCGGCCTCCTTCAGGCCCGATACGGCTCGCTGCTGGGCGGCGTTCCGCTGCTTGGCGGCCTGTCGACTGCCGGCAGCGGCTGTCTCGCGGGCCTGCTCGCGTCGGGTTGCGGCCTCCTGCTCGAGCCGGGTCGCGAACAGGAGCTTGTCGGAGCGCTCGATGCGATCCGCACCGCGCTGGGCGATGCCGCGGTCGCGCAGCAAGGCCCCGGCGAGCTTGTCGGACAGGCCGATGGCCCGGTCCAGGGTCACGCGCGGGCCGGAGGTCTCCGCCAGCGTGTGGGAAAGGCCGTTGTCGAGGAGGGTCAGGGGGAGCCGGACGAGCTCGTAGGGAAGGGAGATGACGGTGCTGATCATGGTGGTCCTCAGTTCTGGGTCTGGGCGCGCAGCTGCGCGGCCTGCTGGTCGGCGGCGGCGGCCTGCCGCTCGAGGCGCCGCTTCTCGGCGGCGGCCTTCTGCTCGGTGGCGTCCGCGTCGGCTGCGATGGCCTCGGCCTCGCGCAGCCGGGACTCGGCGAGGTCATCTGCCTGCTGCTCGGCGGCCTTGCGACCCGCAGCCTCCTGCTGGTGCGCCTCGCTGGCAGCGACCGCGTGCTCGCGCTCCCGCTGACGCTGCACGGCTGACTGTTCGAGCTCGGCCTGGGCGCGCGCCGCGCCCTTCAGCTGGGCGGCCTCACGGCTGGCTTCGCGCATCTCCGCGGTGGCCTGCTCTCGCTTGGCGTCGGCGACCGCTTCGTCGGCGAGGGCGGCCTTGCGGTCACTGGCTGCGGCCTGCTGCAGTTGCCCCTCTTCCACCAGGTCGTCCTTGCCGCTCACGGCGCCGGCCACTTCCTTGGCCTTGCCCTTGACGCTGTCGAGAAGTCCCTTGCGGGCCTGTCCTGCTGTGTCGTTGCTCATGAACGCCCCGTGCCCCCTTCGCGGGGGCTGAAACCGTTCTGCGAAGCGACCTGCGTCACAGGCTGTTCAGTCCAGCGCCCGGAGCGAGACATCACCGGTCGTTTGTCCGTGGCCCGTACGCCTCCGGCGCTCTCGCGCATTCCCCGTGGCAAACCCCGCGGACGGACGCGCACTGTCAGCCGCAGTAGCCGGGTCTCGCCATGAGGACGGACTCGAAGTACTGCCCGTCCTCGTCGTCGTCGCCTTCGGGAACCACCGCTCGCCACAGTGCGAGCAGCAGCTCTGGGGCGGTGACTGAATGTCCGTCTTCGTCGACGTCGATTTCGGTGTGCTCACGCAACTTCTTCACCAACGTATCCGCTGGTGTGCCGAAGATGTCGATCCCACGGAACGCGACGACGTCCTCGCTCCGCGGTCGACCGAATTCGATGGCTGTCACGGCATCGGCCGCGTCGAAGTAGACGAAGATGGTGAGGCCAGACGGGCGTTCCACCACCAGGGACGGGTTGGCCTCATCCCCGCGGCGAAACGGCTTGGGGTCCCCGTGTGCGAGGCACTGACTGTGCGCCTCCTGGCGGGTGGCCCCGAGCAGGATGCCCGCCGCTTCCGTCGGCGGCCGCAGATCGATGTGCACGCCCCGAGTACACCATCGGCGCGGCTGCTCTCGGACGGACGGTGCAGATCCGGAGCGCGGCCTTCGCCGCCTGTCGTCAAGGTCGTCGCGGACGCAGCTCGGCCCCTGGTCCACGATGGGACAGGGGCCGAGTCGCGTGTCGTGGCGTCAGACGCGGTTGGTGGTGCGACTGGCGACGAAGCGCTCGTAGAGAACGATGAGGAGCGCGGCCGCGATGACGCCCATGATCAGGGCGATCCAGTCGATCCCTGAGGTGTCGCCCTTGTTGAAGACACCGGTCCACAGCCACGAGCCGATGAGGGCACCGATGATGCCCAGGATGACGGTCACGAGGGTGGAGATGTTCTGCTTGCCGGGAAGAACGAGCCGTGCCAGGGCGCCGATGATCGCACCCAGGATCACGGTGACGATGATGGTGGTCAGCATGTGTGTGGCACTCCTCTGCGGGTCAAGGACCCAATTCAACGTTCGGACGGCGGTTCACCCGCCGTCCGGGAACCCGGTCGGGCGCCACGTCGAATGTAGTCAGCGCCTGGCCCGTGTGGCGGATCACTGACCTAGGGATTCGCGTCGCGCGCATCGCCATGCAGTGAATCTCAGCCGACGGTTCTCACGGTGTGTGCATTGCCAGCACAGATCCCGGCATGGCGGGCGCGGAAGGCGTTCCACCTGTGGCCACTCGTCGCCATCGTCGAGCATCGAGTGCCAGGGGCCCGCCGGCGCAACGAATACGCACACCGCCGCCAGCCGGGCCCTTCCTACCAGCGGCATGAGCGAAGGCGCTCCCGGGGGTCCTTGGCGTTGGAGTTGCCTGAGCTCCGGGAGACCTGAAGGCGTGAGGGTTGTCGAGACGGCCGATGACTGGCGCGCGCAGACGGACACGTCAGCAGACGTAGGGACCCTCGGCGGGTGGGTAGGGTTCGGCGCCTGCGAGCGCCCAGGCGAAGACGAACGCCAGCGCCTCGACGTCGCACTGCGACAGCACCGGGTCGCCCAGGTCGGGCCAGCCGTAGCCCATCAGGTCGGTGCTCTCCAGCAGGTTGGTGGCATGCCCCAACCCCAGCGCATGGCCCACCTCGTGCAGCGTGACCCAGCCGAGGTACTCCGGATCGTAGGGGTCGCGGTCCAGGCTGGGTGGAAGGTCCGAGCGGACGAGGATGTTGGGGCAGCCGTGGTCTCCGCAGATGGCATATCCCCCGAATACCACCCCGCCGGCGGTGGGCACGTAGTGCACGACGATGTCGGCCGCCTTGCGCTTTGAGCCGGTGACGTCGGTCAGGGTGATGAGCCCGTCGAAGCACTCCTCCAGCACATCGCTCCAGGTCGCGATCGCCCCTCGAATTGCCGCGAGCTGCTCCTCGGTGGCACTGGGATGCGCCTGAACCGCGATCGTCAGGTCGGTGTGGTCCCACCAGTAGCCCGGGTAGTAGTTGTTCAGGATGTCCAAGGCTTCGGCGTCGGACTTCGGCAGATTGCATGTGATGCCGCTCCGACCAGGTGAGCCGGGCGGTCCGGCCTGCGCCGACTGCGGCAACGCCAAGGCGAGGACGAGGCCGACGAGCACGACAAGTGACCTGCGAATCGCCATGGGTGACTCCTCTCGGCGGCAGTGCTGCAACCGCCGTCCGGCCCTGCACCCGCCCGCGCCGAGGCCTCGACGAGGCGATGCTCTACGTCCTAGTGGAGCGTCCCCAGCATGTCAAGAGAAGGACCGTTGCTCGCCGCGAGAGCCGTAGCCGCTGCTGCCCTGGAAGCTGTCTCACCTCAGATGCCCGGGATCCCCCAAGTCCTCGGGAGCTGCGACGCAGTCATCCGGTCGTCATTGTCGAGAGCGTGGCTGCCGGGTCGGCACACGACACGTCTGGCCGGGACGCGGGCACGTCCGGGAGGTCACGACCTGCCATCACCGCGAGGTCGCGAACGGCGAAGCGATGGTGCGAGCACTCCTCGTCGAGGATGACGCGCAGACAGTCCAGGGGGAGCGCTCTTCCACCGGCGGAAACCCGGCGATCACAGCGCCGCGACGGGCTCCGCGGAGACCTGACGCGCGGCCTGGACGTCCCAGGGGATCGGAACCGCGATGTGGTCAATTGACCGATGGCCCGACAGTCCGGGTCGGAGTCCTTCGCTCGCCGTCGGCCGCCTCAGAACGTCGAGACTCCGGCATCGCGTAGGGCCAGGACGGCCTGTAGCAGTGCCGCGTGGGTCAGTGCCTGCGGGTAGTTGCCGACCATGTCGCCCGTGCTCGGGTCGACCTCCTCGGAGAACAGGCCCAGCGGGGACAGAGCGAGCAGCTGATGCATGAGCTCGACCGCCTCAGTCGCCCGGTTGGTGACGGCCAGCGCCTGGACGAGCCAGAACGAGCACGGCAGGAACGCGCCTTCTCGCCCTGGCAGACCGTCGGTCTCCGGCGTGTACCGGTACAGCAAGGGCCCGCCGGCGGTGAGCCGCTCCCGTACCGCGTCGATCGTCGACCTCAGCCGCGGTGAGTCGGCCGGTTCGATGCCGATCAGGGGAAGCACCAGCACGGCCGCGTCCAGGTCGTGACCGCCCAGGGTTCTGGTGTAGCTGCCCAGTGCCTCGTCGAACCCTTGAGCACGGACCGCCACTGCAATCGCCTCACGTGCGGCTTCCCAGCGTCGCACCCGGCTTCGGCGCACCCGATGCGTCCGTCCCAGGTGGAGGGCCCGGTCCAGGGTGAGCCAGGCCATGAGCTTGGAGTGGGTGTGGTGACTGAGCTCGCCGCGCTCCTCCCAGATGCCGGCGTCCGGCTGGTCCCAACGTTCGGCCGCGAAGTCGGCGAAGCCGGCCACCGCGCGCCAGGTCTCGGCGTCGATCGGTGCACAACGGCTGTCGTACACGTGGGCGGCATCCACGACCCATCCGTAGCCGTCGAGCTGGTGCTGGTCACGCGCCCCGTTCCCGGTGCGGACGGGGGTGCTGGCGCGGTACCCGGGCCATCCATCGACGTGCCGTTCGCGTGGGGCCCGCCGGCCGTCGAGGGTGAGCAGGACCGGCAACCGTGGCCGGTCGAGGCGGCTTGCGTGCAACAGCCAACGCAGGAACATCTGCGCTTCCTGCTCCATGCCGAGCCCGACGAACGCTGCGACCCCGATGCTGGCGTCGCGCGGCCAGGTGTAGCGGTAGTCCCAGTTCCGCTCGCCGCCGACGACTTCGGGGATGGATGTGGTCACCGCGGCGACCGGTGCCCCGGTCGGTGAGTGGGTCAGCAGCCGCAGCATCAGCGCGGAACGGCGGGCGGCCTCGGCGAACGGGAGGTCCGAGGGGATCCGGGACGTCCACTGCCGCCATCGGCGCGCATCGTCGAGGAGCAGCTGCCACCCCTGGTCCGGTGGCACCTGGACGAGCGGTTCACCTGACACGGCGCTGACCGCAACGGTCAGGTGCTGCCCTGGTCGCAGGGTCAGCTCACCGTCCTCGCCCAGGTCCGTGGCGAGCGGCAGCGAGGGGTGCACCGACAGGGCAACCGCCCCGTTCGTGAACACGGTCGCCTGCCCATGGGCACGGCGGTGAAGTCTGTCGCGACCCCACCCACGCCGAAGGGCGAAAGCCCACCGGACCCGCACGGGCTGGTCGCCCGCTTGGACCCTTCGCACGAGAAGGGTCGAGGGCAGCAGCTGGCCGCGGACCACCGACACCATGCCGTCGGTCAGGGTCAGGCGCGCCCGGGCGCACTGCCACTGGGTGCGGAGCACTGGTGTCCCTGGGAGGTAGTCGCGTTCGACGATCGTCGCCGGTTCCGCCGGTCCCAGGCTCAGGTGTCCGGCGTGGGGTCCGCCGATCAGGCGACCGCACACCGGGTTGGAGTCGAACCGGGGGAGGCACCACCAGTCGATGTCGCCGTCCGGGGAGACCAGCGCCGCTGACCGGGTATCACCGAGCACGGCGTAGTCGCCGATCCTCGGTGGAACGGCGTTCACCGTGACGTCCAGGAGCAGGCCGAGGAGGGCACCGTAGAGAACGTGTGCCGTGACAGCCACCATCGGGGTCTGATAGCCGTAGTTCAGGGCGAGCAGCCCCGGTGGCTCGAGGACCGTGCGGCTCTCCAGCCCCGCCCGCAGCGACCCGATGCGAGGGTTGACCCCGGCGAACAACGGGATGATCGCGGTCAGGGCGACCGCCCCGTGAACCAGCCCGAAGAGTGCCCCGAGCCACCAGCTGGCCTGGCCGAGCGCCGTGAATCCCAGCGCGTACACCAAGGCGAACACCTGTCCGGCGCCCAGGTGCATCAGGAAGCCCGCCGCGCGGGCGTGGTCGGGGTCCTCGACCACGAGAGTGCCCAGCAGCAGCGGCAGGTCCAGGCGGGTCCATCCGGCCAGCTGCGCGGCGATGAGCACCGAGGTCAGCGCCGCAGTCGCCGCCAAGCCGAACACGCCCCAGCCCGCCCAGTCCACGACGCATCCCTCCTTCGCGGCGACCTCGGCACGGCTCGAGCCTAACGGTCGAGCTGGTCTCCGGCGCTGGCCTGCAGAGTCGCGAGGCGGTCCTCAGCCCCACGTGGGTGGAGCAGCAACGCGTGTCGTCAGTCAGCGACCGGCTCCCAGATGAGCTCGGCGACGTCGACAACCAGGTCAGGGCTCTGCCCATGTGGGTCATCGGGTGCGCGGACCTCGCCCACACAGACACACACCACATCGTTGAGGCGGCGGTAGCGACTGTCGTCGCTGAGGTGGAGGACGGATCCGACGATCTGCCGTCGCCGCGTGGGGTAGGCACGGCCGTATCCGTGCCATTCGAACATGATCGTCGCGCCGTCGTCGGTGTCGATGACGGCGCGGAAGTCCGGCCGGAACGGCCCCGATGCGGTCCGTCGCTGCGGGAAGTTCACACCGCGGAAGCGGCCGCTGATTGATCCCTCACAACGGCCCTCGGCGATCATCAGGTGCTGCTCCCAGCCGCCCTCGAGCTCGACCATCCAGCTCTCCGGGTAGGTGAAACGGATCCGGTACAACTGCTGGAGCCTCAACGTCACCGTCTCCCCACGTGCGAACCTGCGCGCGACCAGAGCATCGCACGCCGTGGCCCGGGCATCCAGCAGGCATCTGCGCGTTCATGTGCCGCGACGCTTACCTCACGGCTGGGGCCCAACCCTACGGAACGGGTGCGAATCGACTGCGTGACTTGGCGCGATCAGCGCGACGCAGGTGGCGGCCGGTACAGCTCCTCCACGGCAGCCTTGATATCGCCGCCATCAGCCTCCACGGGTTCCATGTACAAGCGCCCTTCGGAGACCATGCCCTCCCGCACGACGAGGATCGTGACCCCACGCATCGCGAACGGCGATCCGTCCACGTGGTGGCCTTGCCAGTTCCACTCGCCCCACTCGATGTCGCCGTTCACCGATGAAGCGACCAGCTCTGAGCTGAAGTCCGGCACCCCGTCGAAGACGGAGGACCAGTTCTCGAGAACCTGGGCACTCCCGCCAAACCCCCGACTCGGGTGCAACGGTTGCGCGCTCTGGTAGTCCTCGGCGAACAGCGAGGCCACGCGGTGGGGATCGTGACCGTTCACGGCATCCCGGAGTCGCTCCAGCATCGTCGTCATGTCAGAACGATAGGTCGGCTGGACGCGGGGCAACGGCCCATGGCACAACGTCCGTGTGCCGCCATCCGCTCGTCCGGCGAAGTCCGAAGGGATGCGTCCATGCGCCGCTTCGCGTCAGCGTGAGGACGCTCGGCCCGACGACGGGGTAGTCCGCTGCGGACGGGCGTACACCCGCGACCGGAGCGGACACGCCCGTCAGGGCGGAGCCCGGCTCAGCCGGTGCCGGACGTGAGCAGGGCGAGCAGGGACTGCGCTTCCTCGTGGCACGCCGCACAGCCTCGGAGGTGCTTGTCCATGGCCGGGTCGCGGTACCCAGGGTCGTGCAGCAGCGCCTCGACATGGGTGTCCATGCGCTCGAAGCACTCCTCGCAGGACAGCCACGGCGTCGTGTCCAGCAGCAGCGCGTCGACCGCCTCGGGGGTGAGGGTCTGCGGACGTGGCGGTGGCGTGGTGTTCATGGCGTACCTGCCGGGGTTCGTGGGACGGCATCCGGGCGTCGGGTGACTGCGTCGGGCAGGTAGCCCCTGCTCGTGAGGTCGGCGCGGAGGCGGGTCCGGGCGTCGTGGACGGTCTTGTAGAGCGCTCCGCGGGTGGTGCCCAGCCGGTCGGCGAGGACGTCGATGGGGACTCCGTCGACGAGGAGCGCGACCGCGATGCGCCGCTGGTGGGTCGTGAGGACCGTGTGCATCGCCTCCCCGAGAGCGCCGGCGAGGTCGCTGGCCTCGGCGTGGTGCTCCGGGCTGTCGTGGTCGCCGGCCGCTGCGTTCGCCAGGTCGAGGTCGCGCAGCTCGACCTCGCGGTGCTGCCACTGGATGCGGCGGACCTCGGTGGCGGCCTGCAGGATGGCGAACTTGTACGCCCAGGTGGTGAAGCGGCTGCGCCCTTCGAACGTGTGGAGCTTGGTGAGCAGGGCGGTGATTGCCTCGTCCGCGGCCTGGTTGACGATGACGTCGACGGTGGCCGGCGAGTCGTCGGGGAGCGCGCCCCGCATCCGGGACACCTGGTGGCCGGCGGCGCGCAGCATCAACGAGTGGAGCTGGCGCAGGGCGACCACCTGCTCCGGTCCGACGGTGCCCAGCGCCTGCACCCAGTCCTCCGGCTCGCCTCGCTCGGCGGGGAGGGGCGCCCGGGCCGAGCGCAGCGTCACCGGCGGCGTGCCGTGCTGGGGTCGCCGGTCGTCCCGGCTGGGGGCCGTCACCAGGGCACCGTCGCGTTGTCGGCGGGAGCCAGGATGCGCGCGGCCAGGTCGGGCGGGCAGCCGGCGTCGACCAGCTGCAACAGCGCGTGCAGGTCGACGCGCTGACCTGCCAGCTCGTCGGCGAGAGCCGGGGGGAAGCCGGCTTCACGCAACCGGCAGGCACGCCACGCGACGACGTCGACGGGTGGGCCGGGGGCCTGGCACGCCGCGGCGATGCGGGTCTGGCGGGTGGTCATGTCCTGTTTGCTGCACCAGGCGGGGTCGGTCTTACCGACGGGCCGGGGTCGGTAAGACCTGGCGGCTCGGCGACGGCTAACACGTTGTCAGCCTCCCACTGAGCCGCGCTCGCTGTCAGCGGGTCCGGGGTCTGAAGACCCCGGGGTGTCGGTGAGAGGACAGCGCCACACCTCAGGAGGTCATCGTGGCCGTCTCCACCAGCCCGCAGGACACCCAGTCACCGACCCGTCTGCGCCGTGACCCGACCTACCAGGCGTACGCGCTCCTCCGCAGCGCGTTCGTGCTGGCCCCGATCGTGTTCGGTTTGGACAAGTTCACGAACCTGATGGTCCAGTGGGACCAGTACCTGGCGCCGGCGCTGTCCGATCCGTTGCCGGTGTCACCCGAGCAGGCGATGTACGCGGTCGGTGTCGTCGAGGTCCTCGCCGGCCTGCTGGTCCTCGTGCACCCGCGCCTGGGTGCCCTCGTGGTCGCGGCCTGGCTCGGCGGCATCATCGTCAACCTGATGCTCATCCCCGGGTACTACGACGTGGCGCTGCGCGACCTCGGACTGCTGCTGGCTGCGGTCGCCCTGCAGCGGCTTGCGACGAGGTACGACGTCAGGCCGACCCTGTGGCCGCTGCGCAGGCCGTCCCCCGCGGAGGCCGCACCGGCCATGGGACGTCCCGAATGAGCATCTCGGCCCCCAGCGACCGGCCGGAGGACCGCGCGGAAGCGAGCCCGGAGGCAACCCGTCACCGCCGGACGCGCCATCCGTGGGCGGGGACCGGAGCCGTCGAGGACGTCGACCTCCCCGGCGCTGCGTCCGCCGCGCGCGCCCTGCTGACGTCCCTCGGTGTCGACGTGGCGACCGAGTCCATGGCCAGGACACCGGAACGGATGGCGGCGGCGTTGGCCGAGCTGCTCAGCCCCCGGCCGTTCACGATGACCACGTTCCCCAACGACGGCGGCTACGACGAGCTGATCGTCGCCCGCAGCATCCCGGTCCGCTCGCTCTGCGAGCACCACATGCTGCCGTTCATCGGCGCCGCCCACATCGGCTACCTGCCCGGCGAACGCATCGTCGGCCTGTCGAAGCTCGCCCGGGTCCTGGAGCACTTCTCCCGGCGACCCCAGGTGCAGGAACGCCTCACCACCCAGGTGTCCACCTGGCTGCGGGACCAGCTCGGAGCAGCGGGCGTCGGTGTCGTCATCGAGGCGGAGCACCTGTGCATGACGTTGCGAGGCGTCCAGGCACCGGGAGCCACGACGGTCACCTCCAGCCTGCTCGGCGTCCTGCGGGAGGACCCCCGCACACGCGCCGAGTTCCTCGCCCTCACCAGACCGACACCCTGATGCCCGAGGACGACGAGGCACGACCTGCGTGCGAATCCCCGTCGGGGACGGTCGGGCTCGAGTCACCGGCCTCCGCTTCGCCAATGGTGGTTGCCTCCCGACACGGAGGTCCAACGCCCGGGTGCGAAGGTCTTGACGATGGTGAGCGGGCCGACGCCGAACTCGCTCAGGCTCGCGCTGATGGCCTCGTCCGGCGGCCTGGTCCCCATGCCGTAGCCGACGAGCAGCGCCCCGGAAGGGTCGATGATGTAGCGGACGACGACCGGCCAGTATCGGTCAGTGGGCGCCTCGGGCACCCCGCCGAGGCCCGGAGCGAACACCTCCTCCGTCCCGTCGGACAGTGCGACAGTCACCTGTGCGCCTTCCATGCGCGGATCCTTCCACGCGGGCCGGGCCCAGAGGCGGGGTCACGGCGGCCGATCCGCCGGACCTGGCCGCGCCGGGACGGCCGCGGAGCACCCGGACCCGGTGTCCGCCGCCGTCACGTCCGAGGCTCAGCGGTGCGCACGGCCTTCCGCACGAGCGCCGTGTCCGCACCTCGGTGACGCCAGTCCTGAACCCGTCGGAACGTCCCGCGATCCCGCCCGCCGACGCCTCCGCCGACGCTTCCGCGCAGCCGCCCGACCACGAGGCGGTCACGCCGCGCCGCCGACGCCGCGCCGCCTACGCTGGGCCCCAGGCCAACCGTCCCGTCGGCCCGACCGCGGTGGAGGTGGAGGGTGCCCGCGACACGCATCACCTCGCGCAACGCCCGCTTCCAGGTGCTCCAGACCCTGCTGACCAACCGCACCAAGCGGCACCGCGCCGGGGTGTTCATCGTCCAGGGCGTCCGCCCCGTCACGCTGGCCGTCGAGCACGGCTGGGACGTCCGGGCGCTGATCACCGACGCCGACCGGTCCCTGTCGGCCTGGGCCCGCGAGGTGCTGGCCGCGGTGGGCGGCGCGGAGCGGATCGTCATGTCGCCGGACCTCCTCGCCGAGCTCAGCGAGAAGGCCGAGGGGAGCACCGAGCTGCTCGCCGTCGTCGCGATGCGGCCCGACGACCTGGCGCGGATCCCTGTCGGGCCGGACTTCCTCGGCGCCGTCCTCGACCGGCCGACCCAGCCGGGGAACATCGGGGCGGTCATCCGGTCGGCTGACGCCTTCGGCGCGCACGGGGTCGTCACCACCGGGCACGGCGCCGACGCGTACGACCCGAAGTCCGTGCGTGCCTCGACCGGCTCGTTCTTCGCGATGCCGGTGGTCCGCGCGGCCGGCCAGCACGACGTGATGGACTGGGTGACCGACCACCGCGCGTCCGGCCACCCGGTCGTGGTCGTGGCCACGGACGAGGAGGGCGAGGCCGACGTGGCGGACTTCGACCTCACCCAGCCCGTCCTGCTCCTCGTCGGGAACGAGACCGCAGGACTGTCCCACGCGTGGCGCGAGGCCGCGGACGTCACCCTGCGGATCCCGATGACGGGGACGGCGAGCTCGCTCAACGCGGCGAACGCGGCATCCGTCGTCTTCTACGAGGCGCGGCGCCAGCGCCTCGCGAAGGAGGGCCGATGAGCAGGCGGTTCGAGGAGCTCGACTGGCAGGACACCGACATGGGCGAGATCAGCCTCCGCCGGCGGCTCGAACCGACGATGCAGGTCGACGTCTACGAGGTGAAGCTCGGCGAGGAGTTCCTCATGTCGAGCCTGTTCCCCGTCGCGGAGATCGAGCTGGCGCGGCTCGGGCTCGCCGCCTGCGAGGGCGACGAGCTCGACGTCGTCGTGGGCGGGCTGGGCCTGGGCTACACCGCGGTGACGGCCCTCGAGGACCCGCGGGTGCGCTCGTTGGCCGTCGTCGAGGCACTGGCCCCCGTGATCGGCTGGCACGAGCGCCGGCTGCTCCCCGACGTCGCAGGGCTCACGGACGACCCGCGGACGCAGCTCGTGCACGGTGACTTCTTCGCCCTCGCCTCCGGCACGACCGGCTTCGGCGGCGGAACACCGGCTCTCCTCCACGCCGTGCTCCTCGACATCGACCACACGCCGGGCCACCTGCTGCACCCCAGCCACGCGGCGTTCTACAGCCCCGACGGGCTGCGCGCGCTGCGCCGGCACCTGCACCCCGGCGGCGTCTTCGCGCTCTGGTCCGACGACCCGCCGGATGACGCCTTCCTCGACCTCCTGCGTGCCGAGTTCGCCTCTGCGGACGGGCACGTCATTCCCTTCGCCAACCCACTCACCGGCGGGACCTCGTCGAACGGCGTCTACGTCGCCCGGGGCTGAGCGCTCGACCCGGCGGGTCAGTCGACGAAGACCCGCACGAGGGTCTCGACCACCTCGTCGACGTCCCACTCCGTCGTCGCGGGGCCGACGCCGAACTCGGTCCACGCCCAGCCCGGCACGTCCGCCGCACGCCACGGCGGGGTCAGCGCCAGGTGCTCGCCCTCCATCGCCGCGACGCGTCGCTCGTTGACGTCGTCCGCCTCGCGCTCGACGTGGATGCGGAAGGCGTTGGTGTGCGGTGGTGAGGGGCTGACGCGGATGCCGTGCGCCGCCATCCGCTCCGCCAGCGCGACCGCGCGCTCGTGGTACTCGGCCATCCTCGGGAGCTCACGGTCCAGTCCGCGGAGGGCGGCCACGGCATACGGCAGGAGGCTGAACAGGGTGCCGCCCATGCGAGTGCGCCAGAGCCGCACCTGCGCGACCTGCGCCTCGGGCCCCGCGACGGCAGCCCCGGACAGCCCGCCGAGCCCCTTGTAGAACGAGACGTAGACGCTGTCGGCCAGCGCCGCGACCTCGGCCGGAGTGTGGTCGAGGTACGGGGCGGACTCCCAGAGGCGGGCGCCGTCGAGGTGCAGCGGCACGTCGCGCGACCGGCAGGCCTCGCTGAACGCCACGAGCTCGTCCCACGAGGGCAGGAGGAAGCCGGCCTCCCGCAGCGGCAGCTCGAGCAGGGCGGCGCCGAGCGGGCCCGGGACCGCGGCGAGGTCGGCGACCCCGGGCACCCGCGCCCCGTCGGTCAGGAGGGCGGGCTCCAGCCCGTGGAGGAGCCGTGGCCCGTCGGCCTCGCTCCTCAGCAGGTGCGACAGCGCCGGCATCGCGACGCGCCGTGAGCCGCCCGCGTCGCACCAGACCCGCAGCATCGACTGCTGCGCCATGACCCCGCTCGGGAACATCGCGGCCGCGGGCTTGCCGAGGAGGTCCGCGAGCCGGCGCTCCAGCCCTGCGACGGGCCCGTGCTCGCCGTACCGGTCCCAGGACCCCGGCTCGTCGAGGGATGCCGCGACGTCGGCGAGGTCGCGCAGCTCGGCCTCGGGGGTCGACGGGGCCCGCCCGACGAGCCAGCGGGTGATGCCCGGCTCGGCGGCCCGGGCGCGGTCGGCGTGCGACAGGGGAGTGGAGTCGTCCTCGGGCATGCCGCCATCCTCCACGAAGGGTCGGTCCCGCACCTCGACTCGGGCCGGGCCGCCCCGCGGTCCCTCGGGCCGCCCTCATCCGGTGTGGGTGATGCCGCGCCCTGCCCCACCGACCCACACTCGACGGTGGTGGTGCACTGAAACAGGAAGGTGACGTCGTGGAGGTCGGCAGCGAGCGGTCGAGGAGTCGGCGCAGGATCCTCACGGGGGTGACCGGCCTCGCCCTGGCCGCAACCGTGGGCGCGTGCACAGGAGACGGGGGCTCCCTGCCCTCGGTGAGCCGGACCGGCTCGATCTCGGTGTCGCTCCCGTCCCGGTCGGCGCCGCCGACCACCGAGGAGCCGTCGACCCCGACAGCCGAGCCCACGACGGAGGAGCCCGAGCCCACGACTGAGGCTCCGGAGCCCACGACCGAGGCGCCGGAGCCCACCCCGGAGCAGCCGACGGAGACCGTCACGGCGACGGCCACCGCGACACCGGAGCCGGCCCCGACCGAGACGGTGACATCGGCGCCCACGCCCACGGAGACCGTCACGCCGACTCCCACCCCGACCGACCTCGCGCAGGGCGAGGTGGCCACCGACGAGGGCACTCCCTGGTGGCTGTGGCTGCTGCTCGGCCTCGCGGCCCTCGGCGCCCTGCTGGCGGCGGTGCTCGTGCCCCGGCGGCGCCGACGCGAGGAGTGGGACGCCGACCTCGCCGCAGACGAGGCCGAGGCCGCCTGGCTCGCCCGCGACCTGCTGCCCCGACTGGAGTCGGCGAGCACCCCCGACGCCCTCGCCGGCGGCTGGCTCGTGTCCGCGGGCCGGGTCGTCGCTGCCGAGGACCGGCTGACCGGCCTGGCGTCCACCGCACCCGACGACCCCCGCAGGGCGCGGGCCACGCGGCTGCGCGACGGCGTGCGCTCCGCCCGCCTCGGCGTGGAGGAGCTCGTCGCGGCCCGGGCGCCGGGATCGCCGGCGCCGCAGGTCGCCCTGCTGGCAGCGCGGCTGGAAGCGGTTCTCGCCCAACCGGCTCCGGGTGCGCCTGGTGCTCCAGGCGATCCGAGCGGTCCGGGCGACGCACCGGCATCCGGACCATCCTGACCCGCGGACCGCTCAGCCGGAGGCCGCCACCACGAGGTGCATGCGCAGGCCCGCCCCGAGCAGCATCGGCACCTCACCGACGACGGTGAAGCCCACCCGCTCGTAGAAGGCGCGCGCCCGTGGGTTGCCGGTGACCTCGATGCTGACCGCACCGGCCTGTCGAGCACGGTCGACGAGGTCCTCGACGAGGAGGCGCCCCACCCCACGCCGCATCGCACGGGGGTCGACGAAGAGGTCGTCGAGCTCGAGGGCGCCGGCGGCGTCGGCAGGCACTGCGGTCGCGAACCCCACGACCGTCCCGTCCTCGGTCACCGCGACCCGGGTCCTCCCCGAGCGAACCCCGTCGTCGCCCAGCTCGAGCAGGTCGGGGCGCTCGAGGAGGGCCGCGGCATCCTCGGGGTTCGACAGCGACGAGCGCCGGTAGATCGCGCGCAGGACCGGCAGGTCGTCGACGGATGCCGTCCGCACGCGCAGGTCCACGAGCTCCCCCATCAGTGCCGGCCTCAGAGGACGACGGTGCCGTACATCTCGCCGAGCGGGTCGGCGATGAGCTCGATGCGCGCCCCGTCGGGGTCGGTGAAGTAGACCGACACCCCGCTGTGGACGACGTGCTCGACACCCTCCTCGTCGAGGCGGGCCACGATCGCGTCCCAGCGCGAGGGCTCGACGGAGATGGCCAGGTGATGCAGGCCGCCGAGCACCTCGGCGTAGGGCCCGACGTCGAGCCCGGGGAAGTCGAAGAACGCCAGGAGGTTGCTGTTGCCGATGTCGAAGAAGAAGTGCGAGGACCCGGGGTAGTCGCGGTTCTCGATGAGCTCGGTGAGGGGGAAGCCGAGCAGGTCCTGGTAGAAGCGGACCGTGCGCTCGACGTCGCTGCTGACCAGCGCCGTGTGGTGCAGGCCGCGCGCGCTGGATGCCGGTCGCTCACCCGCCGGGCGCAGGTGCGCCTCCCGGATCCGCCGCCGCTCCGCCTCGATGGCCACCAGGTCGACCTCGCTGCTGCCCACGTGTCATCCTCCTCCTCCTCGCCGAGCGGCTCGGTGCGCGTCCCTCGCGCCGTCCCGAGGCCGGTGCGTCGAGGCTGGTGCGGGGAGCGCCACCTCGCCACTGTCGCAGGCTCTTCCGTCGAAGGGAAGTGCGCATCGCAGGAAGCGCCGCCCACCGCCGTCGGCGCCGCAGGACGTGCGGCCAACGGCCTCTTTCCCCGTGGCGTGCGGGGCGCTAGGTTCGGGATCCTGTGACCCCGGAGGAGGAGTGCGATGTCGATTGCCGCATCGACGCGGGTGGCTCCGTCCCGCGTGCTGCTCGTCGCGAGCTTCGGTGCCTTCCTCGCATTCCTCGACGCGACGATCGTCAACGTCGCCTTTCCCTCCATCCGTGAGTCGTTCCCCGACACCACGATCAGCGGGTTGTCGTGGGTGCTCAACGCCTACAACATCGTGTTCGCGGCCTTCCTCATCGTCTTCGGCCGGCTGACCGACCTCGTGGGGCGGCGGCGCTCGTTCATCACCGGGGTCGCGATCTTCACCGTCGCCTCCGTCCTGTGCGGTGCCGCGCCCTCGGTGGAGCTGCTCGTCGCGGCGCGCGTCGTGCAGGCGCTCGGTGCCGCGATGCTCGTCCCGGCCTCGCTGGCGCTCGTCATCGCGGCCTTCCCCTCCGAGAGGCGGTCTCACGCGATCGGCCTGTGGGGTGCATCGGCGGCCGTCGCCGCAGGCCTCGGTCCGCCCATCGGCGGCGTGCTCGTCGAGCTCGGTGGCTGGCGCTGGGCCTTCTTCGTCAACCTCCCCTTCGGCATCGCCGCGCTCGTCGTCGCCCGACGGCAGCTCGTGGAGAGCCGGGCGCCGGGACGGCGGCGGATGCCCGACCTCGTCGGGGCGGCACTCATGGTCGCCCTGCTGGCCGTCCTGAACCTCGGCATCATCAAGGGCGCCGACTGGGGGTGGACGAGCCCCGCGGTGATCGGCTGCTTCGTGGCGACGGCACTTCTCGTCGTCGCGTTCGTCGTCAGCTCGCGCCGGCACCGGGCGCCGCTCCTCGACCCCCAGCTGCTGCGGCTGCCGTCGTTCGTCATCGGCTCGCTGGCCACCGTCGTGGCCGGGTTCGGCTTCTACGCCTACCTGCTGACCAACATCCTGTGGCTCACGTACGTCTGGGGGTACGACGTCCTCACCGCGGGACTGGCCCTGGTGCCGGGCGCCCTCGTCGCGGCCGTCGTGGCGGCGCGGCTCGGACCCCTCACCGAGCGCTTCGGGTACCGCGTGTTCGTCGTGCCCGGCGCGCTCGTCTGGGCGGGCGCCTACCTCTGGTACCACCAGATGGTCGGGCTCGAGCCCGCCTTCTGGAGCGAGTGGCTGCCGGGACAGGTGCTCAGCGGCATCGGCGTGGGGGCGACCCTCCCGCTGCTCGGCAGCGCGAGCCTCGCGGCCGTGCCGGGCGGACGGTACGCCACCGCCTCGGCGGTCACGTCGAGCGCCCGCCAGCTCGGCGGTGTGCTCGGCATCGCGATCCTCGTCGTCGTCCTCGGCGAACCCACCCCGGCCACCGCCGTCGGTGCCTTCCGCGACGGGTGGGTGCTCTCGATCGTCGCCTTCGTCGTCGTGGCCGTCGTCGCGTCCCCCCTCGGCAGGCTCCGCAGGGCCGACGAGGAGTCCGACGACGACGACCAGCCCGCGGTGGTGCACGCGCCGGCACCGCCGGAGTCGTGGCGGGCACACCGGATGCCGTCCGCCGCCGACCCGACCGACCTCTCCGACGTGCCCCTGCTCACCGCGCTGCCCGAGGAGGCCCGGCACCGGCTCGAGCGGGCGGCCCGCCTCGTCGACGTGCCGGCCGGCACGGTGCTCATCCGTGAGGGCGACCCGCCGGGCTCCGCGTTCGTCGTGCGTGGCGGTCGCCTCGAGGTCGAAGTGGGCGGCCGGGTGGTGCGCGAGCTGGGCGCCGGCGAGGTCATCGGCGAGATCGCGCTGCTCACGGGAGAGAACCGCTCGGCGGCCGTGCGCGCCCGGCGTGACTCCACGGTCATCGAGATCCCGCGCGACGCCTTCGACTCCATGCTCGACCGGGACCCCGGGGCGGCGAGGATCGTGCTGGGCCAGGTGGCCGAGCGCCTGCGCACCGCCGCGTCCCCGTCCGGCCCACCGCCCCCCGAGCGGCTCGGTGTCGTCTCGGTCGTCGGGCTCCACGACGGGGCCGGGGCGTCCGCCGTGGCCGAGCGGCTCGTGCACCGGATGGCCGGGCACGTGGCGGTCGCGGCACCGGGCGTCGTCGCGCCGGCCGGCCTCGCCCGCGCCGAACGCGACCACGACCGCGTGGTGCTGGTCTCCGAGGCCCCGCGCGCACCTGCGGACGCCGGCTGGCGCGACGTGTGCGTCCGGCAGGCGGATGCCGTCGTGCTCGTCGCGCGCAGCGACTCACCGGTGCCTGGAATGCCCTTCGAGCTCGCGCCCGCCAGCCAGCCCGAGCTCGTCCTCGTCGGACCGGCGCCGACGCACGAGCTCCGGGCGGCCTGGGTCGCGGCCACCGACGCCCGACAGCTGACGGTCGTCGACGGCGACCTCGCGGTGGGGCTGCGTGCCCTCGCCGACCGGCTGGCGGGCCGGTCCCTGGGCCTCGTCCTCGCCGGTGGCGGGGCCCGTGCGTTCTCCCACGTCGGCGTGCTGCGTGAGCTCGAGGACGCGGGCCTGCACGTCGACCGGGTGGCGGGCAGCAGCATCGGTGCGGTCATCGCCGCACTGCACGCCACCGGCATCGACGGGGCCGCGCTCGAGGAGCGGTGCTACGCCGAGTGGGTGCGCCGCCAGCCCTTCAGCGACTGGCGGCTGCCGACGACGTCCCTCGCGAAGGGCCAGCGCGTGCGGAGCGCGATGGTGCGCAACCTGGGCGCCGACAGCGTCATCGAGGGACTGCCGCGCCAGCTGCAGGTGGTCAGCGTGGACCTCGTGTCCCGCACCCGCCAGGTGCACCGCCGCGGGAGCGTCGTCGACGCGACCCTCGCGTCGGCGCGGCTGCCGGTGCTCTTCGCGCCCCTGCCGCAGGACGACGGACGGCTGCTCGTCGACGGCGGGGTCCTGGACAACCTGCCGACCGACCTCCTGGTGCAGCGGGACGAAGGACCCGTCGTCGCGGTCAACATCGGTGCGGGCGGCGGGAATCGGCGCTCCGGCCGCCCCCGCGTACCCGCCCTCGGCGACACGCTGATGCGGACGATGATGATCGGCAGTGGCGGCGCGGTCGAGGCGGCCCGCCGCCGGGGAGCGTGGGTCCTCAGCCCCTCGTCGATGGGGGTCGGGCTCCTCGAGTTCCACCAGCTGGACCGCATGATCGAGGCCGGCCGCGCCGCGGCACGCGCGCTGCTCGAGCAGGCGGGCGGCGACCTCGGCGTTCCCGCGCACGACCCGTCGGCCGAGGGCGCGAGGCCCGTCGAGGTCGCGTAGCCACGTCGTCGCCGACCGTCGGCGACCCGACCGGCTCCCCCCGACCGGCGCGGCCCCGCCGGCCCTGTGAGCGACGAGACGGTGCGGACCGCGTCGCGCGGGAGGATCATGGGGGCATGGCCGAGAACGTGGTCAGCAGCGAGGCACCTGCCGTGGGTCCTGACGAGACCGATCCGCCCCGCGGCACGGCTGGTGCCGTGGTCGCGGGCCTCGACGGGTCCACGGCCGACGACGCGGTCCTCGACCGGGCCGCCGACGAGGCGGCCTGGCTCGGCGCACCGCTCCGGCTCGTGTCGGCCGTCGACCCCGGGCTGCAGCTCACCCCCTACGAGGCGCTCGCCACCGGCTCGCCGAGCCTGGCCGACCACCTCGAGGAGGGCGCGCACCACGTTCTCGACCGCGCCGTCGCGCGGGTGGACGAGCGCCACCCGGGCCTCGACGTCGCGACGGCGGTGCCGTGGGGTCCACCGGCGGCCGCCATCGTGCGGCTGTCCGACGGGGCGCGGCGCGTCGTCGTCGGCGCCCCCGCTCACGGCCGGCTCCAGCGACTCGTCATGGGTTCGGTGGCGCTCCCCGTCGTCGCCCACGCGCACTGCCCGGTGCTCGTCGTGCCCGCGAACACCGAGGCCCGGCTGCCCCGGTGCGTCGTCGTCGGGGTCGACGGCAGCGAGGGCAGCGCCAGGGCCTGCGACCTCGCGCTCGTCACGGCTGAGGCCACGGGGTGCCACGTCATCGCCGTCCTCGGCTGGAACGTCGAGGTGCACGAGGGCGTCGTCGTCACCGAGCCCGGCAGCCACCGCTGGCTCGCCGTCGAGGCCCGCCACGCGGCCCGCGTGCACGCGGTGCTCGACCCGCTCGCCGCCGCGTACCCGCAGGTGTCGCTGGAGGTGCTCGTGCGGCACGGCGCGTCGGCGCGGGCCCTGCTCGAGGTGGCGAGCGAGCGGGACGCCGACCTCCTCGTCGTGGGGAGCAGGGGCCACGGGGGATTCCGGGGGCTGCTGCTCGGCTCGGTGAGCCGGCGCGTCGTGCAGCACGCCGACCGCGTCGTCGCGATCGCCCGCTGACCGGCATCCCACCGGAGGCCGGGGCGCGACCGAGGTCAGTCGCCGAAGGGCCAGGCCTCGACCATGCCGGGCTCGCGGCCGGGCTCGATGTAGTGCTCGTGCCCGAAGAACACGGCGAACACCTCGGGAGGCATCGACAGCATCATCCCGACGTCGGTCGTCTGGCTGCTGTGCGCCTGGAGCGAGGCGCGGCGTCGCTCCAACCACGGGCTGACGTCGACGCGCCAGTGGATCGCCGACTCGGGCTCCCCGAGCGGGTTGCCGTCGTCCATCGGCTCGTCGACGTCCCAGGTCTCCTCGCCGGCGGCCCGGGCGGCCTCGGCGAAGCGCCGCATCGTGTCGCGGTTGTACGTCGACTCGAGCACTCGCGGCGGTCGCGCGGCGAGCTCGGCGGCGCGGTGCAGCACGTGGTGCACCCGGATGTGGTCGGGGTGACCGTAGCCGCCGTGCCAGTCGTAGCCGACGACGACGTCGGCGTCCTCCTCGTCGAGCACGGTCGCGAGGCGTGCCGCGGCCTCGTCGACCGGTGCCGACGCGAAGGCGCCCTCGTGGGTGTTCTGCTCCCACCCGGTCATGCCGGAGTCCTTGTAGCCGAGCCACGCGACCCGGTGCAGGCCGATGGCGGCACCCGACGCGTCGGCCTCACGGCGGCGGCGGTGGACGACTGTCTCACCCGGGGCCAGGTCCTCGGGGGCCTCCCCGTGGTCGCCGTTGGTCGCGAAGACGACGACGACCCGGTGGCCCTCGTCGACGGCACGCGCCATGGAGCCGGAGGTCTGCGAGGCCTCGTCGTCGGGGTGGGCGTGGAGGAACACGATCGTCGACACGCAGCCCATCATGCCCACCCCGTCCGACACCGCCCCACCCCCGCTCGGCGGGGCGTGCGACGCCCCGGCACCGCCCGTGACTCGAGGAGCGGGGGTGGGGGTTCCCTGGTAGGTGAAGTGGCCTGTCGGGCAACCCCCACAGGCCCGGGCCGAGTCCTAGCGTGTTCGGTGCCCGGCGACCGCCGGTGCCACGGGGAACAAGGAGGTTCTTCCATGGGCTCACCTGACGCACTCGGCCGGGACGACCCGGACGACATCGACCACGACACCGTCCCACCTGCACGAACCGGCCTGCTCGTCGTGGCCGGCATCCTCCTCGCCATCCCCGTCGTCGCGCTGATGTGGGTCTCGAGCTACAGCCGGGACGAGCCGAGGCTCGCGGGCTTCCCGTTCTTCATCTGGTACCAGTTCCTCTGGGTCTTCCTCTGCTCCGCGCTGACGTACACGGCGTACCGCCTCGTCCTCGTCGCCCGCCCGCACCGGCCGATGGACAGCCTGCGTGAGTCCCCCGAGGGCGACGACTCCGGCGGCCCCGAGGTCACCGGGACGACGGGAGGCCACGCATGAGCAACGTCAACGGCGTCGCCCTCGCCGTCCTCGTCGTCCTGTTCGCCCTCGTCACGGTCATGGGCTTCTACGCCTCCCGCTGGCGCCGCCCGACGAGCATGGAGTCGCTCGACGAGTGGGGCCTCGGCGGCCGCTCGTTCGGCACGTGGATCACGTGGTTCCTGCTCGGCGGCGACCTCTACACGGCCTACACGTTCGTCGCGGTCCCGGCCGCGATGTTCGCCGCGGGGTCGGTGTCGGGCTTCTTCGCGGTGCCCTACACGATCGTGCTCTACCCGATCATCTTCGTCTTCATGGGGCGGTTGTGGTCGGTGAGCCACCGCCACGGCTACGTGACCACCGCCGACTTCGTCCGCGGCCGGCATGGTTCCCGTGGGCTCTCGCTCGCGGTCGCCGTCACGGGCTTCCTGGCGACGATGCCGTACATCGCGCTCCAGCTCGTCGGCATCCAGGCGGTGCTCGAGGTCGTCGGCGTCGG
The DNA here is from genome assembly GCA_963757405.1 of uncultured Actinomycetota bacterium. Taxonomy (GTDB): domain Bacteria; phylum Actinomycetota; class Actinomycetes; order Actinomycetales; family Dermatophilaceae; genus Fodinibacter. The sequence goes on from CAVWRI010000019.1 coordinate 91,277, forward strand.
CGGCGGCGACAACATCATCGCCCAGGACCTGCCGCTGTTCATCGCGTTCGCGCTGCTCGCGGCCTACACGTACTCCAGCGGCCTGCGCGCCCCCGCGGTCATCGCGTTCGTCAAGGACACCCTCATCTACCTCGTCATCATCGTCGCGATCATCTACCTCCCGGCGAAGTTCGGCGGCTGGGAGACGATCTTCGGTGCGGCGGAGGCGAAGATGGCCGCTCCCAACCCCGTCGACGGCAAGCCGAACGGCGTCTTCATCCCCGGAGAGGCGCAGCACTGGGCCTACGCCACGCTGGGCCTGGGCTCTGCCCTCGCGCTGTTCATGTACCCGCACTCGATCACGGCGAGCCTGTCGGCCTCGTCGCGCAACACGATCCGGCGCAACGCGGCCATCCTGCCCGCCTACAGCTTCGTGCTCGGCCTCCTCGCGCTGCTCGGCTGGGTCGCGATCGCGGCCGGCACCAAGCCGATCGGCCTCGACGGCAAGCCGAACGCCCAGCTCGTCATCCCGCAGCTGTTCGAGGACTCGTTCCCGTCGTGGTTCGCCGGCGTGGCCTTCGCGGCGATCGCCATCGGGGCGCTCGTCCCGGCCGCCATCATGTCGATCGCGGCCGCCAACACCTTCACCCGCAACATCTACAAGGAGTGGATCAAGCCCGACGCGACGCCGCAGCAGGAGGCCAAGGTCTCCAAGCTCGCCTCGCTCGTCGTCAAGGCGTTCGCGCTCGTGTTCGTGCTCCTGCTCGACAAGCAGAACGCGATCAACTTCCAGCTCCTCGGCGGCATCTGGATCCTCCAGACCTTCCCGGCGGTCGTGCTCGGCCTCTACACCCGGTGGCTGCACCGGTGGGCGCTGCTCGCCGGCTGGGCCGTCGGGATGGTCTACGGCACGTGGCAGGCCTGGAACGTCGCCAACCCGCGCTCGGGTGTGAACCACTTCGGTGGCTCGCTCTCCCCGATCCCGGTGATCGGCGAGCTCGGCTACATCGCGCTCACCGCCTTCGTCATCAACCTCGTCGTCGCGGTGGTCCTGACCCTCGTGCTGCGGGCGACGAAGACGCCGAGCGGTGACGACGAGACGATCCGTGGCGACTACTTCGCCGACGAGGACGACCCGAAGGTGCGCAAGGTCCCGCAGCCGATCCACCAGGAGGCCGCCAGCCCGTGACGCGCCACGGTCGGGCCGGGGTCACCGCTGCCTGCGGAACCCCGGCCCGACCTCGTCGTGGGCCCGGACGATGAGCGCCCGCACGGAGTCGTCGAGGTCCTCGACGCGGGGCAGCGAGAGGCGGTGCGTCACGACCCGCCGGGTCGTCGGGAACGCCGCGATGACCCGCGGGTGGTCGACGACCTCCGTCAGGTCCACGGCCAGCTCGAGCCGGTGGGCGAGGAGGAAGCCCACCGCGAACACCCGTCGCACGAGGTAGCGCAGCTCGGTGCGGTGCACCTGCTCGGTGACGTCGGGCAGGGAGGTGCAGACGTCGCGCAGCGCCTGCAGCCGCGCCACGTCGTCGTCGCGCAGGTCCGCCGAGAACTCCTGCCACGTCGTGAGGACCACGGCACCATCCTCCACCGTGGGTCGGCCACCCTCCGCCCACGGCGAGGGCCCGACGGATGCCGTGCCACGGCATCCGTCGACCATTGGCAGGATGGGGCCATGGTCCCCGTCCCCCCGCCGCCCCGGCTCGTCGAGCTCGCCCACGCCCACGGCATCGCGACGGAGTACTGGGACTGGCAGGGCCGGCACGTCATCGTCTCGACCCCGGCCATCCGCGCGGTGCTGACCGCCCTCGGCATCGACGCCCTGGGGGACGACGCGATCGAGTCGGCGCTGGCCGACGTCGAGCTCGCGCCCTGGCGCCGCACGCTGCCCGCCACCGTCGTGGCCCGGACCGGCTGGACGCCGTGGGTGCACGCCCACGTCGCGGCGGGCACCGGCATCCGTCTCGAGGTCGTCCTCGAGAACGGAACCGTGCGGCCCGTGCCGCAGGTGGAACGGTGGACGCCCGACCGGGAGGTCGACGGGAGGATGCTGGGCGAGGCCACCTTCGAGGTGCCGGGGGACCTGCCCATCGGCTGGCACCGCCTCGTCGCGCACCTCGACGTGCCGGCCGTGGACCCGGCCACGACCGAGGCGACGCTCGTCGTGACCCCCCAGCGCCTCGAGCTCCCCGCCGGGCTGGCGGACGGCCGCGTCGTGGGGCTCCAGGCCCAGCTGTACCAGGTGCGGTCGGACGAGTCGTGGGGCGTCGGCGACCTCGGTGACCTCGCCGACCTCGCGACGTGGGCCGCCGCGGCGCACGACGCCGACTTCGTCCTCATCAACCCCCTGCACGCGGCCGAGCCGGTGGCCCCGGTGGAGCCCTCGCCGTACCTCCCGACGACCCGGCGCTTCGTCAACCCGCTCTACCTGCGGGTCGAGGACGTCCCCGAGCTCGCGCGGCTCGAGCACGCCGCCTACCGCCGGGTGCTCGCCCTGGGGGCGACGGCCCGCGCGCTCAACGCCGACGACCGCATCGACCGCGACACGGCATGGACGGCGAAGAAGGAGGCCCTGCGGCTGATCTTCCAGGGCGGCCTCACCGGGCGGCGCGAGCGCTCGTTCGCCGAGTTCTGCGAGCGGGAGGGCGACGGGCTGACGACCTTCGCGACGTGGTGCGCTCTTGCCGAGGCCCACGGGCTGCCGTGGACCGGGTGGGAGCCCGAGCTGCAGGACCCGTCGAGCACGGCCGTCGCGGTGTTCCGGGAGCGGCACGCCGACGACGTCGGCTTCCACAAGTGGCTCCAGTGGCTGCTCGAGGGGCAGCTCGCGACGGCGCAGCAGGAGGCCCGGGCCGCGGGGATGTCGCTCGGGGTCGTCCACGACCTCGCCGTCGGTGTCCATCCGGTCGGCGCCGACGCCTGGGGGCTCGGTGACGCCCTGGCCCGCGGCGTGACGGTCGGCGCCCCGCCCGACCAGTTCAACCAGCTGGGCCAGGACTGGAGCCAGCCGCCGTGGCGGCCCGACCGGCTCGCCGAGCTGGGCTACGCGCCGTTCCGCGACATGGTGCGCACGGTGCTGCGCGACTCGGGCGGCATCCGGGTCGACCACATCATCGGGCTGTTCCGCCTGTGGTGGATCCCGGCGGGTGGCACCCCCGCCGACGGCACGTACGTCCACTACGACCACGAGGCGCTGCTCGGCATCCTCGTCCTCGAGGCACAGCGGGCCGGCGCCGTCGTCATCGGCGAGGACCTCGGGGTCGTCGCGCCGCACGTGCGCGACTACATGACCGAGCGCGGGCTCGTCGGCACCTCGATCCTCTGGTTCGAGTGGGAGGAGGACCGGCCCAAGCCGCCGGAGCACTACCGCGACCTGTGCCTGTCGACCGTGACGACGCACGACCTGCCCCCGTCGGCGGGCTACCTCTCGCTCGAGCACGTCGCGATCCGCGAGCAGCTGGGCCTGCTGACCCGGCCGGTCGAGGAGGAGCGCGCCCACGAGCAGGCCTCCATCGCCAGGCTGCGCGACGCCTGCACCGAGCGCGGGCTGCTGCAGCCCGGGGCCGGCATCGACGCGGTGGTCGAGGCGCTGCACCGGTGGATGGCGCTGACGCCGAGCCGGATGCTCGCGGTGGCCCTGGCCGACGTCGTCGGCGACCTGCGGGCGGTCAACCAGCCGGGCACGAACGACGAGTACCCCAACTGGCGCGTCCCACTGGCCGGCCCGGACGGGCGGCCGGTGTCGCTCGAGGACGTCCGCGAGTCCGACCTCGCGCCAGTGCTGTTCGCGGCCCTGCGCGGCGAGCGCGACGACGACTGACCCGCCCTCGTGGGGGGTGCTCGCGGAGTCAGGAGCAGTTCGTCGAGTCAGGGGCGGATACGCCCCTGACTCGGCGAGAACCTCCTGAGCGGGCGACGTGCTCCTGACACCGCCGTGAGTGCGGACGTGGTCGTCGGGGCCACCACGTCCGCACTCGCGGCGGGAGATGCCGGATGCCGGGGTCGCGTCTGCGGGTCAGCGGCCGAGGGCCGCGGCGAGGGCTGCGGCCAGGCGTCCCGGCTCCTGCTCGCGCAGGTCGTAGCGGGCCCGGGTGAGCGGCACGTCGACGGTGACGACGCGGGTGATGTCCACCGGGGTGCCCGAGACGATCGCGTCGATCGCCGCGGCGTCGACCATCGCGCGGATCGTCGCCTCGAGGTCACGGGTCTGCGCCTCGCCGTAGCCCATCGCCGGAAGGATGCCCCGGGCGTTCGGGTACCTGGCGAAGGTCGCGGCGATCGAGCCCACGGCGAACGGTGCGGGGTCGACGATCTCGGCGGCACCGGCATCCCGGGCACCGACCACGCCCGCACCGAAGCTCATCGAGCCGTGCGTGAGCGTCGGCCCGTCCTCGATGACGACGACGCGCTTGCCGGCGGCCACCCGCGGGTGGTCGAGGGTGACCGGGCTGTCGCAGCGGAGCACGGCGGCGCGCGGGTTGAGCGCGCGGACCGACGCCTCGACGGCCTCGATGTCCTCGGCGCGGGCCGAGTCGCACTTCGCGACGATGACCAGGTCGGCCATCCGCATGTTCGCCTCCCCGGGGTGGTAGCCGACCTCGTCGCCGGGCCGCAGCGGGTCGACCAGCACGACGTGCAGGTCAGGGGCGTAGAAGGGCAGGTCGTTGTTTCCGCCGTCCCAGAGCACCACGTCGGCCTCGGCCTCCGCCTCGCGCAGGATCCGGCCGTAGTCGACGCCCGCGTAGACGACGACGCCGGCCTCGATGTGCGGCTCGTACTCCTCACGCTCCTCGATGGTGCACTCGTGCCTCACGAGGTCCTCGAGGGTCTCGAACCGCTGGCACGCCTGCGCGGCGAGGTCGCCGTAGGGCATGGGGTGCCGCACCGCGACGACCCGCAGCCCCATGTCCTGCAACAGCCGGGCGACGTAGCGCGTCGTCTGGCTCTTGCCGACACCCGTGCGCACCGCGGTCACCGCGACGACCGGCCGGCGCGATCGCAGGGTGGTGCGGCGCGTGCCGGGCACCACGAAGTCGGCGCCCGTGGCGATGACCCGCGAGCCGAGGTGCATCACCTGGGCGTGCGAGAGGTCGGAGTAGGCGAGCAGCACCGTGTCGACCCGGTCGCGCGCGACGAGCGACTCGAGCTCGGACTCGTCGAGGATCGGGATGCCCTGCGGGTACAGCGGCCCGGCCAGCTCGGGTGGGTAGGTGCGGCCGTCGATGTCGGGAATCTGCGTCGCGGTGAACGCGACCACCTCGACACCGGGGTCGTCCCGGTACATCAGGTTGAAGTCGTGGAAGTCGCGGCCCGCTGCGCCGAGGATGACGACGCGTTCGCGGGACTCCGCCGGGGTCGGTGGGCTCATGGCATCTCTCCGTGACTGGGTCGACCACGGGTGCGGGACCCGCCGCCTCGATGCTACGCCGTTGCGGGAGAGGCCGACTCAGGACGTGACGGACGACGCACGGCGCGCGGAACGTCCTCGAGCACCAGCGTCGCGAACCGCTCCGCCAGCGGCTGCCACGCCGCACGCAGAACCTCCTCCGCAGCCATGACCTCGCCGAGGAGCTCCTCCTGCGCCGGGGTCAGCCCGTCGGGCGAGTCCCACCGCAGCCACGCCCCGAACACCTCCGGCGAGGTCTCCGGGTGGAACTGCACGCCCCACGCGGCCGGCCCGAAGCGCAGCGCCTGGGGTCGGCCGTCGGGCAGGGTCGCGAGGAGCACGGACCCGGCCGGTGCCTCGTGGACGACGTCGTCGTTGTAGTGGACGGCGACCGGTCCGCCGAGGCCCGACAGCAGCGGGTCGGAGGCACCGGCATCCGTGAGCCGCACGGGCACCAGCCCCACGGTGCGCCCCGACGGGTTGCGGTCGACCCGCCCGCCGAGGGCCACCGCGGCGAGCTGGTGACCGAGGCAGACGCCGAGCGTCGGCACGCCGCGCCCCACGGCATCCGCGATCAGGGAGCGGGTCGGGGCCAGCCACGGGGCGTCGGCGTCGTCGCACGCCCCCATCGCCCCACCGAGGACCACGAGCCCGTCGTGGGAACCGAGGGCCTTGGCGACGGGCTCGCCGAGATCGCCACGCACGACGTCGAGCTCGAGGCCGAGCTCGGTCCACCACTCGCCGAGCCACGCCACGGGGGCGTCGGGCTCGTGCTGCACGACGAGGAGCCGTGCCATCAGCCGACCCGGGCGCCCACGAGGGCACCGATCCCGTAGGTCACGGCCATGGCGAGCACGCCGCCGACCACGATGCGCCCCGTCGCCCGCCGGGCGTCGGCCTCGCCGAGTCGGGCGCTCACCAGACCCGTGCCCGCGAGCGCGAGCACGACCGCGACGACCGTCACCGGCACCCGCCAGCCGACCGGCGGCAGGACGATCGCGAGGAGCGGGAGCAGTGCGCCGACGGTGAACGCCGCCATCGAGGCCCACGCGGCGTGCCACGGGTTGGTGAAGTGGTCGGGGTCGATGCCGAGCTCGGCCTCGGCGTGCGCACCGAGCGCGTCATGGGCGGTCAGCTGGCGGGCCACCTCGAGCGAGAGCTCGGAGGAGAGGCCCTTGGCGGCGTACAGCCCGGCGAGCTCGGCGAGCTCGGCCTCGGGCTCCTCGCGCAGCTCGCGGATCTCCTTGGCGATGAGCGCCTGCTCGGAGTCGCGCTGGGTGCTGACCGAGACGTACTCGCCGACGCCCATGCTCATCGCGCCCGCCGCGAGGCCGGCGAGGCCGGCCATGAGGACAGGGCCGCGGTCGGCCGTCGCGGCGGCGACCCCGATGACGAGCCCCGCGGTGGAGACGATGCCGTCGTTCGCGCCGAGGACACCGGCCCGCAGCCAGTTGAGGCGGCTGGTCACGTCGTGGTCGTGGGCCTCGTCGTGCTCGGGCGTGGTGCCGGTGGGCAGCTCACCCACCGACCGTCGCCCCTTCCGCGCGGGCCGCGGCGGAGATGCGGTGCGCGAGCTCGATGTCGAGCTGGGTGAGGCCGCCGGCGTCGTGCGTGCGACAGGAGCCACCGCGTCGTGCGCCACCGGATGTCGATGTCGGGGTGGTGGTTCATCTGCTCGGCCTCGTCGGCCACCGCGTCGACGATGCGGATCGCGGCGGGGAAGTCGGGCGCCTCCACCGTCGCGACGATCGCGTCGCCGTCGCGCTGCCACCCGGGGAGGTCGCCCAGCTGGGTCGTGACCTCGTCGTCGCTGAGGAGTCGGCTCATGCGCCCATTGTGGTCCACCCTCAGAGCTGTGGCGCCGCAAGGGCCGTGGGGAGCTCGTGGGGGAGGCGGATGCCGCACGCACGGCATCCGGCATCCGCCGCCTCCGGCATCCTCGGACCCGAACCCCAACTTTCCCGCCCGATCCCGGAACCTTCAGGTCAGCATCGGAACTGTTCCGGTGCCGACCTGAAGGTTCCCGCTCCGGGCGGGAAAGTTGGGGCGCTGGGCCGGGGGAGGCGGATGCCGTGCGCCGGGTCGGTCAGAGGACCTCGGTTACCGAGGCCGGGCCCATGAACGGGTGCCCTCGGCCATGCCGTCGTCCATGGGCGCCACGAGCACCGGGGTGACCTCGTGCGGCCGGATCTCGCCCCGGTCGATCCCCTCCGCCCAGTGGCAGGCGACCCGGTGGCCGACCGGGCACGCCGGGCAGGTCGACGACGCGCAGCTCCGGGCGCTCGTCGTCGCACCGGGTCTCCTGCCGCCACGGGCAGCGGGTGTGGAACCGGCATCCGGTCGGGGGGTTGGAGGGCGAGGGCAGGTCACCGGTGAGCAGGATCTGCTCGCGGGTGTCCTCGATGGTCGGGTCGGGCACGGGCACGGCGGAGAGCAGGGCCCGGGTGTACGGATGCAGCGGCTGGGCGTAGAGGTCGTCGGCGGTCGCCTCCTCGACCAGGCCGCCGAGGTACATGACACCGATCCGGTCGCTGATGTGGCGCACCACGGCCAGGTCGTGGGCGATGACCAGGTAGGTGAGGTCGAACTCGGCCTGCAGCTCGTCGAGCAGGTTGATCACCTGCGCCTGCACCGAGACGTCCAGGGCCGAGACCGGCTCGTCGGCGACGATGAGCTTGGGCTCGACCGACAGCGCCCGGGCGATGCCGATGCGCTGACGCTGGCCGCCGGAGAACTCGTGCGGGTACTTCGTCAGGGCCGCGGCGGGCAGGCCCACGGCCGAGAGCAGCTCGCGCAGGCGCTTCTTCGTCGCGGCCCCATCGGTGTCCAGGCCGTGCGCCCGCATCCCCTCGACGAGCAGCGACTCCACCGACTGGCGCGGGTCCAGGCTGCTCATCGGGTCCTGGAACACCATCTGGATGTCCTTGCGGCGCCGGCGCAGCTCCTCACCCTTGAGGGTGGCGATGTCGGTGCCGTCGAGGACGACGCTGCCCTCGGTCGGGGGCTCGAGGTTGAGGATCGCCTTGCCGAGCGTGCTCTTGCCGCAGCCCGACTCGCCGACGAGCCCGTAGGTCTCGCCCCGGCGGATCTGCAGGTCGACCCCGTCGACGGCGTAGACGTGGCCGATGACCTTGTCGAAGATGACGCCCCGCTTGATCGGGAAGTGCACCTTGACGCCGCGGACGTCGACCAGCACGTCGCGCTCGTCGTCGGCGGGAGGGGCGGGAGTTGTGGCGGTGTCGGTCATCGGGTCACCTCACGGGGTTGTGGCAGCGCAGGGCCCGGCGCGGGGTCACCTCGAGCTCCGGGGTCGTGCTCGTGCACACCTCGATCGGCTGCGAGCAGCGCGGTGCGAAGGCGCAGGCGTGGTCCCACGGCAGGTTGTCGGCGACCGACCCGGGGATGGGGGTGAGCCGCTCGCCACGGGGCGCGTCGAGGCGGGGGATGGAGCCCAGCAGGCCGTTGGTGTAGGGGTGGCGCGGGTCCGCGAACAGCTCGTGGCGCTCTCCGCGCTCGACGATCCGGCCGGCATACAGGACGTTCACCTCGTCGCACAGGCCCGCGACGACGCCGAGGTCGTGCGTGATCATGACGAGCGCGGTGCCGGTCTCCTGGACCAGCTCCTTGAGCAGGGCGAGGATCTGCGCCTGGATCGTGACGTCGAGCGCCGTCGTGGGCTCGTCCGCGATGAGCAGGCGCGGGGCACACGCCAGGGCCATGGCGATGAGCGCGCGCTGGCGCATGCCGCCGCTCATCTGGTGCGGGTAGTCCTTGAGCCGCCGGTCGGGGTCGGGGATGCCGACCCGCTTGAGCAGGTCGCGCGCCAGCGGCTGGGCTGCCTTGCGCGACATGCCGCGGTGCCGCTCGAGGACCTCGGTCACCTGCAGCCCGACCGGGACGACGGGGTTCAGCGAGGACAGGGGGTCCTGGAAGATCATCGCGATGTCGCGCCCACGCCGCTCGCGCAGGGACTTCTCGTCGAGGCGGAGGAGGTTGGTGCCCTCGAAGTTTGCCTCGCCCTCGACGGTGTTGCCGCGCTTGGGCAGCAGGCCCATGATCGCGAGAGAGGTGACCGACTTGCCGCAGCCGGACTCGCCGACGAGGCCGACGGTCTGCCCGGGGTGGACGTCGAAGCTCACGCCGTCGACGGCGGTGAAGGGCTTCTCGCCCTGGCGCGTGAACGTGACCCGGAGGTCGCGCACCGACAGCAGCGGCTCCTCGCCGTGCGCGGTCGTGGGGGGTGGTGTCGCCGTGGCGGTCATCGGCGGGTCACCTCCTGCTCTTGGGGTCGAGGGCCTCGCGCAGCGACTCGCCCATGAGGGTGAAGCCGAGCGCGACGAAGACGATGCACATGGCCGGGTACACGGCCAGGTGGGGGTGGTCGTAGATGTACTGCTGCGCCCGGCCGAGCATCTGGCCCCACTCGGGCTGCGCGTCGTCGGGGTTGCCGAGGCCGAGGAAGGACAGCGCGGCGGCATCGATGATCGACGTCGCGAGCACCAGCGTCGCCTGGACGATGACCGGCCCCAGCGAGTTGGGGAGCATGTGGCGGAAGACGATCGCCTGCCGCTTGACGCCCAGCGCGCGCGCGGCGAGCACGTGGTCGCTGTGCCTCTGGGCGAGCATCGAGCCGCGCAACAGTCGGGCGAACACCGGGATCTGCACGACCGCGATCGCGATGATCAGCGTCCACTGGCTGGGCTGGCGGGCGAGCGCGGCGATCGAGACGGCGAGCAGGAGCGAGGGGATCGACAGCATGACGTCGACCGCGCGCATGACGAATGCGTCGATGCCCCCGCCGAACGCCCCGGAGAGCAGGCCGAGCACGAGCCCACCGGCCAGGCCGATGATCGTCGCGACCGACGCCGACGACGAGGGTCTGGCGGCTCCCGACGAGGAGGCGCGAGAGCAGGTCACGGCCGCGGTCGTCGGCACCGAGCGGGAAGCCCGCCTCTGGCCCCGGGATCGGGTTCGACTGCGGGCGCACCTTGTCCAGGAGCAGGCCGGCGGCCGGGTCGTGCGACGCGATCCACGGCGAGACGATGGCGAGCACGACGAAGAGCAGCGTGATGCCGGCCCCGAGGAGGAACACGGGATCGCGGCGCAGGCGCCGCCACGCGCTCGCGATGAGCGAGACGCCGGGGGCCTCGTCGACCGTGCCCGCGTCGTCGACGACGAGCACCGAGCCGGATGCCGTGCCGCGCCGCGCGCTCGCGCCCGTGCGGGCGCTGCTGGCGGCGAGGTCGTCGATCCGCTGCTTGCGGCGGTCCATGGGGTTGCGGGGGGTCATCGGGTGCGCACTCTCGGGTCGATGACGGCATACGAGATGTCGACGATGAGGTTGACGATGACGTAGATCGCGGCGGTGGCGAGGATCAGCACCTGGAGGACGGCGTAGTCGCGCCCCGTGAAGGCCTGTTGGAGCGTCGACCCGATGCCGCCGAAGTTGAAGACCGTCTCGGTGAGCACCGCGCCGGCGAGGAGCCCGCCGGTCTGCAGCCCGATCGTGGTGATGACGGGCAGGAGGGCGTTGCGCAGGACGTGCCGGGCCCGGATGGTCTGCGCCGTCAGGCCCTTGGACTCCGCGGTGCGCACGTAGTCCTCGTCGAGGACGTCGAGGACCGAGGCGCGGGTGATCCGGAAGATCACGGCGAACGGGATCGTCGCGAGCGCGATGGTCGGGAGCACGAGGTGGCGCAGCGCGTCGGTCGAGCAGTCGATCTCGCGCGTGAGCAGCCCGTCGAGGACGAAGAACCCGGTGACCCGCGTGCAGCCGAGCGCCGAGTCCTGCCGCCCGGAGACCGGGAAGATCGGCGCGTCGATGGCGAACCAGTACTTGAGGAGGAAGGCGAGGAAGAAGACGGGGACGGCGACGCCGATGAGGGACATCACGATGGTGCCGTTGTCGAACGTCGTGCCCTTGCGCTTGGCGGCGAGGTAGCCGAGCGGGATCGCGAAGATCACCGCGAGGACCATGGCGCAGATGCTCAGCTCGATGGTGGCGGGCAGCCGGGTGAAGAAGATGTCGAGGGCGTCGCGGCCCGGGAGGACCGCCGTCGAGGCGCCGAACTCGCCGTTGGCCGCGCGCTGGAGGAACTTCACGTACTGGACGTGGACCGGCTGGTCGAGGCCGAGCGCGGCGGTGAGCGCCGCGCGCGTCTCGGGGGTGGCGCGCTCGCCGAGGATCGCCGAGACCGTGCCGCCGGGGAGGGAGCGGAGCCAGAAGAACAGCAGGAGGGAGAGGACGAACACCACCCCGACCATCTGGATCAGGCGCCTGATGATGAATCTCGCCAACAGAGGGCTCCTTGGTGCTCGGTGAGACGTCGGTGGCCGCCTCGGACCTTAGTGGGTCCGAGGCGGCCACCGCGCGTTCCAGTGTGCCGTGATCAGCGGGGGCGGGGGCCCCCGGAGGTCACTTGCCGCTCACCGTCACGTTGTTGAACATCTCGGCCGTCAGTGGGCTGGCGACGAGACCCTGGACGTCGGCGCTGGTCACGAGGGCCGGCGGCGAGTGGCTGATCGGCAGGCCGGGGAGGTACTCCTCGGCGATCTGCTGGTTGATCTTCTGGTAGGCAGCCTCGCGCTCGCCCTCGTCGACGATGCCGTCGGCCTTGGTGAGGTCCTCCGACAGCGTCTTGCCCCAAGGCATGACGCTGGTCTGGAAGTCGTTCTCCTTGAGGTTGCTTGAAGAACGTGCCGACGAAGTTGTCCGCGGCGTTGTAGTCACCGGTCCAGCCGATCAGCCAGGCGTCGTACGCGCCCGAGTTGGTGCCGTCGGTGTAGCCGCCGTTCCACGGCGCGCTGACGACGTCAACCTTGATGCCGACGGCCTCGAGGTCCTTCTTGAAGGCGTCGTGGATCTTCTGCGGGTCCGGCATGTACGGACGGGTGACCTCGGTCGGGAACGCGAACTGCAGGGTCATGCCCTCGGCGCCGGCCTCCTTGAGGAGGGACTTGGCCTTCTCCGGGTCGTACGCGTACGGCTGGAGCTGGGTGTTGTAGCCGGACACCGTGTCGGGCATGAACTGCGACGCCGCCTTGGCGCCCTCGGGCAGCTGGGTCTGGACCATCTGCTCACGGTTGAGGGCGTGGTAGATGGCCTGACGGACCTTGAGGTCCTTCAGCTTGGGGTTCTTCTTGGGGTTCAGGCCCATGTAGAGGATGTTGAACGCCGGGCGGACCTCGACCTTCATGCCCTCGTCCTCGAGACCCTTCCAGTCGACGGGGTTCGGGTAGTCGTAGCCGTCGATCGAGCCCGCCTGGAGCTCCTGGCGACGGGTGCTCTCGTCGGGGATGATCTTGAAGACGAGCTTCGCGGTCTTGGGCTGGTCGCCGTAGAACGCGTCGTTGGCGACGAGGGTGACGGTCTTGTTGGCCTCGTCGTACTTCTCGAGCTTGTACGGACCGATGCCGACCGGGGCCATCGCGTAGGCGGGGTACTTGAAGCCCTCGCCCTGGGCCGTGACGTTGTTGGCGTCCCCGGCCGTCATCGCCTTGGGGGACTGCATCGAGAAGGAGTCGAGCGACAGGATGGTCGGGAAGCTCGACGTCGCCCGTGTGATGTCGATGACCGCGGTCGCCTCGTCCTGGGCCTTGCACGACTTGAACAGCGAGTCCGCGGGCTTGTCGCTGAACGAGCCGAAGAAGTAGCCCCAGTACTCGGCCGCAGTCTGACCCGCGCCCTTCTGGTTGAACATCCGGTCGAAGTTGGCGCAGACGGCCTCCGCGTTGAACGGCTCGCCGTCGGAGAACTTCACGCCCTGCTTGAGCTTGAACGTCCAGCTGAGCCCGTCGGCGGACGGGGTCCAGCTCTCGGCGAGCTCGGGCTGCACGTCCGCGCTGCCCTCCTTGACGCCGAGCAGGCCCTGGTGCATCTGGCGGGTGACCCGGAAGGTCTCGCCGTCGGTGGCGAAGAAGGGGTCGAACACCTTGGGGGCGCCGGTCGCGCCGAACGTGAACGTGTCCTTGGCGGTGGAGCTGCCCGTGGTGGAGTCGGTACCGGACTCCCGCTCGGACTGCGCGCAGGCCGTCACGGTGAGGGCTGCCGCCGTCACGAGGACGATCGGCACCTTCCGCTTGAGCATCATCGATAAACCTCGCTTGGATGTGCGAACGCTCGGGGCGACCGGGTCGGGCGCCCGAGTTGGGGACCGGCGACGGGCGGGAGACCGCTCCGTCCACCGTTGCGGGTGACCATAACGGCAAAAGCCCCCGTTGCACCGGCGTGACGCGAGTGGTTATCCAAGTGAGACCCAAGGCCCCAGCAGATCCTCCGCGCCCGCCCGGTGGGCCGCCACAGGCGCGCTGCCGGGCTGAGAAGGGCCTGAGCACCGGGACCGGGGCGCATTACACCCGATTCGGTCCTGAGCGCAATACCTGAGAGACTGGTAGGTATGTCTGTCTCCCGCCGCGACGACCTCCGTAACGTCGCCATCGTCGCCCACGTCGACCACGGCAAGACCACCCTCGTCGACAAGATGCTGTGGCAGTCCGGGGCGTTCGGCGAGCACGACCACATCGCCGAGCGGGCCATGGACAGTGGCGACCTGGAGCGCGAGAAGGGCATCACCATCCTCGCGAAGAACACCGCCGTCCGGTACGCCGGGAAGGCGGCACTCGACGCCGGGATCGCCGACGGCATGACGATCAACATCATCGACACCCCCGGCCACGCCGACTTCGGTGGCGAGGTCGAGCGCGGCCTGTCGATGGTCGACGGCGTCGTCCTGCTCGTCGACGCCAGCGAGGGCCCGCTGCCGCAGACCCGGTTCGTGCTGCGCAAGGCGCTCGCCGCGAAGATGCCCGTCGTGCTCTGCATCAACAAGGTCGACCGGCCGGACGCCCGCATCGGCGAGGTCGTCGACGAGGTCTACGAGCTCTTCATGGACCTCCTCGTGGATGCCGAGCACCACCAGGACCAGCTCGAGTTCCCCATCGTCTACGCCTCGGCCAAGGCGGGCCGCGCGTCGCTGACCCGCCCCGCCGACGGCGGGCTGCCCGACGGCGACGACCTCGAGCCGCTCTTCCGCACGATCATCGAGACCATCCCCGCGCCGTCGTTCGACCCCGAGGCGCCCCTCCAGGCGCACGTGACCAACCTCGACGCGTCCAACTTCCTGGGCCGGCTCGCACTCCTGCGCGTCCACAACGGGACCATCCGCAAGGGCCAGCACGTGGCGTGGTGCCGCCGCGACGGCTCGGTGGAGAAGGTCAAGATCACCGAGCTGCTCATGACCGACGCCCTCGAGCGCCGTCCCGCCGAGCAGGCCGGGCCGGGCGACATCATCGCCGTGGCCGGCATCCCCGAGATCACGATCGGCGAGACCCTCGCCGACGCCGACGACCCGCGCCCGCTGCCGCTCATCACCGTCGACGAGCCGGCCATCTCGATGACGATCGGGATCAACACCAGCCCGATGGCCGGACGCGTCAAGGGCGCCAAGGTCACCGCGCGCCTCGTCAAGGACCGCCTCGACCGCGAGCTCGTCGGCAACGTGTCGATGCGGGTGCTGCCGACCCAGCGCCCGGACGCGTGGGAGGTGCAGGGCCGTGGCGAGCTCGCGCTCGCGATCCTCGTCGAGCAGATGCGCCGCGAGGGCTACGAGCTCACCGTCGGCAAGCCCGTCGTCGTGACGCGTGAGGTCGGCGGCAAGGTCCACGAGCCGGTCGAGCGCCTCACCATCGACACGCCGGAGGAGTACCTCGGCGCGATCACCCAGCTCCTCGCCGCCCGCAAGGGCCGGATGGAGCAGATGACCAACCACGGCACCGGCTGGGTCCGGATGGAGTACCTCGTCCCGTCGCGCGGCCTCATCGGCTTCCGCACCGTGTTCCTCACGGACACCCGCGGCACCGGCATCGCGCACCACGTGTTCGAGGGCTACGAGCCCTGGGTCGGCGACATCTCGACCCGGATCAGCGGCTCACTCGTCTCCGACCGCTCGGGCGTCGCCACCGCCTACGCGATGATGAACCTCCAGGAGCGCGGCACGATGTTCCTGTCCCCGACGACCGAGGTCTACGAGGGGATGATCGTCGGCGAGAACTCCCGCGTCGACGACATGGACGTCAACATCACCAAGGAGAAGAAGCTCACCAACGTGCGCTCCGCCGGCGCCGACGTGCTCGAGCGCCTCGCCCCGCCGCGCTCGCTGTCCCTCGAGCAGTCCCTCGAGTTCTGCCGCGAGGACGAGTGCGTCGAGGTGACCCCCGAGGCCGTCCGCATCCGCAAGGTCGAGCTCGACCAGACCCTGCGCGCCCGCGCCGCGGCGCGCGCGAGGAAGGGCTGATCGCTGGTGGGGCGAAGGGACAGGGGAGCGGCTCCGACGGACGCGACCCGCGCGAGCAGGCGTGCGCGACGTCGGCGTCGCGGGCCGGGGCTGCGTGTCGTCGCGGCGCTCGCCGCGCTGCTCGTGGTGGCTCTCGCGGTCTCCGGTGCGCTCCTCGTCGGGCGCGGCCAGGAGGTCGACCCCGAGAAGGCGACCCCCACCTCGGTGGTCGGTGACCGCGTCGACACCGACGGCGGCACCCTCAACGCCCTGACCCTCGGCCCGGTCGTCACCTGGGACCCGCAGCGCATCGCCTCCCGCGACGACATGGCGTTCGCGAGCCGGGTCTTCGCCCGGACGCTCACGGCCTACGCCCCGGACACCGACCCCGCTCGCCAGGCCGGGCTCGTCGGCGACCTCGCGACCGACACCGGCACGCCGAGCAAGGACCTGCGGACGTGGACCTTCACGCTCCGCGACGGGATCAAGTGGCAGGACGGCAGCCCCGTGACCTGCGCCGACGTGGCGTACGGCATCTCCCGGACGTTCGCGACCGACGTCGTGCTCGGGCGGCCCGACCGACGCGCTCGCCGTCCTCGCGATCCCGCGCCAGATGGACGGCACGAGCACCTATCCCGGCCCCTACGCCACCGGGGCCGCCGCGGTGAAGGCGCAGGCCGCCTTCGACAAGGCCGTCACGTGCAAGGGCCAGCAGATCGTCTTCACCCTGAGCGCGCCGCTCAGCGACTTCAACGAGCTCGTGAGCCAGGCGGCATTCGGCCCGGTGAAGAAGTCGGTCGACCGGGGCGGCGAGGGCGGCTACGACGTCTTCTCGGCGGGCCCGTACAAGCTCGAGGGCACCTGGCAGGCCGGCAAGGGCGGCACCTTCGTGCGCAACACGGCGTGGAACCGCGCGAGCGACCCGATCCGCCGGGCGCACGCCGACCGGATCCGCTTCCAGGAGGGCCTCGACACCCAGGCC
Source organism: uncultured Actinomycetota bacterium (assembly GCA_963757405.1). Classification (GTDB taxonomy): domain Bacteria; phylum Actinomycetota; class Actinomycetes; order Actinomycetales; family Dermatophilaceae; genus Fodinibacter. Next base: position 107,898 of record CAVWRI010000019.1, read on the forward strand.
GTGGCCCAGCAGGTCATGGCCGACGGCGACACCGGTCGCGTGTCGGTGTCGCCTGGGCTCGGCGCCGCCCGCCATCCAGCAGCACATCACCGCCGTCGAGGGCCTGCGCGAGCGGTCGGTCAACCCGCGCACCGGCGTCGTCGACTACCTCGTGCCCAACACCCGCAGCGAGGTGTTCAAGGACGAGAAGGTCCGCCTCGCGCTCGCCGCCGCCACCAACCGCGACGCCTACGTCACGGCGATCGGCGGCGCGACCGCGGCCGACCCCACCCGCTCCCTCGTGCCCGCCGGCCTCCCCGGGGCCCACGACGCCGACCCGGTCGGCACCGGCACCCGCGGCGACGCCACCCGCGCCAAGGCCCTGCTCACCGAGGCCGGCAAGACCGGTCCGGTGCCCTTCACCGTCGCCTACCGCTCGACCCCGACGGCCGACAAGGCGATGGCGGCCCTCGTCGCCGGCTGGCGGCTGGCCGGGTTCGAGCCGACGACCCGCCCGATGACCGACGACTACTTCACCGCGGTCAGCGACCCGAAGCTCGCCGCCGAGGTCGACGTGTTCTGGTCGCAACTGGGCCCCGGCGTGGGCCTCGGCCTCGACGATCCTGCCCCCGCTGTTCGACAGCTCGATCAACATCACCAAGGCCGGACCCGGGCGCGACTACGGCTACTGGAGCGACCCCGAGCTCAACGCCCGGATGGCCAAGGTCCAGGCGATCGCCGACCGCACCGCGCGGGAGAAGGCGTGGGCCGAGATCGACCAGTCGCTGCTGCAGCGCGGTGCCTACATCGGCCTCGCCGAGCGCCGCGCGCTCTACATCGCCGGCTCCGACATCCGCAACCTGTCGGCCAACACCGTCAACGGCGGTGTCGTGGAGTTCGCGGACATCGCGGTGGTCCAGTGACCGACCTGCTCGACGGTGTCGAGCCCGACGGTCGCCCCGCGCGGCTGCTCTTCGTCCACGCCCACCCCGACGACGAGACCCTCGCGACCGGGGTCGCCATCGCTCACCACGTCGCCCGCGGCGACGACGTCCACGTCCTCACCTGCACGCTCGGCGAGGAGGGCGAGGTCATCCCCGAGCACCTCGCCCACCTCGAGGGCGCCCCGGGCGACCCCCTCGCCGAGCACCGCCGCGAGGAGCTGCGGGGCGCGATGGAGGTGCTCGGGGTGACCCACCACCAGCTGGGCGGGGACGGCGGCGGCGCGCACCCGGCATACCGCGACTCCGGCATGGCCGGCTCGGCGGCCGCCGAGCACCCGCGCGCGTGGGTCGGGGCCGACCTCGCCGACGCGGCGGCCGCGGTGCGCGCGGTCGTCGACGACGTGCGCCCGGACGTCGTCGTCACCTACGACGCGACCGGTGGATACGGCCACCCCGACCACGTGCGGACCCACGAGGCGACCTGCCGCGCGGTCGCCGGCGCCGCGCAGCCGCCCGTCCTGTATGCCGTCCTCACCCCGCTGTCGTGGGCCGTCGAGGACCGCGCGTGGCTGGCGGAGCACGTGCCGTCCGACCGTGGCCTCGTCGTCCCCGGGGAGGGCGATCCCTTCTTCCCCTCGGTCGTGCCCGACGAGGTCGTGACGCACCGCGTCGTCGACCCGGCGGCCGTCGAGGTCCAGACCCGCGCCCTCCGGCACCACGAGACCCAGGTCGTCGTGGGCGAGGGGTGGTATGCCTTGTCCAACCACGTCGTGGCCCGGCTCGCCGGGCGGGAGGGCTTCGCCCGCCTCGACGCCGCGACGGGCCGACCCGTGAGCGAGGGAGCAGCGTGAGCGACGAGCCGCTCGACCCGGCACGGTTCCGGCAGGCGATGGGCCGCCTCGTCGGTGGCGTCAGCGTGCTCACCACGGTCGCCGGCGGCCACGACCACGCGATGACGGCCGACACCCTGACCTCGGTCTCGCTCGAGCCGCTGCTCGTGCTCGTGTGCGCCGAGAACGAGGCCCGCTGGCACGACGCCGTCCTCGAGGCCGGCGTCTTCGGCGTCAGCGTGCTCGCGGCCGACCAGCGCCCGCTCTCCGAGTGGTTCGCCACGAGGGGCCGGCCGCTTCACGGCCAGCTCGACCGCGCGCCGCACCGGCGCGGGCCCAAGACCGGGGTGGCGCTCCTCGACGGCGCGCTCATGCACCTCGAGTGCCGGACGACCGACGTCCACCCGGCCGGGGACCATGCGATCGTCGTCGCAGAGGTCCTCTCCATCTCACTGCCAGACACCGTCGGACCGGCCCTGGTCCACTTCAGAGGACGCTACGGGAGCATCGCATGACCCTCGACAGCCTGTACGACGAGGTCGACTGGGAGGAGCCGCCCGCGCCGAGGCGCGGCCGGTGGCCCCTCGTGGTCGGCGGCGTCCTCCTCGGCCTCCTCGCGCTCTACGCGGGAGCCGCGGCCTTCTTCGGTGACCGGGTGCCCCGCGGCACGACCGTCGCGGGGGTCGCCGTCGGCGGCCAGGGTGCCGACCAGGCGCGCGCCACCCTCACCGAGCAGCTCGGGTCCGAAGTCGTCGGCCCCCCTGGTGCTGACCTCGAGCGCCGGGAAGGTCGAGGCGGCGCCCGCCGACCTCGGTGTCGCGGTCGACGTCGACGCGACCGTCGACGACCTCGTGCGCTTCTCGCTGGCACCGGCCGACGTGTGGCACCACGTCGTCGGGGGCGGGGCCGAGCCGGCCATCGTCACCCTCGACGACGCGGCCTTCGCGGCGGCCGTCGAGGACTCGCGTGGCGAGCTCGACGCGGAGCCGGTCGAGGGGTCCATCTCCCTCGCCGGCGGCAAGGTCACCGTCAAGGAGCCCGTGACCGGCACGCGCACCGACGTCGAGGGCACCGCGGATGCCGTGCGCCGCTGGTGGCCCGGCGACTCCACCGTCGAGGTCGCGGCCGCAGGTGCTGCCGACGAAGGTCACGGCCGACGAGCTCGCCCGCGTCAAGGCGGAGTTCGGCGACATCGCCGTGTCCGGCCCGGTGACCGTCAAGGCGGGCGAGAAGTCCTTCACGCTGACCCCGAAGCAGCTCGCCCCGGCCGTCGTGCTGAAGGCCGACGAGCAGGGCCGCATCACGCCCCGCGCCGACGACAAGAAGCTCTCGTCGATCGTGCACGCCGCGGCGAGGAAGGCCGACGCCGAGGTCGATGCCAAGGACGCCGTGGTGACCTTCTCCGGTCGCACGCCGAGCGTCAAGGCGCACGTCGCGGGCCTGGAGCTCGACGACGCGTCGGTCCGCAGCGAGGTCTGGACCGCGCTGGGCGGCTCCGGCGAGGCCCGCACGGCCACCGTGACCACGAAGGCGACCCAGCCGACGTTCACGACGGACATCGCGAAGAAGACGCTGCCGAAGGCGATGATCTCCTCCTTCACGACCTTCTTCCAGCCCGGCCAGCCGCGCGTGCACAACATCAAGCTGGCCTCGCGCGCGATCAACGGCACGTACGTCCCGCCGGGCGAGCAGTTCAGCATGAACGGGGTCCTCGGCGAGCGCACCCCCGCGAAGGGCTACATCGAGGCAGGCATCATCCGCAACGGGCGCGCCGCGGAGTCCGTCGGTGGCGGCATCTCGCAGGTGTCGACGACGATCTTCAACGCCTCGTTCTTCGCCGGCGTGCAGCTCGACGCGTGGACGCCGCACTACTACTACATCTCCCGGTACCCCGAGGGGCGCGAGGCGACGATCTCCTGGCCCGACCTGCACAACAAGTTCACCAACACGACCGACGGCGGCATCCTCATCCAGGTCGCGACGACCGACACCTCCATCACGGTGAGCTACTGGGGCACCAAGAAGTACGACGTGACGGCGACGAAGAGCGCTCGCTACGACATCGTCCAGCCCAAGAAGTACAACGACGACGGACCCGACTGCCTCAACCAGAGCCCCGTCGTGGGCTTCAAGGTCGACATCGGCCGCATCTTCAAGCAGGGCGGCAAGGTCGTCAAGACGGAGAAGTTCACGACGAACTACCGCCCCGAGGACGACGTCACCTGCACGAATCCCAAGCCCTGACGCCCGGGCGCGGCGACCCCGCTCTCGCTACGACGTCCCGGTGAGGTTGACGTACTCGTGGTGGCGCTCGAACCCGCGCCGCTCGTAGAGCGCGAGGGCCTCGACGTTGTCCGCATCGGCCTGCAGGTGCAGCGACGCGGCACCGTGGTCCGCGGCCGCCACGGCGAGGGTGGTCAGCATCCGTGACGCCAGGCCCTGCCGGCGGGCGGGCGGGGCGACCCACATCGCGGCGATGCCGCCCCACGCCGACGCGAGGCCGAGCCGGCCGATGCCCACCACCTCGCCGCCCGCACCCCGGGCCGTCGCGAACACCTGGCCGGGGGAGCCGGTGAGGATCGCCCGCGCCGCCTCGTCGTCGACCGGACGGTAGGCCCGGTACGCCGCGAACCACCCCGGCGTCAGCTCGGCGCCCACCTCGACCGATTGCCCATCACCCACGTGCGAGGGCCGGGCGGCGGCCGCTCCGGGTGGGTGATCCGCAATGAGTCGAGTGGGGGCGGTGAGCGTCACGGTGGGGACGCGCCGCGTGTAGCCGCGGCGCAGCGCCTCGGCGCCGACCTGGTCCTCGGCGGGGTCGAAGCCCACCGGTCCCGCGAGGGCGAGGTTCGGCGGGAGCCCGCGCGCGGCATACCAGGCCTCGACGGCGTCGAGCGCCGCCGGCACCGGCATCCCGGGGCTGCCGGCGGTGACGACCGAGTTGGCTCGCTGGGTGAAGCCCCGCGAGGCACGCAGCACCCAGTCACCGAGGCGCTCGGTCTCCATCGCGGGCCATGCGCCCACCATGACGCGCTGGAGGTCCTCGACGGACAGGGCCCGGTGCGGGGCGCCGCGTCGCGACGGGCGGGGCGGGATCTCCTTGACGTGGGTGACCGCCGACCGCGGCACCCGCACCTCACCGCGGCGGGTCGCGACGACGACGTCGTCGGCGTCGACGGCCACGAGGTCGCCCACGACGTCGGTCAGGGTGGCCCCGGAGAGCGGGTCCGGGTGCTCGAGGCGGTGCCGCACCACGACCCTCGCCCCGACCAGCGGACCAGGATCCGGCCCGGCCGCATCCGCGTCCATGGCCCGCATAGTATGTCCGCCATGACGTACGTGATCGCGCAGCCCTGTGTGGACCTCAAGGACAAGGCCTGCATCGAGGAGTGCCCCGTCGACTGCATCTACGAGGGTGAGCGCAGCCTGTACATCCACCCCGACGAGTGCGTCGACTGCGGGGCGTGCGAGCCGGTCTGCCCGGTCGAGGCGATCTACTACGAGGACGACGTGCCCGAGCAGTGGGCCGACTACTACAAGGCCAACGTCGAGTTCTTCGACGACCTGGGCAGCCCGGGGGGCGCCGCCAAGCTCGGCATGATCCCCAAGGACCACCCGATCATCGCCGACCTCCCGCCGCAGGAGCACGACGAGTAAGAGGGCTGGTGCCGACCGGGTGCTCCGGCTCCCCGACTTCCCCTGGGACTCGCTCGCTCCGGCCAAGGAGCGGGCGAGCACCTTCTCCGACCCCGACATCGACGGCCCGGCCGGCTCCGGGCTGGTCGACCTCTCCGTCGGGACCCCCGTCGACCCGACGCCCGACGTGGTGCGCGACGCGCTCTCCCGTGCCTCGGACGCCCACGGCTACCCGCTGACCTGGGGCACGGCCGACCTCCGTGAGGCGGTGTCGGCGTGGTTCGCCACCCGCCGAGGTGTGCCCGACGTCGACCCCGCCGGCGTGCTGCCGACCATCGGGTCCAAGGAGCTCGTCGCCTGGCTGCCGCTCCTCCTCGGGCTCGGTGCCGGTGACATCGTCGCGTTCCCCCGCGTCGCCTACCCGACGTACGACGTGGGTGCGCGGCTCGCCGGCGCCACCCCGCTCGCGCTCGACGCGCTCACCTCCCTGGGTCCGCCGACGAAGGCCACGACGCCGAAGCTGTTGTGGCTCAACACTCCCGGCAACCCCACGGGCAAGGTCCTGGGTGTCGAGCACCTGGCGAAGGTCGTCGCGTGGGCCAGGGAACACGGGGTCGTCGTTGCCTCCGACGAGTGCTACGCCGAGCTGGACTGGCGTGCGCGAGAGGCGGGTTCGACGGAGCCGCCCACGACGACGTCCATCCTCGACCCCCGCGTCACGGGTGGTTCGCACGACGGGCTGCTCTGCGTCTACAGCCTCTCGAAGCAGTCCAACCTCGCCGGCTACCGCGGCGCCTTCGTCGCCGGCGACCCGGTGGTCGTCGGGCGGCTCCTCGAGGCGCGCAAGCACGCCGGGATGATGGTGCCCTGGCCGGTGCAGCGGGCCGTGCTCGCCGCGCTCTCGGACGTTCGCCACGTGGAGGAGCAGAAGGCGCGGTATGCCGCGCGCCGCGCCGCGCTGCTCCCGGCGGTCGAGCGGTTCGGCCTCCGCGTCGACGACTCCGAGGCCGGCCTCTACCTCTGGGCCACCGCGGGGGAGGACGGGCGGGTGACGATCGAGCGGCTCGCCGACCGCGGCATCCTCGCGGCGCCCGGCGACTTCTACGGCCCCGCCGGGCGCGAGCACGTGCGCCTCGCGCTCACCGCGACCGACGAGCGGGTGGCCGCCGCCGTCCGTCGCCTCGCCTGACCGCCGAGGTCCAGGTCACGTCTCCCACGTTTCCGGCCCCCGAGCCCGGGGGGTAGGGTCGAAAGGAAATCGTGCCCGACGAGAAGGATCCCTGACATGACCGACGGTGCCACCCTCTCCGCTGCTGGCAAGCAGCTCGACCTGGCCCTCGTCCCCGCCACCGAGGGCAACAGCGGCTACGACATCTCGAAGCTCATGAAGGAGACCGGCAACGTCACCCTCGACGGCGGCTTCACCAACACCGCGAGCTGCACGAGTGCCATCACCTACATCGACGGCGACGAGGGGATCCTGCGCTACCGCGGGTACCCGATCGAGCAGCTGGCCGAGCACTCGAGCTTCATCGAGACCTCCTACCTCCTCATCTACGGCGAGCTGCCCAACGAGAGCGAGCTGACCGACTTCGAGGGCCGGATCCGCCAGCACACGATGCTGCACGAGGACCTCAAGGGCTTCTTCCAGGGCTTCCCGCGTGACGCGCACCCGATGCCGGTGCTGTCCTCCGCGGTCTCGGCGCTGTCGACCTTCTACCAGGACAGCCTCGACCCCTTCGACAAGCAGCAGGTCGAGATCTCGACGATCCGTCTCCTGGCCAAGCTGCCCACCATCGCCGCCTACGCGTACAAGAAGTCGATCGGCCAGCCGTTCCTCTACCCGGACAACAACCTCTCGCTCGTCGAGAACTTCCTCCGGATGACCTTCGGGGTGCCGGCGACGGGCTACGACATCGACCCCGACCTCGTGCGCGCCGTCGACCTCCTCCTCGTGCTGCACGCCGACCACGAGCAGAACTGCTCGACGTCGACCGTTCGGCTCGTCGGCTCCTCGCAGGCCAACCTCTTCGCGTCGGTCTCGGCCGGCATCAACGCGCTCTTCGGCCCCCTCCACGGTGGGGCGAACCAGGCCGTGCTCGAGATGCTCGAGCGCATCCAGAACGCCGACTTCTCGACCGACGAGTTCATGACGAAGGTCAAGAACAAGGAGGACGGCGTCCGCCTCATGGGCTTCGGCCACCGGGTCTACAAGAACTACGACCCTCGCGCGGCGATCATCAAGAAGACCGCGCACGACATCCTCGAGAAGACCTCCGGCGGGGACCAGCTGCTCGAGATCGCGATGCGCCTCGAGGAGATCGCACTCGCGGACGACTACTTCATCGAGCGCAAGCTCTACCCCAACGTGGACTTCTACACCGGCCTCATCTACAAGTCGATGGGCTTCCCGACGCGCATGTTCACCGTGCTCTTCGCGCTCGGCCGCCTCCCGGGCTGGATCGCCCAGTGGCGCGAGATGATCGAGGACCCCACGACGAAGATCGGCCGCCCGCGCCAGGTCTACATCGGCGAGGGGGAGCGCGACTACACCCCGCTCGGCCAGCGCTGACCTGACCCGCTCGTGCCGGCCTTGGCACGGGAACCTTCACCTTCGCAGCGGAACTGTTCCGGTGCGAAGGTGAAGGTTCTCGCATGGGGCGGGAAAGTTGGGACCGCGCGCGCGCCCACGCGTCAGAGGTGGATCGTCACCCGCTGCGGGTCCCCGGTCCCGGCGTCGGTGGTGCCCCAGCCGAGGGCCGGCTCCTCCATCGAGCGCACCCACTCGCGGTCGCCGACGACGGCGCGGGTGGCCCCGGTGTCGGCCGCACGGGCGACCGCCCACGCGCCGACGGCCCACGCGAGCTCGTCGCTGCCGGCGTCGACGGTGACCGTGCGGTCGTCGACCTCCGCCGCGATGCCGAAGTCCTTCTCCAGCAGCGCCGCCAGCTCCTCGGGGTCACCGGGTGCGGTGGGGTCGTCCAGGGCACAGCCGATCCCGGCGGCGGTCTGGCCCGAGAGCGCCGAGGCGGTGACCCGCGCCTGGGACTCGTGCTGGGCGTAGGCCTCCCCGGCCGCCGAGCGCTGCACCGCCTGCGCCGCCTCGGCGATGTCCATGTCGGTGTAGCCGTCGACCTCGACGAGGGCGTCGTAGAACCGGTTCGTGGAGTACTCGGGGTCGAGGATCTGCTCGGCGGTGCCCCAGCCCTGCGAGGGCCTCTGCTGGAACAGCCCGAGGGAGTCGCGGTCGCCGAAGCGCACGTTGCGGACCTTGGACTCCTGCATCGCCGTCGCGACGGCGATCGTCGCGGCCCGCGGCGGCAGGTCGCGCTGCACGGCGATGGCCGTGATCGCGGCGGCGTTGCTCGCCTGGTCGGGCGCCCACTCGAACGTCGTGCCGGATGCCGTCACCTCGCAGCGCTCGCCCGTCACCATCTGCTGGAGGTGGCGGACGCCGAGGTAGGCCCCGGTGCCGAGCACGCCGACGAGGCCGAGCGTCACGAGCGCGGCCACGCGCCGGCGACGAGGGGAGCGGGGCTCCTCCTCGGCGAGCGTGACGGCGCCTCGGGCGGTGCGCGGCATTCGGTCGGTGTCCTTCGGTGGTCGAGCAGGCCGGGCGGTGGCCCGGGCGGGGTCAGTCGTTCGCGTGGAGCGCGGAGTTGAGCACGATGCCGTGCCCGTCCCGGGGCCGGGCCTCGACGGCGCCGGTCACCGAGTTGCGCAGGAACAGCAGGTTGGCCTGTCCCGAGAGCTCGCGCGCCTTGGTGACGGTCCCGTCGGGGAGGGTCACCTTCGTGCCCGCCGTGACGTAGAGCCCGGCCTCGACGACGCAGTCGTCACCGAGCGCGATGCCGAGCCCGGACTCGGCTCCGAGCAGGCAACGCTCGCCGATGCTGACGCGTTCCGTGCCCCCGCCGGACAGGGTGCCCATCGTCGACGCGCCACCGCCGATGTCGGAGCCGTCGCCGACGACGACCCCCTGGCTGATCCGGCCCTCCACCATCGACGTGCCGAGCGTGCCGGCGTTGAAGTTGACGAAGCCCTCGTGCATCACCGTCGTGCCGCCGGCGAGGTGGGCGCCGAGGCGCACGCGATCGGCATCCGCCACCCGCACGCCGCTCGGCACGACGTAGTCGGTCATCCGCGGGAACTTGTCGACGCCGAAGACCTGGACGGGCCCCCGGGCGAGCATCCGCGCCCGGGTCAGCTCGAACCCGTCGACGGCGCACGGGCCCTGGGAGGTCCACACGACGTTGGTGAGCACCCCGAACAGGCCGTCGAGGTTGACGGTGTTGGGGGCGCAGAGGCGGTGGGAGAGCAGGTGCAGCCGCAGCCATCCGTCGGCGGTGTCGGCCGGCGGGGCGTCGAGGTCGGCGGTGACGAGGCGGACCTCGCGACGCACGCCGCGCACGGCATCCGGGCCGGCGAGGCCCTCGAGACCCAGGGGCGCCGAGATCTCGCCCGCGCCGCCGGGCTCCCCGAGCGCCGGTGACGGGAACCACGCGTCGAGCACGGTCCCCTCGTCGGTGAGGGTGAGCAGGCCGTGGCCCCAGGCGGTGCGCGTCATGGCTCCAGCCTACGGTGGCCGTGGGGCGCGCCCGGGCACCGCCCGGCAGCCGTCGGAGGGCGACGGCGGGGTCACTAGGGTGAGCCGTATGCCGTCCACCGCACCCTCGCTCGACCTCACCTCCGACGTCACGACCCTCACGGCCGCGGTCTGCGACGTCGAGTCCGTCAGCCTCGGGGAGCGGGCGCTCGCCGATGCCGTCGAGGCGGCGCTGTCCGCGCTGCCGCACCTGACGGTGACGCGGCTGGGCAACACCGTCGTGGCCCGCACGTCCCTCGGCCGATCCGAGCGGGTGGTGCTGGCGGGGCACATCGACACCGTGCCGCTGACGACGGACCCGGCCAACCTGCCGACCCGCCGGGTCGACGGGCCGGCCGGCGAGGTGCTGTGGGGCCGGGGGACCGTCGACATGAAGGGTGGCGTCGCCGTCATGCTCCGCGTCGCCCACGAGGTGCGCGAGCCCAGCCGTGACGTGACGTTCGTGTTCTACGAGGCCGAGGAGATCGACTCCCAGTTCAACGGACTGCTCCACGTCGAGGAGCAGCTCCCCGACCTCATCGCGGATGCCGACTTCGCGGTGCTCCTCGAGCCCACGGACGGGCGGGTCGAGGGCGGGTGCAAGGGCACCCTGCGGGCTGAGGTGTCCACCAAGGGAATCGCCTCGCACTCGGCGCGACCGTGGAAGGGGCACAACGCGATCCACGAGGCCGCCGAGGTCCTCGCGCGACTCGTGGCGTATGAGCCGGCCACCCGCACCGTGGACGAGCTGGAGTTCCGCGAGGCGCTCAACGCCGTGCTCGTCTCGGGCGGGGTGGCGAGCAACGTCATCCCCGACCGGTGCGTCGTCACCGTCAACTACCGCTACGCCCCGTCGCTCTCGGAGGACGAGGCGGAGGCGCACGTGCGACAGGTGTTCTCGGGCTTCGACGTCGACGTCGTCGACAATGCGGGCGGTGCCAAGCCGGGGCTGCACCTGCCGGCCGCGAAGGCCTTCGTCGAGGCGCTCGGGCTGCCGGTCGAGGCCAAGCAGGGCTGGACCGACGTCGCGCGGTTCTCGGCGATGGGGGTGCCGGCCGTGAACTTCGGGCCGGGCGACCCCAACCTCGCGCACATGGACGACGAGCAGTGCCCGGTGGAGCAGTACCCCGCGTGCGAGGCGGCCCTGCTGCGCTGGCTCGCCTGACGCCCGACGAGCCGGGCACGCCTGACGCCGGAGCGCGCCGCGCATGACAGTCGGCGCCGTGGCCGGACCCCCGGACCGTGACGCCGTGGAGCCGACCCCCGACCCGCCCGTGGACCCGACCGCCAACGAGGTCGACGAGTACCACCAGGGCCCCGTCGTCATGCGCCGGTCCGCGGTGCCCGGCTCGACGAGCGACCAGCACCTGCTCGACAGCCGCGGCTCCACCGGGTGGCTGCACGCCGACCCGTGGCGCGTCATGAGGATCCAGAGCGAGTTCGTCACCGGGTTCGGCGCGCTCGCCGAGGTCGGGCCCGCCGTGAGCGTCTTCGGCTCGGCGCGCACGCATCCCGACGACCCCATCTACGAGCTCGGCGTCCGGGTGGGGCGCGCGCTCGTCGAGGCCGGGTACGCCGTCATCACGGGCGGCGGTCCGGGCGCGATGGAGGCCGCGAACCGCGGTGCCCTCGAGGCCGGTGGCACGTCCGTCGGCCTCGGCATCGAGCTGCCCTTCGAGACGGGCCTGAACGCGTACGTCGACCTCGGTGTCAACTTCCGCTACTTCTTCGCGCGCAAGACGATGTTCGTCAAGTACGCGCAGGGGTTCGTCGTCCTGCCGGGCGGGTTCGGCACGCTCGACGAGCTGTTCGAGGCGCTCACCCTCGTGCAGACGGGCAAGGTCACGAGCTTCCCGATCGTGCTCATCGGCACCGACTACTGGAGCGGGCTGCTGGGGTGGCTGCGCGAGACCGCGACCGGCGTGGGCTGCATCGACGCCGCCGACATCGACCTGGTCACGGTGACCGACGACGTCGACGAGGCCGTCGCGACGATCGTGGCCGTCGACCGCGGCTCCGCCTGACCGGAGCTCGGGCCGCGTGGGACGACTCTGCAGGTCACGGGTCGGTCACGACTCGTCCGTGGCGCCGCTCCGCGAGTCCCGCCGGCCCCGCGCCGCGGCGGCGCGGCTCGTAGGATCGGCTCCGTGGTCCCCCTCGTCATCCTCGTGCTCGTCGGCGTCGTGCTCGTCGTCGCGGTGCTCGGCGTGGCGAGCGGGCGGCTGCCGGCGGACCCCCTCGCGGATGCCGTGCACACGGCTCCCGACCCCGGCCTCCCGCCCGCCCCGGTCGCCGCCGACGTCGACGCGGTGCGCTTCGACACCGCCCTGCGCGGCTACCGGATGGAGGAGGTCGACGTCCGTCTCGAGGCGCTGCGCGACGACCTCGCCGAGCGCGAGCGGGTGCTGGCGGAGCTCGGTCCCGACCCGGACGTCGCGTCGCCGGACACCCGTTCACCCGGGCAGGAGTGACGCATGGCGTTCACCGTGCTCCGCACCACCGCGCTGGCCCCCGACCTCGCCTGGTCGTCGCTGGCCGACCTCGCCGAGCACACCCACGACGTGCCGTTCACCGACGTCGTCGTCCCCGACGGCGGGCTCGTCCTCGGGGCCGAGGTGGTCGCCTCGACCCGGTTCGGCCCGCTGGCCGCCGCCGACCGGATGCTGGTGACCGCGCTCGAGCCGGGACGCCGCCTGCGGCTGCACAAGACCGGTCGCCTCCTGCGGGGCTGGGCCGAGATCACCGTGACCGAGGACCCCCGCACGCCCGGCGGGGCGGTCGTCAGCTGGGTCGAGGAGCTCTGGCTGCCCGGGCTGCGCCCGGGTGACCCGTCCCCTCGGCGACCGGCTCGGCCCGCTCCTCTTCGGCCGCGTCGTCGACGGTGTGCTCGCCCGGGCGACGGCGCGGGTCGCCGGACGGCCCGACGGCGCGGGGACACGCCGTGACGTGGGCGGTGGGGCTCGCGCTGCTCGCCACGGCCGTCGTCGCCGGGATCGCCTGGCTGCTCTGGCGGCCGCGACCGGTGGCGGTGCCTCGACGCCGCGACGACGCGGACGCACGACGTACCTCCCGGCGCCGCGCCTGCCCACGCGCGGGTGGCGCTTCGCCCCACAGGTGCGCGGCTACCGCATGGACCAGGTGGACGCCGTCGTCGACACCCTCGAGGCGCGGCTGGCCGAGCACGACCGTGCGATCGCCGCGCGCCGCGGCGAGCCAGGGCACGCGCTGGCGGATGCCGGACCCCGGCCGGTCGGCCGCGCCGCGCGGCTTGACGCCGAGCCCCTACGCGGGCCTCGCCGCTCGACGACCCGGCAGGTGACGACCGGCCCCCTCGACCCGGTCCGGCAGCCGACCGGATCGAGGCCTCGGCTGCCGGACGCCCGCTGCCGCTGCGTCGCAGCGACCTGCTCGCCCCCGCCGCGTACCTGCTCGTCGCGGTGTGGGTGCTGGCGGGCCTCCTCGCGCGCCCGTTCACCGGGCACCTCTCCCAAGGGGTGCAGGACCAGCAGGCGTTCGAGTGGTACTTCGGCGCGACGGCCCACAACCTCGCCACCCTCTCCAACCCGCTCTTCAGCGATCTCCAGAACTTCCCCGAGGGCGTCAACCTCATGGCCAACGCCGCCGTCCTCGGGCTCGGCGTGCCCCTCGCGCCCCTGACCCTGCTCGCCGGGCCGCAGGTCACGTTCATCCTCGTCGAGCTGCTCGGGCTGACCCTCACCGCGTCCGCGTGGTTCTGGCTGTTCCGCCGCCGCCTCGCGGTGCACCCGCTCGCCGCGGCCCTGGGCGCCGGGTTCGCGGGGTTCGCGCCCGGACTCGTCTCGCACGCCAACGGCCACCCCAACTTCGTCGTGCAGGCGCTGGTGCCGCTGGTGATCGACCGGGTGCTGCGGCTCGCGGAGGGGGACCGCCCCCGCCGGGACGGTGTCGTCCTCGGCCTGCTCGTCGCGTGGCAGGTCCTCATCGGCGAGGAGGTGCTGCTGCTCACCGCCATCGGCATGGCCATCGGGGCGACGGTGCTGCTCGCGCACGGCCGGGTCGACCTGCGCCGGCTGCTGCCCGGCCTGGGCTCGCCGCCGGCGTCGCGCTCGTCGTCGTCGCGGTGCCGTTGTGGTGGCAGTTCGCCGGTCCGCGCAGCTACGCCTCGATCTACCACCCGCCCGCCGGCAACGACCTCGCCCAGCTGTGGGGGAGGGCGACGCGCAGCATCGGCGCCGACCCGTGGGCGTCGGCCGCGCTGTCGATGAACCGGACCGAGGAGAACTCCTTCTTCGGCATCCCGCTGCTCCTCGCGGCGCTCGCCGTCACGGTCGTGCTGTGGCGCCGCGTGCTGGTCCGCGCCCTCGCCGCCGTCGTCGTCGTCTCGCTGTGGCTCTCGCTCGGGGAGGAGGTGACGCTCCACGGCGTCGCGACCGGCATCCCCGGTCCGTGGGCGCTGCTCGAGCACGTGCCGGTCCTCGAGAACGTCCTGCCCACCCGCTTCGCGCTCGTCGCGGTGCCGGCGCTCGGCGCGCTCCTCGCCCTCGGCACCGAGGAGGTCCGCGTCAGGGTGGGCCGGTATGCCGGGCACGCGGGCACGGGTCTCGCCGTCGCCGGCACGGCCGCCGTGCTCGTGCTGCTTCCGGTGCTGCCCACGCCGCTCATCGTCGAGCCGCGCGCCCCGATGCCCGCGTTCTTCAGCGACGGGACGTGGCGCGACCACGTCGACGAGGGCGGCTCGGTGCTCGCTGCCCCGGCGCCGTGGGTCGGTGACACGCGCGCCCTCGAGTGGCAGGCCAGGGCCCGGTGGGGCTTCCCCGTCGTGGCGGGCTACTTCGTCGGCCCGGACAGCTCGCCGGAGCGGGTCGGGCAGTACGGCGCGACGCCGACCGCGCTGACCCAGTGGATGGCGGAGATCGCCGAGAGCGGGGTCGCGCGGCGCCCGTCGCAGGGCGAGCTCGAGCAGTTCCAGGAGGACCTGCGCGCCGGTCGGGTCGACGCCGTCGTGCTGCCGGAGGACCGGCCCGAGGCGCCGGCGCTGCTCGCGTCGCTGACGGCGGCGTTCGGTGAGCCCGAGCACACGGACGGCGTCCACGTCTGGGACGTGAGGGGCGTGACCGATGGCGCTGGCTGAGGCCTCGCGGCAGGCGACCCCGCCCCAGCGGCCGACCCCCTTCACCTCGGCCGGCCGGCACGCGATCGGCGCCCGCGCGCTGAACCACCCGATCCGCACCGTGCTCGTCGTCTACGTCGTCTGCCCGCGTGGTGGCGCTGCTCGCCCTGTGGGTCGCGGCGACGTGGTTCCAGAACCCCGCGGGCGTCGGCCACGCCGACCCCGGGATCGGCGACCTCTTCGGTCTCTGGGACGGCGTCTGGTACGAACGGATCGTCCGCGACGGCTACCCCGTGCCCCTGCCCGTCGACGCGGACAGCGGTGCGGTCACCTACAGCGCGTGGGCGTTCTACCCGCTCTACCCCTACCTCGTGAAGGCGGTCATGCTCACCGGCCTGCCCTTCACGGCGGCCGGGGTGCTGCTCAACGTCGTCCTCGGCGGACGTCGCGGCGGTGCTCATCTGGGCGGTCCTGCGCACGGGCGTCCACGCCGACCGCCAGCCCCAGCGCGAGCGGCTCGCCCTCGTCGCCGCCTGCCTCTGGTGCTTCTACCCGACGACCGCGGTGATGCTGAAGCCGTACACCGAGGCGCTCGCGGTCGCCCTCGTCGCGGGCGCGCTGCTCCTGCTCGTCCGGCGCCGCTACCTGCTCGTCGCCGCCGTCGCCCTGCCCCTGGGTCTCACCCGGGGCGTGGCCCCCGCGCTCGGCTGCGCGGCCCTCATCCACCTCGCGGTGCGGTGGCGCGAGGACCGGGCCGCCGGCATCCGCCCCCTCGACGGCCAGCGCGCGAGCGCCGTCGTCATGCTCGCGTGCGCTCGGCGTCAGTGCGGTCGCGTGGCCCGTCCTCGCCGGGCTCGTCACCGGGGTGCCGACGGCCTTCTTCGACGTGCAGGCGGCGTGGGGGCAGCGCCCGGACAAGGGCCCGTTCGTGCTGTGGATCGAGTGGGCGTGGCAGAGCCGGGGTGTCGCCGGGGTGGTCGTCCTCGTCTCGCTCGTCGCCACGTACGTCGCGCTCGTCCTCGGTCGGCACGGTCGCTGGATCTCGATCGAGGCGCGCGCCTGGGCGTTGGCCTACCCGCTCTACCTCTTCGCGGTCGTCCGCCCGATCACGAGCATGTGGCGCTTCCTCATGCTCGACTTCCCGCTCGCCGCGCTCGTCGCGTCGGTCGCGATGCGCACCGCCAACGGGCAGTCCGTCGTGCCCCACTGGCGGCGCCGCGTCGCCGTCGTGCTGCTCGTCATCATCGTCGGGCTCGTGTGGTGGACGTGCGCGCTGCTCGTTTACACCCCCTGGGGCTCATTTCCACCCTGATCGACGCAAAGAGGTGCGGATTTCTTTCTGTCGCACGGCTACGGGATAATGGACCACCATTCCCGACGGTCCGGCGTCGGGCACCACGCGGCCCCGCACCCGTAGCCGCGACGAGGAAGGGATTTCAGCCATGGCGGCAATGAAGCCGAGGACGGGCGACGGCCCGCTCGAGGTCACCAAGGAAGGTCGCGGCATCGTGCTGCGCATGCCCCTCGAGGGCGGCGGTCGGCTCGTCGTCGAGATGACTCCTGATGAGGTGCGCGCGCTCGGTCAGGCCATCGACAACTGCGAAGGCGTGAAGTGACCGCCTCCTGACGTGCCGTCGACGGGGCCCCCACCGATCCGGTGGGGGCCCCGTCGCGTCCCCTCCGCCGGTCGCGACGGACGCAGCGGATGCCGGCGGCCGCCGTCGCTCGGATGCCGACCGGTTAGGGTCGCCGGGTGGCCCGAGACGACGTCCTCCTCGACCCCAGCACCTCTGCCTGGAGCGTGCACCCCGACCTCGACGCCGCGCTGACCGGCTCCCCGACGGGTGAGCAGGCCGACGGCACGGCCCTCGTCGCGGTCGTGGGCGACGCCGACGGCCCGGGTGACGCCGGAGCTCGAGCGGCCCTGGCCGCCCTCGGCCTCGACCCCGGACCGGGTGCTCGCGACCCACGAGCCGCGCGCCGACGCCGGCGCGGTCACGACGGTGCCGCTGCTGCCGGGGGACGCACGCGGTGCGCCGGGTGCTGCTCGTGGGGGTGGCCGGCGGCTCCGACGCCGACTGGCGCACGGCGGCGGCGGCGGCGGGCCGCGCGACCCGGGACCGAGCCGCGTCGTCCACGCGGTCGGTGGCGGACGCGACCGCGGACGTCCTCGCGGCCTACGTCGAGGTCGACGGTGCTCGCGTCGTGGGGCTCGCCGCGCTTCGGCAAGGACGGACCCGGCCGTCGTCGCGCGTCCCGCGGCCGAGGCCGTCGTGGCCGGGACGGCCGACGCCGCCACGGTCGACCGGGCGGTGACCCGCGCCCGCGCCCAGCTGCTCGCCCGCAACCTGGCGCTGACCCCCTCCAACACCAAGAACCCGGCCTGGATGGCGCGACAGGCCAAGGCCGTCGCCCGGCGCACGGGCCTCGCACATCAGGGTCTGGGACGAGCGCGAGCTGCGCCGCGAGGGCTTCGGCGGCATCGTCGCCGTGGGCCAGGGCTCGGCGACGCCGCCGCGCCTCGTCCGCCTCGACCACGAGCCCGCCGGGGCGACCTCCGCGACACCGCGCGTCGTGCTCGTCGGCAAGGGCATCACGTTCGACACCGGTGGCCTGCAGGTGAAGCCGGTCGACGGGATGCTCGGCATGAAGACCGACATGTCCGGCTCGGCCATCGTCCTCGCGGTGCTGGCCGCGTGCCGCGAGCTCGAGGTGCCGGTGCGCGTCACGGGGCTGCTCGCCTTGGCGGAGAACGCCTTCGGCGGCGGGTCCTACCGGCCGAGCGACGTGCTCGTGCAGTACGGCGGCCGCACCGTCGAGATCGGCAACACCGACGCCGAGGGCCGGATCGTCATGGCCGACGCCCTCGCCTACGCCGACGCCCACCTCGACCCGGCCTACCTCGTCGACGTCGCGACGCTGACCGGCGCCGCGCGGATCGCGCTCGGCCGCAGCGTCGCACCGGTGTTCGCCACGGATGCCGTGCTGTCCGACGCGCTCGTCGCGGCGGGAGCGACGACTGGTGAGACGCTGTGGCCGATGCCCCTCGCGGACACCTACCGTCGAGCCCTCGACTCCGACGTCGCGGACCTCAACCACATCGCCGACGGCGTGGGTGGGGGTGCGGTGACGGCGGCCCTGTTCCTCCGCGAGTTCGTCGGGGAGCGCCGCTGGGCGCACCTGGACATCGCGGGGACCGGCCGCTCGGACGTCGACGCCGGGATCTCCGCCAAGGGAGCGACCGGGTTCGGGACACGACTGCTGCTGCGGTGGCTGGAGGAGATGGCATGAACGCCGGGTACGGCTTGACGGTCCGCTGGTCGCTCGAGGGCGCGCCCGGGGACGCCGCGGAGCAGCTGCGCGAGTACGTCGTCGGCACGTCGATCGCTCGCTTCATGTTCCTCGACGGCCTCGCCTTCAAGGTGTGGCGGATGCGCGAGGGGGAGTGGTTCGAGGGGACCTACGTCTTCGACACGGAGCAGGACCGCAAGGTCTTCCGGGAGGGCTTCGAGCCGGGCGCGGACGAGGCCCCGGGCAGCGCGATCATCGGCTCGGCGCCCATCGCGATCGAGGACTGGGAGGTCGTGGCGATCGCGGAGGGACCGGCAGGCTTCCGTCGCGGCGCCGGCCCCGACGTCAGCTGAGGCTCAGCGCTTCACGGCGACGAGCAGGCCGTCGCTGACCGGCAGCAGCGCCGGGACGAGCTCGTCGTGGTCGCGCAGCGTCTTGCCGAGGTCGCGCAGGGTGCTCGTCGTCGCGTCGCGCGCCGCCGGGTCGGCGACCTGGTCGTGCCAGAGCATGTTGTCGAGCGCGACGACCCCGCCGGAGCGGAGCAGGCGGACCGCGTGCTCGACGTAGGTCGGGTAGCCGCCCTTGTCGGCGTCCACGACGACGAGGTCGTAGGCGCCGTCGGTCATCCGCGGCAGCACGTCGGCGGCGGCGCCGGTGATCACCCGCGTGCGCTGGGGGGCGTAGCCGGCCGCGGCATACGCGTCCTGCGCCGCGCGCTGGTGCTCGGCCGAGGAGTCGATCGTCGTGAGCACGCCGTCCTCCGGCATCCCGGCGAGCAGCCACAGCCCCGACGTGCCCGCGCCGGTGCCGACCTCGACGACGTGACGTGCCTGCACGGCCGCCGCCACGAAGCGCAGCACGGCGCCCGCCCCGGTGCCGACGGGGACTGGCGTCGCCGAACTCGATGCCGCGCCGCCGAGCCGTCTCGACGACCTCGGGCTCGGGGACGAACTCCTCGGCGTAGGACCAGCTGGCCGGCTTGAGTGCGCTCATGCCCCAACCCTAGGGGCAGGGTCGGCGGATGCCGGGGCGCGACGCACGCTCCCAGCATTCGTTCAGGGAGACGGGGAACAATTCACGGCAACAGCGCGTATCGAAGGGTGACATGAGCAGCCTGGTGAGGGATGAGCCGATGACGACGACGTATGCCGCGCCCGGCGGCGAGGCGCCGGCCACCGGCTGGGTGCCCCCGACGTGGGAGGAGGTCGTCGAGCAGCACTCCGCGCGCGTCTACCGCCTGGCCTACCGCCTCACGGGCAACGTCCACGACGCCGAGGACCTGACGCAGGACGTGTTCGTGCGCGTCTTCCGCTCGCTGCACACCTACCAGCCGGGCACCTTCGAGGGCTGGCTGCACCGCATCACGACCAACGTCTTCCTCGACAAGATGCGCCGCAAGCAGCGCATCCGCTTCGACGCCCTCTCGGACGAGTCGGCCGCCCGGCTCCCGAGCCGTGGCCCGGGGCCCGAGCAGGCCTACCACGACGCCCACTTCGACGACGACGTGCAGCGCGCCCTCGACGCCCTCTCGCCCGACTTCCGTGCGGCCGTCGTCCTGTGCGACATCGAGGGGCTGTCCTACGAGGAGGTCGCGGCGACGCTCGGCATCAAGCTCGGCACGGTGCGTTCGCGCATCCACCGGGGCCGCGCCCAGCTGCGCGAGTCGCTGGCCCACCGCGCTCCCCAGCCGAAGACCACTCCCGCCAAGCCCCAGCGTGGCCGCCTCGTGCGCCGGCCCGCGGCCGGGACGGTATGAGCGACGCGATGCGGGTGCGCTGCCTCGGGGACGAGCTGACGGACTACGCCGCCGGCCGCCTCGACCTCCCGCGCCAGTGGGCGTGGGACCGCCACCTCGTCGCCTGCCGCGTCTGTGCCCACGCGGTCGACGAGGAGCGGCGCCTGCGCAGCGCCCTCGCCGGCTCCCCGTCGATGCCGGGCGACCTGCGCTCCACCCTCCTCGCGCTCGGCAGCAGCCTCGCCACCGAGGCGCCGCGACCGGCCGTCGCTGTCCGCGCACCACCGGCCGCTCGCCCTCCTGGCACCGAGCGCCCCGGCCTGCCACCGAAGCCCCCTGCGGGCCACCGTCGTCGCCGCCGCCGCCGCCGGGGTCTCCGCCGCCGCCGCGTGGAGCCTCACCGTCATCGGCCCGCCCGTCCCCGTCCGCTCCGGACTCGCGACGACGCCCGCCGTGCAGCCGGCAGCGACCCGAACGGCGTCCCCCCTCTCGGGTCCGCTCGCGGCCGCGTCGTCGGTGAGGTCGCGCGGCCATCTCGCAGACCGTCGTCCTGACCCCGGCGACGCAGCGGGCAGAATCGACGCCATGACCACCGAGGACGAGCCCGGGCGCGACGAGTGGCGCCCGTGGGACCAGCGCGCCGAGGACGTCCCCGCGCCGCAGCAGGCCGAGCCCGTCCGTGAGGAACCGCTCTGGGCGCGCCTCGAGGGTCGCCCCTCGGGTGCCGTCGAGACCGCCGCCGTGACGCAGCCCGTCCCGGTGCAGCAGACGCCGGCCCCTGAGCTGGGCGCCGGACCCGCGTTCGCGCCGTATGCCGTCGGCCCGTCCGACGCACCCGCCGCGTCGGAGCCGGTGCACATCCGGCGCGGCCCGGGGTGGGGCGCCCTGGTGGGGGTCGCGCTCGCCGTCGCGCTCGTCGCGGGCACGCTGGGCGGCATCCTCGGTGGGTTCCTCGCCGACCGCGGCACCCCCGCGACCACCGGTGCCGCAGCAGCGCCCAGCCCGGGCGCCGGCGCCACCCAGCGGCCGAGCGGCTCGATCGCCAACATCGCGGCCACGGCCACCCCGAGCGTGGTGACGCTGCGCGTCGAGGGCGCCGACGGTGACGGCACCGGCTCCGGCTGGGTCTACGACGACCGCGGCCACATCGTCACGAACAACCACGTCGTGGCGAGCGCGGCCGACGGCGGCGACATCACCGTCCTCCTCGCCAACGGCCAGCAGCTCGAGGGCTCGATCGTCGGTCGCGACAGCTCCTACGACCTGGCCGTCGTCAAGGTCGACCGCACCGACCTCGCGCCCCTCGAGCTCGGGTCCTCCGACGACGTCGTCGTCGGCGACCAGGTCATCGCGGTGGGTGCACCCCTCGGGCTCGACTCCACGGTGACGTCGGGCATCGTCAGCGCCCTCAACCGTCCGGTCACGCCGGGCGAGGCCGACGACCAGTCCTACATCAACGCGATCCAGACCGACGCGGCGATCAACCCCGGCAACTCGGGCGGGCCCCTGCTCGACATGCAGGGCCGCGTCATCGGCGTCAACTCCGCCATCGCCCGGGCCCCCGGCTCGAGCATCAGCGGCCAGAGCGGCAACATCGGCGTCGGCTTCGCGATCCCGAGCGCACAGGTCGCGACGACCGTGAAGCAGCTCATCGAGACCGGCAAGGCCGTGCACCCCGTCATCGGCGTCTACCTCGACTCCGAGTACACCGGTGAGGGCGTGCGGATCGACGACGAGGGCCCCGGCGGCCAGCCCGCGGTGAACCCCGGCGGCCCCGCCGACAAGGCCGGACTCCAGGCCGGTGACGTCGTGCTGTCCTTCGAGGGCCGACCCGTCTCCGAGGGCGGCGAGCTGGTCGTCGCGATCCGGGCGCGGGCCGTGGGCGAGGAGGTCACCCTGACCATCCGTCGCGACGGGACCCAGCGGGATGTCACGATGGTGCTCCAGGGGTCGCAGGACTGACCCAGGACAGCCCTCCGGCGCCAGCCGGGGCGGACTCAGACCCGGTACGGCCGGGAACGACGGCGGAAGGACGGTGAGCGCGCGGTGCTGGGCGTGAACGGCTGGGAGATCGTGCTCGTCGCGCTCATCGCGGTGTTCCTCCTCGGTCCCGACCGGATGCCGGAGTACGCCGCCAAGCTGGCGCGCGGCATCCGCAAGCTCCGCGTCATGGCCGAGGGGGCCAAGGGCCAGCTCAAGGACCAGCTCGGTCCCGAGTACGAGGACATCAACTGGCGGCAGTACGACCCGCGCCAGTACGACCCGCGCCGGATCGTCAAGGAGGCCCTCCTCGAGCCGATCGACGACGCGATCTCCCCGGTGCGCGACGAGATCGGGTCGGTGCGCAGCGCCGGCAGCCTCAAGGGCGCCACGGCGGGGGCCGCGGCGGGCGCCGCCGCGGGCACGGCATCCGGTGCGGCCGAGCCCGCGGTCTACATCAGCAAGGCGCCGAGCCCCACCGAGTGGGACCCGTCGCGACCGACGCCCTACGACGTCGACGCCACCTGACCCGAGGCGGGTCAGCGACCGGCAGGGGTGAGGCCCAGCGACCGGCCGGCGAGCCCGCGGGAGCGGGTCGCGAGCCCCTTGGCGATGCCGCGCAGCGCGACGGCCGCGGGCGAGTCGGGCTCGCCGAGGACGACGGGCATGCCCTCGTCGGCGCCGATCCGCAGCCTCGTGTCGAGCGGGATCTGGCCGAGGAGCGGAACCTCTGCGCCGATCGCCCGGGTCAGCGACTCGGCCACGTCGCGACCTCCGCCGGACCCGAAGATCTCCTGGCGGGTACCGTCGGGCAGCTCGAGCCAGCTCATGTTCTCGATGACGCCCGCGACCCGCTGGTGCGTCTGGAGCGCGATGGCCCCGGCCCGCTCCGCGACCTCGGCCGCGGCCTGCTGGGGCGTGGTGACGACGAGGATCTCGGCGCCCGGCACGAGCTGGGCCGTGGAGATGGCGATGTCGCCGGTGCCCGGGGGCAGGTCGAGCAGGAGGACGTCCAGGTCGCCCCAGAAGACGTCGGCGAGGAACTGCTGGAGGGCGCGGTGCAGCATCGGGCCACGCCACACGACCGGCTGGTTGCCGGGCACGAACATCCCGATCGAGATGACCTTCACGTCGTGGCTGACCGGCGGCAGGATCATGTCGTCGACCTGCGTCGGCCTCCCCGCGACACCGAGCATCCGCGGGATCGAGAAGCCGTAGATGTCGGCGTCGACGACCCCCACCCGCAGCCCCTGCTGGGCGAGGGATGCCGCGAGGTTGGCGGTGACCGACGACTTCCCGACGCCTCCCTTGCCGGACGCCACGGCATACACGCGGGTCAGCGACCCGGGTCGCGCGAACGGCACCTCGCGCTCGGCGACGCCGCCGCGGAGCATCGTCTTCAGCTCGCCGCGCTGCTCGTCGCTCATGACCCCGAGGGTGACGGTGACGCCGGTGACGCCCTCGACGTTCTCCAGGGCGGCGGTGGTGTCCTTGGTCAGGGTGTCCTTGAGGGGGCACGCAGCGACGGTGAGCAGGATCGTGACGGCGACGTGGCCGTCCTCGTCGGCGGCGACGCTCTCGACCATGCCGAGCTCGGTGACCGGCTTGCGGATCTCGGGGTCGATGACCGTCTCGAGAGCGGCGTGCAGGGCGTCGGGACTGACGTGGGGCATGGTGCCAGTCTAGGTCGGCGAGCCGGGGGCCCCGACCGTGCCCTCCTCGGGCTCGACCGCCCGGGTGACGACGAGACCCCGCTCCTCCATCTCGTCGAGGAGGTCGCGCAGCTCCCCGCGGACGAAGTCGCGGGTGGCCTGGTCGCGCATCGCGATGCGCAGCGCGGCCACCTCGCGGGTGAGGAACTCGGTGTCGGCGAGGTTGCGCTCGTCGCGGGAGCGGTCCTGCTCCAGCGCGAACCGGTCGCGGTCGGCCTGGCGGTTCTGGGCGAGGAGGATGAGGGGCGCGGCGTACGAGGCCTGCAGGCTGAGCATCAGCGTGAGGAAGATGAAGGGGTACGGGTCGAAGCGCAGGTCATCCGGGGCGACGATGTTCCAGGCGAACCACGCCACGACGAAGAGGGTCATCCCGATCAGGAAGTACGGCGTGCCCATGTAGCGCGCGAACTTCTCCGAGACGACGCCGAAGGCTTCCTCGGTGAAGGCGGTGGGCAGGCTCCAGCGTCGACCACCCTCGCGGGGCTGGTCGATGCGGGGGCGGCGCTCGCGCTCAGCCACGCTGCACGGCTTCCGGGACGGTCACGTCGTGGCGGTCCTCGCGCCAGTCCTCGGGGAGGATGTGGTCGAGGACGTCGTCGACGGTCACCGCGCCGAGGAGGTGCCCCTCGGCGTCGACGACCGGCAGGCCGACGAGGTCGTAGGTCGCGAGCATCCGAGTCACCTGGCCCAGGGATGCCGTGGGGGGCAGTGGCTCGACGTCCTTGTCGAGGATGCCGCCGATCGGCGCGTGCGGGGGCTCGCGGAGCAGGCGCTGGATGTGGACCATGCCCAGGTAGCGACCGGTGGGGGTCTCCAGCGGGGAGCGGCAGACGAAGACGGTGCACGCCAGAGCGGTCGACAGCTCGGCCCGGCGCACGACGGCGAGGGCCTCGGCGATCGACGCCTCCGGGCCCAGGATGACGGGCTCGGTCGTCATGAGACCGCCGGCGGTGTTCTCGTCGTAGGTGAGGAGGCGGCGCAGGTCGGCGGCCTCATCGGCATCCATCTTCTGGAGCAGCTCCTCCTGGCGCTCCTTGGGCAGCTCGGCGAGGAGGTCGGCGGCGTCGTCGGGCTCCATGGCCTCGAGGACGTCGGCCGCGCGGTCGACCTCCAGGCCGGCGATGATCTCGACCTGGTCGTCCTCGGGGAGCTCCTCGATGACGTCGGCGAGGCGGTCGTCGTCGAGGGCCGCGGCGACCTCGGCCCGACGCTGTGGGCTGAGGTCGTGGATGACCTCGGCGAGGTCGGCCGGCTTGAGGTCCTCGTAGGCCTCGATGAGGCGGGCGGCGCTCTGGGCGCCGGTGGACTCCCGCAGGCCGCGCACGTCCTCGATGCCGACGAGCAGCGTCTCCCCGCGCCGGCGGCCGAGCCGCCCGAGCCCGCCGCGCTGGGCGCCGGTGCGCACGAACGCCCGGGCGACGCTCCAGCCCCGCGAGCCGTGCTGCTCGATGCCGACGTCCTCGACCGTGGCGTCGACGAGCTCGCCCTCGTCGGTGCGCACCTGCACGGGACGCTCGAAGAGCTCGGCCACGACGAGCGTCTCGTTGCCGCGCTGCTCGAAGCGCCGCATGTTGACCAGGCCGGTCGTGATGACCTGGCCGCCCTCGACGGAGGTGACGCGGGTCATCGGCACGAAGACCCGCCGGCGACCGGGGACCTCGACGACGAGACCGATGACGCGCGGCCGGCTGCGGGCGACGTTGAAGGTGACGACGACGTCGCGGACCCGGCCGACCTGGTCACCGAGCGGGTCGAAGACGTGGAGCTCGGTCAGGCGGCCGACGAAGGCGCGGGTCGGCGTGCTCACCCCGACAGGCTATCGGGGCAGGTCACCCGGACCGCGGACCCCGCGCCCGTCACAACTTTCTCGCCCCATGCGGAGACCTTCACCTTCGCAGGACAACCGTTCCCCTGCTGAGGTGAAGCTTCCGGGATCGGGCGGGAAAGTTGTTGTCGCGCCCGGGTCAGGGGCGGGTGTTGCGGCGGGCCCCGGCGCGGCCGCGCCAGTGCCAGGGCCGCCAGCGGGCCGTCGCGCCCGCTGCCGGGCGGACCGGCGCGGCCCCGGAGTCGTCGCCGTAGGAGCCGGGCTGCTCGACCGGCCGCCCGTGCGGGGTGAGGACATGGATCGTGCACGACTCGGCCCACCGCTGGGCGACGTCGCCCACGGCGTTGAGCCGCTCGGGGCGCAGCAGCTCGACCGCGGCGTCCCAGCCGTCGTCCTCGGGGGTGAGCTCGCGGACCGTCGCGTGGACGGTGAGGAGCCGACCGCCCGTGTCCTTGCTGCGCAGGATCAGCTCGACGTCGTCGGGGAGCCAGGGCAGCGACTGCTCGCCGGGTCCGGAGACCACGTACGCGGCGGGTCCGGTGCCGCGCGGGTCACCGTCGTCGTGCCACACGTGCCAGACGGCGTGCGTGCCACCGCCGCCGGGGACGCGGACCCAGAGCAGGCCCGACTTGCTCAGGGCCTCGTGGGTGAGCCGCGTGACGTTGACGGCGGGGGCGGCACTCGCGGCATCCGCGGTATCCACCGCATCAGCGGTACTCGCGACTCCCGCCGCGTCCGAGCCGCCCGCCCCGTCCGTCGTCGCACCCGGAGCCGCCTCGGTGGGGGCCTGCCGGGCGGGCTCCGGGACCACCGGCAGGGGTCGCGTCGGGGCGTCGTCCGTCACACCGTGAACTCTCTCACAACGGCTCTCGCGCGGGCGCTGCTAGCGTCCCGGGCAGACCCGATCGCGCCGACGAGAGGCCCCGCATGCGCAGCGCCAAGGACTTCTTCACGCCCCTCGCCGTCGGGGCGCCGGCCCCGCTGCGCGAGGTGCCCGCCCGGCCGAGCCGGATGATCCACTTCTTCGACCCGAGCAACCCGCGGATGGCGGCGAAGGTGCCCCAGCTCGTCGGCTCCGTCGACGTGCTCCTCGGCAACCTCGAGGACGCGGTCAAGGCGGAGAACAAGGATGCCGCGCGCGCCGGCCTCGTGGAGATCGCGCGGGCCACCGACCTCGGCGAGCACACCCAGCTCTGGACGCGCGTCAACGCGCTCGACTCCCCGTGGGCGCTCGACGACCTCACGACCCTCGTCACCGAGGTTGGCGACCGGATCGACGTCGTCATGGTGCCGAAGGTGCAGGGACCCGAGGACATCCACTACGTCGACCGCCTCCTCGCCCAGCTCGAGGCGCGCGCCGGCCTGACCCGGCCGGTCCTGGTGCACGCGATCCTCGAGACCGCCCGCGGCGTGGCGAACGTCGAGGAGATCGCCGGCGCCAGCCCTCGCATGCAGGGCATCAGCCTCGGTCCGGCCGACCTCGCCGCCGACCGCCGGATGAAGACGACGCGCGTCGGGGGCGGCCATCCCGGCTACCTCGTGCGCCAGGACCCGGTCAGGGGCGACGTCACCGGCGAGCGCGCGACCTACCAGCAGGACCTCTGGCACTACACGATCGCCCGCATGGTCGATGCCTGCGCGATGCACGGGATCTTCCCGTACTACGGCCCCTTCGGGGACATCGCCGACGTCGTGGCGTGCGAGGACCAGTTCCGCAACGCGTTCCTCCTGGGCTGCGTCGGCACGTGGACCCTCCACCCGGCCCAGATCGCCATCGCGAAGAAGGTCTTCAGCCCCAGCGCCGAGGACGTCGCGCACGCCCGCCGCGTCAAGGAGGCCATGGGCGACGGCACGGGCGCGGTCATGCTCGACGGCAAGATGGAGGACGACGCCAGCCTCAAGCAGTGCCTCGTCATCCTCGAGCTCGCGGACCGCCTGTCCGCGAACGACCCCGAGCTCGCCGAGCTGTATGCCGGGCGCCGCTCCTCGTCGGCCGGGGAGGCGGGCGCGTGAGCGACACCCCTGCCTACAGGCCCCGGCACTCGGTGCTCTACATGCCGAGCAGCAACGAGCGCGCCCTGGAGAAGGCGAAGACGCTCCCCGTCGACGGGCTGATCCTCGATCTCGAGGACGCGGTCGGGCCCGACCACAAGGACGCGGCCCGCGAGAACGCTTGTGCCGCAGCGGCATCTGGGGAGTACGGCTCGCGCGAGGTGATGATCAGGGTCAACGGCCTCGGCACCCGCTGGCACGACGACGACCTGGCGGCGGCATGCGCGGCGGGTCCCGACGGCATCGTCGTCCCCAAGGTCGACTCGGCGGACGAGGTGCGCGGGCTCGTGGCCGCGATGGAGCGTCTCGGCGCGCCCGGGACCACCCGGCTCTGGGCGATGGTCGAGACCCCGCGCGCAGTGCTCGCGGTGGGCGAGATCGCCTCGGCGTCACCGCGGCTCGCGGGGCTCGTCGTCGGCACCAACGACCTCGTCAAGGAGCTCGGTGCGCGGAACGTGCCGGGACGCGCACCGCTCCTCACTGCCCTCTCGCTGGCCCTGCTCGCCGGCCGCAGAGCAGGGATCGCGGTCCTCGACGGTGTCTGGAACGACGTGCAGGACCTCGACGGCTTCGAGGCCGAGTGCCGACAGGGACGCGACCTGGGGTTCGACGGCAAGACGCTGATCCACCCGGGGCAGGTCGGCCCGTGCAACGACGTGTTCGCGCCGTCCGCCGAGGAGGTGGAGGACGCCCGGGCGCTCGTCGACGCCTGGGAGGCGGCCGACGGTGCTGGTGTGGTGACGCACCGCGGCAGAATGGTGGAGAACCTCCACGTCGACATCGCGCGCCGGGTGATCGCGACCGACGAGGCGGTCAGGGCCCGCGGCTGACGAACGAGCGGCCGTGGCCGCGTCCAACGATTCGGTCACAACGGGGCGCGTCGATTTGCCGAATGCCGGAGCGTCCCGTCTGCTGGTGGACCGGTGCGCCACCGAGCGCCCGTCAACGTCAGGAGCAGCCATGGGTCGGACCGCGGCACCCGGTCGCACGGTGGTCGTCGCCGCCGTCGCGGCGGTCGCCGCCCTGCTCGGTGGCTGCGGCTCGGTCGGCACCTGGACCCCCGCCTCCGGCGGTGGCGACCCCGTCGCGGCGGGGCGTGGCGGGGATGCCGGCACCGCGTCGCCCTCTCCCTCGTGGAGCCCCGCCGTGGAGTCCACGGGCACGATGACGCCCACCGAGAGCGTGGCCCCCACGCCCTCCCCGTCCAGCGCCGAGCCCACCCCGACGCAGAGGCCGTCGGCCACGCCGTCGGCCACGCCGTCGCCGACCCCAACCCCGACCGCGAAGCCGCGCACCAGCCTCATCCGTGGTGACCAGGGGCCCAAGGTCCTCGCGCTGCAGCGGCGCCTCAGCGAGCTCGGCTACTGGCTCGGCGAGCCCGACGGCTCGTTCGGCTCGCTCACCCAGCAGGCGGTCTACGCTCTCCAGAAGTCGGCCGGCATCAGCCGCGACGGGATCGTCGGCCCCAGGACCAAGCGCGCCCTGGAGCGGGGCGTGCGGCCGAGGGTCACGCTCTCCGGCGACGGCGTCGAGATCGTCCTCGAACGCCAGCTCCTCGTGGTCGTGCGCGACGGCAGGGCGAGCATCATCCTCAACACCTCGACCGGCAACGGCGAGGAGTACACCTCCACCGGCGGCTACCGCACCATTGCGACCACGCCCCGCGGCGGCTTCACCGTCTACCGCGCGGTCGACGGCCCGCTCACCAACTCGCTCGGCCAGCTGTGGCGCCCCCGGTTCTTCCACCGCGGGTTCGCCGTTCACGGTTCTCCGAACATCCCGCCGTACGCCGCCTCGCACGGGTGCGCCCGGCTGAGCAACGCCGCGATCGACATGATCTGGGCCAGGGACCTCATGCCGATCGGCACGCGCGTCGTCGTCCGCTGACGACACCTGCGGGCTCCCGCCACCGGGTGCCCCCCGAGCCACTGCGCTCGACACGGGAGTCCCGCGGCCGCGATGCTGTGCCGGTGACCGCCGAACCCATCCGGCTCACGGCCCGCTTCTGGCGCAGCCGTCGGTCGGCCGCGGTGGCCGGGATCGTGTTCGCGGTGCTGCTGCTCACGGCGATGAGCATGATCCGCCTGGCGCTGGCCGAGGACAGCCTCGAGGCGCTGCGCACGGACTCCTCGCGCCGCGCCCTGATCCGGGCCGGCCTCCACCTCGTGCCGTTCGCCGGCATCGCCTTCCTGTGGTTCATCGGCGTGGTGCGCGAGCAGCTCGGCGAGGTCGAGGACCGGTTGTTCTCGACCGTCTTCCTCGGCAGCGGGCTGCTCTTCCTCGCGATGCTCTTCTCCGGCGCGTCCACCACGGCCGGGCTCATGGAGCTGGTCGCCCAGACCGACCCCGACGCGGTGATGTGGGCGTACGGCCGGGAGAGCACCCAGGTGCTCGTCTCGGTCTACGCGATGCGGATGGCCGCGGTCTTCACGCTCTCGGTGAGCACCGTCGGGCTCCGCACGGGCGCGCTACCGCGCTGGGTCGTCGTCCTGGGGTACCTCGTGGCCCTCGTGCTCGTGGTGGCGGCGGGGGAGCACCGGTGGACCCAGCTCGTCTTCCCGACCTGGGTGCTGCTCGTCAGCGTCGTCATCCTCGTGACCCGACCACCGACGCGCCCCGACGGCGAGCCGTAGTCGCGGCGCGACCGCCGATTTTCGGCGGTTCCTCGCCATGAGGACGCATCGTCCGTCACACTCGCCCCATGACGGCAGGACCGCCGGAGCCCGCGATGGACAACGCGGACTCCACCTCGCAGAAACGGCACCGCCATGCGGCGCCCCGACGGCGGCGACGACGCACGCCCCTCGTCATCATCGGCATCGTCGCCGTGGTGGCCCTGGGGGCGAGCATCGGGATCGCGCTCAACCGCGACGGAGCAGAGGCCGTCGCGGGAGGGTGCACCGGGGAGGCCGCGCTGAGGATCAGCGCCGCGCCGGCCCTGGCCGCCGTGCTCAAGGACCATGCCGACGACTTCGACAGCTGGGTGGAGGACCGCCCCGGCGTGCCGTGCACCAGCACCGAGGTGACGAGCGCCTCGCCCCAGGAGTTCGCGACCGCCGTCGGTCGGGCCCTGGACGGCGAGACGACGGACGCGCCGACCACGTGGATGCCGGACTCCTCCCTCTGGCGCTCGGTGCTGGCCCGCGACCCCCGGGTCGCCGGCGTGCTGCCGCGGACCTTCCCGGTCGTCGCCGCCAGCCCTGTCGTCTTCGCCGCCGCGCGCCCGATGGCCGAGGCGCTCGGGTGGCCCGAGACGCAGCCCTCGTGGGCGCAGCTGAGCACCCTCGCCGCAGACCCCGCGGGATGGGCGACCGTCAAGCACCCTGAGTGGGGCCGCCTGCGCCTCGACTGGCCCAACGCCCTGACCTCGACGGCCGGCCTCGGGTCCACCGTGGCCGTCTACCGCGACCTGGCCGTCGGCGCCGAGGCCACCGACGAGCTCCGGCGGCGCCTCGTGGTCGCGCACAACGCCGTCGGTGGTGCGACGGGCGACCTCAACGGCGCTCTGGGCGTCCTGCGCGACGACGCCTCGACGGCACCCGAGGCCCTGCGCGACCTCCCCGTCGTTCCCGCGACCGAGCAGGAGGTC
This sequence comes from uncultured Actinomycetota bacterium, assembly GCA_963757405.1. GTDB lineage: Bacteria > Actinomycetota > Actinomycetes > Actinomycetales > Dermatophilaceae > Fodinibacter. The sequence goes on from CAVWRI010000019.1 coordinate 139,145, forward strand.
GTCGCCTTCAACGCCGCCAAGCCGGCGGTCGAGGTGGCCGCCATCTACCCGACGGAGGGCTGGGTCGTCAGCGAGGTGCCCGTCCTGGGCCTCGAGGGCGAGTGGGTCTCCCCGGAGCAGCGGAGGGCGTCCGAGGCCTTCGCCGACTTCGTCGTCCAGGGCAGCGCCCAGAAGGCCCTGCAGGCAGCGGGCTGGCGGGCCGCCCGTCTCGACACGACGGTGTCCTCCGCCGGGGTCGTGCCGACCGAGCCGCGGTACACCCCGGCGCAGCCGAGCCAGGACGTGCTGGCCCGCACGCTGCAGAACTGGATCGCCCTCGACCGCCGCGGCTCCCTCCTCGTCGTCGTCGACACGTCGGGTTCGATGAAGGAGGAGGTCGGCACGACGGGCAAGACCCGGATGGACGTCGCCAAGGAGTCCGTCCTCGCCTCGCTCCCGTTCTTCGCCGACGAGGCCTCCGTGGGGCTGTGGACCTTCTCGCGCGCCGCTAGGGGCCCGGACTGGGTGGAGGTCGTGCCCCTCGGCCGCCTGGACCGCAAGGTCGGTGCCGGGACGGCCCGGGACACGATCGCGTCGGCGGTGCCGCGCATCAGGGCCGACGGCGACACCGCCCTCTACGACACCACGCTGGCCGCCGTCGGTGCGGTGCGCGAGGGGTGGCAGCCGGGACCGAACACCGTCGTGCTCATCAGTGACGGCAAGAACGAGGACCCGGGCAGCCCCGACCTCGAGACCACCCTCGCCCGCCTCGTCGACGGCGCCGACCCCGCGCGTCCCGTCGAGGTCGTCACGATCGCCCTCGGGTCCGGCGCCGACGCCAAGGCGCTGCGCAACATCTCCGCGACGACGAAGGGCAAGGCCTACACCGCCGCCCGGCCCGAGGACCTCGAGTCGGTCTTCCTCGCCGCTCTCACCGGCTGAGCCCTCCGGCCGGCTCGGTGGGGCGGCGGGGCGGATGCCGTCGCGACCCGGCGGGCGGACGGCATCCGTTCACTCGCCGGGGTAGGCGACGCCCACCTGGCGGCGCACCTCGTCCATCGCCGCCATGACGCGACGCGTGGCGTCCCACGGCATCGACCACGTCTCGCGCCGCCCCTCGGCGAGGGCCCGGGCCACCTCGGCGGCCTCGTAGCGGAAGCCGTGGTCGCGCACCTCGGGGACGAACTCGTCGAGCACGCTCTCGTCGGGCCCGACGAGCCGCACCGTGCTGCCGACGTCGTAGAAGCGGCCGGACAGCTCGAGCCTGGCCTGCGTGCCGACCACGCGTGCCGGGCAGGCGGTGGCCGCGGCCATGGTGCACCAGACGCGGGCCAGCCCGCCGTGGGGGCCGCGGGCGTCGATCGTCGTCGTCGCGTCGACGCCGAGGTCGGTGAGGACGCCGCGCGCCGCCACGTCGCCGAGCCCGCCGAGCACGTGGTCGGCGAAGGAGACGGGGTAGACCCCGAGGTCGAGCAGGGCGCCACCGGCGAGCTCGGGCTGCGACAGGCGGGCAGGCCCTCCGGGCCACAGCCGCTGCCCGTGGTCGGCCTCGACGAGCACCACGTCGCCGAGCGTCCCGGCCGCAACCGTGCGCCGCACGACGTCGTAGGTGGGCAGGTAGCGGCTCCACATCGCCTCGGCCGCGAGGAGGCCGCCGGACTCCGCTGCAGCGAGCACCTCCTCGGCCTCGACGAGGCTGCGGGTGAACGCCTTCTCGACGAGTACGGGCTTTCCGGCGCGCAGCGCCAGGAGGGCGTGTTCGTGGTGCTCGCTGTGCGGGCTGGCGACGTAGACGGCATCCACCTCGGGGTCGGCGACGAGGTCGGCGTAGGACCCGTGGGCGCGCTCGATGCCGTGCCGCGTGGTGAACTCCTGCGCCCGCTCTGCCGAGCGTGACCCTGCGGCGACGACCGTCGAGCGGGTGCCGTGCGCCACCGCCTCGGCGAACACGTTCGCGATGCCTCCGGGCGCGAGGATGCCCCAGCGGATCGCGGGGGCGTCCATCGGATCGGGGACGGCGTGGGCGGTGAGCGAGGTGGGCACCCCTCGAGCGTAGGGCGATGCCGGCCGCCGTGACCTGCGAGAGTCGAGGCCGCAGGGTCTGGTCGAGAGCGTCGTGCAGCCCCTAGAGTCTGCGCCACCCCCCGGACAACGTCGTCCGGGTGTCAGCTCGGAAGGAAGACGATGTATCGATCTGCATTGCTGCCCTCTGGCCGGAGAGCGATCGGGGCCACAGCCGGCGCCGCCGTCGCCGCCCTCGCCCTGTCCGTCCTCCCGGTGGGTGCCGCCAACGCCGCGGCACCGGCCCAGGCCTGTGACACCCGCACCAACCTGACCTACGAGAAGCTCCTCCACTGCGTCACCGTCGAGGGCGTGCTCGAGCACGAGCAGGCCCTTCAGGCCATCGCCGACGCGAACGGCGGGAACCGCGCCGCGGGCCTGCCGGGCTACGAGGCCAGCGTCGACTACGTCGTCGAGACGTTGGAGGCCGCCGGCTGGGAGGTGTCGATCGACGAGTTCCCCTACACCTTCGTCGGCCCGTCCACGCTCCAGCAGCTGACCCCGGTGAACGCGACCTACCCCACCGGGCCCTACACGGGCACCGGCTACGGAGATGTCACGGCTGCGGTCACCCCGGTCGACCTCAACCTCGCCAACCCGGCCGCGACGACCAGCGGGTGTGAGCCGGGCGACTTCACGGGCTTCCCGGCCGGGAACATCGCGCTCATCCAGCGCGGCTTCTGCAACTTCTCGGTCAAGGCCCTCAACGCCGAGGCGGCAGGCGCCTCGGCTGTCATCATCTTCAACCAGGGCACGCCGGACCGGCTCGACCTCATCGTCGGCACCCTGGGCGGCAACGAGGTCGTCGACATCCCCGTCGTCGGCGCCAGCTTCCAGCAGGGCGTGTCGCTGTCCCAGGCCGGATCGACCGCGCGGGTCATGGTGCCGCAGCCGGAGCAGCGCCCGCAGAGGAACGTCATCGCCGAGCTCCCCGGTGACAACGACGACAACGTCGTCATGGCCGGCGCACACCTGGACTCGGTCCAGGCCGGTCCGGGGATCAACGACAACGGCAGCGGGTCGTCGGCCCTGCTCGAGATCGCCCAGCAGCTCGCGAAGGTCAAGCCGGAGAACACCGTCCGCTTCGCGTGGTGGGGTGCCGAAGAGAGCGGCCTCATCGGGTCCACGCAGTACGTGGCGGGCCTCTCCCAGGCGGAGAAGGACCGGATCGCGCTCTACCTCAACTTCGACATGGTGGCGTCGCCCAACTACATCTTCATGGTGTACGACGGCAACGAGTCCAGCTGGGACGCCCCGGCCGGTGTGCCGATCCCGGAGGGCTCGGTGCAGATCGAGGGCCTCTTCGAGAGCCTCTACACCAAGATGGGCGAGCCCTACGACGACGCGCAGTTCAGCGGTCGCAGCGACTACCAGGCCTTCATCAACAACGGGATCCCGTCGGGTGGCCTCTTCACCGGCGCCGAGGTCGTCAAGACCCAGGCGCAGGAGGACATCTGGGGCGGTGAGGCCGGAGAGTGGTACGACCCGTGCTACCACCAGGCCTGCGACGACATCGACAACCTGTCGCTCGAGGCCCTGGACGTCAACTCCGACGTCATCGCGGCGGCCGTCCTGACCTACGCCTACTCCACGGAGTCGGTGAACGGCGTCCAGGGCGAGAAGGTGCCCGGCGGCTTCAGCCTGCCGGCACCGGCCGGTCCGGAGATGACGGTCAACCTCCCGAGTGGTGGCGGCCTCGCGCCCGACCACGGACACTCGCACGGCGACGTGGACTGACCTCCACGCCAGTCGGGTCCGGGGCGGGGGTGCGACGTGCACCCCCGCCCCGGACCGTGCCCGGGGTCAGAACCGGCTCGTCGCCTCGGCGACGAGGTCGCCGACCAGCTCGCCGGCATCCACGTCGAGCCCCTTGCGGGCGAACCACGCGGCCATCGTCGCCGCGTCGCGCTCGAGGAACTCGAACCCGCGCGGGTTGCCGATGACGTCGACGACCTGCGGCCAGTCGATGAGCACGAGCCGCTCCTCGTGGAGCAGGACGTTGTACGGCGACAGGTCGCCGTGGGCCCAGCCGTGGTGCGCCAGCGTGAGCATCGCCGTGCGCAGCTGCTCGAACAGCTCGGCGAGCAGGTCGGGCTCCGGGCGGGTCGAGACGAGCCGGGGCGCGGCCATGGGCGTCGCGCCCGTCGTGTCGCCGACGAACTCCATGAGCATCTCGGACTGGTCGAGCTGCACGGGGTAGGGGACGGGGAGGTCGAGCTCCCACAGCCTGCCGAGGGCGTCGAACTCGGCTGCGGCCCACTGCCCGGCGATCACCTGCTTGCCGAAGTCGGTGCGCCGGGCCATCGCCCGCATCTCGCGGCTCTTGCGCACGCGGCGTCCCTCGAGGTAGCCGGCGTCGCGGTGGAAGAGCCGGTGGTCGCCGTTGCGGTAGCGCTTGGCGGCCATCGTGCTCAACCGGTCGGTGCCCGGCACCCAGCGGCGCAGGACGTGGACGTCGGCCTCCTTGCCGGTCTTGAGGACCCCGAGGTCGCTCTCGACGGCGCCGAGGTCGGTGACGACCCAGTCCGGTCGCGGCCTGGGGCCGTGGGTCGCGCCGTCCCAGCTGGACCAGCGCTCGCCCTCGGGTGGGGCGTCAGGTGAGGTGTCGGTGGAGAAGAGGGCCTGCTTCTCCGGCAGGTGGAACGGCTGGTGTGCCACAGGTGTGCTCCTGGTCGAGGAAGGAAGGGGTGGGCTCGGTGAGGGCCCGGACGGTCGTCGACATCACGGCCTCCTTCTCTCGGTCTGGTCACGGTGTGGGCACGACGGCGGATGCCGTGCGCTCGCCCCCCAGCGTGGCGCACTGCACCGGCGCGCCGCCACCGAATTAGTCGGGCAGCCGCTCGACGCGCGCGAGGACCGGCTCGGTGGGGAACAACGTGAGCAGGGTGTCGACGGCGACGTGGTCGGTCGGGGCCCGGGAGCTGACGCGGTGGTCCCGGAGCAGCACGGCGAGGGCGAGGGTCGCCTCGACCATCGAGAAGTGCTGGCCGATGCAGGCGCGCGGGCCGCCGCCGAACGGCATCCACGCGTACCGGTGGCGGCGGCGGGCCGCAGCCTCGACGCCCGCCGCGAACCGCGACGGGTCGAAGGTGAGCGGGTCGTCCCAGAAGTCCGGGTGCCGGTGGATCGACCACGGACCGAGGACCACCGTCGTCCCCGCGCGGATCGGGTGGCCGAGGACCTCGTCGTCGGACACGGTGAGGCGGGGGATGAACGGCACCGACGGGTAGAGCCGCATCGTCTCGCGGAGGACCGCCGTCGTCAGCGGGAGCGACGCGGCCGCCGCTGCCGTGGGTCGTCCGTCGCCCACGACCTCGCGGACCTCGGCCCGGACCGCGTCCTGCACGTCGGGGTGCCTGCCGAGCAGGTGCAGCGCGAAGGTGAGGGCGATGGCGGTCGTCTCGTGCCCCGCGAGGAGGAAGACGAGCACCTGGTCGCGGACCTCGTCGTCGGACAGCAGCTCGTCGCCGTCCCGCGCCCGCAGGAGCCGGCTGAGCAGGTCGGTGCCGCCGTCGGCGCCGTCGGCGCCGTGGGCGCGGCGAGCGGCGACCATGGCGTCGCAGACGCCGAAGAGCTCGGCCTGGGCCGCTCGCCCGCGCCGGACGCGCGGGGTGGGGATCGCCGTCGGGAGCCGCACGATGCCGACGCCCCGACGGACGACGGTGTCGGAGACGACTGGGAAGGCGCGCCGCACGTGGCCCAGGACCTCGCCGGAGGACTCACCGAACAGCGCCCTCAGCACGACGCGCAGGGTGAGCTCCTGCATCCACCGGCCGACGTCCACGACGTCGGTGCCGGTGTCGTCGCGCTCGGCCACGACCCGTTCGACCTCGTCCACCATGAGGTCGGCGTAGCCGTCGACCGCCGGCTTGGTGAACAGCGGCTGGATGAACCGCTTCTGGCGCGTCCACTCGTCGCCCTCGACGGTGAGCAGCCCGTGCCCGAGCCAGCTCCCGACCTCCTCGTAGGCCGGGTCCTGCTTGGCGAACGCCCGCCACGAGCTCCCGGACAGCACCCGGGCCGCCGCGTCCGGGTGGTGCAGCATCCAGATCTCGCGGTCGAACCCCGGCGGTCCGAGGACGTGCCGGACGAGGTCGCCGTGCGCCCGCCACATCCGCTCGTTGTGGGCGACCATGTTCCGGCGCATCTCGAGGACCGGGCGGTACCGGCCACCGGCGACCGGGGGCAACGCGCGGCCGGCCGTGATCGGGCTGTTGGTCGCGGGGGTCACCCGCGCCATGATCCTCTCGTCGCCGGGCTCCGTCGAGCGGAGCCGACGGCGCCGCACCGGGGGTCGACGTCGAGCGTCGGGGTGGGGGGACTCACACCCGGTGACGGTTCAGCGGGAGGGGGCCCGGCGGCATACTCGGGAACCGGACTGACCCCGAGCACAAGGCGGCGATGACGCGTGTCCCGACTCCAGACCACGGACGGCCTGACCGAGGAGCAGCAGGAGCTCGTCAAGCTCGTGCGGGAGTTCGTCGAGGAGCAGATCCTGCCGGTCGCGACCGAGCTCGAGCACCGCGACGAGTACCCGACCGACATCGTCGAGGGCATGAAGGAGATGGGGATCTTCGGGCTGATGATCCCCGAGGAGTACGGCGGACTCGGTGAGTCCCTGCTCACCTACGCACTGGTCGTCGAGGAGATCGCGCGGGGCTGGATGTCCGTGAGCGGCATCATCAACACGCACTTCATCGTCGCGTACCTGATCCTCCAGCACGGCACGGAGGAGCAGAAGCAGCGCTACCTGCCGCGGATGGCGACCGGCGAGGTGCGTGGGGCGTTCTCGATGTCCGAGCCGGGACTCGGGTCGGACGTCGCGGCCATCCGCACGAAGGCCGTGCGCGAGGGCGAGGAGTGGGTCGTCACCGGCCAGAAGATGTGGCTGACGAACGGCGGCTCCGCCAACCTCGTCGCGGTGCTCGTCCGCACCGACCTCGGCGAGAGCGACAGCCCCTACAAGAACATGACGACCTTTCTCGTCGACAAGGAGGTCGGCTTCGGCGAGACGGCGCAGGGCATCACGGTGCCCGGCAAGATCGAGAAGATGGGCTACAAGGGCGTCGACACGACCGAGCTGATCCTCGAGGGGCACCGGACGACCGACGCGCAGGTGCTGGGCGGCGTCCCCGGCATGGGCTTCTACCAGATGATGGACGGCGTCGAGGTGGGCCGCGTCAACGTCGCGGCCCGCGCGTGCGGCCTGTCACGACGTGCCTTCGAGCTCGGCATCGCCTACAGCCAGCAGCGCGAGACCTTCGGCAAGAAGATCGCCGAGCACCAGGGCATCCTCTTCCGGCTCGCCGACATGGCGACCAAGGTCGAGGCCAGCCACCAGATGATGGTCATGGCCGCGCGCCTGAAGGACGCCGGGCAGCGCAACGACCTCGAGGCCGGCATGGCGAAGTACCTCGCGTCGGAGAACTGCGCCGACGTCGTCGAGCAGTCCTTCCGGATCCACGGCGGCTACGGCTACTCCAAGGAGTACGAGATCGAGCGGCTCTACCGCGAGGCGCCGATGCTCCTCATCGGCGAGGGCACGGCCGAGATCCAGAAGATGATCATCGGCCGCCGCCTGCTCGAGGTCTACAAGGCCCGCTGACCGCGACGAGTGCCGAGGTGGTCGCGAGGGCGACCGCGTCCGCACTCAGGGCCGGATGCCGGATGCCGTCCCCGGCGCCTCCTCCCGGTCAGTAGGTGGGGGCAGCGGGCTGGTCGACGAACTGCTCGTAGGTGTGCCAGCCACCGTCGTGGTAGCCCTTGGCCAGCGGGGTCCCGACGAAGCGGAAGTGCCACGGCTCGAAGCCCATCCCGGTCACCGACGTGCGGCCCTTCTCGTAGCGCAGGATGAACCCGAACCGCCACGCGTTCCTGGCGAGCCACACCCCCTGCGGCGTCTCGTCGATGCAGTCGTTGATGCTGCAGTTCGACCGGCCGATCGGCAGCAGGTCGACCGTGAGGCCGGTCTGGTGCTCGCTGTACCCGGCGCGCAGGTACCAGGTGTCGGTCCAGGTGCGGCCCTTGAGCGCCAGGTACTTGTCGTACAGGGCCTTCTGCGTGGCGTACGAACGGTACGCGGTGTCGATGCCGATGCGACCCGCGCCCTCGGAGTACGAGGCCGACGCCATGCGAGCGAGGGCGGCCGCCGCGTCGGAGCGGAGCTTGTGCCCGTTGGCATAGGACATCGAGGGCACGACGAGGTTCGAGGGCACGAAGCTCTGGGGCAGCGGGTTCCGCTTGTTGACGAGGACCCAGACGCTGGAGGCGGTCTCGATGCTTCGGCATCCCTCGAGGCGGCCGGCGAGCAGGCGCACGGAGGCCTCGCCGCCGAGCAGCGCGACCCGGGTGACCCCGGAGCCGGCCAGGGCCGGCCGCGTGGAGGCGGGCACGCAGTAGGGGACCGTGACGTAGAGCGGTCGCTTCTGGCGGGCGGCGAGGAGGGCGCCGGCGAAGGCGTTCGTCGTCTCCTTGCCGTTGGCGAGGTAGGCCGTGCCCGGCGCCATCGCGGGCCAGGCGAGGGCGTTGACGCGCGCGGCCACGGCATACCGGTCCGAGCCCGAGGCGCGCACGACGTTCGCCGAGCCGACGACCGCCTTCAGGTCGGCTTCGATCCCCGCGGAGACCGCCGCCGTGGAGCCGACCACGGTCACCGACGTGACACCGAGGTCACGCAGCAGTTGCGCGTTGGCCGACGGCAGGTCGGCCCTGCTGCCGTCGAGCACGATCACCGGGGAGCGGTGCGCGCCGGCGGCGGTGGCGCCGACGACCGAGTCGGTCGGGCTGCTTCCCGTCGCCACCCAGGCCTTGGTGGCGGACCCGAACGCGAAGCGGTTGAGGGCCTGCGAGGTGCTCGCGGCGCTTCCCCCGCTGACCCGCCGCACGGTGGGGGCGTAGCGCGTGGCGGCCTGGGCGACGGCCGTCGCGAGCGTGCTCGTGCTCCCGACGAGCACGATGCGGTCGGGGTCGAGGCGGTCGAGCTCGGCGGCGGTCGTGGACGGGATGCCGTCGGGCCTGGTCAGCAGCACCGAGCCGCCCAGACCGGCCGCCGCCGAGATCGCGCCGTAGCCCTCGCTGCGGGACGTGCCGGACACGAGGAAGACGACCGGCGCCCTGGTGCCGCTGGGGAACGCGGCCCGGGAGGCGGCGACCGACGTGGCGTAGCGGTCGGCACCGGCGACGCGCGACAGGGCAGGGGCCTCGACCGCGGGGAGGGCGGCGGGCGCGGCCGCGGCGGCGGAGGTCGAGGCGGCTGCCGGGGTCGACGACGCTCCGGAAGCGGGGCTGAGGGGGGCCATGACGAGCCCGCCGGCGGCGAGGGCCACGGCGAGGGCGGTCGTGCGGGGACGGCGACGAACGGGGGAGACCGGCATGCCCGCGAGGGTAGGCGCTCGCGGCGCCGGCCGCAGGTCCGGCGCTCCCCGGTGCGCCGAGCGGCGCGGCCCGGGCGTCAGTACGTCGGGGCCGGGGGCCGTCCGAGGAACTCCTCGTAGGTGTGCCAGCCACCGTCGTGGTAGGCCTTGGCCAGTGGGGTGCCGACGTAGCGGAAGTGCCACGGCTCGAACCCGACACCGGTCGTCGACGTGTGGCCCTTCTCGTAGCGGAGCAGGAACCCGAAGCGCCACGCGTTCCTGGCGAGCCAGACCCCCTGTGGCGTCTCGTCGATGCAGTCGTTGATCGTGCAGCTGGAGCGGCCGATGGGCAGCAGGTCGACGGTGAGCCCCGTCTGGTGCTCGCTGTACCCCGGTCGCAGGTACCAGGTGTCGGTCCAGGTGCGGCCCCTGCGCGCGAGGGTCTTGTCGTAGAGCGCGTCCTGGGTGCCGTACGACCGGAAGGCGGTGTCGATGCCGATCTGCCCCGCCCCCGCCTCGACGGATGCCGACGCCATCCGGGCGAGGGCGGCCGCGGCATCCTTGCGGAGCTGCTGCCCGTTGGTGTGCGGCATCGGTGGCACGACGAGATCCGAGGGAACGAAGCCCTTGGGGGACAGTCCGTTTCGCTTGTTCACGAGAACCCAGGCGCTGGAAGGGTCCTCGGTGCTCCGACACGGCTCGAGCCGGTCGACGAGGCTGCGGACCGTGCGCTCGCCGCCGATGACGACGACCCGGGCCACTGTCGGCGCGACGACGGTCTTGCGCGTGGTCGACGGGAGGCAGTACGTCGAGGTCCACTGCAGTGACGACCTCGCCCACCCGGCGAGGAAGGCCCCGGCGAGCGCGTCGGCGGGTCGGTCGGGTCGCGCCAGGTGGGCGGACGCGGGGGTGGCCCCGTCCCACGCCAGGGACGGCACCCGCGCAGCGAGGGCCGGCGCATCGCGCCCCTCGGCCCGGGCCACCGACCCCGAGCCGACGGCGTCGGTCAGCGAGGTCGCGATCCCGGCCGAGACCGCCCGGGGTCCGCCGACGACGGTGACCTCGCCGACGCCGAGGTCGCGCAGGAGCGCGAGGTCGGCTGGTGCTGCCGAGCCGGCATCCCCGTCGACGACGAGCAGTGGCGAGCGGCGGGCCGCGGCCGTTGCGGCCGCGACCCCGAGGTCGGTCGGCCGGTTCCCGGACGCGACCCAGACCGCCTCCGCCGTCGGGAAGGCCGCGCGCGCGATCTCGCGGGCCGCCTCGACCGGGTCCGCGTGGTCGACGCGAACCACGTTCGGCGTGACACGGCGAGCCGCTGTGGCGACCGCGTCGGACACGGCGTCGGCATCACCGACGACCACGACCTCCTCGGGTCGGAGCCTGGCCAGCTCCTTGGCGGTGGTGCCCGGGAGCCGGTCCGCGGGTGTGAGCAGCACGGCGCCACCCCGGGCGACGGCGGCGGGCACCGCGGCCCACCCGAGGTCGACCGCCTCGTCGCCGACGAGGTACACGACCGGCGCACGACTCCCGGCGCGGAACGTCGTGCGGCTGGCCGCGACCGACAGGGCATGGCGGTTCTCGGCGGTGAGCCGGCGGACCACGGGCAGGGTCCCCGTCTCGCGTGGCGCCGGAGCCTTCGTGGCGGTGGGGGTCGGGGACGGGCTGGGTGACGCCGGAGTCGGGGGCGGCGAGCTCGTCGCGGGGGCCGCGGTGCTCGCGGCGAGCTCCGGCGCCGGAGTCCCACCGCCGAGCACCAGGGCAGCGGCGCCCCCGGCGCAGCCCGCCACGAGCACACCGGCGAGCACGAGCCCGGCGGTACGGCGCCGGTCTCGTGCGGACCCGGGAGGTCGACTCACCCGACCAGCATCCCTGATCGCGACGGTCCGCGCCCCGCCGCCCATGTGGCGACGGCAGCCACTCCGGGCGGCGACGGCATCCGCCTCCACCCCTCCCCGAGGACGCCCGCACGGGGCGGGGATAATGGCGGCATGAGCACGCAGCCCATGCGCCCCGGCCTCCGGGCCGCCCTGTCGTTGCAGTACCCGATGTCCCTGGGCGTGCACGACTCCTACGAGGAGGCGCAGAAGGCCGTCGACTACCTCTCCGACCACGAGTTCCCGGTGCAGGACGTGCTCATCGTCGGCACCGACCTCAAGCAGCTGGAGCGGGTGACGGGCCGGCTCACCCGCGGCCGGGTCGTCGGCGCCGGGGCGCTCTCCGGCATGTGGCTCGGTCTGTTCGTCGGCACGATCTTCGCGCTCTTCGACCCCAGCGGCTTCAACATCGTCGCCGTGCTGGGCACGGTGGCCTTCGGCGCGGTGTTCGGCGCGATCTGGGCGGCGGTGGGCTACGCCCTGACCCGCGGGCAGCGTGACTTCACCTCGGTGAGCCAGGTCGTCGCCGCGAAGTACGAGGTGCTGTGCGAGCACAAGCACGTCCAGCGCGGCCGCGAGCTGCTCGCCCAGATGGACCCGATGCGCGCCGCGCAGGAGGAGGTCCGCCGCGTCCGCGAGGCCGAGCAGGCGCGGGCGGTCCAGCAGGACCAGCAAGGCCAGGAGCGCGGCCAGCAGCCGCCGCCGGCCTGACGGACGGGCTCGCGCCGCTGGTGCCGACGCGTCACGGCGGTGCGGACGGACCGCCCGATAAGGCCAGTGACAGGGGTCCGCCGGGAGGAGCACACTGCAAAGGCAGCCCGGTGGAGGGATGCGCCCCTGGTGATCGGAGATCCGTGCCCGAGCCCCACGATCGAGTCGAGCCGCCGGGCCGCCCCGCCGAGAAGGACGACCCGGTCTGGCTGGCCGCTCGCCTGGCGGAGGCCCAGGACCAGCTCGCCGCGACGAGCGAGGTTCTCTCGGTCCTGGCCCGGTCGTCCTCCACGCAGGACGACGTGTTCGACGCGGTCGTCCTGAACGCCTGCAGGATCTGCCGTGCCCAGGTCGCGCAGATCCACGTGGCCGAGGGGGACGTCTTCCAGCTCGTGTGGACGCACGGGGCGGATCCCGACTTCGTCGAGTTCTCGGAGCAGCACCCCCTCCCCAGGAACCGGGACTCCCTCGTCGGGCGCGTGGCGCTCGACGAGAGGACGCAGCAGATCGCCGACGTCCTCGCCGATCCCGAGTACAACCGACCCGACCTGCAGCAGCGGGCGGGGTTCCGGTCCATCGTCGGCGCGCCGATGCTCGTCGACGACGAGGTCGTCGGGGTGCTGTCCGTGTGGCGCACCACGGTCGAGCCCTTCGACGAGCACACGCGCAGCCTCCTGACGACCTTCGCCGAGCAGGCCGCGCTGGCCCTGCGCAACGTCGAGCTCTTCACGGCGCTCCAGGCGCGATCGGCCGACCTGGCCCGCAAGGTCGACGAGATGGAGGCGCTCGCCGCGATCGGCATGGCGATCAGCTCGACGCTCGACCCCAATGAGGTGCTGACGACGATCGTCAAGCATGCGGTCGAGCTGTCCGACGCCGACGGCGGTTCCCTCATGGAGTACGACGACGACACCAGGCTCTTCCGGGTCCGCACCGCCTACGGCACGAGCAGCGCGGTGCTGGACCGCCTGAAGTCCTCGAGGATCCACGTGGACGAGTCCCTGGTCGGGCGCGCCGCCACGTCGGGCGTGCCCGTGCAGGTCCCGGACCTGTCCGAGGTCGAGCTCGACCCCCACCTGAAGGTCCTCGTCGACGCGGGCTGGCGCTCGCTGGTCGCCATCCCTCTGACCCGGTCGGAGCGCATCGTCGGGGTCCTCGTCGTGCGCCGGATGACGACCGGCGCGTTCGACGACGAGACGTGCGACATGCTCACGGCCTTCGCCAGCCAGTCGGCCGTCGCCCTCACCAACGCGCGCCTGTACCAGCAGCTCGAGCTCCAGAGCCGCGAGCTGGCCACGACGAGCCAGCACAAGTCCGACTTCCTCGCGAGCATGTCGCACGAGCTCCGCACCCCGCTCAACGCGGTCATCGGATTCTCGGAGGTGCTGCTGGAGCGGATGTTCGGGGAGCTCAACGACCGCCAGGCCGAGTACGTGCAGGACATCCTCGATGCCGGGCGCCACCTCCTCGCCCTGCTCAACGACGTGCTCGACCTGTCGAAGGTGGAGGCGGGCCGCATGGAGCTGGAGGTCACGACCTTTGCGGCGGGGGACGCGATCCAGAGCGTGCTCGCGCTGGTGCGTGAGCGCGCGGGCCAGCTCGGCGTGGAGCTCCGCTTCGACGCCGCGGACGTGCCGACCCACCTCACGGCCGACGAGCTGCGGCTCAAGCAGGTCCTGCTCAACCTCATCGGCAACGCCGTCAAGTTCACCCCGGAGGGTGGAAGCGTCACGGTGCGGGCCTGGACCGGGGGCCCCGAGGTCCTCATCACCGTCACGGACACGGGCATCGGCATCGCGGAGTCCGACCGGTCCCGCATCTTCGACTCCTTCCAGCAGGGCACGCGGTCCGCGTCGAGCTCGGAGGGGACAGGTCTGGGCCTGACCCTGACCCGGCGGATCGTCGAGCTGCACGGGGGCCGGATGTGGCTCGAGAGCGAGGTCGGCCTGGGCAGCACCTTCGGCCTCGCCCTCCCTCGGCGGGTACGGCCCGGTGCGCCCGACCCCGGGTGGCGCGAGCCGGCGGTCGAGGACGCACGTCGTGCCGTCGTCGTCATCGAGGACGACCCCGGCTCCGCGGAGCTCGTCGCCGTGCACCTCGCAGCCGCGGGCCTGCGCCCGGTCCATGTGCGCACGGGCGAGGAGGGGTTGGCGGCGGTCAGGGCCCTCCGCCCCGCGGCCGTGGTCCTGGACATCCACCTGCCGGGCATGGACGGCTGGGACGTCCTCAGCGTGATCAAGGCAGACCCGCGGATCGCGGCCACCCCGGTCGTCGTCGTGACCGTGCTGCCCGAACGGGGCCGGGGCTTCGCGCTCGGAGCCTCGGACTACCTCGTCAAGCCCGTGTCGAAGGAGGGCCTGCTCGGGGCGGTGTGGCGCGCGGTCGCCGAACGGGTCGACGAGACGAGCTCGCGACGCGACATCGTCGTCATCGACGACGACCCGGCCGCCCTCGAGCTGGTTCGGGCGACCCTGGAGCCACACGGGTGGACCGTCACGACGTGCAGCGGGGGCGCCGAGGCCATCTCCGTCATCCGCTCCGTGCTCCCGTCGGTCGCCCTCGTCGACCTCCTCATGCCCGACCTCGACGGGTTCGCCGTCATCGACGCGCTGCACGCGGACCCCCGCACCGCGGCGATCCCGGTCGTCGTCCTCACGGCGAAGTCGCTGACGGCGACGGACCGCCGTCGGCTGCAGGGACGGATCGAGTTCGTGGCGTCCAAGGGTGAGCTGGACCTCAGCTGGCTCGCCGACCGGTTGATGCAGGTGGCGGCCACCGGGGGCGCCGGAGAGGCATGGTCATGAGCGAGCTGTCGGTGCTGCTGGTCGAGGACAACCCGCGCAACCTCAAGCTGGCCCGAGACGTGCTGGAGTACGCCGGCTTCGCGGTCACCTCCGTGACGACGGGGGAGGAGGCGCTGCCGGCCGCGCGGCAGGGGATGCCGGACGTCATCCTCATGGACCTCCAGCTGCCCGGCATCGACGGACACGCCGCGCTCCAGCAGCTGCGGGGCGACCCGCGGACGGCCGGCATCCCGGTCGTCGCGGTGAGCGCCTTCGCGATGCGGGCCGACCGGGAGCGCGCGCTCGGGTCCGGCTTCGACGGGTACCTGGAGAAGCCGATCAGCGTGCGCGACCTCCCGGACCAGGTGCGCCGGCACGCGCGCGGCCCGGACGGCACCCCGTGAACACCGACGACGCCACCGTCCTCGTCGTGGACGACCTGCCGCAGAACCTCCGCCTCATGGAGGCGGTCCTGTCGCCGCGGGGCTTCAGGGTGGTGTCCGCGTCGTCCGGGGAGGCCGCGCTCGAGGTCCTGCAGCGCCAGATCCCCGACGTCGTGCTGCTCGACGTGATGATGCCGGGCCTGGACGGGTACGAGACGTGCCGCCGGATTCGCCAGGAGCCCTCGACGTCCTTCATCCCCGTGGTCATGGTGACGGCGAGCGGCGACGCCGAGAAGGTCCGCGCGATCGAGGCCGGCGCGGACGACTTCATCACCAAGCCCCTCGACCAGGCAGAGCTCCTCGCGAGGGTGCGGTCCCTCGTCAGGGTCAAGCGCTACCACGACACCGTGACGGCGCAGGCCGAGGCGCTCGCGGAGTGGAACGAGAAGCTCGAGGCCAGGGTCGAGGCGCAGGTGTCCGAGCTCGAGAGGCTCGGCCGACTGCGGCGCTTCCTCTCGCCCCAGATCGTGGGGCTCGTGGTGGACAGTGGGGACGAGTCCTTCCTCCAGAGCCATCGCAGGGAGATCACGCCCGTCTTCACGGACCTCCGGGGGTTCACGGCCTTCGCCGAGCGCGCCGAGCCGGAGGAGACCATGGAGGTCCTGGCGGAGTACCACCACGCGCTCGGCGAGCTCGTGTTCCAGTACGAGGGAACGCTCGAGCACTTCGCGGGCGACGGCCTGCTCGTCTTCTTCAACGACCCGGTGCCGTGTCCGGACGCGCCGGACCGGGCGGTCCGGATGGCAGTCGACATGCGGGCCCGGGTCGCCGAGCTCTCGCAGCTGTGGCGCCGCCGCGGGCACGACCTGGGCTTCGGGGTCGGGATCGCCCAGGGGTACGCGACGCTCGGGCGCGTGGGCTTCCCCGGTCGATACGACTACGCGGCCATCGGGACGGTCACGAACCTCGCGGCGCGGCTCTGCGCCGAGGCGGGGGCCGGCCAGATCCTCGTCACCCAGCGGGTGCTGGACGGGGTCCTGGGCGAGGTCGACAGCAGGGAGGTCGGCCCGCTCGACCTCAAGGGAATCAGCCGGTCGGTGGACGTGCACGAGATCATCGGCGTGCAGGGAGCGGAGGTGGCGCCATGAGCGACGCGATGGGACCGGGGTCGAGCACCCTGGAGCTGGACGAGGACGGCCGCAACGCGATCTTCGACGGGTTGCAGGCCAAGCTCCCGGACGTCTGGCGGGCCATCCGGCGGGGTGACCCGCGGGAGTCGGTCGTGGTCGTGCCCTCCATGTCGGTCGACCGGGTCGTGAAGGGCAGCGGCGGGATGAACCAGGCACTGGAGGAGCGGCTCCTCTTCCTCCTCCTGCTCCTGCGCCAGCCGCGGCTGCGGATGGTGTACGTGACGTCCATGCCGATCGACCCCCTCATCGTCGAGTACTACCTGTCGCTGCTCCCCGGCGTCATCCCGAGCCACGCGCGCGCCAGGCTCTCCCTCGTCTCCATCGGTGACTCCGGGCCGGAGCCGTTGACGGAGAAGCTGCTCGCGCGCCCGCGCATCCTCCGGCGGATCCGGGACCTCATCCCGGACCGGACCGTCTCCCACCTCATCCCCTACAACACGACGAACGCCGAGCGCGACCTCGCGGTGCTGCTCGGCATCCCGATGTACGGCGCGGACCCCAGGCTCTTCCCCCTGGGCACCAAGACGGGCTGCCGACGTCTCTTCGCGCGCGCCGGCATCCGCTACCCCGCGGGGTTCGAGGACCTGCACTCCCGCGACGACCTCGAGAGGTCGCTGGTGTCCCTCCGGGCGCAGCGACCGGACGCCTCCGGGGCGATGGTCAAGCTCAACGAGGGGGTGTCCGGTGCGGGCAACGCCGTCGTCGACCTCAGGGACCTGCCGGCCCCGGGGAGCCCCGACGAGGCGGATGCCGTCGCGGCCAGGGTCGCGGCCATGGAGCTCGAGGACCACAGGATCGACGTCGGCGCCTACCTGGCGAAGCTCGAGGAACGGGGCGGCATCGTCGAGGAGAGGATCGCCGGCGACGAGCTGCGCAGCCCGAGCGTGCAGATGCGGGTGACCCCCGTGGGTGAGGTCGAGGTGCTCTCGACGCACGACCAGGTGCTCGGGGGCCCGAGCGGCCAGACCTACCTCGGGTGCTGCTTCCCGGCGGACGCGGCCTACGCCGGGCTCATCACGGCGGACGCCCAGCGGATCGGCGAGCTCCTCGCGCAGGAGGGCGTCCTCGGCAGGTTCGCGATCGACTTCGTCACCGTGCGCCAGGGCGATGCCTGGCAGGCACACGCCATCGAGGTCAACCTTCGCAAGGGCGGGACGACGCATCCCTTCCTCACCCTCCAGTTCCTCACCGACGGTCGCTACGACCCCGACCTGGGACGGTTCGTGACACCCGGCGGGGAGGAGCGTCACCTCGTGGCGACCGACCACCTCGAGGACGCGAGCCTGCGTGGGCTGCGGGTCGAGGACCTCTTCGACCTCCTCGCGCGGTCCGGGCTGCACTTCGACCAGGCCCGTGAGACCGGCGTCGTCTTCCACATGATGAGTGCCCTGACGACCTTCGGCAGGGTGGGGATGACGGCCATCAGCGACACCCCGGAGGCCGCCCAGGAGCTCTACGAGCGTGCCGAGCAGGCTCTGCTCGCCGAGGCACGGGAGGCGCTGCGTCCGCCACCCCTGCCCATCTGACCCGGGTCAGGGCGCGAGGGCCTCTGCGTGCAGCAGGGCCTCGATCACCGCCTGGCGCCAGGTCCTCTGCTCGCTCACCGTCCGCCGGGAGGCGCCGCCGCAGCGGCACTCCCACACCCAGCTGCCCCGGACCCGGTGCACGCTCGGGTGGTGGTGGGCGATGTCGTGGTGCCTGTGGGTGCTCATGTCCTTCTCCTCTCCTCCGTCGCGCCGAACCCGTGGTGCGTCCTGGTCCCACGGTCGCTGAGGACGGGGACGGGGTCAGTCCCGGCCGGCACTCACCGTGTGTGCCGGCCGTGACACAGTCGCCGGGTCGTGCTCCACTGATCGGCATGGACTGGGGACTCCTCCAAGGACTTCCGGACGCAGACCGGCGGGTGGTGCTCGGCTCGACCCACCGGCGGCGGTTCGCGCGCGGGGAGGTCGTCTTCCACGAGGACGACCCGGCCGACACCGTCCACTTCGTCGCCGAGGGACGACTCGCCGCACGTCGGAGCACGACGACCGGTGAGACAGTGACGTTTTCGATCTTGGGCCCGGGTGACGCGTTCGGGGAGATGGCGATGCTCTCGGTCAGGGCACGCCGCACGTCGACCGTCGTCGCGCTGGAACCGGCCGTGACCCACACGCTCTCGTTCGCCGAGTTCGAGCGGCTCTGCTCGAGCCACCCGGGGGTGGAGCGTCTGCTCGTCGACCTGCTCGCCGAGCGGGTCAGCCGGCTGTCCGACCACCTCGTGGAGGCGCTGCACGTGCCGGCCGACCAGAGGGTCGTCCGCCGCCTGTCCGAGCTCTGCGAGAGGTACGGGCCCCCCGACCCCCGCGCGCCGGTCGCAGTTCCCCTCACGCAGACCGACATCGGGGACCTGGCGGGCGCCTCCCGGGCCACGACGAACCGGGTGCTGCGCGGCCTGGCCGCCGACGGGGTGGTGGTGCTCCACCGGGGCTCGGTGGACGTGCGTGACCGGGTCGCCCTCGCTCGTCGTTCCTCGCCCCCAGCGTCCGGTCGGGCGTAGGTTGACCCCCATGCCTGAGGACCGACCGCAGCTCGAGCCCTTCGAGGGCCCCTTCTCCTCCGTCCTGTGCGTCGTCGCGCACCCCGACGACATCGAGTACGGCACGGCCGCCGCCGTCCACCGCTGGGTGGGCGAGGGCGCGACCGTCAGCTACTTCCTCCTCACCCGCGGCGAGGCCGGCATCGACACGATGCCCCCCGACGAGGCAGCCCGCGTCCGCGAGGAGGAGGAGCGCGAGAGCGCCCGGCGGGTCGGGGTCGACGTCGTCGACTTCGGCGACCACCGCGACGGCGCCATCGAGTACGGCGTGGCGCTGCGGCGTGACATCACCCGGGCCATCCGCCGGGCCCGGCCCGACCTCGTCGTCGCCCAGACGTGGGGCGAGCGGTTCGGCGGCGGCATGGTCAACCAGGCCGACCACCGTGCCGTGGGACTCGCCACGTTGGATGCCGTCGCGGATGCCGGCAACCGCTGGCTGCACACCGAGCTCAGCGACGAGGGGCTCGAGCCGTGGGGCGGCGTCAAGGCGCTCGCGGTGGCGGGCAGCGCCTCACCCACGCACTGGGTGGACGTGTCGGGGGAGCACTTCGAGGCGTCGGTGCACTCGCTCGAGGCCCACGAGGCCTACAACGCGGCCCTGCCGAGCGACTTCCCGGCGCCGCGCGACCTTCTCCAGATGATCCTCGGCGGCGGAGGCCAGGCCGTCGGCGTCGACCACGCGGCGCTGTTCGACGTCATCCGCCGCGGCTGACCCTCTCCACCTCGCACGAGGTCGGGTGGGTCAGGGGCGGCCGGGTCCGGGGGGTCGGCGCGCGGGTCAGGACGACCGGGCGTCGGCGATCCAGGCCTCGACGTCCTCGGCGCGTCGCGGCATCGCCGCCGAGAGGTTCTCGCAGCCGTCCTCGGTGACGACGACGTCGTCCTCGAGCCGCACGCCGATCCCGCGGAAGCGCTCGGGTGCGAGGAGGTCGTCGGCCTTGAAGTACAGGCCCGGCTCGACGGTGAGCACCATGCCGGGCTCGAGCACGGCATCCATGTACTCCTCGCGCGTGGCCAGCGCGCAGTCGTGCACGTCGAGCCCGAGGTGGTGCGAGGTGCCGTGCACCATCCAGCGGCGGTGGTACTGCCCGTGCTCCTTGTCGAGCGTGTCCTCGACCGAGACGCCCTCGGGCAGCAGGCCCCATGCGTGGAGGTGCTGGGCGATGACGCGGATGGCCGCGGCGTGCACGTCGGAGAACGCGTTGCCCGGCTTCACCGCGGCCATGGCGGCCTCCTGCGCGGCGTAGACGGCGTCGTAGATCTCGCGCTGGGCCTCGGTGAAGGTCCCAGACACCGGGAACGTGCGGGTGATGTCGGCGGTGTAGAGCGCGTCGACCTCGACACCGGCGTCGATGAGCACGAGCTCGCCCTCGCGGACGTCGCCGGTGTTCTTGATCCAGTGCAGGGTGTTCGCGTGGTCGCCCGCGGCGCAGATCGAGTCGTAGCCGACACCGTTGCCGAGGTGGCGCGCGTGGAGGGCGAAGACGCCCTCGAGCCAGCGCTCGCCGCGACCCTTCTCCACGGCGTTCGAGAGCTCGGCGACCATCGCGTCGAACCCGTGGTGGGTGGCCTCGACCGCGGCGCGCATCTGCTCGACCTCGTAGTCGTCCTTGCGCATCCGCAGGTGCGAGATGTCGTGGGCGAGGGCGTCGTCGGACTCCGCGAGCGACTCCTCGGTGGCGCCGTTCTCGACACGGGCGGCGTCGAGGCGGGCGGTCAGCTCGGCGTCGGCGTCCCGCACCAGGCGGACGGTGACCTCCCCGGCATCCTTCGCGGCGGCGGCCTCGAACTCATCGATGTGCCGGGCGGTGACGCCGAGCTCGAGCTCGACGTCGGCGAGCGTCGGGCGCGCCCCGACCCAGAACTCGCCATAGCGGGCGTCGGCGAAGAACTCGTCGCTGTCGCGGTCGGCGAGCGGGCGGAAGTACAGCACCGCCTCGTGGCCGGTCGCACCGTCGTCGCCGGTGGCCGGCTCCAAGACGAGGACGGCATCCGGCTCGCGGTCGGCCCCCAGGCCGGTCAGCCACGCGAACGCGGTGTGCGGCCGGAAGACGTAGTCGGTGTCGTTGCTGCGCACCTTGAGGCCGCCCGCCGGGACGACGAGCCGCTGCCTGGGGTACGCCGCGCTGAGCAGCGCCCGCCGGGCCGCGGCATGCGCCGCCGCAGGTGCCGGACCGGTGGCCCCGGCCGAGCGGGGAGCCCAGCCCTCGCGCACGAAGGCGCGGAACTCGTCGGTCGTCGCCCGACCCCGGTTGTCTGTCTGCTTCTGCTGCTCGCTCACCGACCCCATGCTGCCACGAGCCGCTGTCCGAGCCGTCCTGTGAAAGACTGCCCCGATGGGTCGGCACAGCGCACCGCGCCGCCACGGCCATGTCGTCATCGTCGGGGCGGTGGCCCTCGTGGGCTCGGCGGGCATCGCCTGGGCGGTCGGGGAGGACGGCACCCAGCCCTCCCGGACCCCGGAGCGGACGCAGTCCTCCGCCGAGTCGACCGCGCCGTTCGACACCGCGCCCACCCCGGTGCCCACGAGCTCGACCACACCTGTCGTCCTCGTCGTGCCCAGCCCCACGCCATCCCCGACCGCCACGGTCGTGGCCGTCCCCTCCGCCGAGCCGACCCCCGGCCCGACGCCGAGCGCCGAGCCCACGCGCACCAAGCCGGGCAAGGGTGGGCCCCCGACGCCTCGTCCGACCCGCACCAAGAAGTAGGGGTGCCGGTGCCCGACGAGCTGAGCGACCACTTCCGTGCGCACTTCGGCCCCGAGGCAGACCACCTCTACGCCGTGCTGCTCGCCGAGATGGCCGACGACTGGGACGTCGGGGGGATCACCCGCGAGATCTTCGAGGGCTGGGAGGACGCCCCGGCGCAGGCCTTCCCCCAGCTGCGGATGCTCGCGGGGCTGTTCCGCATCGTCCTGCGCGGTGAGGAGCCGCAGCTCCGGGGCTTCTACCCGTGCCTGGGCGGTGACCTCGACCCCGGGGACGCGTGGGCGTTCGTGCGGCCGGTGCTCGCGGTGCACGTCGAGGAGCTGCACGAGTCGCTGACGCGGACCCCGCAGACCAACGAGCCCGCCCGCACGGTGGCCCTGCTCGTCGGGCTCTCGGAGGCCGTCCGCCGCACGGGGCTGCACCGGGTGCGCCTGCTCGAGCCGGGCGCCTCCGCGGGCCTCGGCCTCCTCCTCGACGGCTACCGGCTCGCAGGTGACGGCTGGGCGCACGGCCCGGTGGAATCGCCGTTCGTCGTCGGCGGCTGCGGTGCCCCCGGCCTCGTCCCCAAGCCCTTCGAGGTCGTCGGGCGGCGGGGCTGTGACCTGTCACCGGTCGACGCGTCGACACCCGATGGCGCCCAGTACCTCACCTCCTTCGTCTGGCCGTGGCAGCTCGACCGCCACGAGCGGCTCGCCGCCGCCCTCCGGGTGGCGGGTGACGCGCCGCCGACGGTCGACCGGGCCACGGCGGCCGACTGGGTCGTCGAGCAGCTGACGGAGCCGGCGGGTCCCGAGGTGCTCACGGTCGTCTGGCACTCCGTGACGCGGATGTACTGGCCCACCGAGGAGACCCGCGCTGTCGAGGCCGCCGTCGCCGACGCCCGCGCGCGGATGCCGGTGGCACACGTCGCGATGGAGCACCCGTGGGCGCCCGACGGCACCCGTCCTCGCGGTGACGACACGCTGCCGGTGGTCGAGCTCGACGGGGAGGTGCTGGCGCGCTGCGGACACCACGGCCCGCCGGTGACGCTGCTCCGCTGACGGGCGCAGCGCGACCCGACCTGAGAGTCCTGCCAGCCGAGCGTTCGGGACGGGCCGAATCGCTCCGTACCCTTGTGCGGTGACGTCCGTACCCCTGAACCGCCGGCGCCTGCTCACCGGGAGCGGCGCCGCGCTCGGTCTGGCGCTGCTCGCGGGGTGCGACTCCGGGGGCTCGCCGCGGGTCACGGCGGCCGGTGGCGCCGCCGCGTCGCCGAGCGCGACGGCATCCACCACGACCTCCGCGAGCGCGTCACCCTCGCCCTCCGCCTCGGCCCCCGTGACCGTCGCCGCGGCCGCCCGCAGCACGGTCGAGGCACCCCGGCTGGCGGCCCGGCTCGAGGAGTACCTCGACGGGCGCAGCGGCTCCCTGGGACTCGAGCTCGTCGACCTCACGCGCGGCGAGGTGTTCCGCCACGACGCCCGCGAGGCGGAGTGCTACAGCACGATCAAGGTGCTCATCCTCACGACGGTGCTGCGCCAGGCGCAGGAGGCTGGGAAGCAGCTCACCGCCGCTCAGAAGAAGCTCGCCCGCCGGATGATCACGCGCAGCGACAACGCCGCCACCGAGACGCTGCTCGCCCAGGCCGGCCGCGACGAGGTGCGGCGGGTCGCCGCCATGGTCGGGATGGAGCGCACCGAGATCGACGAGGGCTGGTGGGGGTTCTGGCGGACCGTGCCCGGGGACCTGAACCTCATGACCGGGGCGCTGCTGTCCACCGACGACGTGCTCGACGGCGGGCGCCGCGCGCAGGCGCGCTTCCTCATGGCGGACGTCGTGCCGGGGCAGCGGTGGGGCGTCTTCGCCGCAGAGGACGAGGACGCCGATGCCTACGTCGCGGCGAAGAACGGCTGGGGGCCGCTGCCCGACGGGTACCGGCTCAACTCGACCGGCTGGGTCAGCGGTGACGGCCGTGACTACGTGCTCAGCATCCTGTCCAACAGCCCGGCCGGGTTCCGCTACGGCCGGAGGACCATCTCCGGGGCCGCCGGCATCTGCCACGAGGCGCTCGCGGACCGGCTGGCCTGACCGGGTCGAGGACCACGTGGCGGCTACGCTGGCCGCCATGACCGGTCACGTGGTGGGCAGACGGGCACTCGTCGTCGGGGGATCGGCCGGGCTCGCCCTCGGCACACTCGGGCTCGTCACCGCGCCGGCGCACGCGGCCGGTGTCGACACCGGTGCCGAGCTCACGGCGGCGCTCGACCGGTACATGGCGACGCGCGCGGGGGTCGCGGGCCTCGTCGTGCGCGACAACCGCAACGGCCGCTACTTCCACTGGCGCCCCCGCACGCAGCAGACCCACAGCACCATCAAGGTGCTCATCCTCATCACGACGCTCAAGGTGGCCCAGGACCGGGGCAAGGCGCTCACCTCGACGCAGAAGTCGTTGGCCTCGCGGATGATCCGCCACTCCGACAACGACGCGACGAACACGCTCATCACCCAGGTCGGCGTCACGCGGTGCCGGGCCGTCGCCGAGCAGCTCGGGATGAACAGCACCGTGGTGCTCGGAGGCACGACGTTCCGGTCGAGCACGTGGTGGGGTCACTCCACGTCGACCACGCGCGACCTCGTGCAGATGATGAACCACCTGGTCCTCGGCACCTACCTCTCGCCGGGCCGTCGCGCGTACGTGCGCGAGCTCATGAGCACGGTGACCTCGACCCAGACGTGGGGGCTCGGCGACGGGCTGCCCGACGACGTGCACGTCGAGCTCAAGAACGGCTGGGGCCCGAGGTCCGACGGCTACCGGCTCAACGGGGTCGGTCACGTGTCGGGCCGTGGCCGGAGCTACCAGATGTCGTTCCTGTCCCGGTCGTCCAACGGTTACTCGTACGGCCAGACCACGGTGAACCGGCTGTCCCGCATCGTCTTCGACGCGCTCGACGTCCCGCTGAGCTGACGTGGCCACCATGACCGGACACGTGGTGGGGAGGAGGGCGCTCGTCCTCGGGGGTGCGGGCGCGACGCTCGGTGGGTTGGGCCTGGGGGTGGTCGGTGCGGCGCCGGCATCCGCCGCCGGCATCGAGACCCGCACCGCCCTGACCGCGGCACTCGACCGCTACGCGGACTCCCGGGTGGGCACGATCGGGCTGGTCGTGCGGGACAACCGCGACGGGAGGTACTTCCACTGGCGGCCGCGCACGCTGCAGAGCTACAGCACGATCAAGGTGCTGATCCTCGTCGCGACGCTCAAGCGGGCGCAGGACCGCGGGCTGGCCCTGACGTCGACGCAGAAGTCGCTGGCCAGCAAGATGATCCGCACGTCGGACAACGCAGCCACCGACACCCTGCTCGCCCAGATCGGGGTGTCGACCTGCCAGCGGGTCGCCGACCAGCTGGGGATGGCGAGCACGACGGTGCGCGGCGGGTCGACCGGCTGGTGGGGGCACTCCACGACGACCACCCGCGACCTCGTGCAGCTCATGAACCAGCTCGTGCTCGGCACCTACCTGTCGCCGGGGCGCCGCTCCTACGTGCGGGACCTCATGGCCACGGTCACGTCGACCCAGCGCTGGGGGCTCGGCGACCCGCTGCCCGACGCCGCGCACGTCGAGCTCAAGAACGGGTGGGGGCCGATGTCGACGGGGTACCGGCTCAACTCGTTCGGGTTCGTCTCCGGCTACGGGCGCAGCTACCAGATGGCGATCCTGTCCAAGAGCCCGAACGGGTTCACCTACGGCAAGGAGACGATCAACCGGGTGTCGCGCATCGTCTACGACGCACTCGACAAGCCGCTCGTCTGACGGGATGCCGGTGCGGGTGAACGGCATTCACCCCTGCGGTGGTGGCACAGCCCTACTCGACGTCGACCCAGTCGAGGGTGCGCTCCACCGCCTTGCGCCACCCGGCGTAGCCGTCGCGGCGCTGCTCGTCGGTCCAGCGCGGCTCCCACCGCTCGTCCTCCGCCCACTTGGCGCGCAGCTCGTCGGTGCCGGACCAGAACCCGGTCGCGAGCCCCGCGGCATACGCCGCCCCGAGCGCGGTCGTCTCGGGCACCGTGGGCTTGGAGACGGGGACGCCGAGGACGTCGGCCTGCAGCTGCATGCAGAGCCGGTTCGCCGTGATGCCGCCGTCGACCTTGAGGGTCGTCAGCGCGACGCCTGAGTCGGCCGCCATCGCGTCGACGACGTCGCGGCTCTGGTAGCAGATGGCTTCGAGCGTGGCGCGGGCCAGGTGGGCGTTGGTGTTGAACCGCGACAGGCCCACGATGGCGCCCCGGGCGTCACTGCGCCAGTACGGAGCGAAGAGGCCGCTGAACGCGGGGACGAAGTAGACGCCCCCGGTGTCCTCGACGGACGCGGCGAGCGTCTCGACCTCCGAGGCACCCGAGATGATGCCGAGCTGGTCGCGCAGCCACTGCACGGCACTTCCGGTGACCGCGATCGACCCCTCGAGGGCGTAGACCGGCCGGGCGTCGCCGAGCTGGTAGGCGACGGTCGTGAGGAGCCCGTTCGTGCTGCGCACGAGCTCCTCCCCGGTGTTGAGCAGCAGGAAGTTGCCGGTTCCGTACGTGTTCTTCGCCTCGCCCGGCTCGAAGCACACCTGGCCGACCGTCGCGGCCTGCTGGTCGCCGAGCACGCCGGTGATCGGCACCGGGGTCGAGCCACGCGCGCCCGTCGTCGTGCCGTATGCCGTGGCGTCACTGCTCGCGTGGATCGTCGGCAGCATCCGTCGCGGGATCCCGAAGAAGCCGAGCAGCTCGTCGTCCCAGTCGAGCGTCGTGAGGTCCATGAGCATCGTGCGGCTGGCGTTCGTCACGTCGGTGGCGTGGATGCCGCCGTCCGGGCCGCCCGTGAGGTTCCAGATGACCCACGTGTCCGGAGTGCCGAAGAGGGCGTCGCCACGCTCGGCGGCGTCGCGCAGGCCGTCGACGTTCTCGAGCATCCACTGCACCTTGCCCGCCGAGAAGTACGTGGCCGGCGGCAGCCCGGCCTTGTGCCGGATGACGTCGCCGCGGCCGTCGGCGTCGAGGGCCTTGGCGATCGAGTCGGTGCGGGTGTCCTGCCAGACGATGGCGTGGTGGAGGGGCCGCCCGGTGCGGCGGTCCCAGACGATGGCGGTCTCCCGCTGGTTCGTCACGCCGATCGCGGCGAGGTCGGACGTGGCCAGACCGGCCGTGGTGAGGGCGCTGCCGATGACGGTCCGCGTGCGGTCCCAGATCTCGAGGGGGTTGTGCTCCACCCACCCGGCGCGCGGCAGCACCTGCTCGTGCTCGAGCTGGTGGCTCGCGACCGGCCGGCCGTCGTGGTCGAAGACGATGAACCGCGTGCTCGTCGTCCCCTGGTCGACCGCGCCGATGAAGTCACCCATGGCCGCAGCGTATGCCGGTGCCCCACCGCTGCACCGGACCTTCTGGACGCAGGAAGTGCATGCGGACGTAAGAGCTCCTGCGTCGGGCGGCAGGTTTTGCGTCCACGACCGGGCCTGTGGAGAACCCCGCGGCAGATCGGTCGGGATGGGAGACAGTCTCCGGGTGGACGCACGACTGCTCTCCCTCGCCGAGTGCCGCGGCTCCGTCGTCACGACGGCGCAGGCGGCCGGTGTCGACGTGGACGAGCACGGGCTAGTGCGCCTGTGCCGCACCGGCGAGCTCGTGCGGGTGCGGCGGGGTGCCTACGTGCTCGGCGAGGCATGGCGCGCCGGTGACGACAGGGCCCGGTTCGCCCTGCGCACCAGGGCCGTGCTCGCGAGCCGTACCTCACGGTCGGTCGCGAGCCATGAGGCCGCACTGGCCCTCCATGGGCTCCCGGTGGCCGGGTGCTGGCCGCGGGTCGTCGACCTGCTCGGCGACGTCTCGCGGGTGCGCCTGGTCGGCGGGGTCCGGCTCCACCCGCGAGGAACCCTCCAGCCGCTCGTGGCGGACGGCTTCCGCACCGTCACGATCGGCGTCGCCATCGCCCAGGTGACACTGAGGGCCGGCCTGCTCGCCGGAATGGTCCCCTTCGACAGGGCACTGCACGACCGGCGAGTCGGTGCCCGCGAGGCGGCCGGGGCCCTCTCCGCCCTGGTGGCGACGCCCCGCGAGCGTCGCATCGCCGACGACCTCCTCGCCAGAGCGGATTGCGCGTGCGAGTCGGTCGGGGAGACGCGCACACGCCTGCTCCTCGGTGACCTCGGGCTCGAGACGCGCTCCCAGGTCGAGATCCATGACGAGCTCGGCGCCCTGGTCGGGCGGGTCGACTTCCTTGTCGGGAACCGCGTCGTCGTTGAGTTCGACGGCGCCGTGAAGTACGAGGGCGCAGAAGGGAGGGCAGCGCTCGTCGCAGAGAAGCGCCGTGAGGACCGGCTGCGGTCACTGGGCTATGCCGTCGTGCGGGTCACATGGGCCGACCTCGACCGGCCTGGCCGGGTCAGCGCCCTCATCCGAAAGGCCCTCACGCAGCACCTGCCTCAGGACGCAGGAGGGACCGGGTCCTGAGGCAGGTTCTGCGTCAGGGACACTTCACGACCTGAAGACGACCCCGTCCGTGGCGCGACGGGCTCCGCCACCAGCGTCCGGCGTGAGGAACGGCACGCGGCATCCGGCTGCCGGATGCCACGTGCCCACGGGAGGATGGTCACCGCACCGCCCGGGACACCGCCCCGGGCCACCGCAGGTCGCGACGTCGAGGAGGGCACGTGCAGTTCGGGCGCAGCTACGAGGAGTTCGAGGTCGGGGCGACGTACAAGCACTGGCCCGGCAAGACCGTGACGGAGTACGACGACCACCTGTTCTGCCTGCTGACGATGAACCACCACCCGCTGCACCTCGACGCGAACTACGCGGGGGAGAGCACCCAGTTCGGGCAGAACGTGGTCGTCGGCAACTACGTCTACTCGATCCTGCTCGGCATGTCGGTGCCCGACGTCTCCGGCAAGGCCATCGCCAACCTGGAGATCGAGAGCCTGAGGCACGTTGCTCCGACGTTCCATGGCGACACCCTCTACGGCGAGACGACCGTCCTCGACAAGTGGCAGAGCACGAGCAAGGACGACCGAGGCGTCGTCCACGTCGAGACGATCGGCTACAAGCAGGACGGCACCGTCGTGTGCGTCTTCCGGCGCAAGGTCATGGTCCCGAAGGCCAGCTACCTCGAGGCGCGCGGCGGCGAGCAGCCGGGGCGGCCGACACCGGTGCCCGACCGCAACTGGCCCGGCCCCAGCAGCCCCACGACCCCCACGGCCGGGGCTTGACCACCCCCAGCCGGGGCGTCAGCCGCCCGCGCCCGAGGACGGCGCGGTCACCGAGGCGCGGTGGAACCATCCGGCCAGGTGGCTCACCAGGTCGGGGTCGCCGGAGGCCGTGACCGAGCCGTCCCCGAACGCGTCCGACCAGTCGCACCGGGCGCGCGCCAGCGCCAGGAGCACCGGCATCGGGGCCTCGACGTAGACGTAGCGGCTCTCGTCCAACAGGGGGTCCCTGAGGCAGCCGTATGCCTCGGCGCCGTGCTCGAGCACGAGCCAGTACCTCCGGTCGAGCCGGTGGGGCAGGCGGAGCTCCAGGACGACCGGCCGCCGGGGCACGCGGTCAGGGTCCACCCGCTGGGCGAGCCAGCCGAGCACGACGTCCGGGTCCCGTTCCCACATGTCGGGGTCCTCCGGGAGCCACGTCTCCGCCCAGGTGCGCAGCGAGCCGAGCGGCCCCATCAGGCCGTCACCGACCGCGGTGAGGCGGTAAGCCGGGTGCTGGTCGTCGGGGTCGGCGCGCGACACCAGACCTAGCGTCTCCAGGCGGCGCAGCCGATCCGCGAGCACCGAGCGCGAGATCCGCCCGGGTAGCCCGGCGACCAGGTCGTTGAACCCCTGCGGCCCGAAGGTCCCGAGCTCTCGCACGATGAGCAGGCTCCACCGGTCACCCAGGTGCTCGATCGCCTTGGTGTAGGAGCAGTAGCCGTTGAACTCGCTCGAGCTCACAACGGTCAGTCTCCCACCGGGGGGTCCGATCCTGAGGTTCGAGTTTCGAACTGGCCGGGCGCGTTGCGGTGGCAGACCTTTGGAGCAGGACCAGTCCACGCCAAGGGGTCACGATGAGAACAGCTGCGAACACGAATCGATCGCCCGCACCGGCGCACCCGCCCCGGCTCCGAGAGCGCTACGAGCAGATGGTCCGGTCAGCCGGCGCCACGGGCCGCGTCATCCGGATGCCGCGGGGCGGAGCCGTCCACGTCGTCGAGGCCGGTGACGGCCCGCCCGTGGTGCACCTGCACGGGAACAACACGTCGTCACTGTCGCACCTGATGCTGCTCGAGCACTCCACAGGAGTGCGCTCCATCCTCGTCGACCGACCGGGGTTCGGCCTCAGCGACCCGGAGACCTTCCCCCGCAGCGAGTTCCGGCACCACGCGGTCCGCTTCGTCACCGAGGTCCTCGACGAGCTCGGGTTGGACTCGGCGGTGCTCGTGGGCGCGTCAGGGGGCGGGACCTGGGCGGTGTGGTGCGCCCTCGACCATCCGGAACGGGTGCGCGGACTGGCCATGCTGGGGTCGGTCCCACTCCTTCCCGGAACCCGCATCCCGCTAGGGATCCGGATCCTCGCGACGCCGGTGCTGGGAGACGTGCTCACGCGCACCGTGAGACCCGGCCGTCGGATGCTGCGGCGACTGATGTCCGACGTGGGCGAGGGAGACACCATCCTTCGGCACCCCGACCTGTTCGAGTCGCTCGTCGACGCAGCGCGCGACCCGGTGGCGATGGCGGTCAACGTGGCCGAGCTCAGGGCCCTCCTCACACCGTTCGGCACCAGATCCGCCACCCGCTTCGGCGCCGACGACCTGCGCCGACTGGCCGTGCCCACGTTGATGGTCTGGGGAGACCACGACCCGGTGGTGTCGGTCGCCGACGCCCGGGCCGCGGCGGAGCTGATCCCCCACGCCCGTCTCGAGGTACTCCCGGCTGGGCACGTGCCGCAGCTCGGCCACCCGGAGCGGGTGGCGCGGCTGCTCGTGGAGTTCGCCCTGTCCCGGTCCTGAGCGCGGATGACGAGCCACTGCTCGACACCAGGACCTTCACCTCCGCACCGGAAATGTTCGGGTGCGAGGGTGAAGGTTCCGGGATCGGGCGGGAAAGCTGCCCCGCCGGGGGCGGTTCCTCGCGCCACTACGCTGTCCCGGTGGCGATCGACCTGCACACCCACTCCTCGGCCAGCGACGGCACGGAGGCCCCGGCCGTGGTCGTGGCGCAGGCCGTCGCCGCCGGGCTGGACACCGTCGCCCTCACCGACCACGACACGACCCTCGGCTGGGCCGAGGCGAGAGACGCCGCCGACGCGCTCGGCATCGTGCTGGTCCCCGGCATCGAGGTGTCGTGCAGCCGCCGCTGGCAGAGCATCCACCTGCTCGCCTACCTCCCAGACCCACAGCACCCTGCCCTCGTGGCGGAGCTCGCCCGGGCGCGGGAGAGCCGGGACACCCGCCTCGACCGCATGGTCGAGAAGATGGCGGCGGCCGGCATCCCCGTGACGCTCGAGGCGGTCCGCGCCGAGGTCGAGGAGGGAGCCACGGCCGGTCGTCCGCACATCGCCGACGCGCTCGTCACCGCAGGCGTCGTCGAGCACCGCGACGAGGCGTTCGCGCGCTGGCTCGGCAACGACAGCCCCTACTACGTCGCGCACTACGCCCCCGACCCGGTGCACGCGGTGGGTGTGGTGCGGGCCGCCGGGGGAGTGCCGGTCATCGCGCACCCGTGGTCGGGCACCCGCGGGCGGGTCGTCTCCGACGCGCTCGTCGAGGAGCTGGCCGCCGCGGGACTCGCGGGCCTCGAGGTGCACCACCGCGACCACGACGCGGATGCCGTGCGCCACCTCACCGACCTCGCCCGGTCCCTCGACCTCCTCGTCACCGGGTCGAGCGACTACCACGGCGAGGGCAAGCTCAACCGGCTCGGCGAGCACACGACGACCCCGGACGTGCTCGAGGCGATCGAGTCCCTCGCCACCGGGACCGCGGTGGTCCGCCCGTGAGCTGGTTCGACACCACGCTGTTCACGTCGACGTTCGTCACCCTCATCGTCATCCTCGACCCGCCGGGCGCGATCCCGATCTTCCTCGCGCTCACGGGCCCGCTGACCCAGAAGCAGAAGGCGGCCGCGGCCCGTCGCGCGTCGCTCGTGGCGCTCGGTGTCATCGCGTCCTTCGCGATCTTCGGGCAGCGGATCCTCGACTACCTCCACATCTCCCTGCCGGCGCTCCAGGGGGCGGGTGGACTGCTCCTCCTCATCGTGGCCCTGCAGCTGCTCACCGGCGCGGAGTCGGAACAGCTCGCGGATGCCGGTGTCAACGTCGCGCTCGTACCGCTCGGCACGCCGCTGCTCGCCGGCCCGGGAGCGATCGTGGCGACGATGCTCGCCGTTCAGGGTGCCGACGACCCCGGGGGAGTCGTGGCCGTCGCGGCCGCCCTCGTCGCGGCCCTGCTCGTCGTGTTCCTCACCTTCCGGTTCGCGTCACCGCTCGCGCGCCTGCTCAAGGAGAGCGGCATCGTGCTCCTGACGCGGATCGCGGGCCTGCTGCTGTCGGCGATCGCGGTGCAGATGATGGCCGACGCGGTCATCGCCTTCGCGAACGGCGGCGGGTCACCCTGAGCCGCTGGTGACCGGCGTGGTCGGCGCCGGACGGGTTCGGGCCGGATGCCGTCGCGGCCGTACCGTGGCCTGGTGCCCGACTCGACCACCGCGCCCACCGAGAACGTCCTCATCCTGTCGTGCCCCGACCAGCGCGGCATCGTCGCCACCGTCACGGCGCTGCTGTTCGAGCACGGGGCGAACATCGAGGAGAGCCAGCAGTTCGACGACGTCCGCACGGACCAGTTCTTCATGCGGATCCGGTACTCCGTCGAGGTCGGTGGACCCGACCCGGCGCGGTGGCGCGAGCTGTTCGCCCCGGTGGCCACGGCATACGGCATGGAGTGGTCGATCCGGGACGCGGCGACGCCGTACCGCACGCTCGTCATGGTGAGCCGGTTCGGGCACTGCCTGAACGACCTGCTCTTCCGGTGGCGGTCCGGTGCGCTCAACACCCACATCCCCGCCGTCGTGTCGAACCACCCCGACCTCGAGCCGCTCGTGCGGTCCTACGGCATCCCGTTCCACCACGTGCCGGTCACGGCCGACAGCAAGCCCGCGGCCGAGGCCCGGCTGCGGGAGATCGTGCGCGAGCACGAGATCGATCTCGTCGTGCTGGCGCGCTACATGCAGGTGCTGTCCGACGACCTCAGCCGCGACCTGTCGGGGCGGGTGATCAACATCCACCACTCGTTCCTGCCGTCGTTCAAGGGCGCCCGGCCCTACCACCAGGCGTTCGCGCGGGGGGTCAAGCTGATCGGTGCCACGGCGCACTACGTGACCGCAGACCTCGACGAGGGACCGATCATCGACCAGGACGTCGTGCGGGTCGACCACCGGATGGCGCCCGAGGACCTCGTTCGGGCCGGCGAGGAGGTCGAGTCCCGCGTCCTCGCGCGGGCGGTGCGCTGGCACTGCGAGTCGCGGGTGCTGCTCAACGGCGACCGGACGGTCGTCTTCAGCTGAGTCACCCCGCGCGGTGCCGACGGGTCAGGCGTGGCGCTGCGGCAGGTGCACGTGCGGCACGCGGAACCGCACGCGCGGGAGGTGCAGGCGGCGACGGGCGCGGGGGGCGCGCTCGGTGCGCTCGACGGACTTCGGGGTGAGGGACGCGGCGATGCCGGGGGTGATCATGTGCATACGGTGAGGAGTCACGGGGCGGGCGGCTGATACGTCCCGCGCCCGACCGAGTGCCGGGCAGGGCGCCGGCGAGGTCAGTCGCGGGGGACCGGGATGACCCGCGCGAGGCCGGGCTGGTCGGGGTCGTCGACGACGTCGCGGTCCTCGAGCCAGGCGCCGACGACGTTCGCCAGCTCTCCGGGATGGCTGAAGTTGAGGGCGTGGGCCGCGCCGCTGATGACCACGAGCGTCACGTGCTCGGGCGCCATCCGCGCGATCTCCAGGACCCGCTGCGGGTGGGGCATCAGCGGGTCACGGCTGCCGATGACGGCGAGCGAGGGCACCGGGGAGTGCACCAGCCGCTCCAGCGACGGGAACTCGGTGAGCTGGTGGAACAGCCGCAGGGCGTTGAGCGGGCCGAAGCGCAGGTAGTCCGGGACGGCCACCCGCGCCATCCGCGGTGTCTCCCGGGTCGCGTCACGCCCGAGCTGGACGATCGCCCGCGGCAGCGGCTGGTTGTGGATCCCGCCGGCGGGCGAGACGAGCACGAGGCGGTGCACGCGCTCGGGCGCCGCGTGGGCGACCTCGAGGCTGACCGGGCAGCCCATCGAGTTGCCGACGAGCACGACCTTCTCCAGGCCGAGCCGGTCGACGACGGCGAGGAGCGCCTCGGCCAGCGACGGGATGCCGAGGGTCCGCTCGCGCCGCTCGCTGCGGCCGTAGCCGGGCAGGTCGGGCACGACGTTGACGGCGTGGCCGGTGAGGAGCCGGGCCGTCGGCATGAGGTACGAGCCGGAGATCCCGAAGCCGTGGACGTGGAGGATCGGCACGGCATCCGCCGGCCCGACGCTGCGCCGGTAGAAGATCCTGCGTCCCTCGACGCTCAGGGTGCCCTCGGTCCAGCCCTCGGTCTCGGTGCGCACGCTCCGGATCATGGCACCGCCCGCCGGGTCGCGTCACCGGAGCGGCGGCAGGCTCACCCGGGACGGGTGGGCCGCCCGACCGCGGACGGACGCGGGTCAGCCCGAGGGGACGTCCTGAGGGGTCGCCTCGTGACCGGGGCGCCCGTGGGTGCGGCGGTCCTGCTTCATCTCCGCCTCGTACACGTGCCGCTTGCCGTCCATCAGCTCCTCGCGGGCCCGGCGCTCGTGCTCCCTGAAGGCGGTGTAGTAGCCGTCCTCGAACTCCTCGACGACCTGGAAGGTCCAGCGCCCGGCGAGGACGTTGCGCCCGACGAGGTCGGTCTCGATCCGGCCGGCCAGCTCGGTGTGCCCGGCCTCCCGGAGCAGGTCGACCGCCTCACCGAGGGCGAGGTCGGCCATCCCGATCTTCCGGTGGAACCCGTAGAGCTGGCCCCGGGCGTCCTCGACGACCTCGAAGGCCTCCGAGAGCTTGCCGAGGGCCTCGACGGTCTGGTCGCTGGTACCGGAGGGGCGGGTGTGGGCGTCGTCGACGGACATGGCCCCACGCTAGGCGGCGGATGCCGTGCCGCGGC
This sequence comes from uncultured Actinomycetota bacterium, assembly GCA_963757405.1. GTDB lineage: Bacteria > Actinomycetota > Actinomycetes > Actinomycetales > Dermatophilaceae > Fodinibacter. The sequence continues at coordinate 173,956 of CAVWRI010000019.1, forward strand.
CTGCGCGTGCCGCGTGACCTGAGCGTCCCGCGACCTCGCGTCCGGACCCGGGGTCAGCACTCGATGACGTTGACGGCGAGCCCGCCGCGGGCGGTCTCCTTGTACTTGACCTTCATGTCGCGGCCGGTGTCGCGCATCGTCTTGATCGCCTTGTCGAGCGACACGATCTGCTTTCCCGTGCCGCGCAGGGCGATCCGCGCGGCGGTGATGGCCTTCACCGACGCGACGGCGTTGCGCTCGATGCACGGGATCTGCACGAGGCCGCCCACCGGGTCGCAGGTGAGGCCGAGGTTGTGCTCGATGCCGATCTCGGCGGCGTTCTCGGCCTGGTCGGGGGTGCCGCCGAGCACCTCGGCGAGGGCGCCGGCCGCCATCGAGCACGCCGAGCCGACCTCACCCTGGCAGCCGACCTCGGCGCCGGAGATCGAGGCGTTCTCCTTGTAGAGGCTGCCGATCGCGGCCGCGGTGAGCAGGAAGCGCACGACGCCGTCGTCGTCGGCGCCCGGCACGAACCGCGTGTAGTAGTGCAGCACGGCGGGGATGATGCCGGCGGCGCCGTTGGTCGGAGCCGTGACGATGCGCCCGCCCGAGGCGTTCTCCTCGTTGACCGCGAGGGCGTAGAGCGTGACCCAGTCCATGGCCGCGAGCGGGTCGCCGGGGTGCTCGGTGCGCAGCTGGCGGGCGAGGCGAGGGGCACGTCGCGGCACCTTGAGGCCCCCGGGCAGCACGCCCTCCGACGCGCACCCGGCATCCACGCACTCCTGCATGACCTGCCACAGGTGGAGCAGCCCGTCGCGCACCTCGGCCTCGGTGCGCCACGACTGCTCGTTGGCCATCATGACGCCGCTGATCGGCAGCCCCGACTCCGCGCACCGCGCGAGCAGCTGGTCGCCGGTCGTGAAGGGGAAGCGCACCGGGGTGTGGTCGGGGATGATGACGTTCTCGCCGACCTCGTCCTCGTCGAGGACGAACCCGCCGCCGACCGAGTAGTAGTCGCGTTCGCGCAGCGGCTCCTCGCCCTCGACCGGCTCGGGCGACGCGAAGGCGGTGAAGCGCATCCCGTTCGCGTGGAACGGCAGGGTGGCCCGGCGGTGCAGCACGACGTCGGTGTCGACGGCGCAGCGGACCTCGTGGGTGCCGGCGAGCCGCAGGATGCCGGTCGCGCGCACCTCCTCGAGGCGGGGGTCCGCGCCGCGGGGGTCGGTGGTCTCGGGTGCCTCGCCCTCGAGGCCGAGCACGACGGCCTTCACCGAGCCGTGCCCGTGACCGGTGGCGCCGAGCGAGCCGAAGAGCTGTGCCCGCACCCGCCCGACGCGCTCGAGCAGGCCGTCGGCGCGCAGTCCCTCGGCGAAGGTGTGCGCGGCCCGCATCGGTCCCACGGTGTGCGAGCTGGAGGGGCCGATGCCCACGGAGAAGAGGTCGAACGCGCTGATGGCCATCGCCGCTCAGTGTCGCAGGTCGCGGCGACACCTGGGGACGGTGACGCGGGACCGTCGGCCGCAGCGGCTAGCGTCTGGGCATGAGCACGCAACCGGCGCAGGGAGCGCTGCCCGGCATGCCCGCGCCGCTCTACGCCGCGAGCCCGAGCAAGCTGCTCGCCTACCTCGACTGCCCGCGCCGCTACCGCCTGCAGTACCTCGACCGCCCGGCGCCGGAGCGCCGCCGGCAGCGGGCGCACACCTCGCTCGGCAACGCGGTGCACAACGCCCTGCGCGACTGGTGGGACCTGCCGACCCCCACGCCCGACGCGGGGGCCGGGCTCGTCGACCGGTCGTGGATCGACGTCGGCTTCCGCGACGGTGAGCAGTCGCGGGAGTGGCGGGTCCGGATGCGCGGCGCGGTCACGGCATACCTCGGCTCCGTCGACCCGGCCACGCACCCGGTGGGCATCGAGCGCACGGTGTCCTTCGTCAGCGGCGACCTGCGGCTCACCGGCCGCGTCGACCGGCTCGACGAGCGCGACGGCGAGCTCGTCGTCGTCGACTACAAGACGTCGCGGGTGGCGCCGACCGACGACGACGCCCGCACCTCCCTGCCGCTCGCCCTGTACGCCGCGGCCGTGTGGAAGATGTTCCGCCGTCGAACCCTGCGCGTCGAGCTGCACCACGTCCCCACCGGCACCGTGGCCGTGCACGAGCACTCGCCCGAGTCGCTGACCCGCAAGGTCGAGCAGGCCCGCTCCATCGCACGGGACGCCCGCCGGGCCGATGCCGACTTCGCGGAGCAGGGCGACGCATCCGCGCTGTTCCCGCCGCGGCCGGGGCCGCTGTGCGGGTGGTGCGACCTGCGCGCGCACTGCCCCGAGGGCCAGGCGGCCGCGCCGGAGAAGGCCGACTGGGCCGCGCTCGAGGAGCCGGTGCCGGCGGGCGCGTGGCGCGGGCGCGACGACGGCTGACCGGCATCCGCCCACGTGCCACACCGAGCACCCCGAACGCACCCCTCCCGGATCCCAACTTTCCCGCCCCATGCGAGAACCTTCAGGTCGACCCGGGAACAGTTCCGCAGCGAAGGTGAAGGTTCCGGGATCGGGCGGGAAAGTTGGGACGCGGCCGGGGTCGGGGCGGTCTGGCAGGCTCGGGGGATGGACCAGCGCCTGTCGTTCGTGACCCTGGCCGTGCGCGACCTCGGGCGGTCGCGGGCCTTCTACGTCGACGGGCTCGGGTGGCAGCCCGAGCTCGACGTGCCGGGGGAGGTGCTGATGTTCGAGGCCGGCGAGCGGCTCGTGCTCTCGTTGTGGGACCGCACGGCGTTCGAGGCCGAGGTCGGCTCAGCAGTGCAGGCGGGCGAGGGCGTCGTGCCCGTGACCCTGGCGCACAACGTCGAGACGCCCGACCTGGTGCGTGAGGTGCTCGACCTCGCCCGGGATGCCGGCGCGCCGGTGTGGGGGCCGACGGCGCGGGAGTGGGGCGGGTTCACCGGCTACTTCGCCGACCCCGACGGCTTCCGGTGGGAGGTCGCGTGGAACCCCGGGCCGATCGGCCTGCGGGTCGTACCCGGCACCGACGTCGCGGCCCGTCCGTGACCGAGCCGCTCATCCGTCCGGTCCACGGGCCGGTGGCGCGCCGCACCGAGCGGCTCGTGCTCCGCCAGTGGCGCGAGGATGACCGCGAGCCGTTCGCGGCGATGAACGCCGACCCCGAGGTGATGCGGCACTTCCCGACGGTGCTCGACCGGGAGGCGTCCGACGCGGTGCTCGACCGGCTCCGAGCGGCCGTCGAGGAGCAGGGGTGGGGACTCTGGGCCGTCGAACGGGCCGACACCGGGCAGCTCCTGGGGTTCACCGGGCTGTCCGTGCCACGGCATCCGCTGCCCTTCATGCCCTGCGTCGAGGTGGGCTGGCGCCTCACGCGTCCCGCCTGGGGGCACGGGTTCGCCACCGAGGCGGCGCGCGAGGCGCTGCGGGTGGGCTTCGACGAGCTGGGGCTCGACGAGGTGGTCTCGTTCGCCGCCGTGGACAACACCCGGTCGCGCGCGGTCATGGAGCGGCTCGGCATGACGCGCGACCCGGCCGACGACTTCGACCACCCGGCGCTGCCGGCAGGTGACCCGCTGCGCCGGCACGTGCTCTACCGCCTCGGCCGGCCCCGGACGAGGTGACCCCCTCGGCCGCGGCGGCGACGAAGGGGGTCGGGTGAGGTGATCAGGGAGACGCCCGGCGGGCGTCACGGGCACCCGAGTGGGTGCCCCGGAGGCGTCAGGCGCTGACGGCGCGACGCTGGTGGTAGGCGCGGAGGTTGTCCATGAGGATGTCGCGGATCAGCTCGGCCTCCCGGGTGTCCTCGGCGTCGACGCTCGCAAGGAGGTCGTCGATCTCGGCCGGGGTCCGGTAGTGCGCGAGGTCGGCCCGCAGGGTCTTCATCGCCTCGCGAGCCTCACGACGCTCGCGGAGCTCGTCCTTGACGGTGGTCCAAAGGGTTGAGTTGCTCATGCGTCCAGTGTGGAGATCGGGCGTCCATGCGTCCAATGAAATCGGGACATACAACCCATGCGCTATCGTCATGGGATGGACACGGATGCGTTGCGCTGGTTCCAGCTGGTCGCCGACGGCTACACCGTGACGGAGGTGAGCGAGGTCTTCGGCGTGAGCCAGCCCGGCGTCTCCCGGGCACTGGCCCGGCTCGAGCAGGAGGTCGGCACCCCCCTCCTGCGTCGCTCCGGCCGGGTGCTGCGGATGACGCACGCGGGCACGGCGTTCAAGCGGCACGTCGACTCGCTCGTCAACGACCTCGACGACGGGCTGGCGGCGGTGAGCGAGCTCGTCGACCCCGAGGCCGGCGTCGTGACGCTGGCCTTCCCGCTCAGCCTCGGGTCGTGGCTCGTGCCGGGGCTCATCCGGGCGTTCCGCCGCGACCACCCTCGGGTCCGCGTCGTCATCCAGCGCACGGCGGTGGGGGAGAGCGGCCGGGTCTCGCAGCTGCTCGCCACCCGGGCCGCCGACGTCGAGCTCACCGCGGAGCGCGTGAGCGGTCCCGGCATCGAGTGGCGCCGCGTGCTCGTCGAGCCGTTCGTGCTGGCCGTCGCCACGACGCACCCGCTTGCCGGGCGCGACTCGGTCTCGCTCGCCGAGGTGGCCGACGAGCCCTTCGTCGTCCGCCGGGCGCCCTCGGGCATGCGCACCCAGACCCTCGCGCTGTGCTCGGCGGCGGGCTTCGAGCCCGAGGTCGCGTTCGAGGCCGACGACCTGCCCACCGTCCGCGCCCTGGCCGCCGCCGGGCTGGGCGTCGCCGTCGTGCCGGCGATGGGTCTCCCCGCGCCGACGACGTTCGCCCGCACCCGCCTGCTGCCGCTCACGGACGCCGACGCGCAGCGCGAGGTCGGCCTCGCGTGGGTCGCCGGACGCCCGCTCCTGCCCTCGGCCGAGGCGTTCCGCCGCTTCGTCCTCTCCGAGGGCGCCGCCCACCCCTGAGGGGGTGGATGACAGAATCGGGGCCACTCCCGCGGACCCCCGGAAAGGCCACCCGATGGCGCCGAAGCGCAAGGCCACGATCATCGCCCTGGCGAACCAGAAGGGCGGGGTCGCCAAGACCACCTCGGTCGCCTCGCTCGGTGCCGCGTTCGCGGAGCAGGGCCGCCGGGTGCTGCTCGTCGACCTCGACCCCCAGGCCTGCCTCACCTTCAGCCTCGGGGTCGACCCCGACAGCGTGGACTCCTCGGTCCACGACGTCCTCCTCGGGGGCACCGACCTCGCCGACGTCGTCGTGACGTGCGAGGAGGGGATCGACCTGGTGCCGAGCACGATCGACCTCGCCGGCGTCGAGGCCGTCCTGCTGTCCCGCCCCGCCCGCGAGTACGTCCTCCAGGGTGCGCTCGACGGCGTCAGGCGGGACTACGACGTCATCCTCCTCGACTGCTCACCCAGCCTGGGCGTGCTCACCCTCAACGCCCTGACGGCCGCCCACGGCCTCATCATCCCGATGCCCTGCGAGATGCTCAGCCACCGCGGGGTGGGCCAGCTCCTCGACACGGTGCGCGACGTCACGAGGATCCTCAACAAGAAGCTGCGCGTCATCGGCATCCTCCCCACGCTCTACGACGGGCGCAGCACCCACTCGCGCGAGGTGCTCGAGGACGTCGGAGAGCGCTACGGCCTGCCGGTCCTCTCGCCGCCGATCCCGAAGACGGTCCGCTTCGCCGAGGCCCCGGCCGTCGGCCGGTCGATCCTGTCGACCGCCCGCACGTCGAAGGGCGCCACGGCCTACCGCGAGGTCGCGGCCTCCCTCCTCGCGACGCTCTGACCGGCCTCCGGACGGCGCGGTCACGGGATTCGGAGGAGGTGGGCGACCGGCATACAGTGCCGGTATGCCGACCACCACCCCCGCACTCATCGCCGACTCCGCGACCTCGGGCTTCCGCCAGGGCACCCTCGAGCGGCGCGACCTGCGTCCCGACGACGTCCGCATCGCCATCGCGTTCGCCGGCATCTGCCACTCCGACATCCACACCGTGCGCGAGGAGTGGGGGCCCGCCCACTTCCCGCTGACCGTGGGCCACGAGATCGCCGGCACCGTCGTCGCCGTGGGCGACGAGGTCACCCGTCACGCGGTCGGCGACCGGGTCGGCGTGGGCTGCCTCGTCGACTCGTGCGGCGAGTGCGAGCCGTGCAAGGACGGGATGGAGCAGTTCTGCACCCGGCCGTCGGTGGGCACCTACAACTCGCAGGGCTACGACGGCGAGTGGACCATGGGCGGCTACGCCCAGGAGGTCGTCGTCAGCGAGCGGTTCGTCCTGCGCATCCCCGACGCCATGGGCCTCGACATCGCCGCGCCGCTGCTGTGCGCCGGCATCACGACGTACTCCCCGCTGCGACGCTGGGGCGCCGGCACCGGCCGTTCGGTCGCGGTCGTCGGCGTCGGCGGTCTCGGGCACATGGGCGTCAAGATCGCCGCGGCGATGGGTGCGACGGTCACGACGATCTCGCGCTCGACGGCCAAGGCCGAGGACGCTCTCGCGCTCGGCGCCACGACGCACATCGCGTCGTCCGACCGGGCCGCGATGCGCGAGGCCCGCGGCTCGTTCGACATCGTCCTCAACACCGTGAGCGCGGACATCCCGCTCGAGGACTACGTGCGGCTGCTCAAGCCCGCCGGCGTCGTCGTCAACGTCGGCCTCCCCTCGGCGCCGTACTCGATCCGGCCCGGTGCCCTCATCAACGGCAACAAGGCCGTCGCCGGATCGCAGATCGGGGGCATCGCCGAGACCCAGGAGATGCTCGACTTCTGCGCCGAGCACGGCCTCGCCGCGACCATCGAGGTCGTCGACGCGGCCGACGTCGACGCCGTCTGGGACCGGGTCGTCGACGGCGACGTGCGCTACCGCGCCGTCATCGACACGAGCACCATCGCGCCCGCCGGCTGACACCTCACCGACGACGACGAGGGCCGCACCGGATGCCGGTGCGGCCCTCGTCGTCGTCGTGGGTGGGGTCGGCTCGCGTGCCGACCCACACGGGTCAGCTCGTGGCGTCGCCCGACGTCTGGCCGCCGCGGGTGCGGCGACGGTTCCGGTTGCGCTTGGGCCGGTCGCCCTCGGCGGGAGCGTCGGCGTGGGGGGCGTCGCCGCGGGACCCGCTCCCGCGGGACTCGCCACCGCGGGAGCCGCCGCGGTCGCCGCCCTGACGGCCGCCACGACCACCGCGGTCACCGCGGTCGTCACCGCCGGGCGCGCCGCGCCGGCCGGCGCCCTTACCCGTCTCGCCGAGGTCCTCGAGCACCTCGGCGCCCAGGCCCTCGCGGGTCTGCAGCGAGCGGGGCAGGCGGCCCTTGCTCCCTTCGGGGATGTCGAGGTCGGAGTACAGGTGCGGCGAGGAGGAGTAGGTCTCCTGCGGCTCGGGCATCCCGAGGTCGAGGACCTTGTTGATCATGCCCCAGCGGTGGAGGTCGTCCCAGTCGACGAAGGTGACCGCGATGCCGGTGTTGCCCGCGCGGGCGGTGCGCCCGATGCGGTGCAGGTAGGTCTTCTCGTCCTCGGGACACTGGTAGTTGATGACGTGCGTGACGTTCTCGACGTCGATGCCGCGGGCGGCGACGTCGGTGGCGACGAGGATGTCGACCTTGCCGTTGCGGAACGCGCGCAGGGCCTGCTCGCGGGCGCCCTGGCCGAGGTCGCCGTGGATGGCGGCGGCGGCGAACCCGCGCTCGGCGAGGTCGTCGGCCACCTTGGCCGCGGTGCGCTTGGTGCGGCTGAAGATGATCGTCAGGCCGCGCTCCCTGGCCTGGAGCATGCGGGCCAGCATCTCGACCTTGTCCATCGCGTGGGCGCGGTAGACGAACTGCTCGACGGCCTTGACCGTGTGCGCGTTCTCCTGGTCGTCGCCCATCGCGCGGATGTGGGTCGGCTGGCTCATGTAGCGGCGGGCGAGCGCGACGACGGCGCCCGGCATCGTGGCCGAGAACAGCATCGTCTGGCGGGCTGCGGGCGTCTGCGACAGGAGGCGCTCGACGTCGGGAGGAAGCCGAGGTCGAGCATCTCGTCGGCCTCGTCGAGCACGACGATGCGCGCGTGGCCGAGGTCGAGGTGACCCTGCTTCGCGAGGTCGATGAGGCGGCCGGGGGTGCCGACGACGACCTCGACACCGCGCTGGAGGGCCTCGATCTGCGGCTCGTAGGCGCGGCCGCCGTAGACGGTGAGCACGCGGATGCCGCGCTTCTTGCCGGCCCGCTCGAGGTCGCCGGCGACCTGCACGGCGAGCTCACGGGTGGGGGCGACGGCCAGCGCCTGCGGCTTGCCGGGAGCGGTCATCCCGGCGAAGTCCGGGTCGGAGGGCGCGGTGACCCGGTTGAGGATCGGGATGCCGAAGCCGAGGGTCTTGCCGGTGCCGGTCTTGGCCTGGCCGATGATGTCGTGGCCGGACAGGGCCACCGGCAGGGTCATCGCCTGGATCGGGAACGGGCTCGTGATGCCGTGCTCGGCGAGCGCGGCGACGATGTCGGCGTGGATGGGGAAGTCGGAGAACGAGGGGGCGGGCGGCGCCTCGGGGGCGGTCGACGGCTCGTCGACGGTCTCGCAAGGAGTCGATGGTGGCGTCGGTGACGTCGGTCATGGAGTCTCCTCCGGTCGGCGGGCGCGGCTGCGCCGTCGCAAGGGCTGCGGGCCGATCGGAGGTCTTCGGGGGGCGTGCCGCGCATCGGAGGACGCCTGCGGCTCGCCACGTCAAGGAACTTGGGTGTCTGTGCCGACCGGGCACCGTGGACACCGATCGATCCTACCGTTAGGCTCCGACGACATGGACCAGACCTCGCTCGAGGACCCCACCTACCGCGCCGCCGTCGTCGACCTGCTGGGCGTCCTCGCGTACGGCGAGCTCACGGCGTTCATCCGGATGGCGGTCGACTCGGACGGCGCCCCGACCCTGGCGCTGAAGTCGGCGCTCGCCGGTCTGGCCAACACCGAGTACGTCCAGTACAGCCTGCTCGTCGACCACATGACCTCGCACGGCATCGACGCCGAGGCCGCGATGGCGCCCTTCGTCGTGCCGTTCGCGGCGTACCACGCGCGCACCAAACCCAAGGGCTGGGTCGAGGGGCTGGTCAAGGCGTACGTCGGCGACGGCATCGCGAAGGACTTCTACCGCGAGATGTCGGTCTTCGTCGACGACGACACCCGCGAGGTCATGGCGCGGGCGCTCGACGACGCCGGGGAGGCCGAGTTCGTCGTCGGCGTCGTGCGGGACGCCCTGAAGACCGACCGGACCGCCGGCGGGCGGCTCGCCCTGTGGGGGCGGCGGCTGCTCGGCGAGGCACTGTCCCAGGCCCAGGCCGTCGCGGTCGAGCGGGACGCGATGTCGGCGCTCCTCGTCGGCGGCGGGGTCGACCTCGGCGAGGTCGGGCGGATGTTCACCCGCCTCACCGACAACCACCAGGCCCGCATGGCGCGCCTCGGCCTGGCGGCCTGACCGCTCCCGACGCAGCGCGGCCCCCGTCCCAGGGGGACGGGGGCCGCGTCGTGCGAGGTGGGGTCAGACCTGCTTCCTGCCGGTGATCGACCCGTAGGCGACGACGAGGATGGCCGCCGCCGCGATGGAGATGAACCAGCGGATCCAGTCGATGCCGGCGGTGTCGCCCTTGTCGCTGACCAGGCCCCAGAGCCAGTAGCCGATGAGGGCGCCGAGGACGCCGAGGATGACGGTGATGATGGCGCTGATGTTCTGCCTGCCGGGCAGCACCAGGCGCGCGAGGACGCCGATGACGGCGCCGAAGACGATGGTGCCGATGATCTCGCCGATGTCCATGGTCGAGCTCCTTCCGGGGGTCCGGTGGACCCACGACGTGCGGTCGACACCGCGGCGGTCGCCGCACGTGGCATCCGGGCCAACCCGGGCGCGCTCCGAATGTATTCCTGTCCGAGCGCCGGGTGGGGGACGCACGACCAGCACGGAGTGCCGGGCCGCCGGCGCCCAGGTGGGACGCCTGCGCGACGTGGCGTCAGGGCGTGAAGCCGACGCGGCCCTTCTCGGAGTCGCCGACCTGGACCCAGCCGATGACCGAGCCGGGGACGAAGACCGAGCGGCCGCGGGTGTCGGTGAGGCGGAGCACGCCACCGTCGGCGAGGGCCGCCTCGACGGCCGCGATGACCTCGGCGGTGGCCGAGTCGGTCTCGACCGTCAGCTCGCGGGCGACGTTCTGGACGCCGATGGTGACCTCCACGGGTGCACAACCTTTCGTCAGGGGAGCGCGGACCCGCCGCACTCTCGGCACAGGCTAACCCGACCTCGCCACCCGGCATTCCGGCATCCGCCGTCAGCAGAAACCGCGGCGACGCGACGGTCAGCCGCCGACCTTCGGGAAGGACCCCAGGCCGCGCCACGCGAGCGCGCTGATCATCCGCGCGGCCTCGGGCTCGGGCGACGTCGCCGCCCTGGGCGAGCCAGTGCCGGGCGGCCACCTGAGCCATGCCGGCGAGCGCCGAGCCGAGCAGGAGCGCCCGCTCGTCGTCGGCGCCGGTGTCCTCGGCGATGACCTCGGCGATCGCCTCCGCGCAGTTCATCTCGACGGCGTCGAGGCGCGAGCGCACCTGGGGCACGCTCGTGAGGTCGGACTCGAAGACCATCCGGAAGGCCGCGCCCTCCCGCGTCACGAACTCGAAGTACGCGGCGACCGTGCGCTCGACGCGGACCTCGTTGTCACCGCCGACCGCGAGCGCGTCGCGCACGAGGCTCTCGAGGGTGTCGCAGTGCTTGTCGAGCAGGGCGAGGTAGAGGTCGAGCTTGCCCGGGAAGTGCTGGTAGAGCACGGGCTTGGAGACCCCGGCCCGGTCCGCGATCTCGTCCATCGCCGCCGCGTGGTAGCCGGACTGGACGAAGACGGCCTGCGCGGCGTCGAGCAGCTGCGCGCGGCGCTCGCTGCGCGGCATCCGCTGCCCGCGGGGGGTCGTGTGCGTGCTGGTCATGCGTGTCCTTCTGCCGACGTCACCCAGCATCCTACGGACGGGTAACGCCGCGGCCGGGACCCGCGCACCACCGGTTGTTAGGGTCGCGCCATGGCCCGACCCCCGCTCGTGCCGCCCGGCCCCGAGCTCACCGCGCAGGAGCGCACCCGGTACGCCCGCCACCTGCTCCTGCCCGGCCTCGGCACCGACGGGCAACGTCGGCTGCGCGCCGCCCGGGTGCTCGTCGTCGGGGCGGGCGGCCTGGGCTCCCCGGCCCTGCTCTACCTCGCGGCTGCCGGGGTCGGCACCATCGGGGTCGTCGACGACGACGTCGTCGAGACGACGAACCTCCAGCGCCAGGTCGTGCACGGCGTCGCCGACGTCGGACGGCCGAAGACCGCGTCCGCGGGCGAGGCGGTGCACGCGATCAGCCCCGAGACCGTGGTCGTCGAGCACCGCGAGCGGCTCGACGCCGGCAACGCCCTCGATGTCGTCGCCGACTACGACCTCGTCCTCGACGGCGCCGACAACTTCCCCACCCGCTACCTCGTCGGCGACGCCTGTGCCCGGCTGGGGGTGCCGCACGTGTGGGGGTCGGTCTTCCGCTTCGACGGCCAGGTGTCGGTGTGGTGGGCCGGCGAGGGACCCTGCTACGCCTGCGTGTTCCCCCGCCAGCCCCCGCCGGACGCGGTGCCCTCCTGCGCGGTCGGCGGCGTGCTCGGCGCCGTGTGCGCCAGCATCGGGTCGGTCATGGCGACCGAGGCGGTCAAGCTGGTCACCGGCACGGGGGAGCCCCTCGTCGGACGGCTCCTCGTCCACGACGCGCTGCGCCAGACCTGGGACACCCTTCCCGTCACGGCCGACCCCGCATGCCGCGTGTGCGGCTCGGGTGCCGACCCCACCCGCGCCCTCGGCTGGGCGACGACCCCCGAGGACGAGGCGGATGCCGTCGCGACCGAGGCGCGCGACTCGGCCTCCGCGGCCGGTGAGGGCACGGCATCCAGCCGGCCCGCCGTCGACGTCACGGACCTGCGGGCGCTGCTCGACGCGGGTGGCCTCGAGGGGTCGCACGGCCTGCTCCTCGACGTGCGAGAGGCGGGCGAGCGCGAGATCGTCACGATCCCCGGCGCCGTGTGGCTGACGATGGACGACCTCCGGGCCGGGGCCGAGGTCCCGGTGCCAGCCGGTGGCCGGGTCTACGTCCACTGCAAGACGGGGTCCCGCTCGGCCGAGGCCGTCGACCTCCTGCGCGCCCGAGGGGTGGACGCGGTCGACGTCGAGGGCGGCGTCCTCGCGTGGATCCGCGACGTCGACCCCGACCTGCCGACGTACTGACCGAACCGCAGCCCCCGCCTGCGGGTGTCGGGGCGGCGTGGTGGAATCCCGGGGTGCTCGTCCTCCGTCGTCCCGCCGTCGCGGTGGCCGCCGACCCGTCGCTCGACGCCTCGCAGCGCGCGGCGGTCGACGCCGACGCGCCGGTCGTGCGCGTCCTCGGTGCGCCGGGCACGGGCAAGAGCACGGTGGCCGTCGAACGGGTGGTGCGGGCGGTCCGCGACGGGGTCCCGGCCGACGCGTGCCTCCTGCTCTCGCCGACGCGCCGTGCCGCCGCGCGCCTGCGGGACGCCGTCACGGCGCGGCTGGGTGGCACGACGACCACCCCCCTCGCCCGCACCCACCAGTCGTTCGGGTTCGGTGTGCTCCGCGAGGCCGCCGCCCTCGCCGGCGACCCCGCCCCGCGGCTGCTGAGCGGCCCCGAGCAGGACGTCATCCTGCGCGAGCTCCTCGCGGGCCACGCGGCGGGCACGAGCCCGGCGCCGCCCTGGCCGGCGGCCCTCGAGGCGGCCCTGCCGACGCGCGGCTTCCGCTCCGAGCTGCGCGACCTCCTCATGCGCGCCGTCGAGCTCGGCCTCGAGCCGGGCGACCTCTCGACGCTCGCCGCGGCGCACGGGCGGCCGGAGTGGGTGGCGGCGGCGGCCGTCCTCCGCGAGTACGACGAGGTGACGGCGCTGTCCGCGGCCGGCGCCTACGACCCCGCGTGGATCCTCGGCGCGGCCGCCGACCACCTCGAGGACGACCACGACGCGCTCGACCGGCTCCGGGCCGGCCTGCGGCTCGTCGTCGTCGACGACGCCCAGGAGCTCACCCCGTCCGCGCGACGGCTCCTCGAGCGTCGTCACCGGCGGCGGTGCGGTGCCGCTCGTCCTCGTCGGGGACCCGGATGCCGCGACGCAGGCCTTCCGCGGCGCCGACCCCCGGCTGCTCGTGCAGGGCTGGCCGTCCGCCCGCACGGTGCTCCTCGACCGCAGCCACCGCTGCTGGCGGCGAGGTCGCGGCCGCCGCGGCGCGGGTCGTCGGGCCACGTCGGGGTCGTGGGCACGGCGACCCACCGCACGCCGCCCCCGGTGGACGCGGCGGGGTCGGGCGCGCTCGTCGAGGCACACCTGCTGCGCACGGTCGCGCAGGAGGCCGCGTTCGTCGCGGGCCTGCTGCGCGAGGCGCACCTGCTCGGGGGCGCTCCGTGGTCCCGGATGGCCGTCGTCGTCCGCGGCGGTACGCGCACGGCGACCCTGCGCCGCGTGCTCCGCAGCGCCGGCGTCCCCGTCGACACCGCGACCGCGGACCTCCCCGTGCGCGACGAGGCGGCGGTGCGGCCGTTCCTCTCCCTCCTGCGCTGCGCGGTCGACGTCGTGGAGGGCGCCGAGGCGCTCGACCCCGAGGTCGTCGTCGACGTGCTCGGTTCCCCGGTCGGCGGCGCGGATGCCGTGGGCCTGCGGCGGCTGCGCCGGTCGCTGCGCAGGGTCGAGCTCGACGACGGGGGCGGTCGCCCGAGCGACGTGCTCCTCGCCGAGGCGGTGCTCGCGCCGTTCTCCCTCGACCGGGTCGGACCCGAGGCGGCCCCGGCCCGGCGGGTGCACCGGGTGCTCGCCGCCGCGGTCGACGCCCTGCGGGAGGGCTCGGGCGTCGAGGAGGTGCTGTGGGCCATGTGGAGCGCGAGCGGGCTCGCGCAGGCCTGGCGGGACACCGCGCTCGGAGGCGGCCCCGCCGGAGGACGCGCCGACCGCGACCTCGACGCCGTGCTCGGGCTGTTCGACGCGGCGGCACGCTTCGTCGACCGGCTCCCGGCATCCGGTCCCGCCGACTTCCTCGAGCACGTGCTGGGCCAGGACGTCGCCGGCGACACCCTCGTCGCGCGCGCTCCCGCGGGCGAGTCGGTCGCCCTCGTGACCCCGGCGGCCGCCGCCGGCCTCGAGTGGGACCTCGTCGTCGTCGCCGGGGTGCAGGAGGGTGTCTGGCCCGACCTGCGGCTGCGCGGCTCCCTCCTCGGCTCCAGCGACCTCGTCGACGTCGTCACGGGCCGCCCGACGGAGCCACGGGCGGCCCGGGCGCAGGTGCGCCACGACGAGACGCGCCTGTTCCACGTGGCCGTGACCCGGGCGGCGCGACGGCTCGTCGTCACCGCCGTCCGCAGCGAGGACGAGCAGCCCTCGCCCTACCTCGACGTCGTCGACCCGCGGTCCGAGGCGCGTCAGTTCACCGACGTGCCCCGGCCACTCACCCTCCCGGGCCTCGTCGCCGAGATGCGGCGCTCCCTCCTCGACCCCGACCCCGACATCCGCGGGGACGCCGTGACGACACTCGCGCGGCTCGCCCGGGAGGGCGTCCCGGGCGCGGACCCCTCGCAGTGGTGGGCGCTGCGCGGCGTCAGCGACGACCGTCCCCGGCGCGACCCCGACGCGCCCGTGCGGGTCTCGCCGTCGACGATCGACCCCTTCGGCCGCTGCGGCCTCCAGTGGGTCCTGCGCGCCAGCGGCGGCGACGGACCCTCGATGGGCGCGCAGGACATCGGCACGCTCGTGCACGAGCTCGCCCACGACCTCGGGGACACGGATGCCGCGACGTACGCCGCCGAGCTCGAGCGCCGGTGGGGCCGGCTGGGCCTGCCCGCCGGGCTGGCTCTCCCGCCGCGACCTGGGCCTCGCGACGCGCATGACGCAGCGCCTCGCCACCTACCTCGGCGAGGCCGGCGCGGCGGGCTGGCGCAAGGCCGCCTCCGAGGAGCGGATGCGGGTGGCCCTGGGCCGGGCCCACGTGAGTGGCACCGTCGACCGGGTCGAGATCGGGCCCTCCGGAGGGGTGCGGGTCGTCGACCTCAAGACGGGCAGCTCGAAGCCCACCCGCGACGAGGTGGGCCGGCACGGCCAGCTCGGCGCCTACCAGCTCGCCGTCGAGGCAGGGGCGTTCGCCGACCACGGCGCGCGCTCCGGGGGCGCCGCGCTCCTGCAGCTCGGCAAGGCCGCCACCACGACCACGACCCTCCAGGTGCAGGTGCCCCTCGCCGACGACGACGACCCGCGGTGGGCGCACGACCTGCTCGCCGGGACCGCCGACCGGATGGCGGCCGCCACGTTCACGGCGACCCCGGGCAGCCACTGCGGCACCTGCCAGGTCAAGGACTCCTGCCCCGCCCTCGCCGAGGGGAGGCGGCTGTGACCGCCGGCGTGCTCCCCGACATCCGCTGGTCCGCGGTCGACCTCGCCAAGGCGCTCGGCCAGTCGCACGCGCCGACGCCGGAGCAGGCGGAGGTCATCGAGGCGCCGCTGCGGCCCCTGCTCGTCGTCGCGGGGGCGGGGTCGGGCAAGACCGAGACGATGGCCGCCCGGGTCGTCTGGCTCGTCGCGAACGGCCTCGTGCGTCCCGACGAGGTGCTGGGTCTGACCTTCACCCGCAAGGCGGCCGGTGAGCTCTCCGAGCGACTGGCCGCGCGGCTCACCGCGCTGCGCGAGGCCGGGCTGTGGGCCCCGGAGGCCGAGCACGGCGCCGCCGCGCTCGACGACGTGCCCACCGTGTCGACGTACCACGCGTATGCCGGCCGGATCGTCCGCGAGCACGGGCTGCGCCTCGGGGTGGAGCCCGAGAGCCGGCTGCTCACCGAGGCGGCGGCGTGGCAGTTCGCGCACGAGGCGGTCGTCGCGTGGGACGGGCCGATGGACGGCGTCGAGAAGGCCGAGTCGACGGTGACGACGGCCGTCGTCGACCTGGCCGGCGAGATGGCCGAGCACCTCGTCGACGCCGACGCCCTCGCCGCGCACCTCGACGAGGTGGTGGCGAGGCTCGAGTCGGTCCCCAAGGGGGAGGGGACCCGCAAGCGGTCGCACCCGATGCGCGGCGTCGTCGGCGTCCTGCGCGAGAGGGCGGCCGTCGTGCCCCTCGTGCGCAGCTACCACGACCTCAAGCGGTCCCGCGACGCCATGGACTTCGCGGACCAGATGGCGCTCGCCGCCCGGATCGCGACCACGGTGCCGCAGGTCGGGGCGGCCGAGCGCGGGCGGTTCCGGGCCGTGCTCCTCGACGAGTTCCAGGACACCTCGGAAGCCCAGCTGCAGCTGCTGCGAGCCTTGTTCGTCGCGGCAGGTGAGCCGGTGCCGGTCACCGCGGTCGGCGACCCGCACCAGTCGATCTACGGATGGCGTGGCGCCTCGTCGACCACCCTCGACCGCTTCCGCGCCGACTTCCGCGACGACACCGAGCCGGCCCGGGTCCTCCACCTCTCGACCAGCTGGCGCAACGACCGGGCCGTGCTCGACGCCGCGAACGTCGTCGCCGGACCCCTCACCGCGTCGAGCCGGGTGGAGGTGCGGTCCCTCGCGGCGCGCGACCGGGCCGGCCCCGGCCACGTCGCCGTCGCCCGGCTCACGACCATCGAGGACGAGGCGCGCCACGTCGCGCAGTGGGTCCGGGCCCGGCTCGGCCGACCCGGGCGTCGCACCGCAGCGGTCCTCTGCCGCAAGCGATCCCAGTTCGACCCGGTCATCGACGCCCTCGAGGCCGCCGGCGTGCCCTACGAGGTCGTCGGCCTCGGCGGGCTGCTCCACATGCCCGAGGTGGCCGACCTCGTCGCCCTGCTCCACGCGGTCCAGGACCCCACGCGCGGCGACCGGCTCATGCGCCTGCTCACCGGACCCTCCTGCCGCCTCGGCGCGGCCGACCTCGACGGGCTGGGCGCGTGGTCGCGGGCCCGGCAGCGCTCCGGCCGGCGCGAGCGCGGGGCCGACCTCGCGCGCGACGCCAGCGAGCAGGCAAGCATCGTCGAGGCGCTCGACGACCTCCCGCCGGCCACCTGGGTGGGGGAGGAGGGCCAGCGCATCGGCCCGACCGCGCTGGAGCGCCTGCACGGCCTCGGCGCCACCGTCCGGCGACTGCGGTCCCTGACCGGCCTCGGGCTGGCCGAGCTCGTCGGCGAGGCCGAGACGGCCCTGGGGCTCGACATCGAGGTGCTCGCCCGGCCCGGGTGGTCGCCGGGCGCCGCCCGGGCCCACCTCGACGCCTTCGCCGACGTCGCCGCGACCTTCTCGGCGAGCGCCGACCGCCCGACGCTGGGCGGCTTCCTCGCCTGGCTCGAGGCCGCCGTCGACGAGGAGCGCGGGCTCGACCTCGGCTGGGTCGAGGCCCGTCCCGACGCGGTGCAGGTGATGACGGTCCACGCGGCCAAGGGCCTCGAGTGGGACGTCGTCGCGGTGCCCGGGCTCGTCGAGTCCTCGTTCCCCGCGCACTCCGCGACCCAGGGCAAGGTCGTGGGCGAGGGCTGGGGCCACGGCGACCCGAGCGACAAGGGGTGGCTCGTGGGCCTGGCCGCGCTCCCGTACGACCTGCGCGGCGACAGCGAGGGACTGCCCCGCTTCGGGTGGGGCGACGAGCACGACTGGGACTCCGTGGCGCTGGCCCTCGAGCGCTTCACCGCGGCCGTCGCCGCGCACGGCATCACCGAGGAGCGCCGCCTCGCCTACGTCGCCGTGACCCGGGCCCGACTCGACCTGCTCCTCACCGCCCACGTGTGGGGCACGGCATCCACCCCGCGGGTCACCTCACGCTTCCTCGAGCAGGTGCGCGAGAGCGGCCTCCAGGTCGCCCCCGGGCCGTGGGTCGACCTGCCGCCCACCGACGACGCCAAGCCGCAGAACCCCCGCACCGCCGAGGCCGTGAGCGTCACCTGGCCGACGACCGACCACGTGGAGCGGCGCGAGCTGCTGCTGGTCCCGGCACGCGCCGTGTCCGACGCGCTCGCCGCGGGTCCGAGCGGATGCCGGGCTGCCTTCCACCCGCTGGGACGCCGAGGCCACGATGCTCCTCGACGAGCGGGCCCGCCGTCGCCGCGGCGCCGCCGTCGACGTCGAGCTCCCGGCCCACCTCTCGACCTCGGCCCTCGTGGCGCTCGCGGAGGACCCCGACCGCTTCACGCTCGACCTGCGGCGTCCGATGCCGACCCCTCCGGCGCTGTCCGCGCGCCGGGGCACGGCGTTCCACGCCTGGGTCGAGGAGCACTACGCGAGAGCGGCGTTCGTCGACGTCGACGAGCTGCCAGGGTCGGCCGACGCGGATGCCGGTGACGACGACCTCGCCGCCCTCCGGGCGTCGTTCGCCGCGAGCGAGTGGGCCGACCGCACCCCCATCGAGGTCGAGACGAGCGTCGAGACGGTGCTCGACGGCATCGCCGTGCGCGGCCGGATCGACGCGGTGTTCGAGGAGACCGGCCCCGACGGCCGGCCGTCGTGGGTGGTCGTCGACTGGAAGACCGGGGCGCCGCCCACGGGGGCCCGGGCCGCCGCCCGGGCGCTCCAGCTCGCGGCCTACCGCGTCGCGTGGGCGCGGGTGCGCGGGGTGCCGGTGGAGCGGGTGCGCGGGGCGTTCTTCCATGCCGCGACCGGCGAGACGCGTGTGGCCCGAGCTGCCCGACGTCGAGGAGATCACTGCGGTGCTGGGCGCCGCTCGTCGGGGTTGAGCGAGGCGTCGTCGGCGGTCGTCCGGTCTCGGCGTCGCGGTCCTCGCCGGAAGGCGCCGTCCTGCCCGGCCTCGTCGCGTCGTCGCGCCGGCGGCCAGCGTCGGGGCCCGACGCTGGCCTCCACGGCATCCGCCGCCGCATCGACCTCCTCGGCCTCGCGCGCCGGCCACCTCGGGCAGGTCCTCGTCGTCCTCGTCGACGACGAGAGCCGGGGGAGGGGAGGAGCGCCGGATGCCGACCGGCGTCAGCGAGGTGCGCTGGTAGTCGTCGTGCTCGTCCTCGGAGTGGACGGCGTCGTCGAGCCGGCGCAGCTGCGTGGTGAGAACCTCGACGGCCCCGACGTCCTTGCGGGCGAGGCCGTGCATGAGGGCCGCGAGCAGGCCGAGCTCCGCGACGAGGCGCGCCCGCACCATGAGGTTGGCGTCGGGGCGCTCGACGCGGGCGTGCGCGTAGGCCTCGAGGACGGTCTCGACCGCACCGGACGGGGCGTCGGCGACGAGGGCGGCGAAGTCGTCGGCCGGGTCGGCCACCTTCGCGTCCTCCCACCCGGTCATCGCGCGCACCGTGCCGGTCGAGGCGTCCGAGTCGTCGGTGAACACCGCGAGCACCTGGTCGCCCGTGAGGTCGCCGTGGGTGGGGGTCGGGGCGAAGCGCCACAACGTGACGTCCTCGAGCGCCGTCTCCCACCGGGTCAGCAGGCTCGTCGGGACGCGCCCGGTCTCGGCGGCCCGGTCGAGCTCGGCGAGGCGGCGGCTGCGGTAGGCATCGGCGTCGTAGGACGGCAGCCCGGCCTCCTCGTACACGGCCGGGTCGGTGTTGTGCAGGGCGGCGATGGCGCGGCCGAGCTCGGCGGCCAGGCCGGGTCCGGCGGGGAGCTCGGCGATAGTCGAGGTTGTGGCCGGGGAGGTACGGGTAGACGGCGGCGCGGCCACCCTCGGCGAGCGCGACGAACCCCTTCGGGGCCGGGACCGCGAACGGCAGGCGCCGGCCCAGCAGCCCGAGGAGGGCCACCGTGCGGTCCATCTCGGCACCGGCGACCTCCGTGCGGGGCGCCCGCACGACCCAGCGACGGTGCTCCGCGTCCTGCACGAACGCGACGTCGAACGACTGGTCGGCGGTGCTCGGGAGGGCCTCGACGCTCACCGGGTCCAGCCCCGGGACGGCGGCGCTCGCCAGCGCGGCGAGGAAGGCTGGGCTGCGGTCCACGAGGCCACGGTAGGCCGTGCGGCCCCCATAGGCTGGGACGCGTGCCCCGAGCCGACGGAATCCTGCCCGACCTGGCGCTCAGCAGGTCGGTCCTCGACCGCCGCGGGGACCTGCGCGCGGACCCCGACCTCCTCCCACGCTTGCTCGCCGACCCGGCCACCCGCGTCCTGCGGCTCGTCGGCGACCGCGTCGTCGTGGACGCCACGGGTGCAGCGACCCGCGCCGTGCTGTCCGCGCCCGAGGCGGCTGACCGCGACCGCCTCGCGATCTACCTCGGGGAGGTCGGGGGAGCGGCGCACGTCGGGGTGGTCGCGGACGACGTCGCGGCATCCGTCGAGGGTGACCCGGGGTGGCGCACCCTGCGCCAGGTCGGTGCCGACCTCGACGACCTCGGCGCCCAGGCCTTTGCCACGACGCTCGCACTCGCGAACTGGCACCGCACCCACGGCCACTGCCCGCGCTGCGGGACGCCGACCGAGCCGGTGCTCTCCGGGTGGATCCGCCGGTGCCCCGCCGACGGCAGCGAGCACTACCCGCGAACCGACATGGCGGTCATCATGGCTGTCGTCGACGCGGACGACCGTCTGCTCCTCGCCCGCGGAAAAGGGTTCCGCGGCAACGGGATGTCGGTGCTGGCGGGCTTCGTCGAGCCCGGCGAGACCCTGGCCACCGCCGTCACCCGGGAGGTCCTGGAGGAGGTCGGGATCGAGGTCACCGACGTGACGTACCTCGGTGACCAGCCATGGCCGTTCCCGTCCTCGCTCATGCTGGGCTTCACGTCACGGGCGCTCGGCACCCGGCTGCGGCTGCAGCCCGAGGAGATCGAGGCCGCGCGGTGGTTCAGCCGCGACGAGCTCGCCGCGGCCGTGGCCGACGGGTCGGTCGTCGTCTCGGGCCGCCTGTCGATCTCGCGGCGGCTCATCGAGCACTGGTACGGCGGGCCGATCGACGCGCCGGACGTCGCCCTCCGCTCATCGTGAGTGCGCGGGCGGTCGCCCGGGCGACCGCCCGCGCACTCGTGACGGGTCAGGCGAGGCGGTCGCGGACCTGCGCGATCGAGGGGTTGGTCGCGGCGCTGCCGTCGGGGAACAGCAGGGTCGGCACCGTCTGGTTGCCGCCGTTGACCGACATGACGAACTCGGCGGTGCCGGGATCCTCCTCGATGTCGACCTCGGTGAAGCCGATGCCCTCGCGCTCCATCTGCGACTTCAGGCGCCGGCAGTAGCCGCACCACGTCGTCGTGAACATCGTGACGCTGCCCGGGGCGGGCAGGGTCCGGTCGGACGGCTGGGCGGACATGCGGTGCGGCTCCTGGTGGGGTCGGGACTCGGCCACGACAGAACACCGCGGATGCCGGGATCCTTCCCCGGCCCGCCCCGTCCACAGCCGCTCGGCGCCGGCCCGGGCGGTCACCGCCGGCGCCTAGGATCGACGACGATGACGACCCTGCCCGTGCACCCCGGAGCCGACGCGGTCCTCGACGCCCTCGACCCCGAGCAGCGCGAGGTCGCGGCGCACCCGAGCGGTCCGATGTGCGTCCTGGCGGGCGCCGGCACCGGCAAGACGCGTGCCATCACCCATCGCATCGCCTACGGCGTGCTGTCGGGCGTCCACCAGCCCCAGCGCGTCCTCGCGGTCACCTTCACGGCCCGCGCGGCCGGCGAGATGCGCACCCGCCTGCGCGACCTGGGGGTCGGCGGTGTCCAGGCCCGCACCTTCCACGCGGCGTCCCTGCGCCAGCTGCACTACTTCTGGCCGCAGGCCATCGGCGGTGCCGCCCCCGAGGTCATGCCACACAAGGCGAGCGCCGTCGCCGAGGCCGGCGCACGGCTGCGTCTGAGGCTCGACGGCCCGGCGGTGCGCGACCTCGCCTCGGAGATCGAGTGGTCGAAGGTCTCGCTCCTCACCCCCGAGTCGTATGCCGCCGCCGCCACGGCGCGCCGTCGTGAGCCCCCGGCCGGGCTCGACGCCACCGCGATGGCCCGGCTCGTCGCCGCCTACGAGGAGGTCAAGACCGAGCGCGGCGTCATCGACTTCGAGGACGTCCTGCTGCTCATGGTGGGCATCCTGCGCGAGCACGACGAGGTCTCCCGGGCCGTCCGCAGCCAGTACCGGCACTTCGTCGTCGACGAGTACCAGGACGTCAACCGGCTCCAGCAGACCCTCCTCGACCTCTGGCTGGGGGAGCGGCGCGACATCTGCGTCGTCGGCGACCCGGCCCAGACGATCTACTCGTTCACCGGCGCCTCCCCGGAGCACCTCCTCGGGTTCCGCACCCGGCACCCGGAGGCCCGCACCGTCGAGCTGGTGCGCAACTACCGGTCCTCGCCGCAGGTGGTCGGCCTGGCCAACCTCGTGCTCCGCGGCCCCGGAGGGCAGCGTCGCTCCGGGTCGGTCGAGCTGCGGGCGCAACGGGCCGACGGCCCGGCCCCCGAGCTCCTCGTCGCCGACAACGACCCCGACGAGGCCGCCACCGTGGCCACCCGCATCGAGGCGCTGCTCGCCCAGGGCCACCCGCCATCGGAGGTCGCGGTGCTCTTCCGCACCAACGGCCAGAGCGAGGGCTTCGAGTCGGCGCTGGCCGAGCGCGGCATCCCCTACCTCGTGCGCGGCGGTGAGCGGTTCTTCTCCCGCCGCGAGGTCCGCGACGCCATCGTCCTCATGCGCGGGGCAGCCCGCTCCGACGACGGCGAGGTGCCCCTGCCCGAGCTCGTCCGCGACGTGCTCCTCGGCGCCGGCTGGACCCGCGAGGCCCCGACGAGCGGTGGTGCGGCCCGTGAACGGTGGGAGTCGCTGGCCGCCCTGGCGGCGTTGGCCGACGACCTCCATGAGAGCGAGCCCGAGGCCCGCCTGCCCGTCCTCGTCCGCGAGCTCGAGGAGCGGGCCTCGGCGCAGCACGCCCCGACCGTGCAGGGCGTCACGCTCGCCTCCCTCCACGCGGCCAAGGGCCTGGAGTGGGACAGCGTCTTCGTCGTCGGCTGCTCCGACGGCCTGCTGCCGATCTCGATGGCCGACACCCCCGAGGCCGTCGAGGAGGAGCGCCGCCTCCTCTACGTCGGCGTCACCCGGGCCCGCGAGCGCCTCGTGCTCTCCTACTCCCGCGCGCGGACCCCGGGGGCCAAGGCCACCCGTCGCCCGTCGCGGTTCCTCGACGGCACCGAGTCGGTCCTCGGCGACGCCGCCCGCAGTCAGCCGAAGCGGCGTCGTGGGGGAGCGGCCGGCAGCGGCCGTGGTCCGGCGCCGGTGCGCTCGACCTGCCGCACCTGCGGCGCCGACCTCGGCACGGCCCGTGAGCGCACGATCGGCCGCTGCTCGACGTGCCCGGCCACGATGGACGAGCAGCTCTTCGAGGCTCTGCGCGAGTGGCGGCTGGCGACGGCTCGCGAGGCCGACGTGCCGGCATTCGTCGTGTTCACCGACGCGACCCTCACCGCGATCGCGGAGCAGGTGCCCCCTGACACCCGGGGGCTGGCGGCCATCACCGGGGTCGGGCCGGCCAAGCTCGAGCGCTACGGCGACGCCGTCCTGGCCGTTCTCCAGAATTTTTCTGACCAGCAATCACCTTGAGTCGCAGCGGTTTTCGCGCTGCCGGTGATGGTCGCGAAAAGTTTCCACCAATAATCCGTTGCCTGCCTCTCGCGGGCTCCCCTACCCTCGTCTGAGTACCTCGCGTGTCCGTCCGGACGCGTGGACGAGCACCGAGCAGCAGTGAGGAGGGTTGGCCCTGATGGAGACGACGATGACGAAGGCGACGGCGATGAATGCTGTGCGCATGGTTCCCGCGCGTCCCTGGCGCGGCGCCAACACCGCTCACGCAGGCCAGTTCCGCTCCGTCCAGGGGTGCACTGTGCCCTTCGCCGGCTTCGGTCTCGACGTCCAGCTCACGGATGTCCCCACCGTCGGCGTCGACACCGTCGCCCCGATCACGGGAGTCGTGTATCCACGCCTCGAGGCACCACCTGTCTGAACCTCTCGACAGGTCGCCTCGAGGCCGCGGATCCCGACACCGGGATCCGCGGCCTCTTTCGTTGCCCGCCGCGACCACCCCATCCACACAGACCAGCCACGCGAGGCCCACGACATGACCATCACGACGGAGCGGACGCACACCGACCGCCCACCGAGTACCCCGCGCCGCACCCGGCGCACCGAGATGACGCAGCGCCCGACCGGGCGTGACGACCAAGGAGGTGACAACCCGATGCAGCTGACCGAGCTCCTCGACCAGCACGAGGCGTCCGCGACGACCGGCGAGGGCATTCCCTGCCGCGAGAACGACGCCGAGCTGTGGTTCGCCGACACCCCCGAGGGTGTCGAGTTCGCCAAGGCCCTCTGCGTGACGTGCCCCGCACGTCCGGCCTGCCTCTCGGGTGCCCTCCACCGGCGCGAGCCGTGGGGCGTCTGGGGTGGCGAGCTCTTCGTCCAGGGCGAGGTCGTCGCCCGCAAGCGCCCCCGTGGCCGGCCCCGCAAGTCGGAGGTCGCCGCATGAGCCCCGTCACACACGCCGACCGGCCGCAGCGCCGTCACCGGCACCGCACCACCGATGAACCAGACCTTCAAGGAGACCACGATGTACAGCAGGCGGATGCAGCAGATCCGTCGCACCATGCAGCAGCGACGCGTCCACGAGACGCAGCGCCAGATGCAGGCCGCGGCGGAGCGCGAGCAGATGCGGGCCACCATCCACGCCTACGTGCGATGACCCCCGCGCTCGACCAACGCACCGCCCCCGACACTGCGTCGGGGGCGGTGCTGTTCCACCCCGTTCCTCCACCCGTTCCCGGCACCCCGGGGGCCGTGCTCACCGACAGGGACTTCTGGCGTGCCGTGGCGGCCACGGCGCTGGTTACCCTGAGGCCATGGTCTCGCTGACGATCGCCCAGGACCCCGCCGCCGACCGCGTGCTGTCGGAGGACCCGTTCGGACTCCTCGTCGGGATGCTGCTCGACCAGCAGTTCCCGATGGAGCGGGCGTTCGCCGGGCCGGCGAAGGTCCTCGAGCGGTTCGGCACCCTCGACCCCCGCGTCGTCGCCGAGGCCGACCCTGAGGCGTTCGCCGACCTGTGCGCCACGCCGCCCGCCGTCCACCGCTACGGCCGCTCGATGGCGGGCCGCATCCAGGCGCTCGCCGCCGTGGTGCGTGACGACTACGCCGGCGACGCCTCCGGCATCTGGCGCGACGCCGCCACGGGCGCCGAGCTCGTCGGCCGGCTCAGGAGGCTGCCCGGCTTCGGCGAGCAGAAGGCGAAGATCTTCGCGGCCCTGCTCGGCAAGCAGCTCGGGGTCCGGCCCGAGGGCTGGGAGCAGGCGTGCGGCGCCTACGCCGAGCCCGGGTCGTACCGCTCGGTGGCCGACGTCGTCGACGCCGAGTCGCTGCAGAAGGTGCGCGACTTCAAGAAGGCGGCCAAGGCGGCCGCGAAGGCCAAGGGCTGAGCGATGGGCAGCGGGCCGGGCCCTCAGGCCGCGGACGCCGTGCCCCCGGCATCCGAGCCACGTCCCGTGTGCGCGACGTGCGGCGCCGTCCCCGCGGACGACGAGGCGGCGGCCCTGGCCCGGATCACCTGGGCGCGCGGCGTGGAGAACGGCCGCGACGTCTGGACGTGCGCCACGTGCAGCCGGCGCCACCTGCGCAGCATCGAGGGGAAGCTCGACAGCTCCTGGTGGTGACCACGAGGTCGGGGGGCGGGCTCAGTCGGGTGAGGGCGGCAGGCGCGACTCGTCGAGGCCCGGCAGGTGCGCGCACACCATCTCGCGCAGCGGCACGGTGCCCCCGACCTGGCTCAGCACGCCGACGCCGCCGAGCCAGACCCGGTGGATCAGGAGGTACTCGGGCGGCAGGTTGAGCTTGAGCCCGACGAGGAACTGCGGCCGCCGGGGGTCCTGCAGGGTCGCTGCCGCCCCCCGCAGCCACGCCCGGGTCGGCCGGAACTGCTCGTGGAGCAGTGGCTCGACGAGCGGGGTGAGGTACTCGAGCAGCGCGTCGGGGTCGATGTCGATGTTCTTGCGGATGAACCCCTCCGCGCGCAGCCCCGCCTCGAGGGCGCGGGCGTCGCCCGCCAGCGCCTCGGTGAGGACCCGGCCGATCGAGGTGGGGAGCCCGTCCGGCAGCCGGTTGACCGCGCCGAAGTCGAAGACCGCGAGCCGGCCGTCATCGGTGATGCGGAAGTTGCCGGGGTGGGGGTCGGCGTGGAGCAGCCGCGCGCGGTTCGGCGCCCGCAGCAGGAACTCCAGGTAGAGGGTCGCGGCCTCGTCCCGCTGGGCCTGCGTACCGTCGGTGATGATCCTCGCGAGCGGCGTCCCGTTGACCCACTCGGTGACGAGGACGTGGGTGGAGTCGACGAGCACGTCGGGCACGAGGACGTCCTCGTCGCCGCGGAACGCGTTCGCGAAGTGCCGCTGGTTGCGGGCCTCGAGGTGGTAGTCGAGCTCCTCGCTCATCCGCGCCTTGAGCTCGTCCATGATCGGCTTGATGTCGATGCCCGGCACCCAGGAGCCGGCGATGCGCGCCACCCGGGAGAGCTGGTTGAGGTCGGACAGCAGCGCCCCGGCGGCGCCGGGGTACTGGATCTTGACCGCCACCTCGCGCCCGTCCCGCCAGACGCCCTTGTGGACCTGGCCGATCGACGCCGCGGCGGCAGGCACGTCGTCGAACTCGACGAGCTTGGTGCTCGCCCAGCGCGGCCCGAGCTCGCGGGCGAGGATCTGGTGCACGCGGTCGGCGCCCATCGGCGGGCCCGACTCCTGCAGCTTCGTCAGCGTCGCGCGATAGGGACCGGCGAGGTCCTCGGGCATCGCCGCCTCCATGACCGACAGCGCCTGGCCGAACTTCATCGCCCCGCCCTTGAGCTGCCCGAGCACCGCGAACAGCTGCTCGGCCGTGCGGGCCTGGAGCTCGGCCGCGACCATCTCAGCGGGGCGCCCGCCGACCCGCTTCCCGACCCCGAGCGCGGCGCGACCGGCGTGCCCGAGCGGGAGCCCCACGAGCTTGGCGGTGCGGGCGATGGAGCTCCGCGGGATGTCGGTCATCCCGCCATTCTCACCCGGGAGCAGCCGCAGCCGGGCCGATGGCTCCAGAGCCGGTGCGTGACGGCCACCTCGTCGAGGCCGATCTCGGTGGAGATCCCGCCCAGGGAGAGGTCCCCGCGCAGCACGGCCAGCACGGTCACCGTCGCGACGGCCGCGGCGAGGACGACCCCGCCGCCCGGCGTGTCGGCCCCACCGACGTCCGAGCCCGAGGCGGCCGGCCGGGCGCACCGCAGGCAGGCGGTGCGGCCGGGCACGACGAGCGGGCCGACGACGACGGTGCGGTCGGCGAGCACGAGGGGGAGGTGGGGGATGCCGCGCGCCTGCCAGGGTGCCCCGGCCCACCCGGGGGCCCGGCCCTGCGCGACGACCGCGACGACCGCGGGCGGCACGGCATCCGCGTCGAGGGCGATCTCGGCGCCGTCCGCGGCGTGGGCGCCGCCGAGCACCTCGACCCGGCAGCGACGCAGCTGGGCGGTCAGCTCCTCGGCGAGCCGTCCCCAGCCGTCGACGACGACGACGTGCGCGTGGTCGTCCCGCCCGCCCATCGCCCCCACCTCCCGAGATCGCGTCCCCGACCGCTGCCATCCTGCCGCGACGGGCGCGGGCGTGGCGGTCGTCCACAGGCCGGGACGGCGGACGGCCCCGGTCCCATCGAGGGGACCGGGGCCGTGCGAGCCGTCGAGCCGGGCTCAGGCCTTGCCGAGGATGCGGTTGAGGTTGGTGCCACACACGGGGCACACGCCCTTGGCCATCCGGCGGCCGTTCTCGGAGACGACGACCTTCCCCTCGGCCTCGCGCTTCTCCTTGCACTTCACGCAGTAGAACTCGCCCTTGTAGGTCTCGTCAGCCATGAAAGGTCTCCTTGTCGTCGACCACGGCGCGGGCCGCGTCGATGCGGTGGTGCCGCTACGCGGCCAGGACGTGCCAACCCTAGCCACGCCCAGCACGATCACGCCGGGACGCGCCCGTCTCCACGCGGGGCCGGGCGCCACGTCAGCCCCATCCGCACCATGGGCCACAGGAGCGCCGCTCACGCCCTACGCTCGTGCCTGTGAGCAGCGAGGACGTCGAGGTCCGCCGCAGCCGCCGGCGGCGCCGCACCGTGAGTGCCTACCGCGAGGGCGGTCGCACCGTCGTGCTCATCCCTGCGTCCTTCTCGGCGGACGAGGAGCGGACCTGGGTGGAGCGGATGATCGTGCGCCTGGACGCCGGTGACCGTCGGCGCGAGGCCACCGACGCGACGCTCGCCGCCCGAGCCGAGCAGCTCTCCAGGCGGTACCTCGGGGGCCATGCCCGCCCCACGAGCGTGCGCTGGGTGTCGACGATGGGGCGACGCTGGGCGTCGTGCACCCCGGCCGAGGGCACGATCCGGGTGTCCGACCGGCTGCGCGACGTCCCCGAGCACGTCCTCGACTACGTCCTGCTCCACGAGCTCGCCCACCTGCTGGTGCCCGGCCACGGCCCGGCGTTCTGGCGGCTGCTCGCCTCCTACCCCCGGCTGGAGCGGGCGCGCGGGTTCCTCGACGGGCTGGCGCACGCCGAGGGGCTGGCTCCCGGTCCCGACGACGACCCCGTCGACGGGGCACCCGAGGGGACCGACGACCCTGCCGCGGGCTCAGAGGGAGAGCAGGGCGGCCCGGGCGGCTGACACGAGTGGCGTGAGCTCGGCGCGGGTGCCCTCGGGGAGGGCGTCGACCGTCCACCACCGCACGTCGTGCGACTCCGCGCTGACCCGGGCGTCGGCCCCGGACGGGGCGACCGCGACGTACCGCACGTCGAGGTGCTCCCGGCAGCGCCCGAACGACCCGACGAGCACGTGCCGGTCGAGCTGCACGGGACGTCGGAGTGGCTCGAGCGCGTCGATGCCCGACTCCTCGCGGGCCTCCCGCCGCGCCGCGTCCCACAGCGAGGTGTCGCCGTCCTCGAGGTGCCCGCCGAGCTGGAACCACTGCCGCGCCCGCTGGTGCAGGGTGAGGAGCACGCGCTCGCCGGTCTCGTCGAGGACGAGGCAGGATGCCGTGAGGTGCGCCGGCGGCCCCGCCTTCGCCACCGCCGTCCGGGTGCGCCCCGAGGTGGTCGAGGTACCCCGTGCGCAGCCGCTCCTGCTGCTCGTCCGGCGCCGCCCAGCCGTGCAGGACACCGACGGCGTCGTCGTGGAGGTGCCGGAACGCCGCCACGACGACGGGGTCGGCCACGTGCGCGTCGGTGGGCGCCGAGCACCGGTCGCGGTCCGGTCACGCGGGGTCCTCGCCCCGCAGGAGGCGGTCGAGCGCGGCATCCATCTCGTCGCCCTCGGGCCGTGAGGCCCGCTCGACGTAGCCCAGCGGGTCGTCGAGGTCGGCCGTGTCGGGCGCGAGGTCGGGGTGGCGCCAGGCGGCGTCGCGGGCCGCCGCACCGCCGGAGTCCTCGAGCGCCGCGAAGAGGTTCGCGGCGTCGCGCAGCCGGCGGGGCCGCAGCTCGAGCCCGACGAGGGCGCCGAAGGCCTTCTCGGCCGGGCCCCCCGTGGCGCGGCGCCGGCGGACGGCCTCGCCGAGCGCGTCGGCCTGGGGGAGGTGGTCGCGGGTCGCCCGCTCGGTGACGACGTCCACCCAGCCCTCGACGAGCGCGAGGAGGGTCTCGAGCCGGGCGAGGGCGGCCTGCTGCGCGGGGGAGTGCTGCGGTGCGAACATCCGTCCCTGCAGGGCGTTCTGGACGGCCTCGGCGTCGGAGGGGTCGATGGACCGCACGGCCTCCTCGATCGCGCCCGTGTCGATGCTGATGTCGGCCGCGTAGTCGCGCACGGCGGCGAGCAGCGCGGGGGCCAGCCACGGGACGGCGCCGAACAGGCGGACCCGCGCGACCTCGCGCACCGCGAGGTAGAGCCGCGCCTGGGGCTCGTCGACCTCGAGGCCCTCGGCGAAGGCGCGCAGCGCGGTCGGCATGAGCGCCACGGTCGGGGCGGGCACGAGCGGCAGCGAGACCTCGCAGCCCGTGAGCACCTCGCCGGCGAGGGTGCCGGTGCCCTGGCCGAGCTGCATGGAGAACATCGAGCCGTGCATCCGCCGGAGCATCGGCGCGGCCTGGTCGAGCATCCCCGGCGGCAGCCCCGCCTCGCCCAGCTCGCCGAGCTGCGAGCCCAGGGCGGAGCCCACGGCGTCGGTGACCCCCGCCGCGACCGGCTCGACGAGGTCGGTCCACACCGGCATCGTCGCCTCGACCCACTCGGCGCGGCTCCAGGCGACGCCGTGCAGGCCGGCAGCCGACAGGTCCGTGACACCGTCGAGCCAGAGTCCGGCGACCTGCACGGCCTCGGCGGCGGCCCGGCCGTCGGCCGCGGTCGCGAGCGTGTCCCCCTCGGCGGACACGGTCTTGCGGGCGATGTCCGTGGCGAGCTCGGCGTTGACGGCCGTGGGGCCCTCCGGCGCCGCGAACATCGCCTGCACCTGGCCCATGACCATCGCGAGCACCTGCGGGTCGACCTTGTCCAGGCCCATGCCCCGCATCATCTCCACGACCCGGGGGTCGAGCTCACCGCCGCCGAGCCCGCGGAGGAGCTGCTCGAGCTCGGGGGGCAGCCCGGGCTGGTCGTCGTCGTCGGGGTCGTTCACGCCGGGCTCCTCGCGTGGGGGTGAGAGGATGTCGTCTCGATACAGCCAACCACGATCGGGCCCGGAGAGTTCCGCCCGGTCGTCACCGAGGAGCTCCATTGACGACCGACCACGACGCGGTCGCGCTCGTCGCCCTGCGCGACGAGCCGCTGTCCGTCGACGAGGTGCTCGACGCCGTCCGCCACCCGGCGTGCGGCGGCATCGCCCTGTTCGTCGGCGTCGTCCGCGACCACGACCACGGCGACGTCGTCACGGCGCTCGACTACGAGGCGCACCCGAGCGCCGAGGACGCGATGCGCGCGGTCTGCGACGCCGTCGCCGGGCGCTCGGAGGCCCTGCGGGTCGCCGCCGTGCACCGCACCGGGTCGCTGCAGGTCGGCGACCTGGCCGTCGTCGTCGCGGCCGCGGCCCCCCACCGTGGGCAGGCCTTCGACGCGGCCCGCGACGTCATCGACACGCTCAAGGTCGCAGACCCCGATCTGGAAGCACCAGCGGCTCGGCGACGGCTCGACCGAGTGGGTGGGACTGCAGTGAGCACGCCCTCGCACGACGTCGTGAGCGACGGACCGGTCGGCGGTCCGGCCGACCCCGGCGGGCCTCGCATCCCGGGGATGCCGCCCGGCGCCGACTCCTCCGCGCACCACCCCGGCCGACCGGGCGTCCTGCCCGCCGCCCTCCTCACGGTGACGTTCGTCGCCATCGCGATCGCGGCGGCCCTGTCCTTCATCGGCCTGCCCTACGCCGTCATGTCCCCGGGCCCGGCCACCAACATCCTCGGCGAGGTCGACGGCAAGCCGCTCCTCGTCGTCGACGGCGCCACGACCTACCCGACCGACGGCACGCTCGACTTCACGACGGTGAGCGTCGAGGGCGGCCCGGGCGCCAAGGTCACCCTCTACGACGTTGCCCGGGCCTGGCTGGCCGACGCCGAGGAGGTCGTGCCCGTCGACCAGGTCTTCCCGCCGGACGCCGACGAGGAGCAGGTGGAGGAGGAGGGCGCCGCCGAGATGGCGGAGTCCCAGAGCGTCGCGACGGCGACGGCTCTGCGCGCCCTCGGCCGCGACGTCGACCAGACGGTCGTCATCGCCGGCGTCCCCGACGGCAGCCCCTCGGCCGGCCTCCTCGAGCCCGACGACGTCCTCGTCAGCGTCGACGGCGACCCGGCCACCTCGGCCGACGCGGTGCGCGCGGCCGTGCAGCGGCACGGTCCCGGGGACGTCGATCCCCATCGTCGTCCGCCGCGACGGCGCGGAGCGCACCGTCACCGTCCGCACCGCCGAGTCCGACGGCCGCACCGTCATCGGCGTCGGGCTCGGCCTCGACTACGACCTCCCGGTCGACGTCACCCTCAACACCGGCAGCGTCGGCGGGCCCTCGGCCGGCCTCATGTTCAGCCTCGCGATCTACGACGTGCTGACCCCGGGTGAGCTCAACGGCGGCAAGGACGTCGCGGGCACCGGGACGATGCAGGACGACGGCACGGTCGGCCCGATCGGCGGCATCCGGCAGAAGGTCGTCGGCGCCCGCGAGGCCGGCGCGGAGTACTTCCTCGCCCCGGCCGAGAACTGCAGCGAGCTCGAGGGCGCCGTGCCCGACGGCCTCAGCGTCTTCCGGGTCGGGACGTTCGACGAGGGGCTGGCGTCGGTCGAGGCCATCGCCTCCGGCGACACCTCGTCGCTCACCACCTGCGGCTGACCGCCACGCACCTCCGGATGCCGCGCGCCGGCCGGCACCCACGGCGTCCGGATGCCGAGGGCGCCGTCAGTCCTCGAAGGTCGCCCGCAGCGCGTGCACGAGACCCGGCGCGATGTCGTCGCCCAGCGCCACGCGGTCGTCGCTGTCGTGGTCTCGCTGGCGCAGGAGGCACCGGGCGGAGCCGTCACGGGTCACCGCGACGAGGAGCCGGACGTCCGCGCGGTCGGGGTGGTCGGCGACCGCCCGCAGCGCGGCGCCGGCATCCTCGGGCAGGTCGCGCTCGGCCTCCGGCGGCACGACGATCCGCTCGACGGCCAGGGCGCAGCCGGTGACCTGGTCGGGCCAGGCGATGCGCGCGAGGAGGTCCTCGAGCCCGTCGGACTCGGGCAGCTCCTCCTGCTCGACGGCGCTGAGGGCCCCCGTGACGGCGTCGTGGGTCGCCAGGCCGTCGGCGAGCTGGGGCTCGTGCGCGAGCAGGTCGGCGGTCGGCACGAGGGCGAAGAGCCGCACCGGCTGGTCCCACCCCGACCGGGCGACGTGCCGCTCGGTGTCGAGGGCGGCGAGGGTCAGCGGGTCGGTCACGGGGCGCGAGGTCTCGGTCACCGGACCATGGTGCCCGATCGGCGCGCAGGTGCCCGGGGTACATTGCCGGTCCACGGTCGACACGGGGACGACCCCGCCGACGGGACGAGGAGAGCAGTGAGTCGCTCGGAGTGGTTCGACGGGCCCATGGGTCCCGGTGACGGCACGCCACGCCCGGAGGGGGGTGACGGGGCCAGCGGTCCCGCGCGCCCGGTCGGGCGCCGGCGGCGCGGCCCGCTCGGCACGACCATCGTCGTCCTCCTCGGACTCTCGTCCTCGGGGGGCATCGCCGCCGACGTCCTCACCGACGTCTGGTGGTACGACTCCGTCGGCTTCCGGAGCGTCTTCATCAAGGAGCTGACGACCAAGCTCGCGATCTTCGTCGTCGCAGCCCTCCTCACGGGGGGCGCCGTCGCCGCCAGCCTCGTCGCGGCCTACCGCACCCGGCCCCTCTACATCCCGGTGACCCCCGCCCAGCAGGTGCTCGAGCAGTACCGCCAGGCCATCGAGCCGCTGCGCCGGATCGCCGTCATCGTCATCCCCGTCGTCCTCGGGCTCCTCGCCGGCTCGGGCTCGATGGGCGCCTGGCGCACCTTCCTCCTGTGGGCCAACCGCGAGCCCTTCGGCATCAAGGACCCCCAGTTCGGGCTCGACATCGGCTTCTTCGTCTTCACCCTGCCGTGGCTGCGCTTCGTCGTCAGCTTCGTCACGGTCGTGCTCGTGCTCGCGTTCGTCGCGGGGGCCTTCACCCACTACGTCTACGGCGGCCTCCAGCTCCCCGGCCGCGGACCCACGACCCGAGCCGCCTACGTGCACCTCGGCATCCTCGGCGCGCTCATCGCGCTGACGCGTGCGGCCTCGTACTGGCTCGACCGCTACTCCCTCGCGACCCCGAAGGGGAGCCTGCTCACCGGCATCACCTACACCGACGACAACGCCGTGCTGCCCACGAAGGCGATCCTCGCCGTCGCCGCGATCATGTGCGCCGGCTTCTTCGTCGCGGCGATCTGGAGCCGCAGCTGGCGGCTGCCCCTCACCGGCGTCGCCCTGCTCCTCGTCACGGCCGTCGTCGTCGGTGGCGCCTACCCGGCCCTCATCCAGAGCCTCAAGGTCAAGCCCTCCGAGAAGTCGCTCGAGGCGCCCTACATCGAGCGCAACATCGGGGCGACGCGCACGGCGTTCGGGCTCGACCGGGTCACCCGCATCCCCAACCCACCGGCGGCCGAGGCCGAGGACAAGGACGTCCTGCGCGCCGCCGCCAACGACATCCCCGGCGTGCGCATCATCGACCCCAACGTCGTGGCCCCCACGTTCCGCCAGCTCGAGGGCCAGCGCGACTACTACGCGTTCCCCGACACCCTCGACGTCGACCGCTACACGATCGGCGAGCAGACCCGCGACGCCGTCGTCGCCGTGCGCGAGATCAACCTCGGCGGGCTGCCCGACAACCAGCGCAACTGGCTCAACGACCACACGGTCTACACGCACGGCTACGGCTTCTACGCCGCCTACGGCAACCAGCGCTCGCCCGAGGGCGACCCGGTCTTCTTCGAGGGTGGTGGCCGCTCCTCGCTCGGCGACTACGAGCCGCGCGATCTACTTCGGCGAGCTGTCGCCGAGCTACTCCGTGGTCGGCGCCCCGAGCGGTGCCCCGCCGCGCGAGTTCGACTTCCCGGGGGGCGACGGCGGCAACGTCTCGGTGAACAACACGTATGCCGGGGCCGGCGGTGTCGACATCGGCTCGCATGCTGCGGCGCGTCGCCTACGCCGTGAAGTACCGCGAGGCCAACTTCCTCCTGTCCGACGCGGTCAACGCGTCGTCGCGGATCCTCGACTACCGCAGCCCGACCGAGCGTGTCGAGCGCGTGGCCCCGTGGCTGCGCCTGGACGGCAACGTCTACCCGGCGGTCGTCGAGGGCCGGGTGCAGTGGATCGTCGACGGGTTCACGACGTCGGCGAGCTACCCCAACAGCCGCCTCCTCGAGCTGGCCGAGGCCACCTCCGACTCGGTGGCCCAGCGCTCCAACGTCGTCACGGTCGGGCGCCGGCCAGGTCAACTACGTCCGCAACGCCGTCAAGGCGACGGTCGACGCGCACGACGGCAGCGTCAAGCTCTACGGCTGGGACACCAAGGACCCCATGCTCAAGGCGTGGAGCAAGGCGTTCCCGGGGTCGGTGCGCCCCCTGTCGGAGATCTCGGGCGAGCTGATGTCGCACATCCGCTACCCGCAGGACCTGCTCAAGGTGCAGCGCGAGCTGCTCACCGAGTACCACGTGACCAACCCCGGCGACTTCTACTCGGGCAACGACAAGTGGCGCGTGGCCCGTGACCCGAGCCAGTCCCGCCCAGGACCAGCCGGTCGTGTTCCAGTCGATCGCGATGCCGGGGGAGGACAAGGCGGCGTTCTCGATCACCAGCCCGTTCGTCCCCGCGAGCAACACCGAGGCGGGCCGCGAGATCCTCCGTGGTCTCCTCGCGGTCGACGCGGATGCCGGTCGTGAGGCGGGCAAGCCCGCCGAGGCCTACGGCTCCCTCCGCCTGCTCGAGCTCGGCGGGTCGCAGCCCGCCGGACCGGCCCAGGTGCTGAACCAGATCCAGAACTCCCCGGTGCGCTCGCAGAACCCCGCCGAACAGCTCTCGCTCGCGCAGTACATCACCAACAACTCGCAGTCGGGCAAGGCAGCTGACCTTCGGCAACCTGCTGACCTTCCCCCTCGAGGGACGGATGTTCTACGTCCAGCCGATCTACGTCCAGGCGGCCTCGGCCTCGGGCTCGTTCCCGCAGAACAAGATCAACGTCGCCGTCTACGGCACGACGGTGGCGTGGGGCGACACGCTCGAGCAGGCGGTGAGTGGGCTGTTCGGTGCCGGGCAGGAGGGCGACGACGAGCCCGCCCAGCCCACCGACCCCGGCCAGCCGACGACCCCCGCCAGCCCGGCGGCGGCCCAGCTCGCCGACGCCCTGGAGGAGATCCAGGCGGCCTACGCCGCGGGCCAGGAGGCGCTCAAGACCGGCGACTTCACGGCCTACGACCAGGCCCAGAAGCGGCTCGACGCGGCGATCAAGCGCGCCAACGCGATCGCCCCGCTGTTGACCTCCGCCACCCCGTCGCCGTCGCCCTCCGGGTCCCCGACCCCGTCACCGAGCCCCTCGTCCTCGGGCTGAGGCGCGCGCTCGGGGCGGCCGCGGCCGATTTGGTCCCGGGCCGCCCCGTCGCGTAGTCTCGAGCCATACCGAGCACGGTTCCGAGGAACGTGACTCACTCGACGCGGGGTGGAGCAGCTCGGTAGCTCGCCGGGCTCATAACCCGGAGGTCGCAGGTTCAAATCCTGCCCCCGCTACCACTGGGAACGGGCCCGAGGCACTTCGCCTCGGGCCCGTTCTCGTCCGGGGCCGAGGGTGCTCCCGGGGCCGCGCCCGACCCGGGCCCGGCGCCCGCCAGCCCAGGAGCCCGCCGTGACCCCCACCACGTCCCGCCGCCGACCGGCATACCGGCCCGTTCACGCGGTGTTGGACCGCACGTGACCACCTCCCCTGAGAAGACCACCACCCACCGCGTCGTCGTCATCGGGTCGGGGTTCGGGGGACTGTTCGGCACCCAGGCCCTCAAGGGCCGCAAGGACGTCGAGATCACGCTGATCGCGAAGACGGCGCACCACCTCTTCCAGCCGCTCCTGTACCAGGTCGCGACCGGCATCCTCTCCGAGGGCGAGATCGCCCCCAGCACCCGTGAGGTGCTCGCCCGGCAGAAGAACGCCCGCGTCGTCCTCGGCACCGTGACGCACATCGACCTCGAGGCGCGCACCGTGACCTCGGAGGTGCTCGGCCGGCGGGTCGTCACTCCGTACGACACGCTGCTCGTCGCGGCCGGCGCGGGTCAGTCGTGGTTCGGCAACGACGGGTTCGCCCGCCACGCCCCGGGCATGAAGTCGATCGACGACGCGCTCGAGCTGCGCGGCCGCATCTTCGGCGCCTTCGAGCTCGCAGAGCTCGCCGAGACCGCGGTCGAGGCGGAGCGCGCGCTGACGTTCGTCGTCGTCGGCGCCGGTCCGACCGGTGTCGAGATGGCCGGGCAGATCGCCGAGCTGGCCCACCGCACCCTCAAGAACGACTTCCGCCGGATCGACCCGACCAAGGCGCGGATCATCCTCGTCGACGCCGTCGACAAGGTGCTCCCGTCCTTCGGCGAGCGCCTCGGCGGGGCGGCGAAGCGCCGGCTCACCGAGATGGGCGTCGACGTGCGGCTCGGCACGACGGTCACCGACGTCGACTCCAGCGGCATCACGGTCCAGGAGGCCGACGGCAGCTCGACCCGCATCGAGGCCCTGACCAAGGTCTGGGCCGCCGGCGTGCAGGCGAGCCCGCTCGGCCACCAGCTCGCCGAGCAGTCGGGCGCCGAGGTCGACCGTGCCGGACGGGTGCTCGTGCGCGCCCGACCTCACGCTGCCGGGCCACCCCGAGGTCTTCGTCGTCGGCGACATGATGTCGCTCGACGGCCTGCCGGGAGTCGCCCAGGTCGCCATCCAGGGCTCGCGGTTCGCGGCGAAGCAGATCGGCCGCCGCCTCGACGGCAAGGAGACCGACGCCCGCTTCGAGTACTTCGACAAGGGCTCGATGGCGACGATCTCGCGGTTCAGCGCGGTCGCGTCCATCGGCAAGCTGCGCTTCGCCGGCTTCTTCGCGTGGGTGCTGTGGCTGGCGATCCACCTCGTCTACATCATCGGGTTCAAGCACCGCGTCACGACCCTGCTGCACTGGGTCGTCAGCTTCCTCGGCCGCGGTCGGGCCGAGCGCGTCGCCACCGAGCAGCAGGTCTTCGCCCGGCAGGCGCTGGACGCCCTGCCGCACGGCGAGGTGCCCTCCATCCCCGGCGACCCCGCGGACGGCGAGGTCAGCGGCGTCGCCGAGCTCGAGGACCGTCACCGCACCACTGCCTGAGAGCCGCCGGGCGCTCGCCCAGCGGCGACCCCCTGACCGCGGACCGTGCCGGGACGTAGGGTGACCGCCATGCCGCTGGACTACCCGATCCACCGCCGGACGCTCCCCAACGGGCTGCGCGTCGTCGTGAGCCCCGACCACACGGTCCCGAACGTGACGCTCAACCTCTGGGTCGGTGTCGGCTCGCGCCACGAGACGCAGGGGCGCACCGGCTTCGCGCACCTCTTCGAGCACCTGATGTTCCAGGGGTCGCGCAACGTCCGCAGCGGCGAGCACTTCGAGGCGCTGATGGCCGAGGGCGGGCGCCTCAACGCGACGACGTGGTTCGACCGCACGAACTACTTCGAGACGGTGCCGACCGGGGCGGTCGAGCTCGCGCTCTGGCTCGAGGCCGACCGGCACGCCCACCTCCTCGACGCCGTGACGCAGGAGAACCTCGACAACCAGCGCGACGTCGTCAAGGAGGAGAAGCGCCAGCGCTACGACAACCAGCCCTACGGCAACGCGCTCATCGACGTCTACGCCGCGGTGTTCCCCGAGGGCCACCCCTACCACCACCCGACGATCGGGTCGATGGAGGACCTCGACGCCGCGAGCCTCGAGGACGTCCACTCCTTCTTCCGCCGCTACTACGGCCCGGACAACACCGTCCTCACGCTCTGCGGCGACATCGCGCCGGAGGAGGGGTTCGCCCTCGTGGAGCGGTACTTCGGCGAGCTGCCGGCGAGCACCGAGCCGCCGCGCCCGGACCACGACCAGCTCGACCCGATCCCGGACCCGGTGCGCATCGACCGCCGGGAGCCCGTGCCGAACGACCGGCTCCACGTGGCGTTCCGCCTCCCGGTCGACGAGACCGACGAGTTCCTCGCCACGGCGGTCGCGCTCGACTGCATCGGAGGTCTCGCGACGTCGCGGCTCGTCCGGCGGCTGGTCCGGCGCGAGCAGACGGCGCTCGGCGCCCACGCGACCGCCTGGGGCTTCGTCGACGGCGCCTCCCTCGGGTTCGTCGTCCTCGACGTCGCGCCGGGTGTCGACGCAGACGAGGTCGAGGGGGCCTTCGTCGAGGAGCTCGAGGGCTTCCTCGCAGACGGCCCCACGGAGGTCGAGCTCGAGGCGTCCCTCGCGCAGTCGGAGCGCTCGTGGCTGTCCGCCCTCGCCAGCCAGGAGGAGCGAGCCGACCTCATCAGCCACCACCACCTGCTCCACGACGACCCCGAGGTCGTCAACACCCACCTCGACCGGCTGCGTGCGGTCACCGCGGACCAGGTGGTCGGCGCGGCCCGCCGCTGGCTGCGGCCCGAGAGCCGTGCGGTCGTCGCCTACCTCGTCGCCGGTGACGCGAGCGACGGCGCCGAGCAGGCCGAGCACACCGACGAGGAGGCCGTCGCGTGAGCACCCCCCGCCCCGACGTCGCCCCGCCCCGCCCGTGGTCCTTCCCCGTCCCCGACGAGCACCTGCTCGGCAACGGCGTGCGGGTGCTCGTGCACGACCTCCCCGGCCAGTACGTCCTGTCGCTGCGCGTCGTCGTGCCGACCGCGCTCTCCGCCGAGCCGCCCGGCAAGGAGGGCGTCGCGGCGATGACCGCCCGACTGCTCGACGAGGGCACGGCCCGCCACACGGCGGAGGAGTTCGCCGAGCTGATGGAGCGGCACGGCATGGTGCTCGGTGCCGGGGTGTCCGACGGCGGTCTCCTGGTCGACGTCGACGTCCCGCAGCGGCACCTCGCGACGGCCGCAGACCTGCTCACCCAGGCCCTCGGCGAGCCGGCCTTCCCCGAGGCCGAGGTGCGCCGGCTCCGCCGCAACCGGCTCGCCGAGATCGAGCAGGAGCGGGCCTCCGCCGCCCACCGCGCGGCGAAGGAGCTCGCCCGCACCCTCTGGGACGCCGTCGTCGCGGGCCAGCGTGCCCACCGGGGGCACGTCCGAGACGGTCGCGGCGCTCACCCGCGAGGACCTCGTCGACTTCCACGCCACCGCGATCGGCCCGTCGGGGGCGACCGTCGTCGTCGCCGGCGACCTCACGGGCGTCGACGTCCTCGAGGTGCTCGAGGGCACCGTCGGCACCTGGAGCGCGCCCGCGCCACCGTCCGGCCGACCCACCCGTCGCCCCCGTCGTGGCGCCGGACGCCGACCGGGTCGTCGTCGTCGACCGTCCGGGCTCGGTGCAGACCGAGATCCTCGTCGCCCGACCGGCGCCCGACCGGTCGACGCCCGACGGCTGGGCGCCCCACCCCGTCATCTCCTTCGTCCTCGGCGGCTCCCCGAGCGCGCGCGTCGACGCGGTGCTGCGCGAGGAGAAGGGGTACACGTACGGCATCCGCACCGCCTTCCGGCCGCGCGTGGCCGGTGGCTCGTTCGTCACGTCGGGCTCGGTGCGCTCGGAGGTGACGGGTGAGGCCGTGGAGATCCTGCTCGGCATCCTCGACGCGGCACGCGACGGCTTCACCGACGCCGAGCTGCGCTCGGGGGTCGACTACGTCGGCAAGACCGCACCCGGCCGCTACGCCACCGCGGATGCCGTCGCCGACGAGACCGCCGCGCTGGCCCTCGAGCGGCTGCCCCTCGACTTCACGACCCGCACGCTGCGCGACGTGGCCGAGCTGACGCGCGAGGACCTCGACCTGGCCTACCGCCGGGTGGCGACGGGGGAGTGGACCGTCGTCCTCGTCGGTGACGCCGCGACCGTCGTCCCCGCGCTCGAGGGACGCGTCGACGGACCGGTGGGCACGGTTGCCCTCTGACGGCGTGAGCCGGTCGGTCGTCACGGCCTCGCCGATCGGACGCCTCGAGCTCGTCGAGCAGGGCGGTGCCCTCGTCGCGATCCACTTCGACGCACCGCCCGACGGGTCGCCCGAGAACGAGCGCGGCGGGTCACCGGTGCTCGTCGAGGCACGGCGACAGCTCGCCGCCTACTTCGCCGGGACGCTGCGGGTCTTCGACCTGCCGCTGCGCCCCGCGGGCACCGAGCTTCCAGCGCCGGGTGTGGGAGGTGCTCGCCACCGTGCCGTGGGGCACGACGACGACCTACGGCGTGCTCGCCGCCCGTCTGGGGATGCCGCCGGGCGCGTCACGTGCGGTGGGGGCGGCCAACGGCGCCAACCCGATTCCCATCGTGCTGCCGT
Organism: uncultured Actinomycetota bacterium; assembly: GCA_963757405.1. Classification (GTDB taxonomy): domain Bacteria; phylum Actinomycetota; class Actinomycetes; order Actinomycetales; family Dermatophilaceae; genus Fodinibacter. The sequence continues at coordinate 214,752 of CAVWRI010000019.1, forward strand.
GCCACCGGGTCATCGGCACCGACGGGACGCTCACCGGCTACGCGGGCGGGCTCGAGCGCAAGGCGCTGCTCCTGCGGCACGAGGGAGTGCCCACCGAGGCCGACCAGGACGCGCTGTTCTGAGCGTCCCAGACCACGGCTCGCGGCGAGTGCGGACGGGGCCGCGGGGGCAGCCGTTTGCGCACTCACGGTGGGGAGGGGTCAGGCCGTGCCGATGCGGCGCAGCACCTCGTCGTGGAGGATGCCGTTCGTCGCGACGGCATTGCCGCCGAAGGGGCCGTCGACGCCCGCGAGCGAGGTGAACCGCCCGCCGGCCTCGGTGACGACCGGCACGAGGGCGGCCATGTCGTGCAGCTTGAGCTCGGGCTCCGCCGCGATGTCGACCGCGCCCTCGGCGAGGAGCATGTAGGACCAGAAGTCGCCGTACGCCCGCTCGCGCCAGCACGACCGGGCCAGGTCGAGCACCTGCTCCTCCCGGTCGACGGCCGACCAGGAGGTCCAGCTCGAGCAGGAGATCGAGGCGTCCTCGATGCGCGACACCTGCGAGACGCGGATCTGTCGCGCCGAGGTGAGGCTGCGGCCGGCCCAGGCCCCGGACCCGAGGGCGGCCCACCAGCGACGGCCGAGGGCGGGCGCCGCGACGAGGCCGATGACGGGCACGCCGTCGTCGACGAGCGCGATGAGGGTGCCCCACACGGGCACGCCGCGCACGAAGTTGTGCGTCCCGTCGATCGGGTCGACGACCCACTGGCGCGGGCTCGACCCCGTCGTCGGGAACTCCTCGCCGATGACCGCGTCACGCGGGCGGGTGCGCTTGAGCTGGGAGCGGATCAGCTCCTCGGCGTCGCGGTCGGCGTCGCTGACGAGGGTGAGGTCGGGCTTGGTGTCGACCCGGAGGTCCTCCGCCCGGAAGCGGGCCGTCGTGACGCGCTCGACGGCATCCGCGAGCACGTGGGCGAGGCGAAGGTCGTCGTCGTAGCCGGGCACCGCCCCAACCTAGCGGCCGCTGACCGAAGAATCTTCGGCCCGGCGTCGATCCGGTCGCGCTTCGGTCACAATCGGGTCTCAGCGCGCTCCGAAACTTCCATTGGCCCCCGTTCTCGTCTTTCATTGACCCCGGCACGCTGGAAGGTGATGCCCACCGAGATGCGCCCGACCGGGAGCAGATCACGGATCCTGGCCGCCCGACCAACGGGTGGTGACACACATTCACGTAGGAGGACATCCATGCGAGGAACCACTCGCACGGTCGCGGTTGCGGCTCTGTCCGCCGTGGCCCTGCTTGCCGCTGGTTGCGGCAGCGGCGACAGCGGCGACACCGAGACCTCGGCAGCCGGCGCCAAGACGGGCGGCGAGATCACCATCCGGGGCTGCAACCCCGGAGAACTCGCTCGTCCCGAGCAACACCGGTGAGACCTGTGGCGGCGACATCATCGACGCCACCACCGCCAAGCTGGTGAAGTACGACGCCGAGACGGCCAAGCCGCGAGAACGACATCGCCGAGTCGATCGAGACCACGGACAACCAGAACTTCACCGTGAAGCTGAAGCCGGGCTACAAGTTCCACGACGGCACCGAGGTCAAGGCGAAGAACTTCGTCGACGCCTGGAACTACGCCGCCTACGCGCCGAACGCCATGTACAACAGCTACTTCTTCGAGCCCATCGAGGGCTTCGCGGACCTCCAGTGCACCGGTGAGGGCGACGACGCCTGCGCCGGCGCCGGCAAGGCCAAGGCGGACAAGATGAGCGGTCTGGCCGTCGTCGACGACCACACCTTCACCATCAAGACCACGGCGAAGGTCTCCAACCTTCCCGTGCGTCTCGGCTACTCGGCCTTCGCCCCGCTGCCCGGACGTGTTCTTCACGGACCCGGCGGCGCTTCGAGCGACAAGCCGATCGGCTGCCGGCCCGTTCAAGGTCGACGCCTGGACCAAGGAGCAGTCGGTCGTCCTGTCGAAGTTCGCCGACTACTCGGGTGAGTTCGGCGCCAAGCTGGACAAGGTCACCTTCAAGATCTACCAGGACACCGACGCCGCCTACAACGACGTCCTCGCCAACAACCTCGACATCACCGACGAGATCCCCGACGAGCGCGCTGATCGACGACAAGTACAAGACCGACCTCCCCGAGCGCAACGCGCAGAAGGAGCCGGGCACCATCCAGACCGTCGCGTTCGCGCCGGCCAAGGTCGACCCGAACTACGCGGACCCGAAGATCCGCCAGGCGATCTCCATGGCGATCGACCGCGAGACGATCATCAAGCAGATCTTCAACAACACCCGCGTCCCGGCCACCGGCTGGGTGTCCCCGGTCGTCGACGGCTACAAGGCCGAGCAGTGCGGTGAGTTCTGCAAGTTCGACCCGGCCAAGGCCAAGGCCCTCCTCGAGGAGGCCGGCGGCTTCAAGGGCGACAAGATCACCCTCTCCTACAACGCGGACGCCGCGCACAAGGACTGGACCGAGGCCACCTGCAACAGCATCAAGCAGTCTCTCGGTGTCGAGTGCCAGGCCGTTGGTGTCGTGGACTTCGCCACGTTCCGCCAGCAGATCGGCGACCGCAAGATGAAGGGCATGTTCCGTAACGGCTGGGTCATGGACTACCCCTCGATCGAGAACTTCCTCACCCCGATCTACGGACACGGTGCGGCCTCGAACGACACGGACTACTCCAACCCGGCCTTCGACAAGCTCCTCGCGGACGCCGCTGCGGCCACGGACCCCGCGGAGGCGAACGCGAAGTACCAGGAGGCGGAGGCGCTTCTCGCCGCCGACTTCCCGATCCATCCCCATGTGGTACGGCAAGGACACAGATCGGCTGGTCCGACAAGGTCACCAACGTCAAGATCACGCGCCTTCGGTCAGATCGACCTGGACGTCGATCTCCCTGAAGTGATGCTCGGCGGACCTCTGAGTCAGGTCCCACCCGCACACGTCGTCGGCCTGTCAGCGACCGCTGGCAGGCCGACGGCTTGTGTCCGGGCCATGCCCCCTGACGTGCACCGGGACGTCAGGTATTGGGCGGCCCCGCCCAGTGGGCTAGGTTCGACCCGGTACATCCGACGACGTCGTCGCGCGATCCCAGCGACGGCCAGAGAACGCAGGGAGGTGACGTGGGCACTTACATCATTCGACGACTGCTGCAGATGATCCCGGTGATCCTGGGAGCGACGTTCCTCATCTTCGCCATGGTCTTCGCCCTCCCGGGCGACCCACTGGCCGGGAAGTGTGGAGAGCGGCCGTGCCCCCCGGCGTACGCCGCGGCATTCCGTGAGAAGTACAACCTCAACGACCCGCTGCCGATCCAGTACGGCAAGTACCTCGGGAACCTGGTCCAGGGCGACCTCGGCGAGACCACCAACGGCATCAAGGTGATCGACCAGCTCAAGATCCGCTACCCCGTCACGGCGAAGCTCGCCCTCATGGCGATCGCCTTCGAGACGATCCTCGGCATCATCGCCGGCGTGCTCACGGGGATCAAGAAGGGCGGGTTCCTCGACAACCTCGTCCTCGTGTCCACCCTCGTCGTGATCTCGATCCCGGTGTTCGTCATCGGTGGTCTCTCGCAGTACTTCCTCGGCGTCAAGCTCGGTCTCTTCCCGGTGACGGTGACGTCGATCAACCCCTCGTTCTACGAGCTCGCCCTCCCGGCGATGGTGCTCGGGTCGCTCTCGCTCGCCTACGTCACCCGGCTGACCCGCACGAACCTCATCGAGAACCTCCGCGCCGACTACGTCCGCACCGCCGTCGCCAAGGGCCTGACCCGGCGGCGCGCCATCGGCCTGCACGCGCTGCGCAACTCGCTCATCCCCGTCGTGACCTTCATCGGCTTCGACTTCGGTGCCCTCCTCAGCGGCGCCATCGTCACGGAGAGCATCTTCAACATCCCGGGTATCGGTGGCTACATCTACCGGTCCATCCGCGTGCGCGACGGTGCGTCCGTCGTCGGCGCGGTGACCGTCCTCGTCATCGTCTACCTGTTCGTCAACCTGTTCGTGGACCTGCTCTACGGCCTGCTCGACCCGAGGATCAGCCATGACTGAAGCCGCCATCGCCGAAGTCTCGGCAGCCGACCCGCTCGACGGCGGGGACACGGGCGAGGAGCGCTCGCTCACCTCCGACGCCTGGCGCGCGATGCGCCGCAACCCGATGTTCTGGGTCTCGGCGACGATGATCACGATCTTCGTGCTCATGGCCCTCTTCCCGTGCCTGTTCACGAGCACCGACCCCACCCTGGCCAACCTCGCGGAGTCCCGGTCCCGCCCGGGCGACGGCACGTGGTTCGGCCGCGACATCCAGGGCTACGACATCTACGCCCGCTGCGTCTACGGCGCGCGCGCGTCGATCCTCGTCGGCCTCTTCACGACCGTGTTCACCGTCCTCCTCGGTGGGTTCCTCGGCGTCATGTCGGGCTACCTCGGCGGGGGGTGGGACTCGTTGATCTCCCGGGTCGGCGACGTCTTCTTCGCCATCCCGCTCCTCCTCGGCGCGATCATCTTCCTCGTGTCGCTGCCGGAGTTCTTCAACGACAACTACTTCCTCATCATCATGAAGGTCGTGCTGGCGCTGTCCGTCCTCGGCTGGCCGGCGCTGGCCCGGCTCATGCGGTCGCAGCGTGATCCAGGTCAAGCCGAACGACTACGTGCAGGCGGCCCGGGCCCTCGGCGCGAGCCCGATGCGCGTCGTGCGCTCGCACATCCTGCCCAACTCGCTCGCCCCGCTCATCGTCGTGGCCACCATCAACCTCGGCGCCTACATCGCCGCCGAGGCAACCCTGTCCTTCCTCGGGATCGGCCTGCAGCCGCCGGCGATCTCCTGGGGCATCGAGATCAGCAGCGGCGATCGTCGGGACTGCGCACCACCCCGCACATGCTGGTGTTCCCCAGCGTGTTCCTGTCCCTGTGCGTGCTGGCCTTCATCATGCTCGGCGACGTCGTCCGTGACGCCCTCGACCCGAAGAACCGCTGACAGGGAGACACCATGACCACCCAGGACACGAACCCCCGGGCCGTCTCGAGCTCGGCGCGGACGTACACGCCCGGAGGACGGGCTGCTGCTCGAGGTCGAGGACCTCTTCGTGGAGTTCCACACCCACGACGGGGTCGCCACCGCGATCAACGGCGTCTCGTTCGACCTCACCAGGGCGAGACGCTCGCGATCCTCGGCGAGTCCGGCTCGGGCAAGTCGGTGACCGCGCAGGCGATCATGGGCATCCTCGACATGCCCCCGGCCGTCATCCCGCACGGTCACATCCGCTACTGCGGCCAGGACCTGCTCTCCATGCCCGACGAGCAGCGGCGCCTCACCCGCGGCCCCGAGGTCTCGATGATCTTCCAGGACGCCTTGTCCTCGCTGAACCCGGTCTTCCCGGTCGGCTGGCAGATCGCCGAGATGTTCCGCACGCACCGCGGCATCAACAAGTCGGACTCCCTGGAGCAGGCCATCCGGCTCATGGAGCGGGTGCAGATCCCGGCCGCGCGCGAGCGCGTCAAGGCCTACCCGCACCAGTTCTCCGGCGGCATGCGGCAGCGCATCATGATCGCGATGGCCATCGCGCTCGACCCGGCGGTGCTCATCGCCGACGAGCCGACGACCGCGCTGGACGTCACGGTCCAGGCGCAGATCATGGCGCTCCTCCAGGAGCTGCAGGAGGAGCGGCAGATGGGGCTCATCCTCATCACGCACGACCTCGGCGTCGTCGCCGACGTCGCCGACCGGATCGCCGTCATGTACGCGGGTCGTCTCGTCGAGACGGCCGACGTGCACCAGCTCTACGCGGGCCCGGCCCACCCGTACACCCGGGGCCTGCTCGAGTCGATCCCGCGCCTGGACCAGAAGGGCCAGACCCTCGCGGCGATCGGCGGCCTGCCGCCGAACCTCCTGCGGATCCCACCGGGCTGCGCGTTCAACCCGCGCTGCCGCATGGCGCAGGACATCTGCCGCACGGACCGCCCCGACCTTCGGGAGATCGTCCCGGGCCGCCGCTCGGCCTGCCACTTCGCCGAGGAGGTCATCGATGCCTGAGGTCATTCTCCAGGCGCAGAACCTGGTCAAGTACTACCCGATCAAGAAGGGGGTGATGCGCCGCACCGTCGGCCAGGTCAAGGCCGTCGACGGGGTGAGCTTCGACCTGCACAAGGGTGAGACCCTCGGCATCGTCGGTGAGTCGGGCTGTGGCAAGTCCACGCTCGGCCGGCTCCTCATGCGGCTCGAGAACCCGACGTCGGGCAAGGTCCTCTTCGGCGGCGAGGACTGGAGCTCGGCATCCGGTCGCGAGATGCGCCGCCTGCGACGCGACATCCAGATCGTGTTCCAGGACCCGTACACCTCGCTCAACCCGCGGATGACGGTCGGCGACATCGTCGGCGAGCCGTTGCAGATCCACTCCGACGTCGTGCCCAAGGGCGGTCGTCGCAAGCGGGTCCAGGAGCTGCTCGACCTCGTCGGGCTCAACCCCGAGCACATCAACCGCTACCCCCACCAGTTCTCCGGCGGGCAGCGGCAGCGCATCGGCATCGCGCGCGGCATCGCGCTCAACCCGAAGGTGCTCGTGTGCGACGAGCCGGTCTCGGCGCTCGACGTGTCGGTGCAGGCGCAGGTCGTCAACCTCATGGAGAGGCTCCAGGACGAGCTCGGCCTCGCCTACCTGTTCATCGCCCACGACCTGTCGGTCGTGCGCCACATCTCCGACCGGGTCGGGGTCATGTACCTCGGCCGGATGGCGGAGATCGGCGAGGAGGACGAGGTCTACTCGCGCCCGACGCACCCCTACACCCAGGCGCTGCTGTCGGCGGTGCCCGTGCCCGACCCGACCCTGCGCGGCAAGCGGGAGCAGATCGTCCTCCAGGGCGACGTGCCCTCGCCGGCCAACCCGCCGTCCGGATGCCGGTTCCACACCCGGTGCTGGAAGGCGCAGGAGATCTGCAGCGTCGAGGAGCCCCAGCTCATCCTGCGCGCCGACGGCGGCGGCGAGCACCCCTCGGCGTGCCACTTCGCCGAGCCCCGGGTCATCGTCGAGACGGTCGACGTCTCGGACGTCGCAGCCGGACGCCCGCTTCACGGCGACCGACCTGCGCGACGACGGGCTCGAGGGGGAGGACCCCAGCGACCTCGGACGCATGCGGGAGGAGCACCACATCATCTCGGGCGATGCCGGCCACGCGCCGCAGGAGGCCACCCGGATCATCGACGAGCAGCCCGGCGACCACCGGCCGCCGAACGCCTGACGGCATCAACGCCCCGCGACGACAGCGGCCCCCGGTCCCGACCGGGGGCCGCTGCCGTCTCCCGCTGGGTCAGTCACCGGTGGCCGGCGTGCGGGCGCGCAGCAGGCGGCGCAGGGAGTCGAGCCGGGCCGGGCCCGCCGGGCCGGCGGCGCCGCTCGCGACCCAGGCGTCGAGCGCGCACTCCTCCTCGTCGTGCGTGCAGCCACGGGGGCACTGCTCGGTGCCCGGCTCGAGGTCGGCGAAGTGCTGGACGACCCGCGTCAGGTCGACGTGGGCCAGCCCGAAGGACCGCACGCCCGGGGTGTCGATGACCCAGCCGTCGTCGTCGGGCAGGGCCAGCGCGACGGCCGAGGAGGAGGTGTGCCGCCCGCGTCCGGTGACGTCGTTGACGACGCCCGTGGCGCGCAGCGCGAGGGGGACCAGGGCGTTGACCAGGGTGCTCTTGCCGACGCCCGAGTGCCCGACGAGGACGCTGACCCGGCCCGAGAGCGCCTCGCGCAGGGCTGTCGAGGCCGTCGGTCGTGCCGTCGTGCCGCGCGGTCACGACGTGCCGGAGCGAGAGCGGGGCGTACTGCTCGAGGAACGGCGCGGGGTCGGTGAGGTCGGCCTTGGTGAGCACGAGCAGGGGCTCCATCCCGGCGTCGTACGCCGCGACGAGGCACCGGTCGATGAGGCGGGGACGGGGCTCGGGGTTCGTCAGGGCCGAGACGACGACGAGCTGGTCGGCGTTGGCGACGAGCACCCGCTCGACCGGGTCGGTGTCGTCGGCGGTGCGGCGCAGCACGGTCTCTCGCGGGGTGATGCGCACGATCCGGGCGAGGCTGCCGTCGGCGCCGGTCGTGTCGCCGACGAGGTGCGCCTCGTCGCCGACGACGATGCCCTTGCGGCCCAGCTCCCGGGCCCGCATCGCGAGGACGACCCGGCGCCCGGCGCCGTCCTCGACGTAGGTCGTGTAGCGACCCCGGTCCACGCCGGTGACGCGGGCCGGCACGGCGTCGGCGTGCGCGGGCCGGTCCTTGCTGCGCGGCCGCGAGTTGCGCCGGTTCGGGCGGATCCGGACGTCGGACTCGTCGTAGTCGCGCGTCGACCGGGCCATCAGGCCTCCGCCACGACCCGCTCGGACAGCATCCGGCCCCACAGCGTCGTGAACTCCGGCATCGTCTTGGCGACCGTGCCGACGTCCTCGACGACGACGCCGGGCACGGCGAGGCCGAGCACCGCGGCGGCCATGACCATGCGGTGGTCGGCGTACGTGTGGACGAGACCACCGGTGAGCGGCCGCGGCGTGATCCGCAGCCCGTCGTCGGTCTCCTCGACGTGCGCACCGCGCGCGGTGAGCTCGGTGCGCAGGGCGGCGAGGCGGTCGGTCTCGTGCCCGCGGACGTGCGCGACGCCGCGGATGACGCTCGGGCGCCTCGGCGAGGGCGCAGAGCGCGGCGACGACCGGGGTGAGCTCGCTGGAGTCGTGGAGGTCGACGTCGATGCCGCCGATGCCGTCGCCCGCCGTCACCGTGAGGCCGGTGCGGTCGAGCACGACCTCGGCGCCCATCATGTCGAGGACGTCGCGCACGAAGTCGCCACCCTGGGTCGTGTACTGCGGCCAGCCCGGCACGTGCACCCGGCCGCCGGTGACGAGCGCGGCGGCGAGGAACTGCGCGGCGTTGGACAGGTCGGGCTCGACCTGGACGTCGAGGGCGTTGACCTCGCTGGGCTCGACGCGCCAGGTGTGGACGTCGCCGTCGTCGACGACGACCCCCGCGTCGCGCAGCGTCTCGACGGTCATCTCGATGTGGGGCAGGCTCGGCACGGCCTTGCCGTCGTGGTGCACCGTGACGCCCTCGTCGAAGCGGGCGCCGGAGAGCAGCAGGCCGGAGACGAACTGCGAGGACGCCGACGCGTCGAGGGTGACCGCGCCCCCGCGCACCGCGCCGCGTCCCGCGCACGGTGAACGGGCAGGGCGCCGCGACCCTCGTCGTCGACCTCGACGCCGAGCGTGCGCAGGGCGCCGAGCACGGGAGCCATCGGCCGGTGCCGGGCGTGGGCGTCGCCGTCGAAGCGGACCGGGCCGTCGGCCAGGCCCGCCACCGGCGGGACGAAACGCATGACGTTGCCGGCGAGGCCGCAGTCGACCTCGAGCGCCACCGCGCACCGGCCGGGCGTCACGACCCAGTCGACGTCGTCGACGTCCTCGACCCGTGCCCCGAGGGCGCGCAGGGCCCCGGCCATGAGGAGGGTGTCACGCGAGCGCAGCGGCGCCCGCAGGCGGGAGACGTCGTTCGCGAGGGCCGCGAGGACGAGGTAGCGGTTGGTGAGGGACTTGCTGCCGGGGAGGACGACGCGTGCGTCGACGGGCCCGGTGGCGGCCGGTGCAGGCCAGTCAGCCGAGGGCATGCTGTGCCTGGACCGCCTTCAGCTTCGCCTCGCGGGCCGCCGCGTGGGCCGCGTGCCGGGCCTCCCGGCGGGTCGTGCGGGCCGCGCGGTGCGCGCTGTCGGCTGACGAGCTTGGCGCGGTACGCCAGGCCGGGCTTGCCCTCGGTGTCGACCGCGGCGAGGAGCAGGCCACCGAGCAGGCCGAGGTTCTTGAGGAACTGCGTCTGCTGCTTGGCCCGGACCTCGGGGTCCTTCTCGTTCCAGAAGGCGTGTGCCGCAACGGTGGTCGGCACGATCGTCGCGGCGAGCACCGCGGAGGCGATGCGGGGGAGGCGGCCCAGCGCGAGGAGCGACCCGGCCGTCACCATCGCCACGCCGTTGGCGCGCACCAGCAGCTCGGCGTCGTCGGGCAGCCCGACGGTCGGCGCGAACTTCTCGACGAGGGGTCGCGCCGTCTCGGCCTTGCGGGCGGGGTGCTTGAGCTGGTCGAGCCCGCCGACGACGAACATCGCGGCGAGCATGGGGCGGGCGACGCGTCGCACCAGGGTCATGGGGTCCTCCGGTCAGTTCCTGCTGGTCAGGACTTGAACGTCCCTACGGTAGTTGCTCCGGGGGTGGGTGCGTAGCCTGAGGTCCATGTGTGGTCGGTATGCCGCGACAGCCAACCCCGACGAGCTCGTCCTCGAGTTCGAGGTCGACGAGGACCGCACCGGTGAGCCCGGGCGCAGCGTCCTCGCGGCCCCGCAGGACCCCCCGCCCGGGTCGGCCCGACCACAACGTCGCCCCGACGAAGCAGGCGCCGGTCGTGCTGGCCCGGGCGCCGCGCGAGGACCGCGACGCCGCCGCCCGGCGCCAGCTGCGGCTCCTCACGTGGGGGCTCGTGCCCAGCTGGTCCAAGGACCCCAAGGGCGGGCGCGCGGATGATCAACGCGCGCGTCGAGTCGGTCGCCGACAAGCCGGCGTTCGCCCGCGCCCTCGCCTCCCGGCGCTGCCTCGTGCCGGCCCGGGGGTGGTACGAGTGGCAGGTCTCGCCGACCGCGCGTCGACGCGAAGGGCAAGCCGCGCAAGCAGCCCTTCTTCACCGCACGGGCCGACGGCGCCAGCGTCGCGATGGCGGGCCTCTACGAGTTCTGGCGCGACCCGGCGATCGCCGACCCCGACGACCCGATGGCGTGGCTCACGACCTTCGCGGTCATCACCGGCCCGGCCGAGCCCGGCCTGGACCGCATCCACGACCGCCAGCCGCTCGTGATCGAGCCCGAGGAGTGGGCGACCTGGCTCGACCCGGGCACCGGCGCCGCCGACGTGCTGGGCCTGCTCGAGGAGCGACCGGCCGGGCGCTTCACGGCCTACCCCGTCTCCACCGCCGTGAGCAGCAACCGGACCAACGGGCCGCAGCTGCTCGACCCCCTGCCGAGGGAGGAGCTCGTCGGGGTCGTCGACCCGGTGACCGGCGAGGTGATCGGCGGGTGACGGAGCGGCTCGTCGACACCCCGGAGGGGCCCGCCCGCACCACGACGACCGACCCCGGGGGCGACCCGGTCGGCACGCTCGTCCTCGGCCACGGCGCCGGGCGGCCTGCGGTGGACCCTCGACGTCCTCGCCACCCGGGACGCCGCGGTCGCCGCCGGGTGGCAGGTCGTCCTCGTCGACCAGCCCTGGCGGGTCGCGGAGCGCCGCGTCGGGCCCCGCCCGCCGGTCCTCGACATCGCCTGGCTGCCGGTCCTCGCCGACGTCGACCGGGCACCGCGGGCCGGGACGCCTCGTCGTCGGCGGGCGCAGCGCCGGGGCGCGCGTCGCCTGCCGCACGGCCGCCGAGGTCGGCGCGGCGGCCGTCGTGGCCCTGTCCTTCCCGCTCCACCCGCCCGGGAAGCCGCACCAGTCCCGCGCGGCGGAGCTGGCGCAGCCGGCGGCATCCGGCATCCCCGTGCACGTCGTGCAGGGCACCACGGACCCCTTCGGCCGCCCCGACGAGGTCGCCGCGGTCCTGCCGGCGGGCGCGACCCTCGACACCGTCGCCGGGCCCGCACTCCCTCGGGCGGGTGGCCGACCGGGTGGCCGCGATCGTCGTCGGACGCCTCTCCGGTGGGGAATGACGGACCCGGGACCAGCGTTGACCGCCACGTCCCCGCACCGCTCCCGGAAAGGTCGCCCGTGTTCGTCCTCGACACCTCAGCCCCCAGCCGGGCCCGGATAGGCTGGGACGCGATGACCACACCACCGACCCCCCTCGAGGACACCCCGACCGTCGAGGTCGACGTCGCCACGGAGACCACCGCAGAGCGGCAGGCACGCTTCGAGCGGGAGGCCCTGCCCCTCCTCGACCAGCTGTACGCCGCGGCGATGCGCACGACGCGCAACCCCGCCGACGCCGAGGACCTCCTCCAGGAGACCTACGCCAAGGCGTACGCCGCCTTCCACCAGTACCAGCCCGGCACCAACCTCAAGGCGTGGATGTACCGCATCCTCACCAACACCTACATCAACACCTACCGCAAGAAGCAGCGCGAGCCGCTGCAGTCCGACGCCGCCGAGGTCGAGGACTACCAGCTCGCCCGGGCCGAGTCGCACACGTCCGTCGGGCTGAAGTCCGCCGAGGCGCAGGCGCTCGAGCACCTGCCCGACACCGAGGTCAAGCGCGCGCTCCAGGAGCTGCCCGACGACTTCCGGATGGCGGTGTACCTCGCCGACGTCGAGGGGTTCGCCTACAAGGAGATCGCCGAGATCATGGGCACGCCGATCGGCACCGTCATGTCGCGGCTGCACCGCGGTCGCCGCCAGCTGCGGGCGCTGCTCACCGAGTACGCCCGCGAGCGCGGCTTCGGCACCCAGGAGGAGTCATGACCCAGGACGCCCACGCCGGCCACGGCGACTGCTCCGAGGTCCTGCACCGCATCTACGAGTACCTCGACGGCGAGATGAGCGCCGACGACGTGCGGCGCGTCGCGACGCACCTGTCGGAGTGCCAGCCCTGCCTGGCCGAGCACGACCTCGACATGGCCCTGAAACAGGCGGTGCGCCGGTCCTGCTCGCGGGAGGTCGCCCCGGCCGCGGTGCGCCTGCAGATCCTCCAGCGCATCACGGCGGTGCGCGTCGAGAACGAGGGCTGACGGCCGCTGGGAGCCCGTCGCATGCCGCCCGAGGTGACAGAACACCCGGTGTGCCATCGGGCACACCGGGTGTCGTCGTTCAGCGAGACGCTCAGGCGTTGGGCTTGCGGCCGTGGTTGGCCTTGTTGCCCTTGCGCGAGCGGCGCTTGCGGGCGCGCTTGCTCATCGGGTTGCCTTTCATCGGGGTCGGTCCTCGCACGGTCGCGGCGACACGCGGAGGTCACACCGATTGTCGCACACCCTGCGGCATGGGAAACTCGACCGTCGGGACCCGTCCCCTGCGGTGCCCGAACCGCCTCTGAAAGGAACATCTCCATGACCAGGATGCGCGCCCTCGTCCTCGCTACGGCTCTCGCCGCGGTGGCCCTCATCACCCCGGCTGCCGCCCAGGCCGCCCCCCCGTCCTCCTCCTCGGTGGTCGTGCCAGGAGAACTGGAAGTGGAACGACTGACGCCGTCCCTGAGGGATGACCGTCGAGCCCCCCTGCCGGCCGGAGGGTCCGCCACCACGACGTGGTGACCGGGATCTACATCGCCGCCGTGGCGGCGCTGGGTCTCGGCCTCACCGCGTGGGCCGTCACGTCGCAGGGTCTGGTCATCGACCAGACCCTCGTCGTGCTGGGGCTCCTCGCGGTCCTGACGTGGTGGTCCGGGCCGCCCGTCGACGGTCGCTACTTCATCACCTTCTCCAGCATCATCCTGCTGGCGGCGATGGCGCTCCTCGGCCCGGCGGGGGCGGGGATCGTCGGCGTCATCTCCGGGCCGCTCGAGCGCGGGCCGCTCTCGCTGCGTGCCCGGGTGTTCAACCTGGGGATGACCGCGACCCTCGGCGTGCTCGGGGGGTACGCCTACGTCGCGGCCGGCGGCCTGACCGACAGCAGCCACCTCGTCGGCGCGGGCGAGATCGTGCGACAAGGTCGGCGTGCCCATCCTCGTGGCCGACCTCGTGCAGGTCGCCGTCAACCTCGTCCTCATCGCTCGGGGTCATCCGCCTGGCCGCCGGTGGGTCGATGCGGGCGCGGGGCGGGCAGCTGCTGCGCAGCACCGGCCCGGCCTACCTGGGCTACGGCGTCGTCGCCTTCCTCATGGTCGTGCTCTGGGAGCCGGCCGGTCTGGGCCCGGCCAGCGTCGTGCTCGTCCTCGCGCCGCTGTTCGTCGCCCGGTGGGCCTACGCGCAGTACGCCGAGGAGGCCAAGGCCCACGAGCAGACGCTCGACGTGCTCGTGGCCTCCGTCGAGGCCAAGGCGCCGCACCTCGCGGGGCACAGCGCCCGCGTCGCCGACCTCAGCGCGGCACATGGCCGAGCACCTCGGCCTGCGCGGGCAGGCGGTCGCCGACACCCGGGTGGCCGCGATGCTCCACGACCTCGGCCAGACCATCCTGCCGACCGGGCTCGTGCGCGGCGTGCGGCTGGGTGCGGGTGGGCCGCTCGAGGACTACCCGGCCCGCGGTGTCGAGGTGCTGCAGGGCATCAGCTTCCTGTCGGGGTCGCTCGACGCCATCGCCCGCCACCGCGAGGTGCTGCGCCACCCCGCCGCCGAGGGAGGTCGACCCCGCGCTCGTCGTCGGCATCGCCGACGAGTTCGACCTGCTCACCGAGGTGGGCACCCCCGATGGCGCGGTCCTGGGCACCGACGAGGCGCTCGACCGGCTGCGGGAGGCCCCCGGTGCACGCGAGGACGTCGTGCAGGCCCTCCAGCACGCGCTGAGCCGCCGGGGCGCCGTGATGCCGTCGTGAGGCCGCGATCCCGCGGCCGGCTCGGCCCGCGCCTGGGTGGTGCTCGCCGTCGGGGCCGTCGTGGTCCTCCACGGCCTGTGGATGTCGTGGTCCGACCTGCCCCGCCTCCTCGTCGTGCACGAGGTCACGATCCTGGCGTTCGTGCTCGCCGTGGCCCTCGGCGAGCTGGCCCGGCTGCGGATGCCGAGCGGCCGCGATGCCGCACCGCTCTCCTCGGCCTCCGCGACGGGTGTCGCCTTCATCGGCGTCATCGAGGGTGAGCCGACCTTCGACGTCGCCCCGGGGGTCGTCGTCCTCGTCGTGGCCGCCGGCATCGCCATCGCGATGCTCACCCGGCGGCTGCGCGGACGAGCGCTGGTCGCCGACCAGACCGCGTCGCGCCTCATCGGTGTCGCCGTCGCGGCCGGACTGGCTCGCGGGCTCGGGCCGGAGGGGGGCACGCTGTGGGACCTCAGCCTCGGCGACAGCGTGCCGCGCTGGCAGATCGCCTTGGGCATGGTGGCCGTGGCCGCCGTCGGGCTCGTCGTCGAGACCGTGCTGACCTCCGCCGTGCGGGCCGAGCGCCAGCGCAGCCCGTGGTCCGCGGCGCTGCGTGACGAGTTCGGCGAGGTCGCACCGCTGACCTACGCCGTCGTCGGCTCCGGACCCCTCGTCGCGCTCATGGCCCCGGCCTTCGGGCTCGCGTCGCTGCCGGCGGCGCTGTTCCCGCTCGCGATCACCTACGTCGCGGTGGCGCGCTACTCCCGCAACCGCGTGACGTACCGGCAGACCATCGCCACCCTGTCCGAGCTCACCGAGCGCGGGGGCTACACGCCCCACGCGCACGCCGAGCGCGTCGCCGACCTCAGCGTGCGCATCGGCCGCCTGCTGGGGATGCCGGACGGATCGCTGCGCGAGGTGGAGTACGCCGCGCTGCTGCACGACCTCGGCCAGATCTCCCTCAGCGAGCCGATCCCCGACGGCGCGACCGTGCTGGCGGCCCCGCACGACCAGCACGAGATCGCGATGGAGGGCGGGCGCATCATCCGCCGGGCGGAGGTCTGGACACCGTCGCCGGATACGTCGAGGCGCAGACAACCCGCTACCGGCAGGTGCTCGAGCTGGGCGAGGCCGTGCCGCTCGCGAGCCGGATCATCAAGGTCGCGAACGCCTTCGACGACCTCACCGGTGGCCGGGGCGACCACGACGAGGTCGAGGCGGCCATGAAGCGCATCCACCTGGGGCTCGGCTACGAGTACAACCCGGCCGTCGTCGAGGCGCTCGCGGCCGCGACGGCCGACGCCACGGTGGGCCGGGTGGGCGAGCGGGAGCCGGTCGCGGTAGCATCGGGTCCCCGTCGCCCGTCCCGTCCCCCGCCCGTCCCGTCCCCAGCCCGCCCGCCCGGAGAGGTCCCGTGGATCGCCTGACGCCCGTCGTCTTCACCGATGCGTGGGGCTCGAACGTCTCCATCGCCAGCCTCCAGGGGCGCGACATCCCGAGCGCCGGGCCGGCGAGCGAGCTGTGGATGGGTGCCCACGAGGAGGGCCCGAGCGGCACCGACCGCCCGGGCTCGCCCGACCTCGCCACGGTGGTGGCGGCCGACCCCGTCGCGGAGCTCGGGCCTGCGGCCGTCGAGCGCTTCGGGCCGCGGTTGCCGTTCCTGCTCAAGGTGCTGGCACCGGGCCGGTCCATCTCGATCCAGGCCCACCCGACGGCCGAGCAGGCGCGCAGCCTGCGCGCCTCGACGGGTGACGCGGTCTGCGTGGACGACTGGGCCAAGCCGGAGATGCTCCTGGCCATCGCGCCCTTCGAGGTGTTCATCGGGCTCCGCACGCCCGCGAAGGTCGCCGATCGCCTCGCGGCTGCGCGTGCCGCGCTTCACCGAGCTCGTCGAGAAGGCCCGGGGCAAGGACGACCCCGCTCGCCCTCCTCGGCCTCGTGCTCGCGACCCCGGCCCACGAGGTGGACGAGTTCGTGCGCGAGGTGGTCGCCGCCTGCGTCCGGCTCGAGTCCTCGGTCGACTCGATCGGCTCGTCCGGCGCCGCCGTGGCCCGGGTGGCCGAGGAGCACCCCGGCGACATCGGGATCGTCGTGCTGCTTCTCATGCACCACCGCCTCCTCCAGCCGGGGGAGTTCATCGACGTCGCGGCGGGCGTCCTGCACTCGTACGCCAGCGGGCTGGGCATCGAGGTCCTCGCGAACTCCGACAACGT
>CAVWRI010000020.1:0-74680 GCA_963757405.1 uncultured Actinomycetota bacterium
CGAGCTTCTTGTTGATCTTGTACCGGCCGACCTTCGCCAGGTCGTAGCGCTTGCCGTTGAAGTAGAGGTTGTCGAGCAGCGTCTGCGCGGCCTCCTTGGTCGGCGGCTCGCCCGGGCGCAGCTTGCGGTAGATGTCGAGGAGCGCGTCGTCCTGACCCGTCGGTGTGGTCCTTCTCGAGCGTGAGCCGCATCGACTCGTACTCGCCGAACTCCTCGAGGATCCGGTCGTTGGTCCAGCCCAGGGCCTTGAGGAGCACCGTGACCGACTGCTTGCGCTTGCGGTCGACGCGCACGCCCACCATGTCGCGCTTGTCGATCTCGAACTCGAGCCAGGCGCCACGGCTCGGGATGACCTTGGTCGTGTAGACGTCCTTGTCGGAGGTCTTGTCGGGCGTGCGCTCGAAGTAGACGCCCGGGCTGCGGACCAGCTGGGAGACGACGACGCGCTCGGTGCCGTTGATGATGAAGGTGCCGCGCTCGGTCATGAGCGGGAAGTCGCCCATGAAGACCGTCTGGCTCTTGATCTCACCGGTCGTGTTGTTCATGAACTCGGCGGTGACGAACAGGGGCGCGGAGTAGGTCTGGTCGCGCTCCTTGCAGTCCTCGATGGAGTACTTGACCTCCTCGAAGCGGTGGTCGCGGAAGCTCAGCGACATCGAGCCGCTGAAGTCCTCGATCGGCGAGATCTCCTCGAAGATCTCCTCGAGGCCGGAGCGGTCGGGGACGTCGTCCCGTCCCTCGGCCTTGGCCGCGGCGACGCGGGCCTGCCAGCGCTCGTTCCCGAGGAGCCAGTCGAAGCTCTCGGTCTGGAGGGCCAGGAGGTCGGGCACCTCCATCGGCTCCCGGATCTTCCCGAAGGAGAGACGGCCGGTCACCGTCTTTGCGGTGTTCATGTGCTTGGACGTGGTGCGCGAGGCAGCCAAGGAGGGTTCCTTCCACGGGCCTGTTCAGACTTCTGGGCTGGCCGCACCCGACCTGTCAGGACCGTCGTGCCCGCCGGCCGCAGGTCCTCCCGGGACAACCGGGGGCATGGCGGCACGACGACTCATCGACGAGCAAGGAAGGTAGGGGGCAGCGCAAAGAGACAGCATACCTGAAGAAGGCAGGGTCGTCCAGCCCGGTCAAGCCTTCCGGCTCGGGCGACGGCCCCCCGCCGGAGCGAGCGACGCGAACAGGATGGCGCGATGACCCCGTCCCGTCAAGGCTGGGCGGCGAATCGGCGAGCCGCGCGGTCCCTGGGACGCGCTCTCCGGCCCGTTCCGGGACGGCCGTGCGGGCCCGGTCGGCCGGTCGGGTCGGGACGTCTGCGCAGGTGGGAGACGGAACGGGCGGGCCCGGACCTGGTGGTCCGGACCCGCCCGTTCGCGGAGTGGCTCAGTCCCCGTGAGGGGACGCGGATCACTTGAGGGTGACGGTCGCGCCGGCGCCCTCGAGCTGCTCCTTGGCCTTCTCGGCCGCAGCCTTGTCGACCTTCTCGAGGACGGGCTTGGGGGCGCCGTCGACGAGGTCCTTGGCCTCCTTGAGACCGAGGGAGGTCAGCGCACGGACCTCCTTGATGACGGCGATCTTCTTGTCGCCGGCAGCCTCGAGGACGACGTCGAACTCGTCCTGCTCCTCGGCGGCGGCGGCGTCGCCACCACCGGCGGCGGGCGCGCCCGCGGCGGCGACCGCGACCGGGGCCGCGGCGGTGACCCCGAAGGTCTCCTCGAACTGCTTCACGAACTCCGAGAGCTCGATGAGGGTCATCTCCTTGAAGGCGTCAAGGAGCTCGTCGGTGCTGAGCTTGGCCATGTTGGCGTCCTTTCTTTCCTGCGGTATGCCGTGAGTGGCGTTTACGTGGTGAGCCGACCGTGAGGTCAGCTCGCGTCGCCACCCTCGGCGACGTCGGTGGCCTCGGCCGCGGGAGCGGCGTCGGCGGGGGCTCCTCCGTCCGGCCTCGGCGGGGGCGCCGGAGACCGGGCCTTCCGTCTCGACCTTCGCCCGCAGCGCGTCGACCGTGCGAGCGGCCTGCGAGAGCGGAGCGGCGAAGAGGTAGACCGCCTTGCTGAGCGAGGCGTTCATGGCGCCGGCCAGCTTGGCGAGGAGGACCTCGCGGGACTCGAGGTCCGCGAGCTTGGTGATCTCGGCGGCGCTGAGGGCCTTGCCGTCCAGCACACCGCCCTTGATCACCAGGAGCGGGTTTGCCTTGGCGAAGTCACGCAGACCCTTGGCAGCCTCGACCGGGTCGCCCTCGACGAAGGCGATGGCGGTCGGTCCGACGAGCTGACCGTCGAACGCGGTCACCCCGGCGTCCTTGGCGGCGAGCTCGGTCAGCGTGTTCTTGACCACGGCGTAGGTCGCGTTGCCCCGCAGGGAGTTGCGCAGGTCGGTGATCTGCTTCACCGTGAGCCCGCGGTACTCCGTGAGGACGGCGGCGTTCGAGCTCTTGAGCTTGTCAGAGAGCTCGGCGATGGCCGCTGCCTTGTCGGCACGAGACATGGGCGCCTCCTTCCGTCGTGTGGACCACCGGGTCGAGGGTCCCGACACGAGAAAGAGCCCCGGCGCAGGGCACGGGGCTCGTCAGGAGGCAGCGGCGGAGAGGTCTCCACGGATGCCGTGACAGTTCGTGGCCTGCGCTGGTCGCCCCCGTCGTGCGGAGCCTTCGGTCTCGTGCGGGTGCACGCGACAACCGGCGGTCTTCGGTCGGGGACAGCCTACGGGAGCCCGGGCCCCCGTCCCAAATCGCTCTGCGCGGCCGCGAGGCCGCGGCTCCGACCGGTCAGCCGGCGGCGGAGGGGACGACCGGGCCGTCGCCGAGCTCCTCGGCGGCGCTGCGCGCCATGAAGCCGAGCACGACGAACACGATGCCCCAGGCCACGGCCGCGATGCCGAGGACGACCGCGATCGCGACGGCGCTCTGCCCCGGGTTGGCGACGAAGAGCCAGCCGAGCACGAGGTCGATGACCGCGCCGAGGATCGAGCAGCCAGCGCGGCGTGCTGGTCGTCGCGGTGAACGCCCCGACGAGCTCGAACGGCGCCGCGGACGAGCAGCCAGATGCCGAGCACCCAGGTGAGCGCCGAGGCCGCCATGCCGGGCCGGGTGAACGCGAGGAAGGCCACGAGGACGGCGATGAGCGCCATGACGCCGAACAGCACGCGCTGACCGGTGCCGGCGCCCTTCTCGAAGACCTGGACGCCGAGGCCGATGCCGTCGATGAGGGCCCAGACGCCCCAGGAGGACGACGAGGACGACGAGCGTCGCCTCGGGCCACGCGATGAGGACGATGCCGAGTACGACGGCGACGACGCCGCGCAGGAGCAGCAGCTTCCAGGCAGCGGTGAGCAGGTCCTTGGGCACGTCAACCTCCGGGCTCGTCGGCGGGCCGTCGGCCCGCTCCACGGTCAGCGTAGCGAGCGCCGACCCGGTCGCCGTGGGACCTCCCGTGGCATGCCGAGAGCCCGTCACCGCGGGGGTGTCGGGCTCTCGGTCGGTGACGCCGTGGACGTCAGGCGTCCGCGCCGTCCTCGAGGAGGTTGCGGGTGCGGGTGAAGTCCAGCGGGATGCCGGGGCCCATCGTCGTGGCCAGGGTGGCCTTGGTGATGTAGCGGCCCTTGGAGGCGGCCGGCTTCAGACGCAGGATCTCGTCGAGCGCGGTGGCGTAGTTCTCGACGAGCGCCTTCTCGTCGAAGGAGACCTTGCCGATGATGAAGTGGAGGTTCGCGTGCTTGTCGACGCGGAACTCGATCTTGCCGCCCTTGATGTCGGTCACGGCCTTGGCGGTGTCCATCGTGACGGTGCCGGTCTTCGGGTTCGGCATGAGGCCGCGGGGGCCGAGCACCTTGCCGAGGCGGCCGACCTTGCCCATGAGGTCCGGGGTGGCGACGACGGCGTCGAAGTCGAGCCAGCCGCCGGCGACCTTCTCGAGGAGGTCGTCGGAGCCGACGAAGTCGGCGCCCGCGGCCTTGGCGGCCTCGGCCTTGTCGCCGTTGGCGAAGACGAGGACGCGGGCGGTCTTGCCCGTGCCGTGCGGGAGGTTGACCGTGCCGCGGACCATCTGGTCGGCCTTGCGGGGGTCGACGCCGAGGCGCATGGCGACCTCGACGGTCTCGTCGTACTTCGCCGAGGCGGTGGACTTCGCGATGCGGACGGCCTCGAGCGGGGCGTACGCGGCGTCGGCGTCGATCTTCTCGGCGGCGGCGCGGTAGGACTTGCTGCGCTTCATGTGCTGCTCCTGGGGTGCTGCGGTGGAGTCGTGGTCGTCGGGCCAGCGCTGGCCCTGCCACTGGTGGGGCGCCGCGGGTGGCGCCCCACCCGGCATCCGAGCGGATGCCGTGGGGTCCGGGCTCAGAGCTCGGTGTCGATGCCCATCTGACGAGCGGTGCCGGCGATGATCTTCATCGCGGCGTCGATGTCGTTGGCGTTGAGGTCGGGCATCTTGGTCTCGGCGATCTCGCGCACCTGGTCCTTGGTGAGCTTGCCGGCCTTGACCTTGTGCGGCTCGCCGGAGCCCTTCTGGACGCCCGCGGCCTTCTTGATCAGCTCCGACGCCGGGGGCGTCTTCGTGATGAAGGTGAACGAGCGGTCTTCGTAGACCGTGATGACGACGGGGATGATGCTGCCGCGCTGGTGCTCGGTCGCCGCGTTGTACGCCTTGACGAACTCCATGATGTTGACGCCGTGCTGACCGAGCGCGGGGCCGACCGGGGGCGCCGGCGTCGCGGCACCGGCCTGGATCTGCAGGTTGATGAACCCGGAGACCTTCTTGCTCTTGGGGGGCATGGCTGTCCTTTGGTGGTGGTGGTGGGCCGACGCCGTGGGCGATGACCCCTTTGCAGTGTCCTCGGACCCCGAGGAGGGGGCTCCTCAGGTCAGAGCTTGGCGACCTGGCTGAAGGAGAGCTCGACCGGGGTCTCCCGGCCGAAGATCGAGACGAGCACCTTGAGCTTCTGGGTGTCGGGGTTGATCTCGGAGATCGTCGCGGGGAGGGTCTCGAACGGACCGTCCATGACGGTGACCGACTCGCCGACCTCGAAGTCGACGACGGCGGCCTCGCGCGAGCCGCCACCGGCGGCCGCCTGGCCACCCGCGGAGGGGGCGCCCGCGGCGCTCTCGAGGTCGGCCGGCTTGATCATGCCGTAGACCTCGTCGAACGTCAGCGGCACCGGCTGGTGCGCGTTGCCGACGAACCCGGTGACGCCGGGCGTGTGGCGCACGGCGCCCCACGACTCGTCGGTGAGGTCCATGCGCACGAGGACGTAGCCGGGCATCCGGACGCGGCGGACGAGCTTGCGCTGGCCGCTCTTGATCTCGGTGACCTCCTCCATCGGGACCTGGATCTCGTAGATGTAGTCCTCCATGTTCAAGGAGGTGATCCGGGTCTCGAGGTTGGCCTTGACGCGGTTCTCGTAGCCCGCGTACGAGTGGATGACGTACCAGTCGCCGAACTTGGCCTTGAGGTCGTCCTTGAACGCCTGGACCGGGTCGACGGCCTCGAGGACGTCGCCGTCCTCGTCGGTCGGCAGGGCGGGGGCGTCGTCGTGACGTGTCGCGTCGGCGTCGGCGTCGATGGCCTCGTCAGTCGCTGCGTCGTCGGCGACGGTGTCGTCGTCCTCGGCGGTGGGGGTGTCGTCGTCGCGTCGGTGAGGCTGTCGTCCTCGTCGGCGACCTCATCACCCACGGCGGCGTCGAGGCCCTCGGAGACCGGCTCGGTCTCAGGGGACGCCTCGGCCACGGTGTCGGGGAGCACCTCGGGGGCGTCCTCGGACGCCACGTCCGGGTTGTCGGTCCACTGGTCGGACACGGATGACCTCTTCCTTGTTGCGGGATGCCGGGTGGGTTGTCGTGACGGCGCCGGGCGGCGCTCGGTCAGGAGCCGAACACCAGGCCGACGAGCCTGCTGAAGCCGAGGTCGAAGACCGACACGAGCGCCATCATCACCGTGACGAACACGATGACCACGAGCGTGTAGTTCCACAGCTCGGAGCGCGTGGGACGGACGACCTTGCGGAGCTCGTCGAGGATCTGGCTGATGAACAGCCCCAGCGCCCTGAACCACCGGGAGATGGGGTTGCCGCCCCGCTCCTTGCCCTTGGTGGGCTTGGAGGGAGTCCTGGTCTGACCCACGTCAGTCACGGTGCCTCTTCACGTCGAGCTGTGTCATCGGTTGCCTTCCGCGCGGCACGACCGCGAAGGCAACCGGGCCCGAGGGGCGGTTGCAGTCGTGGACGAACCACACGTGCGACGCAGGGCAGGAGGGACTCGAACCCCCAACCGCCGGTTTTGGAGACCGGTGCTCTACCAATTGAGCCACTGCCCTACGGAGTCCCCGGTCGGGAGGGGCTCCGCGTGGTGGGACCACCCGCCGGGCGCGCCGGGGCACGCTGAAGGATGGTCACACCGAACGGCAAGCATACGTGACGGTCAGCCCCGTTCGCGAACTCGCCCAGCCACCCACGGTGGGCCCTGCCTCCCCTGCCACGTCCCGGCATCCGCGACCACGGGTCGACCGGCCGGGTGCGGTGCCGCCGACCTCTGCCACGATAAGGAGGTGAGCACCGAGACCGCCACGACCCCCGCCCGCACCCCCCTCGCCGAGCGCTCCCCCGAGCGAGCTCGCGGCATTCCTCGAGGAGCAGCGCGCCGCGTACGCCGCGCTCAAGGAGCGAGGGCCTGAGGCTCGACCTCACGCGCGGCAAGCCGAGCACCGCCCAGCTCGACCTCTCGGACGGGCTGCTCACCCTGCCGCGCGGCGCCACGGACGGCGACGGGGTCGACGTGCGCAACTACGGCGGGCTGGCCGGCATCCGCGAGATCCGCGAGCTGTTCGCCGAGCTGCTCTGGGTCGACAGCGAGCAGCTCGTCGCCGGCGGCGCGTCGAGCCTGACGATGATGCACGACGTCCTCGTCCAGCACCTCCTCCACGGCGGCGTCGACTCGCCACGCCCGTGGAAGGACGAGGAGACGGTGACCTTCGTCTGCCCGGTGCCGGGCTACGACCGCCACTTCACGATGCTCGCGTCGTACGGGATCGAGATGGTCACCGTGCCGATGCTCCCCGACGGGCCGGACGTCAGGGCGGTCGAGGCGCTGGTCAGGGACGACCCGTCGGTCAAGGGCATGTGGATCGTGCCGACCTACGCCAACCCGGCCGGCTCGGTCGTCACCCAGGAGGTCGCGAGCCGGCTCGCCTCGATGCCGACGGCCGCGCCCGACTTCCGGATCTTCTGGGACAACGCGTACGCCTTCCACCACCTGACCGAGGACGAGGCGAAGTCGGCCGACATCCTGTCGCTGGCGTCCGCGGCGGGCCACCCGCACCGCCCGATCATGTTCGCCTCGACGAGCAAGATCACGTATGCCGGGGCCGGCGTCGCTTTCCTCGCGGCCTCGCGCGACACGGTCGCGTGGTACCTCGGCCACCAGCAGTTCGCCTCGATCGGCCCGGACAAGGTCAACCAGCTGCGGCACGTGCAGCTCTTCGGCACCCCCGACGGTGTGCGCGAGCACATGCGGCGGCACCGTGCCATCCTCGCGCCGAAGTTCGCGGCGGTCGACGCGGCCCTGACCTCCGAGCTGGAGGGCCTCGGGGTCGCGGAGTGGACCAAGCCGGCCGGCGGGTACTTCGTGAGCCTCGACGTGCTGGACGGCTGCGCGTCGCGCGTCGTCGCGCTCGCGAAGGAGGCCGGCATCGCGCTCACCCCGGCCGGGGCGTCCTTCCCGCACGGCACGGACCCGCGCGATCGCAACATCCGCCTCGCCCCCTCGTTCCCCGAGCTCGGCGAGGTCGAGACCGCGATGGCGGGGGTCGCGACGTGCGTCGCGCTGGCGGCCGCCGAGCGCCTGACCGGGACGTAGGGTGAGTGACATGTCCGAGCAGCAGGAGAACACGGCCGACGATCTGGGCGACTACAGCCTCGACGACGAGGACCAGCTGCAGCCCGAGGACACCCTCGTGGACGACGACGTCGACGACGTCCTCGACCGTGGCTACTCCCCCGCCGAGCGGCTCCAGGGCTCCCTCGCGCACGGCGTGACCGCCGAGGAGCAGCACCGCGACGAGACGATCGAGGAGCGCATCCACCAGGAGGTGCCCGACCCGGCCTCGGCCTACGGCGCCCCGGACAACGAGAGCGGCCTCGACGACGAGGACGAGCGCGTCGGCGGCGATGACCCGGACAGCATCGCGGCCGAGGACGACTGGCTCGGCGACGGCGAGGTCGGCGACGAGCGCGCCGGTCGGCTCGTGGCCCCCGACGAGGGGCTCGGCTCGCACGACGAGAAGGACCTCGTCGGCGAGGACGTCGGCGTCGACGGCGCCGCGGCCTCGGCCGAGGAGGCGGCGGTGCACGTGATCGAGCAGCCCGGCGGCGAATCGGACGACGAGGACGACGAGGACGTCGACGCCTGGTGACCGACGCGGCCGCTGCGCCCCAGCGGTCCGTCACGGACCTGCCCAAGGCCCACCTCCACCTCCACTTCACCGGCTCCATGCGGGTCGGCACCGTGCGCGACCTGGCGACCCAGCACGACCTCCGGCTGCCGTCCTCCCTGACGACGGACTGGCCGCCACGCTTCGACACCGCTGACGCGCGGGGCTGGTTCCGGTTCCAGCGGCTCTACGACGCGGCGCGCGCGTGCGTGCGCGGCGAGGCCGACATGCGCCGGATCGTGCGCGAGGCCGCCCTCGACGACGGGGCCGAGGGGTCCCGCTGGCTGGAGATCCAGGTCGACCCGACGTCCTACGCACCCTTCGTCGGCGGGATCACGCCGGCGCTGGAGATCGTCCTCGACGAGGCGCGGGCCGTGTCGGCCGTGCCAGGCGCGGCGCGGGTGGGGGTGATCGTCGCGGCGAGCCGGATGCGGCATCCGCTCGAGGCGCGCACGCTCGCCCGGCTCGCGGCGCGGTATGCCGGAGACGGACCGGGCGCGGTCGTCGGCTTCGGGTTGTCGAACGACGAGCGGCGCGGGGACACGGCGGAGTTCGGCGCCGCCTTCGCGATCGCGCGGCGGGCCGGGCTGCTGCTGGTGCCGCACGCCGGCGAGCTGCTCGGCGCGGAGGCGGTGGCGCAGACGCTCGACGCGATCGAGCCCGAGC
Organism: uncultured Actinomycetota bacterium; assembly: GCA_963757405.1. GTDB lineage: Bacteria > Actinomycetota > Actinomycetes > Actinomycetales > Dermatophilaceae > Fodinibacter. The sequence continues at coordinate 9,075 of CAVWRI010000020.1, forward strand.
GGCTCGGCCACGGGGTGCGGTCGGTGGAGGACCCGGCGGTGCTCGACCGCGTCGTCGCGCAGGGGGTGGCCCTGGAGGTGTGCCCGCTCTCGAACGTCTCGCTGGGGGTGTACGACCGCCCGGACGAGGTGCCGCTGCGCGCCCTCGTGGATGCCGGTGCGCGGGTGGCGCTCGGCGCCGACGACCCGCTGATCTTCGGCTCGCGCCTGGCCGACCAGTACGCCACGGCCCGGATGTCGCACGGCTTCTCCGACCGTGAGCTGGCCGACCTGGCGCGTGGGTCGCTGGCGGCCTCCCGGGCTCCCTCCGACGTACGGACGGCGGCCGAGCGCGACATCGAGGCGTGGCTGGGGGGCGACGGGCAGCCTGCGGGCTGACGGCGGTGTCGGCGGCGGGCGGCTGGGGCGGCCGTCGGCCGCCCTTGCCCCAACAGACGGTGGTGTCGCGAAAAGAGGTCCGGATGCTTCACGTGGTGATCCACCCGGGTGGTGCGCCGGACCCCGGCACCCGACCGCAGCGGTCCACAGGGCACGGGACGACCGCCGTCCGTCCACAGGGAGCCGACGTGCGTGGAGTCGTCGGGCGGGCCGGGCGACGCTGAGTGCATGGATGACGCACCGGGCCTGCCCAAGGAGTGGTTGCCGCAGCTGCGGCGGGCCCGGGCTGCCCTCACGGTCTCCGACGAGATCGGGCTGGCGCTGCGGGACCACCGCCGCCGGCTGGGGATGAGCCAGCGGACCTACGCGACCACGCGCGGGCTCAGCCGCGCGATGCTGGCCCGGCTCGAGGCCGGCGCCGGCCGGATGAGCCTGGACACCGTGGTGAAGGCCCTCGACGGCACCGGCTTCGTGCTCCAGGTCGGCTTCTCGCCCGACCACCCGAGCCCGCCGCCGGCCGACGACGCCGGGGCGCTGGCCGCGCCCGACGCCGAGTCAGCGGTCCCGCTCCCGGGCCCGAGCGGCGTGCCTCCCGAGACCTGGGCTCCGACCGACCTCGTCGCCCGCGTGCGAGGGAGACACCCGACGCTTTCCGGCGCACCGCGAGGTCGGGGCGGTCGACCAACCCGCCGCTGTGGTGGTGGATGCACGAGTTCTTCCGCGGGCCGTCCGAGGAACCCAAGTGGTACGCCCCGGTCTGCCACCTGGACCTCGCCGGCCGACTGCTGAGGGACGACGACGAGGACACCACCGGGGCTGCCTGAGCTGCTGCCCACGCCGAACACGGCCTGACCGACAGCAGCGCCCCTGGCTCACCCCGCGATCCAACCCCCTACGTGGTGCCGGACCGCCCTTGGCCCACCTCGCGATCCAACCCCCTATGTGGTGCCAGTCCGGTCCAGGAGGACGGGCTGGGGGGTGGCTCACCGCGTGAAGCATCCGGAGGTCCTCGCAGCACCATCTGGTCCGCGGCTCCAGCCCCGGGTGCGTTTCCGCCGCGCCTCCGGCGGCGCCCCTGCCTCCGAGGTTGCGGCTCCCCCGGCGCCCCGCTCCTGCTCCGCCGCCCCGCCGTGTCGCTCCCCCTCGCTGCGGGCCTCGGGTCAGAGGGTGTCGCCGACCAGGACCGGCTCGTTGACGAGGGTCACTCCGAAGGCGTCGCGGACCCCGTCGCGGACCTCGCGGGCCAGGGCGACCACCTCGGTCGCCGTCGCCGAGCCGCGGTTGGTCAGGGCGAGCGTGTGCTTGGTCGACAGGGCGGCCGGGCCCGGCATCCCGAAGCCCTTGCCGAACCCCGCCCGCTCGATGAGCCAGGCGGCGCTCGTCTTGACGTTGCCGTCGGTGTCGGCGAACCGGGGCGGGACCGGGGCGTCCGCGCCGAGCCGGTCGGCGACCCGGCGCTCGAGGGCGGCGAAGTCCTCGACCGACAGGATCGGGTTCGTGAAGAACGACCCGCAGCTCCACGTGTCGTGGTCCTCGGCGTCGAGCACCATCCCGCGACGGCGGCGCTGGGCGAGCACCGCCTCCCGCGCCTCCGCCAGCGGCACCCGCTCCCCCACCGACACGCCGAGCTGGGTGGCGAGGTCGGCGTAGCGCACCGGCTGGGACAGCGACTGCAGGACCAGCTGGAACATCACGTCGAGGACGACGTAGCGCGACGTCTCCTTGAACAGCGAGTGCCGGTACGTGAAGTGGCAGTCCAACGGCGTCATCGTGCGCACCTGCTGGTCGGTGCGGTCCCACACCCGCACGCGCGCGATCGTCTGGGCGACCTCCTGGCCGTAGGCACCGACGTTCTGCACCGGCGTCGCGCCGGTCGAGCCGGGGATGCCGGAGAGCGCCTCGATCCCGGACCACCCCTCCTCGACCGCGCGGGCGACGACCCCGTCCCAGTCCTCGCCCGCGGCGATGGTCACGTTGGCGCCACCGCACATGTCCTCGGAGTCGACGTGCACCCCGCTCGTGGCGACCTTGACGACGGTGCCCTCGAAGCCGGCATCCGCGACGACGAGGTTGGACCCACCGCCGACGACGAGCAGCGGCTCGTCGGCGTCGTCGACCTCGCGCACCGCGTCGACCAGCTCGTCGGCGGTCTCCGACGACGACGAGCCGCGCGGCAGGCCCGCCGACCCGCATCGTCGTGTGCGGTGCGATCGGCTCGGCGAAGCGTTCCTGCATCAGTCGAGCCGCACGACGGCGACGCAGCGGCCGAGGACCTTCTCTCCGCCGCACGTCGTCGTGAGGTCCACCGTGACGCGTCCCGTCTCGGCGTCGACGGCCTTGACGACGCCCTCGACGACGATCTCGTTGCCGGTGACCGGGCACGACGACCGGCTTGGTGAACCGGGTGCCGAACTCCACGACCCGGCCGGCGTCACCCGCCCAGTCGGCGACGACGGTGCCGGAGGCGCCCGAGCGTCCACATGCCGTGGGCGATGACGTCGGGCAGCCCGACTGACCGGGCGAAGGACTCGTCCTGGTGGATGGGGTTCTGGTCGAGCGAGGCGTTGGCGTAGCCGACGAGCGTCTCGCGCGAGACGGGCATGGTGACCGGGTCCGACGACGTCGCCGACCGAGACCTCCGAGAGCGGGCGGGCAGCCATGCTCACTCCTCCCCGCCGCGGACGACGATCGTCGAGGTCGACGTCGCGAGCGCGTCGCCGGCCGTCGTGGTCAGCTCGGTGCGGGTCGTCACCATCGCGTGGCCGCCGGCGGAGCGGACCGCGTCGACGGTCGTCGCGCCCAGGACCTCGTCACCGGCCGTGATCGGCCGGTGGTGGACGAACCGCTGCTCGCCGTGGACGACCCGGCTGAAGTCGATGCCGGCCTCGGGGTCGGTGATGTAGGCCCGCTCCGACTGCTGCGAGAAGCGCACGGCCATCGTCGGTGGTGCGACGACGTCGCCGTAGCCGGCCGCGCGTGCGGCCTCGGGGTCGGTGTGCACCGGGTCGGTGGCACCCACGGCCGCCGCGAAGGCGGCGATGAGGGCGGCATCCACGGCATACGGTCCACTCGGCGGGTAGGTCCGCCCGACGAACTCTGGGTTCACGGCCATGGCGCCCACTCTAGGAGACCGGCCCCAACCCCGTGACGCCGCGTTCCACGCGCGGCAGCGGGCAGGGCCGGGAACGCGAGAGGCCGCCGGCACCAGACGGTGCGGCGGCCTCTCGCGTTGCTGACGGGAGGGTCAGCGGGTCTCGCGGTGCGTCGTGTGCTTCTTGCAGCGCGGGCAGAACTTGGCCAGGTCGAGACGGTCGGGGTCGTTCCGACGGTTCTTCTTGGTGATGTAGTTGCGCTCCTTGCACTCCGTGCACGCCAGGGTGATCTTGGGGCGGACGTCGGTGGCCTTGGCCATGGGGGCAACCTGCTCTCGGGAAGTGAATCGATCGTCGGGCGTCACGCCGGGGCACGAGGGCTCGCGCGACACCAGCACAACAGGATACGCGGCCCCGGGCATTCCCCGAAATCGCGGCCTTGGTAGCGGGAGCGGGGCTCGATCCCGCGACCTCACGATTATGAGTCGTGCGCTCTAACCAGCTGAGCTACCCCGCCAGGGGTTCGATCCGGACCAGCCTCTCGACGGGCCCCGGTCGGACCAGAGCCCCCTGTCGGAATCGAACCGACGACCTTTTCCTTACCATGGAAACGCTCTGCCGACTGAGCTAAGGGGGCGTGCACCGGTCGCGGACTCCGCTCGGGCGCGACGGAGACATTACACGCTCACGATCGGTCCAGCGAAATCCGCGAATCGACGAGCGCGGGCCCGTACCAGGTGAGCAGACGACCCGACACCAGACGGGTCGGCAACCGCCGGAAGGCCTCCGGTCCGTCGTGCTCGGTGAAGACGTAGGGCTCGTCCGGCAGGAGCGCGAGGTCGGCTGCTGCGGGGTCGTCGAGGGCCTCCACGTCGACCGCCGGGTACCTCCCCGGGACCCCCGCCGTCACCACCTCGAGCCCCGCGCGGGCGAGCAGGTCGGCGGTGAACGTCGGTCGCCCGACCACCATCCACGGGTCCCGCCAGATCGGCACGACGACGCGCGCCCGGGGCGCCGGGACCGGACCCGACCACGCGGCATCCGCCTCGACGAGCCAGCCCGGGTCCTCCCCCAGCCCGAGCACCTCGCGGAACAGCCGGCGCATCGACGCGACCGCCTGCGGCACGGTCTCGATGTCCGTGACCCACACGGGGATGCCGCGCTCGCGCAGCCGCCGGACGTCGAGCTCGCGGTTCTCCTCCTTGTTGGCCACGACGAGGTCGGGACGCAGGGCCGCGACGGCGGCCAGGTCGGGGTTCTTCGTTCCCCGCACGCGACCCACCCCACGGGCCTCGAGGTCGGCCGGGTGGGTGCACCAGTCGGTCGCCCCGACCAGCCGCTCGATGCAGGTGGCCGCGAGCGCCTCGGTGAGCGAGGGCACGAGGGACACCACGCGCGCGACGACCTCGGGCAGCGCGACGGCGTGCCCGAGGTCGTCGGTGAGCGTGCGCGGCATCCGGTCGGGCTCCGTCAGCGGGGTGCCATCCGCAGGGCGCCGTCCATGCGGATCGTCTCGCCGTTGAGGTAGTCGTGGTCGACGACCGCGAGCGCGAGCTTGGCGTACTCATCGGGGCGCGCGAGGCGCTGCGGGAACGGCACGCCGGCGGCGAGACCGGCCCGGAACTCGTCGGAGACGGTGGCGAGCATCGGCGTCTCGACGATGCCGGGGGCGATCGTCACGACGCGGATGCCGTGCTGCGCGAGGTCGCGCGCGGCCGGCAGCGTGAGCCCGACGATGCCGCCCTTCGACGAGCCGTAGGCGGCCTGGCCGACCTGGCCGTCGAACGCCGCGATGCTCGCGGTGTTGATGACGACGCCGCGCTGGCCGTCGACGCCCGGCTCGGTCGCGGCGATGGCCTCGGCCGCGATCGCCATGACCGTGAAGGAGCCGACGAGGTTGATCTCGACGACCTTGCGGAACAGGGCGAGGTCGTGGACGCCCTTGCGGCCGAGCACGCGGGCCGACGGGCCGATGCCGGCGCAGTTGACGACGATCCGCAGCGGGCGCGACGAATCGGCGGACGCCACCGCGACGGCCGCACGCACGTCGTCCTCGGAGGTGACGTCGGTCGGGACGTACTCGACCCCCTCGACGGCCGGGGCAACCTCGCAGGCAGCGGCGAGGTCGAGGGCGACGACGTGGGACCCGACGGCGGCGAGGGCGGCCGCGGTGGCGGCGCCGAGCCCGGAGGCCCCGCCGGTGACGATGGCGGTGGTGTTCGCGGTCTGCATGGCCGCCATCCTGCCACCGGTCCCGGAGCCCTCCCGGCCGGCGGTGTGCGGCCACCGACGGTCTCCCCGACGTCGGTCGGCGCGCCGTACGGTGGACCCATGGCACTGCGCATCGGTGGACACGTCGACCAGAGCGATCCCGTGGCGGAGGCCGTCGCCCGCGGCGCGACGCTCAGCCAGTTCTTCCTCGGCGACCCGCAGAGCTACAAGGGTCCCGTCGTGGAGTACGCCGCGGGTGCAGCGGCGCTCAAGGAGGCCGCGGAGGCCGCGGGCGTCGACCTGTACGTCCACTCCCCGTACCCGATCAACGTCGCCTCGACGAACAACCGCATCCGGATCCCGGGGCGCAAGCTGCTCCAGCAGCACCTCAAGGCCGCTGCCGAGATCGGGGCGAAGGGCGTCGTCGTCCACGGCGGGCACCTCGGCAAGGACGAGGACGCCACGGTCGGGTTCGACAACTGGCGCAAGTGCATCGACGGCCTCGAGATGCCCGTGCCGCTGCTGATCGAGAACACCGCCGGCGGCGACAACGCCATGGCGCGGCGGCTCGAGGCGATCGAGCGGCTGTGGGAGGCGATCGGCCGGGCCGAGGGCGGCGACACCGTCGGCTTCTGTCTCGACACCTGCCACGCCCACGCCGGCGGGAACGACCTCGGCAGCGTCGTCGAGAAGGTCCGGGCGGTCACCGGTCGCATCGACCTCGTCCACTGCAACGACAGCCGCGACGAGTTCGACTCCGGCGCCGACCGGCACACCAACCTCGGCTCCGGCCACATCGACGGCGCCGACCTCTCCGACGTCGTCCGAGCCGCGGGCGCGCCCGTCGTCGTGGAGACGCCGGGCGGCGTCGAGGGCCAGTCTGCCGACATCGCCTGGCTGCGAGACCGTCTGGGCGAGTAGGTGATCCGTCTCAAGGCGCAGGCAAGAGCGGCTGCCCGACGACGTACCACGGCTGAGTGATGTCTCCGCCCTCGAGACGCACCGGGTCCGCTACACGTGTGCACTGGAGTTCGAGGGTGCAACGCGCGAGGTCGTTCCGGTCGGCCGGGTGCCGCGGCTCGCTGACGTTGCGTGAGAACAGGATCGTGTTCCCATCGGCCGCGAGCGCCCAGGTCCACCCGTCGGCCTCTTCCCCGTGTGTCGAGCGACCGATGACCACCTGGCCGTCGGAGACCCGGGCCACGACGAGCCGGGAGTAGAACCCGCCGTCGGCGTCGTCGTGGCCCAGCAGCAACCGCCCGTCGTCACTGAACTGGCGTGGGCGAGAACCCTTCTGGGTTGTGGTCGAGCCCACATCGCTCCAGGAGCGCCGGCGTGGATCGTTTCGTGAGGTCGACCACCTGCCAGCACCCCATGTCCCCGCCATCCGGCGGCGGTGGTCGCACAGCACCGCGTCGCCCGTCGGCCGACACCGCGCTGAGTGGCGCGCCGACGGTGCGCATCTCCCCGGTGGCGACCTCCCAGCCCGTCGAATCGCCCTGGAACAGCGTGGCCCACACCCAACCGTCGGCCACTGCGATGACCCGTCCCGGCAGGGTCTTCGACCCGAGGACGCGGCCGCGCTCGTCGCGCACCGTCACGGGGCCGTCCTCGGCCTTGGCCGCCACCAGTCGGCCGTCCCGGCTGGTGACGACCGTGCCACCGCTTCCCAGGTCGGCCAGGACGTCGCCGTCGCTGTCATGGATGCGCCACCGGTTGTCGCCCCACAAGCCGGGGCGGGTGGCGACGACCACGCCGCCCGCCGCGAGCGGGGCGAAGGAGCGGATGGTCTCACCCGCACCGACATCGACCGTCGACGACCCCAGGTGGACGGTGCTGCCCGCCGCCCAGGGAACCTCGTCGGAAGGCGACGCGTCCGCTGTCGCGGAGGGCGACGGCGTCGGTGTGGGTGTCGCCCTCGGCGAGGGGACGGCCGTCGGGGTCGAGGTCGGCTCGGGCGGGGTGCTCGTCGCGGTCGCCGGGATCGGCTGGGGCGTGGGCGGAGCCGTGGTCGCGGCCCAGGTCGCGACGGACACGCCACCGACGACGAGGGCGGCGGCCGTCACCCCGGCGGCGAGTGCCCGACGGGCGCGTCGGCGCGCCAGCCCCACCGAGGGCAGGATGAAGTCGTCCACGGTGTCCACCTGCTCGGCCCGCGCCCGCAGCGCCTCCCGCAGCACCTGCTCGTCGGCGCTCATCGCTCCACCTCCTGCAGCGTCACGCGGAGCGCACCCAGCGCCCGCGAGGCGTGGCTCTTGACCGTCCCCACCGTGCAGCCCAGCACCTCGGCCGTCTGGGCCTCGGTGAGGTCCTCGTAGTACCGCAGCACGACGACGGCCCGCTGCTGCCGCGGGAGCCCGACCACCCGCGCCCACAGCTCCGCGTCGCGGCCGGAGACCTCGCCGGCCGCCGGGTCGAGCACCTCCACCAGCCGGCTGTCGACGACCTCGCGGTGCCGCCAGGTCCGCCGCCACCAGCTCGCGTGCTCGTTGACGATGGTGCGACGCACGTAGGCGTCCGGGAACCCGTGGATGGAGTCCCACCGCCGGTAGACCTTGGCGAACGCGCTCTGCACGAGGTCCTCCGCCTCGTGCGCGTCGCCGGTGAGCAGGTAGGCGAACCGGACGAAGGCCCGCTGCCGCGCGTGCACGTAGTCGGCGAAGTCGCTGCGGACCGCCTCGTCCCCCACCGCCATCCCCTCTCGCTCCCGATGTCGCCGTCACCCTCCCAGACGCGGTGACCCGCCCGGATGGTTGTCACCGGCGTGGCGGGACCTCCGTCGGGAGGGTCGAGCGCCAGGGATCAGGCGACCGAGCACCCGGGTCAGGCGGCCGGGGTCAGCCGTGCCACCGGGATGGTGCGACCCGCCTTGTCGGCGTACTTCGCCACCCCCGGGATGGTCGCGACCACCACGTCGCGCCACACGGCGTCGCGCTCCGCGCCGGTGACCTCCACGGCCTCGACCTCGAGCACCCGGGCACCGTCCTGCAGCGTCGCCCGGCCCGCACGGCGCAGGTTGCGGAACCAGTCAGGGTCCGACGGGCGCCCGGACGCGGTGCCCCACACGAGGTAGGTCCCGTCGGAGCGGATGGCCCGCACGCACGCCGACCGCGGCTGGCCGGTGCGCCGTCCGGGGACCGTGAGCAGCACGACCGGCGTGTCCGCCGACCCACCCATCGCCCGGCCGTCGAACCGGCGGTACATCCACGCGCCGATCCTTGTCGAGAACGACGCCGCACCCATGGCGCCATCGTCGCACCGCAGGGCCCGGACGGCCACAGGTCAGGCCGCGGAAACGCCCCGAGAGCGGCGCTGCGCGGCCCCGGCACCCCAGTGCCCGATGTCGAGGAGCGCCGCGATTCCCACCCAGAACCAGTCCCACCCGCTGAGCCCACCGGCCTGCCAGAGGATGACGTACATGAGTGTGGCGAAGGGCAGGAAGATGAGCCCGAGGAGCGGCCAGATCCACGAGTCGAAGGCGGCGTCGACCATCTTCGGCCGAGCGACCCACACGATGAACAGGGCGAGGCGGGGGAAAACCCCTGCCAACAGCACGAACAGGCATCCCATGTCCACTCCTCGTCGTCAGCTCCTCAGCGGAGCCTGTCGAGCCGCCCGGGAACCGTCGTCACCCGTCGCGGGTGGTTGGTCCGTCAGTGGCCGGGGCCGACGACGATCTGCCGGCGCTCCGACTCGTGCGCGCCGCCCTTGCGGGCGAGGGTCGCGCAGGCGTCCTCGATGTCCCGGGCGAGGGTGTCCACGTGCTCGCGGCTCATCGTCTCCTTGACGAGCGCCCGCATGATCGTCACGTCCTGGGCGTCGGGCGGCAGCGTGTAGGCCGGGACCATCCAGCCTCGTTCAGCCGACAGCTGCCAGGCGATGTCGAACTCGTCGTAGGGCTGCTCCTCGGCCAGCCGGAAGGCCACGAGCGGCAGCTGTTCCTCCTCGCGGCCGATGATCTCGAACAGGCCCATGCCCTCGAGGCGGTCACCGAGCACCCGCGCGTTCGCCTGCATGTTGCGCATGATGTACGTGTAGCCCGCGCGCCCGTACCGGACGAGGTTGTAGTACTGCGCCAGCACCATCGCCGAGCCCGTCGAGAAGTTCAGGGTGAACGTCGCGTCGGTCTTGCCGAGGTAGTTCTCCTCGAACACGAGGTCGCTGGCGAGGTCGGACTTCTCGCGGAAGATCAGCCAGCCGATGCCGGGGTAGACGAGCCCGAACTTGTGCCCGGAGACGTTGATGGAGCGCACCTGCTCGAGGCGGAAGTCCCACGGGGAGTCGGGGTAGAGGAACGGCCAGACGAAGCCCCCGCTGGCGCCGTCGACGTGCAGCGGCACGTCGAGGCCGCGCTCCTCCTTGATCCGCACGAGGAGGTCGTTGATGCCGACGACGTCGTCCTTGTGCCCGGTGAACGTGGTGCCGAGGACGGCCGCGACACCGATCGTGTTCTCGTCGACGTGCGGCTCGACGTCGTCGGGCCCGATCGTGTACTTGCCGGGCTTGAGCGGCACGATCCGCGGCTCGACGTCGAAGTAGCGGCAGAACTTCTCCCACACCACGTGCACGTCCCCGCCGAAGACGAGGTTGGGGCTCGCCGTCGACGCACCGGCGGCCTGGCGTCGCGTCCGCCAGTTCCACTTCAGGGACAGCGCGCCGAGCATGATCGCCTCGGAGGAGCCCTGGGTCCGGGCGCCGGTCGTCTCGCCGGGCGCGTGGAAGAGGTCGGCCAGCATCCGGATGCAGCGCTGCTCGATCTCGGCGGTCCGCGGGTACTCGGCGTGGTCGATGAAGTTGCGGTGCAGGTTGTCCGCGATGATCCGCTGCGCCTCCGGCTCCATCCACGTCGTGACGAAGGTCGCGAGGTTGCGCGCGGGGTCGCCCTCGAGGGCGAGGTCCTCCCCGACGAGGCGCATCGCGTCGACCGAGGTCATCCCCGCCGCGGGGAACTCGCGGCTGGGCACCTCCCGGGTCGCGAAGCGGTTGCCGAACAGGGCGGCGTCGGCGTCCGAGCTGGAGGTGGCGTGGTCATGCGATTCTCCTTGGGGTGGTGTCGCGGGACGGGGTGAGCGCCTGTCGCCAGGCGGGGAACATCAGGGCGGCACCGACGAGGAAGCACGCGGCACCGAGCAGCGTCCCGGCCACGGACAGCCGGGTGCTCACGAGCTCGTCGGTGCTCGGCAGGACGTAGCTGGCCAGGGCAGAGGCCATGAACAGGACCGAGCCGAGCATGTTGACCCAGGCCGATCCACCACGCCACCGACCGCGACTCGACGGCGAGGAAGCGGCCGGAGACGGCGAGGATGCCGAACGCGCTCGCCACGAGGAACAGGATCGACCCGTAGAGGTCGGGACGCCAGACGTAGCGGTCGGACTCCGCCGCGGTCGCGTTGTGGGTCAGCGCCGCCAGGGTGCTGATGTTGAAGAACAGCGTTCCGGGGAACTGGGTCGCGGCGGCGAGCCAGCCGCGGTCGTGCGGCATGCCAGCCCACGAGCCGCACGGGCGCCGGCCGGTGCTGGCCGTCCTCGTCGACGCCCGTCGTCGCGGGGCTCTGGGCCTGAACGAGCTGGCAGAACGAGGCGCGACGTGAAGAAGATCGACCCCACGAAGTACGTCACCCCGTCGACGGGGCCGCCGACCGCCTCGAGGTAGGCGGGGACGGACCCGAGGACGAAGCAGGCCGACCCGACGATGAAGAGCCACGCGATCAGCGGCGTTCAGTCGCACGGGCCGCACGGACATCCTCGCTCTCCCCTCGACGGGCCTCAGCCACCACTATCTGGGCGGGGCGGAGGGCTGCGGCTCACCCACCCGGGGTGACCGGAGCGGGCGGGCCGTCGGTGCGGCCGCTCGGCGACCCCGACCGGTCGGAGCACGGTGATGACGACGAAGGCCACCGCCACCGCGACGATCACCTGCGGCGTCACCGACAGGCCGTCGCCGCCGAGCAGGAGGGTTGCCAGGAGCGTCGAGGTCAGGGGCAGGCGCAGCATGGCGCAGGACAGCGCGCCGATCCCCATCCCGATCGCCGGTGCGAGGTCCAGCCCGGGCAGCCCGCTGACGGCCATGCCCAGCACGGCGCCGATGAACATCGCCGGGAACACGGGACCGCCGCGGAAGGCGCTGAGGGACAGCCCGTACGCGGCCGCCTTGCACACACCGAGCACGACGAGCACCCCGACGGAGTAGTCCGCGGCATCGGCGACGAGCGTCGGGGAGGGCGTCCTGCCCCGAGAACAGCACGTGCGTGAAGCTGTTCCCCGTGACGACCTGGTAGACGGTGGCGCTGAGCCCGACGAGCAGGCCGAGGCCGGCGGTCACGAGGACCCGGCTCGCGTGGACGAGCGGACGCAGCGAGAGCCCCACCCAGCGGATCGCCCACCCGATGAGGGCCCCGGCGAGGCCCATCGGCACCGCCCACAGGAGGGAGGCGACCGTCGGTGTCACCTCGGGCGGCACCGTCGTCAGGGCGAGGGAGAAGGTGCCCAGCCCGGTCCAGCTGTCGAGGCCGATGAAGACCAGGGCGCCGACGCCGGACGCCAGGAGTCCGGGCAGGGCCACGAGGCTGAGCGTGGCGCCGGCGATGCCTGCCGCCTCCATGATGAGGAACGCGCCGAGCAGGGGCGAGCCCAGCAGGGTGCTGATGGCCGCGAAGCTGCCCGCCGAGGCCATGATCGTCACGGCCATCGGCGGCGCGTCCTTCTTCGCCAGGCGCACGGTCAGGGCCGCGAGGCCCCCGCCGATGGCGATGAGCGGCGCCTCCGGGCCGAGCACCGCGCCGAGGCCCAGGGTGGCGAGCGCGGCGAGGACGACACCGGGCAGGTCGCGGTCGCGCGGCGGCCCGCCGCCCATGGCGAACCCGAGGGCGGGCGAGTGGCCGGCGTTGCCCGGCAGGTGCCGGATGGTCAGCGCGGTCAGCAGCCCGGCCAGGGTCACCCAGGGCACCGGCCACCAGGCCGGCGCGGCACCGCCGAACAGGTCGGCCGGCAGGTCGGTGAACAGCCACGCCTGGAGCTTGGTGACGAGGACGAGGAAACCGTAGGCGACTGCCGAGATCGGGGCGCCGAGGAGGGCGGCGAGCACGAGCGCCGACAGGTACGCCTTGGAGCGGATGACGGCGACCGGGTCCATCGGGGGCGGTCCGCCCGCGGCTCGCGGCGGCGCCCGGCGTGGCGGGCGCCGGCGGGTCGGTCACCACATCTGCCTCCTCCCGGGAGCAGCGCGACGCTGCCGGCCACCACGCTAGCGAAGGGCCGCCGCGGCATCCTCGCCCATCCGGGGCGACCGCGCCCCGGCGCGCGTCGGGCTCAGACGTTGCGGCGGTACTGCCCGCCCACCTCGAAGAACGCCTCGGTGACCTGCTGGAGCGAGCACACGCGAGCGGCATCCATGAGCACGGCGAAGACGTTCTCGCCGGACGTCGCCGACGCCTTGAGCCGCGCGAGCGCCTCCTCGGCCTCGACGCGGTGCTCCTCGCGGAAGGCCGTCACGCGCGCGAGCTGGCTCTCCTTCTCGGTCTCCGAGGCGCGCGCGAGCACGACCTCCCGCGGGCGTCCCCGGCATCCGGGTTGCGGAAGGTGTTGACGCCGACGATCGGCAGCGAGCCGTCGTGCTTGCGGTGCTCGTAGAGCATCGACTCGTCCTGGATCCGGCCCGCGCTGGTAGCCGGTCTCCATCGCGCCCAGCACGCCGCCGCGCTCGGAGATCCGGTCGAACTCGGCGAGCACGGCGGCCTCGACGAGGTCGGTGAGCTCGTCGACGACGAACGCGCCCTGGAGCGGGTTCTCGCTGATCGCCAGGCCCCACTCCTTGTTGATGATCATCTGGATCGCGAGCGCCCGGCGCACCGACTCCTCCGACGGGGTCGTCACGGCCTCGTCGTAGGCGTTGGTGTGCAGGCTGTTGGCGTTGTCGTAGATCGCGACGAGCGCCTGGAGCGTCGTGCGGATGTCGTTGAAGTCCATCTCCTGCGCGTGCAGGCTGCGACCGCTCGTCTGCACGTGGTACTTCAGCTTCTGGCTGCGCTCGTTGGCGCCGTACTTCTCCTTCATCGCGACCGCCCAGATGCGACGGGCGACCCGGCCGATGACGGTGTACTCGGGGTCCATCCCGTTGGAGAAGAAGAACGACAGGTTCGGCGCGAAGTCGTCGATGGCCATGCCGCGCGCGAGGTAGGCCTCGACGTAGGTGAACCCGTTCGCGAGGGTGAACGCGAGCTGGCTGATGGGGTTCGCCCCGGCCTCGGCGATGTGGTAGCCGCTGATCGACACCGAGTAGAAGTTGCGCACCCCCTGCTCGATGAACCACTCCTGGATGTCGGCCATCATCCGCAGGCTGAACTCGGTGGAGAACAGGCAGGTGTTCTGGCCCTGGTCCTCCTTGAGGATGTCGGCCTGGACGGTGCCGCGCACGACCTGCAGGGCCGTCGCGCGGATGCCGTCCGCCTCCTCCGCGCTCGGCTCGCGTCCCTGCTCGGCCACCCACGACTCGACCGCGCGGTCCATGACCGTGTTGAGGAAGAACGCGAGGATCGTCGGCGCGGGGCCGTTGATCGTCATCGACACGCTCGTCGTCGGCGAGGTGAGGTCGAAGCCGGCGTAGAGCTCACGCATGTCGTCGAGCGTGGCGACCGAGACCCCGGACGTGCCGACCTTGCCGTAGATGTCGGGGCGCTTGTCGGGGTCGCGGCCGTAGAGCGTCACCGAGTCGAAGGCGGTCGACAGGCGGGTCGCGGGCTGGCCCTCGGAGAGCAGCTTGAAGCGGCGGTTGGTGCGGAACGGGTCCCCCTCGCCGGCGAACATCCGGGCAGGGTCCTCGTTGTCCCGCTTGAACGGGAACACGCCGGCGGTGAACGGGAAGTAGCCGGGGAGGTTCTCGCGCCGCAGGAACGACACGAGGTCGCCGTCGTCGGAGTAGCGCGGGAGCGAGACCCGACGGATCCGGTTGCCGGACAGCGACTCCCGCACCAGCGAGGTGTGGATCTCCTTGTCGCGCACCGTGACGACCTGCTCGTCGCCCGAGTAGGCCTCGACGACCGAGGACCACCCGGCGAGCTGGCGGGCGACCGAGAGCGGCAGGTCGTCCTGCGCGTCGGAGAGGAGCGCGTCGACCCCGGCTCGGTCGGACCCGGCCCGCTCGAGCTCGCGCGCCGACCTGGGTGAGCCGCTGCACGCGACGGGCGGCGTCGGCGTACCGCCGCGTGTCCTCGTGGTAGCCGCGCACGGTCTCGGCGATCTCGGCGAGGTAGCGCACGCGCTGCGGCGGCACGACCTGGCGCAGCACCGACGAGTGCCGCACCGACACGGCCGCGAGCGCACCCTCCCCCACCTCGAGGCCCGGCCTCGGCGAGCAGGCCGCGCAGCTCCTGGTAGAGCGCCGTGACGCCGTCGTCGTTGAAGGTCGCCGCCGAGGTGCCGAACACCGGCATGTCCTCGGGCTTCTTGCCGAACGCGCCGCGGTTGCGCACCATCTGGCGGCCGACGTCGCGCAGCGCGTCCATCGCGCCGCGCCGCTCGAACTTGTTGATCGCGACGACGTCGGCGAAGTCGAGCATGTCGATCTTCTCGAGCTGGCTGGCCGCGCCGAACTCCGGCGTCATGACGTAGAGGTTGACGTCGGCGAACGACGTGATCGCGGCATCCCCCTGGCCGATGCCCGGCGTCTCGACGACGACGAGGTCGAAGCCCGCCGCCTTGAGGATCGTCAGCACGTCCCCGAGCGCCTCGGGCACCTCGCGGCCGCCGCGGGTGGCGAGCGAGCGGAAGTAGATGCGGTCGCCGTCGAGGGAGTTCATCCGGATGCGGTCGCCGAGCAGGGCGCCGCCACCGCGGCGGCGGGTCGGGTCGATGGCGACGCAGGCGATGCGCAGCTTGTCCTGCTGGTCGACGCGCAGGCGGCGGACGAGCTCGTCGGTGAGGCTCGACTTGCCCGACCCGCCCGTGCCGGTGATGCCGAGCACCGGGACCCGGTGGGCGGATGCCGCACGCTCGAGCTCGGCGCGCAGCTCGTCGGTGAGGTGGCCGGTCTCGGCGGCGGTGAGGGCGCGGGCGACGGCGGACGCGGTCGCCGGAGAGCACGGCGGCGGCCGTGGTGGGGTGCACCTCCCACAGGTCGGTGTCGCAGGCGCGGATGACCTGGTTGACCATGCCCGGGCAGGCCGAGCCGCTGGCCGTCCTCGGGGCTGAAGATCGTGACCCCGGCGGCGCGCAGGCGCTCGATCTCGCTCGGGGACGATGACCCCGCCGCCACCGCCGACGACCTTGACGTGGCCGGCGCCCGCCTCGCGCAGCAGCTCGACGAGGTACTCGAAGTACTCGACGTGGCCGCCCTGGTAGGAGGAGACGGCGACGCCCTGGACGTCCTCCTCGATCGCGGCGTCGACGACCTCGCGGACGCTGCGGTTGTGGCCGAGGTGGATCGACCTCGGCGCCCTGGCTCTGCATGATCCGCCGCATGATGTTGATCGACGCGTCGTGGCCGTCGAACAGGCTGGAGGCGCGTGACGATGCGGACCGGGTGCACCGGCACGTGGAGCTCGGGCTTCGGGGTGGTGGGCTGCGCTGCCATGAGGGGTCCCTTCGAGGTCGCTACCCCGAGATAGTAGGACGTCCAACTATCTACCGGCGAGTCACCAGCGGCCCTCCGCAGCCCCCGAGCGGGTTCAGCGGGCGACCGCTGAGGCGTACGGGTCGGGCGCGGCGGCGTCGACGACCCACTCGACCGCCGACCGCACGGAAGTCCTCGTCGACGACCCGCAGCGGCACGTCGCGCTGCAGGCGCGCCCACGACTCCGCGCGGTGCAGGCACGAGAGCCGGTCGGCGGCGGGGAGCAGGGCGGCGAGGGACTCACGGTCCCAGCGGTCGGTCCACGGCTCGAGGCCGGCGTCGCGGGCGCGCCGCAGGTCGGGGTCGTCCTCGGCGAGAGCGAAGCGGTGGCGCATGATCCACAGCGGGATCCGCAGCGTCGTGAGCGGGTGGGCCCACACCGAGTCCCCGAGGTCGATGTAGGTCATCCGACCGCCGGGCCGCCGGAAGGCGTTGGCGAGGTGGAGGTCGTTGTGCTGCAGCGTCGACGGCAGTCCGCTCGCGGCGAGGACGGCTGCCGCGTCGTGGATGCGGCCGAGCCCGTCGTCGACGAGCGCCGCCTCGGCGTCGGTCGGGCGGCGCGGGTCGTCCGCCGGGAGGGCCCGGAGCGTCGTCGAGCAGGTCGGTCACCCAGGCGACGACCTCGTCAGGAGCCTCCG
This sequence comes from uncultured Actinomycetota bacterium, assembly GCA_963757405.1. GTDB lineage: Bacteria > Actinomycetota > Actinomycetes > Actinomycetales > Dermatophilaceae > Fodinibacter. The sequence continues at coordinate 25,999 of CAVWRI010000020.1, forward strand.
GGAAGAGCGGGACGCCCGCGCCGAGCACCGCGTCGGCGTGGTCCGCGAGCACGTGCTGCGCCGCGGAGTACCCGGCCGACGACCGCGACCCAGTCGTCGGGCGGCGGCGGGGTCCCGTCGTGCCACAGCGGCAGCCCGAGGTCGGCGGTCGCGAACCACCCGCGCTCGGTGTCGACGGCGACCAGCGGGGCACACAGGCCCGGCACGATGCCCTCGACGACCTGGACGAGCCCGGCCTCGAAGGCCTGCGACGGGGCGTTCTCCTTGACCCAGACGCGACCGGCATCCGTCTCGACGTGCAGCACCGTCGACCAGAACCGCACGCGGTCCTGCACGACCGGGCCGGTGACCCGTGACCCCCGCCTCCTCGAGGGCGGGCAGGAGCCAGCCCTCGATCTCGGCCCGCCACTCCGGGCTGCGCCAGAGGGCGGGGAGGTCACGCTCCACGGTGCTCGGCCACCCACGTGACGGCCTCCGCGTAGCCGGGCACGCCGCGCCCGATGACGTGGTGGTCGCAGACGTCGGTGAGGTAGCTGTGGTGGCGGAAGGCCTCCCGCGCGTGGATGTCGCTGATGTGCACCTCGACCCTCGGGACGCGACAGGCCGAGAGCGCGTCGCGCAGGGCGACGGACGTGTGCGTGTAGCCCGCGGCGTTGACGACGATCCCGGCGATGCCGGCGCGTCCCTCCTGCACCCAGTCGACGAGGGTGCCCTCGTGGTTGGTCTGGCGGAAGTCGAGGACGAGCCCGTGCGCGTCGGCCGTCTCGCGGCACAGGGCCTCGACGTCGGCGAGCGTCGCCGAGCCGTAGACCTCGGGCTCGCGCTCACCGAGGAGGTTGAGGTTGGGCCCGTTGAGCACGAGCACGGTGCGGTCGTCCATGACCGGGAGTATGCCGTGGCGGCGCGTCGTCGGCCCTCGGGTTTCCGGACCGGTGGGGGTCTGCGAGCGCTCGACCGCAGCCCGGGCGGTCAGCGCGTGTAGTCGTCGGTCAGGTAGGTGCTGCAGGACGTGGAGGAGGCGCTCCCGGTGGAGGCGTCGCCGGGAGCCGAGGCGAGCTGCGCCTCGGCCGCGTCGGCCCGGCTCCGACCGAGGTTCCACGCGAGGAGGTCGTCGTCCTCGAACGGCGTCCCCGCCCAGCTCTCCGTGATGCAGGCCGCCATGTCCGCCGGGAGCCGCTCGACGATGACCGGCGTGGCGTCGGCACTGAGCGAGGTCAGGTAGGACGTGTCGAGCGAGGCGCCGGCGTCGAACCGGTCGATGTTGCGCGCGGCCACCCACGCGTCGGGGTTCATCGCGGCGAAGCCGAGCGCGAAGACGGCCGCGGACACGAGCACGGCGCGCGGCACCCACGCAGCCGGAGAGCCGGATGCCGGCGACGAGGAGCATCACGACGACGAGGCCCAGCCACAGCTCGAACCCGTCGACGAAGACCCGGAGCACCGTGTAGCCGAACGCGTCCTGGTAGAGCGACATCCGGTACAACGCGCTGGCGACGACGGCGAGGGTCAGCAGGCACAGCGCGCCGAGGAGCACGCGGAGGAGCAGCCGGTCGCGCGGGGTCTCCCGCGGCGCGGTGCGCATCGCGAGGCCCACGACGACGACGGTGAGGAAGGTCGCGACGGTGAGCTGGCCGAAGCCCTGGTGGACGTACTCGGCGTAGGTGAGGCCGGTCGTCTGCTCGAGGTACTCGTGACCGCCCCACATCGCCGTGGCCTGCGCCACGAGGAAGGCGGCGAACAGCGCGACGACGAGCCCGACGGGAACCGCCCACTCCCAGGCGTGGGTGGCGCGCGGCGTGCGCGGGAGGGACGACGTCGTGGACGCGCGGCGGGTTGAGGGCGAGGTAGGTGCCGGTGAGGGCGATGCCGGCCACGAGGACGAGGACGAAGGTGCGCGCGATGAGCGTGTCCCAGGCCAGGTCGGGCACGAGGGCCTCGGCCCACGCGCCGAACACCGCGTCGCCCGAGGCGAACAGGCCCCCGAACAGGGCGAGGGCGACGAGCGGACAGCCCGACGGTGCGCAGCACCGGCCACACGACGGAGACCCGGCTCGTCGCCGTGATCGAGCGACCGAGCAGCGGCAGCCCGCGCAGGGCGGACAGCGGCCACGCCACGACGCTCAGCGGCACCGCGAGCAGGGTGCGGGCCAGGGTCGTCCCGGCGGCCGCGACGACGACGCCGACGAACACGGCGAGGGCGACGACGCCGCCGGCGTCGCGGAGCATGGTCACCGTCACGAGCAGGGCGGCGAGCACGGCGCACAGCACGGTCCACGCGCGGCGGCGGTAGCGCGCGACCCACCACATGAGCAGTCCCGTCGCGAGCATGGTCAGCGCGACCGCGAGGCCGACGTTGCGCTCGGGCCAGGTGAGCGCCGCCCACGCCCCGATGCCGAGCGCGGCGAGCACGGGAAGGGGCTGGGGCGGCACGTTGCGCTCCGGCCACACGCCGGCGAGCGGGCCCTCCCCGCCGGGCGTCCTGACGACCGGTGCCGCCGGGGCGGAGGACCGGGGAGTCCGTGGCGGGGGCGGATGCCGTGGCGGTCGTGCCGGATGGCGTGGCGGGAACGGGGGTGGTCGGGGTCGGGGCCATGGAGCGCTCCTCCGTGAGGTGGGTCGGTCGGTCGGTCGGGGGGCGCAGCGGCAGCACGGCCCGCAGGACGGCGCCGCTCGTGCCGTCGGGGGTCGGGAGGGCGGTGATCCGGCCGCCGTGCAGCTCGCAGACCCAGCGCGCGATGGCCAGGCCGAGGCCGGTGCCCCCGCCGGAGTCGTCCCCCGCGCCGAACCGGTCGAAGACGCGCTCGACCCGGTCGGCCGGGATGCCGGGGCCCTCGTCGCGGACCTCGAGCCACCAGGTCGACGCGTCGGCGGCGCGACCGGTGACGAGCACCTCGCCCCCGGGCGGGCTGTGCCGCACCGCGTTGTCGACGAGGTTCGCGACGAGCTGGGCGAGTCGCGCCGGGTCGGCCTGCACGGTGAGGTCGGTCGGGTGCGCCTCGTGCCGCACCCGCACGGGCCGGCCGTCGACGGAGGCCTCCGCCACGGCACCGGCGAGCAGGTCGGCGACCCGCACGTCGGAGACCGACAGGGGTGCGACGCCGGCGTCGATCCTGGACAGGTCGAGCAGGTCGGTCACGAGGGCGCTGAGCCGCTCGGACTGGTGCAGCGCGCCGCGCAGGGCGGCGTCGTCGGGCCGGACCACGCCGTCGACGAGGTTCTCCAGGAGGGCGCGCTGGGCGGCGAGCGGGGTGCGCAGCTCGTGCGACACGGTGGCGACGAGCTGGCGACGCTGGGTGTCGGCCGAGGCGAGGTCGGCCGCCATGGCGTTGAACGCACGCGCGAGGTCGCCGACCTCGTCGGTGGAGGTCGCCGTCACCCGCTGGCCGTAGTCGCCGCCGGCCATCCGGCGCGCGGCCGCGGTCATCTCCCGGAGCGGGGACGTCATGCCCCGGGCGAGCCACTGGGTCACCGCGAGGGCGGCGACCACGGTGACCGGCACGCTGATCCAGCGCGGGACGCTACCGGCATCCGCGACCTCCGCGACGAGGACGGTCGCGACGACGCTCGCGCCGACGAGCAGGCCGAGCTTGACCCGGATCGACGCGATCCCGTCGAGCGGCCGCTCGGTGTTCACCGCGCCACCTCGAGCGCGTAGCCCACCCCGTGCACCGTGCGCACGCGGTCGGCGCCGATCTTGGCGCGCAGCGCCTTGACGTGGCTGTCGAGGGTGCGGGTGCCGGAGGCGTCGGACCACCCCCACACCTCACGCATGAGGTCGTCGCGCGGACGGACGACACCCGGCTCCGCCGCCAGGGCGCAGAGCAGGTCGAACTCCAGGGGCGTGAGGTGGACCTCGCGGTCCCCCACCGCGACCCGGCGCGAGGCGACCTCGATGCGCAGTCCCTGGACGTCGAGGTGCGCGGGCCTCGAGGCCGCGAGCTCGGCGGCCCGCTCGACGCGCCGCAGCAGCGCCCGCACCCGGGCGACGACCTCGCGCATCGAGAAGGGCTTGGTGACGTAGTCGTCGGCGCCGACGCCGAGACCCACGAGCAGGTCGGTCTCGCCGTCGCGGGCGGTGAGCATGAGCACCGGCACCGGACGCAGGGCCTGGATGCGGCGGCACACCTCGAGCCCGTCGAACCCCGGCAGCATGACGTCGAGGACCACGAGGTCGGGCTCGTGCGCGGCTGAACGCCGCGACCGCCCCCGGGCCGTCGTGCGCCTGCACGACGCGGAACCCCTCGGCGACGAGGCGGTCCGCCACGGCCTGGTTGATCGTCGGCTCGTCCTCGACGACGAGGACGAGCGCGGCGGTGTCGGGGATGCCGTCGGTCATGCTCCCGAGCGTAGGAGGCCGGGGGTGCAGCCCCGTCGGGGCACGGTGTGGAGATCGTGTGAAGGTCCCCCGGCCGGGCGGGCGTATCAGCCAGCTGGGTCCGGCCCTCCTCAGGGTGTCGGCGGGCCGGAGGGCGACCACATGGGTCACGCCCCGGGGCCGGACCCGCCAGCCACGAAGGGGGATCCATGTCATCGACCACCACCCTGCGGTCCGGCACGCGCCGGACCCTGGGAATCGCGGGTGCAGCCGTCACGGCCGCGCTCGTCGCCGCGACGCCGGCCCTGGCCGGCTCCACCACCACGCCGCTGCCGAACGGCGCCGACCTCACCGTGACGGTGGACTCCCCCGTCACGGGCGACACCTTCGTCGTCCCCGCGGGCGACACCACCGTCGACGTACCCCTGTCGGGCACGGCGAGCGTCGCGACCGGCGCAGCCGAGCGTGTCCTGGGTCTACGTCATCGACGTCTCCGGGAGCACCACCGCCCCGTGTACCGGCTCCGCGACCGTCCTCGACTGCGAGAAGATCGCCGTCGCCGGCCTCAACAACCTCGTGGTCACGGACGGGTCCGCGATCGACGTCGGCCTCGCCGTCTTCGCCTCGAGCGGCGCCGCGGCGGACATCTCCTCGACTGCCGGCGAGCAGCTCGTGACGGCCCCGGCCGATCCGGACGTCGACACGGCGATCGGGTCGATCGTCACGTTCGGCGGGATCAACCAGTTCACCGCCCGCTCGCGTCGGGAGCGGGACGAACTTCACGGCAGGGCTGAGCGCCGCCCTCGACGTCGTCCAGGCCGGCGCAGGGAGCACGGCCAACGTCGTGTTCCTCTCGGACGGGTTCTCCGCGACCGACGCGGGGTTCGGCGCCGCGCTCGCCGCGCTGGCCGCCGAGGCCACGATCTACCCGTTCTCGGTCGGCTCAGGTTCCTCGTGCGCCGGCGGGACCGACACGCTCGCCGACCTGGCCGCCGCCAGCGGGACCGAGTGCTTCTCGGTGCCCGACCCCGCCGACCTGCCCGACGTCATCACCAACGTCACGGCGACGACCCTCGACGACCTCGACGTCGAGCTCGACAGCGCCGCGGTGACCGCGACCACGTCGGCCGCGCTCCCGGCTGGACGGCCCGGCCTCGATCACGTGGACCGCCCCGGGCGACGACCTCGCACCGGGCAGCCACGAGGTGTGCGCCACCGCGACCGGCACGGGTCCGGCATCCGACCCGACGGCCACGGAGACCGCGCAGCGCTGCGAGACGTTCTCCGTCTTCGGGTTCGCGCTCACGCCGCCCACGGCGACCAACGAGCTGGGATCGGACGACACCCACGCCGTGACGGCGACGGTCTCGGGACCCGCCGGTGAGCTGGCCGGCTGGCCGGTCGACTTCTCGATCTCCGCCGGGCCGAATGCCGGTGACTCCGGGACCTGCGTGCCGGCGAGCTGCGAGACCGACGCCACCGGCCAGGTGACCTTCACCTACACCGTGCCGCAGGAGCCCGGCTCGCTCGGCACCGACACCATCACGGGCACGCTCGACGTCAACGGCGACACCGTGAGCCTGGACGTGTCCAAGCTCTGGGAGGACACCACGCCGCCGGTCGCGCAGTGCGTCCCGAGTCGACCAACCCCGACGGTGACGTCCCCGGCGCGCCCGGCAACGGCGGCCAGGGCCAGAACCAGGACGGCTTCTACCGCCTGCTCGCCACCGACGACGTGTGGCCCGACGACGAGCTCGACATCTTCGTCAAGGACGACCGGGAGCACGCACGGTCTTCGGCCCGTTCGCGACGCAGACCGACGTCAAGTGGACCGAGGCCAACGGCGCCAAGCCCTCGCAGAAGCCGGGCACCGGTGCCGTCGAGTGGAACCTCAAGGGCCGCGGCGACATGCAGGTCTACGCCGTCGACGGCTCGGGCAACGTGTCCGCGACGGTGACGTGCCTCGTCCCGAACGACCCGAAGTGAGGTGAGCGCACGGCATCCGCGCGCTGACCGGAGGCCCGCACCCGACCGGGTGCGGGCCTCCGCACGTCACGCCGGCTGGCGGTGCTGGGTGCGGAAGGCGGTCGGCGTGATGCCGGTGCAGCGGGTGAAGTGGTGCCGCAGCAGCGCCGCGGTGCCGAAGCCGGCGTCGCGCGCGACGGCCTCGACGGGGAGGTCGGTGTCCTCGAGGAGCCGGCGCGGCCCGCAGGACGCGCTGGTCGGTGATCCACTGGTGCGGCGTCGTGCCCGTCTCGGCGAGGAACCGGCGCGCGAAGGTGCGCGGGGACATCGCGGCGCGGCGGGCCAGGTCGTCGACGGTCACGGGCGAGTCGAGGTGCTCGAGCATCCACTCCAGCACCGGGCCGAGGCTCTCGGCCGTCGTCGTGGGCACCGGGCGGTCGATGAACTGGCGCTGCCCGCCGTCGCGGTGGGGCGGCACGACCATGCGGCGCGCGATCGTCGTGGCGACGGCCGACCCGAGCTCGAGCCGCACGAGGTGGAGGGCGGCGTCGATGCCGGCCGCCGTGCCCGCGCTCGTGATGACGGTGCCGTCGCGGACGTAGAGCACGTCGGGGTCCACCCGGGCCCGCGGGTGGAGCAGGGCGAGCTGCGCGGCGTGCCGCCAGTGGGTGGTGCAGTCGCGGTCGTCGAGGAGCCCGGCGGCGCCGAGCGTGAAGGCGCCGGAGCACACGGACATCACCCAGGCGCCGCGGTCGACGGCGGTGCGCAGCAGCTCGACGACGGCAGGGGACGGGCTCCCGGCCTCGGACGAGGCGGGAACCGCGATGAGGTCGGCGTCGGCGGCCGCCTCGAGGCCGTGGGCCGCCGTCACGGTCGTGCCGTTGCGGGCATCGAGCGGGCCCGGGGTCTCCGCGCACACGCGGTAGTCGAAGGGGGGCACCCCCTCGTCGGTGCGGTCGAGCCCGAACACCTCTGCGAGCACGCCGTACTCGAAGAGGGAGACGGGCTCCTGGAGGAGGACGGCGACGGAGCGCAGGGCCATGCAGCCAGTATGGCAGATAATTGATGCACAACGACATGTCTGCCACTCGTGGCAGTGATTGGCCGAACGTCAAACTTGTGCCATGGAACACGACCAGCATCCTCGAGACCATCGCCACCATCGCGGCCCTCGGCAGCGCTCGCTGCCCCGGTCGCCTACCTCATCGAGCGCACCCACCGGCGCGACCGGCGCGAGCACGGCATCCGCACCACGTGGACGTGGACCCGTCACGACGCCGACACCCGCCGGATCGCCGACGAGCTCTCCGCCTTCACCGGCGCGGCCCACCGCTGAGCCGGCTCGGCCCCGATCCTCGGTCCGACGGCTCAGCCCCGACGGCCGAGGAGCCACCCGACGACGAGACCGACCAGGGCGGCCACGGCATACGGCCCGTACGTCCTCGCGAGCACGGGCAGCGACCGTGGCCCCCAGGTCGATCGAGTCCCCGGTCGGGACGGAAGCCGGCTCGTCCGGCGCCGCCACGGCCGGCGCCGGCTCGGCCGGCGGCTCCTGCGGCGCGAACTGCTGCTCGAGGCACTCGACGAACTGCTGGAGCATCTTGTCGGAGACGTCCTGCATGACGCCCCTGCCGAACTGCGCCGGCTTGCCGGTGACCGACAGGTCGGTGCCCACCTCGACCCGGGTGCCCTCCCCCTCGGGGGCGAGCTCGATCGTCACCGTGGCGCCGGCCGTGCCGTTGCCGCGCTGGTCCTTGCCCTTCGCCTCGAGGACCGCCCGGTACGCCGACGTCGTCGCGCTCGACGAACGAGCAGGCCCCGGCGTACTGGAGGGCGATCGGCCCGAGCTTGACCTTCACCGTCCCGGCGAACCCGTCGTCGCCGGCGTCGGTGACCAGCGGCACCGGGGAAGCAGGTCCCCACCCGCTCGAGGTCCATGAACATCGCCCACGTCTCGTCGATCGCGCGCAGGGACGATGAAGTCGTGCCTCAGCTCCATGCAGGCGTCAGCCTCCGAGGGCGGTCGCTGACGGCACGTCGGGTGAGGACCGTCGCCAGGTGCCGCCGGTAGTCGGCGTCGCCGTTGAGGTCGCTCGGCGGGTTCGTGCCCTCCGCGGCGCTCGCGCAGGCGTCCCCGATGTCGGAGGCCGACCGGCCCTGCAGGGCCGCCTCCACCGTGCGGGCCCGCAGCGGGGTCGAGCCCATGTTCGTCAGCCCGATGCGGGCCTGCGAGATCGTGCCGCCGTCGACCTTGAGCGCCGCCGCGACGGCGACGATCGCCCACTGGTGGGAGACGCGCACGAACTTCTCGTAGTGCGACACCCAGTCGGTGTGCTTCGGGATGCGGACCGCGGTGAGCAGCTCACCCTCCTGCGACGGCCGTCTCGAAGAGGTCGCGGAAGAACTCGGTCGCGGGCACCGTGCGCTCGCCGCCGGGTCCCCGGACGACGAGCTCCGCCTCGAGGGCCAGCACGGCGGCGCCGACGTCACCGGCCGGGTCGGCGTGCACCAGCGCGCCGCCGACCGTGCCGCGGTGCCGCACCTGCGGGTCGGCGACGTGCTCGATCGCCTGCGCGAGGAGGGCGGCGTGGAGGCGGACGAGCGGGTCGTCGACGACGTCGCTGTAGGGCGACATCGCGCCGATGACGACGTGGTCGCCGTCCTCGCGGATGCCGCGCAGCTCCTCGATCCGGCCGAGGTCGACGATCGTCTCCGGTGCGTTGAGCCGCATCCGCAGGATGGGCAGGAGGGACTGCCCACCGGCGAGGACCTTGGCGTCGTCGCCGGCCTCGGCGAGGGCGGCGAGCGCCTCGTCGACGCTCGTCGGGGCGAGGTAGTCGAATGCCGCGGGGATCACTGGTCCACTCCGTCCGTGCGCCCGCAGAGGGGTCCTGGTTGGGGGCACCCTCCGCGAAGTGCGGCTGGGCCTCCCGGGTCGAGCCGGTCGACCGCGCCCTGGATGGCCTTCCACACCCGCTCCGGGGTGCAGGGCATCAGGATGTCGTTCACGCCGAGGTGGCGCACGGCGTCGACGATGGCGTTGACGACGGCCGGTGTGGACGCGATGGTCCCGGTCTCGCCGACGCCCTTGGTGCCGAGCGTGTTCGTCGTCGAGGGGGACACCGTGTGGTCGGTGACGAAGCTGATCGTGTCGGCGGCGGTCGGCAGGGTGTAGTCGACGAACGAGCCGGTGACGAGCGTCCCGTTCTCGTCGTACTCCGCGCCCTCCCAGAGCGCCTGCGCGATGCCCTGGACGATGCCGCCGTGCTCCTGCCCGGCGACGATGAGCGGGTTGACGATGGTGCCGATGTCGTCGACGGCGACATAGCTCCGCATCCGCGTGGCCCCGGTCTCGGTGTCGACCTCGACGGCACACAGGTGCGTGCCGTGCGGGAAGGAGAAGGTGTAGGCGTCGACCGTCGCATCGGCGTCCAGGCTGGGCTCGACGCCGTCCGGGCAGGTCGTGCCCGGTGAAGGTCGCGAGCACGACCTCGCCGAGGGTGATCCCCTTGTCGGTGCCCTTGATGCCGAACCGTCCCGCGTCGAACTCGAGGTCGTCGGCGCTCGCCTCGAGCAGGTGGGCGGCGATCGGCCTCGCCCTCTCGATGACCTTGTCGGCTGCCTGGACGAGCGCCTCTCCGCCGATGACGAGCGATCTCGAGCCGTAGGTGTCCAGGCCCTTCGGGGCGATCTGGGTGTCCCCGGTGAGGACCTCGACGTCCTCGAACGCGACACCGAGCCGGTCGGCGACGATCTGGCTCCATGCCGTCGCGTGGCCCTGACCGTGCGGGGTCGCACCCGAGACGACCTCGACCTTGCCCGTGGCGAGCATCCGGATGCTCGCGTGCTCCCATCCTCCCGCGCCGTAGTTGAGCGCTCCGAGGATCCGCGAGGGCGCGAGACCGCACATCTCGGTGAAGGTCGAGACGCCGATCCCGAGCTGGACGGGGTCGTTCGCCTCGCGACGGCGGCGCTGCTCCTCGCGGAGCTCGTCGTAGTGGAAGAGCTCCTTGGCCCGAGCCGTCGCGGCCTCGTAGTTCCCGCTGTCGTACGTCATCCCGGCCACCGACGCGAACGGGAACTCCTCGTGCGTGATCCAGTTCTTCTCGCGGATCGCCAGGGGGTCGACCCCCACCTCCGCCGCCAGCTCGTCCATGAGCCGCTCGATGGCGTACGTCGCCTCCGGACGGCCCGCGCCGCGGTAGGCGTCGACCCAGGTCTTGTTCGTGAGGACGGTCTGGCAGTTGAACTGGTAGGCCGGGAACCGGTAGATCGAGTTGTACATCCAGGCGCCCAGCACCGGGACGCCGCCGCCGAGGAGGGCCACGTAGGCGCCGAGGTCGGCGAGCAGCTCGACCTTGAGCCCGGTCACGGTGCCGTCCTTGGTGGCCGCCAACGTCAGCGTCTGCCACTGGTCGCGACCGTGGTGGCCCGACACCATCGCCTCGGAGCGGGTCTCGGTGAACTTGCAGGGCTTCCCGAGCCGGCGGGCAACGGCGAGGGTGGCGAACTCCTCGGGCGTCGTCTGCAGCTTGCCGCCGAAGCCGCCGCCCACGTCGGGAGCGATGATGCGGACCTTGGCCTCCGAGAGACCTGTCGTCGCGGCCACGAAGAACCGGAGGATGTGGGGGATCTGCGTGGCCGACCAGATGACGATCTGCTCGCCGGTCGGGTCGACGACGGTGGACCGCGGCTCCAAGAACGCCGGCACGAGCCGCTGCTGGCGGTACTCGCGCTCGATGACGATGCCGTTCTCGCGCGCCTCGGCGATGGCTGCGTCGACGTCGCCACCGGTGCCCGCGGTGGCGGAGTCCAGCTGCCAGAACGCGGAGCGGTTGGTGCCCAGGTCGGGGTGGACCAGCACGTCGTCGGTCATCGCCTCCCGCGCGTCGAGCACCGCCGGGAGCTCGTCGTAGTCGACGTCGACCAGCTCGGCGGCGTCGCGCGCCGCCACGGCGGTGCGGGCCGCCACGACGGCGACGATCTCGCCGGTGCACGCGACGCGGTCGACGGCCACGGGGAGGTGGGTGGGGGTCTTCTGCTCGTCGTTCAGCGGCCAGACGTTGGCGATGACGCCCTGGCTGTCCTGGAGGTCGTCGCCGGTGAAGACGCCGACGACGCCGGGGGCGGACCGTGCCTTGCTCGTGTCGATGGTCGTGAGGGTCGCGTGGGCGAACGGGCTGCGCACCATGGCGAGGTGCAGCATCCCCGGGAGCTGGATGTTGTCGGTCCACCGCGTGCGGCCGGTGAGGAAGCGCTGGTCCTCCTTGCGGCGCCGGGCCCGGCCGACCTCGGCGGCGGGCCGGTCCTCGACGGTCGTCATCGGACCTCGCTCCTCTCGGGCTCTGCGGCACCGGAGGCCTCCACCATCGAGCTCGCGCAGGCCGCCACCGCCTTCACGATGTTGTGGTAGCCCGTGCACCGGCAGAGGTTGCCCTCCAGTCCGAGGCGGATCTCGTCCTCGGTGGGGTGGGGGTTGTCCTTGAGGAGGTCGATCGCCTGCATGACCATCCCCGGCGTGCAGAAGCCGCACTGGAGGGCGTGGTTCTCGTGGAACGCCTGCTGCATCGGGTGCAGCGTGCCGTTCTCGGCGATGCCCTCGATCGTCGTGACCTCGTGCCCGTCGGCCTGGACGGCCAGGACGTTGCACGACTTCACGCTGCGCCCGTCGAGGTGGACGGTGCACGCGCCGCAGTTGCTCGTGTCGCACCCGACGACGGTGCCGACCTTGCCGACGACCTCTCGGAGGTAGTGGACGAGCAAGGTGCGGGGCTCCACGTCGTCGGAGCACAGCACTCCGTCGACCCTGACGTTGACGCGAGTCATCGTTGACTCCTTCGGCAGGGGACCGAGGCGGTACTCGTGATCCTGATCCTCGGCCGGGCGACGCACAAGGGGTAGGGCGGATATCGGTGGCGACCAGCTCGTGAGCCGCTGTCCGAGGGAACGGGCCGGCGCGTCCCGTTCCTCAGGTGGTGTGGTGGTGGTGGATCGGCCCGCCGGTGTCCTGGAGGCGGTGGCCGTGGCCGCCCCACTGGAGCGCGACGATCTCCGCGGCGATCGAGACGGCCGTCTCCTCCGGGGTCCGGGCGCCGAGGTCCAGGCCGATCGGCGAGGACAGCCGCGCGAGGTCGGCCTCGGGGACGCCCGCGTCCCGGAGCCGCTCGAGCCGGTCGTCGTGCGTGCGCCGGGAGCCCATGGCGCCGACGTACGCGACCTCGGGCAGCCGCAGGGCGACCTCGAGCAGGGGCACGTCGAACTTCGGGTCGTGGGTCAGCACGCAGACGACGGTGCGCGGGTCGATGCGCCCGGCCTCGGCCTCGGCCTCGAGGTAGCGGTGCGGCCACTCGACGACGACCTCGTCGGCAGCCGGGAAGCGGCTCGCCGTCGCGAAGACGGGCCGGGCGTCGCACACGGTCACCCGGTAGCCGAGGAAGGAGCCGACGTGGGCGACGGCGGCCGCGAAGTCGATGGCCCCGAAGACGAGCATCCGGGGGCGGGGGGCGTGCGCCGCGACGAACACGCGCATCCCCTCGCCGCGGCGCTCGCCGTCCGGGCCGTAGGTCAGCGTCTCGGTGCGGCCCAGCGCGAGCAGCCCCCGGGCGTCGTCGGTGACCGCCGCATCGGCGCGCTCGCTGCCGAGCGAGCCGGTGGGCGCGGCATCCGCCCCGGCGTCGGCGTCCTCGGGCCGCACGACGAGCCGGCGTCCCACCCGCGCGGCGTCCGGGTGCTCGATCACCGTCGCGACGGCGACCGGGCGGCCGGCGTCGATGTCGTCGGCGACCGCGCCGAGCTCGGGGAAGGTCTCCCGCGAGACGCTCTCGACAACACGTCCAGGATGCCGCCGCACGTGAGCCCCACCGCGAACGCGTCGTCGTCGGAGACGCCGTAGCGCTGGAGCACGGGCGAGCCCGACGCCACGACCTCCTGGCCGAGCTCGTAGACCGCGCCCTCGACGCACCCGCCGGACACCGACCCGACAGCCTCGCCGCCGGGACCGACGAGCATCGAGGCCCCCGGCGGGGCGGGGCGCCGAGCGGAAGGTCGCGACGACGGTGCCGACGCCGACCGACTCACCGGCCCGCCACCACCGCATCAGCTCGGGCAGCACGTCACGCACGCGCGACCACCTCCGTCAGCTCCTCGAACGCCGCCATCGAGTGCCCCGCGACGAAGTCGTCGACGTGGGGCAGGACCGCCATGATGCCTCCCTGCACCGGCTCGTAGCCGGGTCGGCCCCGGTGGGGGTTGACCCAGACGACCCGGTGGGCGACCGCCCGCAGGCGGCGTACCTGCTCACCCAGGGCGTCGGGCTGGTCGCGCTCCCACCCGTCGCTGAAGACGACGACGACCGCGCCGCGCGCCATCCCCCGACGACCCCAGCGGTCGAGGAAGACCTTGATCCCCTCGGCGAGCCGCGTGCCGCCGGACCAGTCGGGGATCACGTCACCCGCCGCGACGATGGCACGGTCGGGGTCGCGCTGGTGCAGCGGTCGGGTGACGTGCGTGAGCCGGGTCCCGAGGGTGAAGACCTCGGTCGGCACCCCGGCGGCGCAGTACGCGTGGGCGAGCCGGATGAGCGCGTCGGCGTAGGCGCTCATCGACCCCGAGACGTCGACGAGCAGCACGACCCGGCGGGGGCGGTCGCCGCGCCGGCGCCAGCTGCACCTCGCCGGGCTCCCCCATCCGGCGCAGCGTCGAGCGCAGGGTGCGGCGGGCGTCGACGTCCCCGCGGCGCGACGGCGTGTGCCGGTGCGCGCGCCGACGCGGTGCCCGCGGGTCGCAGCGCCGCGAACAGCCGCGCGAGGGCCTCGCGGTCGCGGCGGTCGAGCGTCGCGACGTCGCGGTGGCGGAGGATCTCGGTCGAGCTCGCCTGCGCGCGAACGGCATCCGGCATCCTCGACGCCGTCGCCTGACCGGTGTTGTCGGATGCCGTGAGCCCGGCCTGGGTGACCACCCGCGGCAGGGCGCTGTCGGTCCTTCGTCCCGGCCCGCTGGCCGCCGAACCAGGCGGCGTAGACCTGGTCGTAGCGCTCGAGGTCGGCCGGCGACGCGCACAGCGTCGCTCGACCCGCGTGGTAGACCGCCGGCTGGTCGTCGATGCCCACGGCGGCGACCGCCTCGAGGTAGGTGCGCTCCCGGTCGGCGGTCACGGCGACCCCGGCGGCGCGCAGCGCGCGGGCGAAGCCGAGGAGCACCTCCTCGGGCGTGCGGGCGGCATCCGTCGTCATCGGGCGAGCATCGCGTCGAGCGCCCGCCGCACCCGCTCGGCGTCCTCGCGGTACTTCACCGCGACCCCGAGCGTCGCGGCGGCGGTCTCGGTGTCGAGGTCGCGCGTGCCGAGCTCGTGCAGCGCGCGGGCCCAGTCGAGGGTCTCGGCGACGCCGGGCGGCTTGAGCATCTCGCGGTCGCCGCGGATGCCGTGGACGAGCCGCACGACCTGCTCGGCGAGCGCCGCCGGCCACCTCGGGCGCGCGGCGGCGGACGATGGCGAGCTCGCGCTCGATGCCGGGGTGCTCGAGCCAGTGGTAGAGGCAACGGCGCTTCAGCGCGTCGTGCAGCTCGCGGGTGCGGTTGGAGGTGAGCACGACGACGGGCGGCACCGAGGCCGAGACCGTGCCGAGCTCGGGGATGGTCACCTGCCACGTCGAGAGCACCTCGAGGAGGAACGCCTCGAACTCGTCGTCGGCGCGGTCGACCTCGTCGACGAGGAGCACGGCCGGGGAGTCGCGCAGGGCGCGCAGCACCGGGCGGGCGAGGAGGAAGCGCTCGTCGAACAGGCCCTCCTCGACCTCGCGGACGTCGCGGGCGGCTCCCTCCACGGCCTCGAGCGCGCGCACGTGGAGGATCTGGCGCGGGAAGTCCCAGTCGTAGAGGGCCTGGGTGGCGTCGATGCCCTCGTAGCACTGGAGCCGGATGAGGGGGACGTCCATCGTCTCGGCGAGGGCCTCGGCGAGGGCGGTCTTCCCGGTGCCGGGCTCGCCCTCCATGAGCAGCGGGCGGCCGAGGCGCAGCGCGAGCCAGGTCACCGTGGCCAGGGCGTCGTCGGCGAGGTAGCCGGTCTCGCCCAGCGCACCGGCGAGGTCGTGCGCCGAGCCGAACGTCGTCCGCGGGTCCATGGCGCCAGCATCCCCGACGTGCGTGCCGATCCGGAAGCAGACTGCTCAGACGAGCGCGGCGAGCGCGCTGAGCAGCTCGCCGAGGGCGAGGGCCCCGACGAGGGCCGCGACGACGGCGGGGAGGCGGCCGTCGGCGAGCACCGAGAAGGCCGGCTCGCCGGGGTGCGGACGGGCGAGCCGCCGGGTCCGCAGCGCGGCGACCGACACCCACGTCGCGAGGGCCGCGACGAGCACGGTCGGTACGGCGACGGCGGGGCCGAGGGTCTCGAGGGCGATCCGGCCGATGGTCAGCGCGCCGACGAGAAGGGCCAGGCCGGTGCGCCGCCACGCGAGCGCGGTGCGCTCCTGCGGCGCGGCCGGGTCGGGGGCGGCGGGCTGCGGCGCCGCGGGCCTCAGCCACCGACGAGGCTCGCGAGGCCGATGACGAGCGCCGCGAGGCCGACCGCGACGAGGACGACGAGCATCGCGGGGTTGGCGGGCAGCGGCGTCCCCTCGCGCATCGCGCGCTCGGTGCGGGCCCAGCCACGCCAGGCGGCAGCGGCGGTGAGCAGGGCGGCGAGGGCGAGGCCCGCCGCGAGCGTGGTCTGGAGCCAGTCGGGCATCGGCAGAGGGAGGCGTCGACCGCCGCGGCTCCGGCGACGAGCGCGAGGCCGGTGCGCACCCAGGCGAGGAAGGTGCGTTCGTTGGCGAGGGAGAAGCGCGGGTCGGGGTCTGTCCCGTGGGCGTAGACGCGGTGCGGCCAGCGGTCCTCGGGTGCGCTCACGGGCCCATCATCCCCGCTGGAGGTCCTCTGCCGTGTCGACATCGAGGCCCGTGGCGAGGTCGCCGCACTCGACGAGGAGGTGGGGCGTCACCCGCAGGTGGTCGCGCGCACCCCGGTCGCCGCGGGCGGCGACGGCGACTGCGGCCCAGTGGTCGCGGCCGATGGCCACCGGGTGGCCGGGCACGCCGTCGTAGGAGGCGCGGGCGAGTGCGGCCGGGCCGTCGCCCTCGGCGGCGGCGAGGACCCGGGCCATGACCTCGGCCGTGACGTCGGGCAGGTCGACGAGGGTGACGAGCGCGACGTCGTGGGCCGCCGGGTCGAGGTGCCTCAGGCCGGCTCGCAGCGAGGCGCCCATGCCCTCCTCCCAGTCGGATGCCGTGACGACCTCCGCCCCCGTGCCGCCGACGGCATCCGCCACCGCCTCCGCGGCGGCTCCCACGACGACGACCACGTGGTCGCAGCCGGCGCCGAGCACCCGCGTCGACGGCGGTCTCGACGAGGGTCGGGCCCTCCTGCGGCGAGGCGCAGGAGGGCCTTCGGGCCGCCCATCCGGCGGCCGGCCCCGGCCGCCAGCACGAGCCCCACGGTGGTCACGCGCGCCAGCCTGCCACGACCGCAGCGGAACCCGCATCGGCAGTCCGGTGGCGCGACCGTCGGGTCGCGGTTGGGTGGAGCGGGTGGCTGCGGCGGAGGTGGAGCACGTGGAGTCGGCACTGCTGCTGCGCTGCCCGGCGGCCGAGACCGCGGTCGGCGTCCGCGCCGGGCGCGAGCTCGACCGTCGGCCCGCGGTCGGCGTCCCGGCCCACGTGACGGTGACCTACCCCTTCCGGCCGCCCGCACGGTTCACCGAGGACGACCACCGACGGCTCGAGCGGACGCTGGGCGCGCGGTGCGTCGTTCACGTTGACCGGGACGGCCACGGCGTGGTTCGGGGAGACGGTCGTCTTCGTCGGGCTGGCCGGTGGCGCAGCGGTCGTCGACCTCATCGAGGCGGTCGCGGCGGCGTTCCCCGAGTATCCGCCGTACGCGGGGGCGTTCACCGACGTCGTGCCCCACCTCACGGTCGGCCACGACCACGACGTCGAGACCCTGCGGGCCGCCGAGGACACCGTGCGCGCCCGGCTGCCGTTCACCCAGGTCGTCACCGAGGTGGAGCTGTGGTCCGGGCCATCCCTGTCATCGGGCCGGGGCCCCTGGCGCCTCCGGCCCTACCCGCTGGGGTGACGCCGAGCGCTGCGTCGACGAGGACGCGTGCGGAGCCGGCCGCCCGGGTGGCGGCCTCGGGGTCGGCGTCGAGCGCACCACTGGCGAGCCCGCCGTCGAGGAGGAGCGTGAGCGACCTGGCCAGGCCGCGCGGGTCCGGCGCTCCGGCATCCGCGGCGAGACCGGTGACCCACTCGAGGACCGCCGCCTTGTGCGCGACGGTGCGCTGGTGCACGGGGGTGCCGGGCACCGACTCGGCCGCGGCGTTGATGAACGCGCAGCCGCGGTAACCGTCGCGGCGGCAGGCCGTGCCGAGGGCGTCGAACAGGCCGACGAGCTGCTCTGCCGGCAGCGGCCCGGCGGCCTCGGCCGCGGCGTGCAGCTGGCCGCTCCAGACCACGTCGACCCGCTCGAGGTACGCCAGTACCAGGTCGTCCTTTGCCGGGAAGTGCTTGTAGAAGGTCGCCTTGGCCACGCCGGACTCGGCGATGATCAGGTCGACGCCCACGGCCCGGACACCTCGCGCGTAGAAGAGCCGGAACGCCGTGTCGAGGATGCGGTCGCGGGCACCGGGCGGGGTCATGGGGTTGATGGTAGACAGATCGGTCTGCTAGCGTCCACCTGTGAAGCAGACAGACCTGTCTGCTCCCTGTCGCCCCACCCGAAGGACCCCCCATGACCATTGCCGTCCTCGGCACCGCGTCGGTCGGCCGCGCGATCGCCGCCCGGCTCCACGAGCTGGGCCACACGTCGTCGTCGGCACCCGGGACCCGGCCGCCACCCTGGCCCGCACCGATCCGGACGCCATGGGCAGGGCGCCGTTCGCCAGCTGGCACGCCGAGCACGGGGACGTCGCCCTCGCGACCTACGCGGACGCGGCCGCGGCGGCCGACGTCGTCGTCAACGCGACCTCGGGCAGCGTGACGCTCGAGGTGCTCGCCCTCGCCGGCGCCGAGAACCTCGCCGGCACCGTGCTCGTCGACGTCTCGAACCCGCTCGACCCCTCGTCCGGCTTCCCGCCGACGCTCCTCGTCAAGGACACCGACTCGCTGGGCGAGCAGGTGCAGCGGGCCTACCCCGACGCGCGGGTCGTCAAGACCCTCAACACGATGAACGCCGACCTCATGGTGCACCCCGAGACGCTCGGTGCGAGCAGCACCGTCTTCGTCAGCGGTGACGACGCCGACGCCAAGGCCACGGTCACCGCGCTGCTGCGCTCGTTCGGCCACGACGACGTCGTCGACCTCGGCGGGATCGAGACCGCGCGCGGCGCCGAGATGTGGCTGCCTCTGTGGCTGCGGCTCTGGGGCGCCCTCGGCACGGCGAACTTCAACCTGAGGATCGTGCGCTGACGTCAGCCGGAGGTCGACTCGATCGAGGCGATGATCCGCGGCCGGATCTCCTCGGCGGCGATGACCGCGTCGACCGACCCGACCTCGACCGCCCGGTGGATGTTGTGCACCGCGTCGAACTCCGACGCCACCCGGCCCAGCATCTCGGCCCGCACCGCGGTGCGCACCGACGCGAGCTCGGTGGCGACCGCGGCGCGCTCGGCGCCCTCGGTCTCGGCGAGCCGGGCCTGGAGCGACGGCGACCCGGGGGTCGGCGGCGGTGCGGCCGTCGACGTCACGAGCGAAGACCACGGCCGCTGCTGGTGCGCCACCGATCACCGAGGCGAAGGACCCCTCGACGGCGAGCACCGTCATCCGCGGGTTGAGCACCTTCGAGAACACGACGAACGCGCCACCGTGGTAGCGGGAGACGACGACGAAGACGATCGGGCCGTCGAAGTTGACGACCGCCCGGCCGATCTCGGCGCCGTACTCGAGCTGGAGGGCGCGCATCGAGTCAGGCGAACCGTCGAAGCCGGAGAGGTTGGCGAGGACGACGAGGGGACGGTTGCCGCTCGCGGCGTTGATCGCGCGAGCCGTCTTCTTCGACGATCGCGGGAACAGCGTGCCGGACGTGTAGACGTCGGGGCCGTCGGTCGGGGGCACGCCCCGGCGCGGCACCGACTTCGACTCGATCCCCAACAGGCACACCGGGATCCCGCCGATGCGGGCTTCGAGGACGACCGAGGTCTCGGCATCCGCCATGCCGGCCCAGCGCTCGAGCGTCGCGTGGTCCTGGTCGGCCACCGCCCGCATCAGGGTGCGGATGTCGAACGGCTTCTTGCGATCGGGGTTCGTCGCCGACGAGAAGATGTCGCCCACGGTCGTGAAGTCGCTGCCCGCGAGCGAGTGGGGGTAGGTGGTGACGTCGCGGTCGTGCGGGTCGCTCGTCGGGGCTCGACGTGGGCCGGGCTCGCCCGGCGCCACCCAGGTGTTCTCGTAGTGCGCGAGGAGGATGCCGTAGGCGTCGACGAGGTCCTTGGCCCAGTACTGCGCCTGGCCGTTGGGCCCCATGACCCGGTCGTAGCCGCCGATGCCGAAGTTGTCCTCGGCCGAGACGCCGCCGGAGAAGTCGAGGGACTGCTTGCCGGTGAGCACCATCGCCGAGTCGGGCGTCATGACGAGGATGCCCTTGGTGTGCATGAGCATCGTCGCCTCGGCGTTCCAGTAGGGCTGGGCGCCGACGTTGATGCCGGCGACGACGACGTTGATCTCGCCGCCCCGCTGGGTGAACTCGATGATCCGCTTGAGGGCCTTGGCGACCCAGTCCATGTTCTCGGTGCCGGAGTCCATCGAGATGCGGGCACCCGCGGACAGGGCGAACCACTCGACAGGGAGCCCCCGCTCCTCGGCGAGGTCGAGCGCGGCGATCACGCGGGCGCACTCGGGCTCCGCGACCGCGCCGAGCGAGCGCAGCGGGTCACCGCAGAGCAGGACGCGCGTCACGCCCTGGGGGTGCAGCGGTGTGGGGGTCGTGACGACACCGCAGATGAGGCCCGCGGAGTTCTGGCCGTAGGGGCGGTCGACCGGCACGAGCCGGCCCGACTCGTCGAGGTCGTGCTCGACGGCCGAGCCACCCGACCCGGCGACCATCGACACGAGCTCGTAGGGGTAGACCAGGCCGCGCCGGCGGGCCCGGACGACCTTCTCGGCGTACTCGTCGAGCGGCGCGACCCGGGTCGTCGGGGGCGTCTCGACGGTGAAGGTGACCCCGGACCCCGGCTGGTACGAGAACCGCGCGCAGATCGGCACGGTGTGGCCGTTGTCCCCGGCGATCGCCCCCTCGACGCGGACCTCCTCGACGCCGGCGCCGGCCGTCATCGGCGCGACCTTGCCCTGGAGGGCGGTCAGCTGGTCGAGGTCGGCCTCCACCGGCGGCCAGATGTGCAGCCACACGTGGTTGGTGTCCAGTCGGGCACCCGAGCCGATCGTCGTGCGCGCCCGGCGGACCGCCTCGAGGCAGTTGGCGAGGGCGCGCTCGACGTGCGGCAGCGCGGTGACCTTCCCCGTCTCGTCGCGGACGACGACGAGCTGGCGCACCTGGGCGAGGGCCACGAGCCGCTGGTCCTGGGGGTTGCCCCGGGCGACGGCGTGCAGGAGCAGCACGTCCTCGGGGGCCTCGAGGCGGGTGAGGTCGAAGTCGCGCAGCCGCCACAGGTTGAGTCGGCGCCCCACCATCGGGTGGATGCCGCGGACGGGCTCGTCCTCGGCCATGACGCCGTCGGCATCGGGGCGGTA
The DNA here is from genome assembly GCA_963757405.1 of uncultured Actinomycetota bacterium. Classification (GTDB taxonomy): domain Bacteria; phylum Actinomycetota; class Actinomycetes; order Actinomycetales; family Dermatophilaceae; genus Fodinibacter. The sequence continues at coordinate 46,993 of CAVWRI010000020.1, forward strand.
CGTGAAGTAGCCGACCTCGCGCTCGTCGTCGGGGACGACTCCGACGGCGACCCGGCGCACCGTGGCCGCGAACGGCATCCGGGCCAGCCGGGCGCCGAGCTCGAGGCTCGCCGCGTCGGGGTCGGTCGGGAGGTCGGGCCAGTGGAGGTAGAGGTCGACGACCGGCTGGTGACCGGCCGGGCCGTCGCTGACGCGCGCGGCCAGCAGCTGCGCCAGGCCGCTGTCGGGCGTCAGCTCGTCGATGGTGCCCACCGTGCTGACGAGGTGCGAGTCGCGCTCGTCGAGGCGGTACTCGGCGCTCGCCACGGCCCGGCCGTCGGCGGTCTCCTCGCGCAGGTCGCTCAGGGAGTGCTCGCGGTAGTGACGCTTGACGAGCACGGCGAGCATCGGCTCGCGGGCGGGCACGCCGAGCCGCAGCCGCTCGCCGAGGAAGCGCACGATCCGCTCGGGGATCGCGGCGAGGGCGTCGATGCGCGCGGTGCGCTCGTCGCCGTCGGGCAGGGCGTCGATCTCGTCGAGCTCGTCGCCCACGGAGCCGAGCACCGACGCCCGGTCGGCGTCGACGAGCGGCTGGTCGAACCACCGGAACCGCACGCTGCGCGCGAGGTCGCCGATGATCGGGAAGCGCAGCTGGGTGACCGCGACGAGCCGGTCGAGCAGCTCGCGGGCCGCGGTGTGGGCGGGCGCATCCGGGGCCGGCTCGCCGAGCCAGCGCTGGAGGATCGCGGTCGCCATCGCCACCTCGGGGGCCGAGCGCTGCTGCGCGAGGAAGACCCGGAAGACCGCCCCCTCGAGCTCGGGCGTGCGCTCGACGCCGGTGACGCCGTAGTGGTGGACGACCCGCTCGAGCCGGCCCACGAAGTCGGCGGGCAGCGCGCCGCGCTCCGGGTCGAGGGTCTGCAGGTACGTGTGGAAGTGCTCGCGCGGGCTGTGCACGCGGTTCTCGACGTGCGTCTCCTCGCCCACCGGCCGGTTCCGGTTGAGCTCGGCGACGTCGGCGAAGACACCGAGCAGCTCCATCTCGTCGCCGACCGGCGAGCGCCCCGACGACGCGAGCTCGTCGCGGGCGTCGAGGTAGGCGGCCAGGATGCGGCTCTCGTGACCGGGGTCGAGGTCGTAGCCGAGCAGCATCGCGGACAGCGCCGCCCGCCCCCGGCCGGCGCGCTCGTCGGCATCGCCGGCGGCGACGTCCTCGGGGAGGTCGAGGTCGGGGGCGTCGGCGGCGGCCTCGACGGCGTCGGCCACGTCGCCGGTCGGCTCGAGCCGCACGAGCGCGGCCCCGGTCTCGACCTGGCTGCCCGCGGAGACGAGCAGCTCCTTGACGCGGCCGGCGAACGGCGCCGGCAGCACCGTCTCCATCTTCATGCTCTCGAGCACGAGGACCGGGGCGCCGGACGCGACCTCGTCACCCACGCCGACGGGAGTCGCGACGACGAGTGCCGGTGCAGGAGAACGCAGCACACCACCCTCGTCCCGGCTGACGCGGTGGGTCACCCCGTCGACCTCGACGAGCTGCACCGGCCCGTGGGCTGCCGTGACGAGCCGGTGGGTGCGGCCGCCGATCCGCACGCGGCTCGCGTACGGACCGCCGATCCGCTCGATGTCGGCGTCGACGGTCTCGGTGTGCCCGGTCGGGTCGGCCACGGTCACGTGGAAGCGCGACGGGCCCGTGCGGAACACCGTCACCTTGTAGGCCGTACCCCGGAGCTTGAGGTCGACCGCGCGGCCCACGTCGTGCTGCACCTGCGGCCGGCCGCCCCGCGCCGTCTCCAGCAGGCGGGTGCGCTCGATCTGCTCGGCCTCGCCGTAGGCCTCGATGCCGGCGACGACGAGGGCGACGCCCGAGTGCTCCCTGGCCACGAGGCGGCCCTCGGCGCGGACCCGGTCGATCCACCCCGTGTCGGCCGACCCGTCGACGACCTCGGGCTGGTCGAGCAGGTCGAGGATGAAGGACTTGTTCGTCGCGCCCCCCTCGATGACGACGGACGTCTCGCGCATGGCGCGGCGCAGCCGGGCGAGCGCCTCGTCGCGGTCACGCCCGTGGGCGATGATCTTGGCGATCATGGAGTCGAAGTCGGCGGGGATCGAGTCACCCTCTGCCACACCGGTGTCCACGCGGATGCCGGGACCGGCCGGAAGCTCGAGGTGGGCGATGCGCCCTGGGGCCGGGGCGAAGTCCCGGTCGGGGTCCTCGGCGTTGAGCCGGGCCTCGACGGCGTGCCCGACCTCGTCGGGGCGCTGCCCCTCGAGCCGCCCCCCGCCGGCGACGTGGATCTGCAGACGGACGAGGTCGGTGCCGGTGACGACCTCGGTGATCGGGTGCTCGACCTGGAGGCGGGTGTTGACCTCGAGGAACGCGAAGAAGCGGTCGCCGGGGTGGTAGAGGAACTCGACGGTGCCCGCACCGGCATACCCGACCGCGATCGCGAGCCGCTCGGCCGACGCCTTGAGCTCGAGCGCCTGGGACTCGTCGAGCACCGGGGACGCCGACTCCTCGATGACCTTCTGGTTGCGCCGCTGCACCGAGCAGTCGCGCACCCCGATGGCCCACGCGGAGCCCTGGCCGTCGGCGATGACCTGCACCTCGACGTGACGGGCCCCGGTCACGAGCTTCTCGAGGAAGACCACGCCCGAGCCGAAGGCCCGCTGGGCCTCGTCGCGGGTGCGCTCGTAGGCGTCGGCGAGCTCGGCGTCGGAGGTGACCTTGCGGATGCCGCGGCCGCCGCCCCCCGCGGTCGCCTTGAGCATGAGCGGGTAGCCGATCTCGGAGGCCGAGCGGATCGCGTCCTCGAGGGTGTCGACGCCGCCCCTGCTCCACGGAGCCACCGGGACGCCGACCTCCTCGGCGATGAGCTTGGACCCGATCTTGTCGCCGAGACGCCGCATCGCCTCCGGGCTCGGGCCGATGAACGTCACGCCGATCCGCTCGCAGACCTCGGCGAAGGCGGGGTCCTCGGCGACGAAGCCCCAGCCGACCCACGCGGCATCCGCGCCCGTCTCGCGCAGCGCCCGCTCGAGCACCGCGTGGTCGAGGTAGGGCCGCAGCGAGGCGGGGCCGAGGTCGTAGGCCGCGTCGGCCTCCCGGACGAACATCGCCGCCCGCTCCGCCTCGGTGTGGAGAGCCACGGTCTCGATGCGGTGACCTCCGGGCCCGGCCTGGGCGTTGAGGTCGCGCACGGCGTGGATGAGCCGCATGGCGGCCTCCCCACGGTTGACGATGGCGATCCGCTGCAGCATCGGTGGTCCTCCCGGGGTTCCGGTGTTCGGCGTCGGCTCGGTCGGCGGTGACCCGCCGCCTCCCGAGCCTGTCACCATCTCGCGGTGACGCGCGAGTAATGAGCCCTCCCGCGACGCCCCGATCAGCCGTGTCGGCCGGTGACCCGCCGCTATCGTGACGAGCACCGAGCACCCGAGCACGCCCCGTCGAGGAGGCCACGTCGTGCGCACCTCCCGCCTGGCTGCCGTCGTGAGCGCCCTCGCCACGACCGCTCTCGCGGCGACCACCCTCGTCGTGTCGGCCTCGTCGGCGACGGCCGCGCCCGCCGACGAGCGGGTCCTCGCCGACCGCTATGCACCGGTCGTGCGGCTCGTCGCGCAGCCGGACGCGTGCGGGCCGGGGGAGCCCTTCGTCCCGACCGACGTCGCAGCCGTCCTCGACGACGAGGGGGTGGCCCTGCGCGGGCCGTGGACCACCGACGACCTGGTGAAGATCGGCCCGGGCGCCGAGGACCTGGGTCGTGGGCTCGCGGGCCACCACCTGGACTTCCCGGGCGACCCGCTCGACCCCGGGTGCACGTACGAGCAGTGGTCCGACGCGATCACGCAGGGGACCCGGCCGACCACGTACGCCCGGGTGGTCACCGAGGAGGGTCGCGAGGGACTGGCCCTGCAGTACTGGCTCTACTACCCCTTCAACGACTTCAACAACAAGCACGAGAGCGACTGGGAGATGGTCCAGCTCGAGTTCGCCGCGTCCGACGCGGCGGCGGCGCTCGGGCAGGAACCGACGCGGGTCGGCTACAGCCAGCACGAGGGCGTCGAGGTCGCCGACTGGGGCGACGTCAAGCTCGAGGTCGTCGACGGGACCCACCCCGTCGTCCACCCGGCCGCGGGGTCGCACGCGAACTACTACGACGCCGCGCTCTTCCTCGGGCGGTCGGGCCAGCAGGGCTTCGGCTGCGACGACACCCGCGGGGAGCCCGTCGACCTCCGGCCCGACGTCGTCCTCGTCCCGTCCGACCCCGCCGCCGTGGGCGGCGAGTTCCCCTGGCTCGGCTTCACGGGCCGGTGGGGGCAGCGGGAGGCCAGCTTCTACAACGGGCCGACCGGGCCGAACACCAAGGACCAGTGGACGGCTCCGCTGTCGTGGACCGACGCCGAGGGAGCACCCTTCAGCTACGCCGTCCCCGCCAGCGGGCTCTACGGCACGCAGGCGACGAGCGCCTTCTGCGGGGTCGTCGCGAGCGGTTCCGACGCCCTGCGGCGGGCCATGTCGAACCCCGCCCGGGCCGTGCTGCTCCTCATCGGCGCCGTCGCGGTCGTCGCCTGGCTGGTCCGCCGCACGACGTGGCGACCGTCCGCGCCCCTGCGCCTGGCCCGGCGGCGCTCGACCGGTCAGGTGCTGTCGTCGGTGTGGCGGATGTACCTGCGACGGTTGCCCCTCTTCATCGGGATCGGTGCCCCCATCGCCGTGACGACGATCCTCCCGGGCGTGGCGCACACGTGGCTCACGTCGTGGTCGGAGTCCGTCGGCGGCGTCAGCACGGCCTACGGCGTGCTCGTCGTCGGCGGCAGCCTGGTCCTCGCCGCCCTCGCTCCCGTCACGTTCGTCCTCGGCCAGGCCGCGGTGGTGGTCGCGGTCCGGGAGATCGACGCGGAGCGTCCGGTCGGCGTCGTCGGCGCTTATGCCGGGGCGCTGCGCCGCGGGTGGCAGGTGCTGCTGACCGAGCTGCTGCTCGCGGCCGTCGTGGTCGCGTGCCTCTTCACGGTCGTGCTCGCCCCGGTCGGGCTCGTCGTCCTCGTCGCGGGTCTGCTGCTCCTGCCCGTCGTCGTCCTCGAGGGGGTCTGGGGCTGGCCGGCGTACCGCCGCAGCGCCCACCTCGTGCGCCCGCGGTGGGTCAAGGTCGTCGTGCTCGTGGCCCTCACGACAGGTGCCGCCCTCGCCATCGGGCCTCTGCTCGGCACCACCCTCATCCTCGCGACCTCCCTGCCCTTCGCCGTGAGCAACGCGGTCTCGGGCATCGTCTACGCCCTGCTCGTGCCCCTCGTTGCCCTCGCCTACGCCTACGTGTACGCCGACGCCGTCGTCAGCGACGCGATCGAGCCCCGGCCCGAGCGGTACGTCGAGCTGCCGGCGGAGGCCACCCTGCCGTGAGCGGACCGGACACCACATGAGGAGCGAGCGCAACCAGGAGCGCCTCGCTCGGCTCGTCGCGTGGGCGGACCGCCACCCCGTCGCCGGGACGGCCCTGCGCATCGCCCGCGAGCTGCTCGCCGTCGACGTCCGCGACCGGATCTTCGGGATGACCGGTCAGGCGTTCCTGTCGCTCATCCCCCTGACGATCATCGTGTCGACCTTCCTGTCGGAGTCGGATGGTGAGTCGCTCGCCAACGTCGTCAACGCACGGCTGGGCCTCACGGGCTCGACGGCCGAGACCGTGGTGCTGCTGTTCAGCAAGCCCGAGCCCACCGCCGAGACCGCGACCGCGTCGGCGCTGAGCCTCGTGCTTCTCTTCTTCTCCTTCAACAGCTACACGCGAACGATCCGGCGCAGCATGGAGCGGCCCTGGGGTCTGCCGCTCGTCGGGTGGCGCGGACAGGTCACCGGCATCCTCGGCGTCTTCCTGCTCATGCTCATGGTCACGACCCTGTCCGTCGTCGCCACGGTGTGGCACACCGACACCCGTCAGGCCATCGCCCTCGAGGCCACGGTCCGCACGGTGGTCGCCGGCGTGTTCTGGCTCGGGATCGGACGTCTGCTGACCCACCGCCGTGTACCCAGCCGGCACCTGTGGCCGGGGGCGGTGGTCGGCGGGATCGGGACCTCGGCGATCGCCCTGTGGACCGTCACCGTGCTGCCGGGCATCTTCGAGCGGGATGCCGCGCGCTACGGCGTCATCGGCGTCGCCCTCGCGATCGTGACCTGGCTGCTCGCGATCAGCGGCCTCGCCGTGGTCGTCGGTGTCTTCGGGGGCCAGATCGCCCGGGCGGCGGGGTGGGCCGGGACGCGACCGGACCCGCTCGTCCAGCCGCTGCTCGAGCAGCCGGAGCGCCCGGGGCAGGAGCCGGATCCCGACTCCTGAGCGCGGGCCGTCGTCGGTCCCGGGTCGGTGCGTCCTCGGCCGGCCCGACCGCATCCGGGGGCTCGGGGCGCACCGGTGGGCCGACGGCATCCGGGTCGCGCAGGGCGCGCGGCTCCACGAGGGCGGCGACCTTCTCCTCGGTCTGGGCGGTCAGCTCGTAGCGCTGCTTGTAGATCTCGAGCATCGCCATGGCGGTGGCGGTGAGAGGCACGGCCAGCAGGGCCCCCGCCAGGCCGAAGAGCTGGGCCCCGAGGATCGCGGAGCCGAACGACACCGCGGGGTGCACGTCGACGGCCCGCGCGGAGATGCGCGGCTCGAAGGTGAGGTTCTCGACCTGCTGGTAGACGATGCCCCAGAGGAGCACCCAGACGCCGAGGATCGGGTCGCCCGAGGTGAGGCCGACGATCGTCGGCAGGGCGATCGAGATGTAGGTGCCGACGTTGGGCACGAACTGAGCGACGATGCCCGTCCACAGGGCGAGCGGCAGCCAGTAGGGCAGCCCGATGAGGTAGAAGACGATGCCGCTGGAGACGGAGTTGATGGAGGCGAGCACCACGCGCGCGGCGATGTAGCCGCCGACCTTGATGCGGGTGAGGTCCCACGCCGCGAGGAAGGGCACCTGGAGCCGCGGCCTCACCCGGTGGGCCAGCCAGCCGCGGAGGGCCGGCATCCCCACCGACATGTAGAAGACGAAGAACCCCACGGCGAAGAGCCCGAACGTCGTCGACAGCACGGCGGCCACGAGGCCGATCACCCCGACCGCCACGTCCTGCGCGTACGAGGTGATGTCACCGGGGGTGATGCCCGCGCTCTCGACGAGCTGCTCGACGGTGTACTGCGAGCCGGTGACCTCGTTGAGCCTCGCGAGGACGGCGTCGGCCATCTCCGGGACGGCGGCCACGAGCTGGGACAGCTGGTCGACGAGGAGGCTGCCGAAGGCCCAGAAGAAGGCGGCGAAGCCGACGACGAGGCCGACCATGACCGCGGTCGTCGCGAGGGCCCGCGGCATCCACCGGGTGAGGCGGCTGACGGCGGGCTCCATGGCGAGTGCGAGGAACCAGCTGAGGACGAGGTAGTAGATCATCGTCGCGCCCCGCGTGAGGACGAAGGCCCCGGCGGCCACGATGAGGAGCACCCCCACGACGACCCAGGTGCGCTGCCAGTCGGAGCGCCCCGGGGCGGCCGGCACGTCACCGGTCGAGCCGGCGACCAACGAGGTCGCGTCCATGGGCACACAGTAGGCGTTCGTGGCCCGTCGTTGCGGGACCCCCCGCGCACGGCGGAGGGCCCGGCCGGCAAGGTTGAGCGCACTCAGGACGTAGAGGGTGAGGTGGGCGTCAAAAGGCGCCACCACGAAGGCGTCGTTGCCGGTGGTCAGGTACGGCAGGCGCATCAGCTAACGCGCGCACCTATCCTGCGACGCGACCTGCGGGTCAGGCACGTCGAGGGACGCCGGGCCGCCTCGGCTCGCACGATCCAGCTCAATCCGCGGCTTGAGCCATCAGCCAGGCGAGCAGGTACGACCGGCTGTTGCCGTCGTCGACCCACTTCGCGTCCAGCCTCGATGCCTCCTTCAGCGCGGCGGCGGCGTCCTCCTGGCCGGCCAGGCCGGCATACATGAGCAGGTAGTCGCCGAACTGCTGCGCGTACCCCGCGCCCGCGGTCGCCTCCGACACCTGGGCGCGGATCCGGTCCGGGTCGCCACCGAGGTATCCGGTGGCGCTCGGGCTCGCGGGCAGCACGAGGATCGCCAGCATCGCCGCCGGCGAGGGCGAGAACCACGTTGCATAGTCCCGCTTGCCACCCCAGTTGAGCGAGACGACCTGGTGGCCAAAGCCCTGGTAGACCGGGTCGCTCGTGTCGAGCCGCAGCCCGTAGAGCAGCGCCGTCGACTGCTCGCCGGCGAGCATCCAGGTGGCCTCGGCCTTGAGCGGCTGGTTGCGGGTCGCGTCGGCCCACAGGCTCAGCCCGGTCCAGGCGGTCACCGCCTCGGAGGTGCTCTCCTGGTTGTTCCCGTCGCCGAACGGCGCGGTGCCGCTCGCCCACGAGTGCGCGTTGTACGCGTCGAAGGGGCGCCGGTCCGGGAACAGCCCGTTCGTCCCGGTGCCGGCGATGTCGGCGGCGACGAGGTCCATGACCGGCTGCCACTTCTCGGCCAGCGCGGGGTCGCTGCCGGCCAGCACCCCGGCGGTGTAGAGGAAGTATCCGTAGTGGAAGTGGTGGTCGTTGTACTCGTCCGAGCCGAAGGACGCGGTCTGCCCGATCAGACCCTTGCCCTGCGGGTCGTAGACGAAGCAGAAGGCCGGACGCTTCTCGCAGCCCTTCGGGTCGGTCCACTGGTCGATCTGCTCGACGAGCGTCGCCTTGACCGATGCCGTCACGTCCTCGATCCCGAGCTGGGTGGCCAGCTGGTAGAGCTGGGCGGACCGGTAGAGCGCCTTGCCGCCGAAGTAGGTGTCGGCGGGGTACGGCTTGGTCTCGGCGACGTCCTTGCGGACCTGGTCGGCCAGCCTCGACCGTGCGTCGGCGGTGAGTCCTCCGAGGCCCAGCTGGGTGGTGACCTCTCGGGTGGGCGCGCTCCACGCGAGCGTGTCGCCGCGGCAGACCGAGAGGACGCCGTACACGCTCGGGAAGGTCCCGAGGTCGCAGGTCGTGCCGGCCGCGAGACCGGCCTTCTGGTGCGGCATCGCCACGACCGCGCCGTCTGCTCCGCCGTCGTGCGAGTACGTGAGGGTGGTGGTCGCCGAGCCGGAACCGACGGCATACGCGGCTCGTCCGGCCGCGACCGGGGCGACGGTCGACGCCATGGCCGCGGCGGATCCGCCGTCCGGGACAGCGAACCAGGTGACCCTGCCGCCGGCCTCGAGCGAGATGGCGGTACCGCTGGCGGTGGCCTTGTCGAGGACCAGCCCGTAGGTGCGCCCGGCGACCGTGACGGTCGGTGGCTCGCCGGCGCTGAACGCGACGTCCTGGCCGAGGTCCACTGCATCGGTGGCGGTGAAGGTCACCGCCGGCGAGCCCTGCGCCAGGACGGTGTGGCCGAGCGCCTTCCCGTCGTTCCCCCGCTGCTCGAGGGTGACAGTGAGGTCGTCGTAGCCGGACACCACGGTCGACCGCGTCCCGGGCACCGTCACGGTGACGTCCGAGACGGCTCCGCCCATGATCGCCTTGTCCGACGTCGTGACCCTGGGGACGCCGAAGCCGAACCCCGTCTCCTGCTCGGTGAAGCTGAGCGGCACGGCGAACACGGGGAGCGCCTCGGGCCCGAGGGCGAGACTGGAGAACCACCGGTTGGTCGGCGGGACGAGGCCCTCCGCCAGGCGGTCTGCCTGGAGCGGCTTCGGCGTCTTCTGGACCACGGACTGGGCAGCCTTCCGCAGGGCGTCGGGGGCGAGGACCGCGGTGCTGGCGTCACCGCCGCCCTGGACGGCTTCGCCCTGGTCATCGGTGTCGCCGATGCTGCCCGAGGAGGCGGAGCAGGCGGTCACGGTGGCGAGCACCGCGACGGTGAGGACGGACAGGCCCGGACGCAACAGCCCGACACGGCTTGGACGTGTCGCCTCGCGGCGGCCAGCCCGGGCCAGAGAGAGGAGAGTTCGCATATCAGCTCAGTCCGATCTTGACGAGGAATGCGCGGAGTGCGTCGGTCGGACCCGCCAGCGGGCCGTCGTCGCGGAGCGACAGGGTCGCGGCGACCGGCGTGCCCGGCTGGGCCAGCTCGGCAAGGCTCGGGTCCTGGAGCGCGTCGCTGTCGACGGTCACCCGGGTCTTGGCCAGTCCGTTCTCGGTCTGGACCGAGACCGCCCGCACGGTGCCTTCGACGGTGCTGTCGTCGGGCAGCCGCAGGCTCACCCGGGCGCCCTCGACGATCCGCTCGTAGTCACGCGGTGACAGCGTGAAGTCGGCCACGGCGTGCTGCGAGCCGTCGGAGACGATCATGGCGAGGTTCGCGCCGCTCTGGACGAAACCGCCCACCTGCGCCCCGACGTCGGAGAGCCGGCCGTCGCTGAGCGCCTTGTAGGTCACGGTCGACGCCTGGGTGTCGACGGTGAACGCCTCGGTCGAGGCCACCTCGAGATCCTGTGAGAGGTCTCGCCGCAGATCGGGGCTGTTGACGGTGAAGAGCGGCTGGCCCATCGTGACGTCGTCGCCCTCCTCGGCCTCGACCCTGGTGACGACACCGCCGTAGGCGGCGCCCACCGAGGCCTGGGCCGAGACCACCTGACCGGTGGTGCTGAGAGCCTGGGCCTGGCGCTGGTTGAAGACCAGCACGAGGACAGCGGTCAGGGCGAGGACGGCGAGGATGCCGCAGATGAGTCTGAGTCGTTGAGTCCAGGTCATGACGGGACCTCCTGGGTTGCTGCGGTTCCGGCCACCACGAGGTCGTCGCGCCTCGTCGCCCCGACGTGCTCGACGGGGCGGGCGACGACCGTGCGCACGGCCGGCTCGGGGGTCGGTTCGGTCTCGGACTCCGGAACGTGGCGGCGCCTGGCCAGCTCTCGGAACGCGGCGCCGATGAAGGCGCCGAGGATGATCGTGTTGGTGATGTTCCAGATGGTCGCCAGCGTCAGCTGGCTGTGGTTCACGTCGCGCCAGACGGCCACGAACGAGGTCGGCAGCAGGAACGTGAACAGCAGGACCTGCGGGACCATGAAGGCGAACGGAGAGGCCAGGCGGTGCTGCCCGCCCGTGACGTGCCACTTGGTGTCCCTGCCGGTGATGACGTTGAACAGCGCCCGCGTGTAGATCGGGAACGACACCGTGGCGAGGAGCAGGCACTCCCAGCGGAACGAGCCGAGCGTGAAGAACGCCAGGACGATCTGCATGACGTAGAAGCCCGCGTAGTAGAGCAGCCAGGTGCCCAGGCCCAGGTCCATGGTCACGGGGCGGAGGTCGAAGTAGATCTCCAGCGGCGGGACGAGCAGGAGGAGCAGGGGCGTGATGCCGGCGAGGTAGTGCGTGGCGGTGACGAGGTACATGATCCGTTGGTCCGGCGTGAGCCGGCGCCGTGGACTGAGTGGGTTGTGGGTCAGGAGGATCTCGAACCCGCCGGTGGCCCACCGCTGCTGCTGCTTGGTGAAGCCCTCGATGGTCTCGGGCGCGTCGCCGACGGCCAGCTCGTCGGGGATGTAGACGCTGCGCCACCCGCGCTCATGGAGCATCAGCGAGGTCCACACGTCCTCGGACTTGCTGCCGGTGTACATGCCGCCGATGTCGTCGACGGCCTGGCGACGGAAGACCACGTTGGTGCCGACGCAGAACGCGGCGTTGAAGTGGTTCCGCCCCGGTTGGATGAACCGGTAGAACACGGTCTGCATGTAGCCGGCGCCGCGGGCGATGACGGTGTGGAGGTTGCCGTACACCTGCGGCGTCTGGACGAAGGCGACGTCCTCGCTGACGAAGAACGGCAGCGTCTCGACGAGGAAGTCCTCCTTCGGGACGAAGTCCGCGTCGAGGATCGCGAAGTACTCGCCCTTGGCGATGGACAGTGCGTGGTTGACATTGCCCGCCTTGGCGCCGTTGCTGGACAGCCGGCGGACGTAGAGACAGCCCAGCTCGGCCGCGAGGTCCTTGACCTCGTCGGACCTGCCGTCGTCGAGGATCCAGGTCCGGTGCCTCCCGTGCATGGCCGTGGCGGCCGTTGCGGTGCGCCGGATGGTCTCGACGGGCTCGCCGTAGACGGTGATGAAGACGTCGACCAGGACTTCGTGGCCGTTGAGGCGGAAGGGCCACTGCGTGGTGTCCCTGCCGTTCCGAGCGGCCCACATGGGGTCGAACAGCGCGTCCCGGGCGGCGTAGTACGCGTAGTCGCGCGGGCTGGTCGCCCCGGAGAGGATGGTCCACATCGCCAAGAGGGCCTGGAGGATCAAGACGCTCTCGGCGACGATGACCATCGAGTACGGCAGCCAGTCACCGCGGTTCGCGGGGTTGAGCAGAAAGCCCGCGTAGAGCAGCACACCGATGGCCGCGATGACGGTCAAGAGGATCATGACCGGCGAGTAGTCCGAGGAGACTCGGGCCCGGCGCTCGGTCAGGACCTGGGCATCGCCGCCGGCCAGATCATGGGAAGGGTCGAAGGACAACATGGCACCCCCGTGCCAAAACGGTTGGGGTTCACCGATGCCCGTTGGCGGGGCGCAGATGAATTGACATCGGCCCCGTTGCCGACGGGGGAGGTTGAGGACCTCGACCCCGTGACTCGAGAGTAGGCGACGCCCGGCCGACAATCGACCACGTCGACGTCGCCGTGCTCAGGACGTGGCCCACCTCACATCCGACATGTCCGGTGTTCCGCCCCTTGGACAGATACCAGAGGTACGTGGCGGGGACCCGAGCTCCCCGTCACGGATCGGTTCTGGTGACCGGCGCGTGGTCGGGCTGGTCAGCAACGCCGGAATAGCGGTCCCTTCGCCGCTGGACTACCTCCCTCCGGACCAGCTGCGTCACCAGCTCGACGTCAACCTGGTCGGCCAGCTGGCCGTGGTCCAGGCCGTGTTGCCCGCCCCGCGGACGACGCGGGGACGCGTCGTCGTGATCGGATCCATCGCCGACCGCGTCGCGCTGCCGATGCTTGCGGCCTACCACGCGTCGAAGTTCGGACTGCTCGGGTTGACCGACAGCCTGCGAGCCGAACTAGCCCCTTCCGGGGTGCGTGTCGTGCTGATCGAGCCCGGGGCGATCTCCACCCGGATCTGGACCTCCGGTCGCGTGCGCGGTGACGAACTGCTCGCCGCGGCGCCACCAGAGGCAACCAACCGCTACAAGGCCCAGATCGACCGGGCCCGCGCCGATGCGCGCTGCGATCCGCGGACCGCGGGCTGCCGCCCTCAGTGGTCGCCAGGGTGATCACGAAAGCCATGACCACCGGGAACCCTCGCCCGCGGTACCTCGTCGGGCGGGACGCCCAGATTGCCGCCATGATCGCCCGGCTGCCTGATCGCCTTCGTTACCGGCTCACCGCCAGCACCTGAGACCGGGGGTAGCGGACCTGCGAGAGAAGATCGACGAGGACTGCCGCAAGGCGGTGTTTCGGCCCAGCCAGGATGCCTCACCCCGTGCGGGTGGGTGGGAGAGGGTGTGGGGCGCATGTCGAGTATCGACGTCAGCTCTTCGTCAACTGGTCGCCGTGGGCGCCGGGCTCGGCGACGTCGACGGGGTTGCTGAAGGCGCGGCTCCGATCTCGGCGATGGCCTTCTCGAGCGCGACGATCGTGGCCGCGTCGACGGTGCCGGTGACCTTCACCCCGAGGTCCTTCTGCAGCTTCTCGAGGGCGTCGGTGAGCTCGTCGGTCCACACGCCGTCGACGGGGCCGTCCCAGTAGCCGGCGAGCTTGAGGGTCTGTTGCACCGCTGCCGTGGATGCCGTCTCCTCCTGGGCCGCTGCACCACCCTTGGCCGCGAGCTCCGAGCGCAGCGCCTTCTCGGTCGCCTTGTCCAGAGTTCCGGTCTGCGGCAGGCCGTTGGCCTTCTGCAGGGCCTGGACCGCCGCCACCGTCTTGGGTCCGTAGACGCCGTCGACCTTCGCGTCGTAGTAGCCGGCGTCGGCGAGCGCCTGCTGGAGGGTCTTCGTGTAGGAGCTCACGGCCTTGGCCGCCGTGTCCTGCTGGGCGTCGGTGAGGCACCCGCTGTCCCCGATGAGCTGGAGCCAGGCCATCTCGAGGGCCACGGCCGCGGCGTTGAACTGCTCTGCCGCCTGCGCCAGTGGGGTCTTGTCGGTGATGCCCGCCTGGGCGGCCGCGAGCTCGGTCTCCGCCTCCTGCACGCGCGTGATGCTGGCCGGGGTCGGCGACGGACTGGGGCTCTTGCTCGACGGCGCCGCGGAGGGCGTCGTTCCCGAGGCCGAGGCCTGGGCGGCCGCGAGCGCGGCCTGGGCGTCGGCGAGCTCCTGCTCCGCCGTGGCGACACCGGTGCGGGTGTCGGCCACCGCTGTCGCCGCCTTCTGCGCGTCCTCCCCCGGCTGCGCGAGGTCACTGCCGGCCTCCTTGACGTCACCCACGGTGGGGGCCGTGGCGTTGAGGACGTCGCCGTAGCGGTCGATCGCGGTGACATAGGTCGCGCTCGCGGTGCAGAACTCGGTCGCGGCCGCCTTCGCGGCGGCCTCGGCCTCGGTCAGCGCCTTCTCCTTGGTCGTCACCGTGGCCTGGGCCGCCTTGAGCGACGCGTCCTGGCCATCACCGCTGCACCCCGTCAGCGCCACGAGCAGGATGCCGGTCACGGCGAGTGCGACGGGTCGGCCGCCGGAGTGGGGCAGGGGACGCAGGTTCGGGTGCATGGGGATCATCCTGTCCGGGGTCAGGGGGTCGCCGCCGGCGTGGGTGTCGCCGACGTGGGGAGGGTGTGGGTGTGTGCGGAGGCGGCCGCGGCGGCGTCCTCCAGGGTGCCGGTCGAACTGCGGGCCCGTCGGCCCATGACGACGGCCATCGCGACGCCGGCCAGGCTGAAGACGGCCATCATCCAGGCCGTGGCGGACAGCCCGGCGGTGAGTGCCTCTCCGGTGGGGACACCGTCTGCGGTCTGCGAGGCGGTGACCGAGCTGTAGATGGTGGCGGCCAGGGCGGTCGCCACCGCCGCGCCCACGTAGCGCGCCATGTTGGACACCCCGGATGCGGACCCGACCTGGTCGACGGGGACGCAGGCGGTCGAGGCCGATGACGCCGGTCCGTTGGACATCCCCATTCCCACGGCGATCGCGACCAGGGGGATGACGAAGGCTCGGTACAGCCAGTCCGCGTCCGCGAGTCCGATGACCGCGAACCCGGCCGCGGTGATCGCGAACCCCAGCCCCACGACCTGGCGGGCCCCCAGCCGAGCCGCGAACCTGGGCACGAGGGGTGCCACCACGACGAGGCCGACGGTGGCCGGCAGCGTGGCGAGCCCCGCCTGCAGGGGGGTGAACCCGAGCGAGCTCGGGTCCTGGAACCACAGGCTCAGCACGTACATCAGCGCGTTGATCGTGCCCGCGCCGATGAGGATCGCGACGGTGGAGCCCACGAGCACCCGGTTGCGCAGCAGGGCCAGGTCGAGCAGCGGAACGGCGACCCGCTTCTCGACCATGACGAAGGCGACGGCGGCGAGGACGGCCACGGCCAGGCAGCCGATCGTCGCGGCGGAGGCCCAGCCCCAGGCGCTGCCCTTGCTCAGGGCGAGGATGAGCGGCCCGAGAGTCAGGGCGATCAGGACGCTGCCGGAGTAGTCGATCGAGCGCGACCGGTTCGGGTCCTTGGACTCCTGGACGCTGCGGCGGGTGATGACCATGCAGACCAGCCCGACGACGGCGTCGATCCAGAACAGCCCCTGCCAGCCGGTGATGTCGACCAGCACGCCACCGATCAGCGGCCCGGCCGCGGCCCCGACCGCCGCGGCGGCTCCCCACAGCGAGACCGCGCGCAGCTGTTCCGCCCCGGAGTTGGCGACGGTCAGCAGGCTGAGCCCGCAGGCCAGGATGGTGGCGCCGGCCGCACCCTGGATGAACCGGCCGGCGATCACGGCGCCGCCCGAGCTCGAGAGCCCGATGAGCACGCAGGACACGACGAAGAGAGCCAGCCCGAGCTGGAACACCCGGCGCCGCCCGAAGACGTCGCCGAGCGACCCGGACGTCACGATCACCGCGGCGCCGACGAGGGAGTAGCCGGTGACGGCCCACTGCAGGGTGTCGACGGACGTGCCGGTGTCGTCACTGATGGCGGGCAGCAGGATGCTGACGGCCGACGTGTTGGCGTTGACGACGAGCGTCGACAGGCAGGTGGCGGCGAGGACCCCGCCGGCTCGCGCCGTCGCGGCCTGCGTGGCGGTCACCGGCTCGCGCCCGTCACCGGGGCTCGGCCAGCAGCTGCAGCAGAAGCGCCTGGGCGACGACGAGCTTCTCGATCTCGCTGGGGTCGACGCTCTCGTCGGAGGCGTGGATCCGCGCGAGCGCCGTGTCCTCGGGCCCCCAGAGGATGAACTCGGACCTCGGTGACACCTGCTGCAGGGTCCGCAGCAGCGGGATGGACCCACCCGAACCTGCTTCTCCCACAGGCTTGCCGAAGGCCTGCTCCAACGCCTTGCGCGCCGCGTCGTAGCCCGGGCCGGAGGTGTCACAGCGGAACGGTGGGGCCTCCTTGGTGCGCTTGACGCTCACCTGCGCCCCCCAGGGCGCGTGGGACTCGAGGTGGGCGACGAGGGCATCGAGCTCGGCCTTCGGGTCGCTGCCGGGGGCGATCCGCATGGAGATCTTCGCCTTGGCCTCGGGGATGAGCACGTTCGACGAGCCCGCGATGCGGGTCATGTCGACGCCGATCGCGCTGATCGACGGGTGGGCCCACAGCCGGTCGGCGACCGTGCCCGTGCCGACCAGCTCGACACCCTCGGCGACGTCGGCGCTGGACCGCAGGTCCTCCGGCGACATGTCGGCACCGGCCCACTGACCGGTCGTGACCCCGGCGACTGCAACGTCCCCGTTCTCGTCGTGCAGGGTCGAAAGCAGCCGGGCGAGGGCCATCATCGCGTCGGGCACGGGGCCACCGAACACACCGGAGTGCAGCGGGTGCTCCAGGGTGCGCACCGAGACCACGCAGGCCACGTCGCCGCGCAGGGCCGTGGTGAGCACTGGCTCGCCGACCGTCAGGTTGCCCATGTCGCACACGATGAAGACGTCGCAGTCGAACAGCTCCGGGTGGGCCTCGACGAACGCCTCGAGGTTGCTCTCGGTCTCCTCCATCCCCTCGAGCACCAGCTTGACCGTGCACGGCGGCTTGCCGTCGAAGATCCGCAGGGTGCCCAGGTGGGCCACCAGCCCGCCCTTGTCGTCGGCGGCTCCCCGCCCGAAGATCCGGCCGTCCTTGTGGGTCGCGACCCAGGGGTCGGTCGACCAGCCCTGCTCCGGCGGGGCGGGCTGCACGTCGTAGTGGGCGTAGAGGATGACGACCGGGGAGCCCTCCGGCCCCTGGATCTCGCCGTAGATCGGCGGGAACCCCGTGGGCACGTCCATCAGCCGCGCGTTGGTGAACCCCGCCTCCTGGAACAGTGCGAGGGTCCGCTCGGCCATCTGGTGCACGGGCTCCTCCGGGTAGCCCGGGAAGGCGATCGACGGGATCGCCACCAGCTCCTCGAGGTCGCTGAGGATGCCGGGCATCAGCGCGCTGGCCTTGCCGGAGATCTCGGGAACCTCCATGGGGGTACCGCCTTCCTGTGGTGCGACGTCGAGGTGTTGATGTGGGTCAGAAGAAGATGGCGCCGATCGCCGCGCCGACGACGACCGTCGTGACGGACAGGACGAGCATCGGTACGAAGAAGCTGTGGTCGAGCAGCTTGGTCCCCAGCTTGGTGGTCCCGGTGGCGTCGAAGTTGGCCGCCGCGATCTGGGTGCCGTTGGCCGGCAGCGTGTAGACGCCGCCGAGGGCACCGGCCCACATGCCGGTGACGACACCGGCCGGCAGGCCCGCGGCGAGGCCGATCGGCACGATCGTCCGGGTGGCCGTCGACTGGCTCGTCGTCAGGGCCGCCACGAGGAACACGGCCAGGGCGAAGATGAACTCCCAGTTCGTGACCCACTCCCCGATGGTGCTGATGATGTACTCCTCGTGGGCGTCGATGAAGGTGGCCGTCAGCCACGCGATACCGAACAGCGCGATCGCCGAGATCATGCCGGCCTTGAAGACCGACTGGTCCGGAACCGACTGCACGTCGGGGCGCCCCAGGAACAGGATGATCACGCCGACCACGAACATGACGAGCACGATCGTGCTCGTCATGTCGACGGACACGGTCTCGCCGTCCACCTCCCAGGAGGGGCGCAGGTCGGGGAAGAGCCCGAAGATCACGATCGCGACGACGCCGAGGAGGAACGCGAGGGCCGAGTTGCGGCCCCGTGCCGTGAAGGTGAGCTTCGCGGCGGCCGACTCGCCGTCTGCCGCTGCCGCCTCGGGCGGGGCCAGCTCCCCGGAGGTGATCTTCGCCTGCACCTCGGGGTCGTCGTCGAGGTCCTTCCACATCCGGTTGACCACGAGGGAGGTCACGATGATGCCGATGACGCACGCGGGCAACGTGATCGCGAGGATCTGCCCCAGGCCCAGGTCGTAGGGAGCGACGTCGGTCAGCGTCAGCATGGCGGCCATGGCGGCCGAGACGGGCGACGCGGCGAGCGCGATGCCCGACTGGACGACGGTCACCGTCAGGGGTCGCGAGGGCCTGATGCGGTTCTTGTACGACACGTCGTAGATCACCGGGAGCAGCGGGTAGATGATGTTGCCGGTCCCGGAGCCGATGCAGAAGAGGAACGCCGTCAGCGGCGCGATGAGGGTGATCTGCTTCGGGCGCTTCTCGATGATCCGCGCGGCCATCGCCACCATCCAGTCGATGCCGCCCGCGGCCTGCATGAGAGCTGCGGTCGTGACGACCGCGAGGATGATCGCGACGGCGGCGGCCGGCGGCTCGCCGGGCGCCTCGCCGAAGATGAAGACCAGCACGAAGGTGCCCAGGCCACCCCAGAGCCCGACCCCCACTCCCCCTGCCCGGGTGCCCATGACGATCGAGCCGACGACGACGAGGGCCTCGAGGACGAAGCTGACGCTCATGGCGTCTCCTTCCTTGCGGTGGCGGGGCGGTTCATGACGTCGAGCACTGCGTGTCGAGGGCGGAGGCCACCGGGGCGTAGGCCTCCCGGAGGTTCGCCTGCGCCTCGGTGATCTTCGGGCCCAGGGTCTCGGCTGCGTCGTAGCGGGCCACGATGAGCGACTCACGCATCTCGTCCACGCTCAGCCGGGCGTTGGCGATGGCGGTGTCGAGCCGGCCCTCCGACACGCGCTGGATCTGGTCGAGGGTGTCGCGCACCTTGTCGGCCTGCAGTCGCAGCGCGTCGACCTGCTGCTGGACCTCGTCGACGTTCGTCGTGTCGATCGGTGGTGCGGCACGAAGGTCTTCGACGGCCGCCTTCAGGTCGTCGTAGCGCGCGCAGAGGTCCTGGCCGGCCGGGTCGGCACCGCACCCGGCAAGGAGGGCGGCGGCGAGGAGGGCGGCGGCGAGGAGGGCGGGGGCGAGACGACGGGTAGCGGGGTTCATGGCGTCGGCTCCTTCGTCGGCGGGGACAGGGTGGCGATCGCAGCCAGGGGCCGGGCGGCCAGCACGAGGTCGTCGATGGCGACGTGCTCGGTGCTCGCGTGCTCGTCGACCATCCCGGTCGACAAGGCGACGCACGGAATCCCCTTGGCATTGAAGAAGCTGCCGTCGGTGCCGCCGCCGGACTTGCGGGCCACCACGTCGAGGCCGAGCGAGCGGATCGCGGCAGCGGTCTCCCGGTAGGGCCGTGCGTCCTCGGCGTTCTTGTAGGTGCGGTGGATCTCCTCGGCCTCGAACTCGACCGTGGCTCCTCGCGCCGCTGCGGCGTCCTGGCAGGCCCGGCGGATCGCGGCGAGCTGCGCCGTCTCCTCGTCGATCCGCCCGAGGGTCATGGCGGCGATCGCGTCGGCCGCCACCTGGATGGCGCTGACGCCCTTCCCCGGCTCCACTCCCGCGTGCGCCTTGCGGCCGCGGAAGGTGATGGTCACGTAGACCGACGTCGGCGACCAGGAGGTGATCGAACCCATGACGCCCGCGCCCACCCGGCCGATCTCCTCCCACCGAGACGACGAACTCATCGTCGGTGCGACGGCCCGTCGGGGTGTCGACGGCCACCAGGTCCAGGACAGTGGGCAGGAGTCGGTCACGATCCACCCCCGTGGTGTCCATCCGTGCCGCCCCTCCCGTGGAGCCGAGGCTCGGCGGGCGGACGACCCGGGAGTGGCTCGGACGTGCCGACCGTATTGACAGCGACATCGTCGAACGTCACCCGCAGCGGGTGAGCGCCTGTTGAAGGGTTCTCCCCGAGCGGGTCAGCGGCTCTCGACGTACCAGGTCTCGCGAACGGTGCGGCGCCACGTGGCTCGCTGCCGGATCTGCGCCGCGATGCCGATGAGGATCAGCGCCAGCAGGGTCAGGTACCAACCCCAGCTGTCGTTGACCGCCTGGGTGAACGCCGCCTGGGTGAAGTCGCTGGAGTTCAGCGACCCCACGATCAGCATCAGGCCGGCGACCACGCTGACGGCTCCGGCGATCGAGCTGAGGACGGCGAGCACGATCATCGGCATGTTCCCGAAGACGGAGACCAGGCCCACCACGGCGCCGACGAGGACGCCGACGAGGACTGCGACCCAGTTCCAGTCGATCCCGAGGGCGACGACCAGTCCGGCGCCGATGGCGAAGCCGAAGGCGGCCATGGCGAGGATGACCGCCACGGCGTAGTAGAGGTACGCGAACAGCGCGAAGACCAGGGCGAAGACGAAGCCCGAGATCCAGCCGAGGACCGAGCCGAGGAAGCGCTCGTCGGCCAGACCGGCGAAGAGGCCGGCACCGAAGGCGAACCCGGCGAAGAAGCCCCAGATGGGCAACAAGATGCGCAGGACGTACTGGCCGGCGAAGAGCATGACGCCCCCGGCGATGATCGCGAAGATGCCCAGCACGATGTCAGCCATGCCCGCACTGTAGGGCTCGCGGTCCTCCACCCGTGCGACGACACGTCTGCCTCGGCACGGCGGATTGGGGGCGCGGTCATCCGCGCGATCGCGTCGACCATCTGGCACGTATCTGGCACGCCGGGCAGGAGAAAGGCCCCTTCATCATGCGTTTCCGCAGGTGAAGGGGCCTTTCGCACGGGTGGCAGGTGAAGGATTCGAACCTTCGAAGCTTTCGCGACGGATTTACAGTCCGCTCCCATTGGCCGCTCGGGCAACCTGCCTGGTGCGCATGGAAGGATAGCAAGCCGCACCCGGCAGACCGAATCGACCAGGAGGACCCGTGGCGGACAGCAGCTTCGACATCGTCAGCACCTACGACAAGCAGGAGATCGCCAACGCCGTCAACGCCGCCGCGAAGGAGATCGCGAACCGGTACGACTTCAAGAACGTGGGTGCGCGCGTCGAGCTCGCGAGCGAGGTCATCAAGATGGAGGCCAGCACCGAGGAGCGCTGCAAGGCCGTCCTCGACGTCGTCCAGACCTGGCTCGTCAAGCGTGGGGTGTCCCTGAAGCACCTCGACGTCCCGGAGGCCGGACCGCGCATCTCGGGCAAGGAGTACAAGCTCGACTGCCCGCTCAAGGAGGGCATCTCCTCGGAGAACGCGAAGAAGATCACCAAGATCATCCGCGACGAGGGGCCGAGGAACGTCAAGACCCAGATCCAGGGCGACGAGGTGCGCGTCACGAGCAAGTCGCGCGACGACCTCCAGGCCGTTCAGCGCCTCCTCAAGGAGCAGGACCTCGACGTCGCACTGAACTACACCAACTACCGCTGAGCGGCCCTGTCGGACGGGCGGGGGGCTGACGTAGCGTGAGGCGATGAGCGAGCGCCCCGCAGCGACCACCGTCGGCGAGCTCCGCGCCTCCGGGCACGAGGCCCGCTCGGTGCGCGCCGAGATCCGCGCCAACCTCCTCGGCGCCCTCGCCGCCGGCCGCGACCCGTGGCCGGGGCTGCACGGCTTCGGGTCGACCGTCATCCCCCAGCTCGAGCGGGCGCTGCTCGCCGGCCACGACGTCGTGCTCCTCGGCGAGCGCGGCCAGGGCAAGACCCGCCTCCTGCGCAGCCTCGTCGGGCTGCTCGACGAGTGGTCGCCCGTGCTGGCGGGGAGCGAGCTCGGCGAGCACCCGTTCGAGCCGGTCACCGTCGAGTCGCGGCGTCGCGCCGCCGAGCGCGGCGACGACCTGCCGGTGGAGTGGCGCCACCGCGACGAGCGGTACGCGGAGAAGCTCGCGACCCCGGACACGAGCGTCGCGGACCTCATCGGCGACGTCGACCCGATGCGGGTGGCCGAGGGCCGGCGCCTGGGCGACCCCGAGACGATCCACTTCGGCCTCATCCCCCGCAGCCACCGCGGGATCGTCGCGATCAACGAGCTGCCCGACCTCGCCGAGCGCATCCAGGTCGCGATGCTCAACGTCATGGAGGAGCGCGACATCCAGATCCGCGGGTACGTCCTGCGCCTGCCCCTCGACGTCCTCGTCGTCGCCAGCGCCAACCCGGAGGACTACACGAACCGCGGCCGCATCATCACGCCGCTCAAGGACCGCTTCGGCGCCGAGATCCGCACGCACTACCCCCGCGAGCTCGCCGACGAGGTGGCCGTCATCCGGCAGGAGGCGCACCTGGTGGCCACCGTGCCCGACGCGCTGCTCGAGGTGGTCGCACGCTTCACCCGGTCGCTGCGCTCCTCGCCCGCGGTCGACCAGCGGTCGGGCGTCTCGGCCCGCTTCGCCATCGCCGCCGCGGAGACCGTCGCGGCGGCCGCGCTGCACCGGTCGACGGTCGTCGGCGAGGACGACCCGGTCGCCCGCGTCGTCGACCTCGAGGCGGCGCTCGACATCCTGCGCGGCAAGGTCGAGTTCGAGTCGGGTGAGGAGGGGCGTGAGCGCGAGGTGCTGGCCCACCTCCTGCGCACGTCCACGGCCGAAACCTGCCGTCGCAGCCTCGGCGGCATCGACCTCCACCTCGTCGTCGAGGCGATCGAGGATGGCGCGCTCGTGACGACCGGCGAACGGGTCGGCGCCCGTGACTTCCTGGCGGGGCTGCCCGTGCTCGGTGAGTCGACGGTCTACGACGAGGTGTGCGACCGGCTCGGGGCCCGCTCCGACGGCGAGCGCGCCAGCGCCATCGAGCTCGCCCTCGAGGGCCTGTACCTCGCACGCCGCATCTCCAAGGACAGCTCCGACGGGGAGACGGTCTACGGATGAGCGGGGCGGGCAGGGGACGCACGGCGCGCTACGCCCGGTACGCCGGGGGTCCCGACCCGCTCGCGCCTCCGGTCGACCTGCGCGAGGCCCTCGACGCCATCGGCGAGGACGTCATGGCTGGGTCCTCCCCCGAGCGCGCCATGCGCGAGCTGCTGCGGCAGGGCACGGCCTCCCGGGTCGGGCTCGACGAGCTGGCCCGTCAGGTCGCGCAGCGTCGCCGCGAGCTGCTCCAGCGGCACTCGCTCGGCGGCACGCTCGACGAGGTGCGCCGACTGCTCGACGAGGCCGTGCTCGCGGAGCGCAAGCAGCTCGCCCGTGACCTCGACGACGACGCCCGCTTCGCCGAGCTGCGGATGGAAGGGCTCCCGGCGTCGGCGGCGGCCGCGGTCACCGAGCTGGCCGACTACCCCTGGCGCAGCAGCGACGCCCGCGAGAAGTACGAGCAGATCAAGGACCTCCTCGGCCGCGAGATGCTCGACCAGCGCTTCGCGGGGATGAAGCAGGCCCTCGAGAACGCCACGCCCGAGGACCGCGAGCGGGTCGAGCAGATGCTCAGTGACCTCAACGACCTCCTCGCGGCGCACGCCCGGGGCGAGGACACGACCGAGCAGTTCCGCGACTTCATGGACCGGCACGGCGACTTCTTCCCCGAGCAGCCCGAGACCGTCGACGAGCTCGTCGACGCCCTCGCCGCGCGCGCCGCCGCCGCGCAGCGGATGCTCGCGTCGATGACCCCCGAGCAGCGCGCCGAGCTCGCCGAGCTGTCGATGCAGGCCTTCGGGTCGCCCGGGCTCATGGACCAGCTCTCGGCGCTCGACGACGCGCTGCGGGCCCTTCGGCCCGGAGAGGACTGGGACGGCTCGGAGCAGTTCCGGGGACAGCAGGGGCTGGGCCTCGGCGACGGCACCGGCGTGCTCCAGGACATCGCCGAGCTCGACTCGCTCGCCGACCAGCTCGCGCAGGCCCACCCCGGGGCCCGGATGGACGACGTCGACCTCGAGGCGCTGGCTCGGCAGGTCGGCGACGAGGCCGCGGTCGAGGCCCGGGCCCTCGCCGAGCTCGAGAAGGCGCTGCGCGACAGCGGCTACCTCACGCGCGCCGCCGACGGCAGCCTGCGGCTGTCACCGCGCGCGATGCGCGAGCTCGGCCGCTCGCTCCTGCGCGACGTCGCGGGCCGGCTGTCCAACCGGCAGGGGGCCCGTGACGTGCGGGCCGCCGGGGCGGCCGGCGAGCCGAGCGGGGCGACCCGGGCCTGGGAGTTCGGCGACACCGAGCCCTGGGACGTCACCCGCACGATGACCAACGCGCTGACGCGGACGGCGGCCGAGCCCCCTGCAGGGCGCGACGGCATCCGGCTCGACATCCGTGACGTCGAGGTCACCGAGACCGAGGCGCGCACCCGGGCCGCGGTCGCGCTGCTCGTCGACACGTCGTTCTCGATGGCGATGGACGGCCGGTGGGTGCCCATGAAGCGCACCGCCCTTGCGCTGCACCAGCTCGTCTCGACCCGGTTCCGGGGCGACCACCTCGAGCTCATCGGCTTCGGGCGGTACGCCGAGGTCATGCGGATCGAGCAGCTGACGGCGCTCGACGCGATGTGGGAGAAGGGCACCAACCTCCACCACGCGCTGCTCCTCGCCAACCGGCACTTCCGCCGCCACCCCTACGAGCAGCCCGTGCTGCTGGTGGTCACCGACGGCGAGCCGACCTCGCACCTCGAGCCGGGCGGCGAGGTGTTCTTCGACTACCCGCCCCATCCGCGCACCGTCGCCCTCGCCGTGCGCGAGCTGGATGTCGCGTCGCGCCTGGGTGCCCAGACCACCTTCTTCCGGCTCGGCGAGGACCCCGGCCTGGCTCGGTTCGTCGAGTCCATGGCCCGGCGCGCCGGGGGCCGGGTCGTCGCACCCGAGCTCGGCGACCTCGGGGCCGCCGTCGTCGGCTCCTACCTCGGGTCGCGTGCTCCCGCCTCACCGTTCGGGGCGTCCTACCGCGACCTCTTCGGCGGCCGTGGCTTCTGGGCGGAGTGAGGGAGGTCGGCGGTCCTGCTCAGGAGTCCGTGAGCGAGAAGTCGGTGAAGTACCACGTGGCCGGGGATCCCCCGGTGGAGACGATCTCGACGCCGTAGCAGATCTGGTCGACGGTGTCGCTCGCCGAGAGCCGGCCCTTGGACACGAGGTAGTTCAGCATCGCCTTGATGTCGATCGTGCCCGAGGTGTGGCGCGCACCGTTGGACGGCAGGAACGCGATGTAGCCGTTGCCGCTCGTGGCGTACACGTCCCACGTGTAGCCGCTGATGCTGACGGCCGAGGCGACCTTCGAGCCGGCCGGGTACTGGCCGCGGTTCTCCGTCCAGATCATGACCTCGTCGTTCGGGACGCCGTTGATCCACAGGTCGTAGCCGACGTTGTAGATCCCGACCGGTGGGGCGATCGCGGAGAAGGTCGAGGTCAGGGTCGTGAAGCTCGAGATCTTGCGCCCCGTGGCGTAGTCCTTGTGGACGTTCGGGTACGTCTTGACCGCGCCGTCCCCGGTGTTGGTGGCCGTGGCCACGTGGTTCCACGAGCGGTAGGAGCAGACCGAGGTCGTGCCCTTCGTGCCCGGGTAGCCGGAGGCGTTCCAGAGGTTGTTGTGCACGTAGAAGCCGCCGTCGGTGATGCCACCGTTCGAGCTGCTCGTCGTGAAGTAGGGGTTGGTGCACACCGTGCCGGTCGTGGGGGCCGCCACGAAGTAGCCCGCGACGTCGGCGAGCAGGTGCGTCGATCCCGTGGACCCGTTGTAGAGGGCCACCTTGCCGTTCGGGGCCACGGGCACGACGACGAGGTTGGGCACGGTCTGGCCACGGACGAAGTTCAGGTTCGACGCCGTGGGCCGGGCGGTGCCGTCCGCGTGCGCCGTGAGGTAGCCGCTCCCGGTCGGGCCCGTCACCGTCACGTTGAGGACGACGGCCGACACGCCGGACCTGGGGACCCCGCCGCGGCCGCCGACCTGCAGTCGCACGGTCCCGGCGGACGCCACCTTCGCCGTGGCAGCGCCCACACCCGAGCGGGTGTCGAGCAGCCGCGTGGGCGCCAGGGACTCGAGGGCACCCGGCTGGGACGGTGTCCCGGAGAGGACGTATCCGGCGAGGTCGGCCACGAGGTCGAGCGTCCCCCAGGACCCGTTCTCCAGCGCCACCTTGCCGTTGCTGCCGACCGGCGCGACGACGAGGTTCGGGACCGTCTGGCCGGGTTCGAAGTTGAGGTTCGACGCCACCGGCAGGGCCGTGCCGTCGGCGTGCACGGTGAGGTGTCCGCCGCGCGTCGGGGCCGTCACGGTCACGTTGAGCACGACCGCGGACACGCCCGATGCCGGCACCCCGCCCGCACCGGTGACCTGCAGGTGGACCGTCGCGTTCGGCCCGACCTTCGCAACCGGTGCTCCCACCCCCGACCGGGTGTCGAGCACCCGCGCCGGCGTCAGCGACTGGAACGCCCCGGGCTCGGAGGGGGTGCCGGCGAGGTAGTAGCCCTCGACGTCGGCCACGAGGTGCGTGGTGCCCGCTGACGCGTGGTGGAGCGCCACCTTGCCGTTGCTGCCCACCGGGGTGACGACCAGGTTGGGGACCGTCTGCCACGCCCTGAAGTTCACGTTCGAGGTGATCGGCCGGGCGGTGCCGTCGCCGTACACCGTGATGTGGCCCTGCCTGCTCGGGCTCGTGACGGTCACGTTGAGGACGACGGCCGACACCCCGGTCGAGGGGACCCCGCCACGGCCTCCCACCTGCAGGTTGAGCGTCGCGCCGGGCCCGACCTTGGCGGCCGGCGCCCCCAGACCGGAGCGGGTGTCGAGGAGGCGACGCGGCGGCAGCGAGGTGAACAGGCCACCGGTGGCGGCAGCCGCGGCCGTCGTCCCGGCGCTCGCTGCGGCGCTCGCGCCGGCCGGGGCGGTGGCCCCCGCCGGTGCTCCCGCCATGCCGACCAGGCCGAGGAGGAGCACCGCGATGACCGGGAGGACGTGGCCCCGGAGCCGGCCGGGACGCTCGTGAGCATGCGGGTGCGCGGTCCAGGTCTCCATGAAGCCACCACTTCTCAGGGGATCGACCGACCGTCGCCGGCGTGGGTGCCCCGAAGGTACCTGCTCGCCCCGGCAACGGCGCGGCGGCGCGGCATCCCGCCTGAGATCGCTCTCAGCGTGGGCGACCAGTGGGGCAGCAGGCCCCACCGGCCCGTCAGCCGAGGTGCCTGCGGGCGCAGGCGACGGTCGCCGTGAGGTCGACCCCGTAGGTCGGACCCCCACCGGCGTCGTACTCCGCGAGCCGAGCCGCACCCCGGTCGACCAGGCGTGCCGCTCCGACGGCGTTGCCCCGGGCGGCGTGCGTGAGGCCGACGCAGAGCTGGGCCAGGCCCTGCCAGAGTCCGCGCTCCTCCTCGGGGCCCGCCTTCCAGCGCGCCTCGAGCACCTCGTGGGCGGCGAAGGGCCGGCCCTCCCGCACGAGGCCGCGCGCCACGTCCACCGTCTCCTCGGGCGGCAGGGCCTCCTCGGGCACGGGTTCGACGCCGGACTCGCCGTAGGGCAGGGGGCGGCCGAGGGCGTCGCGAGGCCGCTGCTGTCGCGGGCGGCCGGCGTCGTCCCGGTCGCGCTCGCCGCTCACCCGAACCTCCGGCGGCTCGCGA
>CAVWRI010000021.1:0-310333 GCA_963757405.1 uncultured Actinomycetota bacterium
CACACGGCGGGACGCCGGCGCCGTCGAGCACCACGTCCAGCGGGGCGCCGAGGAGCTCCGCATCGGTCGCAAACGGCCAGACGCGGATCAGGAGCGTGTCCGCCGGCGGGGGACCCTGGGTGCGGTTGCCGTCCGTCTCCACGACGACCCGGTGGGGCGCTGCCGGCAGCTTCGCGGCGAGGATCGCCAGCGCTTGACGGGCCGGGCCCTGGAGCTGGTCGAGGGTGTGGGAGTGCAC
Organism: uncultured Actinomycetota bacterium; assembly: GCA_963757405.1. GTDB lineage: Bacteria > Actinomycetota > Actinomycetes > Actinomycetales > Dermatophilaceae > Fodinibacter. The sequence continues at coordinate 239 of CAVWRI010000021.1, forward strand.
CCGGGCGGCGCACACCTGGGTTGGTCGGAGGTGCAGACGAGCTCGGTGGCCCCGCGATCAGGCACCCAGGCGTCGGCGAGCTGGCGCGGCATTGTCGGCACGGCGATCGCGACCCCGAGCAGTACCGGGACGGCTGCGGCGATCCGGGTCCGGGCTCGGGATGCGGCGAACAGGGCCAATCCGGTGGCGGCCACAATGGCCAGCCACAGCGCCTGGGAGAGGTTCGCCCGGGCGGACAGGGTCTGCAGCGCGTACAGCCCGTCGCGCGGGGCCTGCAGGTGCGGAAACAGCAGCCAGGTCCCCGGTCGAGGGACGTTGAAGGGGACGAGCATATTCGGCAGCAGGGCGAGGGCGGCGAATCCAACGACCACAAGGGCCGGTGCGGTCAGTGGTGAGGGCAATAGTGAGCCGATGGCCAGCCCGAGCCAGACCGCAGCCACCATGGCCAGCGCGCCCAGGGCGATGATCGGGACCGCGCCGCGAGGAAAGTACGCGTTGAAGCGCTCCAGATGGCGCGTGGCGCCGGCGAACATGACGAGGTAGGCGGCCACGGCGGCGATCGCCATCGCCGCGGCGATCGGCAGCACCCGCCACCGGCGTGGCTTCGGCGTGGTGGCGACCAGCTCCTCGACCCGGCTGGCGCGCTCGCGACGTGCCTGCCAGGCACCGGCGGCCAGGGCCAGCGGCCAGGTCAGCTGCATGATGTCGCGCTGAACGACGACCAGCTCCATCCACGACTGGTACGGCGGGTTGCTGGCGAAGAGGACGAACACCCCGACCGCGGCGATCAGCAGCCCAGCCCCCAGGGCCACCGAGCGGCGCAGCTCGATGCGCAGGATCCGCGCGCCCGTCATGGCTGCGCCTCGCGGTGTCGGCGCAGGATCGCCGAGTAGCCGCGTTCGGCGGCGCTGTCGCCGGAGCCGGTGTCCTCGCCGGCAGCGGCCGGCAGGTCGGCCGGTACGCCTTGGAACACGAGCCGACCCGCGTCGATGAGCACCACGTCGGTGCAGGCGGCCGCCACGTCCTCGACCAGGTGCGTCGCGACCAGCACGCAGGTGTCGGTGCCGAGCTCGCGCAGCAGGGCCCGGAACTGGAGGCGCTGGTCGGGATCCAACCCGGCGGTCGGTTCGTCGAGAAGCAGCAGGCGCGGGTCGTTGACGATCGCCTGGGCGATCCCGGCCCGACGCGCCATCCCGCCCGACAGCGTCTTCATCCGGTCATCGGCCCGGTCGGCCAGGCCGACCCGTTCGATCGCCCGCTGCACCGCTCCGGGTGTCTCGGCAGGTGGCATCTCCTTGAGCCAGGCGATGTACTCGACGAACTCCCGCACCGTGAACCGTCGGTAGAAGCCGAACTCCTGCGGCAGGTAACCGATCTGGCGGCGCAACCCGCGCAGGTCGACGCGTCCGTTGACCGTCTCGCCGAGCACTGTCAGGGTGCCGCTCGCCAGGCGCAGGACGGTGGCGATGGAGCGGACCAGCGTGGTCTTCCCGGCGCCGTTCGGGCCGAGCAGGCCGTGTACTCCGGTGTCCATGGACAGGTCGAGCCCGTCGACCGCCATGCGCCGGCCGGCCCGTACCCGCAACGCCTCGGCGTCGATCGCCCAGCCGTAGGTCCTCGCTGCGGTCTCCGCGGCGCTCACCGCACGAACCATCTGTCGCTCCTCAGGTTCTTGTACGTGTCGCGGCGCAGCGCCAATGCGAGCGCGGTCACTGCGATCAGCGCTGCCCAGTAGGGCAGGCTCGCGGGCTCGAGCACCATGGGAGCCCGGGCGGTCAGCAAGCTCGGAGTGATCACCCCGACGGTCCACACGATCCCGAGGGCGGCTGCCGCCCACCGCAACCCGATCAGCTGGCCGAGCGCGAGGGCTCCAGCGGTGAACGCCAGGCAGGGGAGCAACCAGCGCGCTGGGGAGGCTCCGGTCATCCAGCCGGCCAGTGCCATCGCAGGGATCACCACCACCATCACCGCCAGGGTCCGCCGCAGCACCAGGTACAGCCCGGCCCGGGGGCTGGCCACGACCAGCTCGTGCACCGGGTCCAGCCCGGCCGACCAGACCGCGGCAACACCGAGCAGTGGGGCGACCGGTGCCACCAACAGCAGCACGGAGGGCGGTAGGCCACTGCTGCCCGCCAGATCAAGTCCGATCGCCACGGCGAGCACCAGCATCGTCATGACCAGCCGCGCCCAGAACCCCGGCGGGGCCCACCGCGACACCCGCCGGGGCAGCCTGCGCATAGGCATTTGCGGGCTACGGACGACCTCGGTCGCGAGCGTCGTTGCGACCTGCGCCACCAGCGCGGCTGTCTCCGGGCTGTGGTTGGCCACCGCCTCGCCGAGACGGTGGCGGCAGGGTGCACACAGTTCGAGATGCGCCTCGACCGCCCACAGCTGATCCGACCCGGACCGCTGGTCGCCGGTGGCATACCGCCGCAACGCGGCGGTCGGAACGTGCCTCTCAACCTTCATGACAGCGCCTTCCGCAACGCGATCCGCGCTCGCCGAGCGCGGGTCTTCACCGTGCCCTCGGGCACACCCAACAGCACTGCGGTCTCCCGCACCGTGAGCCCATCGAGAACCATCGCCTGAAGGACGGCCCGCAGCTCCGGGGACAACAGGCTCACCGCGGAGTCCAGCTCCGCCCCCAGCACCGCCTCGAGCGCCTCGTCCTCCGCCGCTGGTGCGTTCGGCGCGGTCAGCGCCGCCAGGGGCAGCCGCCCCTTGCCGGGCCCGCCGACGCAGCGCATCCACCAGTCGCCGGGCGGCGATCGTCCACACCCAGCCCACCGCGCTCCCCCCGACACTGGCACCCGAGAACGACGCCGCTGCCCGCCAGATAGCCAAGTACGTCTCCTGCATCACCTCGGCCACCAGCTCGTCGTCGGCGCACCGCCGGCGCAGCCGAACGGCCAGCCACGGCGACGTCCGCCGGTACAGCTCGTCGAACGCGGCACGGTCGCCGCGGGCCACGCGACGGACCAGAGCCTCCTCGTCCACAGAGGTCACAGTTCGATCCTGCTCTTCACACCTAGTTAGACGACAGCGGGCTGCAGCAGGTTCTCCGCGCCCGGAGGGGGCGGCGATGCAGACACCTCTTGATCGGCCTCAGCGAAAGCCTCAATGTGCGTCACTTCGCCGCCTGAGGCGACCACCCCGGACAGCCGCATGAGCGTGCTCCCTACGGGAGGATGCCCGCTGGCCGACCCAGATGACGTGACCGTCTCGCTCACCCCTGGTGAAGCGCTCGTCCTGTTCGAACTGCTCCATCGGTGGGAAGACGACGAGCAGGTGAGCCCGCATCGGTTCCCCGCCGAACAGGTAGCCCTGTGGAATCTGCCGGCGGCGTTGGAGAAGGTAATGCGGGAGCCCTTCCACGCCGGCCATGACCGGCTTGTCTCCGAGGCCAGGACGCGGCTAACACCCGCCGACTGACTGTTCACTAGCCACGGTGAGCGGCAGATGAGTGCGCTGAGCCGGACCGGGTCACTTGGTGAGTAGGTTCATCTCATGCGTGCTCGCGCTGTAGTCATCGGTGGTCTGCTTGTCGTCGTTGCCCTGTTCGTGAGCGCAGGCCTGCTGTGGGCTGAGCCGACCGAGTTTGGTTGGTTTGCCTACGCGGGCTCTGCGTACGACGGTTCGCCGCGCCTGTTCGTGATGACAGCTCGCCGAGAGTTCGCCCTCGTCCTGGCTGGGGTCGGATTGCTCATATTGGGCACGCTGCTCGGCTTCGCCGTCGGCCGGAGGGGCAGGTCCAGCAGCCTGGGCTGACTAACGCACTGCGGCAGATCAGTGCGTTTCCGGACGGTGTGCGACGGCCTCAACACCAAGTCCACCGAGGCCGAGAGCCAGCAGTAGCGCCGAGGGCAGCAGGAGTGGAGAGCGCCAAGGTTCAAAGGCGCCGTAGCCTTGGACCGCCACGGCCGTCGCTGCGGCCAAGGCAGCACCGACGGCAAACTCGACGATGCTGAGGATCAGCGACAGCAAGCCACCATCGCCATCCTGTGCACGACGCAGAGCGACGACCGCCGTGCAGGTAAAACCCACGGCGGCCAGCGCGAGCAAGAGGCCCCATCCGACGAGTACTGAGTCCAACTCGGCGTTGGGAGCCCGACCGGCCACCATCAACACGCCGGCGAACACCAGTGCCACCCCACCAACCAGCACATGGCCAAGCCTGATCAGGCGACGTGCGCCCCGGGGTAGCCAGCCGGTTCCCATGAACCATGGAACCACTCGACAACGGGAACGAGCGTAAGTACCGGTACTCGCAGCACTATGAGCGCGGAACTTCGCAGACGGGCATGACGGCGCCGTAAGGCGGAGCAACACCGTCGGCGCCTCGCCCCGACGGGGGCTCTTCGGCACGATCGGACAGCGGCATGACAGGGCGCTTGCTGCTTGGGAGGATGCGCTGTGATCTCGGTGCCGCAACTTCCCTCGTCGGCTGTGCTCGCCGCATTCGGTCTGGGAGGACGGCCGTCGAGTGGCCGGCGGTCAGGGAGCATGGTGTGTTGGCGAGGTCGTCCTCAGGCCGGGAGTGGATCCGCAGTTTCGGAGTGGTGCTCGTGGAGAAGGAACGCCACGGCCAGGCCCGGGAGGCGATCACCCCCTAGCGTGACGTGATGGCATGCGGGCTGCGTCAGACGTCGCGGCGGCGCACCACCGTGCAGGTCAGCAGGAGTGCGGCGGCGGTCCAGACGACGACCGCGATCAGGGCAGTGGTGAACGTGAGGTCGCCGTCGGGGTGGCCGGGCAGGTCGAGCGCGGTGGAGGCGGGCCCGGGGATCGTGCGCGCGAACCACCCGACCGCCTCGATCGGGATGGCCTGCAGGAGCGCGGGCAGCACGTACAGGAAGCCGAGGGTGGCGGTGACGCCACCGATGCTGGAGCGGGTCAGGAACCCGAAGCACATCGCGATCACGCCGGCGCTGGCCGCGTACAGGGCCGTGCCGACGATCACGCGCGGGACGTCCGGGTCGCCGAGGCTCGCGGGCTGGTCACCGCCGAGCAGCGCGGCCGCCACCAGGTAGGACACCACCGAGGTCAGGAGCGTGGCGACGAAGACCGTCACGGCGACGAGCGTCGCCTTCGTCAGGACGACGGACGCACGCCGCGGCGCGACGGTGAACGTCGTCTGCACCGCGCCGCGCTCGAACTCCGAGGTCGCCACGATGGTGCCCAGCAGCACGACCAGGAGCAACGGGATCCAGCTCATCCCCGTCACCGCGGACAGGGCTTCCTCGGCGACCTCGTCGTGGGTGCCTCCGGCCGTGTCGGCGGTCAGCGCGTCCAGCACGGCGGTCGCCACCGGGAGGGCGAGCACCAGCGCGAGAAGCCATTGGATGGAGCGCAGGCCGCGGGCCTTGATGACCTCGCTGCGCAGCAGCCCCGAGAAGTCGAGCCGCGCCGTGGTGGTGGTGGTCGTCGTCGTCATCGCACGGTGCCTCCCGTCGTGTACTCGACCGCGTCCTTGGTCAGCTCGAAGAAGGCGTCCTCGAGGGAGGCGCTCTGCGGGGTGAGCTCGGCCAGGACCGAGCCGGTGCTCGCCGCGGCGTGACCTATCTGCTCGCTGGTCAGGCCCGTGACGACGAGCGCGTCCCCCTGCTCGGCGACGGTCCCGCCGGCGGTGCTGACCGCCGCGGTCAGAGGCTCGGCGGGGCTGCCGGTCACCAGCCGGACTCTCACACTGGTGCCGGTCGCGGCGGCCACCACGTCCTCGATGGCGCCGGACGCGACGAGGCGACCCCGCCCCAGCACGACGACGTCGTCGGCGGTCTGGGCCATCTCGCTCATGAGGTGGCTGGACAGCAGCACCGTGGTGCCGCCCGCAGCGAGGCTGCGCACCAGCTCACGCACCCAGTGCACGCCGTCGGGGTCGAGCCCGTTGACCGGCTCGTCCAGCACGAGGGTGCCCGGCGACCCGAGCAGCGCGGCCGCGATCCCGAGCCTCTGCACCATGCCGAGGGAGTACGTGCCGACGCGGCGCACCGACGGCGCCGTCATCCCGGTGAGCTCGAGCACCTCGTCGACCCGTCGGGCCGGCAGGTGGTGCGTGGCGGCGAGCGCCTCGAGGTAGTTGCGGGCCGTGCGACCGGGGTGCACGGCGTGCGCGTCGAGCATCGCGCCGACCATGGCCAGGGGTGCAGCGGCATCGACGAACGAACGTCCGTCGATGCGCACCGTCCCGCTCGTCGGGCGGTGCAGTCCGAGGATCATGCGCATGGTCGTCGACTTGCCGGCACCGTTGGGTCCCAGCAGGCCCGTAACGCGACCCGTTCGAGCGGTGAAGGACAGGTCGTCGACGGCGAGCTTGTCGCCGTACCTCTTGGTGAGTCCCTCGACCTCGATCATGCTTCCCCCGCTCCGGCTCGACGCCGCGTCGTCCGTCGTTTCGGGCCAAGATACGCGACTCGGCGACCGCCTCGACGACGACCGGCGCTGCTTCCCCGCGTTGCCCACCGCGACACGGCAGCCGAGGCAAGCGAGCGTCGGGTCGGTCGAAGGCGACAGTCAGGGAAGTTCTGGAAGGGAGCCATCCGTCAAGCTCGCGGCGCCCGAACTGGTCTCCGCAGCCACAGCAATTTGTAGTCAGCCTCAGCAACCGCGATCAGGAAGGACAGCACCAGCTGGAGGCACCCGTCGTGACGCTTCCCCTCGTACAATCCCACGGACCCCACACCGCCTGCGGGAGCAAGCCACCCATCACCCACTTGACCAACCTGCCGGGTCAGTGCAGCTAGGCCAGGATGATCGCGCACGGCCGAGCAGCTCCGTCCAACCAAGGCAGTTTCTGGCGTCGGGGCGTTGTGACCGCCGAGGGCTGTCTGTGCTTGACGCGGGAGGGATCCTGCTCAGCTACTTGAGTCGTGGCGCGGCAGCCTGCCGTCAAGCCATGTGATCAGGCCGCTGCTGCTCCGGGTCTGCAGCCACAACCGGCCGGGCCCGACGAAGTCGGTGACCAGACCCTCGCCCCCGACCAGCGTGGTCTTCCAACTGCCGGCCTTGCGCACGCTGTACTTCGCCGAGGCGTCAAAGGCCACGATGTGCCCGGTGTCGATGGTCATCTTCTCGCCCGCGGAAAGGGTCACGTGTCGCAGGGCGCCGTACGCGCCGACGAGTAGGTCCCCGGCGCCGGTGCACCTCAGCAGGACGAGGCCCGCTCCGCTGAAGAAGCCCTTGGCGCCGCCCCATGAGGAGTCCACGTCCACGGTGGTGTCCGAGGCGATCCACGCCCCGGATGCGACGAGCAGGTCCTGACCCGAGACCTCGATCCGGGCCATGTCGCCGGGCAGAACAGGAGCAACGCCAACGGTTCCTCCGGTGCGCGACGTGAAGTCGTTGACGAAGAAGCTTTCACCAGCCAGAGAGCGCCGCAGACCGCGCATGAAGCCGCCCCGGGTCGAGGTCACGATCTCGATGTCGCCTCGGGTCGTGGCCATCGCACCCCCCTCGACGCGTACCGCCCCGCCTGCCACCAACGTGACCTCACCGAACGCGAACGCCGGCCCACCCTCGATCTCAACCTGCATGACTCACCCCACGGACGACGGACGATCGGTCCCATCACCGTAACAAGGACCGGAGTCCTGACGTCTTCAGTTGTCCGGGCGGGCGAGACAGCCGCTTGCTGTCGAAGCCTGACACCGTGCCCGCCAGGCAATGGAGCCAGCAGCACGATTCCAACGATGCCTGATCTACAGGGGGACAAGGCAGCCGAGCGCCTGCGCCGCTATCGCGCATCACACTGACCGCGGCGGATCCGAATGTTCTGGAGGGATGGCTCGTGTGTCTCGGGCGGAGGACTTGTTAGTCCTGCGCGGGCAAGCGCCGAGGCCTGCGGGCGGCCGGTGCATCTGCTCGGGGCGTGGCCGTCGGCGGGCTCTTCGTTGCGCCCGCCGAGTTGTGCTCGACCTCGGCCGGGAGGGCCTTCTTTGGTTGATGGTCGCCTGTCAGTTTGATGCGGGTTGGGCGGCCGGCTCGATGCGGTGGCGTCGGACGATGAGGAGCGTGCCGACCACGATGTAGGCGACGATCGCGGCGGCCGAACCGATGTACGCGCCTTGGTCGATGACGATGGCCGTGCCGGTCAGAATCGAGAAGTCGAAGAGCCCGTGGATGACGGAGTTGAGGACGTTGCCGCCGCTGACTCGTCTGATGAGGTAGAAGAAGTAGCCGGCGAAGCTGACGGCGATGGCTTGCGGGAGGGCTTTGCTGACGTCGCCGGTGAGTGCGTTGCTGATGTGCACCGCGCCGAAGATGATGCTCGACCACAGTGCGACTCGGCCTTCGGTCAGGCCGTGTGCCCGCAGGGTCGTGACGCCGATCCCCCGGAACATGCCCTCCTCTCCCCAGCCGACGAACTGGGTCGCGACCAGCAGGGCCAAGATGTATCCGATGCTCTTGTCGAACAGGTCGGCGTAGTCAATGGCCGCGGCGATGCAGACAGCGAAGACGATCGGCACCGCCCAGACCCACCGCTGCACGGGGTGCCGGTCTCTCAGGACCGGGTCCCACCAGCGCAGGACGGCGACGACGGCGTAGGTGAACAGCAGGGCTGCACCCAGGGGCACCCACATCTGAACGATGACGTCCCGGGTGGTGTACAAGCCGTCATCGGTGTCCCAGATCTGGCCGGCGACGTACCCGACTCCCTTGATGATCGCCAGGTAGGCGATGACAATGGCGGCGAACCACCCGTAGGAGAGGGAGCGGGTTCGATGGCCGGCATCGGGCGAGGTCATGACGAAAATCCTAGGGTCCTCGGGGCCGGTGACCGATCAGGCGTCCGCGGATGCACAAGGTTTGACGCGTCGCTACGGGAGCGCAGTCAACTGCGGCGCCCACGAGCAGCCCTTCGATGCGGTCGATCGGCCACCGCTCGCGTGTCGTAGCGGTCCTGGCGGGGTCGGGGTCGGCCCGAAGGGTCGTGGTGGACGTGGACTCAGCCGAATTCGACGAGCCTTGGTCGTCAGCATCGAGCCGGTGCTGCCCGACGGGTGGGAGAGCTGCCCGGGCACAGCTAGGCGTGCAACCGGAGGTCCGTGATCCGAGCCACGGCCTCGCTGCGTGACGACACCCCGAGCTTCCGGTACAGGGAGATCACCTGGGACTTGACGGTGTGCCGCGAGATGTGGAGCTGCGCCCCGATCTCGGGCATCGACAGGTGAGTCGGCAGCAGTGGGACCAGCCGCAGCTCCGCGGCCGTCAACGATGACGCGCCCCGTGTGATGCCGGTGACCTGACCGACCCTCGCGCGCAACACCTCGACCGCTTCGGGCAGGGTGCCGAGGTCAGGACGTTGTTGCAGGATGCCGCTTGCCTGGTAGAGCACCGCGCGTGCGCCTCCGTGCTCCGCGAATCCGATGTAGGCGTGCGCGAGCTCGACCAGGGCCTGGACGGACACCACGGGGAGGGCGTAGGTGAGCAGCGGGCGCAGCATCGATGCGCGACGGACCAGCCGCCGCGCCGCGGGGATGTCTCCGCTGTGCGCAGCGGATCGAGCGGCTGTCGCGAAGACGAGGGCACTGGTCCAGTAGCCGTCGAAGCCGCCCTCGTCCACCGTCGTCAGCGCGCTCTGAGCGAAGGAACCGCCAGCCGCCCAGTCGTCGCGCTCGGTCGCGACCACCGATCGCTCGGCCAGGATGAGGCTCACCAAGGGCATGTTGCCGTGTGCGGTGGCGAGGTCGGTGGCGTGGGCGAGCTGGGCGTCGGCCAAGTCGAGGTCGCCTTCGAGCAGGTGGGAGACGCCCTCGAGATACATCATCGTCGCGCGGAAGGGGCTGGTCGGACCCAGCCCTCCCAAGGCGTCGAGCGCGTCCTGCCGCATCCGCGGCATCCCCTCGCGTGCCAGGTTCGCCCGCAGGTACGCGAGCGTGCCGGCCACCGAGCTGCCGTCGGGCAGCGCACCGAGCGGAGGCAGGCGCTCGGCCACCTCGGCCCACTCCTCGGCCTCGCTGGCTCGACCGAGGAGCGCGTGGATCAGCGAGGCATGGGCCATGGCCGCCGCTTGGTGGCGGGCGGACGGGTGGTGCGCCAGCCACTGCATCCACCGCAGCACGGTGCCGACCCGTCCACTCGCCCACACGGGGCTCATCAGCTCGAGGACCAGCTCCGCCACGCGGTCAGCATCGCCTGCAGCCACGGCGTGCTCGACCGCATCCTCGGGCCGGTCGTTCTCCGCGTACCAGGCCGCAGCCCGGGAATGCAGCTCGGCAACCTGGTCCGGGGCGTCCAGTCGGAGCTCGGTCTGCAGGTGGTCGCGCAGGAGGTGGTGGTAGCGGTACCACTCCCGGCGACGGTCGAGGGGAAGGACCAGCATGTTCCGGCCGACGAGGTCCTCGAGTCGGCGGGCTCCACCCGTCGTCCCGGCGACGGCATCGCACAACGATCCGCAGAGCCGGGTCAGCACCGAGGTCCGCACGAGGAAGCGCATCTCGTCGCTGCTGAGTCGGGGGAGCAGCTCGGAGCGCAGGTAGTCGGTGATCCAGCGGTCCCCTCCCCCCGTGGCGAGCTCGATGAGCGGCGTCCCGGTGTTCGTCGCGAGGGCGGCGAGGTAGAGGCCGACCGGCCATCCCTCCGTCATCCGGACGAGCGCCCGGGTCGTCTCAGCGTCCGGCGGTACGCCCGCCCCGGTGAGCAGCGCCTCGGCCTCGTCCGCGGACATGGCCAGGTCGACAGACCCGAGCTCCGAGATCCGGCCCTCGGCACGCAGCCGGGCGGTGGGGAGCGGCAGGGGTTCGCGCGACGCCATCGCCAGCTGCCAGCCCGGCGGGACCCGGAGACTGAACTCGGCCAGCGCGGCGTGCGACTCCTTGCCGGTGATGTGCTCGACGTGGTCGAGCACGATCGTCATCGGCGTCCCGACACCCTCGATCGCGGCCACGAAGGCGGGGACGACGTCGATCCCCCCACCCCGGGCGGCGAGCACGCGGGCCGGTGCCGGGCCGACCGGTGCGGCCGCGTTGATCGAGGTGGCGACGGCATGCCAGAGCGCTGCCGGGTCGTTGTCGGTCTGGTCGCACGACACCCAGGCCACGTGAGGGGCGCGGCGCTCTGCCCACTGGGCGAGGAGCGTCGTCTTCCCATAGCCCGGAGGCGCGACCACGGCGATGACAGGCATGTTCCAGGAGGTCATGCGCTCGACCAACGCGGCTCTGGGGACGATTCCCTCGCGCGAGAACGGAGGCTGGAACCTCGTGCCCAGCGCTGCCGGATACTCCGTCGTGGGAGGCGCCGGGGCTCGGGCCAGACGTGCTGGTACGTCCTCGCGCGGCCCCTGCACGTCATCGAACGTACTCGACCGGTCCCGGGGGATCAACGCCCCGGCAGTGGTCGCGAGTGCAGTCGATTCATCCATTGTGGGTGTAGCGACGGGAACGGCACCTTGCTTTGATGGTCGAGCCGGGACTCGACCGAGCATGGAGGCCGCGATGACCGCATCCACTGCGCCAACGACAGCTGAAGCCCTTGACCGTTGGTCGGCGCCTGCCGACGTCCTCGTGGTCTTCGGGATCACAGGTGACCTCGCCAGGGTGATGACGTTCCGTTCGCTGTACCGCCTCGAGCTGCGAGGGCTGCTCGACTGCCCGATCGTCGGTGTGGCGGTCGACGACTGGTCGCTCGAGCAGCTGGTGCAGCGCGCCCGGGACTCGATCGCGGGTACGGGCGAGGCGCTCGACGAGGCTGTGTTCGCACGGTTCGCCGACCGGCTGGCGTACGTCCAGGGGGACTTCGCCGACGACAGCGCCTATCAGCGCGTGGGTGAGGCGATCGCCGGCTGCAAGCACCCGGTCTTCTACCTCGAGATCCCACCCTTCCTGTTCGGCACCGTCGTCAAGGGTCTCGCCGCGGCCGGCCTGACGGGGGCGGCCCGGATCGTGGTGGAGAAGCCCTTCGGTCACGATGTCGAGTCCGCGAAGGCCCTGGCCGCCGAGCTCCACCAGTTCGTCGACGAGTCGCAGCTGTACCGGATCGACCACTACCTGGGGAAGATGGGCTACGAGGAGATCCTGTACCTCCGCTTCGCCAACACGGTCCTGGAACCACTGTGGAACCGGGGCTACGTCGAGTGCGTGCAGATCACGATGGCCGAGGACTTCGGGGTGGAGGACCGTGGCCACTTCTACGACCCCGTGGGCGCGTTGCGCGACGTGGTGGTGAACCACCTGATGCAGGTGGTTGCCGCCGCCGCGATGGAGGCTCCTTCGGGGCACGGCCGCGAGGCGTTGCGCGACGCTCAGGTCGCGTTGTTCCGCTCGGTGAAGGACGTCGACCCGGCGCGCTGTGTCCGGGGACAGTACGACGGTTACCAGGACATCGCGGGTGTTGCCGACGGTTCGACCACGGAGACCTACCTCGCCCTGCGCCTCGAGATCGACAACTGGCGCTGGGCGGGCGTTCCCTTCTTCATCCGAACCGGCAAGCGGTTGCCTGTCACCCAGACCGAGCTGCGCGTCGTCTTCCGCGAGCCGCCACCGGTACACCTCGGGCTCAGTGCCGATGACCGCCGCCCGGTGCGTGACCAGTTCGTGGTCAAGCTCGACCCGTCGACCGGCGCGAGGTTGATCGTCGACGCGCACCGTGGTGACGCGGAGGGGCCTCAGGCGGTGACGCTCGACGTCGAGTTCGCCGACGAGGGTGGGGAGGCGCCCACACCGTACGAAGTGCTCCTGCATGCCGCCCTGGTGGGGGACTCCGGGAGGTTCAAGCGCCAGGACGTGGTGGAGGAGAACTGGCGGATCATGCAGCCGCTGATCGACGACCCGCCGCCCGTGCACCCCTATGCTCCGGGCACGTGGGGCCCCGCGATCGCCTCGACGGTGGTGGCCGAGCACGGCGGCTGGCAGGGGCCCTGGATCGTGCAGCCCCCCAGCTGACCGCGACGCCCAGCCGTGGCGGCTACCGGCCGGGCAGGCCGGTGCGCGGTTCCGCCGCGGCCCCGACGGGTGCTGGCTGGCCACCGATGCGGTGCCGGAACACCACGTACGTCCAGCCCTGGTAGAGCAGCACCACCGGGAAGAAGACCGCCGCGACGACCGTCATCACCGTGAGCGCGTAGTCGCCCGATGCACTGTTCTCGACCGTCAGCGTGTACGCGGCGCTGGTGCTGGAGACCAGGACGTCCGGGAAGAGGCTGGCGAACAGCGCTCCGACGGTGGCCGCCATGGCGACCGCGGTCGCGGTGAAGGCGCGTCCGTCCCGGTCCTGGCGCAGGCTGATGATGGCGACCACGACGCCGATGAGTGCGAGCGCGAGCAGCACGTAGGAGCCGAGCCCGGGCTCGGCGATGGCCACCAGCCAGATCGCGTAGACGGCCACGGCCACCAGGGCCGCCAGCGCCACGAGGACGCCGAGACGCCGAGCTCGTGCGGTCAGGTCGCCGGTGGTGCGCAGGGCCAGGAACGCCGCACCGTGGAGCAGGCAGAGCACCAACAACGTCAGGCCGGTCCAGACCCCGAACCCGGTGAAGAGGTTCCAGAAGGTGCCCGTGTACTGCTGGTCCTGGTCGACCGGCAGGCCCGCCACCAGGTCGCCCAGGGCGATGCCCAGAACGGTCGGGGCGAGCACGCTGCCGGCCACGAGGCAAGTGCTCCACAGCGAGCGCCACCGGTCGCTGCGTCCCTTGCCGCGCCACTCGAACGTGAGCCCACGGACGATCAGCGCCAGCAGGAGCAGCAGCACCGCGAGGTACGCAGCCGACAGCCAGGTGGCGTACCAGGCTGGGAACGCGGCGAAGATGGCCGCCCCGCCCACCACCAGCCAGACCTCGTTGCCGTCCCAGAACGGGCCGATGGTGTTGATCGCGACACGTCGCTCAACCTCGGAGCGGCCGAGGACGGCGTGCAGCGCCCCGACGCCGAAGTCGAAGCCTTCGAGGACGAAGAAGCCGGTCCAGAAGACGGCGACGATGACGAACCACAGGTTCGCGAGGTTCACGGGCCGCTCCTCATCAGCGAGTTCGGGTCAGGTCAGTAGGTCAGGGCCGGGACCTTGGGGTCGCCCTCGAGCTCTTCGTCGGAAGCATCGAGGTCCAGCTCGCGACGTCCGTAGCGCAGCATGAGGACGACGTCCGCCACCCCCAGGGCGGCGTAGATGAGCAGGAAGGCGACGAGGCTGATGATGAGCTCGGTGCGCGACACCGACGTGGAGACACCGTCAGCGGTCTTCATCAGCCCCTGCACGATCCAGGGCTGTCGTCCGTTCTCGGTGAGCATCCAGCCCGCCGTGTTCATCAGGAACAGGGTCACGACGGCCCACGTGGCCAGGAACAGGAACACGCGCGACGTCGCCAAGGTGCGGCGGTGGGCCAGCCAGGCTCCCCACAGTGCCAGCACGGCGACGAGGGAGCCGAGGTAGGCCATCACCCGCATCGACCAGTACTGGATGAACACGTTGGGCACGTAGTCGCCGGGCCCGTACTTCTCGCTGTCCTGTTGCTGGAGCTCGTTGAGGCCGACGACCTCGCCGTCCCACGTCCCGGTCGCCAGGACTGACAGCAGGTGGGGCACCTCGAGGATCTGGGTGGGGGTCTCGTCGTTCGCACCACCCCCGATCTGGAAGAGCGAGAACGAGCAGGGCTGGCAGGTCTCCCACTGCGCCTCCGCCGCCGAGATCTTCATCGGCTGGTAGGTGGCCTCCACGACACCGAGGTGGCTGCCCACGCCGAGCGCCAGCACCGACGCCGGGAGCAGGACGACGATCGAGAGCACCGCCGAAGTTCCGAACACCTCCCGTCCCCGGCGCAGCTGCCACGCCGAGACCGCGAGCATGACGAGCGCGCCGGAGACCAGCGAGGCGAGCAGGACGTGAACGTAGCCCCAGATGAAGACCGGGTTGGTGAACAGGTCGCCGATCGAGGACAGCTGTGGTCGGCCGGTGTCGGCGTTCACCGTGTAGCCCACCGGGTGCTGCATCCAGGAGTTCGCGGCCATGATGAATGCCGCCGACAGCATGGCCCCGAAGGCCACCAGCCACACCGAGAGCAGGTGGGCGCGGGGCGAGAGCACCTTCCACCCGAAGACCCAGAGCCCGAGGAACGTCGACTCCAGGAAGAACGCAGCCAGTCCCTCCATCGCCAGCGGGGCCCCGAACACGTCGCCCACGAACCGCGAGTACTCCGACCAGCTCATCCCGAACTGGAACTCCTGGACCAGGCCCGTGACCACGCCGATCGCCACGTTGATCAGCAGCAGGGTGCCGAAGAACCTGGTCAAGCGCAGGTGACGGAGCTCCCCGGAGCGGAACCAGGCCGTGTGCAGCAGGGCGACCAGGAACGCCAGCCCGATCGTGACCGGGACGAAGAAGAAGTGGTAGATGCTCGTCGAGGCGAACTGGAGGCGAGCCAGGTCGAGTGCGTCCACGCGGCGACTCCCTCCGGTCCGGCACCCGCTCATCAGGCAAGGGGCAACGATCGATCCGAGTATCGCGCCCACGGACAGCGACGTCGTCACCCACCGTGGATGAAAGTCCTTCTTGTCGGGCGCATCGGGCCCGGCGCCTCGGCCCCGTCGATTCATCCCGTTGGGGGGATGCCGGCGGCGCGGTGTCGTTCCATCGTTGTCGGTGGCCCTGCATCGAAGGAGGTCGTGACGTGAGCCTCTCGACGTCGCCGTTCCCGCCCATCGCCGACTACGCATTCCTGTCGAACTGCCACACCGGGGCGCTGGTGGCACCCGATGGCTCGGTGGACTGGTTGTGCGTGCCCGCGTTCGACTCGCCGAGCGCCTTCGGGAACCTGCTCGACCGTGGGGCCGGCTCCTTCCGCGTGGGTCCGTACGGCATCAACGTGCCCACCCAGCGCTCGTACGTCCCGGGCACGAACGTGATCACGACGACGTGGCACACGCCGGGCGGCTGGCTCCTCGTGCAGGACGCCCTGACGATGAAACGCCGGCAGGGGCCGGACCTGGTGACGCCGCACACCAGGCCTCCGTCGGATGCCGACGCCGAGCACGTCCTGGTCCGAGTGGTCGAGTGTCTCGACGGGTGGGTCGAGGTCGACCTGGTCTGCGAGCCGGCATTCGACTACGGCCGGACCCCGGCGACCTGGTCGATGGTCGACGACGACGCCCATGCCGCCGACGCGTCCGGCGCCGGGCAGACCTTCCGGCTGTCCACCGACATGACTCTCGGCATCGAGGGCGGCGCTGCCCGCGCCCGACACCGGCTGACCAAGGGGGAAAGGGTCTTCTGCGCGCTGTCCTGGGCCGACGGCTGGGACGCCCCGGTGGACGTGGACGACGCCGCGGCCCGGATCGATCACACCGTGCTGTTCTGGCGTAGCTGGCTGGCCCGGGCCAGAATCCCCGACCACCCGCTTCGCAACCCCGTGGAGCGGTCGGCGCTCACGATCAAGGGACTGACCTACATGCCGACGGGCGCGACGGTGGCGGCTCTCACCACGTCGTTGCCGGAGACCCCTGGGGGTGAGCGCAACTGGGACTACCGCTTCACCTGGATGCGCGACACCACCTTCACGCTGCAGGCACTGCACTTCCTCAACCTCGACTGGGAGGCCGACGAGTTCATGCAGTTCGTCGCCGACCT
Organism: uncultured Actinomycetota bacterium; assembly: GCA_963757405.1. Taxonomy (GTDB): domain Bacteria; phylum Actinomycetota; class Actinomycetes; order Actinomycetales; family Dermatophilaceae; genus Fodinibacter. The sequence continues at coordinate 16,784 of CAVWRI010000021.1, forward strand.
CGAGCCGAACCCTGACGGCGGGCTCCAGATCATGTACGGGATCGACGGCCGCCGCGACCTGACCGAGTCGACTCGCGACGAGCTGTCCGGGTACGAGGGAGCCCGTCCGGTCCGCATCGGCAACGGGGCCTTCGACCAGCGCCAGAACGACGTCTACGGAGCCGTGCTGGACTCCCTCCTGCTGCACACCCGACGCAGCAAGCACCTTCCGCGTCGGCTGTGGCCACTGGTGCAGTCGCAGGCGCAGGGCGCCCTGGCGTCGTGGCGGGAACCCGACCAGGGGATCTGGGAGGCCCGTGGGGCGCCGCAGCACTACGTCTCCTCGAAGCTCATGGGCTGGGTCGCCCTGGACCGCGCGGCCAAGCTGGCCGGCATCCGCGACGACGAGGCGCTGGAGAAGACCTGGTCGGAGGCCGCCGAGGAGATCCGGGCCGACATCCTCGAGCACGGGGTCAGCGACCGGGGGGTGCTGCGCCAGCACTACGACACCGACGCACTGGATGCCTCGACGCTGCTCGCCCCCATCTTCGGCTTCCTGCCGGGCACCGACGAGCGGATGCGGAACACCGTCGACGCCATCGCGGCCGAGCTGACCGAGCACGGCTACGTCCTGCGCTACGTCACCGGCGAGACCGACGACGGCCTGTCAGGCAAGGAGGGCACCTTCCTCATCTGCTCGTTCTGGCTGGTCTCGGCGCTGGCCATCGTGGGGGAGATGCCGCGGGCCACCGACCTCATGGAGCGACTGCTGCGGATCGCCTCCCCCCTCGGCCTGTACGCGGAGGAGTTCGAGGTGGCGCGCGCCCGTCACCTCGGGAACTTCCCCCAAGCCTTCTCACACCTCGCGCTGATCGAGGCGGCGGCCCGGATCGTCCTGGCCGACCGCCGCGAGGAGATGTCGGTCTGAGCGGCCGCATCAGCGCCACCGCCGACCTGGAAGGGAACGACCATGACCGTGAACAGCTCGGTTCCCCTGCGTTCCACCACCCCCGCCCGGCTGGACCGGCTCAGCTGGAGCCCCTTCCACACCCGGATGCCCGCCGGGCTCTTCGGTGTCAAGGCCGAGGGGCAGTCCCTGGAGACGATTACCAAGCCGTTGACGGCGGTGGCGGATGCCGGGGATGCCGGGGCGGCCGGGAGCGGGGACGCGGGTGGTGGCCGTGGCTGACCCGGTGCTGGTCCTCGGCGGTGGGTTGGCGGGCGTGGCCTGCGCGCGTTGGCTCGGCGAGCACGCGGTGGACGTGACCCTGGTGGACCGCAACGACTACCACCAGTTCCAGCCGCTCCTCTACCAGGTGGCCAGCTCGCAGCTGCCGGTGGAGGACATCGCGCGACCACACCGCACGATCTTCAGGGAACACCCCAGCGTCGAGGTCGTGACCGCCCCGGTCGTCGGGGCCGACCTGTCCGCGCTCACCCTGTCGCTCGCCGACGGCCGCACGTTGCAGGGGTCCCACCTCGTCGTCGCGGCCGGCGCGCAACCGAACTTCTTCGGGGTGCCGGGCGCGTCCGAGCACGCCTTCCCGCTGTACTCGGTGGCCGACGCCGAACGCCTACGCCTGCACCTCCAGCGCCTGCTGCAGCGGACGATGGCCGACCAGTCGTCCCGGGAGGAGGGCGTCATCGACGTGGTGGTCGTCGGCGGCGGCCCCACCGGCGTGGAGACCACCGGGGCCCTGGCCGAGCTGATGCTCGCGCTCCACGCGACGGGCCGGCTCGAGGCGCCGGGCCGGATCATCCTGGTCGACCGCGGCCACGCCCTCCTCGGCCAGTTCTCGGGCAAGGCGCACGACTACGCCCTCGAGAAGCTGACCGCAGCCGGTGCGCAGGTCCGGCTCGGCGTGGGCGTCACGGCCGTCCACCCGGCCCTGGTCGAGCTCGACGACGGCACGACCGTCGCGACCCGGACCGTGGTGTGGGGTGGCGGTGAGTCCGGCGCGGCGATCGCCTCGGGTGCCGGGCCCGCTCCCGGCCGCGGCGGCCGCCTCGACGTGCAGGCGGACCTCACGGTGCCCGGCTTCCCCGGCGCCTACGCGGTGGGCGACGTCGCCAACATCCCCACCAGCGACGACCCGCGGGCCGCCGCGCTGCCCCAGCTCGGCTCGGTGGCCCAGCAGTCCGGCCGGTGGGCCGCGAGGAACATCGTGCACGAGCTGAAGGGCGAGCCTCTCGAGCCCTTCGTGTACAAGGACAAGGGAATCATGGCGATGATCGGTCGGAACGCGGCCGTGGCCGAGGTCGGCCGGCACCGACACCAGGTGGAGGGTCCCATCGCGTTCGCGGCCTGGCTCGGGGTCCACGCGACGCTGCTGAGCGGCGTCCACAGCAAGACGGACGCCTTCCTCGAGTGGGCCTGGGACTACTTCGAGCGCGACCACGCCGCCACCGTCGAGGCATCGGCGACTCCACGGCGGCTCGCCTGGGCCGACCACGGCGAGGACGTCCCCCACATCGTCCTGGACCCGTTCCCGGCCACCACCAACAGCAGCACCGAGACCTGAGGAGGCCGTCATGGCCGACGTGTACGACGTCATCATCGTGGGATCCGGAGCCGGTGGTGGCACTCTCGCTCATCGCCTCGCGCCCTCCGGGAAGCGGGTGCTGATCCTCGAGCGCGGCGACTGGTTGCCGCGGGAGATCCAGAACTGGGACGCCACTGCGGTCTTCGTCGACAACCGTTACGTCTCTGCAGACACGTGGTACGACTCGGCCGGCAGGGCCTTCCAGCCGCAGGTGCACTACTTCGTGGGTGGTGCCACGAAGTTCTACGGTGCCGCGCTGTACCGGTTGCGGGAGCAGGACTTCGGGGAGCTCAGGCACCACGGCGGGACCTCGCCCGCGTGGCCGGTCGGCTACGACGTCTTCGAGCCGTACTACGCCCAGGCCGAGGCCCTCTACCGGGTGCACGGCGTGCGCGGCGAGGACCCGACCGACCCGCGGGGCGGCCCGTACCCGTTCCCCCCGTCTCGCACGAGCCACGCATCCAGGAGCTGTTCGACGGGCTGGCCGGGGTGGGGCTCCACCCGTTCCACTCTCCCAACGGGATCATGCTCGACGAGTCGGACCCCGCCTCGAGCGCCTGCATCCGCTGCTCCACCTGCGACGGGTTCGCCTGCCTGGTCCACGCCAAGTCCGATGCCGACGTGATTGCCGTCCGCCCGGCCCTGGCACACGACAACGTCACGCTGCTGCGCAACGCGACCGTGCGACGCCTCGAGACCGACCCCTCGGGCGGCACGGTCACCTCGGTGGTCGCCGACGTCGACGGGAGCGAGCAGCGGTTCACTGCCGCGATCGTGGTCCTCTCGGCCGGGGCGGCGAACTCCGCCAAGCTCCTCCTCGCGAGCGCCAACGACCGTCACCCCCGCGGCCTGGCCAACGGGTCCGACCAGGTGGGGCGCAACTACATGTTCCACAACAGCCGTGCGTTCCTTGCCATCTCGAAGGAGCGCAACGACACCCGCTTCCAGAAGACGCTCGGCATCAACGACTGGTACTTCGGCGACGACGACTTCGAGTTCCCCATGGGCAACGTCCAGATGGTGGGGAAGTCCTCGGCTCCGATGTACCGGGGCGAGAAGCACATTGCCGAGCTCGCGCCCCTGTTCGCGCTCGACGAGGTCGCCGAGCACGCAGTCGACTTCTGGCTGTCGACCGAGGACCTCCCCGACCCCGACAACCGGGTCACGCTGGCGGAGAACGGAAGCATCGTCCTCAGCTACACCCCGAACAACCGCGAGCCGCTCGAGCAGCTCTACCACCGGGTGAAGCGCCACCTCAGCCACCTCGGCATGCATCCTCACCACCTGCTCCCGCGTGACGCCTACATGAAGAACGACATCCCGGTCGCGGGTTGCGCCCACCAGTCCGGCACCGTCCGCTTCGGCAACGACCCCGCGACCTCCGTGCTCGACCCGGACTGCAAGGCCCACGAGCTCGACAACCTCTACGTCGTCGACACCAGCTTCTTCCCGAGCATCGGGGCAGTGAACCCCGCCCTCACCGCGATGGCGAACGCCCTGCGGGTCGGCGACCACGTGCTGGCGCGACTCGGCTGAACCGGGTCGGCCGGGGAGCAACCATGGCGTCGAAGGCCGAGATCCGCGTCGTGAACCTGGCGGGACTGGTCCAGGGCATCACGCTCGTGACCTTCCCGGCGGCCAGCACGATCTTCACGGACCCCACCGAGTACGACCTGACCGGTACGCAGTACGGCGCCATGTTCCTCCCGCAGGTGGTGACCGCCATCGCGGCGTCACTCCTCGGTGCGAGCGTGGCCCGCCGGTTGAGCAGCAAGAAGGTGCTGCTGCTCGGGCTCGGCGCGAACATCACCGCCATGGTGGTCCTCGTGGTCACGAGCGCCGTGAAGACGGACCCGGTGGCCTACCCACTGCTGCTGCTGGCGACGGCGTTCCTGGGCGCGGGTTTCGGGCTGACGGTGCCGATCCTCAACACGTATGTCGCCGCGTTCCAGCCGGAGCGCCCCGACCACGCCGTCCTCACCTTGAACGCCCTGCTCGGGGCGGGCACCGCCCTCGCTCCCGTCTTCGTCGCCGTCTTCGTCGGACTGGGCTTCTGGTGGGGGCTACCCGTCCTGTCGACGGTGCTCCTGGTCGTGCTCCTGCTCGCCAGCGCCAGGCTCCCGTTGCGGACGGAGCCGAGCGGGGCCGCCGCCGCGAAGGCCCCGACGCCGAGCGGCATCCCGTCGCGCTTCTGGCTGTTCGCGGCCTTCGCCCTGCTCTACGGCATCTGCGAGACGATGAACGGCAACTGGTCCCAGTCGGACATGACGTCGTCCCTCGGAGCCTCGACGACGCAGGCCGCGCTCGCCCTGACCGCGTTCTGGGCCATGGTCACCCTGGGCCGGATCCTGTTCGCGGTGATCGGTCGCTGGATGCCGTCCCGGACCGTGTTCCAGCTCCTTCCCCTCCTGCTCGTGGGGACCTTCGTCCTCACGGCGGCGCTCCCGGATGACATGCCGTGGCTCGCGATCGCCGTCTTCGGCCTGGCCGGGTTGGGCTGCTCGGCCCTGCTCCCGCTGACCATCAGCCTGGGCCAGGGCTCCCTGACGGGGATGTCGTCGGCCGTCGCTGGTGGGGTGATCGCCTGCTACCAGGTCGGGTACGGCGTTGCGGCTTTCGGTGTCGGCCCCCTGGTCGATGCCGGCGCCGACCTGTCCGCGCTGTACGGCTGGACGGCCGTGGCAGCCGCGGCCATGGCCCTGCTGGCCTTCGCGATCGCGAGGGGACTGCCCTCCACGGAGTCACCTGCACGCCCGGCGACGGGACTCGGCCCCCAGGCGAGGCCGGCGGTCCCGTCATGAACCAGATGGATCGCAGGCCACCGTCAGGTCACCAGTACGTCATCGCCCACGCCGACCAGCGTGCCGAGATCGCCCAGGTGGGGGCGACCCTGAGGACCTTCACGGTCGACGGCCTGGACGTGGTCGATGGCTTCGGAGCCGACGAGCGCTCGGTCGACGGACGCGGCCAGGTCCTCGCGCCCTGGCCGAACCGGCTCACCGACGGAAGGTACCGCTACGGCGAGCACGACTGCCAGGCACCTCTCGACGAACCGGACCGGCACGACGCCATCCACGGACTGGTGCGGTGGCTGGACTGGTCGCCCGTGGCGCACGACGCGGCGACCGTGTCCCTGGCGTGCAGCCTGCACCCGCAGCCCGGGTACGAGTGGCACCTGGACCTCCAGATCACCTACGCGCTGACCCATGCCGGCCTCATGGTGACGCTCGAGGCCCGAAACGCCGACATCGAGCCGGTGCCGTTCGGGGCCGGCTTCCATCCGTACCTCAGGCTCGCCACGGACCCGGTCGACCAGCTCCTTCTCACCGTGCCGGCCACCGCGGCCCTGGACCCGACTGCTCCCAGTGGCGAGGCGGCCATGGTCGATGTCGAGGGGAGCCCTCTTGACTTCAGGCTGCCCCGGCGGGTGGGGCCGACGCGCCTCGACACGTGCTTCGGTGAGCTGGTGCGAGGCACCGACGGGAGAGCCGTGGCCCGGCTCGAGGACCCCGTCGGCGGTCGATCGGTGGAGCTGTGGGCGGATGACGCGTACCGGTACCTCATGGTCTACACGGCCGACGAGGTGGAGGGGGCTGAGAGACGCCGAGCCGCCGTGGCCATCGAACCCATGACCTGCCCGCCCGATGCTTTTCGCACCGGCTCGGACCTGGTCGAGCTGGGTCCCGGTGAGTGGTGGCGCGGCGTCTGGGGCCTCCGTGCCACCGAGGAGGTCGAGATGAAGCGCGCAGGGTGAGGAGTAGCGGGGCATGACCACCGGCTCGATCAGTGGCCTGACCTTGCTGGCGCTGGGGCTGATCGGGCGTGCGGGGCCCCAGCCCGGACCTCACTCGCCGTACGGAGTTCTCTGCCGCTGCTGCTCGCGCTCCTGCTCGCGGCGAGCCACCCGCTTCGGGGTGTTCCAGTCCCCACTCGGCACGAGGATGAACCCCATCGCGACCATCGCGGCCAGCAACCCGAGGTTGCCCAGCAGCGTCTTGCGGAGTCGGGGGCTCATACCGTGCAGGCTACCGACCACGTCCCGGGCTTCAGGTGCCGATGAGAGGCGACGTGGATGCCGTCGGCCCCCGGGGGGCCCGAGATTCGCCGCACGGGCGGTACCGTCGTTCAGCGCACGACGATTCCCGGATGCCGGGTCCTCACGTCCTCTCGGTGATCACCGCCGGAGCCGCGCAGTCCTGGTCGAGGAGGTGTTGTGCCCGTGGAGGTGACCGCCGTCGTCCTCGTCACCGCCGCCCTGTTCGGCTGGGGATTGGTCTCGGCACGCCTGGAGCGGGCGGACCTGACGGCGCCCGTGGTGTTCGTCGCCCTGGGCGCGCTCCTCTACTGGGCCGGTCTGGTCGACAGCACCGATGGCGCCCACGGCCCCGAGGCCATCACCCCCCTCGTCGAGGTCACCCTCGCGTGGGTGCTGTTCTCGGATGCCGCGCGCCTGCCGCTCCTCGAGCTGCGACGAGACGTGGGTCGATACCTGCGACTGCTGGGAATCGGCCTTCCGCTGACCATCGTCCTCGGGTCGGTCCTGGCCGCATGGTTCTGGCCACACCTGGGCCTGTGGCTGGCGCTGTTCGTCGGCGCCGCCCTGGCCCCCACGGACGCAGCACTCGGCAGGCCGGTCGTGACCAACCCGGTCGTTCCCTCACGGATCCGTCAGGTCATCACCGTCGAGAGCGGACTGAACGACGGCATCGCCACGCCGGTCGTCATGTTCGCGATCGCCGGCGCCGCGGCCGCGGCCGGCCTGGCGGGTGCGGAGACGCCCGGCCGCGCGCTCGTCACGCTCGTCGTCGGCGTGGTGGTGGGTGCCGCCGTGGGCGGCCTCGGCGGATGGCTGCTGAGGCACGCCCGCCGGGGTGGCTGGGCGGCAGAGGACTTCAGCGGCATCGCGGTCCTGGCCCTGGCCCTGCTCGCGTATGCGGCCGCGGTGGCGATGGGAGGCAACGGCTTCGTCGCGGCCTTCTGCGCCGGCGCGGCCTTCGGGGCCCTCGCCGGCCGTCGAGGGCCGGCCGAGCTGGTTTTCCTCGACCAGATGGGCGGACTGGTCTCACTCCTGGTGTGGTGCGCCTTCGGCGCAGTCGCCGTCCCCATCATGGTCGAGCGGTTGGACGCCCTGACCGTCGTGTATGCCGTGCTGAGCCTCACCGTCGTCCGGATGCTGCCGGTCGCCCTCGCTGCCGTCGGCGCCGGCCTGGACCGGTGGACGATCTTGTTCATCGGCTGGTTCGGCCCGCGGGGACTCGCGTCGCTCGTGTTCGCGCTGCTGGCGCTCGAGGCGCTCGGAACGGAGGCGGACGAGGCCGTGGCGATCATCGCGACCACGGTGGTGCTCAGCGTCCTCGCTCACGGGCTGAGCTCGGGGCCGTTGGCCGCGCGGTACGGAGCCAGCGCGTCCGCGCGGACCCCCGGCGGCAGCTCGACGCGGGCGTCCTGAGGGCACGACGTGCCAGGAAGCGACGCACAAGCGCTCCCGTTGCGGTGTCGAGTCGCGGCCTCAGGTAGCACTTCTCGCCTCCGACCGACAAGGTGACTGCCATGGGCGCCACTGCCGACACTCGGGTCGAAAGCAGGTGTCGATGAGCCTTCAGACCGGACTGCGCACGCTGCTGATCGTCTCCCTGGTCGCCACCCTGGCGCCCTTCGTCGTCGCCCTGCTCCACCGGACCAAGCTGCCGCAGGTCGTCGTGCTCATCGTGGGCGGCGTCATCATCGGCCCCGACGTCCTGGGTTGGGCCGAGCGGGACGCGATCGAGCTGCTGGCCAACATCGGACTGGGGTTCCTGTTCCTGATGGCCGGCTACGAACTCGAGCTGGAACTGTTTCGTGGGGACGGTGGCCGGCGCGCGGTCATCGGCTGGTTCGTGACCGCTGTCCTTGCGGTCGGAGTGACTGGCGTCCTGGCCGCCGCGGGCTTCGTGCACGCCTTCGTGCCGGTTGCCCTGGGGCTCACCACGACGGCGTTCGGCACGCTGCTGCCGATCCTGCGTGACAACGACATGCTCAGCGGAACGTTCCGCTCCTACATCCTGCCCGCAGGGGCGGTCGGCGAGTTCCTTCCCATCGTCGGGATCGCCGTCTTCCTCAGTGCCAACGGCAAGGTCCTCGGCCTCGTCTCCCTGGTGGCGATGGGCGCGGTAGCCCTCCTGCTCACCTTCGTCCCGCGCCTGGCGCACAGCGAGCGATTCGCCACGATCACGAGCGAGGGGGAGCACTCCACATCACAGACGACGCTCCGGTTCACCTTGACGCTGTTGTTCGCGCTCCTCCTCGTGGCGAGCAACTTCGGCCTGGACGTCGTGCTGGGCGCATTCCTGGCCGGGGTGGTGCTGCGACGGTGGGCGCCGGGCGACGTCGGCTCGCTGGAGACCAAACTGGACGCGGTGGGGTACGGCTTCTTCATCCCCGTCTTCTTCGTGTCGTCCGGTATGGGTCTGGATCTCCACTCGATCGCCCAGAACCCGCTTCGCCTGCTGGTCTTCTTCGTCCTGTTGCTGGCCGTCCGCGGCCTGCCGGCACTGGTTCTCTACAAGCGACTGCTGCCGCGACCACAACGGTTCCAGATGATGTTCCTGACTGCCACGGCGCTGCCGTTGCTGGTGGCGTTGTCCGAGATCGGCCTGAGCACAGGGCACATGCTCCCGGCGAACGCGGCAGCGCTCGTCGGCGCAGGGGTGCTGTCGGTGATGGTCTTTCCGGGGGTCGCTGTGGCCCTGAACGCGAGGTCCGCGCCGGGTACGACGACAGCCACGCACGACGACGACGGCCTGTAGGGCTGGACGGCACCCGCTCGAAGCTCTCACTGGCAGGGGCCCGGCATCCATCATCGCCTTTCCCCCGCGGCGTACGCTGGCGGCGCAGGGCCGGTCGCGCGAGGTCGACGGTTCCTCGCCCGGACCTGCGTGGGTGCGACCCGAGGTCCGTGGGCCTCTGAACGGACGTGGCCGTGAGCGAGTCAGGACCGAGTGCCGGTCAGCAGCGCGACAGCGAACGGATGCCGTCGACGGTCCCGGTCCTCAGCCTCGGTGTCATGGGGCGCTCGCGGAAGGAGAACGAGCGTCGCCTGGCGCTCCACCCGCGGCACCTCGACCGGATCCCCCAGGACCTGCGCGCCCACATCTACCTCGAGCGCGGCTACGGCGAGCCGTTCGGGGTGTTCGATGACGACCTCGGCTCACAGGTGGCCGGGCTGCTGACCCACCGCGAGCTCATCGACGAGTGCGACGTCGTCCTGCAGCCGAAGCCCCTGCTCGGCGACGTCGAGGAGCTGCGCGCGGGGCAGGTGCTGTGGGGGTGGCCGCACTGCGTGCAGGACACCGCCCTGACGCAGCGCGCCGTCGACGAGCGGCTCACCCTCATCGCGTTCGAGGCGATGAACCACTGGAACGACGACGGGTCGTTCGGCCTCCACGTGTTCCACAAGAACAACGAGCTCGCGGGCTACTGCTCGGTGCTCCATGCGCTGCAGCTCGCAGGCGTCACGGGCGACTACGGCCCCAAGCTGCGTGCGGTCGTCATCGGGTTCGGCGCCACGGCCCGTGGGGCCGTCACGGCGCTGACCGCGATGGGCGTGAACGACGTGGACGTCCTCACCCACCGCCAGGTGGCCGCGGTGGCCGCGCCCATCCCCTCGGTGCGCATGATCCACTTCGACAGCGACCACTCCTCCGCCCGGGTCAGCCACGCCGCGACGCCCCACGGGCGCGTGCCGCTCCCGGACTTCCTGGGCGAGCACGACATCATCGTCAACTGCGTGCTGCAGGACACCGACGCGCCCCTCGTGTTCCTGACCGAGGACGACCTGACGTCGCTGACGTCCCGCACGATCGTCGTCGACGTCTCCTGCGACGAGGCGATGGGGTTCTCGTGGGCCCGACCGACGACCTTCGCGGAGCCGACGTTCGACGTCGGTACGGGCGTCATGTACTACGCCGTCGACCACAGCCCCAGCCACCTGTGGCGCTCCGCGACGTGGGAGAACAGCGAAGCCCTCCTGCCCTTCATCCGCACCGTGATGGGGGGACCCGATGCCTGGGACGCCCACCCCACGATCCGGCGGGCGGTCGAGATCCGCGACGGCGTGATCCAGAACCCCGCCATCCTCACGTTCCAGGGCCGCGCGCCCGGGCATCCGCACCGGCTCATCTCCGCCTGACCCGCCCGGGTCGTCGGCCGGATGCCGTGCCGCTCAGTAGTGGGTGACGACGGGCGTGCCGATCGGCGCGAAGTCGTAGACCCACTTCGCGACGCCGACCGGCAGGTTGACACAGCCGTGCGAGCCGGAGTAGCCGAACGTCGACCGCCATGGCGCCCCGTGCAGGGCGTACCCGCGGTGGAAGAACGACACCCAGGGCACGTCCTCGGTCTCGTACCTGGTGCCGTCGGCGTTGTTGCCACGCATGGTCATCAGGGGGTTCTTGGAGTACACGTGGAACGTGCCGACCACGGTGGGCGTCTCGGCGGCTCCGTTGACCATCGCGATGGGCCCGGACGCGACGGCCGCCCCGACGTAGGCGGTCATCGTGTGCCTGCTGAGGTTGACGTCGATCCACTTCTCCCCGCGGGCGGCGGGGTAGGCGAGGCTCTCGGCGCCCGCGGCGACGCGTCGATCGGTCCACTCGGCCGCGACCTTGCGGTACTCGAAGCTGCCCTTGTAGTCGCGGCCCGTGGTCAGCGCCTGCGCCGCGGCCTTGGCGACGTCTGCGGCGTTGGACACCACCTGGCCGTCGTGCGCCTGCCTCACGACCGCCCGCACGGTGCCGGAGGAGCCGACGTTGCGCACCCCGGCGGTCGGTTCGACCTTCGCGGTCTTCGCGACGGCGTCGACCCAGGACTGTACCTTCGCGATCTTCACCGTCGGCGTGCCCAGGGCCCCATCGGTGGTCGCGATGGTCACCCAGGACGCCTTGGTCGCTGTGGGAGCGGCGTGCTTCTCCTCGCCGTCGGCGACCGTCACCTCGTGCGCCACCAGCGCATTGGCCTGGTCGGCGACGTGCTGGGCGGCCTCGGTGGTCACCTCCGGGACGGCATCGACGAACCGCACCGTGGCCGTCGCGGACGACAGGTCGCGTGCCGCGCCGGCCACGACGTCATGCAAGCTCGCCCTGTCGACGGTCTTGCCCTGCACCGCAGGCGCGACCACGAACGACGTCTTGCCGGGCGAGAGCTTCACGCTCGCATCCGTGCCGGCCTTGCCCGCCTGCCCGACCAGCTCGGCGACGACCCGCTCAGTGGTCGCGGTGTCCGTGTGCAGGACGGCGTCGACGTCCCGGGACGAGACCAGCGACGTCGCGTACGACGACCAGGACTCGTTCGCGGCGAACACCGCGTCCACGGTGGCCTCGACGTCGACCGTGTAGCCGAGGTCGGCCAGGTGCTCGGTACGTGTGGCCGAGCCGGTGCCCAGTGTGACCGTGACGTCGTCGGCGCGCTGCTGCACGACCGCGGCGACCTGGTCGCGGGTCATCCCGGCGACCGGGACGCCCCCCAGCGCGCTCCCCGGAAGCGCGCGGTCCTGGAAGTGTGCCCCGTACGCCGTGCCGGCCCCGCCCAGGACCATCGTCGCCGCCACGACGGCGGTGAGCAGCACCTTGCTGCGAGTGTTCATGGTGATCGGTCTACCTCTCCACTGACCTTCGGCGCCCCCCAACGGTCCACGCCATGATCCATGATGAGGCACGAGACCGCGTCCGGCCGCACGTGTCCATCTCGCGGCGGCACGTGTCATCTGACCGCAGCGACGCGGTCGGCTTCGCCGTGTCCCGGTCGCTCAGGTCCCGACGTAGGCGGCGAGGTGCTCGCCGGTCAGGGTCTTGCGGGAGGCGACGAGCTCGGCGGGCGTCCCCTCGAAGACGACGAGACCTCCGTCGTGGCCGGCGCCGGGCCCGAGGTCGATGATCCAGTCGGCGTGCGCCATGACCGCCTGGTGGTGCTCGATGACGATGACGGACCGGCCGGAGTCGACGAGCCGGTCGAGCAGGCCGAGCAGGTTCTCGACGTCGGCGAGGTGCAGGCCCGTGGTGGGCTCGTCGAGGACGTAGACCTCGCCCTTCTCGCCCATCTGGGTGGCCAGCTTGAGCCGCTGCCGCTCGCCGCCCGACAGCGTGGTGAGCGGCTGGCCGAGGCTGAGGTACCCGAGCCCGACGTCGGCGAGCCGGTCGAGGACCTTGTGGGCGGCCGGCGTGCGCGCCTCGCCGTCCCCGAAGAACTCCTCGGCCTCCGTCACCGACATCGCGAGCACCTCGGCGATGTTCTTGCCGCCCAGCGTGTACTCGAGGACGGCCGCCTGGAATCGCTTGCCCTCGCACTCCTCGCACGTGGACTCGACCGTGGCCATGACGCCCAGGTCGGTGTAGATGACGCCCGCGCCGTTGCAGGTGGGGCAGGCGCCCTCCGAGTTGGAGCTGAAGAGCGCCGGCTTGACGCCGTTGGCCTTGGCGAACGCCTTGCGGATCGGCTCGAGCAGCCCGGTGTACGTCGCCGGGTTGCTGCGCCGCGACCCCCTGATGGCGCCCTGGTCGATGACGACCACGCCGTCGCGCTTGGCCACCGAGCCGTGGATGAGCGAGCTCTTGCCCGAGCCGGCGACACCGGTGATCACACAGAGGACGCCGAGCGGGATGTCGACGTCGACGTCCCGCAGGTTGTGCGTCGACGCCGCACGGACCTCCAGCGCACCGTCGCCCGACCGCACCGAGTCCTTGAGCGCGGCGCGGTCGTCGAGGTGGCGGCCGGTCGTCGTGTCGCTGCGCTGGAGGTCCTCGACCGTGCCCTCGAAGCAGACGCTGCCCCCGCCCGTGCCGGCGCCGGGGCCGAGGTCGATGACGTGGTCGGCGATCGCGATCGTCTCGGGCTTGTGCTCCACGACGAGCACCGTGTTGCCCTTGTCGCGCAGCTGGAGCAGGAGCTCGTTCATCCGCTCGATGTCATGCGGGTGGAGGCCGATCGTGGGCTCGTCGAAGACGTAGGTGACGTCGGTGAGCGAGGAGCCCAGGTGACGGATCATCTTCGTGCGCTGCGCCTCGCCGCCGGAGAGGGTGCCGGCCGGCCGGTCCAGCGAGAGGTACCCCAGCCCGATCTCCGCGAACGCGTCGAGCAGGTGCTGCAGCCCCATGAGCAGCGGAGCCACGGTCGGCTCCTCGAGGTCGCGCACCCACCCGGCGAGGTCGCTGATCTGCATCGCGCAGAGGTCGGCGATGTTCTTGGCCTTGATCTTCGAGGACAGGGCGTCCTGGCTCAGCCGGGTCCCCCCGCAGTCGGGGCAGGTGGTGAAGGTGATGGCCCGCTCGACGAAGGCACGGATGTGCGGCTGCATGGACTCGGGGTCCTTGGAGAGCATCGACTTCTGGATCTTGGGGATGATGCCCTCGTACGTGAGGTTGATGCCCTCCACCTTGATCTTGGTCGGCTCCGCGTAGAGCAGGTCGCGCAGCTCGCGCTTGGTGAACTTCGCGATCGGCTTGTCCATGTCGAAGCCGAAGCCGCTGAAGATGCGGCCGTACCAGCCGTCCATCGAGTAGCCGGGGATCGTGAGCGCACCCTCGCTCAGGGACTTGGTCTCGTCGTAGAGCGCCGTGAGGTCGAAGTCGTTGACCGAGCCCATGCCCTCGCACCGGGGGCACATGCCACCGAGCCGGCTGAACGTCGCCTTCTCCGCCTTCGTCTTGTTGCCGCGCTCCACGGTGATCGCGCCGCTGGCCCGCACGGTGGGGATGTTGAAGGAGTAGGCGTTGGGCGACCCGATGTGCGGCTTCGCGATCCGGCTGAAGAGGATGCGCAGCATCGCGTTCGCGTCGGTGGCGGTGCCGACGGTGGAGCGGGGGTTGGACCCCATCCGCTCCTGGTCGACGATGATCGCGGTCGTCAGGCCGTCGAGGAGGTCCACCTCGGGACGCGACAGCGTGGGCATGAAGCCCTGGACGAACGCGCTGTAGGTCTCGTTGATCATCCGCTGCGACTCGGCCGCGATCGTCGCGAACACCAGCGAGCTCTTGCCCGACCCGGAGACACCCGTGAACACCGTGAGCCGCCGCTTCGGGATCTCGAGGCTGATGTCCTTGAGGTTGTTCTCGCGCGCGCCCTGAACCCGGATCAGGTCGTGGCTGTCGGCGGCGTGCAGCGCGGACGGCTGCGCGTCGGTCCTCGTGGCCCTGCCCATCGTGTCTCCCTCCGTGAGCGGCGGTGCGCCGCGGCGACCTCCATCGGTGTCGCTGGGCCGATTCAACCAGTCCCGCGCGACAACCCCTTCTCGGTTCCTGACGGGCTACGGGACCAGCCCGGCTGGAGGCCGCACTCATCTCCTCGGGGTGATGCCGCGGCGAGTGTCGCGGAGCAGTGTCGGGGTCACCCCCGTCGGGGTGCCCACGAGAAGGAGCGGTGATCGCGTGACCACGGAGACGACTGTGGACGAGCTGGGTCCGGTGGACTACCTCGTCGTCGAGTTCCCTGCCGGAGCCCAGAACTTCTCGGGTGAGATGGCTGAGGAGCTGGTCCGCCTCTCGGAGGACGGCGTCATCAGGGTGCTCGACCTGCTGATCCTCACCAAGCTCGAGGACGGCACGATCGAGGCGGTCGAGATCGACGAGACGCCGCAGGCCGACGCGATCCGCGCGCTCGAGGCGGACATCGCGGAGATCTTGGCCGCCGAGGACGTCGAGCTGCTCGCGGAGGCGATGCTGCCCGGCAGCGTCGCGGGCGTCCTCGTCTGGGAGAACCTGTGGGCCGCGCCGTTCGCGAGCGCGACCCGGCGAGCCGGGGGCCAGCTCATCGCCACCGGCCGCATCCCCATCCAGGCCATCGCCGCGTCGATCGAGGCGGACTCCGCCGCATCCCAGGAAGGAAACTGACATGCCCCTCCGCCCTGCTCGCGCCATGCGCCGCGGCGTCATCGGAGCCCCGGTGGCCCGCACTGCAGCCACGGTCGGGACCGTCGCGGTCGTCGCCCACGGCGTCAACCGTCGGTCCGACCGTCGTCAGGACCGCCGTGAGGACCGTCGGGACTGAGGCTCGGCCCCTCAGCCGGTCGCGTCGTAGGCCACGCGGAAGCCGAGGTTCCCGGTCGTGCTGTCCGGGGTGTTGCTGCTGCGGGAGTCCACCCGGTAGCGCCAGCAGTAGCTCTCGTGGCACAGGTAGGAGCCTCCCCGCATCACGCGGGAGTCGCCGTGGGGCGGCCCGGGCGGCGCCTCCCGGGGCGACCTGACGTAGTACCCCGGGTCGAACCAGTCCGCGCACCATTCCCAGACGTTTCCCGTCATCTCGAACAGGCCGAGGTCGTTCGCGGGGAAGCTGCCCACCGGGCAGGTCCCGACCCAGCCGTCGTCGCCCGTGTCGTGCCCGGGGAAGTGGCCCTGGAAGACGTTCATGAGGTGCCGTCCACCGGGCTCCCGGTCGTCGCCCCAGGGGTAGTGGTGGCCCACCCCGGTGCCCCGCGCGGCCCGTTCCCATTCGGCCTCGGTCGGGAGCCGGCCGCCGGCCCACGCGCAGAAGGCGACGGCATCCGACCAGCTCACGTGGACGACCGGGTGGTGACCGCGACCGGCGAGGCCGGTGTGCCGACCCTCCGGATGCCGCCAGTCGGCGCCCTCGACCTCGCGCCACCACGGCGTCGCGGCCACCGCCCGCGTCGGGGGGAAGTCGTCAGGGAGCAGGCCTCCGAAGACGAAGGAGGTGCCGAGCACCTCGGCCGTCGTGCGGTGGCCGGTGGCCCCGACGAACGCGGCGAAGCGGTCGTTCGTCACGGTGTGGACGTCCAGGAGGAAGGCCGCCAGCTCCACCTCGTGCACGGGGCCCTCACCGTCACGTGCGTAACCGCGCACGTCGTCCGACCCCATGAGGAAGGCGCCGGCGTCGATGGATGCCGTGGCACCACGCCGGCCCGCGTCGACGGGCCGGACGCGTCCGCTGGTCCCGACGGGTCCAGGCATGACGGCATCCGCATCATGGATGGCGGGTCCGCCACGCGTCGGGCCGCAGCACCCGCCGGCGGTCGTGTCGCTGGTGTCCGGTCCGCTCACTGCCTGGCCATGGCGACGCGCAGGCGCTCGTCGGGCGAGACGAGGTGGTCGTGGTCGTCGGTGCCGACGTCGAGCTGGACCCACTGGATCCGGCCGGTGAACCGGCTGTCGCGGGCGGTGTAGTCCGGAGTCACCGTCGTCCCGGTCTCCTGGCCGATGTCCGTGGTCTCGTCGGCGGAGAAGATCATGGGCTGGGTCGCGCCGACCCGCCCGGTGCCGACGAGTGCGCCGTCGTGGAACAGCGTCACGTCGCCACCCTTGGCCAGGCCACCGCCGTCGTAGGCGAACTCCATGCGCAGCTGGTGCCGACCGGCCGGGACGGGTTCGTCGGCGACGGTGGAGAACTCGTGGATGCCGAGCACGTTGTAGACGAACGCGAGCCGGCCGTCCTTGACGTAGACCGCCCAGCCGCCGAAGCGGCCGCCCTGAGCGATGATGACGCCGGCGGCCCCGTCGTCCGGGACGTCGACATCCGCGGTGATCGAGAACGACTTGTTCTTCATGCTGACCACGCTGTTCTCGGACAGCCGGCCCATGCCCGGGAAGAACAGCTGCGAGGTCCCGCGGATGAGTGTGGGCCGGCCCGCCATGGACGGCTCGATCCGCTCACCGGTGCGGTCGTCGAGGGGCAGCACGTTGTACTTCGTCGCCTCGATCAGCCAGAGCCGCTGGAGCACGGCCAGCCTTTCGGGGTCGTTCGCGGCCAGGTTGCGGGACTGGCTGTAGTCAGCGCTCCCGTCGTAGAGCTCCCAGACGTCGTCGTCGAAGGCCGGCACGTCGCCGCCGACCATGATCCAGGGTGTCTTGTGCTTGGTGACCGCACTCCAGCCCTTGTGGTAGATCCCGCGGTTGCCGAACATCTCGAAGTACTGCAGGTCGTGCCGCTCCGGCTCGTCGGTGTCGCCGAAGGTGTAGAGCATGCTCGTACCCTCCATGGGCGACTGCTGGACGCCGTTGACCATGGTGGGCTCGGGGAGCCCGGCCGCCTCGAGGATGGTGGGCGCGATGTCGATGACGTGGGTGAACTGCGAGCGCAGGCCCCCGCTGTCCGAGATGCCGTCGGGCCAGTGCACGATCGTGCCGTTGCGGGTGCCACCCCAGTGCGAGGCGACCTGCTTGGTCCACTGGAAGGGTGCGTTCATCGCCCAGGCCCACCCGACCGAGTAGTGGTTGTACGAGGCGGGCGAGCCGAGCTCCTCCACCTTGCTGACCATGAACTCGGGGGTCTCGATGGCTGCCATTCCGTTGAAGTTCGCCATCTCGTTGAACGCGCCGTTCATGGTGCCCTCGGCCGACGCGCCGTTGTCACCGACGATGTAGTAGACGATCGTGTTCTCCAGGACCCCGAGGTCCACGATGGCGTCGATGAGCCGACCGACGTGGTGGTCGGTGTGCTCCAGGAACCCCGCGTAGACCTCCATCTGGCGGGCGAGGACGGGCTTGAGCTCCTCAGGCATGTCGTCCCACGCCGTGATCTCCTCGTGCCGCACGGTCAGCTCGGCATCGGCCGGGATGACGCCAAGCTCCTTCTGCCGGGCGAACGTGCTCTCCCGCTGGGCGTCCCACCCCTGGTCGAACTGGCCGGCGTACCGGTCGGCCCACTCCTTCGGCACGTGGTGCGGTGCGTGGGTCGCCCCCGGCGCGAAGTAGACGAAGAAGGGCTTGTCGGGCATGAGGGCCTTCTGCTGGCGGATCCAGCTGCAGGCGCGGTCGGCGAGGTCCTCGGTGAGGTGGTAGCCCTCCTCGGCCGTGGCTGGTGGCTCGACGGGACTGGTGCCCTCGTACAGCGCGGGGTCCCACTGGTTGTTCTCGCCGCCGATGAAGCCGTAGAACGTCTCGAACCCACCCCCGCCGGAGGGCCAGGCGTCGAACGGACCCATCGGCGAGGACTGCCACACCGGGACCTCGTGACACTTCCCGAACTGCGCCGTCGAGTAGCCGTTGAGCTTGAGCGTCATCGCCAGGGGCGCCTTGGTGTTGGGACGCAGGGAGCTGTTGCCCGGGGCCGACGTCGCCGTCTCGGTGATGCTGCCCATGCCGACCGAGTGGTGGTTGCGACCGGTGAGCAGGGCCTGCCGCGTCGGCGCGCACAGCGCTGTGGTGTGGAAACGGTTGTACCGCAACCCTCCTGCGGCGAGTCGCTCGGCCGTCGGGGTGTTGCACGGGCCCCCGAAGGTGCTGGAGGCGCCGAAGCCGACGTCGTCAAGGAGGATGACGAGGACGTTAGGTGCACCCTCTGGCGGCAGCAGCGGCTCGATCGGCGGGAAGGCCGTGTCCGGGTCCTTGGCGTCGTACGTCGTCAGCCTGTGGGGCGGCCGGTCCGGGATGGGCAGCATCGTGCGGGCATGGCGATCGGGTGACGCAGTCATGGCGGATCCGCCTCTCGGCCGGGGAGGTGACGATTCCTCCATGCTGGGGCAGCGTCGCCGGTCCGGGCTCACCCCGCGAGGGTGGCCCTGCCCCTGCGCCGCCAGCCGTCAGTAGGTGGGAGCGGCCGGCTCGTCGAGGAACTGCTCGAGCGTGTGCCAGCCACCGTTCCGGTACGCGGTCGCCAGCGGTGTCCCGACGTAGCGGAAGTGCCAGGGCTCGCTGCTGTAGCCCGTGACGGACGAGTAGCCGCTCTCGTAGCGCAGGACGAACCCGAACCGCCACGCGTTGCGCTTCAGCCATACCCCCTGGGGCGTCGAGCCGATGCAGTTGTGCGCGCTGCACGACGGGTCCCCGACGGGCGCGATGTCCAGGGAGAGCGCGGTCTGGTGCTCGCTGTGGCCGGGGCGGGCGATCCACCGGTCGGCGTAGGCCCGCCCGTGCGTCGCCACGCGGTTCCAGTAGACGGAGTACTGGGTGCTGTAGGAGCGGTAGCCGCTCGCGACCGCCATCCGACCCGCCCCCTCGGTCCGAGCAGCGGAGAACATCCGCACGACGGCCGCGGCGGCATCCGACCGAAGGCGCTGGCCGTTCGGGTATGTCACGGCCGGCACCGTCAGCGAGGCGGGGACGTAGGACGTCGGGCGCAGGGGGTTGAGCTTGTTGGCGAGCACCCACAGGCTCGACGCGGACGTGGTGCTCCGGCAGGCCTCGAGAGTGCCCACGAGCCCCCGCACGGAGCCCTCGCCGCCGAGCAGCGTGACCCGGGTGACGGAGGCTGCGGCGAGGGAGGGGCGGACGGCCGCGGGGACGCAGAACGGCACCGTGAGGTGGAGCGGGCGTTGCGTCCGGCCCGCGAGGAAGGCCCCGGCCAGCCCGTTGACGAAGTCCCGCCCGTTGGCGACGTAGGCGGTCCCCGCCGCCAGGCTGGGGAAGGCGAGCCGGTTGACCGAGGCCGAGACGGCGTACCGGTCGCTCCCGGTCGCCCGGGTGACCTGCGCGGCGCCGAGGAGCCCGTCGAGCTGCGTCTCGATGCCCCGGGAGACCGCGCCGCTGCCTCCCACGATCGTCACCGACGTCAGGCCGAGGTCGTGGATGAGGGAGACGGTCGCGCCCGGGAGTGAGGTCGCCGTGCCGTCGACGGTCAGGAGCGGGGCCCCGTGCGCCGCGGCCGCGGCACCCGCGACGAGCCCGTCGGTCCAGACGCGGCCGGTCGCGATCCAGGCCGTCGTCGCGCTCCCCGCCGGGAACGCGTTCCGCACGAGGGCCTGGGCGGTCTGGTACCGGGACCCGCCGGCGACGCGACGCACGTCTGGTGCGTGGGCCCGTGCCTGGGCCAGCACCGTGTCCGAGAGCGCCGCCGTCGAGCCGACGACGACGATCGCCGCCGGGGCGAGCCGGTCCAGCTCCGCGGCGACGGTCGAGGGGATGCCGTCCGCCCGCGTGAGCAGGACCCCTCCGTCCCGGTGGACGGCGGCGGGGGTCGCGCTCAGTGACTCCCACGGGGAGGTGCCCGAGACGAGGTAGACCACCGACGGGTGGGTGCCGGTGGGGAACGCGGCCCGGCTCGCCGCCACCGAGGTCGCGTACCGGTCGGCGCCGGCGACCCGGCCGACCGCGGGCGAGGCGACGGTCGCGACCGACGGGGCCGACGAGCCGGAGGTACCGGCGGGGTCGGCGAGCGCCGGGGACGTGCCACCCAGGGCGAGGACGGCGGCGGCCAGGGCGGTCGTGGTCGATCGACGTGCTCGCACCTCGACACCTCCCCTGTGGGCCGGGGGGACCACCGCGAGATCCCACCACCATCGAGTGTCGCGGCCGGCGAGGGTCTCGCGCCACCGTTTCCGA
This sequence comes from uncultured Actinomycetota bacterium, assembly GCA_963757405.1. Classification (GTDB taxonomy): domain Bacteria; phylum Actinomycetota; class Actinomycetes; order Actinomycetales; family Dermatophilaceae; genus Fodinibacter. The sequence continues at coordinate 37,545 of CAVWRI010000021.1, forward strand.
CAACCTCGCCGCCTCGACGAGGCAGGCACCCGCTGCTGCTCAGGTCCTCGCCCGCGGCCCCCCGCGTCGGCGACACTGGGCCCGTCACCCGGCCCCCCGCAGGGGCGCCCCACCACGGCGGGAGCACGATGGCCACCAGGTTCACGCACGTGACGCTGCCGCAGCGCGTCCGGTTCGGGCGCGGGCTCGCGGCGGAGCACCTCGAGGAGGAGGTCGATCGCCTCGGCGCGCGCCGCGTCATGGTGGTCTCGTCCGGTCGTGAGGAGCGGGACCGGCCCGACCTGCTGGACGGCATCCCCGTCGCCCTCCGGTGGACCGAGGTGCGCCAGCACGTGCCGGTGGAGGACGCCGAGCGGGCCCGTCAGGCCGCGCGCGCGGCCGGGGCCGACCTGCTGCTCGCCCTCGGCGGGGGGTCGGCCGTCGGTCTCGCCAAGGCGGTGGCCCTCACCGACGGCATCCCCGTCGTCGCCGTGCCCACGACCTATGCCGGGTCGGAGTCGACGGACGTGTGGGGCCTGACGCGGGGCGGCACCAAGACGACGGGCACCGACCCGGCGGTCCTTCCCGTGGCCGTCGTCTACGACCCCGCCCTCACCGACCGGATGCCGACCGACCTCGCCGTCGCGAGCGGACTCAACGCCCTCGCCCACTGCGTCGACGCCCTGTGGGCGCCGCGGGCCGACCCGGTCAACCGGGCGCTCGCGCTGGAGGGCGCCCGGCTGCTCGCGACCGGACTGCGGGCGGTCGCCGCCGGCACAGCGGGTGAGGACCGCGACGGGGCGCTGCTCGGGGCGCACCTCGCGGGGGTCGCGTTCGCCTCCGCGGGGTCGGGCCTGCACCACAAGGTGTGCCACGTCCTCGGCGGCAGCCACGACCTGCCGCACGCGGCCACTCATGCGGTGGTCCTCCCGCACGTCCTCGCCCTCAACGCCCCGGCCGTGCCCGAGGCGGCGGCCGGCCTCGCCGACGCGCTCGACCCGACCCGAACCGAGCCCGGGGACGGCCCGGCGTCGGCCGTGCGCGCACTCCTCGCGCTGCGCTCGGACCTGCACGCGCCGACCGCGCTGCGCGACCTCGGCCTGGCGGAGGGCCACCTCGCCGACGCGACCGACCGGTGCCTCGCGGTCGTGCCGCCGAGCAACCCCGTGCCGGTGTCGCGCGAGGCCATGTCGCGGCTGCTGCGCTCGGCCTGGGCCGGCCGGTCCGCCGAACCGGCCGGCTGACGGCATCCACCCCTTGACGGCCTTCGCACATCGTGCTGTAATCAATCATCTGATTGATCAAGGCAAGGGTTGAATGACGATGACCGAGGACGACCGCGTGGACCTGGGCTTCGCCGCCCTGGCCGACCCGGTGCGTCGGGCGATCGTCGCCCGGCTCAGCCGCGGACCGGCCACCGTCAACGACCTCGCCGAGCCCTTCGCGATCTCCCTCCAGGCGGTCTCGAAGCACATCCAGGTCCTCGAGCACGCGGGCCTGGTCACCCGGACCCGGGACGCGCAGCGCCGCCCGGTCCACCTCAACCCCGACGCGCTGGAGGCGCTCACCGCGTGGATCGACCGCTACCGGCTGGTCCACGAGCAGCGCTTCCGCCTGCTCGACGCCGTCCTGGCGTCGGGGGACACCACCAACACCACCACCAGAACCAACAGTTCCGACGAGGAGACGTCATGAGCAACAGCCTGAACCTGGACATCCCGGCCGGCGTGCCGTGGATCGACTTCACCCGCGAGTTCGACGCCCCGGTCGCCGCGGTCTTCGAGGCCCACCGCGACCCGGAGAAGGTCAAGAAGTGGCTCGGCCCGCACGGCTACGAGATGGAGATCGAGCGCTGGGACTTCACGTCCGGCGGCGGTTACCGCTACCAGCACGTGACCGACCACGGCACGTTCGGCTTCCGCGGTGTCTTCCACACCATCCGCGAGAACGAGTTCGCCCTCCAGACCTTCGAGTTCGACGGGGCGCCCGACGAGGTGGCGCTGGAGTTCATGTGGTTCGAGGACCTCGGCGACGGCCGCACCAGGCTGCGTGGTCGCAGCATCGGCCGCACCGTCGAGGGACGCGACGCGATGGTCGAGTCGGGCATGGAGAAGGGCATGGCCGAGGGCTACGACCGGCTCGAGACCCTGGTCGGCGGCTGAGGTGGACTGGACCCTCGAGGTCGTCGTCGTCCCGGTCAGCGACCTCGACGCGTCGATCGCCTTCTACCGTGACCAGGTCGGGTTCGACCTCGACCACGACACCCGCAACGAGTTCATGCACGTCGCGCAGCTGACGCCGCGCGGGTCCGGGTGCTCGATCGTGATCGGCGACCTGCCCTCGCAGAACGCGATGGCTCCGGGCACGCTGCACGGCATCCAGCTCGTCGTGGCGGATGCCGCGGCGGCGCGGGCCGAGCTCGTGTCGAGGGGCGTGGAGTGCAGCGAGGTCACGGTCTTCGACGAGCGCGACGGCGGGACGCTCTTCGGCTTCACCGACCTCGACGGCAACTCGTGGGCCGTGCAGCAGATCCGGGCCCGCGCCGACAAGCCGCTCATCCCGCACGACGCCCGCGGGAGGTTCGGCGAGGACGTCGAGCCGTGACCCCGCGGGGGCGCGCCGGGAGCAGCCGTCAGTCGGTGGCGGTGTCCTCCCGGCCCTCCGCGGTCCGGAGCCGGTCCTGGAGCCGGTCGCGCACCTCGTCGGGCGTGTAGGCCCGGCGCTCGCGCTCGCCCTTGGCGACGAGCGCCCCGGTGGCGACGACGCCGACGACGCTGGCCAGTCCGACGATCTTCCACACGCGGTTCGAGGGCATGCCGCCAGCGTAGCCACGGGACGCCGGATGCCGTCGCGGCGTGGGCGCGGACGGCAGACTGGGCGCATGGCACGCACCGGCACGAGTCTGGTCCCCTTCGAGAAGGCCGTGGACGCCACCCGCACGGGCGACCTGTGGATCTTCCGGGGCGGCACGGTCGCCGACCGGGTCATCCAGACGGCGAGCAACTCGCCGGTCAACCACGTCGGGATGGCCGTCGTCCTCGAGGACCTGCCGCCGCTGATGTGGCACGCCGAGCTCGGGCGGTCGTTGCGCGACCACTGGACCGGCGGCCACCACCGCGGGGTCCAGCTGCACGACCTGCGCGAGGCCGTCACGACCTGGCAGGACCGGTACGGCCAGCGTGCCTGGCTGCGGCAGGTGTCACCGGACGTCGGGCAGGAGCAGGAGGACGCCCTGCTGCGGACGGTCGCCCGGCTCGACGGGGTCTCGTTCCCGTCGCACGTCGGGCTGGCCTGGCGGTGGCTGCGCGGGCGGGACGGCCACCTCACCCGGCGCCAGGCCGCGCGCAAGGCCGAGAGCACAGGCGTGCGGCCGGAGGACGCGTACTGCGCCGAGGTCGTCGCCGTCACGCTCGAGGCCATGGGCATCCTGCGCGACGACGTGCCGACGAACTGGTACGACCCCGGCCGCTTCTGGAGCGGGGACACCCTGCCGCTCCGCCCGGGCTGGGCCTACGGCGTCGAGGTGGAGGTCGACCGGGCGTCGCGCTGACGGCGCACCCACGGCACGCCGACCGCGAGCACTCCGGCGGCGAGCACGGCCATGGCGGCGAGCGCGCCCCACGCGAGCGACCACGCCGCGATGGCCAGGCCCTCCCACACGAGGTTGGAGTAGACGAGGTCGGGCCGGGACCGGCCGGCGAGCGACGCGCCCGCGACGAAGGCCAGCGAGGTCAGGACCATGAGCCCGACGGTGATGCCGGCGGAGCGGGCGACCGCCGCCGGTGCTGGCACCGCGACCGGTCCGACCTCGTCCGTGTCGACCCGGTGGGCGAACGTCTCGAAGACGTCCGGGACGGGACGGGAGGTGCGTCGACGCATGGGCGAGAGCATACGGTTCGTCCCTGGCCGAGCTGCTCGATCCGCCGTCGAGCGCTACCCGGTGAGCTCGACGGTGCCCCACAGGTGCCGGTACCGCGCATTGTTGTTCTGCCGCGCGGGGTTGTTGGACACCATGACGCGCAGGTCACCGGCCCTCGCCCCCGAGGGCCGTGCGTCGCTGGCGGTGAGGTTGGTCGCGAGGACCGTCCCCGGCGTGGGCGGGTCCATGCCCAGCAGGCTCCACGGGACGGCCGCCTCGACGACGTACCCGTCACCGGTGAGCCGGATGGCGTAGCTGCCTGCGTCGATCCCCGAGCCCTTCTCGAACGCCGACCCCTCCGGGACGTTGCGTGCCACGACGACGCCCTCCTCCGGGGTGGGACCGATCAGCACGTGGGAGTCGTCACCGCGGAGTCGGGAGACCGGCGTGGTGACGAGGTCCGTGCCGATCTCGAACCCGATCGAGTCGCCCTCGTACAGCAGGTGCGGCTCGCCGGCATGCGTCTGGGTGATGGTCGGGTCGGTGACCTCGGCAAGGATGTACCAGGCGTCCTCGTCCCAGCCCAGCCGGGCCCGGGCGCCGAACCCCACGTCGCCGGCACCTCCGGCGATCACGTGGTCGACCGGCACGTCCGGGGCGCCGTCCCACTCGCCGGTATCGGCGTCGATGCCCGGCGGGGTGGAGAACCGCACGGCGGTGAGGGCGGGCCGGTCGACCGGCACGACCCTGGGGGTGGGTGTCGCCGTCGGGGCCGGGGAGTCCGTGGGGGTCGGGGGGCCCGTCGGGGTCGGCGTCGGGGTCCCGACGGGCACGGCGGCAGGTGCCACCCCGCCGGGGGACGTGCCGACCGGGTCGTCCTCACGCGACGTCAGGCTCCACAGCGCGCCGGCGAGGACGAGCGCGCCGACGAGGCCGGCGCCGACGGCCACCGCGCCGCGCCGCCGTGGATCGGGTTCGGGCAGCTCGGGGTCGGGAGGCTCGGGCGGCTCCGGCGGCGCAGGAGGTTCCGGCGACGCGAACGACTCTGGTTCCGGCTCCGGCGCCGGGACGACGACGAGAGGCGACGCCACGTCGGGTGGGGGTGACGCCGCGGGCCTCGGCGCCGCCGTCTCGCCGGGCGGGGCAGGGGCCACGCCGGTGAATAGCTGCGCGTCGTCGGCGCGCAGGAAGAGCACCGGCGTCGCCCACTCCGCCCCGAACGTCGCGGCCAGCGCCTTGCGGGTGCTCGCCATGGCCTGGTCGACGGGTAGCCCGTCGGCGAGGGCGCCGTACAGCTCGCCCGTGAAGGTGACGGCCGCCCGGTCCGTGATCGGGAACTGCATCGCGACGACGGCGCTCGCGTTCTGCTGGACCAGTCCCTGGGCCATGCCGCCGAACGGGTCCTGGCTGTCCACGCTCGCCGAGCGGCAGGCGTTGAGGACGACGAGGCGCAGCGGGTCGTGGTCGTGGACGTACGGTCCGAGGACCGAGGAGGTCACGGCGGAGGATCGCCCGTACGCGTCGCAGAAGTACAGGACGCCGTCATCGATGGCGTCGTCGTAGTCGCCGTGCCCGACGAAGTGGAGCACGTGGACGGGGTGCCGCCGCAGGTGCCGCCCCAGCTCCGGGATGGTCGGCTCGGCGAGGCGGGCGAGGCGCACCAGCCCGGCCTCGGTCCGCGGCTCGAGCGCCTCGGTGACCCGCCGCCACTCGGCCTCGACATCGAGCTCGGGCAGGTCGGTCGGCGCCGCGATGACGACGAGGACCGAGAGGGGACCGTCGAGCGGGAGCGGGTCCAGGAGGCCCGGGACGTCGAGGTAGCGCACGACCGGGGTGCGCTCCGACTGGGCGAGGAAGGCGTTCGACGACCGGTCGTAGAGCAGCTCCCACGGCAGCGACGCGATCGCCGGTGCCTCCCCGAGCCGCAGTCGCAGCCGCAGCCCGCGGCCGGCGCCGCTGACGGCCTCGCGGCTCGCGGCCCACGTCGCGCCGACGGGTCCGGCGAACACGGCCTCGTACAGGGGTCCGCCGAAGTCGCGCGCGGCCTGCACGTGCGGGTTGGCCGCGGCGCGCCGGGTGCCCGAGCGGCCGGGGTCCAGCTTGAGGAGGAGGTTCTCGAGCACGGTGGGCTCGAAGGGCAGGGCGAACTCGACCGCCGGGGTCCGGCCGGTGGGGCTGCCGAGCACCCGCGCCCGGTACCGCCCCTCCCCGACCGTCTCGACGAGCAGGTCGAAGTCGTCGTAGTCGCGAGCCGCCATGGCCGTCACCTCCTCGAGGTGGAAGGGTGTCCACCTGTAGGGAGCACCCAGCACGCGTCCTGATACACGACGACACCGGCCGTGTATCAACGGTCGCGCCCCGCTGCTCCTCTCGGGTCGAGGAGGGCACATGGGGACCGAGGCATGGGTGGAGCTCGCGGACGCCGTCGCTCCGGCCGGGACCATGACGATGGAGTCGGTGGGCGCGGCGCTCTCGGCGCTCGGGCTCACCCCGCACCAGCGCAGCGAGCTCTGGGCCCTCGGGGACCGTCGCTCCGACCCGGCCGGGGTGATGCTCGGGCACCTCGCCGCGAGCGCCCGCGACGCGGTGGCGTCGCCGGGGCGCAGCACGCCCAGCGCGTCGGCCACCGAACGGGCGGTGCTCGTGGCCGACGACGTGGAGCCCCTCGGCGACGACCACCTCGTGGCGGCGCTGACGCCGGAGCGGACCCAGGTCCTGGTCGCCCTCCCGGCCGCCCGTGCCGGTGGGCTCGTCGCCCGGGTGCTCGAGGCCGCTCGTGCGTCGAGCGGTGAGCAGCGGGCGGCGCTCGCCGATGCGGCCGTCGACCTCGCCCGGCGGCTCGACCCCGCCCGCCTCCCGGTCGCCCGGCTCACCCACCTCGCCGGCGCCGAGCCCGAGCTCGCGGGCCCCGTCGCCCTCGTCCTCGGCGTCGCCCCGACCGAGCGCGTCCTCAAGGGCCTGGCCGGTGCCGTTCACGAGGGGGCCGACGTGGATGCCGTCACCGCCCTGCTCGAGCGGGTCGTCCGGGTGCGCGAGCAGGACGCGCTGGTGGCGACGGCGGGAGGCGACGACCTCGAGGCGTCGCCGCCCCCCGGGCCGACGGTCCCGCCGCCGTTGAGCGCGGACGACCCGCCCGTCCTGCGTGGCGGGGGCGGCGGGGGCGGGAACCCCGGCGGCCGCGTGGCGTATCCGAGGATCGACCTCACCACCGGCACCGCGCGCGCCGACGTCGTCGTCGTCGACCGGCCCTTCGTCGTCACGGTCGGCCTCGCGCCACGTCCGTCGGCCGGGATCGTCCGGGCCGGCACCATCACGGCATCCGGGCCCATCGACGTCGTGCTCGTCTACGACCCCGCGTCGCTCGTGCCCACCGGCCCGACCCGGCACCGCCTCGAGGTGAGGGACGACGACCCGTACCCGGTCGTGGACGTCGGATTCACCGCCGCGTGGCTCGAGGGCGCCGGGCGCACCCGCCGCATCGGGGTGCACTACATGGCGGAGGGCCAGGTCGTCGGTGCGGCCTGGCGACCGTTCGTCGCCGCCGAGGACGAGGCCTCCGTCGCGTCCGCGCCGGCCCCCGACACCCGAAGCGCCGAGCTGCTGGACCTCTCGCCCCTGCTCGGGAGCGAACCTCCCGACCTCGTCCTCGCCGTCGTCGAGTCCGAGCGGGGGGACGACACCTTCGTCTGGACGGCGTACTCCACCGATGCCGGGCTCCCCGTCCCGGACACTCCCGACTCGAGCACCATCGGGTCCGAGACGCGCGACTTCGCGCTCGACACGCGGCGCAGCATCCAGTTCTCCACCGACCGGTTGGCCGACTTCCTCGACCTGGGAGGGCGCGCCGCCCGGATGGGCGCGGCGATCCCGTCGGGCGTGGCGCAGGCCGTGCGGAGCCTCGTCGCGCAGGAGGGGCGCACCACCGCACCCGCCGTGCTGCTGCTCACCGAGGAGCTCGTCGTGCCGTGGGAGATCGCCGACCTCGACCTCGAGACGGACTGGGGCGGGACGTCCCCGTTCCTCGGCGCGCACGTCGCCGTCTCGCGATGGCCCCTGACGACCCACCAGCCGCGACCCGTGCCACGGGCGTCGGTGCCGGTCGAGCGCGGAGCCGTCGTCACGGCCGACTACACCGGCGTTCCCGGAGCCAGCGTCCTCGAGGCGGCGACCGCGGAGGCGGTGCGGGTGGCCGCGCTGTTCTCCCCGGCCGCCGAGCCGGTCGCGCCGAGCCTCACCGCCGTCATCGACCTGCTCCGGGGGACGCCCCCCGCCGATGTCGTGCACGTCGCGCTGCACGGCCAGTTCGACGCCACGGGCAGCCAGGAGGGCATCGTCCTCGTCAAGCGCGACGGGGCCGCGGTCCCGGCGAAGCAGTTCCTCACGCCGCTGCACGTCGAGAACGGGCGGCTGGACCGCGCGCCCTTCGTGTTCCTCAACGCCTGCCAGGTCGGCGCCGACAAGAAGGTCCTCGGGGCCTACGGCGGGTTCGCCTCGACCCTGCTGCGGATCGGGGCCTCGAGCGTGGTCGCGCCGCTGTGGAACATCGACGACGACGTCGCCTCGGTCGTGGCCGACGAGCTGTACGCGCAGGCCTGGACGCGCGACGACGCCGTGCCCGTGGCCGAGGTGCTCCGCGTCCTGCGCGCCCGGTACACCGAGGACGCCGTCCGGGCGGGGACCGCCGGCGTGACCGCCACGCTGGTCGCCTTCCAGCTCTTCGGCCACCCCCGCCTGCGGCTCACCCGTTCCGGCGGCTGACCCCCACGAGCGCAGCACGACCACCCACCCGGACCCGATCGTAGGAGGACACGATGGCAGAGCAGCTGAGCCCCGAGGGCATTCCCGTCACCGTCGGAGAGGTGACGATCACGACCCCCGGCCTCACCGGCACCGTCGAGGTGTACCCGCCGGCGAGCGGCGGCATGCGCGCCGCCGAGGACGCCAGCGTCGACTTCCTCGCCGCCATCGAGGAGGCCGGGATGGGCGAGCAGCTCACGGTCGAGGTGACCGGGCCGGCCGAGCTGGACGACGCGGGAGGGACCCGGGCCTCCGGCGGCGGGAACGAGATGGTCGTCGACGTCCCTGCGCCGGGCGAGGGGAACGGACAGGTCCTGCTCTACAAGGCGGAGGACGGGTCGCTGACGTGGCACCTGCCCGACGACGTCCCCACCGGCGAGGTGGCACAGCGCGGTGGGTCGCGGCGCACCTACCGGCTGCCGAGGCAGGTCGTCGCGCCCGAGGCCGCCGAGGGCACGCAGCGGGGGCTGCTCGGTGCCCTGGGCAGCAAGGTGCTCAAGGTCCTCGTCTTTCCCCTGGTCGACCCCGTGCTCGGCACGGTCGGGAAGCGCCTGTCGGCGTCGTGGGAGGCCAAGCACCGCCGGATGCTCGTGCGGGCGTTCGGCTCCGCCACCCACCGCACGCGTGAGGTCCCCGGTCTCGACGACGCCGGCTGGGCCCGCCTGGCCGACGGACCGGCGCTCCTCTTCGTCCACGGCACCTTCGCCATGGCCGACAGCGCGTTCGCCACCCTCGGGGACGACACGATGCGCGCCCTCGACGACCGCTACCGGGGCCGGCTGTTCGCGCTCGACCACCACACCGTCTCGGTGAGCCCGCGCGACAACGTGCGGTGGCTCGCCGCGACGATCCCGGACGGGGTGCACCTGACCGTCGACGTCGTGACCCACTCGCGGGGCGGTCTGGTGGGCCGCGCCCTCGCGGAGCGCGGACCGGAGCTCGGGCTCGACGGTCGGCTCACCGTGCGCACCCTCGTCATGGTCGCCCCACCCAACGCGGGCACCGCGCTCGCGGACCCGGACCACCTGGGCGCGTTCGTCGACCGCATCACCAACCTCGCGCAGTTCGTCCCGAGCAGCGGCCTCGTCGACGCGCTCGGCCTCGTCCTCACCATCGTCAAGCAGCTGGCGGTCGGCGCCGCCAAGGGGATGCCGGGCCTGATGTCGATGAACCCGTCCGGGGAGGACCTCGGCGCGTTCAACGACACCCCGGGGTCGCCGGCCACGTACCGCGTCATCGCCTCCGACTTCGAGCCGCCCCCGGGTTCCGGGCTGGGGAGGATCGCGCGCGACGCGGGGACCGACATCGTCTTCGGCTCGACCCGCAACGACCTCGTGGTCCCCACCGACGGCTGGACCGTGCCCGGCGCGACGGGCTTCCCCGTCGCCGACCCGTACGTCGTCCCGGCATCCGAGGGCGTCGACCACTCCTCCTTCTTCGGCCGGGACGACGTGCGCGCCAAGCTGCTGGAGTGGCTCCCGGGCGCCTGAGGGCGGCGGCGTGCGGCCTCAGCCGTGCGCCAGCGTCCAGCCCAGGACGGCCGCACCGAGGCCGAGGGTGAGGGACAGCGCGACGTTGGCGACGGCGTGGGGGTAGCGGTCGTCGGACAGGGCGTCCCAGAGCTCCAGGGCGAGCGTCGAGAACGTCGTCAGCCCCCCGCAGAAGCCGATGCCGACGAGTGCGAGGGGGGCGCCGGTGGCGCCGGCGCCCACGAGGGCCCCGAGGACGAGCGAGCCGACGACGTTGACGACGAGGGTGCCGGCGACCGCGGTGCCGCCCAGCCGCTCCCTCACCCAGTGGTTGGCGAGGTAGCGCAGCGGGGCGCCGACGGCAGCGCCCACGGCGACGAGCACGGCATCGACCGGGGTCACGGGCCGGGCCAGACCCGTTGGCCGACCGCGGTGCCTGCGCCGACCGCCAGCGTGCCCACGAGGAACGTCGCTGCGAGGTACGCGATCGCGACCTGCACCTCGTCGGCCACCCCGAGCTGCATGACGTCGACGGCGAGCGCGGAGAAGGTCGTCCAGCCGCCGAGCACCCCCACCCCGAGGAACGGCCGGGCCAGGCGGTGCGCCCCCGGGCGGTCGACGAGGAACGCGACGAGCAGGCCCATGCCGAAAGCACCCGACACGTTGACGAGCAGTGTCGCCCAAGGGAACTCACCGACCGCGTGGGGAAGCAGGAGGCCGACGGCATACCGGCCGAGCGACCCGATGACACCACCCACCGCGACGGCCGCGAGGGCGGTCGGCTCGACGCGGGAGTGCGGGCCCCGCACGTCAGTCGCGCAGGGTCTCGAGGTAGTCGGCGATCCGGCCGATGGCCTCGGTGAGCGTCTCGACGTCGGGCAGCGTGACGAGGCGGAAGTGGTCGGGGGCGAACCAGTTGAAGCCGGTGCCGTGGGTCACGAGGATCTTCTTGGCCCGCAGGAGGTCGATGACGAACGCCTCGTCGCTCTCGATCGCGTAGACCTCGGGGTCCAGTCGCGGGAAGCAGTAGAGGGCGCCGCGGGGCTCGACGCACGAGACCCCGGGGATCTCGTTGAGCAGGCGTGCGGCGAGCTTGCTCTGCTCGTGGAACCGGCCGCCGGGGACGATGAGCTCGGTGATCGACTGGTAGCCGCCGAGCGCGGTCTGGATCGCGTGCTGCGCGGGGACGTTCGCGCACATCCGCATGTTCGCGAGGAGGGTCAGGCCCTCGAGGAAGTCCTCGGCAAGGTGCTTCGGCCCCGACACCATGACCCAGCCGGCGCGGTAGCCGCACACGCGGTAGGCCTTGGACAGCCCGCTGAACGTGAGGCACAGGACGTCGTCGTCGGCGTACGTCGCGACGTGGTGGTGGACGGCGTCGTCGAAGAGGATCTTCTCGTAGATCTCGTCGGCCATGACGACGAGGGCGTGCCGTCGCGCGATGTCGACGAGGGCCCGGACCGTCTCCTCCGAGTAGACGGCGCCGGTCGGGTTGTTCGGGTTGATGATGACGAGCGCGTGCGTGTTCGCCGTGATCTTGGCCTCGACGTCCTCGAGGTCGGGGTTCCAGCCGTCCGCTTCGTCGCACCGGTAGTGGACGGGAGTGCCCCCGGACAGCGAGACCGCGCCGGTCCACAGGGGGTAGTCGGGCGCGGGCACGAGCACCTCGTTGCCGTCGTCGACGAACGCCTGGAGCACCATGGTGATGAGCTCGGAGACACCGTTGCCGATGTAGACGTCGTCGACGTTGGTGTCGGTCAGGCCGTGCGACTGGTAGTACTGCGCGACCGCGGTGCGCGCGGAGTAGATGCCGCGCGAGTCGGCGTACCCCTGGCTCTCGGGGAGGTTGTGGATCATGTCGGCGACGATCGCCTCCGGAGCCTCGAACCCGAACGGCGCGGTGTTGCCGATGTTGAGCTTGAGGATCTTGTGGCCCTCGGCCTCGAGCCGCTGGGCCTCGACGAGGATCGGGCCGCGCACGTCGTAGCGCACGTGCTGAAGCTTCTTGCTCTGGACGATCCGTCGCATGCCACCAGTGTTCCAGCCGCGGCAGGAGCGCGCCCGCAGCGTCCGCGGAGACGCGCGCCACGGCATCCCGCCGTCCCACGGTGCGGATGCCGCGACGGCCGGGGTGGACCCTGGCACCCTGGGCCCGCAGCACGTTGTCGCGCGTCTCGGGACGCCCTGCCGTGGCGTCCTTGAGCACGCGGGACACCGTCTGGTGGGAGACGCCTGCCGTCAGGCGCCCTCGAAGCCCGCTCAGCAGCAGGAAGAAGATGAGCAGGCCCAGCACGGCCGCGCCGACGCCCACGAGCACGCCGACGACCACCGCACGACGCGGCGCCGCGCCCTCGCCCGCCAGCTCGGGGACCAGTCGCCCCACGACGCCCCCGACGACGGCCATGAGCAGCAGCTGCACGGGCAGGATCCAGTTCTCGGTGCCCTCACCGTCGACCACCGAGGCGACGAGCGGGAGGCTCAGCACCCCGAGCACGAGCAGCACGACGACCGCCACGACCCGCTTCACCACGACGGCGACCTCCAGAGCTCCCGGCCCCGGCGGAGCCCTCGGAGCGAGGGTAGGGCCGGGGTGGCGTGGTGGCCAGCACGGTGGCCCTCGACAGCGCGTCGGGCAGACTCCCCCCGTGGACGACGTCGTCGTGGAGCGGGTCCTGCGGGCCGTGGAGCAGGTGCCGAGCGGCCGTGTCGTGTCCTACGGCGACCTGGCGACGCTCGTCGGCATCGGCCCGCGCCAGGTCGGCACGATCATGCGGCTCTACGGCTCGAACGTCACGTGGTGGCGGGTGACCAACGCGTCCGGCGACCTCCCCGTGCCGCTCATGGACGACGTGCGGGAGCGGTGGGCCCTGGAGGGGATCCTCCTCAAGCCCAACGGCCGGGGGTGCCGGATCGCGGAGTACCGGGCCGATCTTGCGACGCTGGGTTCCGACTACGACCGGGCCACGGCGGACCTCGCCGGGTGAGACTGGTGACATGAGCACCCGGTACGCCGCCCCGCTCGCCTGCATCGCGCTCGTCGCCGGCGCGACGCTCGCCGCCTGCTCGGGCGACGACTCGGTGGGCGAGGTCCCCTCGACGGCGACCAGCACAGCGTCCGGCGGCTCCGATCCGCCTCCGAGCCCGGCTCCCCGCAACACCGCCGTGCCCGACCTGGCGGTCGAGGTGGTCGCGGGAGGCTTCGAGCACGGGTGGGACATCGGGTTCCTCCCCGACGGCCGGGCCCTCGTGACCGAGCGGCCGGGGCGCATCTCCATCGTGTCGGGGCTGCGCAAGGGGGCCGAGCGCCGTACGGTGCGCGCCGACCTCGACGACGTCTTCGTCCAGGGCGAGGGCGGCCTCATGGGCATGGTCGTGCACCCCGACTTCGAGAGCTCGCGCCTCTTCACGACGTGCCAGACGCACATGGAGGGCGGTCAGCCGGACGACATCCGGCTCGTGACGTGGCGACTCTCGGCGGACGGGTCGTCGGCCGAGCGCGTGCGCGACCTGCTGACCGGCCTGCCCCTCTCGACCGGTCGGCACTCGGGCTGCCGCCCCGAGATCGCTGCCGACGGCGCCCTGCTCGTGGGCACCGGCGACGTCGCCCGCGGGGACAACCCGCAGGACCGCACGAGCCTCGGTGGCAAGGTGCTGCGGCTCGACCTCGAGACCGGGGATGCGTTGCCGGACAACCCCTTCGCGTCGGCGGACAACCGGCGCGAGCGCTACGTCGTCAGCTACGGGCACCGGAACATCCAGGGCGTCGCGGTGCAGCCCGGGACCGGCGAGGTCTACACGGCCGAGCACGGGCCGAGCAACAACGACGAGGTCAACCTGATCGAGGCCGGCGCCAACTACGGGTGGGACCCGTCGCAGGGCGGCACGGTGGGCGGCTACGACGAGAGCGTGCCGATGACCGACCGTGACCGCTTCCCGGATGCCGTGCCCGCGATCTGGCAGTCGGGGCGCACGACCCAGGCGGTGTGCGCCGCGGAGTTCCTCGAGGGCGAGCAGTGGGGTGGCCTCGAGGGGGCGCTCGTCGTCACGGCGTTGAAGGGGGCCAAGCTGCTGATCCTCACCCTGGACGACGACGGCTCGCTCGCCGAGGTGTCCGTCCCCGAGGAGACCGACGGACCGTACGGTCGGCTGCGGGCGGCGCGGATGGGTCCGGATGGCGCGCTCTACGTCACGACGACCAACGGCGAGGACGACCGGCTCCTGCGCATCGCCCCCCGCACCTGACGGCTCACCTCCACCGTCATCCGGGCCTCGACATCCCGCGACACGCTGATCCCCGGGCCTCGATCAGCGTGTCGCGGGACCTCGACGCAGTCGGGGCCCAGGACGGCCCCGGCCCTCCAGCCCTCAGTTCCTGGATCCCCTGTGGTCAGGCGTCGACGATCGTGGTGACGACGTGGGTCACCGAGGGTGCTCGCGGCGTCGAGGAGAACCCGAACCGGCACGGCGGGTCCACCGGCCGCAGGTCACCGAGCGGGATGCCGTCGAACGTCCCGGACACGGCCGTCACCGCCAGGACGTCGGTCGCGCCGTAGAACTCCCGCCGACCGGCCCGAGCCACCCCGCGGGTGCGGACGCCGCGCAGCACCACCCGGGCCGCGGGGTCGACCACCGTCGCCCAAACCGGGCTCTCGGCGAGCGCACCCGGGACGAGCCGCAGCACCCGGCCGAGCGGCATCCGGCCTCCCACCTGGAGCCGGATGTCGAGTGACTGGCTGCTGACCCGCCACGAGGACCCGCGCCCCGAGCCGCCCGGCCCGACACCCACGTCGACGGGCTCGACCCTTGTCTCGTCGAACAGATAGGTCCCCGACACGAGGTCGCGCACGTGCTCGGAGGGAGCAAGCAGCACCCGGTGCCCGTCGGCCCGCTCGACCATCGCGTCGGCGAACGGCCCGAACGGGCTCTCGTGCCACCACCCCACGACGACCCGCACGCCGCTCGTCGAGCCCACGCCGGCGATCCGGCCGCGAAACCGCTGACGCGCACCCACGTCGCCCATCATCCCCACTAGGGTCCGGGCATGGCAGCGGCGCCCACGCCCACGAAGGGGCTGACCCCCGCGGCCCGGCGTGGCTACGGGCTGGGGTCGGTCGCGACGGGCTCGTTCGGAACGGTGCCCGGCCTGCTCCTCCTGCCGTACCTGACCGACCGGCTCGGGGTCGCCGCCGGGCTGGCCGGGCTCGTCGTCTTCCTGCCGAAGGCGTGGGACGTCCTCCTCAACCCCGTCGCCGGGCGGATCAGCGACCGCTCGACCAACCCGGGAGGCCGACGCCGCCCCTTCCTCATCAGGGCGGGCAGCCTCCTCGCCGTGGCGTTCGTACTGCTCTTCGCCGGCCCCATCTCGCCCACCGGCCTCGCCACCACCTGGGTCGTCGTGCTGTTCCTGGCGTGCGCGACGGCCTATGCCTTCTTCCAGGTGCCGTACGTCGCGATGCCGGCGGAGATGACCGACGACTACGACGAGCGCACCCGGCTCATGACCTGGCGCGTCGCGATCCTCGCGCTCGCCATCCTCGTGAGCGGCGGGCTGTCGCCCCTGATCCGCGACGCCCTCGGTCCGGAGTGGGGCTACCGGGGCGTGGGGCTCTTCGTGGGCGGCCTCATCCTCGTCGGCACCGTCGGCGCGTGGTGGGGCACCCGCGACACCGCGATGTCGCACGCGGCGACGGCCGGCGGCAGCCTGCGCGAGCAGCTGCGGGTGTGCGCGTCCTCCCCGCACTTCCGCACACTGCTCGCCGTCTTCGTCCTCCAGGCGCTCGCGACCGGCTCGATGCTCGCGGGCGTGGACTACGTGGCGCGGGTGCTCCTCGGCGGCGGGGCGGCCGCGACGGTCCTGTTCGTCTGCTTCGTCGCGCCGGCGCTCGTGGTGACCCCGCTGTGGCAGCGCGTGGGCGAGGCCCGCGGCAAGCGCGTGGGGTACCTCTGGGGGTCGGTGCTCCTCGCGACGGGCGCGGTCGCGACGCTGTTCACCGTGCGGGTGGGGCTCGTCGCCGCCGCGCTGAGCGTCGCCGTCGTCGGCGTGGGATACGCCGCGTGCCAGATGTTCCCGCTCGCGATGCTCCCGGACGTCGCGGCGGCCGACACCGCAGTGACCGGCGAGACCCGCGCGGGTACCTACACCGGCGTCTGGACCGCCGGCGAGACGCTCGGCCTCGCGCTCGGACCCTTCCTGTATGCCGCGGTGCTCACCCTCGGCGGGTACGTCTCCTCGACGGATGCCGCTGCGGCACAGCCCGACTCGGCGCGCACCGCCATCGCGTGGGGCTTCTCCGTGCTCCCGGCCGTGCTCGTCGCGGGCTCCTTGCTCATCCTGCGCAGGTACCGTCTCGACAAGGAGGTGGCGCGGTGACGGCGCTGACGACGGAGCAGGTGCTCGCGACGCTGCGCGGGCTCCAGGCGTTGGACCTGCCGGCCCATGGCGGCCGCACCCTCGCCTACGTCTACGACTCGGGCCTCGCCGACGCCGACGCGGTGGGCCTGGAGGCGCTCGCCATGTTCGCGGGCTCCAACGGGCTCGACCCGACCGCGTTCCCGTCGCTCGCCCGGATGGAGAACGACCTCGTCGCGATGGCCGGCGGTCTCCTCGACGCCCCCGACGGGTTCGCCGGGTCGGTCACCTCGGGCGGCACCGAGTCGATCCTGCTCGCCGTCCTCGCCGCCAGGAAGGGCGCCGGACACCCGAGCCCGAGCATGGTGCTGCCCACGTCCGCGCACGCGGCGTTCCACAAGGCCGCCGCCTACCTCGGCGTGCGTGCCGTGCTCGTCGACGTCGACCCCGCGACGCTCCGCGCCGACGCCGCCGCGATGGCGGCGGCGGTCGACGACTCGACCGTCCTCGTCGTCGCCTCGGCTCCGTCCTACGCCCACGGCGTGGTCGACGCCGTGCCCGAGGTCGCGGCGCTGGCCGCCGAGCGCGGCATCCGGTGCCACGTCGACGCCTGCATCGGTGGCTGGGTGCTGCCGCACCTGGACGACGTGCCGCCGTGGACCTTCGCCGTCGAGGGCGTCACGAGCGTCAGCGTCGACCTCCACAAGTACGCCTACACGCCCAAGGGCGTCTCGGTCCTCATCCACCGGTCGACCGCCCTGCGCAGCACCCACCTCTTCGCGTCCGCCGACTGGCCGGGCTACACGATGCTCAACAGCACGATGCAGTCGACGCGCTCGGGCGGCCCGCTCGCCGCCGCGTGGGCCGTGACGCACCGGATCGGCCCCGAGGGGTACCGGCACCTCGCCCGCCAGGCGCGCGCGGCGACGCTCGCGGTCGCGGCGGCGGCACCCGGCATCCCGGGCCTGAGGGTCGTGGCGCCGCCCGACTCGACCCTCGTCGCCCTGGCCACCGACGGTTCGTGCGACGTCTTCACGATCGCCGACGAGATGCTCGCGCGGGGGTGGTTCGTCCAGCCGCAGATGTCCTTCCGCGACGTGCAGCCGACCCTGCACCTCACCCTCTCGGCGGCCACGGCACCCTCGGTGCCCGAGCTGCTCGAGGCGTTGTCGGATGCCGTCGCGGCGGCCCGCGTGGCCGGTCCCGTCGCGGTCGACGCGGGTCTGGCGGCGCTCGTCGCCGGCATCGACCCGGCGGCGCTCGACGACGAGGGCTTCGGCCGACTCCTCGGTGCGGCGGGGCTCGCGGGCGCGGACGGCGCGCTGGCGCTGCCCGAACGGATGGCCCCCGTCAACGCGTTGCTCGACGCCTGCCCGCCGGCGCTGCGCGAGGCGCTCCTGCTCGGCGTCCTCGACCGCCTGTCGCGCCCGACGCCCGCCTGACCTGCCGAGCGGTTGCCCCCGGGCACGGCGCCGTGTTGGCTTGGGGAGGCTCCCGCACCGCAGCCGGAAGGATCCCGATGGCCCCCGAGACGCCAGACCCCGCCATCTCGCACACGGTCGGCGGCACCGAGCCGCCGCTCCTCGAGCAGACGATCGGCGACAACCTCGACGCCACGGTGGCCAGGGTGCCCGAGCGGGACGCGCTCGTCGACCGGGCGGCCGGCATCCGGCTCACGTACGCCGAGCTGGGCGCCGAGGTCGACCGGCTCGCCCGGGCGCTCGTCGCCGTCGGCCTCGAGAGGGGCGACCGGGTCGGCATCTGGGCGCCGAACTGCGCGGAGTGGGTGCTGACGCAGTACGCCACGGCCAAGGTCGGTGCCGTCCTCGTCAACATCAACCCGGCCTACCGCTCCCACGAGCTGACCTACGTGCTCGGCCAGGCCGGCATCCGGATGCTCGTCATCGCGCCCTCGTTCAAGTCCTCCGACTACGTCGCGGTCGTCGACGCCGTGCGCCCGGAGTGCCCCGCGCTCGAGGCGGTGTTCGTCATCGGGCGCGACTCGTGGACGGGGCTGCTCGAGCGCGCCGACGAGGTGAGCCCCGAGCGGCTGACGATGGTCCAGGCCGAGCTCGACCCGTACGACCCGGTCAACATCCAGTACACCTCGGGGACCACCGGCTTCCCGAAGGGTGCGACCCTCTCGCACCACAACATCCTCAACAACGGCTACCTCGTCGGCGAGCTGTGCCGCTACACCGAGGAGGACCGGATCTGCATCCCCGTGCCCTTCTACCACTGCTTCGGGATGGTGATGGGCAACCTCGCGGCCACCACCCACGGGGCCTGCATGGTCATCCCGGCGCCCGGCTTCGACCCCGCCCTGACTCTGCGGGCGGTCGCCGAGGAGCGGTGCACCTCCCTCTACGGCGTCCCGACGATGTTCATCGCCGAGTGGGCCCTGCCGGACCTCGCGTCCTACGACCTGTCGTCGGTGCGCACCGGCATCATGGCCGGCTCGCCGTGCCCCGCCTCGATGATGTCGAAGCTCATCGACGCCGGGATCGAGGAGGTGACCATCTGCTACGGCATGACCGAGACCTCCCCCGTGTCGACCCAGACCCGCACCGACGACTCGTTCGAGCGCAAGGTGGGCACGGTCGGCGCGGTGCACCCGCACCTCGAGATCAAGGTCGTCGACCCGCTGACGCGCGAGACGCTGCCGCGCGGTGAGGCAGGGGAGTTCTGCACCAAGGGGTACTCGGTGATGCTCGGCTACTGGGAGCAGCCCGAGAAGACGGCCGAGGTGCTGGCCGACGGGTGGATGCACACCGGGGACATCGCGGTCATGGACGCCGACGGCTACGTGCAGATCACCGGCCGGATCAAGGACATGGTGATCCGCGGCGGGGAGAACATCTACCCGCGCGAGATCGAGGAGTTCCTCTACACCCACCCCGAGGTGCTCGACGCCCAGGTGATCGGCGTCCCCGACGCGAAGTACGGGGAGGAGCTGTGCGCGTGGGTCCGGATGCGCGAGGGGGCCCCACCGCTGACGGCGGAGTCGCTGCGTGAGTTCGCCACCGGGCGGCTGGCGCACTACAAGATCCCGCGCTACGTGCGGGTCGTCGAGGAGTTCCCGATGACCGTGACCGGCAAGGTGCGCAAGGTCGAGATGCGCGAGGTGACGGTCGCCGAGCTGGGGCTGTGAGGGCCCGCCGTCCACCCCGGCCGCCTCGGGTGGCGGCGACCGGCGGCGCGGCTTACGTTTCGGTCGGCCGACCCTTCCGCCCGGCGCTGCACCTCGGCACCGGGCGGCGCCCCCGTGCGAGTAGGTTGTGCCGCGAGATCGCCCTTCGGGGCACCGTCGAACGACAGGAACCCCCATGCCCACCGGCCGGCTGATCCTTCTGCTCCTCCTCATCGTCGCAGCGGCGGTCGTCGTCGTCCTCGTGCTGCGGCGCGGCTCGGCCCAGCGCGACGAGCAGCGCGTCGAGGCGGCCGAGATCCGCGGCGAGGCCGAGGGCATGGCTGCCACCCTGACGGGCCAGGACACCTTCGCCCAGCAGGCGGAGGAGCGTGCCGAAGTGGCTCGGCTCGAGGCCGAGGAGCGTGCTCGCGAGGCGGCCCGGTTCGAGGCCGAGGCCGCCGAGCAGCGTGCCGCCGCCGAGGCGACGCGCCGCGAGTACGAGGCGACGATGCGGCGCGCGGACGACGTCGACCCCGACGTCAAGGAGTCCGCCTTCGCGCCGGTGCCGGACCCGGACGCGTCGACCGATGAGGACGTGACGCGGGATGCCGGGTCGGCCGTGGTGCCGGATGCCGGCTCGCACGTGGCGCAGGATGCGCCGGATGCCGGCCCGGACGCGTCGGATGCCGGTGACACGGAGCAGGTGCTGCTGTCGCGGGCGGCGCGGCGCCAGGCCCGTGAGCACGAGGGGGAGTCCTCGTGGGCCGCACCCTCGGGTCCGGGGGCCGTCGCCGCGGGTGCGGCCGCTGCCGGCGCCGCCGGGGCGTCGACGTGGGCCGCCCGGGACGAGGAGGACGCGAGCCCCGAGAGCCAGCGGATCGCCTCGGCCGCCGACTACCGCGACGACGTGCCGGACGGTGGTACCGGTGCCGGGTCCTCGACCGAGGTTTACGAGCCGGTCGCCGCGGGTAGCGGTGCGGACATGAGCCAGGACTCCCGCCGGGACGACGACCGCGCCGCGACCAACGATCTCTCCCAGGACACCCAGTCGCCCAGCGGGGAGTGGGGAGGCCCGCGTGCCGACGCCGACACCGCGACGGCGACCTCGATGTCCGCCCCGAACGTGGGACGGACGACGACCAGGGCTCGGGCGAGCCCGGCGACGTCGCGATCGTGTCCGACACGGACACCTTCGCCTCGACCGAGCCGCTCCCGCTGGACGAGCAGACCCCGCCGGTCGAGCCCGTGGCGCCCGCGGCGACGGAGGCCGCCGAGGGTGCTCGCAGCACCGACGACGAGACCGCCGAGCGGGACCGCACGACCGACGACGAGACCGCCGCCGCCGAGGCGGGCGCCGGCGAGTCCACCTCCCGGTCCGCGGACGACGAGGACCCCGGCACCGGAGGAGGCGAGGCCGACCTGCAGATCGTGTCGGACACCGACTCCTACGCCTCGACCGAGCCGCTGCAGGCGTCCGAGGCCGAGCCGGCACCGACGGACGAGATCGACAGCGATCGCCCTGACGCCGGCGACCGGACCGAGGACGACCGCGCGGACGGCGACCACGCCCCGGCCGAGGCCGGAGCGACCGTCGCCGAGACGAGCGAGGCCGACACCGAGCGCAGCGCGTCGGACGACGTCGCGTCCGAGCCCACCGAGGAGCGATACGACCCGACCCCGACCCGGGACTGGTCGGCCGACGAGGGTGACCTGCTCGCGGAGAACCGCGACCGCGGCGACCGCCTCGCCGACGACCGCCAGGACCTCGAGGCCGAGGACGACCGGCTCAGCGGCATCGCCGCCCAGGAGGCGGCCACGGCATCCGACACGGAGGCGACGGCATCCGACACGGACGGCACGGCATCCCACACGGACGCCCACGACACCCCGACCGAGGCGGACGACGCGGTCGACCAGGCCGTCGGACGGCGCGTGTCCGAGTTCCACGAGCTCCGCGACGGCGGGTACGGCGTGGGGTCGGCGGCACCGCTCGACGACGGCGCCCAGCCGCTCGACCACCCGGTCCAGGGGTACCGCGACTCGATGAGGTTCCGTGCGCCCGGCGACGCCGGGTACGACTCGGCCGAGCCCGACGTGTGGTTCTACGACGAGGCGGCCGCCGAGCGCAACGGGTTCCGCCGCGGCGACGGCTGAGCGCTCCCCTTCGACGAGGGGCACGACTGCGGGGCCCGCCGGTGACGGCGGGCCCCGTCGTCGTCCCACGAACCGGTCACGCCGGTCCCATGGCTGCGTCAGGACGCGGCCGACCCGCTAGGTTCGACCCACCCCTGCCGTCCGAGAGGAACCGCCGTGCGCATCGGAGTGCCCCGAGAGTCCCGACCCGGTGAGAGGCGCGTCGCCGCGACCCCGAAGACCGTGGAGCAGATCCGCGGCCTGGGGTATGCCGTGTTCGTCGAGTCCGGGGCCGGGCTCGCCTCCTCTTTCGACGACGCCGCGTACCTGCACGCCGGGGCCGACGTCATCGACGAGGCCGTGTGGAACGCCGACGTCCTGCTCAAGATCAACGCGCCCTCGGAGGACGAGATCGCCCGGCTGCGGCACGGCCAGGTGGTCGTCTCGCTCCTCGCGCCGGCCCTCGACCCCGCCCTCGTCGACCGGCTCGCGGCCCAGGGGGTCACCGCCCTGGCGATGGATGCCGTGCCGCGCATCTCGCGCGCGCAGTCGCTCGACGTGCTGTCCTCGATGGCCAACATCGGCGGTTACCGCGCGGTCGTGGAGGCCGCCCACGAGTTCGGGTCGTTCTTCACCGGCCAGGTGACGGCCGCGGGCAAGGTGCCGCCGGCCAAGGTGCTCGTCGTCGGGGCCGGGGTGGCCGGCCTCGCGGCGATCGGCACGGCCAGCGCACTGGGCGCGGTGGTGCGGGCCTTCGACGCGCGACCCGAGGTCGGTGAGCAGGTCGAGTCGATGGGTGCCGAGTTCCTGCGGATCGATGTCGAGGACACCGGGCCGTCCGCTGACGGCTACCTGCGGGGGACGACCGCCGACTTCGACGCCAAGGCCGCCGAGCTCTACGCCGAGCAGGCGGCCGACGTCGACATCGTCATCACGACCGCCCTCATCCCCGGCCGGCCCGCGCCGCGCCTGTTCACCGAGGCGATGGTCGACTCGATGAAGGCCGGCTCGGTCGTGGTCGACATGGCCGCGTCCAACGGCGGCAACGTCGCGGGCTCCGTGCCGGACCAGAAGGTCGTCACCCCCAACGGCGTGACGATCCTCGGCTACACCGACCTCCCGGGTCGGCTCCCGACGCAGGCGTCGCAGCTGTTCGGCACCAACCTCGTCAACCTCCTCAAGCTCGTGACGCCGGCCAAGGACGGCGAGTTCGCCCTCGACCTCGACGACCCCGTCCAGCGGGGCATGACCGTGGTCCGCGACGGCGAGGTGCTCTGGCCACCGCCGCCGGTCCAGGTGTCGGCCGCGCCGGCGGCATCCACCGCCGTCGCCCACCCGCCGAAGCCGGTCAAGGCCCCGATGCCGCAGTCGCGCCGGCTCGCCCTCATGGGTGTTGGAGCGCTGCTCTTCCTCCTCGTGTCGACGTTCGCGCCCGAGCCCTTCCTCGGGCACTTCATGGTGTTCATGCTGTCGGTCGTCATCGGGTTCTACGTCATCGGCAACGTCCACCACGCCCTGCACACGCCGCTCATGTCGGTGACCAACGCGATCAGCGGCATCATCGTCGTCGGCGCGCTGCTCCAGGTCGGCCACGACAGCGTCGCCGTCTCGGTGCTCGCCTTCGTCGGCATCCTCGTCGCGAGCATCAACGTCTTCGGAGGGTTCCGCGTGACCGCCCGCATGCTCGAGATGTTCAAGCGCGAGGAGGTCGCCCGATGACCCTCTCGCTCAGCGTCGTCCAGGGCGCCTACATCATCGCGGGGCTGCTCTTCATCCTCGCCCTCGCCGGCCTGTCGCACCACGAGAGCGCGCGCAACGGCAACCGGTTCGGCATCCTCGGCATGGCCGTGGCGCTGCTCTTCACGATCCTCGCCGCGACCGGCGGCGTGGACGCCTCGCCCGCCGGGGCCGGTGGGCCCGACCAGGACGGCAGCGGCTGGCTCGGCCTGCTGCTCATCGCGGCCGCGATGACCATCGGCGCCGTGATCGGGCTCGACCGCGCCCGCAAGGTCGAGATGACCGGGATGCCCGAGCTCATCGCGATGCTGCACAGCTTCGTCGGCCTCGCGGCGGTGCTCGTCGGCTGGAACAGCTCCTACGAGGAGACCCCGTACCCGGCGATCCACGACGTCGAGGTCATGGTCGGCGTCTTCATCGGTGCGGTGACCTTCACCGGGTCGATCGTCGCCTTCCTCAAGCTGTCGGCGCGGATCAAGTCCGCCCCGCTGATGCTGCCCGGCCGGAACTGGATCAACCTCGGCGCGCTCGCGGCATTCTTCGTGCTCACGGTCGTCTACGTGCTGCTGCCCGAGGATGCCGTCGCGCTGCGGGCGAGCCTGCTCGGTCTCGTCACGCTCATCGCGCTGGGCCTGGGCTGGCACCTCGTCGCCTCGATCGGCGGCGGCGACATGCCCGTCGTCGTGTCGATGCTCAACAGCTACTCGGGCTGGGCGGCGGCTGCGGCCGGATTCCTCCTCGGCAACGACCTGCTCATCATCACCGGCGCGCTGGTCGGCTCCTCGGGTGCGTACCTGTCGTACATCATGTGCAAGGCCATGAACCGGTCGTTCATCTCGGTGATCGCCGGCGGGTTCGGCGTCGACACCGGCACGGTGGCCGACGACGTCGACTACGGCGAGCACCGCGAGGTCACCGCCGAGGGTGCCGCCGACCTGCTCACCCACGCCCGCTCGGTCGTCATCACGCCGGGCTACGGCATGGCGGTCGCCCAGGCCCAGTACCCGGTCGCCGACCTCACGAAGAAGCTCCGCGACCGCGGCATCGACGTGAGGTTCGGCATCCACCCGGTCGCCGGTCGCCTTCCCGGCCACATGAACGTGCTCCTCGCCGAGGCCAAGGTCCCCTACGACATCGTCCTCGAGATGGACGAGGTCAACGACGACCTCGCCGCCACCGACGTCGTCCTCGTCATCGGGGCCAACGACACGGTCAACCCGTCCGCCGCGGAGGACCCCACCTCACCGATCGCCGGGATGCCGGTGCTGCGGGTGTGGGAGGCCGACCACGTCATCGTGTTCAAGCGGTCGATGGCCACGGGGTACGCCGGTGTCCAGAACCCCCTGTTCTTCCGGGAGAACTCGCAGATGCTCTTCGGCGATGCCAAGGACCGGGTCGAGGACATCATCCGCGCCCTCTGACCCCCCGGGCTTCCCGCGGCGAGTGCGGAAGCGGTCGCCGGGGCAGCCACCTCCGCACTCGTGGCGATGGTGTGGGGTGGGCGCCCGGCTCGGGCGTCCCGAGCCGCCGGTAGGCTTCCCGGCGTGACCGAGCCCCACGAGCCGACCCCCATCACGTATGCCGCGGCCGGCGTCGACGTCGAGGCCGGCGACAAGGCGGTCGAGCTCATGAAGGCCAGCGTCCGGCGGGCCACGCGCCCCGAGGTGCTCGGCGGGCTCGGCGGCTTCGCGGGGATGTTCGACGCCAGCGCGATCGCCCGGATGGCCCGGCCCGTGCTCGCCACGAGCACCGATGGCGTGGGCACCAAGGTCGCCATCGCCCAGGCGCTCGACCGCCACGACACGATCGGCTTCGACCTCGTCGGCATGGTCGTCGACGACATCGTCGTCTGCGGGGCGGAGCCCCTCTTCATGACCGACTACATCGCCACCGGCAGGGTCGTCCCCGAGCGCGTCGCCGCCATCGTCTCCGGCATCGCCCGGGCGTGCGAGCAGGCGCGGGTCGCCCTCGTCGGCGGCGAGACGGCCGAGCACCCGGGCCTGCTCGGCCCCGACGAGTACGACGTCGCCGGCGCCGCCACCGGTGTCGTGGAGTACGCCGACATCCTCGGCCCGCAGCGCGTCATGCCGGGCGACGTCGTCCTCGGCCTCGCGAGCAGCGGCCTGCACTCCAACGGCTACAGCCTCGTGCGCCGCGTCGTCGAGCACGCGGGGTGGGCCCTCGACCGCCACGTCGACGACTTCGGCCGCACGCTGGGCGAGGAGCTGCTCGAGCCGACCCGGGTCTACTCCGCCGACCTGCTGGACCTCGTGCGGTCGGATGCCGTCGACGTCCACGCGCTCTCGCACGTCACCGGCGGCGGCCTGGCCGCGAACCTCGCCCGCGTGCTGCCCGACCACCTGCACGCGAGGATCGACCGCGCGTCATGGACCCCGCCGGCAGTGTTCTCCACAGTGGGCCGTCTCGGTTCCGTGCCGCGCGCCGACCTCGAGCGCACCCTCAACATGGGTGTCGGCTTCGTCGCGATGGTCCCGGCCGCCTCGGTCGACGCGGCGACGGCGCTGCTCGAGGCGCGCGGCATCCGCACGTGGCCGATGGGCGAGGTCCTCGAGGCGGCGACTGCTCCCGTCGAGGACGGCGTCGAGGTCGTCCGCGGCGCCAAGGGCGTGGACGGCGGCTCCGTGCAGGTCGTCGGGAGTCACCCCGCCTCCTGACGCGCCGGCGGTCACGCCGGAGGCGAACCTCGAAGGCGAGGAGCGCGTCGCGCGCGTGCTGCGGAGCCGTACCCTCGGCGACCGCGGCAAGGGACGCCCGCCAGGCGGCGGCGATCACCCGGCCGAGAACAGGGGATGCCGCAGCCGTGGTGGACGCAAGCAGCTGCGCCAGCCGGTCGTGCTCCGACCCTTCGGGAGGGTCCCCCAGGATGCGGAGGAAGCCCTCGCGGACGGCGAAGTCGAACCCGACCAGCAACGCGGCCGTCACGGCTGCGGACCTGTTCGACGGCGGCGCGGACGCCGCGAGGGCACCCTCCATCCGGTCCAGCAGGCGTCGCTCGACGTCCTCCCGCACGAAGGCGTAGAGCCCGAGCTTGCTCCCGAAGTGGTGGTAGAGCGCGCCCGTGGTGACGGCTGCCGCCGACGCCAGCTCGCCGACCGTGACCTCGTCGAAGGGCCGTGCACCGAACTCCCTGACAGCGGCCAGCGCGAGCCGGCCCTTTGGGGACGTCGACACCGGGACCCACTCGCGCACGGGTCCATAATGCCGTTATGCTCTGGGTAATTCGAGTTACGCCACGGAAGGATGCGCCATGAAGCTCGAGTTCCTCCTCGTCCCCACGTCCGACCTGGGTGGCTCGCTGGCCCTGTACCGCGACAGCCTCGGGTTCTCCGAGGTCTGGCGGGAGGGGGACGCGACCGTCGCCCTCGCCATGCCGGGCACCGACGTCCAGCTCATGCTCGACACCAACGACCCCGACGCCCCCGTCGGGCCGCTGTTCGTCGTCGACAGCGTCGAGGCCTTCCACACGGCCCGGGCGGCATCCCTCGCCGTCGTCCAGGAGCCATCGGAGATCCCGGGTGGCTTCCTTGCCACCTACCAGGACCCGGGCGGGGCCACCATCTACGTCATGGACCAGTCCACGGACTCCGCCTCCCCGGACTGACGAGGGGGACGCGGGCCCACGAATGAGTACCGGGGCCCATGACGGGCCCCGCCAACTCCCGCCACGCTCGGGGACATGTCCACCGCACACGTCGGCCCTCAGCTCCCCGCGTCCGCCCTTCCCGGTCCCCGCCACCTCGCGACCGAGGCGCTCCGCGTGCGCCGGGCGCAGGGCTGGGCCGTCGGCGTCCTCGCGGTGGCGACCACCGCCCTCCTCGGCTACGTCGTCGCACTCGCAGCCTTCACGGCCCTGGTCGGCATCGCGCTGGATGCCGTGCGGCACGGTGGGTCGCCCTCGGTCGACCTGTCGCTCGTCGTCGCCGACGTGCTCCCCGGCCTGCTCGTCGGCTGGTGCATCGGCCTCGCGACGACGACCGTCCTGGCCCGCGGCGAGGCGCTGAGCCCTCGCGCGGCGGGCTTGGTGTCCGGGGTGGTCGGAGCCGCGGCCGGCGCCGCGGTCCTCGCCCTCACCGGCCTCCTCTGACGACCTCGTGCGAGTTGCGCACGGTTTCGCACCGCAGCGGGGTGCGAGAACCGTGTGCAAGTCGCACGGAGTCGGGGCGGGGGCGGTCAGGTGAGGGTGATCTGGGGGCCGTACAGAGCCATCGCGGCCAAGGCCCGCGCGTGGTTCTCCAGGGTCGACCCCGCGCACCCCGAGGCGACCACGCGCACGGTGGCACCGGCATCCGCCGCCGGGAGCGCCGTCGAGAGCACGCAACAGTCGGTGGACACCCCGGTGAGGGTGAGGTGGGCGTCGTCGCCGACGAGCTGACGCAGCACCGGCCACTTCCCGAACGTGCCGGCCGTGAGGACGTGGTCGGCCACGCCCGTGAGCTCGGGGACGACGGCGTAGAGCGGGTCGTCATCCGGGACGAGGGCGAACGGCCAGGCCTCGTAGTAGGGCGCCCACGACCCCCCGAGCCCCGGGTCGGCGACGAAGCGCGTCACCACGGTGCGGGCGGGGCCGTAGGCCGCGGCGAGCGCGGCGATCCGGGGCACCGTGTCGGCCCACATCGCGGACCCCCACGGCGAGGTCGCCGGGTCGGCGAAGACGGCCTGGGGGTCGACGACGACGAGCCAGCCGCCGTCGGCGACGTCCGGCGTCACGCGACCGTCTCGCGGTCGGCGCTCCCGGTGGAGGTGTCCCCGCGGGGGAGGTCCTCCTCCTGGCGGCGGACCGTTCCGCGCCGCAGCACGAGCGAGCCGAGGAGCCCGAGGACGAGCGCCACGAGGACGCCGAGGTTGGCGTACGCCCACGCCCCGTCCTTGCCACCCAGCCCCAGGGGCTCGAGCAGGTAGCCCTGCCAGTTGTTCCACGAGGCGTCCTCGGCAAAGAGGTTGACGACCAGCCCCCACCCGATGAGCGACGCGACGACCATCGTCCCGACGGAGACCCAGTCCCAGGCGCCGTACCGTCCGCGGGTCGTGAACAGGTCGTCGTCGGCGTAGTCGCGGTGCCGCAGCCAGATGTCCCCGATCATCAGGCCGGCCCAGGCCGCGAGCGGCACGCCGAGCGTGATGAGGAAGGACTGGAACGGGCCCAGGAAGCTCTCGGCGAGGAAGACGACGTAGATCGTGCCGAGGGTGAGGATCACGCCGTCGATGAATGCCGCCGTCGGGCGGGGGATGCGGACCCCGAGCGAGAGCAGCGTGAGCCCGGAGGAGTAGATGCCGAGCACCGCTCCCGACACGAGGGACAGGACGACGGCCACGAGGAAGGGCACGAGGAGCCAGGTCGGGAGCAGCGTGGCCAAGGTGCCGATCGGGTCGATCGCGATGCCGTCGAGCAGCGCCGGGTCGGACCCCGCGAGGAGCAGCCCGTAGAGCACGAGGACGACCGGGGCGACCGCCCCGCCGAAGGTGTTCCAGCCGACGATCGCGGCGCCCGAGGCGTCGCGGCGCTGGTAGCGCGACCAGTCGGCGGCGATGTTGATCCACCCCAGCCCGAAGCCCGTCATCACGAGGACGAAGGCGCCGATCACGGCCTGGAAGGACCCGCTGGGCAGGCTCTGCACCGCGGACCACTCGACGTGGTCGAGGGTGTACAGGATGTAGCCGACCGTGACGATGCCCGTCACCCAGGTCAGCACCGACTGGAGCCGCATGATGATGTGGTAGCCGGCGACCGAGGCGCTGACGATGAGCACCGCGACCACGGCGGCCGCGGCGACCTTGGTCGCCGTCCCGCCGCCCCAGCCGAGCCGTTCGAAGATCGTGGAGGTCGCGAGCACGGCGAGGATCGCGAGGAAGGTCTCCCAGCCGATCGACGTCAGCCAGGAGATGACGCCCGGGACCTTCTGGCCGGTGACCCCGAAGGCCGCCCGCGACAGGATCATCGTCGGGGCGGACCCGCGCTTTCCGGCGATCGCGATGATGCCGCACAGGGCGAAGGAGATCATGATCCCGAGGACCGAGACGATGGCCCCCTGC
The DNA here is from genome assembly GCA_963757405.1 of uncultured Actinomycetota bacterium. Classification (GTDB taxonomy): domain Bacteria; phylum Actinomycetota; class Actinomycetes; order Actinomycetales; family Dermatophilaceae; genus Fodinibacter. The sequence goes on from CAVWRI010000021.1 coordinate 67,049, forward strand.
CAGAACGACACCCCGAACTGCAGGACGAACGCGGCGTAGGAGATACCGAACACCGAGACGTTCGCCGCGAACCACGGCCAGAACAGGTCGCGAGGACGCGCCGTGCGCTCCGACTCGTCGATGATCTCGATGCCGGTCGTCTCGACCCCGAGCCGCTTGGTGGCGGCGGCCGTCGTCTCACTCATGAGGCCGAGCATAGGCCCGGCGACACCGCCGTCGGCGCCCGCCGCTCAGGGCCCCGTCGGAGCCCGCATCAGGGGCCTGACCAGCGGCTGACCGGGGCACACCGGAGGCCCACGCCGACGGCGCGGGTCGCACGGGGGGAGGCGGTCAGGTCGGCGTCAACGCCGGCCCGGGGACCACGACCCGTAGTCGTCGTCGTCCTCCTCGCGGTCGTCGGTCGTCGCGCGACCGCCGCCCGTCTGGGAGGCTCCGTGAAGTTCTCGCTCAAGCGCGGAGAGATCGGTGTCGGGGCTGAAGTACTTCAGCTCCCGAGCGACCTTCGTCTGCTTGGCCTTGGCTCGGCCGCGCCCCATGGCGTGACCCCCTCGTGCGTCTGCCGGGGCGGCATCACGAGTGGGACGGCCCCGTGTTCAGGGTCATCCCACGTCGCGGAGCGGTCCCGGGAATCGTGTGTGTGTCGTGACGCCAACGGTACATCAGTGGAGCGGGTCCGGCGACGCCGTCCCGGACAACCACGGCTCGTCCCGGCGTGTTCCCGGCCGGGCGCTCAGGGCAACCTCAGGCGGTGTCCCCACCCGGGCGCACGCCGACGGCGTCGCCGGGCAGCCAGGGCCCTCGGCCACCGGCGGCGATCCGTCGCTCGGCGATGCGGTCGGCGGCCACGGCCGGGGTGACGTCCTCCTCGTCGGCGGCGCGCAGCACCTCGAGCGTGAGCTCGTAGATCGTCGCCGTACGGGAGCGCGCGCGGTCCATGTCGAACCCGTGCAGCTCGTCGCTGACCTGGATGACGCCGCCGGCGTTGACGAGGAAGTCGGGGGCGTAGGTGATGCCGCGTTCGCGCAGCCGGTCGGCCGTGCCGCCGCGGCCCTCCGACGCGAGCTGGTTGTTGGCGCCGCCGCAGACGACCCGGGCCCGCAGCAGCTCCACGGTGAGGTCGTCGAGGGCGCCGCCCATGGCGTTGGGGCTGAACACGTCGAGCTCGGTACGCACGAGGTCCTCGACGTCGTCGACCGCGGTGACCGACGGGTGGCCGCTGAGGAGGGCGCGCACGGCATCCGCGTCGACGTCGGCGACGACCACCTCGGCGCCGTCCTCGAGGAGGTGCTCGGTGAGCCGGCGACCGACCTTCCCGACGCCCGCGACGCCGACCCGCCGGCCGGCCAGCGTCGGCTCGCCCCACACGTGCTGCGCTGCCGCCCGCATACCCTGGAACACGCCGTAAGCCGTGAGCACCGACGAGTCGCCCGCGCCGCCGCGCTCCGGCGAGCGTCCCGTCGCCCACCGGGTGGATTCGCCGACGACGTCCATGTCGGCGACGTAGGTACCGACGTCGCAGGCCGTGACGTAGCGCCCGCCGAGGGACTCCACGAACCGGCCGTACGACCGCAGCAGCTCGGGTGTCTTGTCACGGTGCGGGTCGCCGATGATCACGGCCTTGCCGCCGCCGTGGTCGAGCCCCGCGACGGCGTTCTTGCTCGTCATGGCGCGCGAGAGGCGCAGCACGTCGGCGAGGGCGTGGTCGGTCGAGAGGTAGGGGTGGAAGCGCGTGCCGCCGAGCCCGGGGCCGAGCGCGGTCGAGTGGAGCGCGATGACCGCGCGCAGCCCCGTGTCGGGGTCCGAGCAGAACGCGACCTGCTCGTGGCCGGCGAGGTCGATGAGGTCGGTGGCCATGGCATCACGCTAGACCCGCGCGGGCGGGGCTGCCGGTGGGGCTGGGGCGGGATGTGAGACTGGGGGCCGGAGCATCCCCTCACCGAGGAGCGTGTCGTGCTGAGAGTCGGGTACAAGGCGTCGGCGGAGCAGTTCGCCCCCGGTGAGCTCGCGGCCTCCGCCGTCCGCGCCGAGGAGCTCGGACTCGACTCCGTGACGATCTCCGACCACTTCCAGCCCTGGCGGCTCGAGGGCGGGCACGCGCCCAGCTCGCTGGCATGGATGCCGTGGGTGCTGGCGCGCACCGAGCGCGTCGTCGTCGGCACGTCGGTGATGACCCCGACGTTCCGCTACAACCCGGCGGTCGTCGCCCAGACCTTCGCGACGATGGCCTGCCTCGCTCCCGGCCGCGTCATGCTCGGCGTCGGCACGGGGGAGGCGCTCAACGAGGTGGCCGTCGGGTCGGTGGGCGACGACGCGTGGCCCGAGTTCAAGGAGCGCTTCGGCCGGCTGCGCGAGGCGGTGCGGCTCATCCGGATGCTGTGGACCGAGGACCGCGTGACCTTCGACGGCGAGTGGTACCGCACCCAGGACGCCGCCGTCTACGACCGCCCCGAGGTACCGGTGCCCGTGTACGTCGCCGCTGGCGGACCGATGGTGGCCAGGTATGCCGGCCGCGTCGCGGACGGGTTCATCTGCACCTCCGGCAAGGGGCGGGAGCTGTACGCCGACCAGCTCGTCCCGGCGGTCGACGAGGGCCTCGACAAGGCGGACCGGGCCCGCGACGACATCGACCGGATGATCGAGGTCAAGGTCTCGTGGGACCCCGACCCCGAGCAGGCGCTCGCCAACACGCGGTTCTGGGCCCCGCTGTCCCTGACGGCGGAGCAGAAGCACTCCATCCACGGCCCGGCGGAGATGGAGCGTGCGGCCGACAAGCTGCCCATCGAGCAGGTGGCGAAGCGCTGGGTCGTCGCCTCGCGTCCGGAGGACGTCGTCGAGGCGCTGCGGGTCTACACCGACCTCGGGTTCGACCACCTCGTCGTGCACGGTCCGGGCCACGACCAGGAGCGCTTCCTGTCGACCTTCGCCGAGCAGGTGCTGCCCGGCCTGCGCGAGCTGACCCCCGCGGCCCGGTGAGCGACCACGTCCCGGCGCGGGTGCCCGACGCACCCGCCGCGCTGCGGCTGCGCGGCCGCACGTTCGACGCAGGGCGCCCCGCGGTCATGGCGATCGTCAACCGCACGCCTGACTCGTTCTGGGCGGGCAACCGCCATGCCGACCTCCGCTCGGCACTCGCCGCCCTCCACGACGCCGTCGCCCTCGGGGCGGACCTCGTGGACGTCGGCGGGGTCCGGGCCGGCCAGGTGGGCCCCGTCGTCACGGTCGAGGAGGAGGTCGAGCGGGTGGTGCCGTTCCTCGCGGCGGCGCGCGACCGGCATCCGGACCTCGTGCTGAGCCTGGACACCTGGCGGTCCGAGGTGGCCCAGGCGGCGGCGGACGAGGCCGGTGTCGACGTCGTCAACGACACGTGGCAGGGCCACGACCCCGACCTCGTGCACGTCGCGGCGGCCGGGGGTGCCGGCTACGTCGTCTCGCACACCGGGGGGCTGCCGCCGCGCACCGACCCGCTCGGGGTCGCCTACCCGCCCGAGCCGCTCGGGGTCGTCGCCGACGCGCTGCGGACCCTCCGGGAGGGGGCCGAGCGGGCGGTCGCGGCCGGCATCCCGGCCGACCGGGTGCTCGTCGACCCGACCCTCGACTTCGGCAAGACGACGGCCCACTCGCTGACACTCCTGCGGCACACCGAGGCGGTCGTCGCGCTGGGCTACCCCGTGCTCCAGGCACTGTCCCGCAAGGACTTCGTCGGTGAGACCCTCGACCTGCCCGCCGACGACCGGCTCGAGGGCACCCTCGCCGCCACGGCCGTCGCCGCGTGGCTGGGGGCCACCGTCTTCCGGGCACACGACGTGGGGGCCACCCGCAGGGTCGTCGACATGGTCGCCTCGATCCGCGGGGAGCGGCCCGCCCTCGTCAACGTGCGCGGTGTGCCGCGGTGAGCGAGGCGCGGGGGCCGCTGGCCGGCATCCGGGTCGTGGAGCTCGGCGGGATCGGACCGACGCCCTTCGCCGGGCTCGTGCTGACCGAGCTCGGCGCCGAGGTGGTGCGCGTCGACCGGCCGGGCGAGACGAACCCGCTCGCGCTCGCCGGCGGCCTGCGCCGTTCGCGACCGAGCATCGCGGTCGACCTCAAGCACGAGGCGGGTCGGGCCGTCGTGCAGCGGCTCGTCGACGACGCCGACGTGCTGCTCGAGGGGTACCGACCGGGCGTCGCCGAGCGGCTGGGTCTGGGACCCGACGCATGCCTGGCCCGCAACCCCCGGCTCGTGCACGCCCGGATGACCGGGTGGGGGCAGACCGGGCCCTGGGCCCAGCGCGCGGGCCACGACATCACGTATGCCGCCGTGTCCGGGACGCTGCACGCGCTCGGCCCGGCGTCGCGGCCGGTCGCGCCGGTGCCGGTCATCGGTGACTTCGCGGGCGGGTCCCTGTACGTGGTCGTCGGGGTGCTGGCCGCGTTGATCGCGCGGGGGACGACCGGACAGGGGCAGGTCGTCGACGCGGCCATGGTCGACGGCTCCGCCCACCTCTTCACGATGGTGCACGGGCTGCTCGGGGCCGGGGCGTGGCGCGACGAGCGCGAGGCCAACCTCCTCGACGGGGGTGCGCCGTTCTACGCCGTCTACGAGTGCGCCGACGGCCGGTTCGTCGCCGTCGGCGCACTCGAGCCGCCGTTCTGGGCCGAGCTCGTCGCGGGGCTGGGGGTCGGCGTCGCGGGGGAGCAGTACGACACCGACACCTGGCCGGCGCAGCGCGAGGCGTTCACGGCGGCGTTCCGCGCGCGCACGCGCGACGAGTGGGCGGAGCACTTCGAGGGCACGGACGCCTGCGTCGCCCCCGTGCTCTCGCTGCGCGAGGCGCCGCACCACCCCCACCTCGTCGCCCGCGGCACCTTCGCGCCGGACGCGCACGGCCACCCGGTGCCCCGCACCGGCCCTCGGCTGTCGCGCACGCCCGTCCTCGACCCGGGGCCGGAGCCGACCCCGGGCGCCGACACGACGGCATACCTCCTGGCCCACGGGTTCAGCGAGGAGGAGGTCAGGGCGCTCGTCGCCTCGGGCGCGGTCGTCCAGGCCTGACCGGTGCGGTTGGATGGCGGGATGAGCACCAGCGCCGTCCTCGTCGAGACCACCGGCCCGACCGGGCGGATCACCCTCAACGCTCCGGAGCGGCTCAACGCGGTCGACCCGGAGATGTGTGCCTCGGTCGCGGAGGCGGTGCGGGCGTTCGACGCCGACCCCTCGGTGCGGGTCATCGCGCTCGCGGGTGCGGGGCGCGGGTTCTGTTCCGGCGCACCGCTGTCCGCCGACGGCGCGACGGCCGGGACGTTGTATGCCGGCGCCGACCTCGTGCGCGCCCTCCTCGGCTCCCGCACGCCGGTCGTCGCCCTCGTGCACGGCGTCGCGGCGGGGATCGGTGTGCCCATGGCGCTGGCCTGCGACTACGTGCTCGCGAGCGAGGCGGCGTCGTTCGTGCTCGCCTTCGCCCGGATCGGGTTGATGCCCGACGGCGGTGCAACCGCCCTCGTGGCCGCCTCGGTCGGCCGAGCCCGGGCGATGCGGCTGGCCCTGACCGGGGAGCGGCTGGACGCGGCGACGGCGGAGGAGTGGGGGCTGGTCGCGGAGTGTGTCCCGGCGGAGGCCTTCGCGGAGCGGGCAGAGGCCCTGCTCCACGCCTTCGCGTCCGGGCCCACCGTCGCGCTCGGCGAGACGAAGACCGCGGTCAACGCGGCATCCGTCGACGTCGAGGCCGCGCTTTCGCGTGAGGAAGCCGGGCAGGTCGCGCTCATGGGGACCGAGGACTACCGGGAGGGCGTCGCCGCCTTCCTCGCCAAGCGCCCGGCGGACTTCTCCGGCCGCTGACCCTGCGCCGGTCTTCTGCAGTCCTAGGCTGCGGACATGAGGCACGGTGTCCGCGTCCGGGAGCGGGGTGGCACGGCATCCCTGCTGGTGGGGGCCGTGCCGCTGGTGGCGCTCACCCTCGTCGGGTGCGGTGCCGACGTCGAGCGCACCGAGGCCGCGCGCACGGCCGACGCGTTCTCCGCGGCAGCGGCCTCGGACCCCGGCACGGCCTGCGGGCTGTTGGCGCCGCGCACCGTGGAGGCGCTCGAGGAGGACGGCACACCATGTGCCGAGGCCTTGGCCGAGGCAGGGCTGGCGTCGACCGGGGCCCGCGGCCCGGTCACGGTCGCCGGCCACTCGGCGCAGGTGAGCTACGCCGACGACACCGTCTTCCTCGCCCGCTTCGACGACGGCTGGCGGGTCACCGCGGCGGGCTGCGAGCGGACCTCCAGCGATGCCGCGGTGCCCTACGAGTGCTCCGTGGCCGGGGGGTGACGGGATGAGGGTCATGTTCTGGGCATACGCCCTCTTCATCGCCGTCGGCCTCGCCTACTGCGTCGCGCTGGGGGTGTGGGCGCGGTGACGGCGCCGACGCGGCGCTCGTCCCTGCGCGACAACGGGCTCTCCCTGGTCTTCGGTGCGCTGCTCCTCGTGACCCTGGTCGGGCAGGCCTGGTGGGGCGTGGCCCTCTACAACGACGAGGCGCGCGCCGCGGGCCTGCAGGAGGTGTCGCTCGCCCGCTACGTCACGTCGTCCGCGTTCGCCGTCGACGTGGCCGAGAACTGGCAGTCGGAGTTCCTCCAGTTCTCCCTCTACATCGCGTTCACCGTCTGGCTCGTGCAGCGCGGGTCCTCGGAGTCGAAGAAGCCCGGTGACGAGGGCCGCGAGAGCGACGAGAAGCAGCTGGTGGGGACGTTCGCGCGGCCGGACTCGCCCGCGTGGGCCCGGGCGGGCGGCTGGCGCACGAGGGTCTACTCGCACTCCCTGGTCACCGTCATGGCGCTCCTGTTCCTCGGGTCGTGGACGGCCCAGGCCATCGCGGGGCGGGTCGCGGAGAACGAGCTGCGGATGCGTGAGCAGCTCGACCCGCAGGGCCTGGGTGCCTACCTGGCGTCACCCGACTTCTGGAGCCGCACGCTCCAGAACTGGCAGAGCGAGCTGCTGGCCATCGGCACCATGGCCGTGTTCGCGATCTACCTGCGAGAGCGGGGCTCCCCCGAGAGCAAGGAGGTCGGGGCGCCGCACTCGGTGACGAGCTCCAGCGACTGAGCACGTGGCTCGGCGGCGAAGGCCACGCGACCCGGCGGATGCCGCGCCCACTACGGTCGGATCATGCAGCACCCTGTGGAGGCACTCGCCCGGCGGGCGGCGGAGCGACAGTTCTCGGGCGTGGTTCGCGTCCTCGGCGACAGCCTGCCCGAGGTCGATGACCGAGTGACCGTCGAACACCTGCTCGCACACCGGTCGGGCATCGGTGACTACGTGGACGAGGATGCGGGGTTCGACGTCTCCGACTACGTGATGCGCGTGCCCGTCCACGAGCTGGCGACCACAGAGGGGTACGTGGCTGCACTCCAGGGGTATCCGTCGAAGTTCTCCCCCGACGACAGGTTCTCCTACAACAACAGCGGCTACGTCCTGCTGGCGCTCATCGCAGAGCGCGTGACCGGCACCCCCTTCCGAACCCTGGTGTCGGAGAGGGTGTGCAGCCCGGCCGACATGAGCGACACGGACTACCTGCGCTCCGACGAGCTGCCGGCCGGGGTGGCGCGCGGTTACCTGACGGTCGACGGGCTGCGCACCAACATGTTGCACCTGCCCGTCCTCGGCAGCGGCGACGGGGGGATCTACTCGACGGTCGAGGACGTCCACAGGTTCTGGGCGGCGCTGTTCGATGCCCGGATCGTCCCGATGCCGTGGCTCCAGGAGATGCTGCGTCCCCGCAGCGACGTGTCAGAGGAGTCGCGCCGCTACGGCCTCGGCTTCTGGCTCCATCGCGACCGGGACGTGGCCATGCTCGAGGGCTGCGACGCCGGCGTCTCGTTCCGCAGCGTCCACGACCCGTCCGCAGCGGCCACCTGGACCGTGGTGTCGAACACCAGCGAGGGGGCGTGGCCCATCGCTGGGCTCCTCGACGAGATGTTCCTGGGCTAGTTCGAGGCTGCCGACGAGTCCCGGGGGGTCAGCACGCAGAACTCGTTGCCATCGGGGTCTGCCAGGACCACCCAGTCGACATCGCCCTGGCCGATCTCGATTCGCCTCGCCCCCAGGGAGACGAGCCGGTCGACCTCCGTCCGCTGGTCACCGTGGGCCGGTGGCGCGAGGTCGAAGTGCAGCCGGTTCTTCCCCCTCTTCGGGTTCACCGGCGGACCTCCCCAAGCGATCTTCGTCCCGCCACGCGGCGACTGGATCGCGGTCTCCTTGTCCTGGTCCCAGACCAATGGCCAGCCGAGCGCTTCGCTCCAGAAGTACCCGACCTCCTGCGAACCGTCACAGGCCAGCTCTCCGAGGAACCCGCAGTCGGCGAGGAAGGTGTTGCCCGCCTCGATGACGCAGAGCTCGTTGCCCTCTGGGTCGGCGAGCACCACGTGACCCTCCTCCGGGCGCTGCCCGACGTCGATGTGTCGCCCGCCGAGTCCGAGCGCCCGAGCCACCGTCTGCTGCTGGTCCTCGAGGGACGTGCTCGTCAGGTGGAGGTGGATCTGGTTCGGGCCGGCCTTCTGCTCCTGGGTCGGCTGGAACCGGATGCCGAACCCGGTGTCATCGCTCGGCAGGACGGTGGGGCGCTCGTCGGCGTGGTCGGCCAACTCCCTGCCCAGGACGCCGGCCCAGAACCGCGCGAGACGCAGTGGGTCGTTCGCGTCGACGCACAGTGCGACGAGCTGACACGTCACGTCGCTCCACCTCCGGCCTGCTGGTCACGGCCGCGGACGACAACCATCCGCGGCACCGTGAGGGATCACCACCACGCTAGGTGCTCAGGGGTTGTCACGCCACGAGGAAACGTGCCGCGGCCTACCCCGGCCGGCGGCTCGCGGAAGATCGGAGCGGACGCACCAGTTGCCGGGCTCTGTCCGAGGTTGTGCGTCGCGGCGGCGCGTTCTCAGCGGAGAGGGTTGTGACGCAAGCCTCCTCGCCAAGGTTGGACAGACGGCATACCGCCATGGGGGAGGGGTATGTGGCACGGTGTGACCCCGGACCCGAGGAGCTCCCGTGCCCAGCCGACCAGAACGCGCTCGATGACCGACCCGCTCGAGGAGGTCCTCGAGGAACGTGCTGCCGAGGACCTCGGAGAGGCCCCCCGCCGCGACATCGTCGCCGCCATCGAGGAGATGGTGGCCCATCCGGAGTACCCGTGCCTGGGCGCACGCTCGGTCTTCCGGCGGGATGCGGCGACGGTCGTCGTCCTGGCCGACCTCGCCGACACCAGCGCCGGCGGCGCGCTCGACACCTTGGGCGCGGCGCTCGCCACGTACGCCGGCGAGGTGGATGCCGACGGCGACCTCGTGTCGTTCGTCGCGTGTTTCCGCGATCCGGTGCCGCAGGACGAGGGCGCGTTCGAAGCCCTGCTCTGGGGCGCGCTGCAGCACCTCCACGACAACGACGACGCCCCGTGGGCGGGCGGCGTCGCGGCTGACCCCGAGAACCCCCACTTCGCGTTCAGCGTCGCGGGGACGGCGTTCTTCGTCGTCGGCCTCCACCCCAACGCGTCGCGGGTGGCCCGCCGGGCGGCCCTGCCGACCCTCGTGTTCAACCTGCACGAGCAGTTCGACCGGCTGCGTGCGGACGGCCGCTACCAGCGGATGCGGGACACGATCCGGCGTCGCGACACCGACCTCCAGGGCTTCCGCAACCCGATGGTCAGCGACCACGGCGATTCCTCCGAGGCACGGCAGTACGCCGGCCGGGCGGTGCCCGAGGACTGGTCGCCGCCCTTCGAGCCCGATCCGGACGCGATCGCCGACGGTCCCGTCGCCGGCGCCGACGCGACGATCCCCGAGGGCCGTCGGTGAACCCGGCGCGCACCCGCTTCCCCCGCTCCGGCGAGCCGCCGGCATACGCCGGGACACCCGACGCCGTCGCCGAGGGCTGGTCACGGCTCGCCCCGCAGACCGGCACGGCCGTCGAGCTGGCCCCCGGCGACCGCCTCACCGTGCTCGACCCCTGCGGGGAGCAGGTGAGCGACCTCTACCTCGTCGCGGCCGACGACTCCGCCGAGGTGTTCTCCTCGGGGCGCACGAGCGACTTCGGCAACTCGATCTACGTGTCCACGGGGTCCAGCCTGTGGTCCAACCGCAGCCGCGTCATGGCGGACGTCGTCGAGGACACCGTCGGCGTGCACGACCTCACCCTGACCCCGTGCAGCCAGGCGACGTTCGACCTGCTCTACCCCGAGTTCGACGGTGCGCCCCACCCCTCGTGCTTCGCCAACCTCTGCGGAGCGCTGGCCCCCTATGGTGTCGACCCCGACCGGATCGGCACGACCCTCAACGTGTTCATGGACGTGTGGACCGACGGGTCGGGCGAGCTGCACATCGACCCGCCGCCGACGCGCCCCGGCGACCGGTTCGCGATCGAGGCCCGGATGCCGGTCGTCGTCGGGATCACGGCCTGCTCGGCCGAGAAGTCGAACAACGGTCGCTGCACGCCGATCGACTGGAGGGTCGAGCGCGGCTCGTAGGCTGCCCTGCGTGACCGGCATCCACAGCGCGCCCACGCGTGACCTCGATGTCGTCACCCTCCACGACATCCTGCGGCTGCGCCAGGACGTGTTCGTCGTCGAGCAGGAGTGCGCCTACGCCGACGTGGACGGCCGCGACCTCGAGCAGGGCACCGTCCAGGTGTGGGCGACCGACGAGGACGGCTCGGTCGTGGCGACGCTGAGAGTGCTGAGCGAGCCCGACGGCTGCACGCGGATCGGTCGCGTCGCGACGGCCGTCCCTGCCCGGGGACGCGGCCTGGCCGCCGACCTCATGTCGGCCGCCCTCGCCGGCAGCGACCCCGCACCGGTCGTGCTCGACGCGCAGAGCCACCTCGAGGGGTGGTACGCGCGTTTCGGGTTCGTGCGCACCGGCCCGGAGTTCCTCGACGACGGCATCCCGCACGTGCCGATGCGCCTCGACCGCTCACTCGACCACTGACCCACCCCTAGGGTGGCGGCGTGGAGCTGTCAGCGCGGACGCGACTGGTGCTGGCGAGCGCCCTCATGCTGTTCGTCGAGCTCGCGCTGATCCGCTGGACGTCGTCCAACAACCTCTATCTCGTGCACCTGACGAACTTCGTGCTCCTGGCGAGCTTCCTCGGCATCGGCCTCGGGTTCCTCAGCGGGGGCCGGGGCAGAGACCTCTTCCCGCTCGCGCCGGTTCTGCTCGCCGCGCTCGTCGGGTTCGTGCTGGTGTTCCCCGTGCGCACCGGTACGACCACCGCGGGTGGGTGGGCGCTCGTCGGGACCCTGGGCACGGCGCCCCTGCCACGATGGCTGTCGCTCACCGTGGTGTTCCTGCTCACCGTCGCCGTCCTCGGAGCCGTGGCGCAGGAGGTGGCCCGAACGTTCACGGTGTTCCCGCCGCTGGAGGCCTACCGCCTCGACATCGGCGGGTCCCTGCTCGGCATCGTGGCCTTCGCCGGGGTGTCGTTCCTGCGGCTGCCCCCGCTGGCGTGGGCGGTGGTGTCGGCGGCGGTGTTCGTCGTCCTGCTGGGAGCCCGGGTGCGCCTGCGGCACTGGCTCCCTGCGGCCGGTGTGGTGGCCACCGTGGTCCTGCTGGGGCTCGAGTCGTTCCTCGGTCCGTACCAGTGGTCGCCCTACTACAAGATCCGCACCGAGACGGCGGCCGGCGGCAACGTGCGCATCGAGGTCAACAACACGCCCCTGCAGACCAGCGCGTCGGTCGAGCAGATCACCGAGGACTCACCGTTCTACCTCTACCCGTACACCTACGCCGGGGCTCGTGCCGACGTGCTCGTCGTCGGAGCGGGCACCGGGAACGACGTCGCGGTCGCCCTGAGCAAGGGTGCCCGTCGGGTCGACGCAGTGGAGATCGACCCGGCCCTCGTCCAGATCGGCCGCGACCGGCATCCCGACCAGCCGTACTCCGACCCGCGCGTCACGGTCCACGTGGACGACGGGCGGGCGTTCATGGAGCGCACCACCCGACGCTACGACCTCGTGCTGTTCGCCCTGCCCGACTCGGCGACCATCGTCACGGGACAGTCGGCGCTGCGCCTCGAGAACTACCTCTTCACGACCCAGGCCCTGGAGCGGGCCCGTTCCCTGCTGACGCCGGGTGGCACGTTCGCGATGTACAACTACTACGAGCCCTGGCTGCTCGACCGCTACGCCAACACGATCCGCACGGTCTACGGCACGGCCCCGTGCGTCCAGCTCGGCCCGACCCACGGCCAGCGCCAGCAGGCGGTGCTGTCGCTGCGCGACGACGCCTCGACCGGCGGCTGCACGACCACGTGGACGCCGCGGGTCGGCGAGCTGGAACCCTCCGTCGACGACCGCCCGTTCCCGTACCTCGGGTCGCGCACCATCCCCTCCTTCTACCTGTGGATGCTGGGCCTCGTGCTCATCGCGTCGGTCTCGCTGGTGCGGCTCACCGGCGGCCCGCTGCGACGGATGGCGCCGTACACGGACCTCTTCTTCATGGGGGTGGCGTTCCTGCTGCTCGAGACCAAGAACGTCGTGCAGTTCGCCCTGCTCTTCGGCACCACGTGGGCGGTGAACGCTGCCGTGTTCACGGGCGTCCTGCTCAGCGTGCTGGCGGCGGTCGAGGCCGCGCGGCGGGTTCGGATCACCCGTCCGGCCTGGCTGTACGCGGCGTTGCTGGCCTCGCTGTTCCTGGCGTGGGCCGTGCCGGGTGACCTGCTGCTGGGCCTGTCGCCGGTGCCGCGGTTCGTGGTCGGGGTGACGATCGCGTTCCTCCCGATCTTCCTGGCCAACCTGCTCTTCGCGGTGCGCTTCAAGGGCGTCGCGTCCTCGACCACCGCCTTCGCGGCGAACCTGCTCGGCGCCATGGTGGGCGGTGCGTTGGAGTACCTCGCCCTGATCCTCGGCTTCAACGCTCTCCTCGTCGTCGTGGCGCTGTGCTACGGCGCCGCCCTGCTCGCCGGACGCAGGCACCTGGTCCCGGCGCGCCTTCCCGTCGCCGTCCCGCAGGCAGGATGAGCGGATGGACGTCACCCTCGCCGAGGTCGTCGAGGCCTCCACCGCCGTCGCCGCGACGCGCTCGCGCACGGCCAAGACCGAGGCGCTCGCCACGCTCTTCGCCCGGTGCGAGCCCGACGAGGTCGGCGTCGTCGTCTCCCACCTGTCGGGGGTGCTCCCGCAGCGACGCCTGGGCGTCGGCTTCCGGTCCCTCGGCGCGCTCCCCGAGGCTGCGGCCCAGCCGTCGCTCACCGTGGCCGAGGTCGACGCCGCCTTCAGCCGGCTCGCGGCCACCTCGGGCTCCGGGTCCGCGGCCTCCCGCAAGGCCGAGCTCGCCGGGCTCCTGGGCCGCGCCACCGCCGACGAGCAGCGCTTCCTGCGTGACCTCATCACGGGCAACCTGCGCCAGGGTGCCCTCGACGGCGTCGTCCTCGGCGCGGTGGCCGTGGCGTATGCCGTGCCCGACGCCGTCGTCCGCCGCGCGGCCATGCTCGCCGGCACCGCGGCCGAGGTCGCGTCCCTCGCGGCCCGTGGAGGTGGCGCGGCGCTCGAGCAGGTCGGGCTCGTCGTCGGGCGTCCGGTGCGGCCGATGCTCGCGGCCTCGGCCAAGACCGCCGAGGAGGCGGTGGCGTCGGTCGGCGGTGGCGAGCTCCTCGTCGACGGCAAGCTCGACGGCATCCGGGTGCAGGTGCACCGCCGGTCGGGCGAGGTCACGGTGTTCACGCGCAGCCTCGACGAGATCACCGAGCGTGTCCCGGAGGTGGTCGAGGCCGTCGCCGCCCTCCCCGGCGGCGACCTCGTGGTCGACGGGGAGGCGATCGTGCTGCGCGACGACGGGAGGCCGCAGCCGTTCCAGGTCACCGGCGCCCGCACCGCGAGCTCGGCCGACGTCGCGCGGCTGCGCGAGACCGTGCCGCTCACGACGTTCCTCTTCGACGTGCTGCACCGCGACGGGACCGACCTCCTCGACGAGAGCGCCCTCGCCCGGCACGAGGTGCTCGTCGACCTCGCTCCCCACCTCGTCGTCCCGCGGGTCGTCACCAGCGACGCGGGCGACGCCGGTCGCTTCTTCGACGAGCTCGTCGCAGCCGGGCACGAGGGCGTCGTCGTCAAGGCCGCCGGCAGCCCGTATGCCGCCGGCCGTCGCGGCAGCGGATGGGTCAAGGTCAAGCCCACCCACACGCTCGACCTCGTCGTCCTCGCCGTCGAGTGGGGCTCGGGTCGTCGCAAGGGCCTGCTGTCCAACATCCACATGGGGGCCCGCGACCCGGAGACCGGCGGGTTCGTCATGATCGGCAAGACCTTCAAGGGCATGACGGACGAGATGCTCCGTTGGCAGACAGAGCGATTCACCGAGCTCGCCGTGGACGGCACCGAGGGGTGGGTCGTCGAGCTGCGGCCGGAGCAGGTCGTCGAGATCGCGTTCGACGGGCTCCAGCGGTCCAGCCGCTACCCCGGCGGACTCGCGCTCCGCTTCGCGCGGGTGCTGCGCTACCGCGACGACAAGACGGCCGACGAGGCCGACACCATCGACACCGTGCGCGCCCTCGGCCCCGACGCCTGAACGGTCACCGCGGCGTGCTGAGCTCGCGCACGAAACGCACGACGGCCGCGACGATGCCGATGACGCTGCCCATGATCCCGGCCCCCACCGCCAGCCGTGCCAGGAGGTCCCAGGTCCACGTGAGGTCGAGTGGCCAGACCTGCCAGACGGCCACCAGAGCGGCCAGCCCGACGGCGGTCGTCGCCACCTCGCCGAGGGCACGCAACCATGCAGGATCGGCCACGAGGAGGACGAGGTTCACGATGACCCCCGCGGCCAGCGATGCGTTGACGAGCCCGAGCACCTGCTCGGTGTCCGGCGTGAGGAAGGGCACGGCCTGCCACCCGGGAGAGCGGTTGACCAGCAGGAACAGCACGACGTCGACCGCGATCGCGACCGCGTAGCCGACACGTCGCGCGACGGGCCCGGACTCCGGGCGGGGCCGGACCCGCCCGACCGGAGGACTGGTGGACGTGGTGGTCGTCATGGGTGCCTCCTCGGTGGTGGCCGAGGTCCCGGCGGGGTGCGCCGGTCGACCCGGTCACCGCTCCCATCGTCCCGCGGCCCGCGCGGGTCGGCGGCCGTTCGAGACCGTCGTCACGGCCGCTCGCGGCGGCGGTGCTGGGCTAGGGTCCACGGAACCGCCGGGTGCGACACCCGCGCCGCCGAGCACCGGAGGACGAGCCATGACGGACCAGCCGGTGAGGCCGTCCACGCGCCGCGCGCTCGCAGGGACCTCGCGCGGGGTCTGGACGTTCAGCGCGGACATCGACCTGCTGCGTCGGCTGGCCCTCAGCGGGTTCGACTGGCTCACCGTCGACGCGCAGCACGGTCCCGTCGACCGTGCGACGCTGCACGCGATCGGTCGCGCGCTCGGGGATGCCGGGGCCACCTTCGCCGTGCGGGTGCCGGCCGTCGACGGTGCCTGGATCGGGGCCGCGCTCGACGCCGGGGCCGCCGCCGTGATCATCCCCTCGGTCACCGGGGCCGCGGATGCCGTGCTCGCGGCTCGCGCGGCACGGTATCCCCCACTGGGCGAACGCAGCTGGGGGCCCTTCCCGCCGGTCTGGGGTGGCGTGGCACCCGATCCCGCGACGGCGAACGCCACCGTGCAGTGCCTCGCGATGGTCGAGACCGCCGGGGCGCTGGCCGACGTCGACGAGATCGCAGCGACCCCCGGTGTCGACGGACTCTTCGTCGGACCCTTCGACCTCGCCCTCGCGCTCGGCACCTCCGTCGACGCCCTGCTCGACGACCGCACGCCGGGCAACCCGCTGGGTGCGGTGGTCACGGCGGCGGAGCGGCACGGCATCCTCGTCGGCGCCTTCGCCGGCACCCCGGCGAACGCGCAGCGGCTGCGGGCGCACGGCATTCGCTGCCTCGCGGTGACCACCGACCTCGTGGTCGTCGCGGAGGGGAGCCGGGCGCTGCTGGCCGCCGACGAGGGGTCGAAGGCGACCTGATCGCGCGAGGCGAGTCACCCCGTCGGGGTGAGGCGCGGTGCGGCGCCGCGGCCGTAGAACGGGTGGTGCGATCACATCGCGCCACGGGGGCTGCCCGGGCGCCCGAGGAAGGACGTGCACCGTGTCAGTTCACACGAACCTCGACCTGGGGGACCAGTACGACAAGTTCGGCCAGAAGCAGGCCGGCTCGGTCGCCTTCGCCGCGATCCTGCTGATCATCGTCGGGCTCTTCCACGCCATCCAGGGCTTGGTGGGGATCCTCAACGACGACTTCTACGTCAAGACCGAGAACTACATCTTCCAGATGTCCACCCAGACGTGGGGCTGGATCCACATGCTCCTCGGCATCCTCGTCCTCGCGGCCGGCGCGGCCCTCTTCGCCGGCGCCACGTGGGCGCGGACGGTGGCCGTCATCGCCGCCTCGGTCAGCCTGGTCGGGAACTTCGCGTGGCTGCCGCACTACCCGATCTGGGGCCTCTGCCTCATGGCACTCGACGTCTTCATCATCTGGGCCGCGGTCGCCCACGGTCGGGACTTCGTGGAGGAGTGACACCCGTCCCGCGGGGCCCTCGGTGCCCTGCCGGACCCGGAACACGCTCACCTTCCCGACGGAGCCGCAGGCGCGACGCGCCCTGCGGCTCCGTCGCGCTGGTGAGGGCGTGCACCGGGTACCGCCGCGGTGTGAGCCCCCGGGGGCGCGGAGCCGGCTTCCCTGTGCGTGTCAGTCCTCCGGCCTGCTGACCCTGTCGCGGTTGTCGGCGGCAGCACCGCGGCGGCAGGATCGTCGCCATGGATGACGTTCTGCCGGACGTGGCTGACCCGGCCCTCGAGGCGGCTGCCCACGCCGTGCGGTCGGGCGACCACGCCGCCCTGGTCCGGGCCCTGGCGGAACGTCCAGAGCTTGCCGTGGCTCGTCTGCCGGATCACGGACGCCGGACCCTGCTCCATGTGGCGACGGACTGGCCCGGGAGCCTCCCGAACGTGGCGGCGACCATCGCCGTCCTGGTCCGCGCCGGGGCAGATGTCAACGCGCGCTTCCTCGGTGAGCATGCGGAGACGCCGCTGCACTGGGCCGCCAGCAGTGACGACCTCGCCGCCGTGGAGGCGCTGCTCGATGCGGGAGCCGACATCGACGCGCCCGGTGCGGTCATCGGTGGGGGCACTCCGCTGAACGATGCCACCGCCTTCGGGCAGTGGCGGGCGGCCGGCCTGTTGGTCGCCAGAGGAGCTGCCGTGTCGGCGTGGGACGCGGCGGCGCTCGGGATGACCGACCGCGTCGCCGCTCTCCTCAGCGAGCAGCCCCACGACTCCCTCGACGCCCTCCTGTGGGCGGCCTGCCACGGCGGGCACCTCGACACGGCCGCGCACCTGCTCGACGCGGGTGCGGACGTCAACTGGGTCGGCTGGGACGACCTGACGCCGTTGGGGGCAGCCGAGCGCTCCGGCGCCTCCGAGCTCGCGGTCTGGCTACGGCGCCACGGCGGCCTCGACCACGAAGAGCTCGGGTGACCGGCAACCGACCGAGCAGGCGTCGGGAAGGGCGTGGCCACTCCACGAGTCGTGGGCCACGCTCACGCGTCGCCCAGATCCCCGCGGGTCACTCGACGCTTCTTGCCGATCTGCCGGAGCACCGCCCACGGCTCCCGGGCAGCCCGGCCGAGACGGCGGTCCTTGTGCGGCTTACAGAGCTGACAGCCCTTGTGCTGCCGATGTGGTGAGTGAGCCATGGCGGCTCCGATCCGTGACCAACACCCGCCACGGGGGGCGGGGTGGGTGCGGAGTCGGGCTCACCCCATGAGCGTATCGACGATGTCCGGGTGCCGGCGTGCACGACGTCGGTCATTCGGCTGCCGGGGCGCACCCAACAGGGAGCTCTCGACCGCGTCGTGGAGCCAGGCCGCGTACTGCTCCTGGCTCCAGCCGACCCCCTCGACCAGCTGGCGGCGGGTGTCCGGGCCGGCGAGCACCCAGACCGTCGCGGTCGCGGTCTCGATGTCGACGCCGCCGCGCAGCGGTCCGTGGGAGGCGACGGCCACGACGAGCTCGCGGAGGTTGCGGAGCCGGGTGCGGTGCATCCTCGCCTGCAGCTCGGCGACCTCCGCGTCGACCTCGCCTGCCGAGCGGAGCACGTCGTCGATCGGCTGGGCGCGGGCCATCCGTCCGGCGACGTCGGCGGCGAACATCGCCACCTGCCGACGATGGTCCGGCTCGGCGAGCACGGTTCGGACGCGCTCCTGGTCGAGCACCTTGGGGGAGTCGAGCTCGCCGGTGACCGCGTAGTTGAGCAGCTCGACCACCAGCCCCTTCTTGGTGCCGAAGTGCCGGTAGACCAGGTCCGGGCTGACCCGGGCCTCCCTGGAGACGGCGGCGATCGACGTCCGGGCGTACCCGTCGGCGAGGAAGAGGCGCCGTGTCGTTCGCGTACGAGGTGATGTACCGGGTCGGCTTCACGCCCTGGGAGCGGGCCGGCGAGCTCGGTTCGGAGCAGCTCTGGGGGCTGCTGGGCAAGGAGCCCCAGGGCGGTCGCGCCCTCGATGTCGGCTGCGGCACCGGGAAGCACACCCTCGAGCTCGCCGAGCGAGGCTGGGCGGCGGTCGGGATCGACAGCGTGGAGCGTGCCGTCGAGGTCGCGCGCTCCCGACCCGGTGCGGAGAAGGCCACGTTCACCGTCGGGGACGTGACGCGGCTCGCGGACCACGTGCAGGGTCCGTTCGCGTTCTTCCTCGACATCGGCTGCTTCCACGGGCTCACCGCCGACCAACGCGCCGCGGTCGGGTCGGGGGTCACGAAGGTCGCGGCTGACGACGCGAGCCTGGTGATGATGGCGTTCGGCCGGAACCGGGTTCCGTTCATGCCGGGCGGTGTCGGTCGGGCCGAGATCGAGGAAGCCTTCCCGAGCTGGCGCGTCGACCACGTCGAGCCGGCGTCGACCGACGGGATGCCGAAGCCGATCCAGGCGACGAAGCCGAGCTTCTACCGACTGGTCCGGTCCTGACGCAGGCCAGTCCGATCGTCAGGCCCGGGCCTGCGTCTGCGCCGCGTAGTCGTGGCTCGCGGCGACGACGCCGGCCACCGTCTCGAGCTCCTCGGCCGTGCGCGGACCGAAGAGCATGACGAACCCGGCAGCGAGCCGCGTGCCGGCCCACGGATGCGGGACACCCCAGCCGTGGGCGACGAGGTCGGCCGCCTGCGCCGGGGGCAGGGCCAGGTGCAGCGAGCCGTCGTGGTCCGGGTGAAGGTGTGCGAACTCGCGGACCCGTGGCACGAGGTACGCGTTGTCCGGTCCGCTGCCGCCGGGGAGGGTGAAGGCGCGCGCGCCCGGGACCGAGATGAGCGAGTCCGCGCACCGGACGCCGGCGTGCGCGCTGATGCGGGCGTACAGCGCCTCCTGCAGGGCGGGTGAGGCGTTCTGCGAGAGCTGCTGCTGGGGGATGGACCAGGACACCTGCGGTGACGGTCCCGAGCGGTGCGGCAGCACGGCATCCGGCAGCGTCGGCCAGGAGACGTCGACCGGAAGCCCGACGGGGGCCGGGCCGTGGGCGTGGACGTGCCCGAGCCGGTCCGAGACCCACTCGGCGAGGCGGTGCAGGGTGGCCGCGGTCATGCCGTGGCCACCGGGGTCGCGGCGCCCCACGGTGGGTGCGCCCGAGTCGGTGTGGAGGTAGTGCCAGGTGCGGTCGAGCAGCTCGCGGGGGATCACCTGGTCCGCCTCGCCCTGTGCCACGAGGACGGGCAGGTGCGCGAGCCGGCCCGGGGGGACCGGGACACCGGCGTCGAAGGGGAGGGTGCCGTAGAGGATCGCGGCGCCGGCGTACCGGGAGGGGTCGGTCAGGACGAGGCCGCCGGCGAACGCCGCTCCTCCGCTGAACCCGACGAGCATGACCGGCCGATCCGCCGGCGCGACGGTGTCCAGCCACCCCCGGAACCACTCCATGGTGGCCTCGAGCGACGACGCCACCGGGCGGCCGATGCCGCGGTTGGCGAACCAGGCGAAGCCGCCGCCCTCGGCGATGGGCGCCCGCACCGCCGCGTACTCGACGCCCGCGGGGAGGTGCGGCGCCAGGGTGAGGATCTCGCGCTCGTTCGAGCCCCGGCCGTGGAGCAGCACGACCAGCGGGATGCCGAGACCGGTGGCGCCGTGGGTGGCGACGACCGGTGCGCCGAAGGCCTCGGCGCCCGCGCTCATCGCGGGTCCTGCGGCACGAGCTCGGATGCCGTGCGCACACCACCCCAGCGGGCCACCTCGGCGGGCAGGTCCAGCCGCTCGACCGACGCGGTGTTCTCGAGCTCACCCCAGCCGGCTCGCGGCAGCATCCACATCACCTCGAACTCGTTGCCGTCCGGGTCACGGCCGTAGACGCTCTTGGTGGCGCCGTGGCTGGACTCGCCGGTCCAGGCGTCGAGACCCACCAGGGTGCCTCGGGCCTGCTCGAGGTCCTCCATGGTGTCGACCTGCCAGGCCAGGTGGTACAGACCGAGGGCGCCCCGGGGCCGGGGCGGTTGCGCGCCCACCCCGAACAGGCCGAGGTCGTGGTGGTTGCCGGAACGGGGCAGGCGCAGGAACGCGGCGTTCGCGCGCGGCTCCCGCGCCATGACCGTCATCCCGAAGGCCTGCTCGTAGAAGGTGACGCTGCGCTCGACGTCACTGACGAACAGCACGGCGTGGTTGAGGCGGACGGCGTTGACGGTCATGGCGGGGGTCTCTCTCTTCGTCGGGAGGGTCAGGCGACGGCGCCGAAGCCGCCGGTCCACGAGATCTTCTCGCCCGCGGCGAGGGTGATCTGCAGGAACCCGAGGGCCTCGAGCTCGCGAGCACGTTGCAGCGAGCCGGCGTCGATGGCCTTCAGGCCGCCGGACGTGACGATGCCGGCCAGCTCGGCCTTCGCGGCGGCGTCGTCACCGGCGATGAGCACGGTCGTGGGCAGCGATCCGACCGCGCCGCTCGCGAGCGTGGCGGCGAAGGTGGTGTTGAAGGCCTTGAGCACCCGCGAGTCCGGGAGCGCCGAGGCGATCTCGGCGGTGGCGGAGCTGTCGGAGGAGACCGTGAGCGAGTCGAAGGTCTCGAAGTCCAGCGGGTTGGTGATGTCGACGACGATCCTGCCGGCGAGGCTCGCACCGCGCGTGGCGATGACGTCGGCGACAGCCGGGTACGGCACCGCGAGGACGACGACGTCGCCGAGCCGGGTGTCCGGGTCGTGCCGGCCGAGCAGCTGGACGGAGTGATCGCCGCGCCCTGCGACGGCGGCGATCGCCTGTCCCATGGTGCCGGTTCCGATGATGGTGATGTCTGCCATGAGGTGCTCCAGGAGTGAGGCGACGATTGGTTGTCGCTACAAGTAACACCTCGATGTTGAAAGTTGTTCCTTCAAGTAATCGGCTAGGCTGGAGCGCGTGGAGACGAGGTGGCTGGATGCCGAGGAGCGGGCTGCGTGGCTGCGCCTGGTGGCCGTGGTCGAGCTGCTGCCGGGAGTCCTGGACGCACAGCTCCGGCGCGACGCGGGCCTGAGCCACTTCGAGTACTTCGTCCTCGCGATGCTGTCCGAGGCGCCCGGTCGCACCCTGCGGATGACGGCTCTCGCCCAGCGCACCAACGCCACGCTGCCGAGGCTCTCCCACGTCGTCCAGCGCCTCGAGAGACGCGGGTTCGTCGAGCGCCTCCCGTGCCCAGAGGACCGGCGCGCCACCAATGCCCGGCTCGCCCCGGCCGGCTGGGACGCGGTGGGCGACGCAGCGCCGGGACACGTCGACACGGTGCGCCGGCACGTGCTCGACCCGTTGACGCCGTCGCAGGTGGAGCAGCTGACCCGCATCGGGGACGCCCTGCTCAGCCGGCTCGACCCAGAGGGCCGGATGAGCGAGCTCTACGACCCCCGAGCCTGAGTCCGCCCACCGGAGCGCCCACCGCGGCACGCCGGGACGTCGGGGCACGAGGGAGTTCGGGTCGGACGCAGCAACTGCCGCGCGGCATCCGATGGTCTGCGTCCGGGACGGGAAGCGGTCGCGGACGAGTCAGCACGACCCTGCAGCGCCGACCGGGCTCGCCCCGGATCAGGGAGCCGGCAGTCAGGACCGGGGCAGGACCGTGAGGACCCGTTCGGTGTGGACACGGAACTCATGCATGAAGTCAGCGAGGAACGCCGCAGTGGAATCGTCGGTCACCTCGCCGTTGTCGGTGAACAGGCCGGGCCTGGCCGTGATGTAGGCCTCCGGCGCGGTCATCTGCCGGGCGTTGCAGAAGCTCAGCACCGCCCGCAGGCTCTGCTGCGCCACCGCCGTGCCGATCTGCCCCGGGGAGGCCCCGATCACGGCGGCCGGCATGTGGTCGAAGGCGTTCTGCCCCCACGGTCGCGACGCCCAGTCGATGGCGTTCTTCAGCGCGCCCGGGATGGAGCGGTTGTACTCGGGGGTGACGAACAGCACGGCCTCCGAGGCGGCGATCGCGTCCTTGAGCGACTGGGGCTCCGCGGGGTAGTCGCTGTCGTAGTCCGGGCTGTACAACGGCAGGTTGCCGATCGGGAGCTCGGTGAACTCCAGGTCCTTGGGGGCCAGCCGGATCAGCGCCCGGCTGAGCACCCGGTTGATCGACGTGGATGACAAGCTGCCGACGAAGTAGCCGACCTTGTACGTGCGCATGGCGTCCTCCTGGATCGCGACCGGGGTCGGATCCGGATCGGCCGCCACGGGGGATCCGGATCCACCTGCAGGCTTCCACACCCGGCCCGGAAGGGGCGGTTTCGGTCACGACGGAGGCCGCCGCCCTGCCCTGGTGGGGGTGGGCGGCGGCCTGGGTGCTCCGGCGGGGGGTCCGGGGCGGGAGGGGGGCGGGTCAGGCCTGCTTGGCGAGCTGGACGTCGATGACGAGCTTGATCTTCTCGGAGACCAGGACGCCGCCCTTCTCCAGGTTGGCGTTCCAGGTCAGGCCCCAGTCGGTGCGGTTGAGCTCGCCGGTGGCCTCGAAGGCGGCCTTGTCGTTGCCCCACGGGTCGGTGGCGACCCCGGTGAACTCCACGTCCAGGGTGACCGGCTGGGTGACGCCCTTGATGGTCAGGTCGCCGGCCAGGGTGTCGCCGTCGAAGGAGGTGCTGCGGAAGGTCATCTGCGGGTAGGTCTCGACGTCGAAGAAGTCGCTGCTGCGCAGGTGGCCGTCGCGGTCGGCGGTGCCGGTGGTCACCGACGCGGTGGCGATGGTGACGGTGGCGACGGACTGGGTCAGGTCGTCGGCGACCTGGACGGTGCCGGTGACGTCGGCGAAGGAGCCGCGGACCTTGGTCACCATCAGGTGGCGGGCGACGAAGCCGACCTCGCTGTGGGTGGGGTCGATGGCCCAGGTGCCGGTGGTCAGGCCGGTGAGGGTGCTGGTCGAGGCGGTCATGTGGTGCTCCTTGGTGTCGGGTCCTAGCCACGCTAGTTGACTGTTCAACTATTCGCGGGTCCAAGAACATTCCCCGGGGAGCGGATGTGGGCCACGTCACCCGACGCCCGCCGCGCCGGCAGAGCGTCAGCGCGACTCGGAGCTGCGGCGGAGCTGTCCACCTCAGTGGAAGCTCGTGGGACGTCACATGACAAGCGCCGGGAAGGGCGAAGGGTGGACAGGAGGTCGGTGCCTTGACCGCGATGCCAAATCCAGCCACTGCGCACCCAACCGCAGCACGAGCCGGCTCGGGGCACGCAGCTCGGATCGAACGGAGCAATTGCCGCGCGGCATCCGATGCTCTGCGTCCGGGGCGGAGCGAGCGCTCGTCGGCACCGGAGCTGATCTCGCGGTCAGTGATGGGGCAGCACGCGCGACCCTTCGGTCGTGGTGGTGGCCAGGGGCGGGGTCGAACCGCCGACCTTCCGATTTTCAGTCGGACGCTCGTACCAACTGAGCTACCTGGCCGTGTCGTCGCAGGCCCGGCCACGGGGGTCCGACCTGCTCAAACAGATCGCCAGGTCGCCCTGGCGCGCCGCAACTATAACGCATCGACGGAAGCCGTCCCGCACCGCCGGCGGCGGTCGGCGGTGCGGGACGAACCCCTCCCGGAGCGGCTCAGCCGATGAGGTGTTCGAGGGCCAGCTGGTTGAGGCGCACGAAGCCGAAGTCGCGCTCGGCGGCCTTCTCCGGGTCGAACCCGTCGTCAGTCGCGAGCAGGTCGGCGACGGTCTCGCCCTCGGCCAGCGTGGGCTCGGCGAGCTCGTAGACGCCCGAGTAGGTCATCGCCTCCTGCACCCGCGGATCGGCGCGGAAGGCCGTGGCCTTCTCGGCGAGCATGAGGTACGTCGCCATGTTGGCGGCGGCCGACGCCCACACGCCCTCGAGGTGCTCGGTGCGCGACGGCTTGTAGTCGAAGTGCCGCGGCCCGGTGTAGCGCGGGGCGTCCGGGTAGCCCGGGAAGCCGTTCTCGACCAGGTCGACGGTGAAGAACGCCGACGTGAGGTCGCCGTGGCCGAAGACGAGGTCCTGGTCGTACTTCATGCCGCGCTGGCCGTTGAGGTCGATGTGGAACAGCTTGTCGCTCCACAGAGCCTGCCCCAGGGCGTGCGTGTAGTTGAGCCCGGCCATCTGCTCGTGGCCCACCTCGGGGTTGAGCCCGACGATGTCGCCGTGGTCGAGCTCGGCGATGAGCGCCAGCGCGTGCCCGACCGTGGGCAGGAAGATGTCGCCGCGGGGCTCGTTGGGCTTGGGCTCCAAGCCGATCCGCAGGTCGTAGCCCTGGGACTTGATGTACCCAGCGACGGTGTCGAGCCCCTCCTTGTAGCGCTCCATCGCGGCGTAGACGTCCTTGGACCCGTCGTACTCGGCGCCCTCGCGCCCGCCCCACATGACAAAGGTCGTCGCCCCGAGCCGGGCGGCGAGGTCGACGGCGTGCAGCACCTTGCGCAGGCCGAACCGGCGGACGGACCGGTCGTTGGAGGTCAGGCCGCCATCCTTGAAGACGGGGTGGCTGAAGGTGTTCGTCGTGACCATCTCGATGACGAGGCCCGCCGCATCCGTCGCCTCCTTGAACCGCGTGACGATGCGCTCCTTGGTGGCGTCGTCGGCGTCGAAGGGGAAGACGTCGTTGTCGTGGAACGTCACGCCCCACGCGCCGAGCTCGGCGAGCCGGTCGGAGTACTCCCACGGCTCCAGCGCCGGGCGGCTCGGGCCACCGAACGGGTCGGTGCCCGTCCAGCCGACGGTCCAGAGACCGAAGGAGAACTTGTCCTCGGGGGTGGGTTGACGCACCACGGCTGACTCCTCGTCGAGTATTTGTTGTTCTGCACAACATAATGCATGACGGGGGTCTAGGGTCGTCCCCGTGCTGGACATTCCCACCAGTCGGACGGTCGGCGGCCGCGGCCGGCCAGGCGTCCCCCCGGGCGGGGTGCGCCAGTCGACGCTGCGCGAGAGCAACCTCGCCCTCGTCGCCCGCACGGTGTGCGGGTCCCCGACAGCGCTCTCACGAGCCGGGGTCGCCGAGCAGACCGCGATGACCCGGTCCACGGTCTCCCGGCTCGTCGACGACCTGGTGGCCGCCGGAATCCTCGCCGAGCTGGACCGGGCGGCGGTCTCCGGCCGTGGGCGTCCGGGCACGCCGCTCGTCGCGGGCTCGGGGCTGGTCGCCCTCGGGCTCGAGGTCAACGCCACCTACCTCGCCGCAACGGTGCTCGACCTCGGGGGGCGCGTCGTCGCCGAGGACGTCGTCGCGGGGAACCTCGTCGACAGCGCGCCGGTGCCGACGCTGGCCCGCCTGTCCGACCTCGCGATCGCCGTCCTCGACCGGGTGCCGTCGCGCGCTCGTCTGGTGGGCGCCGGGCTGGCCCTCCCCGGCATCGTGTCGGCCGACAGCGGTCGGCTTCTCGTCGCCCCCAACCTCCGCTGGTCGGACCTCGACCCCGGCAGCCTCGTCGACACCGCCGCGACCGGCGGCCTCCCGCTGTACGTCGGCAACGAGGCGAGCCTGGCCGCGCTCACGGTGGCCGAGGTGGCGCCGGGGCGACCGGGGGCGCTCGCCGACTTCATCTACCTGTCGGGCGAGATCGGCATCGGCGGGGCCGCGGTGGTCGACGGACGGGTCATGACCGGAAGGCACGGCTGGGCGGGCGAGGTCGGCCACGTCTGCGTCGACCCCGACGGGCCGCCGTGCGCGTGCGGTTCCACCGGCTGCCTCGAGCAGTACGCCGGGCGCCGGGCGCTCCTCGCGGCGGCGGGGCTCCCCGCCGGGGCGGCGACCGCCGACCTCGTCGAGCGGGCGCGGTCGGGGGACGTGATGGCCACGGATGCCGTGGCGCGGGCGGCGCGCGCCCTGGGGGTGGCACTCGCGGGCGTCGTCAACGTGCTCGACATCCCGGCGATCGTGCTCGGGGGCCACCTCGGCCAGATCGCCGACCTCGTACGCCCCGACCTGGAGCGTGAGCTGGCCACCCGTGCCCTCTCGGCACGCTGGGTCGTGCCGACCATCACGACCGCCCCGGCAGCCGGCCGCGCGCCCGGTGCCGCCGGGGCGGCGCTGCACGAGCTCTCGGGCGTGCTGGCCGACCCGGCGCGCTGGCTGCGCTGAGCGGCGCCGGTCAGCAGGCGGTCCGGCAGGAGCCGGGCAACGAGAGAGGAGCGGCCGGATCTCTCCGACCGCTCCTCAGTGGCGACCCCGACGGGACTCGAACCCGCGACCTCCGCCGTGACAGGGCGGCGCGCTAACCAACTGCGCTACGGGGCCTCGTAAAAGGCCTGGCCTTGCGTATCCCCAACGGGATTCGAACCCGTGCTACCGCCGTGAAAGGGCGGGGTCCTGGGCCGCTAGACGATGGGGACCCGACCTCGACCGGGCCTCAAGGTCGCGCAGCGCGCAGCGCTCGGATCCGTCGAGGACTCGGAAAGCATAGGGGACTTTCTGCGTGCCACCAAAACGGGCCCAGCGGCCGCCGCAACCGGTCAGCCGCGGCGGCGGTAGGCGTCGCGCACGAGCCCCAGCGCCTCGGCCTCGGGGATGCCGGCCGCGCTCGCGGTCCGGGCGTAGTCGGCCGCGGCGAGCCGCACGAGAGGGTCCGGGCCCCCGCCCGGACCCTCACTCCCGCCCCGCCCCACGCCGGCTGCCACGGCATCCGGTGACACGACCGTGCCGGCGCGCCCGCGGGTGAGCACCAGGCCCGCCGCCTCGAGCTCTCGGTACGCCCGTGCCACCGTGTTGGTGGCGAGTCCGAGCTCGTCGGCGAGCGCGCGGATGGGCGGCAGCCTGGTGCCGGCCGCCAGGCGTCCGTCCCCGACCGCCTCCGCGAGCTGGCGCCGCACCTGTTCGAACGGAGGCTCGGCAGAGCGTGGCTCGACACGCAGGAGTCCGCCCATCGCCTCCACCACCTCGGCCATCGTCATCGCCCCTCGTTGGTCCAGGCGAGCAGGTGGTCGGCATCCCAGGTCGTGACGATGCGGTCCCAGGGCACCCCGAGCCGTTCGGCGCGCTCGCACCCGTAGGCCTTCATGTCGAGCTGGCCGGGTGCGTGCGCGTCGGAGTCGATCGAGAACAGGCAGCCGATCTCGAGCGCGAGCAGCGCGAGCTCGTCGGGTGGGTCGCAGCGCTCGGGGCGACTGTTGATCTCCACCGCGGTCCCGTGCTCGGCGCAGGCCTCGAAGACCGCCCGCGCGTCGAACTCCGACGGCGGCCGGGTGCCGCGCGACCCCTCGACGAGCCGCCCCGTGCAGTGGCCCAGCACGTTGACGCGCGGATTGGAGACGGCCGTGACCATCCGCGCGGTCATCGGCCCGGCATTCATCCGCAGCTTGCTGTGCACCGATGCCGTGACGAGGTCGAGGCGGGCGAGCATCGCGTCGGTCTGGTCGAGCCCGCCGTCGTCGAGGATGTCGACCTCGATGCCCTTGAGCAGGCGGAACGACCCGCCGAGGGAACGATCCATGGCCTCGACGATGCCGATCTGTTGGGTCAGCCGCTCGACCGTGAGCCCGTTCGCGACCCTCAGCTGGGGGCTGTGGTCGGTGAGCACCAGCCACTCGTGGCCCAGCTCGATGCCGGTCAGCACCATCTCGTCGATCGGGGACCCGCCGTCGCTCCAGTCGGAGTGGAGGTGGCAGTCGCCCCGCAGGGCCGCGTAGAGGTCCTCGCCGCCATCCACCAGGGGGCCGCCGACCTTGTCCTGCAGCGACCCGAGGTATGCCGGGACCTCGCCGCCCAGCGCCTCGGCGATCACACCGCTCGTCGACTTCCCGATGCCGGGGATCTCCTGGAGGGTGCCGGCGTCGGCGCGCTCGACCAGCTCGGCCGGCTCGAGCGCCTTCAGCGTCTTGACGGCGTTGCGGAAGGCCTCGACCCGGTAGGTGCCGGCCCGCGTGCGCTCGAGCAGGAACGCGACGCGGCGCAGGGCCTCGATGGGGTGGACGGGGGCGTCGAGCGGCTCGAGCAGGGCGACCATCAGAGCCCGAACTGCCTGGTGACGATGCGGTCCCACACCCGGTCGCCGCCGAGGGTGCGAGCGGTGACCATGGCCCGCGCGGCCGGGGTGAGGAGGTAGCGGGTGCGCGGGCGGGCGGCCTCGACCACCTTGACGACGACCCGTGCGACGCTCTCGGAACCCACGGAGAGCCGCTGTCTGGTGTAGGCGCGGGTGTTGGTCCGCGCGACCCGGTCGCGCATCTCGGCATACGGCGAGTCCGTCTCTCCCGCAAGGGCGTCCGACGAGCTGAGCGTCGACTCGAAGGCGCTGCGGGTGACGCCGGGCTCGATGACCACGACGTCGACGCCGAACGGTCGCACCTCGACGCGCAGGGCGTCCGAGAGGGCCTCCACGGCGTACTTCGTCGCGTGGTAGTAGCCGCCGAGGGGGAAGGTCATCCGGCCGCCCATCGAGCTGATGTTGACGATGCGGCCCCGTCCCGCAGCGCGCATGCGCGGCAGCACGAGCTGGCACATGCGGGCGAGCCCGAACACGTTGGTCTCGAACATCGTCCGCACCTGGTCGAGGTCGACCTCCTCGACGGTGCCGTACTCGCCGTAGCCGGCGTTGTTGACCAGCGTGCCGACCCGGCCGTGCACCGCCTCGACCTCGGCGACCGCGGCCGTCATGGACGCCTCGTCGGTGACGTCGAGGCCGGTGACGTGCGCGCCCGCTGCGGCCAGGTCCGCGAGGGTCTCGGGACGCCGGGCGGTCGCCCACACGGTGTGCCCGCCGGCGAGGAGGGCCTCGGCGACGGCCCGCCCGATGCCCGTCGAGCACCCGGTGACGAGCACCGGGTCGTGGTCGTGGTCGGTCATGCCGGGCTCCCGGCGGGTCGGAGGATCCGGGTCAGCCCGCTGACGAGGCGGTCGACGTCGTCCTCCGAGGTGTACGGCGCGAGACCGACGCGAACGCCTCCCGCGTCGCCGAGGCCGAGGTGGCGCGAGCACTCGACCGCGTAGAAGCTGCCGGCGGGGGCGTTGACCCCCTGCTCGGCGAGGAGCCCACGGATCTCCTGCGGGTCGCGGCCGGCGACGGTGAAGAGCAGCGTGGGCGTGCGGGACCGGGCGTTGCTGTGCACGGTCACGCCCGGCAGGCCGCGCACCGCAGGCTCGAGGACGTCGAGGAGGGCGCGCTCGTGGGCGTGCACGGCCTTCATCCCGAGCTCGATCCGCTCCCGTCGGCTCACCGTCGGTCGGCGTCGGCGTCGGCGTCGGCGTCCTCGCCCCCGCCGGATGCCGTCGCCTCGCCGTCGAGGTCGGCGAGGCTCGCGATGAAGTCGACCGCGGCGGTCGTGCCCGCCATCAGCTCGTAGGGGAGCGTGCCCAGCTCGAAACGCTCGGGTACGGCATCCGCGGAGGGGAGGAGCTTGTCGGGCTGGAGGGTCTCGAGGAGCTCGGGGGAGGCCGCGAGCGCCCCGCAGTGCGGGCCCATGAACTTGTAGGGGGAGCAGGTCCACACGTCCGCCCGCAGCGCCGGGAGGTCGACCGAGGCGTGGGCGGTGGCGTGGACGCCGTCGACCCAGTGCAGCGCACCGACCTCGTGGGCAAGATCGGCGATCCGGCAGACCGGCGCCCGGGTGCCGATGAGGTTCGAGGCCGCCGTGGTCGCGACGAGTCGGGTGCGCTCGGTCAGGACCGCGGCGACGGCATCCGCGGAGAGCTCGCCGGTCGCGGGGTCGAAGTCGACCCACCGCACGGTCGCGCCGGCGGCCTCGGCCACCTGGACCCACGGCCGGATGTTGGAGTCGTGGTCGAGGCGGGTGACGACCACCTCGTCGCCGGGCCGCCAGTGCTTGGCGACCGCCCGCGCGAGGTCGTAGGTGAGAGCGGTCGCGCTGCGGCCGAAGACGATGCCGCGTGGGTCGGCTCCGAGCAGGTCGGCGAGCGCCGCGCGGCACTCGGTGACGACGGCATCCGCCCGCCGCTCCGACGGCGTGACGGTGCCGCGGTTGGAGATGGCGCTGGTCAGGGTGTCGGCGACGGCTCGCCCGACGACGTCGGGGACCTGGCTCCCGCCGGGGCCGTCGAAGTGGGCGGCACCCTCCGCGAGCGAGGGGAAGTGGGCGCGGACCGCGGCGACGTCGAACGGCATACCGGCATCTTCCCCCAGCCCCCCGCACCCCGCGTCACAACTTTCCCGCCCCATGCCGGAACCTTCACCTCAGCACCGGTACGTAAGCGATGCGAACGTGAAGGTTCCCGCCCGATCCCGGAACCTTCAGGGCAGCGTCGGAACATTCGCGATGCGAACGTGAAGGTTCCCGCTCCGGGCGGGAAAGTTGGGGCGGGTGGGGTCACCAGGAGGTGTGCAGCGGACGTCCTTCCGCGAACCCGGCGGTGCTCTGCAGGCCGACCGTCGCGCGCTCGTGGAACTCCTCCAGGGAGCGGGCGCCGGCGTAGGTGCAGCTGCTGCGCAGGCCCGCGACGATCTCGTCAAGGACGTCCTCGACGCTCGGGCGGGCCGGGTCGACGTACATGCGGGCGGTGCTGATGCCCTCCTCGAACATCGCCTTGCGGGCGCGGTCGTATGCCGTGTCGGTCCCGGTGCGGTTGCGGACCGCGCGCGACGACGCCATGCCGAAGGACTCCTTGTACTGGCGGCCCGCCTCGTCGGTGTAGAGGTCGCCCGGGGACTCGAGCGTGCCAGCGAACCACGAGCCGATCATGACGTTCGAGGCACCGGCAGCGAGGGCGAGGGCGACGTCGCGCGGGTGACGGACACCGCCGTCGGCCCAGACGTGCTTGCCGACCTCGCGCGCGGCGGCGGCGCACTCGAGGACGGCGGAGAACTGGGGACGGCCGACCGCGGTCATCATCCGGGTCGTGCACATGGCGCCCGGGCCCACGCCGACCTTGACGATGTCGGCACCGGCGGCGATGAGGTCACGCGTGCCCTCGGCCGAGACGACGTTGCCCGCGACGACGGGCACCTGTGGGTCGAGGGAGCGTACCGCCTTGAGGGCCTCGAGCATCTTCTCCTGGTGGCCGTGGGCGGTGTCGATGACCAGGCAGTCGGCACCGGCGTCGAGCAGGTCCGCCGCCTTGGCGGCGACGTCGCCGTTGATGCCGACCGCGGCCGCGATGCGCAGCCGGCCGTCGTCGTCGAGGGCGGGGGCGTAGAGGTGGGCGCGGAGCGCGCCGGCCCGGGTGAGGATGCCGACGACGCGGCCGTCGCTGCCGACGACCGGCGCGAGGCGACGGCGGGCGTGCGAGAGGGTGTCGAAGGCCTCCTCGACGTCGACGCCGTCGTCGAGGGTCACCATGTCGCGGACCATCACGTCCTCGAGCTGGGTGAAGCGGTCGACGCCGGTGAGGTCGGTCTCGGTCACGAGGCCGACCGGGCGGTCGCCGGTGGTCACGAGGGCGGCGCCGTGCGCGCGCTTGTGGAGCAGGACCAGGGCCTCACCGACCGTCGTCGTCGGGTCGAGGGTGATCGGGGTGTCGTAGACGAGGTGCCGGGACTTCTGCCACGCGATGACGTCGCGCACGATCTCCGCCGGGATGTCCTGGGGGATGACCGTGAGGGCGCCGCGGCGGGCCGTCGTCTCGGCCATCCGCCGCCCGGCGATCGCCGTCATGTTCGCGACGACGAGCGGGATCGTCGTGCCCGTGCCGTCGACGGTCGCGAGGTCGACGTCGAGCCGGCTCGTGACGGATGACCGGTTCGGCACCATGAACACGTCGTCGTACGTCAGGTCGAACTGCGGTCGGAGGTCGTTGAGGAAACGCACGGCCCCAGCGTAGGCGCGCCGGGCGCGGGCGTCTCGTGGCCGGCATCCGGCCGTCGTCCCGTCCTCTCGCCCTCCCCCGCCCGCTCGAACCCCGCACGTGCGGGGTTGTTGCTGTTCGGAGCCCGAGGTGACAGCAATAGCCCCGCACGTGCGGGGCTGTGGATGCCGGGAGCCCAAGGTGACAGCAATAACCGCGCACGTGCGGGGCCTGGGCGAGCCACGGGATGGGGGAGGATCGGCGACGTGAGTCTCATGGCACCCTCGCCCGCTGACGCCGCCCGCCGGTCGGGGCTGCGCCGGATGCGGCTCGTCGCCCTGTCGCTGCTGCTCCTCGCCGCCGTCGTGTTCCTCGCGACACTGCGGCTCGACCACGACGGGGCGTGGGGCTACGTCAACACCGCCGCCGAGGCGGCGATGGTGGGGGCGCTCGCGGACTGGTTCGCGGTCACGGCGTTGTTCCGGCACCCGCTCGGGCTGCCGATCCCGCACACGGCCATCATCCCCAAGCGCAAGAACGAGATCGGGCGCAACCTCCAGGAGTTCGTCACCGAGAACTTCCTCACCGAGGAGATCGCCCGCGAGCGTCTGGCCACGGCCCGCGTCGGGGAGCGGATCGGGCAGTGGCTCGGGGTGGCCGGTCACCGGCGCAGGATCATGACGGAGGCCGTCCGGGTCGGCCGTGCCGGGCTCGGGCGGCTCTCCGACGACGAGGTGCGCGCGCTCGTCGAGGACTTCCTCGTGCCCCGCCTCGTCCAGGAGCCGATGGCGCCCATCGCCGGCGCCCTGCTCGAGGGCATCGTCGACGAGCAGACCCACCACGGGCTGGTCGACCTCGGTCTCGAGCAGCTGCGCGAGTGGCTCGCCGACAACCCCGGCACGTATGCCGAGGTGCTCGGCGAGCGGGCGCCGTGGTGGTCGCCGCCGTGGGTCGACGACAAGGTCATCGGGTGGACGTACCAGCAGGTGCTCGCGTGGATCGGGGACATCCACGACGACCCCCGCCACCCGGCCCGGCACGCGTTCGACGACCTGCTCAAGCGGCTGGCCTCCGACCTGCAGCGCGACCCCGAGGTGATGGCCAGCGCGGAGTTCCTGAAGGAGCGCCTCCTGACGCACCCGCAGGTCCCGGAGACGGCGCTCGGCCTGTGGCGGTCGTTCCGCACGTCGCTCACGGCGGCGATGGACGACGAGACCTCGTACTTCCACACCCGGGGCGACGAGCTGCTCGAGCACCTCGGCCGGCACCTCGTCGAGGACGAGGTGTGGCGCGGCCGGCTGGAGGCTCGCCTCGGGGAGGTGGTCTCCTTCTTCGTCAACACGTACGGCAGCGAGCTCGCGGAGGTCATCTCGGTGACCGTCGACCGGTGGGACGGCAAGGAGGCGGCCGAGCGCATCGAGCTGCACGTGGGCCGCGACCTGCAGTTCATCCGGATCAACGGCACCGTCGTCGGCGCCCTGGCCGGGATCGGCATCCACACCATCGCCCAGGTCGCCGGCTGACCACCCGGGCAGGGTCAGCGGCGCCGCGGGGGGAGGGGGAGGAACATGCTCGTGCGCCGCATGTACGCGGGGTAGCCCGGCCGCTTCGACATCTCCGACTCCAGCAGCCGCGCACCGGTCGCGAACGCCAGGAAGTACGTCATCGCCACCGGCGACAGCACCGTGAGGACCCCCGGCCAGGCCTCGGCCGACACCAGCCAGACGCCCCACCAGACGGCCGCGTCGCCGAAGTAGTTCGGATGCCGGGTCCAGCCCCACAGGCCGCGGTCCATGACCCTGCCCCGGTTCGCCGGATCCCTCTTGAACGCCGCGAGCTGGGCGTCCCCGACCGCCTCGAACACCACCCCGACGAGCCACACCACCACGCCGAGCCAGGCCACCCAGCCCAGCGCCGAGTCGGTCGACGCGGCGACCTGCACCGGCAGCGAGACGAACCATGCAGCGAGCCCCTGCACGACGAAGACCCGGCGCACGGCATACGAGAACCGCCTGCCCTCCGGCGCGTCGGCGAGCAGCGCGTCGTAGCGCGGGTCCTCGCCCGCCCCGAGCGCCCGGCGCCGGATGTGCCACGCCAGGCGTCCGCCCCACACCGTCACGAGCACCGCGAGCAGGAGGGAGCGCCCCGACCCGGTGCCGACGAGGAACGACACCCACGCGATCGCGACGAACACCAGGCCCCACGCGACGTCGACGACGCTGACCCGGCCGAGCCGGCGGGCCACGAGCGCCGTGACGGCCATCGCGGCGGCGGAGGTGGCCGCCGCGGCCGCGACGACGGTGAGGAGGGTACCGAGCATCAGCGCGCCGGGTCGGAGGCGACGGCGGGACCGCCGGGACGCCGCAGGAGGATCTGGTCCACGCCCATGCGCCCGTCGCGGAACGCCTGCGACCCCCCGACGAGGTAGAGGCGCCACACCCGCGCGGCCTCCTCGCCGATGAGCTCGACGGCCCGGTCCCAGTGGTCCTCGAGGGTGCGGTGCCATGCGTCGACGGTCCACACGTAGTGCTCCCGCAGCGCGTGCACCCCTCGGACCTCGAGACCGGCCGCCTCGAGCATCCCGAGGGTCTCGCCCACCGGGCGCATCGTCATGTCCGGGGCGATGAACGCCTCGATGAACGGCCCGCCGCCGGGGTGGGGGCCGGACCGCGACATCTGCTGGACCAGGGCGTAGCCGCCGGGTCGGAGGCTGCGCGCCAGGACGTCGGCGTAGGCCGGGTAGTTGCCCTCGCCGACGTGCTCGCCCATCTCGATGGAGGCGACGGCGTCATAGGGGCCGGAGGTGATCTCGCGGTAGTCCTGCAGCCGGATCTCGACCCGCTCCTCGAGGCCGCGCTCGCGGACCCGGGCGTCGATGAAGGCCTTCTGCTCGGCGGCGATCGTGACGCCGGTGACCCGCGCGCCGAAGTGCTCGGCGGCATACAGGGACAGCGAGCCCCAGCCGCAGCCGATGTCGAGGAGGCTGGCGCCCTCGGTGAGGCCGACCTTGCGGCACACGAGGTCGAGCTTCGCGGCCTGGGCCTGCTCGAGCGGCATGTCGGGGCCGTCGACGAACCACGCCGAGGAGTACGCGAGGTGCGGGTCGAGGAGGAACGCGTAGAAGTCGTTCGAGAGGTCGTAGTGGTGGCTGATGGCGCTCCGGTCGCGGGCCGGCGAGTGCAGGCGGCCCTTGACGACGGCCTGGGTGGCCGGCGGCGGCACCGGCATCCCCAGCGTGCCGGTGTCCTTGGCCAGCCGGACGAGGTCGGGCAGCAGCCGGGCGATGCGCACCGCGGTGAGCGCGGGGATGCCGCGCGCCGCGACGGTCTCGCGCACGAGGTCGAGCGTGGCCCCGACGTCGCCGTGCACCTCGAGCTCGCCCGTGACGTAGGCCTGGGCGGCGCCGAGCTCGCCCGGGTGCCAGAGGAGCCGGGTGAGGGCACGAGGGCTGCGGAGCTCGACGAGGGTGCCGTCGGCGGGCCCGGCCTCCGAGCCGTCCCACGCCCGCAGGCGAACGGGAACGGGTCCGCCCAGCAGGGGGCGCAGGGCCTGCTCGATGCGCGGCGCGACTCCGGTCCCCACGGTGGTGCGCCCCGCGGCAGCGGAGGGACGGCGTGCGGTGCGGTCGTGGGTCAGGGTCATGGTGGCGGCCTCCTGGCGGCTCGACGGCGTGCGCGCGGACGGGCCGCGGATGGGTGCGGGTCCGGCGGGTTGGTGCGGCCCGGCGGTGCGCGCGGTGGGGCCGCGGGCGCCTTCAGGCCGAGGGGTGTTCGGTACCGGGGCGGGCACCGGATGGGGGCCGCCTGCCACCACCCGGGGACCGGGCACCGTCGCCACGGCGTCGGGCGTCGCCCCGCGGGTCGGCGTCGTCACGGTCGGGGTCGTCGACGAGAGCGCGTCCCGAGCGGCGGGCCCGGGCGGTCGCCGTGAGCTCGCTGACCGCGGCGACGAGGTCACCGCCGAGGCTGCCCACTCCGACCTCCTCGAGGACCCGGGGAGTCGCGCCGCGACCGGCGAGCCACACGGGGTGGTCCTCGGCGAGGCGACGCAGCTGCGTGCCGTGCGCCCGGAAGCCGGAGGGGCGGCGGCAGGCGAGCACCACGGCATCCGCGTGGGTCATCCGTGCCGCAGCGGCCAGGGAGTGGACGGGGGTGTCGGGGCCGAGGTAGCGGACGCGCCACCCGGCGCGACCGAGGAGCACGCCGAAGCTGAGCAGGACGATGTCGTGGAACTCGCCCGGGGGACAGGCGAGCACGGCCACCGGGCCGGTGCCGACCCCCCACGTCAGTGACAGCGCCCCGAGGCGGCGGCGCACCAGGCTGCTCGCGAAGTGCTCCTGCGCGATGCCGATCCGGCCGAGCTCCCACATCTCGCCGACGCGGACGAACAGCGGGAGCAGGACGTCGACGATGGCACTCTCGACCGAGCGCTCGAGCAGGGCCGTGTCGAGCACGGCGTGGGCGCGGTCCTCGTCCAGCGCCGTCACGGCGTCGAGCAGCTGGGCGACGAGCATCTGCGGGTCGGACCGCAGGGCGGCGGGGGCGCGACCGGTCGCGCGGCCGTCGGATGCCGTGCTCGCGCCGCGCCGCGCCGCCCGCTCCCCCAACTCCGCCGGCTCGCCCCGTGCGCGACGAGGGGGACGTCGCGTCGTGGGCGGCCTCGTCGACGGTCTCGCCCTCGAGGGGGGAGGTGCCCGCTCGCTCGGCGGCCAGCACGCGCCGGGCGGCCTCGACCGCGCTCACGCCCTGGTCGCGCAGGCTGATGACCTCGCGGACGCGACGCTCGTCCTCATGGCCGTAGAGGCGGTAGCCCCCGGCGGAGCGAACCGGGCGCAGCAGCCCGTAGCGGCTCTCCCACGCGCGCAGCACGTGGGTGCTCACGCCCACCTTGGCGGCGAGCTCGCCAATCCGCATCGTCGGCGGGACCGAACCCCTCATGCATCCACCGTAGGCCACCGGCCATACGTTTGACAAACATTTGACGACGCAGGTCGGAGGGTTCTACCTTCATGCACATGACACCTCTCGCCCCGGGTGCGCCCGCGGCACGCCCCGAGCGGATCGCCGTCGTTGGGGCCGGGGTCTCCGGTCTCACCGCGGCCTACGTCCTCTCCCGGCAGCACGACGTGACGCTCCTCGAGGCGGAGGCCCGGCTCGGCGGCCACGCCCACACACACACCGTCCCCACCGACCGCGGCGACCTGCGGGTCGACAGCGGGTTCATCGTGCACAACGACCGCACGTACCCGATGCTGCGCCGGCTCTTCCGCGAGCTCGGGGTGCAGGCGCGGGACACCGAGATGTCGATGAGCATCCGCGACGACTCCACGGGAACCGAGTACGCCGGGGGCCGAGGCCTCAAGGGCTTCGTCGCGCGACCGGCGCAGCTCCTCGACCGGGACTTCGTGGGGATGCTGCGCTCGGTCAGGCGCTTCCACCGCCTGGCCGCCGCGTTCCTCGAGCAGACGACCGACGACGACACGACGACCTACGGCGAGCTCATCCGCGACGGCGGCTTCCCCGAGTCCTTCGTGCGGCTGTACGCCGTCCCTCTCGTCGCGTGCGTGTGGTCTAGCGGCGCCGAGGAGGCGCTCGACTACCCCGCGCGCTACCTGTTCCGCTTCCTCGAGCACCACGGGATGCTCACCGTGGGGGACTCGCCGCAGTGGATGACCGTCGTCGACGGCTCGCGCACGTACGTCGACGCCCTCGCCGAGCGGCTCCCGGCCGTGCGGTCCGGTGACCCGGTGACCTCGGTGCTGCGCGGCCTCGACGGGGTCGAGGTGCGCACCAGGGCAGGGCGCCTGGAGACGTACGACCGCATCGTGCTCGCGCTCCACGCCGACGACGCGCTCGGCATCCTGGCGGACCCGACGCCCGCCGAGAAGGAGGTCCTCGGCTCCTTCCGCTACTCCCGCAACGAGACCGTGCTCCACCGCGACGGTTCCCTGATGCCGCGCGCGCGCCTCGCCCGCTCGTCGTGGAACTACCTCGTCGGCGACGACCCCGCGCAGGGTGCGGTCGTCACTTACTGGATGAACCGCCTCCAGGGCCTGCCGCAGGACGAGCCGTTCTACGTCACGCTCAACGCGACCGAGCGCATCGACGCCGAGAGCGTGGTCGCGACGATGCGGTACAAGCACCCGCTCTACGACCTGCCGGCGGTGCGGGCCCAGCGACGGCTGCCCGAGCTCACGACCGAGCGGACGGCGTTCGCCGGGGCCTACCACGGGTGGGGCTTCCACGAGGACGGCTGCCGCTCCGGCGTGGAGGCCGCCGCCGCGTTCGGGGTCACCTGGTGACCACTGTCGCCGACCTCCCCACCCTGCCGGCCGTCGTCGTCGGGCGGGTCCACCACACTCGCCACCGCCCGGTGACGCACTCCTTCACCCACCGGCACTACCAGTGGCTCGTCGACCTCGACGCGATGCCTGAGCTGCCGCGCTGGCTCCGCCCGTTCGCGGGGTTCCGTGGCGAGGACCACCTCTCCGGCGCGCCCGGCATCCCGGCCCTCAAGGCCAACGTGCTGCGGGTGCTGGAGCGCGAGGGCGTGGTGGCCGACGACGTCCGGAAGGTGGTCGCCCTCACCCACGCGCGGGTGCTCGGCCACGCCTTCGACCCGATGACGGCCTACTGGTGCTTCGGCGGCGACGGGGTGCTGCGGGCCGTGCTCGTTGAGGTGCACAACACCTACGGCGGGCGCCACGCCTACGTCGTGCGCCCCGGCGCGGACGGCCGCGCCCTCACCGGCAAGGACTTCCACGTCTCCCCGTTCAACGACGTCGAGGGGGAGTACGCGATCCGCTTCCACCTGACGCCGGACCGGGTCGGCGTGGCCATCCGTCTGCTCGTCCGCGACGAACCACTGGTGACCGCATCGGTCACCGGTGCTCCCCGGGAGGCGACCACGCCGACCGTGGTGAGAACGATGGTGCGGCACCCGCTCATGACGCAGCGGGTCAGCGGCCTCATCCGGGTGCACGGCATCTGGCTCTGGCTGCGCCGACTGCCCGTCCGCCCGCGACCCGAACCGTCCCTGGAGAGTGTGAGATGACCGTCGCCACCCCCCGCCTCGAGCTCACCCCCGCGCTCGGTCTGTCCCGCGTCCTGACGCGGGGCACCGTGGCACGCAAGATCGTCCACGCGACCGTCGCCGGGATGCCGGTCCGCCTCCGCTACCCCGACGGCACCGACGTCGGTGGCGGGGCCCCCGACTCCCCGGTGCTCGAGGTCGTGCGTCCGCAGGCGATGTTCCAGCGGCTCGAGTCGCACCCGAAGATCGGTCTCGGTGAGGGCTACATGGCCGGCGACTGGCGCGCCGCGCCCGGCACCGACCTCGCGGAGGCCCTGATGCCGTTCGCCGCGCGGATGGGCCGGCTCGTGCCCAAGCCCCTGCTCTCGCTGCGGGGCCTGGTCGACCGCGCCATCCCGCGCCACCTGCAGAACACGCTGGAGGGCTCACGCAGCAACATCAGCGCGCACTACGACCTGAGCAACGACCTCTTCGCGACCTTCCTCGACCCGTCGATGTCCTACAGCTCGGCGCTGTTCGACCCGACGCGGCCGCTCGCCGGGCAGGACCTCCACGAGGCCCAGCTCCGCAAGGTCGACGCCGTCCTCGACGCCGCCGACGTCCGGACCGGCAGCCGTGTGCTCGAGATCGGCACCGGATGGGGCGAGCTCGCCATCCGCGCCGCCCGTCGCGGGGCGATGGTCACCTCGGTGACCCTGTCGTCCGAGCAGCGCGACCTCGCGCTCAAGCGGATCGCGGAGGCGGGGGTCACCGAGCGCGTCGACGTGAGGCTCCAGGACTACCGCGAGGTGACCGGCGAGTTCGACGCGGTCGTCAGCGTCGAGATGATCGAGGCGGTGGGCGAGGAGTTCTGGGAGACCTACTTCCGCCAGATCGACCGGTTGCTGGCGCCCGGCGGGGCGGTCGCCATCCAGGCGATCCTCATGGAGCACCACCGGCTGATGGCGACCAAGGGCTCCTTCGGCTGGATCCAGAAGTACATCTTTCCCGGCGGGCTCATCCCCTCACTGCAGGCCATCCGCGAGGTGACCCGGGACACGACCACCCTGCGGGTGGAGCGGGTCCACGGCTTCGGGGCCGACTACGCCGAGACGCTGCGGCGCTGGCGCGAGTCCTTCCTCGCGGAGTGGCCCGCGGTCCACGCCCTGGGCTTCGACGAGACCTTCCGGCGCATGTGGGAGTTCTACCTCGCCTACTGTGAGGCGGGGTTCGCCATGCAGTACCTCGACGTCGCCCAGATCCGACTCGCCCGCAAGGAGGGCTGATGACCACGATCGAACGCACCGTCACCACCACGGCTCCGCCGGAGAAGGTGTTCGCCTACCTCCTCGACTTCCGCAACGCCACCGAGTGGGACTCGGGCACGAAGTCCTGCGAGCTCGTCTCCGGCGACGGGGGACCTGGGACCCTGTACCGCAACGTCTCCGGCTTCGCCGGCAACGAGGTCGAGCTCGACTACACGGTCGAGGCCGTCGACGAGCCCACGTCCTTCACGATCGTCGGCCGCAACGACACGACGACGAGCCACGACACCATCGCGGTGACGCCCCATGCCGCCGGGTCCACGGTCGTCTACCGCGCCGAGTTCTCGTTCACGGGTGTGGCCCGGCTCGCCGGACCGCTGATGAGGCCGCTGCTGGACCGGCTGGGCGACAAGACCGCCGAACAGCTCAAGAGCTCGCTGGACCGCCTGTGACCGCTGGCCGCCTGGCCCTCGTGACCGGCGTCACGGGCTACATCGGCTCGCGGCTCGTCCCGCGACTCCTCGAGGAGGGATGGCGGGTCCGCGCCCTGACCCGTGACGACGCCAAAGTCGCCGAGCGCACGTGGCGCGACCGGGTCGAGGTCGTCGAGGGCGACGCGACCTCGAAGGACACGCTCGACCGGGCCCTGGTAGGCGTCGACGTCGCCTACTACTTCCTCCACTCCATGGACGGCGAGGGGGGTTTCGTCGAGCGCGACCGCGACCTCGCGCGCGCCTTCGGTCAGGCCGCCACGGATGCCGGCGTCGGCCGCATCGTCTACCTCTCAGGGCTCCACCCGCACCAGGAACCGCTGAGTGACCACCTCGCGTCCCGGGTCGAGGTCGGCGACCTCCTCATGGCCAGCGGCACGCCGACCGCGGTGCTCCAGGCCGCGATCATCATCGGGTCCGGCTCGGCGTCGTTCGAGATGCTGCGGCACCTCACGACCCGCCTGCCGGTCATGGTGACCCCCAAGTGGCTCGACAACCGGATCCAGCCGATCGCGGTCCGCGACGTCCTGCACTACCTCGTGGGTGCCGCCGACCTGCCGCCGGACGTGAACCGCACGTTCGACCTCGGTGGCCCGGACGTGCTCACCTACCGCGCGATGATCAACCGGTTCGCCGACATCTCGGGGCTGCGGGCGAGGGCGATCGTGTCCGTGCCGGTGCTCTCGCCGTACCTCGCGAGCCAGTGGGTCGGACTGGTCACCCCGGTGCCGACCGGCATCGCCAAGCCCCTCGTCGGCAGCCTGCTCCACGAGGTCGTCTGCACCGAGCACGACATCGACGAGGTCGTCGGTCCGCCGCCCGGCGGCGCGCTGCCCTACGACGACGCCGTCGCCGCCGCCATCTCCGGCGACGACGCGCACCCGCGTCCCGAGCCGGGCACGGTCGACCCCGCCCGCATCACCGCCGCCGACCCCGCGTGGGCCGGGGGTGGCGGCGGGAGGGGGTCGTGAGGCCGGAGCTGCGATGAACCCGGTCGCCGAGCTCCGCGCCTTCTTCCGGGCCGCCCTCGTCGACCCGGTCCCGCGTGACCACACCGAGCCGGACTGGGCCTTCCGGCGGCGGCGGGTCGTCGTGGTCGTCACCCTCGTCGTCGGCGCCTGTGTCCTGGCCTGGGCGCTGCGGATCGAGCCGGGCGATCGCACGTTCTACGTCGCGACGTTCGCGCTCGCGGGCGTCTGGGCCGCCGGGGCCCTTCTCTCCGGCCCGCTCCACCTCGGTCGGGCGCACACGCGTGGCGGCCGCGGCTCGAGTCGCGCCGTCGTGCAGTCGCTCGCGCTGGGGGCCCTGCTGCTCGCCCTGTTCATGCTCGGTGCCGTCGTCGTGGCGCGGATCCCGGTCCTGCGGGAGCCGGTGCAGGAGCTGCTCGACCACGCGCGCTTCGGCTCGCTCGCCCTCGTCACCGTCATCACGACGGTCAACGGTGTCGCCGAGGAGCTCTACTTCCGTGGCGCGATGTACGCCGGCGTCGGCCGCCGCCACGCCGTCGCGACCACGACGGCCGTCTACACGCTCGTCACGGCGACGTCCGGCATCCCGCTCCTCGCCCTGGCGGCCGCGGTCGTCGGGCTCGTCGTCGCGTTCCAGCGGCGGGTGACCGGCGGCATCCTCGGACCCATCATCACCCACCTCACCTGGTCGCTCGGGATGCTCTTCCTGCTGCCCCCGGTGCTCGACCGTCTCTCGTGAGGAGCACCCGGTGACCTCCGTGCTCTGGCTGCGCCGCGACCTCCGTCGCCGCGACCACCCCGCCCTGCTCGCGGCCCGCGAGGCGGCCGGGGACGGCGACCTCGTCGTCGCCTTCGTCGTCGACCCGCGGCTGTGGGACGGCGGTGGCGCTGCCCGCCGGGCCTGGCTCGCGGCCACGCTGCAGGCCACCGACGCGGCCTTCGACGGCGCCCTGACCCTGCTGCACGGTGACCCGCGCCGGGCGGTGCCCGAGCTGGCCGCCAGGGTCGGGGCCACGTCCGTGCACGTGTCCCGCGAGACGACACCGACCGGGCAGCGACGCGACGAGACCGTCGCGGCGCGCCTGCGCGAGTCGGGCGTCGAGTGGGTCGAGACGGGGACGCCGTATGCCGTGGGTCCGGGGCTCGTCGTCAACGGCTCGGGTGACCCCTACAAGGTCTTCACGCCGTTCGCGAAGGCCTGGCGCGCGCACGGCTGGCCCGACCCCGCGCCGACACCCCGCGAGCTGCCGCTGCGGCAGGCCCGCAACGACGCCGACGCCACGATGGCCGTCAGGGCGGCGCTCGCCGCACCCGACCTGCCGCGGCTGCCCGAGCCCGGCGAGGAGGCGGCGCTGCGGCGGTGGCGGGCGTTCCGCGACGGTGCGCTCACGGCATACGCCGAGGACCGCAACCGGCCGGACCTCGACGGCACGTCCCGGCTCTCGCCGTACCTCAAGCTCGGTGTCGTGCACCCGCGCACGCTGCTCGCCGACCTCGCCGACCTCGCCGGGGAGCGGGGGAAGGGGGCGCACACCTACGAGACCGAGCTCGCGTGGCGGGAGTTCTACGCCGACGTGCTGTGGCACCAGCCGCGCACGGCGTGGGAGGACCTGCGGCCCGAGATGTCACGGATGCGGTACTCCGAGCCGGAGGACGCGCTCGAGGCGTGGAAGGAGGGCCGCACCGGCTACCCGGTCGTCGACGCCGGGATGCGCCAGCTGCTCGCCGAGGGCTGGATGCACAACCGGGTACGGATGATCACGGCGAGCTTCCTCACCAAGGACCTCCACGTGTGGTGGCCGGTCGGGGCGCGGCACTTCCTCGACCACCTCGTGGACGGCGACATCGCCTCGAACAACCACGGGTGGCAGTGGGTCGCGGGCACCGGCACGGACGCCTCGCCCTACTTCCGGGTGTTCAACCCGGTCACCCAGGGGCGACGGTTCGACCCCGACGGCGACTACGTGCGGCGCTGGGTTCCGGAGCTCGCGCACGTTCCCGGGGCCGCGGTGCACGAGCCGTGGGACGTCGCCGACGGCCTCGCCCACGGCTACCCCGAACGGATCGTCGACCACGCCGAGGAGCGGCTCGAGGCCCTGGTCCGCCTCGCGGCCACCAAACCCTGACCCGCCTCAACTTTCTCGCCCCATGCCAGAACCTTCACCTCAGCACCCCTTCCGTTGCCGTGCGATGGTGAAGGTTCCCGCGCGCAGGGGCCGGCAGCCACGTGCTGGACGCGATGTGGGGCATCCACGACGTCCCTCCTAGACTGACCGGACGAGGGGAGTACTTCCCAAGCTCGCGCCGGTCAGTACGACCACCACCTGGTGGTCCCGGTGCGGCGCC
Organism: uncultured Actinomycetota bacterium; assembly: GCA_963757405.1. Taxonomy (GTDB): domain Bacteria; phylum Actinomycetota; class Actinomycetes; order Actinomycetales; family Dermatophilaceae; genus Fodinibacter. Next base: position 111,192 of record CAVWRI010000021.1, read on the forward strand.
GCCCGGCTCGTCCGGCGGTGAAGGAGACCTCAAGACCGTTCCACGTCTTGAGGAGACCCATGTCCCCCACGCCCCTGCTCGCTGCCGCCGCGGATCCCGCCGCGGCCGGGCCCTCCATCGGCACACCCATGGTCTGGGCCGTCACCATCGCCGCCGTCGCCCTGCTCTTCGTCGTCGACTTCGTCATCACCCGGCGCCCGCACGAGGTCTCGATGAGGGAGGCCGTCGGCTGGTCGGCCTTCTACGTCTCGGTGCCCGTCGCGTTCGGGGTCTGGATCTGGCAGAGCCACGGCGGCGACCGCGGCCTGGAGTACTACACCGGCTACCTGGTCGAGAAGTCGCTGTCCGTCGACAACCTCTTCGTGTTCCTGCTCCTGCTCACGGCGTTCGCCGTGCCGCGCGAGCTGCAGCAGCGCGTGCTGCTCATCGGTGTCGCCGGCGCGCTCGTGCTGCGCGGCGTCTTCATCGCCCTGGGTGCCCAGCTCATCGCGTCGTTGTCGTGGGCGTTCCTCCTCTTCGGCGTCGTCCTGCTCGTGACGGCCGTCAAGGTGCTGCGCGACGCGGTGTCGCCGGACGACCACGCGATCGACATCGGCTCGATCCGGTCCGTGCGGCTGCTGCGGCGTGTCATGCCGGTGAGCGAGTCGTATGCCGGGACCCGCCTCACCGTGCGGCAGTCCGGTCGGCGTGCGCTCACCCCCCTCGCGCTCGTCATCGTCGCGATCCTCGGCACCGACGTCGTCTTCGCGATCGACTCGGTGCCCGCCGTCTACGGCATCACCGGGGACGCGTACCTGGTCTTCGCGACCAACGCCTTCGCGCTGCTCGGCCTGCGCGCCCTCTACTTCGTCGTCGAGGGTGCCCTCGGGTCGCTGCGGCACCTGGGTCACGGGCTCGCGGCCATCCTCGCCTTCATCGGGGTCAAGCTCGTGCTGCACTGGGCGCACGGCAGCTGGGCGTTCGTGCCCGAGGTGCCGACCCTCGCCTCGCTCGGCGTCATCGTCGGGATCCTCGGCCTCGCGACGACGACGAGCATCCTCGCCAACCGTCGAGACGAGCGCGGGGGTGCACGTCGGGGCGGGGTCCCGGCCCCGTCGGATCCGGTGCTTCTCGAGGCGGAGCCCGAGCGGGATCCGGTTCGAGGGCGCTGACGTGGGCGCTGACGTGGGCGCGGCTCCGGGCATGGCCGAGGGGTCGGGCCCTCTGTTGGCCCAACCCCTCACTGGCGACGGTAGGAGCACCAGGGGCCACCTGTCCCGAGAATGGGAGAAATCGGGGTCCTGACTCCGATTTTCCCTCTCCGCGCCTGCCCGGACGCCGCCGGGCATAGGTGAGGGGCCGGGCCCTCTGTCGGCCCGACCCCTCACCAGCTCTGTTGAGTGGCTACCTCGTGCTCGTCACTTGAGCTTGAAGAGCGCCGAGAGGGAGGACCCGTCCTGCGTGGTCATCGTGACCTTGTAGCAGGCGCCGGCCTGCTTGGGGGTCTGCCAGTTCTGGATGAACTGGCCGCCCGTCGAGTCGTAGCGCAGCGTGGTGCCGCCCGTCGTGGTGAGCTCGATGTCGTCGACGGCCGCGTTCGCTCCGGGGCACGCAATGCCCTGGACGGCGAAACCCTTGACGGCGTTGGTTGCGGTCAGCTCCGTCGCGCCGGCGAACACCTCGAACTTCAGCGGCACGGTCGAACCGCCCTTGACGGTGTTCCACACGCCGTTCATGTCGACCGGCGAGTGGAAGCCCTTGAGGACCCACGCGTCGATCGTGAACGTCGCCGACCCGGTGCTGCCCAGGTGGTTGTCGTCGCCGGCGTACGTCGCGGTGGCCGTGGCGGTGCCCGGCCCGACGTTGTTCGAGTGGACGACCGACACCGACTGCGACAGCCCGCCGGCTCCGGTCACGGTCGCCGAGCACGGCGTGAACGGAGAGCCCGTGTAGACGAACGGCCCGGCCGCGCACGTCACCAGGACGGTGGTCGGCGCCTTCGCGATGGTGAAGGTCGTCGAGCCGGTCGACGGCTGGTGGTTGTCGCCACCGGCGTACGAGGCGGATGCGGTCGCGGTCCCGGCGTTGGTGTTGCCCGAGAGGGTGACCGCCGGGTGGACGGACAGGCCGCCGGCGCCGGTGGTGGTCGCCGTGCAGTCCGGCGTGATGGCGGAACCGGTGTACACGTACGGACCCGCCGGGCAGGTGACCGCGGTGCTGGTCGGCGCCTTCGCGATGGTGAAGGTCGTGTCGGCCGACGAGCCATCGTGGTTGGCGTCACCGGCGTACGAGGCGGATGCCGTCGCGGTACCCGCGTCGGTGTTGTCGCCGTAGGTGACCTGAAGGGCCTCGTCGAGGCCGCCGGCGCCGGTGGCCTTGGCGCTGCACGGCTCGAGCGCCGTCCCGCTGTACGTCACTGGGCTGGTGCAGATCAGCGTCACCGCCGACGGTGCCTTGTCGATGGCGAACGTGGTGGAGCCGTCCGACGGCTCGTGGTTGGAGTCACCGGCGTACGCGGCGGATGCCGTCGCGGTCCCGGCGTTCGTGTTGCCCGCGAACGTCACCGTCGGGCTGGCGGACAGGCCGCCGGCGCCGGTGGTGCTGGCCGTGCACGCGGGCGTGATCGGGGAGCCGGTGTAGACGAACGGTCCGTCCGGGCAGCTGACCACGGTGCTGCTCGTGGCCTTCTCGATCTCGAACGTGTCGGAACCGTTGGACCCGGTGTGGTTGGCGTCGCCCACGAAGTTCGCCGACGCCGTCGCGGTGCCGGCGTTCGTGTTGTCGGCGTAGGTCGGCGTGAGGGACTCGTCGAGCCCGCCGACACCGGTGACCGTCGCGGTGCACGGCTCCTGGGCCGACCCGTCGTAGGTCACGCTCGCCGGGCAGTCGACCACGGTCGTCGAGGATGCCTTGCCGATGGTGACGCTGGCGGTGCCGTTCTGGTCCGCGTAGTTCGTGCCGCCCTCGAAGGTCCAGGTGGCGGTGTGGTCGCCGGCGTTCGTGAAGGACGCACCCGGGTCGAAGCCGCTCGTGAGGTCGGCGCCGCCGAGGCCGGTGCAGGTGCCGGTGACGTGGTGGGGGTTGGCGTCGTAGGTGCCCGAGTAGTCGGTGACCGTGCAGACCGCGTTGGCCTGGCCGATGACGAACGTCTCGGTGTCGCCGCTGGGTCCGTGGCTGGCGTCACCGGTGAAGGAGGCTGTGGCCGTGGCGGTGCCGGCATCCGTGTTGTTCTCGTAGGTGACGGGGACGCTCTGGTCGAGGCCGCCGGCGCCAGTCACGGTCGCCGAGCAGGGCGCCTGCTCCAGTCCGGTGTAGGTGAACGGTCCGGTGCCGCACGTGACGGTGACCGTGGAGCCGGCCTTCGTGATGTCGAAGGTCTCCGAGTCCGAGGACCCGTTGTGGTTCGCGTCGCCGCCGTAGGAGGCGGAGGCGGTGGCCGTGCCGACCGCGGTGTTGCCCGCGTAGGTCGGGGAGAGCGACTGGCTGAGCGCGCCCGCCCCGGTGACAGCCGCACTGCACGGGGCCTGGGCGGTGCCGGTGTAGACCACGCTGACCGGGCAGGTGACGGTCGTCGTCGACGACGCCTTGGCGATCTGGAAGCTCGCGGTGCCGCTGCTGGCGCCGCGGGTGCTGCTGCCGGCGTAGGCGGCGGATGCCGTCACGGTGCCGACGTTCGTGTTGGCGGTGTAGCCCACCGACAGGCTCTGGGAGAAGCCGCCGGACCCGGTGACGGTGGCCGTGCAGGGGGCCTTCGGCGAGCCGTCGTACGTCACCGACGCCGGGCACGAGACGGTGGTGGTCGTCGGGGTCGTGACCTCAGTCGTGACCTCCACGGGGACCACAGCAGTGTTGTAGACGATCTGACTACCCGTCGGCTCGCTCACGAAGGTCAGCGTCACCTGGGCCTTGCCCACGCCCACTGGCGTGATGACCACTGGCTGGTTCTGGTGGCACCCCGTGAACGTCAGCTGTGACGGGCTCACCGTGGCGACGGCGGAGTTCGAGGTGACGACGTTGACGACGAGGTTCCCGGTGGGCACCGTGATGTCGCACGAGCCGGTGGCGTTGACCCAGAACTCCGCGGCACCGTCCGGGCCGCCGACGGTGAGGTCGACGGGGGAGCTGGCGCTGACGTTGTCGAAGAGTTGGTCGGCCAGGGCGGCTGAGCCGCCGGCTACAGCGAAGACGACGGCGGCCGCTGTCGCGGCCACCCCACGGAACCAATGTCTGGGCGTCATGCCTGGTCTCCCTGCAGGTCAACGGTAGGAAACCCCGACGGTAGGGACCCACGGCGGCCCTGTCCGGCGAATCGCGATAACCCGGCCGAACGTCCCACCCAGAGGGTGCCCGACGGGGTCCGCAGGGGTCGGGCTGGTGGCCGGGCGCCCGGCATCCCTAGGTTGGTGGCATGACCGACGCCCTGCCGCCGCCGCACGTCGTCGACACGAGGACGTGCTCGGGGGAGGTGCATGACCAGGGGGCGCAGGTCACTCGCTGGGCGCCCACCGGTGCCGACCCCGTCCTCTACGTCAGCACCGCCGTGCGGCTCGAGACGGGTGCAGCGATCCGCGGCGGCGTGCCTGTGTGCTGGCCGTGGTTCGGGCCGGGCCGCGCCGCAGGCATGGAGCCGGCCCACGGCTTCGTGCGCACGGCGCCGTGGGAGCTCGTCGAGCGGGTCGACGCCGACGACGCCGTGACCTTCACCCACCGCGTCACCTCGCGGACCGCGACGTCGCCGCACTGGCCGCACTCCTACGCCCTCGAGCTGCGGTCCCGCTTCGGCCGGCGGCTCGAGATCTCCCTGACGAGCACCAATACCGGGGACACCCCGGTCGACCTCGAGGAGGCGCTGCACGCCTACCTCGTCGTGGGCGACATCCGGCAGGTGACCCTGGAGGGGCTCGACGGAAAGCCGTTCTTCGACAAGGTGACCGGCACCGAACGGCACCAGTCCGGCCCGGTCGGCTTCACCCGCGAGACGGATGCCGTGTTCCGCACGAGCCAGCCGGTCACCGTGGTCGACCCCGTCCTGGGGCGGCGGCTCGTCGTGTCCACCGACGGAGCGAGCAACGTCGTCGTGTGGAACCCGTGGGCGGAGAAGGCGGCCGAGGTCGCCGACATCGGCGACGGTGACTGGCTGCGCTTCCTCTGTGTCGAGGGTGCCAACGTCTTCGAGAACGCGGTCGGGCTCGCGCCGGGCGGGTCGCGCACCCTGACCTACACGGTCGAGGTGGAGGGGTTGTGAGCACAGACGCGAAGGTCGTTGCGGCACAGGGTGGCTCGTGGCTCGACACCCCATCGCACCGGGAGTGGCTGCACCGGGGTCTGTCCGACGTGCTCACCTTCGCCTGCCGTCGATGCTCCCGGGCGGCGGGTTCGCCTGGCAGGCGGCCGACGGTACGGCGCTTCCCGGGAAGCGCCCACTGCTCTTCCTCACCGCCCGGATGGCCTACGCCTCGGCGATCGGGGTGCGCTACGGCATCCCGGGCGCTGGTGACCTGCTCGACCACGCGATGGCGTCGCTCCTCGTCCTGCACGCCGACACCGAGCACGGCGGCTGGCTCTCGGAGCCGGGCACCGTCACCCGCAAGGCCACCTACGACCACGTGCACGTCGGGCTCGCCTCGTCGGTGGCGCTCACCGTGGGGCACCCCGCCGCAGCCGACCTGCTCGGGCAAGTCGTCGACGTCGTCGAGCGCAGGCTCTGGGACGAGCCGACCCAGACCCTGCTCGAGTCCTTCGCGCCCGACTGGTCGGACTCCGAGGACTACCGCGGCGCCAACGCCAACATGCACGGCCTCGAGGCGTTCATCGCGATGGGGCACGCCACGGGCGACGAAGTGTGGCACGAGCGTGGTCTCGCGATCGCCGATCGCCTCATCAACCGGGCTGCGAGACACCATGACTGGCTCCTACCCGAGCACTTCAGCGCCGACTGGGACGAGCTGCCCGACTACAACAAGGACGAGCCGACGCACCCGTTCCGCCCGTACGGCGCGACGTTCGGCCACTCCCTGGAATGGGCCCGCTTCCTCCTCCAGCTCGACGCCTCACCCCTCGTCGACTCCCCGGACTGGCTCGTCGAGGCCGCCGACGGCCTGAGCCGACGCGCGCTCGACGGCGGCTGGGGCGCCGACGGCCGCCCGGGCCTCGTGTACACCGTCGACTGGGACGGCGCCCCCGTGGCCGGCCTGCGCCTGCACTGGCCCGTGTGCGAGGGCATCCAGGCGAGCGCGGCCCTGCTGCGGCGCACCGGTGACCCCCACTGGGAGGGCTGGTACCGCCGCCTCTGGGACCACGCCGCCCGATACTTCATCGACGAGCGCGGCGCCTGGCGCAACGAGCTCGACGACGAGATGCGCGAGGCCGGCACGGTCTGGCCCGGACGCCCGGACGTCTACCACTGCACCGGGGCACTCACGACGCCGCTCGAGGTCTGACCGCCCGAGCGGCCCCAGGGCCGGGTCCGACCGGCCGACCCTCAGCCGAGGACGACGAGAGTCTCAGGATCCTCGTCCGGCAGGACCGGCCACGACGTCGCCGTCACCTCGAACCGCGGTGCCCCGCTCGCGCCGCCGAGCCCGCTGAGGATGGCGACGTCCGCGGCATCCCGGCCCGTCCCGATCCGCACCATCGACTCCCGCGGCGCGAGACGGGTCGCGTCGAACACCTGCCACGCGCCGTCGACCGCGATCTCGACGACGGCGTGGGCGTCCATCGGCGACAGGCCGGGCGCGTACACCGAGACGTAGCGCGCCGGCATCCCGACGGCCCGGGCCAGCGTCACGACGAGGTGGGCGTAGTCGCGACAGACCCCCCGGCCGGAGAGCAGCGGGGCGAGCGCGTCGTCGTTCGAGGTCGTGGTGCCCGACTCGTAGGAGAGGCGGCTGTGGACCCACGCGACGATGGCACGCGCCCGGTGCGCGTCTCCCGCGATCGTCCCGAACTCGGTCCCCGCGAATCCCTCGAGGCGGTCGCTCGGGCAGTAGCGGCTGGGCAGGACGTAGGAGAAGGCGTCGGTCTCCGAGACCGGCTCGGGCCCGGGGGACCCGAGGGCCACGGTCGTCTCGTAGGTGACGGTGACCTCGCCCGCCGGGCAGTCGAGCACGTGGAGGCGCGTGCCCCGGTCGAGTGCGAGGACGTGGTGGTCGACGGCGGAGCCGTCGGCGGCCGTCACGGTGAGGGTCTCCGTGCGCTCGAGGTGGCCGGCCACCGCGACGGAGACGGCCAGGGGGCCCGCGACCTCGACGGGGATGACGAGCAGTGTGCGGACGCTGGCGGACTCGGCGGATGCCGTCGTCCCGCCCACCGGCCTGGTGGTCTGGTCGGGCATGGGGCACCTCCGGGGAGCGGGAGCCCGCACGGAGCCGCCGGGCTGCGGGGCCACGCGCGTCGTCGGGGCGGAACCGCTGTCAGGACGGTAGCAACGAAGCGCCGCGGCCGCCTCGCCCGTCCGGGCCGGCGCCGTCGTCGGTCGGGGTCACACCGGGCGGCGGGTCGCCGCGATCAGCGTGGTCAGCCGGTCGCGGATCTGCTCGAGCTCGCTGATCTCCATACCGAGCCGGTCGAGCACAGCCGGGGGGATGGCCTCGGCCCTCGCCCGCAGTCGGCGGCCGGCAGGGGTCAGGGACACCGAGACCGCGCGCTCGTCGCGGGGGTCGCGCTCGCGACGCACGAGGCCGCCGGCCTCGAGGCGCTTGAGGAGGGGGGAGAGCGTCGCGGGCTCGAGGCTCAGCCGGTCGGCGATCTCCGAGACGCGGAGCGGCGCCTCCTCCCAGAGGGCCAGCATGACGAGGTACTGCGGATGGGTGAGACCCATCGGCTCGAGGAGCGGACGGTAGAGACCGATGACGTTCCGGGAGGCGACGGCGAGGGCGAAGCAGACCTGGCGGTCGAGCGCCAGGAGGTCGCCGGCATCCGGGCTCGCGGCCTGGCGCTGGGTGGTCACGGATTTCATCCTAAGGGGGATCGGGCGTAGATTCGTGCCATAACACTTAGGGCACGAACTATATCGGAGGAAGCCATGGTCAAGGACGAACGCGAAGGGCTCTCGATCGGGTACCGGATCGGGTGGCGGGTGCGCTACGTGGCGATGAGCGTGTTCGGGCCGGCCCAGCTCGGCACCGAGGACGACCCGCAGGTGCGGCTGCGCCGCGAGCGCGCGCGCAAGGTCGCCGCGGCCCGCGTTGCACGGCTCGAGCACCACGCTCGCGGCTAGGCCTCGCTGGAGGCCGGTGCGTGAACTCCCGGACAGCGGGAGCGGGTTTCGCTACCGTCGACCCGTTGGTCAGGCGACCAGCGGGCCGGCTCCCGTGGGGGCGACCCTGGTCCACCCACGCAGCCGGCGCCGCCGGTCGACAGGAGCGCGATGAGCACGAGCGAGGCGGATGCCGTCGACACCCGCGACATGATCGTGGTCCACACCGCCTTCCGGCGGGAGTTCGGGCTGGCCCCTGCGCTCGTGCGCGGCGTGGCACCCGACGACCAGAAGCGGGCGGACGTCGTGGCCGACCACCTCGACACGCTCACCGCGATGCTGCACCACCACCACGCCGGCGAGGACCGTCTGCTCTGGCCCAAGCTGCACGAGCGCGTCCCCGCCGACGTCGCGCCCGTCGTGTCGCTCATGGAGGAGCAGCACCGCCGCATCCACGCGGCCAACGACCGTGTCGGAGAGGACCTCGCGACCTGGCGCAGGGGTGCCTCCGCCGAGTCCCGTGAGGCGCTCGCCGTGTCTCTCGAGGAGGTCGACGCGGCCCTCGTCGAGCACCTCGCCGCCGAGGAGGAGCAGCTGCTCCCGATCGCGGCGAAGAACCTCACTCCCGCCGAGTGGGAACAGCTCGGCGAGGAGGGCATGGCCGGGCTGAGGAAGAGCCAGCTGCCGCTCGTGTTCGGGATGCTGCAGTACCAGGGCGACCCAGAGGTCATCGCGATGATGCTGTCGCACGCGCCCGGCCCGGCGCGGCTCCTCATGCCCTTCCTCGCGCCGCGTGCGTTCGCGAGGTACTCCCGGCGCGTGCACGGCACCGCCACCCCGTGATGCGCCGACGTGCACCGGCCGTCGGGGCTAGCCTCGCCGCATGAGCCGATCCCTGTCCCTGGTCCTCGGTGGGCTGCTCGTCGCCGTCGGTGCGCTCTGGACGCTGCAGGGGCTGGACGTCCTCGGCGGCAGCGTGATGAGCGGGGTGACCTTCTGGGCGATCGTCGGGCCGCTCGTGGCGCTCGGCGGCATCCTGCTCATCGTCCGGTCGCGACGGGGGCGCTCGTGACGTCAGAGGACGCCTGATGGCGAAGATCGTGTTCAACCCGCCGCCGGGGTGGGGGGTCGTGCCGACGGGGTGGGTCCCGAGCGCGGAGTGGCAACCGCCGGAGCACTGGCCACCGATCCCGCCGGGATGGCCGCTCTTCGTGACCGTGCGCAGCTGGCCGCGGACCCTCGTGTTCTGGCTGCTCCTCTTCGGCAGCATCGGGTGCTATGCCGCGCTGATGGAGCGTGCTGGGACGCCGCTGACGCGGGGCTCCTACGGGCTCGTAGGGCTGGTGCTGGTCGTCGGCGGCCTGGCGTCGTTGGTCAAGACCGGGACGCCGACCCCGGTGAAGAAGTGGCCGTGGATGCCGTCCGCGCATGCGGTCGGCGTGCGGCCGCGTCGCCACGAGCTCGAGCCGGACTCCTGGCGGCTGCCGCCGGCCTCGGACTGACCAGCCTCGCTTGTGAGGACGCGGCCAGCGGGTTCGGTGGGCCCGTGCGGTTCGAACGCCCACCGCAGCCGGCTCGGACGCAACGGTTCGGACACGGAAGCGTGACGTGCCTTGGCAGGCCGTCGTGTCGCCCCCACACTCAGGGTCGTGCGGACGGTGCACGTACAGGGGCTGCTCGGCCTGGCGCTGCTGGCCGGGGTCCTCGGCTGCACGGCGGTGGGGTGCACGACGACGTCGACGCCTGAACCCGATGCGTCGTCACGGCAGGCGTCATCACAGCCGCCGTCCCCGCCGCCGCCGTCCGTGAACCCGGGCGGACTCATCGCCTTCGTCTCCGATCGCGAGGGCGTCGAAGCGCTCTTCCTGATGGATGCGGACGGCTCGGACGTGCGGCGGCTGACGGAGCAGCTGCCTCCGGTCTCGCACCCGTCCTGGTCGGCGGACGGGCGGCGGCTGGCATTCAACGCCGGGTCCGCCAGAGCGAGCGACATCTACCTGATCGCCCCGGACGGGTCCGGACTGGCCCAGGTCACCCGCGACGCTGGCGCGAACTTCTACCCGAGCTGGTCGCCGGACGGACGTCGACTGGCCTTCACCTCCAACCGGGACGGCGACTGGGACATCTTCGTGATGGACGTCGACGGGTCGAACGTCCGGCAGCTGGTGAACTCGCCCGGGCTGGACGACAAGCCGCAGTGGTCTCCGGACGGCTCGAGGATCGGCTTCGCGACCACGCGCAGCGGCGCGCCCGAGCTCCGCGCGGTCGACGCGGACACCGGCGTCGAGGAGCCGCTCCTCCCTCAGCCGGTCCGCGGCATCAACCCGGCCTGGACCGTCGACGGGTCGCGGCTGGCGTACAACGTCGTGACGTCGGCCGGCTTCGACATCGCCGTCATGGCCGCGGACGGAACCGGGTGGCGCTCGGTGGTCGCCGAGTCTGCGTCTGAGGAACGGCCACGATGGTCGCCGGACGGCCGGTCGCTTGCGTACTACTCCGACGCGGACGGGTCGTGGGACGTGTACGTCGTCGATGTCGAGACCGGTACGAGTCGGGCCCTGACGCAGGCGCCTGGGTTCGACGGGCAGCCGGCGTGGCAACCCGTCAGTGCCGCGCTGAGTCCCAGCTCGTCATAGCATGCATGCCGCCCACCCAGTGGGGCCCGTGGGGCTCGAACCCACAACATACGGAATTCATCCGAGGCATCCGTCGCGTTCGGTCATGTGCTCGGGCGAGCCGCGCTCCAGTTGGGTGTATCCGGCAGTTGATCGAGGAGCCACGCGAGGGGGGGTGAAACCACTCAGGCCCGCCCGTCGGTGTTGAGCCGGATCTGGCTGATCGCTGCGATGTGGATCATGTGGTTGACCCGGCGGTTGCCGGTCCGGGAGAGCCGGTGCCGGTTGTTCTCGCCGGAGGACGCGCCCAGCGGTGCGGTGCCGGTCAAGGAGGCGAACCCGTTGCGGTCGGCGAACCCGGTGCTCGTAACCGTTGTGGACGGCGAGGTGGGCAGAGCTACTACGAGCTGGGCAGTCCCTTCTTGGTCACGCCTCGTTACGGTGCCCGATGGCCTGCAGCCCGATGGTGAGCCACACCGAGCGAACCTGGTGGGCAGCCGCGTGGGGAGCGTCCCGTCGACCACCTGCACCGAGTCTGGCCAGACGCCGGACCTCCGACAATCATCTAGGTGTGATGTCCAGGGACGTTGTCCCGCCGTTGAGGCGGTGAGTCGGCCTGACAGGTGAAGGCCTCCGGTTGTGAAGTGGAGCTGTCTAGTTCACCGCTTCACACACCAGGAGGCCTTCGTGTCCCACGCTAACGCTGCCCTGACCCCGCGCACCCGACTGCGGCTGGCTCGGCTGGTCGTCGAGGGCGGCTGGACCTACGCCGCCGCGGCCAAGATGTTCATGGTCTCGCCCGCGCACGGCCAAGAAGTGGGCCGACCGGTACCGCGCCGAGGGACCGGCCGGGATGGGCGACCGGACCTCCCGGCCGCACCACAGCCCGTCGAAGACACCCGCCGAGGTCGTGCGGCGGATCGTGCGCTCTGCGGTGGCGCCACCGTCTGGGCCCGGTCCAGATCGCCGGCCGGCTCGGCCTGCCGGCCTCGACCGTGCACGCCGTGCTGGTCCGGTGCCGGATCAACCGGCTCTCGCCGCATCGACCGGGTCACCGGCGAACCACTGCGCCGCTACGAGCACGACCACCCCGGCTCGCTGATCCACGTCGACGTCACCAAGTTCGGCAACATCCCCGACGGCGGCGGCTGGCGCTACGTCGGCCGCCAGCAGGGCGACCGGAACAAGGCCGAGCCACCGCGCTGCGCACCGGCCGCACGCGCCAAGGGCAACCCGAACATCGGCACCGCGTTCGTGCACACCGTCATCGACGACCACTCCCGCGTCGCCTACGCCGAGATCTGCTCCGACGAGAAGGCCACCACCGCGATCGGCGTCCTGCACCGCGCCGTCGCCTGGTACGCCGAGCGCGGCGTCACCGTCGAACGGGTGCTGTCCGACAACGGCTCCGCCTACCGCTCCCACGCCTGGCGCGACGCCTGCGCCGAGCTCGGCATCACCCACAAGCGGACCCGGCCCTACCGGCCCCAGACCAACGGCAAGCTCGAACGCTTCCACCGCACCCTGGCCGACGGCTGGGCCTACGCCCGGTTCTACGACTCAGAGCACCAACGCCGAGCCGCCCTACCCGGCTGGCTGCACTTCTACAATCACCACCGTGCCCACTCCGCCATCGGAGGCAAGCCACCAGTCACCCGACTGACCAACCTCCCTGGACATCACATCTAGGAGCCGCGTGACGACTCCTTCGCCACGCACCCAACACGCGAGCGGGCGAACGGTCGGCGGGTTCGGCCGGTGACCAAGGAAGCTCGAGGGCCGGCAGCCAGACTGTGCGAGAGGCCGGGGATGATGTGGGTACAGCTTTCCTGCCTCATGGTCTGGCGGCAGCGACCATCGCCGCCGTCGCGCTCGGACGCTCGGCGCGGCGCGCCCGCCGCCGTCATTGAGGCCGTGGTTGGACAGCGCGGAGTCTGACCCGCGACACTTCGCCGCCTGATTCGATCATCCTTGACGACGGCCGGACAGCAAGGCGGTCGCACAACGTGGACGAGGTCCGCGGCTTTCGTTGGTCTCTAGGTAGGCCAGGGGCTCACGTCGCGCGATTGCCGATCTGCACGCACTTGGCGATCACCCCTACCAGGAGGCAGAAGGTCCCCGCGATCGTTGCGGCCCACTCGAGGAGAAGGACAAACACTGTCCCCAGACCGGAGTCGGACTCCCCTGTGTCAAAACTGCTTGCGACTCCAGCGACAAGACCTGAGACCAGCAGTAAGCCGCCGACCAACTGCAGATCGACGCCCAGAACGAGGTAAGTCGTGATTTCGCCTGATCCACCGCGAGCCGGTCTTGTCGCTGGCGGGGCAGACGGGGCGAACGCGGGGTGCGGTGGACCACCGAATGAACCGACAACCTCGGCGCCGGAAGCACTCGTGAGGTCGGAACTCGTAGCCGCCGCGGTACCGGGCGGCGCAGAGCTGTGATCGCCCTGCCCATTGGCACGCGCAGCGCAGTACCGCGGATGCAAGACCCATGCATCCTTATCCACCGGCTTGTGGCGGCCGCTTTCTGGCTCAAAGAATGGCTCCGCCTGAACACAGTGGAGGCCAGGGACTCGATGGCGGACAACGTCTTCGGCTTCTTCGCCCTCGTCGTCGGCTTTGGGTTGACCGGGTGGCTCTGTGTGAGTGCGCCGCTTGAGCTCCCGGCCCAAGGTGAGCTCGGCGTGCGCCCGCCGCACTCCGTAGGTGCCGCGGGCGGTGCGGTGGATGTCGATGATCGCGTCCAGCAGGTTGGCGTCGGCCACGTCCCCGCTCGAGGACGGGCGTCCTCTGAGCCAGTCGTAGTACGTCGAGGTCGACACGTTCAGCGCCCGGCAGGTCACCGCGACGGGGCACCCGTCCGCGGCCAGTTCGTGGACCAGAGGCGTCACTGTGTTGGGAGGACGTTCTCCCGCGCGAATTACGCCGATGCCCGCTTGAGGACATCGATCTCCATCGCCTGCACCCCGGTTCTCCCGACGCAGGCGGACCAGCTCGGCCGGTTCGTCCGTGGTCAGGCCCTCCTCGTGGCCCGCCTCCACGTCGGCCTGGTCCATCCATCGACGCAGGCGGGACTCGGGATCTCCAGGTCCTTGGCGATCACCGCGATCGGCTTCTCGCGCAGCCGGGCCAGCTCCACGGCACGTTGTCGGAACTCCGGCGGGCTTGGGTGCAGGCGGTGGTCGGACTCCTGCCCGATACGATTCTCGCCTCAGCTTGGGTGTGTGGGACCTCAGGACAGAACACTCAGGTGCTGGCTGTGCGCTTGGTCAGGTGAGCGATGTCGATAGGGTTCCGAGGTGTCCGATCCTTCGCCGCTCCTCAGTTCTCCACGGCGCATCGCCGGCCGAGTCCACGACGGGTGGTCCGCTGCTCAAACCCGTGATGGATGGCAGAACTGGACTCTTGTCGGCATAGTGGTCGTGGCCGCGCTCACCATAAGGGCCTTCTTGGCACCCTATGAGGATCCCAACTACACCTATTTCATCGGACCCTGGTTTGAGCACCTGGACCGAAACGGGTTCGTGGGCCTCGGTGACAAGTTCGCCAACTACAACGTGCCGTACTTGTACGTGCTGTACCTTGGCACCCTGCTCCCCGCCGATCCACTCATCGTCGTCAAGGGCATCGCCACATTATTCGATCTTTTCCTGGCGGCAGGAATCGCCGCGATCGTCTGGAGGCTTCGCGGCAACGCCTTTCACGCTGCGTCAGCCGGCGCGGTGGCACTGGTGCTCCCGGAGATCTTCCTCAACTCGGCGCTCCAAGGACAGGCGGATTCGACCTACACGTCGTTCCTAGTATGGGCCGCCTACTTCGTGGTCCGGCGTCGTGACGTCCCCGCCTGGGTCATGTTTGGACTCGCTTTGTCCTTCAAGCTGCAGGCGATGTTCATGCTGCCGTGGATACTTATTGCGTTGGTCGTCCAGCGGCACCGGATACGCGCGGTGCTGGTCGGCATGGCCGTCTTCTTCGCGGCGTGGATCCCCGCGATCGCCGCGGGACGCGGTCTCAAGTCGCTTGCTCGCATCTACCTGACGCAGGCCAGCGGCAAGAGTCTCACCAAGCAGGCCGCCAATCTCTGGCAGTGGATCCCCAACTCACTGTACGAATACGCACGCCCAGCTGGTCTCGCGTTCGCGCTCGCCGTGGTCGCTCTGCTCGCGTTGCTCTATCTTCGGCGGGCTCATAGCGTGAACCCGCCGGAAATCTGGCTACTGCAAGTAGGTGCCGGAATGGCCGCGACCGTCCCTTTCGTCCTGCCCCAGATGCACGACAGGTTCTTCTTCACCGCATCGGTTTTCACGTTCACCTGCGCGGCTCTGATACCGCGCTACTACGTCGTTCCGCTCATCGCCCTTCAATTCACTGCACTGATTGCGAACTCGGTCGGCCTGCTGCGGGTCGACCCCGTGATCCCATTGGCATGGGTCGCCGGGGTCCAACTCATCATTGTCACCGGCGTCGTCGGCGTATCGCTGTTGCGACCCGCCACACGGGTTGAACCGATTTTCCCTGCAATCTCCCACCTACAGGTGGTGTAGCGCGCCTAGGCCACGCGCCCGTCTCGCGCACCGACCCCTTGATGCTGGCGGGGCCGCCGCGGAGGTCAGCTGCGGCTGGTGCACTTCCGCCGGCACACCTTCGACGTGGCCGCGACGGCGGCCGGATCGACTCGTCGACCCTCCTTGCGGCCTCCCTGCGGACTGCGACAGTCATGCAGGCGGTCTGGCCTGCAGAGACGCCGCCGAGGACAAGCGACCGCGTACTGCCCATAAGGAGCTGTGATGAGCGATGAGTGCCCACATGAGTGTCCAGGGGCCGTTTCGGTGCACGTGTCAGAGAGTGCGCGCGGCTGACCTGCGGTTTTGTGGGCCCGTGGGGCTCGAACCCACAACCTACGGAGTGCGATGGGTCACGCAGCCGAGTGGCCGACATCGATGCTGACCTTAAGAGGGCTGCTGCGGGTCGTGGTGGCACGTCGTTGCACTTGCCACGGCGATGTGTCCCCACATGTGTCCCCGATCCTGGTCGCCGCAGCCCAGCCGCAGAGCCACTCCTCGGCCTGGGCAGCCGGTTGTGAGCGGCGAGACGAGCGACAATTCGGCCGCGAGGTCCGGATCGGCCAGTCTGGCGGGACCGATGGTGGTGTCGAAACGCCTACTCGCTGGCGAGCCCAAGCCGTGGCTGTGTTGCCCACCGTGCAGCGGGGTCGACGCGACGCGACCGTCATCCGATGCCCGGCATCGAGCGGAGCCCATTCCGACAATCCGGATGGCGTCCCGCGGCCGAGCTGATCGTCGGGTCGGCGGGCAGCATCGACGACTAGGGACGTTCGTCACTGCGTCGTCTGTCTTCGGGTCGGCTGTGGGAGTTCCGGCAGTGGTTGTGACCGCGGCCGGGTCAGGTGGTCGCCGGGCGGCGCTCACTCACTGCCTTCGACGGACCCCTGCCCGGGCGTCCGCGTCTCGCGGGCCGTTGCCAGCGATGACACTGCGGGGCCAGACTGGCAGGACGAGCCGGGGCAGTGGAGGTGGCGATGATGCCGACGACCAGCCAGCAGAACGAGGTCCCCAACGGTCGGCGACTCCGCAGAGCTGCGCTGGTCCTGGCCACCGCTGCCGCGCTGGCCCTCACACCCGGCGCGGCCCACGCCGAGCCGGAGTACACACCGGGCGCCCCGGGGGTCGGCGATCCGTACTTCCCCCTGGACGGCAACGGCGGCTACGACGTGAGCCACTACGGGCTTCAGGTTGCCTACGATCCGAGGACGGACGTGTTGACCGGCACCGCGACGATCTCCGCCGTCGCAACCCAGAACCTTTCCAGCTTCAACCTCGATCTCGACGGGCTGACCGTTCGGTCGGTCAGGGTCGACGGGCGGCCGGGGGGCTGGAGCCGCGACGGCGACGAGCTCACCGTCACCCCACGCCGGGGGCTCGGCGACGGCAGATCGTTCACGACCGTCGTGCGCTACGACGGCGTCCCGACGACCCTCCCGGACGGCTCGGGCTTCTTCCACACCGACGACGGTGCACTCGCCTTGGGCCAACCCCACGTCGCGGACACCTGGTTCCCGGCCAACGACCACCCGATCGACAAGGCGTCGTACACCGTCGCGGTCACCGTCCCCCAGGGGCTCGAGGGCATCTCGAACGGCGTGCTCGAGTCGGAGCGCACCCGGAACGGGCTGACCACCTGGACATGGGTGGCCGAGGAGCCGATGGCGTCCTACCTGGCGATGATGGCGATCGGCGAGTACGACATCGACGCCTACAGCGCCGACGGCCTCAGGTTCTGGGACGCGCTGGACTCCGACCTGCTCGAGGCGTTCGGCCCCCGCACCGGTGACCAGTTCGCGTGGTCGCAGGTCGCCGACACGTCGTTCAAGCGACTGGCCCGGACGATCAGCGTCCCTCCGGAGGGGGCCCAGCTGTCGTTCTGGGTCAACCGGGATACCGAGCTCAGCTGGGACTTCACGTTCGTCGAGGCGCGTACCGCCAACCAGGGGGACTGGACGACACTTCCGGACGTCAACGGACACAACAGCCAGGACACCGGATCCGTGTGCCCCTACTGGTTCGGTCTGCACCCCTTCCTGCGGCACTACCAGTCACAGGACGCCGGCGGGTGCAGCCCCGCTGGCTCGACCGGGGAGTGGTGGGCTGCGAGCGGGGCGAGCAACGGGTATGAGCATTGGGCGGTCGACCTGTCGGCGTACGCAGGCACCGACGTCGAGATCTCGATCAGCTACGCGAGCGACGACCTGTTCCAGTTCAACGGGGTGGTCGTCGACGACGTCGTCGTCTCGACGGGCGAGGGATCGACATCGTTCGAGGACGACGGCAACGAGCTGGACGGCTGGACCGTGCCAGGTCCCCCGCCGGGCAGCGCGCCCAACCCCAACGACTGGGTCGTCGCCACGCGGGCCGAGGCGCCCACCCCGCTCGGAGCCGTCGCCCGGCAGTCGATGGACCGCCAGCCGGAGATCATCGACTTCCTCGAGGGCTACTTCGGGCCGTACCCCTTCTCGGCCGGCGGCGGCGTCGTCGACGACCTGAACGAGCTGGGTTTCGCTCTGGAGACGCAGACCCGTCCCGTCTACTCACGGTGGTTCTTCACCGACACGATCAGCGGCGACAGCGTCTTCGTCCACGAGATCGCCCACCAGTGGGTCGGCGACGACCTCGCCGTGGAGCAGTGGCAGCACATCTGGCTCAACGAGGGATTCGCGACGTATGCCGAGTGGCTGTGGAGCGAGGCGGAGGGCCTGGGGACCGTCCAGCAGATCTTCGACTTCTACGACAGCATCTTCCCTGCCAACCACCCGTTCTGGGACGTGACCATCGGTGACCCCGGACCGGATGCCCTGTTCGACTTCGCCGTCTACGCCCGGGGCGCGATGACCTTGCAGGCGTTGCGTCTCACGGTGGGTGACCAGGACTTCTTCAGGATCCTGCAGGAGTGGGTCGCCTCACAGGCGGGCGGACACGTCACGACCGACGAGTTCATCGCCGTGGCCGAAGGGGTCTCGGGCCAGCAGTTGGACGAGCTGTTCCAGACGTGGCTGTTCACGCCGGAGAAGCCCGACCTGAAGGAGCTCGTTGCGGCAGCGACGGCGGATGCCGCCGCGACCGACCTCGCCCGGGTGGCGGGAGTCTTCCGCGAACCCGTCGACCACCGTGGGGCCAAGCGCTGAAGCCGAGGCCTCCCCTACGAACCAGGTGCGCCGCACCACCAGGTGCGCGGCACCCCCAGCGATGGGGGAGATCCCGCGCTGATGAGGTGATGGTGGGCCCCGTGGGGCTCGAACCCACAACCTACGGATTAAAAGTCCGCAGCTCTGCCAGTTGAGCTAGAGGCCCTGGCGAGTGCGCGGCATCCGACCCCGCGCAGCGCGCGATCACTCTAGCGGCGCGCCGGCGCCGGCAGCCCGGCGGTCGAGATCCCACGACACGCTGAGCGCCAAACTGCGCCTCAGGGGGTGAACGCAACACGACCTGTGGAGGCGTGTTGTGACGTTGAAGTTGGCTCGTCGTTTTGAGGACGTGTTCTGGCGGGAGTACCGGCTCGATCGCGATGTGGAGCGGGCGGCGGTGGTGGCCGGGGTCGGGTCGAACGTGGCCGCGCCGGTGGGTCCGCGAGGCTGGTGGCGTGTTCAGGATGCGTGTCGCGGACTCCGGCCACCGGCTCAGCTTCGAGGAGCGTGAGCTGATCGAGGAGATGCTCGCCCGGGGTCATTCCCGGGCGGAGATCGCCCGGGCCACCGGCCGGGCCCGCTCGACGATCTGCCGGGAGGTGCAGCGCAACGCCCGCCCTCGGGGTCACACCCGCGCCGGGACGGTGCGGGTGCGCCGGTACGCGGCGCGGGTCGCGCAGCTCAAGGCCGAGCAGCGGGCCCGTCGCCCGAAGCCGACCAAGCTCGCCGGGCACCGGGTGCTGGCCGCGACGGTGCAGGCCTGGATCGGCGGGCCGCAGCGGATGAGCCCGCACCAGGTCGCGCACCGGCTGCGCGTGGTCTTCGCCGATGATGAGTCGATGCGGGTCAGCCACGAGACGCTCTACCAGGAGCTGTACGTCCAAGGCCGCGGCCAGCTCCGCGCTGACCTGCACAAAGCGCTACGCACCGGGCGGGCCCGGCGGGCCCCGCGCCGGGCCGCGAAGCGGCCCCGCGTGCCCGGGGAGCTGCTGATCGCCAACCGGCCCAAGGACGTCGACGACCGCACCGTGCCCGGACACTGGGAGGGCGACCTGATCATCGGCAAGAACAGCGCCTCGGCGATCGGCACCCTGGTCGAACGCGCCACCCGGTTCGTGATCCTGCTGCACCTACCCGACCGGCACGACGCCGACGCGGTCGCCGACGCCATCGCCGACCAGATCACCGCCCTGCCCGAGCACCTGGCCCGCTCCCTGACCTGGGACCAAGGCGCCGAGCTGGTCGGCTCCCACACCCGGGTCCGCGCCGAGACCGGGCTGACCGTGTGGTTCTGCGACCCCGCCTCACCCTGGCAACGCGGCAGCAACGAGAACACCAACGGCCTGCTGCGCCAGTACTTCCCCAAAGGCACCGACCTGTCCGTACACACCCAGCAAGACCTCCAGGACGCCGCCGACGGCCTCAACGCCCGACCCCGCATGACCCTGGGCTGGCGCACCCCAGCCGAAGCCCTCGCCGAAGTAGCCTGACCCCACCCGTTGCGCTCACCGATTGAAACCGCCAACGGGCGGTCAGCGTGTCGCGGGATCTCGAGCTCGCCCGGTGGGCGCGACCCCGCACCGAGCGACCCCCGGTCCCCCCGGGGCAGACTCGGTGCAACGTCTCAGCGCATCCCGAACAGCGCGGCCGCCAGCGCCAGCACCGCGGCGCCGAACACCGGCACCCACGCCCAGTGGACGTGCCCGTTCCTGGCGGCGGCAAGGGTGGTCGAGATGGGGGTGGGGGTCGGGTCGTTCCAGGCGGGGGGAGCCGCAGGTCGGTCGTCGATCTGCTCCTCCGCCTCCGCGGCCGTGCCGAGCACCGACTCGGCGGAGCCCGACGGCTCCGGTAGGTCGCCCTCGGGCAGCCCGAGCAGCTCGCCCAGCTCACGCGCGCTGTCGGGCCGGTCAGCGGGCCTCTTCTCGAGGCAGCGCTCGATGAGCGACCGAAGCCCCTGGGGGACGTGCGGCGGCAAAGCTGGCGGGGGCTCGTGGACCTGGGCGAGGGCCGTGGCCACGGGGGTGCCCTTGTCGAACGGGCGTCGCCCGGTGAGCATCTCGTGCGCGACGATGCCGAGGGAGTACAGGTCGGACGCGCCGGTGGCCGGCTCGCCCAGGGCCTGCTCGGGCGAGAGGTAGTGCGGGGTCCCGAGCACCTCGCCGGTCTGGGTGTGGCCCGAGCCGTCGATCGCCCGGGCGATGCCGAAGTCCGTGAGCTTCACCGTGCCGTCGGGCGCGAGGAGGATGTTGGCCGGCTTCACGTCGCGGTGGACGACGCCGGCCTCGTGGGCGGCCCCGAGTGCGAGCGCCGCCTGACCCATGATCGAGCGCACGCGCTGGGGATCCAGGGCACCCTCGCGCTGCACGAGCGCGGACAGCGGCTCGCCCGGCACGAGCTCCATGACGAGGAAGGCCAGCGTGTCGTCCTCGCCGTAGTCGAAGACCGTCGCGATGTTCTGGTGGCACAGGTTCGCCGAGTAGAGCGCCTCGCTGCGGAACCGCCGGGCGAAGACCTCCTCGTCGGTGCCCGGGCGCAGCACCTTGACGGCCACCTGGCGGGACAGCACGGTGTCGTCGGCCTCCCAGACGTCGCCCATGCCCCCCGACGCGATGCGAGTGACGAGGGAGTAGCGGTCGCCGAGAAGCAGGCCCTCGTGGAGGCGGTTCACAGTCGGGCCTGAGTGGTCACGCGGCGAGCATAGGTGCTCGTCAGAGCCCTGAATGCCGTGGAGACCGGCGGAGTTCCCCCGTGGCCGAGCCGTGACCTCGCGGTGCTCAGCTGTCCTGCTGCCGAGCCCGCTCGGAGGGGAGGGGCTCGAGCTCGACGTGCCGCTCGGGGCCGTCCCCGGCATGACGTCGTGAGGTGGGTGCACGACGCGATCCATACCCGCTGTCGCCGTTCCCAACCGTGGCGGCGGCATCCGCCTCGAGCCGCAGCCGGCGGCCCTCCGCCACCCGCTCCTCGAGCTTGGTCGCGGCCTTGAGGGACCCGGAGTCGTCGCGCGGCGGCAGCTGGAGGGTTCGTTCGGCACGGATGCCGGCCTGCAGCTGGCGGGCCCGCTCCAGCTCGGCGTCGACCTCGGCCCCGAAGAGGAGGGCGAGGTTGGTGATCCACAGCCACAGGAGGAAGACGATGATGCCGGCGAGCGAGCCGTAGGTCTTGTCGTAGGACCCGAACGTCCCGACGTAGAAGCCGAACCCGAGCGACGCGAGCACCCAGACGCCGATGGCGACGGCCGCACCCACTGACACCCACCGGAACTTCGGCTGCCGCACGTTCGGCGTCCAGTAGTACAGGACCGCCACGATGACGATGACGATGCCGAGCATCACCGGCCACTTCGCGATGCCCCAGATCGTCACGCTCTGCTCGCCCAGGCCGACCAGGTCGCCGACCGCCTTCGCGATCGGGCCGCTCACCACGAGCCCGATGAGCACGAGGCCCGCCATGACGACGAGCCCGAGGGTGAGGAGCACCTGGAACGGGCGCAGCTTCCACACCGGCCGGCCCTCGTCGACCTGGTAGACCCTGTTCATCGCGCGCCCGAACGCGCCGACGTAGCCGGAGGCCGAGAACAGCGCGGTACCGACGCCGAGGACGAGCGCGACGCCGGCGCCGGGCGCCGTCACCATCGTGTCGATCGGCTCCTCGAGCTGGTCGGCGACGTCGGCCTGGCCGAGGTCGCGCACGAGGTCGAGCATCGCCTGGGTCGTCGACTCGCCCTGCCCGAAGACACCGAGGAGCGACACGAGCGCGAGGATCGCGGGGAAGACCGACAGCACCGAGTAGTAGGTGAGCGCGGCGGCCAGGTCGGTGCACTGGTCGCGCTGGAACTCCGCGAAGGCCGCCTTGGCCGTGTACGCCCAGCCGGGGCGCTCGATGTCGGTGGGGGAGTCGGGCTTGTGTGTCGCATCGGGTGCGGGAGCGGTGCGCGCCTTCTCCGCGGCCGTGCCTTCCTGTGCCATGGCTCGCTCCTACCCCGTGGTCGGCCGGGCATGCAGGGCGGATGCCGGTCCGGGCGCTGGTCAGGCGGTCAACCTAACCCGCGACACGGCATCCGGCCCGCTCGTGATCCAACTCCTCGAACCGGCGCCCGGTTTGCGAGGATGGGGCGGTGAGCAGCGACGGCGGACGACACCTCCCGCGGCGGCCGGTGCGCTTCGGGCCGGACGCGCTCGAGGCGCACGGCGGCACGCTGCCGGGTCCGGCCGAGATCACCGAGGTGGCCCACCAGACGGCGGCGATCCTCGTGGGGACCGGCCGTGCGGCCCACGACCCGGAGGTGACGAGCCGCCTCGTGACCCTCGTCGACGACCTCGGGCTCTCGACGGTGGCCGACCTGTGGTCCGCCCGTCCGGCGCGCTCGCTGCCCGGCGCGCTGTGGCGGCTCTACGCCCTGCGCGAGTGGGTGCGACGCAGCCCCGAGCAGGCGAGCCGTGAGTATGCCGCCGGCATCCGGTTCACCGACGTCGCGCACGCGGTGGCGGGGATCCCCGAGCCCCCGCAGCCCCAGGAGATGCAACGCGTCGCCGACCAGATCCTCGCGGGGGTGTTCGAGGGCGACCTCGCCGTCGCGCTCGAGCGGGCCGCAGCCTTCTGCTCCGTCGTCGCCGCCGGGCGTGCGGAGCTCGCGAACGACCGGGATGCCGCCGACCCCGGCGGGGCGAGCGACCTCACGCGCAGCGGGGCCGCGATGCTCACGACCGGCGAGGACCTCAAGGCGTGCGCGCACCTGTGGCGCGCCGGCGACCTCGACTGAGGGTGCCGACCGTTCGGCTCCGGATGCTCCGTCCGGGAACACATGCCGGGCGCTGAGGCGTTAGTGTCGTCTGTGGGTGCCGGGCCGCGGCAGCCCCGGGTCCCAACATCAGCCGCTACGAGCGGCCACGCGCCGTGAGGCGCTCCCGGTCCGGCACCCACTTCCTCGTCTCATTGCGGTCTGTCCGCACCCCACGAGCGTGCGCCGGCACCATCGACCCGGCGTGTCCCACCAGACACACCGAAGTCGTCGCGAGGCATGGCCCGGTTGAGTCATTTCGGCGTGGACAACTGTCGTACACCGTTCAACCGGACGTACGGTGGTGAGCGTGATGCAGGACCCCTCGCTCCACGACGAGCAGCTCGAGAACGAGATCAGGCTCGTGGGTGACCTGGTGCTCGCGGCGTCCCAGAGCGAGGACCACCTCTCGCAGGAACGGATCGACGAGATCCTCGGCATCCCGGGAGCTGCGGCGGCGGCCGCAGACGCCGGCTGACGGCATCCGGCACGTCACCTTCCTCACGCGGGCGGCGACGACCCTGGTGTCCATGCGGGTCCGATTCCACCCCTGGGTACCCGGCATCCGTCTCGTGGCCATAGCCTGTAGGCACTGACTTGGCCGCCTCACTGGAGACCGATCGTGGGCATCCGCCTCACCCCCAAGGACCCCCGCTTCTTCGACCTGTTCGCCGCCTCCGCGCGGCACCTGGTCGACGCCAGCGGTGAGCTCACCACGCTCCTCGGCGCCTCGCCCGAGGAGCGCGAGGTCATCCTCAAGCGGATGCACGAGTTCGAGGCCTCCTCGAGCGACGCGACCCGAGCGATCATCCACCAGGTCAACGGCTCGTTCGTGACGCCGTTCGACCGCAGCGACATGCACGGGCTCGCCGTCGCGCTGCACGGCTGCGTCGGTCTCATCGAGGCGGCGGTCGACCTCATCGTGCTCTACCGCGTCGACGAGGTGCTGCCGCGCGTGGCCAAGCAGGTCGAGGTCATCGGGCGGATGGCCGAGGTCACCGCCGACGCCATGACGCGCCTGCGCAGCATGAAGGACCTCACGGCCTACTGGACCGAGGTCATGCGCCTCGAGAACCGGGCCAACAAGCAGTACCGCCGCATGCTCGCCGAGCTGTTCAGCACCCCCAAGCTCGACCCCATCACCGTGATGAAGCACAAGGACATCATCGACGCGCTCGAGGCCGCCGCGAACGGGTTCGAGCAGGTCGCGCTCAAGGTCGAGGCCATCGCCGTGCGGGAGTCCTGAGCGGGTGGACTGGCTGCCCGTCGCGCTCGTCGTCGTGCTGGCGATGGGCTTCACCTACACGAACGGCTTCCACGACGCCTCCAACGCCATCGCGACCTCGGTCTCGACCCGCGCGCTGACCCCGCGGATCGCCCTGGGCCTCGCCGCCGTGATGAACCTCGTGGGTGGCTTCGTCGGTGTCCGGGTCGCCGAGACGATCGGCAGCGACATCATCGAGGTGCCGATGGGTGGCACGGGCATCGCGGTCTGCGCCGGGGCGCTCCTCGGTGCGATCGCCTGGAACCTGCTCACGTGGTGGCGGGGCATGCCTTCCTCGTCGTCGCACGCCCTCATCGGCGGCCTCTGCGGGGCGGCCCTCGCAGCCGGCGCGACCGTGAAGTGGGACAGCATCCTCGACAAGGTCGTCGTGCCGATGCTGGTCTCGCCCGTCCTCGGGCTGCTCGGTGGGTTCGCGCTGATGACGGCGATCCTCTGGACCTTTCGACGGGCCCGGCCCGGGCCGACCGCCCGCGGTTTCCGCTACGCCCAGACCGTCTCGGCCGCGGCGATGGCCTTCGGCCACGGCATGCAGGATGCGTCGAAGACCGCCGGTGTGGTCGCGCTGGCCCTCATCGCGAGCGGCCACCGGTCGCCGGGCGACGACTCCATCCCGTGGTGGGTCATCGCGATGTCGGCCGTCGTCATGAGCCTCGGCACGTATGCCGGGGGCTGGCGGATCATGCGCACGCTCGGCCGCCGCATCATCGACCTCGACCCGCCGCACGGCTTCGCCGCCGAGACCACGGCCGCGACGGTGCTCTACGCGGCGACCGCGACGGGGGCGCCGATCTCGACGACCCACGCCATCACCTCGGCGATCATGGGCGTCGGTGCGACGAAGTCGGTCAAGGCGGTGCGGTGGGGCGTCGCCCGCTCGATCGTCCTCGCGTGGGTGCTCACCTTCCCCGGCGCCGGCATCACGGCAGCGGCCTGCTACGCCGTCCTGGCCCTCCTCACCTGACCCCCACCCCTCCCGCCCCCGCCCTCCCCGCCCCGGCCCCGCTCCCTCCCGACCTATTGCGGATCGCCCACCTCAGGCGGCCCGCAGACCGCGGATTCTGGTGGGTGATCCGCAATCAGTCAGGGGGCGCTGGCAGCAGGAGCACTGGAAACTGGCGGTCACGGACTCCGGTCGGGCACGCCCGGCGACGGTGTGGAAGCGAGCGAGCAGGCCGAGCGGGTCCCGGAGGTCCTCCGGATCCCAGCGCAGCACCTCGAGACCGAGGTCCCTGAGACGGCTCTCGCGCTTCGCCTGGTCGAGGACGGAGCGAGCGGCCACCTCGTCGGGTGGGCGGCCATCGTCGGTCTCGAGGAGGTACTTCCCGCGACCATCCGCCTCACCGACCAAGCCGAGCCCAGGCCACAGCACGTCCACCCGCCCGACGAAGCGGTCGTGGGAGTCTCGGACGATGACCTGGGGGATGCCGTGGGGCAGATCCCAGCTCGCCATCACCCATGCGCTGGCCGACTCGAACCAGGACTCGCGGCGGCCGTCGCTGAGCGGCAGGATCCGATCCGCGACGGCGATCCCCGGCCACCGGCGCTCGTGCCGGCGCATGTGGACGAGATCCGGCCCATTGACAAGCCCGCGGCGAAGGGCCGCGTCGACGACGGCGAGCGCGTCACCGGGGAGCATGTCCCGCACGCAGTCGACCACCGTCCTCGACGGAACGAGGTAGGGGTGGCCGCCGTACAGGACGATCTGCTCGGCCGGCGTCCGCCCACGGTGGAAGCGACGCCATCCGTCGTCCTCCGAGGTGCGGCGGTCGTCGAGCAGCGTCAACGTGGCCCGTTGTGATGGCCGCGGCGGCATCGGGAGGCCGAGGAGGGCAGCCGCGCTGGTGTGGCTCACGATGGCATCGGGCGTGGCGCGCACGGCCGTTCTGGCGAGGGCCAGGTGGCGCTCCCACGGTGGGATCTCGGTCCACGTGGATGCGACGGCATACAGACCGGGGGCGACTCGTGTGAGATCGCCGCGAGCGAGCGAGCGGTCGAGCACCCTTGCGCTCACCCCAGCCTCGAGGCACTCGGAGCGGACGAACGGCTGCGGAAGGTTGGTGAACGGCATCCGTCACGGTGGCGCGAGTCGCGCACGCGGGCGTGCGTCACCTCGGACCTGTGGACGATGCTCGGCGTGACCACCGCCCTGTGGACAGAGCCCCACCCGACTCATTGCGATGTACACACCGGCCCGTGGCCCCAATCGGCTCAGGGAGGTGGGTGATCCGCAATAAGTCGGGTGAGGTCGGAGGGTCGGGTTAGCCGAAGCGGCCGGAGATGTAGTCCTCGGTGCGCGCGTCCGACGGGTTGCTGAAGATCTTGGTCGTCTCGGCGAACTCCACGAGGTGACCCGTGCGGTCCCCGTGGCCCTCGGCGGCCTCCGCCGTGAAGAAGGCGGTGCGGTCGGCGACGCGGGCGGCCTGCTGCATGTTGTGGGTGACGATGACGATCGTGTAGTCGTTGCGCAGCTCGAGCATGAGGTCCTCGATGCGGGCGGTCGCGATCGGGTCGAGCGCTGAGCAGGGCTCGTCCATGAGGATGACCTCGGGCTTGACCGCGATGGTGCGCGCGATGCACAGGCGCTGCTGCTGTCCACCGGACAGGCCGTAGGCGGACTGCTTGAGCTTGTCCTTGACCTCGTCCCAGAGGGCGGCCGCACGCAGGCTCTCCTCGACGACGTCGTCCATGTTGGAGACCTTCATCCCGGTGACCTTCGGGCCGTAGGCGACGTTGTCGTAGATGGACTTCGGGAACGGGTTCGGCTTCTGGAAGACCATGCCGATGCGACGCCGGACCTCGATCGGGTCGACGTCCTTCCCGTAGATGTCGGTGCCGTGGTAGGCGATCGTGCCCTCGACCCGGGTGCCGATGATGAGGTCGTTCATCCGGTTCAGCGAGCGGAGCACGGTCGACTTGCCGCAGCCCGAGGGCCCGATGAGGGCGGTGATCTCGTGGACGCCGATGTCCATCGTGACCTGGTTGACCGCTCGGAAGTCGCCGTAGTAGACGCTGACGTCCGTGCAGCTGAGGACGGCGCGAGGCGCTTCCGACAGGTGGATGCGGCCGGCGTCGATCGGCTCGGGCCGTCGTGTGGTGATCGTGGCGGTGCTCTCCACGGTGGAGTCTCCTGGGGTGTCGTCGGTCGGGATGGTCGTGTGGTGCTCCGCCGCGACGTCCGCGAACGTCGGGGCCGGGGCGGGCTCCGCGGTGGGGGTTGGCGAGGTCTTCGGCTCGGTCATCGCGGCGTCGAGAACTTGTTGCGGATGATGATCGCCACGCCGTTCATCGCGATGACGAGGACGAGGAGCAGGATGCTCGCGGCAGCCGCCAGCTGCTGGAACTCCTCCTGGGAGCGGCTCGCCCAGTCGAAGATCTGGATCGGCATCGTCGTGAAGCCGCTGAGGATCCCGTTGGGGTCGAACTTGACGAAGACCAGGCCGCCGAGCAGGAGCAGCGGAGCCGCCTCGCCCATCGCCCGGGACAGCGCCAGGATCGTGCCGGTCGCGATGCCGGGGACAGCCGCCGGCAGGGTCTGGCGGGACAGCGTCTGCATCGGGCTGGCGCCGAGGGCGAGCGAGCCATGGCGGATCTCCTGGGGGACGGCACGCAGCGCCTCGCGCGTCGACACGATGACGACCGGCAGGATGAGCAGGGCCAGGGCGATGCCGCCGGCGATGACGGTGTTGCGGGGGATTCCGATCGCGACCACGGCCGCGGCGGCGAGCATGCCGTAGATGATCGCCGGGACCGCGGCGAGGTTCTGCACGTTGAGCTCCACGAAGTGCGCGAAGCGGCTCTTCTTCGACGCGAACTCCTCGAGGTAGGAGGCCGCGGCGACCCCGATCGGGATCGCCATGAGCGCTGTGGTCCCGATGACCCAGGCCGTGCCGAGGATGGCGGCCCTCGCGCCGGCGGTCTCCGGTGCGATCTGCGAGGTGTAGTTCGTGAACAACGAGGTGTCGATCCGTGCGCGGCCCTGGATGAACGTGTTCACGAGGAGCACGGCGAGCACGAGGATGCCGAAGGCCAGGCAGAGCCACAGGGCGATGAGGAAGGCCAGCGAGCGCAGGCTCCTCTCGCCGTGCGAGGCCGCGCTCAGCGGCCGGGCGCCCGAGGGCTTCTCGGCGGTGACGGCGGTCATCAGTAGATCTCCCTGAACCGGTTGACGAGGCGGATGCTGATCAGGTTGATGACCAGCGTGATGGCGAACAGGGTGAGCCCGACCGCGAAGAGGGTGTTGTACTGCAGCGATCCCTGCACGCTGTCGCCCAGGGCCGCCGACGCGATGAAGCCGGTCATCGTCTGACCGCCCTCCAGCGGGTTGCTCACCATCTTGGCCTGGCTGCCGGCCGCCATGGCCACGATCATGGTCTCGCCGACCGCCCGGCTCAGGCCCAGGACGATCGAGGCGGCGATGCCCGAGATGGCGGCGGGGAAGACGACCCGCAGCACCGTCCGCATGCGGTTCGCGCCCAGGCCGTACGACGCCTCGCGCAGGGACCGCGGCACCGCGGACATGGCGTCCTCCGCGAGGGAGGCGACGGTGGGGATGATCATGACGCCGAGCACGAGTCCTGCGGCCAGCACGGAGAACGTGGACACCTCGATGCCGAGCCACCCGTTGAGCACGACCGGGCCGACGAACGCGACGGCGAACAGGCCGTAGACGACCGAGGGGACACCGGCGAGCAGCTCGAGGGTCGGCTTGAGGATCTTCCGGGTGCGCGTGGAGGCGTACTCGGACAGGTAGATCGCGGCGCCGAGACCGATGGGGATGCTCAGGGCGAGGGCGATGGCCGTCGTCCACAGGGTGCCGGTGATGAGCGGCAGCACGCCGTAGCTCTGGTCGGTGAAGCGCGGCGTCCACGAGGTCCCGGTGAGGAACTCGACGACGCTGACCTCCCGGAAGAACTGCAGGGCGGGGATGACGAGCGACAGCACGATCCCCACGGTGGTGAGGACCGACACGCCCGCCGCGACGACGAGGAAGCCGTAGGCGAACTTCTCCCCGTAGCGGCGGCGTGAGGAGCGCAGCGAGACGGGCTCCGGGGACGGGCGCAGGCCCCTCGAGGTGGTCGAGGGGCCTGCGCCGGTGAGTGTTGACACGAGGAATGGCTCCTGTGGGTCGAGTGCTGCCGGCCTCAGCCGAGGGCGACGAGCTCTTCCTGAGCGGTCTTCTTCTGCTCGTCGCTGAGCGGGATGTACTTCGCGGCCTCGGCCACCTTGGTCTCGTTCTCGACGAAGAAGCCGACGAACTCCTTGAGCGCGGGGTTGGCGGCCCAGGCCTTCTTGTCGATGTAGATGTACAGCGGGCGGGAGAGCGGGGCGTAGGACCCGTCGCGTGCGGTCGCGGCGCTCGGCGCGACGCAGCCCTTGCCGTTGTCGACCTCGACGGCCTTCAGCGCGTCGGAGTTCTCCTCGAAGTAGGTGTAGCCGAAGTAGCCGGCGGCGTTCTGGTCGCCGGAGACGCCCTGGACGATGACGTTGTCGTCCTCGGACGGCTCGTAGTCGGTGCGGGAGGCGCCCTCCTCACCGTTGACCTCGGCGGTGAAGTAGTCGAACGTGCCCGAGTCGGTGCCGGGGCCGTAGAGCTTGATGTCCTCGGCCGGGAAGGAGGAGTTGACCTGGTTCCACGTCGTGACCTTGCCGGTCGCGGCGGGGCCCCACAGGGTCTTGAGCTCCTGGACGGTGAGGCACGTGAGGAAGGCGTTGTCCTTGTTGGCGACCACGGTCAGGGCGTCGTTCGCGACGATGATCTCCTGGTACTCGATGCCCTTGGCCGCGCAGGCGGCCTTCTCCTCGTCCTTGATCGGGCGGGAGGCGTTCGAGATCTGGGTCTGGCCCTCGCAGAACTTCTTGAAGCCACCACCCGTGCCGGACGTGCCGACGGTGATGTTGACACCGGTGTTCTCGGTCATGAACAGCTCGGCGGCCGCGGAGGTCAGCGGGCCGACCGTGCTGGAGCCGTCGGAGGTGATCGACCCGCTCAGGGCGGCGGCGCCGCCGGTGCCGGAGTCGCTGGAGCCGCCCGCGGCCTGTTGGCCGCCACAGCCCGACAGGGCCAGGGCGCCGACGAGGGCGAGCGCGGCGGGGGCGCCGAAACGCTGGATCTTCACTGTGTGTACCTCTCGGAGGACAAGGGTCAGGGGGCCGGGCATTCGTTGCCCGACGTCAGCGACGGTAGGGAGGCCGGGTGACGCAGCGACCCGCGGCGGGTGAACGAACCGTGAACGGCATCCGGACATTGGTCGTCCGGTCGGTCAGGGCGCGCGAGGCGCCGGATCGCGCGGCGGGGTGCCGGATGGGCGCGGCGACGTGCCACGTGGTGCCGCGGGTCGGGGCCGAGTGCGCGCCCGGGCGTCAGGGGAGGTGGCGCTCCACGGCGACGACGCGAGCGTCGGCACCGCGGCCGACGACGTGGCAGACGAGCGCCTCGCCCTTCTGCAGCTTGTCGTCGCGGGCCTCGGCGAACTCCTCGACGACCTGGACCGAGCCGGCGGCGTCGAGGTCGAGGCGCCGCTCGAGGTCGTCGAGCAGCGTGGGCAGCACCGGGCCGTGCGTGCACAGCAGCGCCGGCTCGCCCCGGTCGAGCAGCCGGGCCAGGTGCCGTGGCGCCTTCGCGGGGTCGGCCTCGAAGCCCTCCTCGGACAGGCCGGCGTGGGTGCGCAGCCGCAGCCTGGCGGACACGGCATACGGCTCGACGGTGCCCTGGCACCGCACCGATGGCGAGCTGACGACGCGCGTGACGCCGTAGGCCGCGAGGACGGCTCGCAGGGTCTGCGCCCGCTGCTGCCCGTCCTTGTCGAGGGGTCGCAGCGGGTCGTCGCGCTTCCACGAGCCGCGGGGGAGTGCGTGGGCGTGGCGGACGAGGACGAGTGGCCACGTGTCGAGCCGGTTGGTCTGCTGCAGGCGCACGAGGGCGAGCAGCTGGTCGCGGTCGCGGGCGTAGTCCAGGCGCGAGTGCGCGCTCGGGACGTCGAGCCACGCGACGTCGTCGATCTCGTTGAGGAGGTGCCCTGCTCCCCCGGTCACCTGGGCCGACCAGTAGCGGACGACCTTGTCGTCGGGGACGCCGTCACGGCCCAGGACGACGTAGCGCGCCTCGGGGAGCGGGGGCCCGAGCCGCACCAGCAGGCCCGTCTCCTCGTCGGTCTCGCGGACCGCGGCCACGGCCCAGTCCTCGTCGGCGTCGAGCTTGCCCTTGGCCCACGACCAGTCGTCGTAGCGCGGTCGGTGGACGAGGGCGACCTCGAGGGTGCCGTCGCGCAGGCGCCACGGCACGGTCCCGGCGGCGGGGATCCTCACGGGGTGCGGTCCGTCCGGGGGCCCCGAGAGGCCCGGGCAACCCGGGAGGCCTGGGGGGGCTGGAGGGTCCGGGGGGTCACCGCCGGCGAGCCTTGCGGCGTCGCTTCGCGTGCATCTCGATGAGGGCGGCCTGGAGGTCGGGGAGCGTCGTGCCGTCGTCGCCGAGGTGGTGGCGCATCCAGCGGCCGTCGCCGCCGAGCCGCCAGTGCTGGTAGGCGTCGCCCATGCCGCGCTCGATGAGCGAATGGAGGTCGTCGAGGTGGCGAGGGTCGCTGAGCCGGACGAGCGCCTCGACCCGGCGGTCGAGGTTGCGGTGCATCATGTCGGCGCTGCCGATGTACACCTGCGGGTCACCGCCGCCGCCGAAGAGGAAGATCCGCGAGTGCTCGAGGAAGCGGCCGAGGACCGAGCGCACCTGGATGTTCTCCGACAGCCCTTCCACGCCCGGCCGCAGCGCGCAGATGCCGCGCACCCAGAGCTGCACCCGTACCCCCGCCCGCGAGGCGCGGTAGAGGGCGTCGATGAGCTGCTCGTCGACGATCGAGTTGACCTTCCACGCGATGTGGCCGGAGCCGGGCTCGCGCCGCTCGTGCTCGATCTCGTCGTCGATGAGCTCGAGCAGGCCCGCACGCACCGTGCGGGGCGCGACGAGGAGCCGCTTGAACCGGCTCCTCGGAGCCATCCCGGACAGCTGGTTGAACAGCCGGGTGAGGTCCTCGCCGACCTGCTCGTCGACGGTGAGGAGCCCGAGGTCCTCGTAGAGGCGGGCGGTCTTGGGGTTGTAGTTGCCGGTGCCGACGTGGCAGTAGCGGCGCAGCCCCTCGGTCTCCTGCCGGATGACGAGGCACAGCTTGGCGTGCGTCTTCAGCCCGACGATGCCGTAGACGACGTGGACGCCGGCGTGCTCGAGCTTGCGGGCCCAGGAGATGTTGTTCTGCTCGTCGAACCGGGCCTTGATCTCGACGACCGCGAGCACCTGCTTGCCGGCCTCGGCCGCGTCGATGAGGGCGTCGATGATCGGGCTGTCGCCGCTCGTGCGGTAGAGCGTCTGCTTGATCGCCAGGACCCGCGGGTCGGACGCGGCCTGCTCGATGAACGCCTGCACCGACGTCGAGAACGAGTCGTAGGGGTGCTGCAGCAGGACGTCCTGCTTGCGGATCGACGCGAAGATGTCGCGCGCCTTGGCGCTCTCGGTCGGCGCGAGGTCGGAGTTCGTCCGCGCGACGAAGGGCTCGAAGTGCAGGTCGGAGCGCTCGAGGTCGGCGATGACGTTGAGCGCGCGCAGGTCGAGCGGCGCCGGCAGCCGGTAGACCTCGGACCCGGCGACGCCCGAGCTCCCGGACGAGCAGGTCGAGCACGTGGGCGTCCATGTCCTCCTCGACCTCGAGCCGGACGGGCGGGCCGAAGCGGCGCCGGGTCAGCTCACGCTCGAGCGCGGTGAGGAGGTTCTCGTTGTCGTCCTCCTCCACCTCGAGGTCCTCGTTGCGGGTCACCCGGAAGGTGAAGTGCTCGCGGATCTCCATCCCGGGGAAGAGGTGGTCCAGGTGGGCCGAGATGACGTCCTCGAGCGGAACGAAGCGGGTGTCGTACATGTCGGCGAGGGGGGACTCGTCGAGACCCGGCACGATCCGGATGAGGCGCGGCAGCACGGGCGGCACCTTGACCCGGGCGAAGTGCTCCTTGGCGGTCCTGGGGTTGACGAGCACGACGGCGAGGTTGAGCGACAGGCCGGAGATGTACGGGAACGGGTGGGCGGGGTCGACGGCGAGCGGCGTCAGCACCGGGAAGAGGCGGTCGGTGAACGTCTGGCCCAGCCGGTCGCGCTCCTCGTCGGAGAGCTCGTCCCAGCGCACGATCGTGATGCCCTCGGTCTCGAGCGCCGGGCGCACCTGAGCGCCGTACACCCGGGCCTGCATCGACAGCAGCTCGTGCGCGACGAGCGAGATCTGCTCGAGGACCTCGCGGGGTTCCAGGCCGGATGCCGAGCGCACCGCGATGCCGGTCGCGATCCGTCGCTTGAGGCCGGCGACGCGCACCATGAAGAACTCGTCGAGGTTGGAGGCAAAGATCGCCAGGTAGCGGCAGCGCTCGAGGAGGGGGACGTTCTCGTCGGCCGCGAGCTGGAGGACGCGCTCGTTGAACTGCAGCCACGAGATCTCGCGGTCGAGGAATCGGTCGGCCGGGAGGCCCTCCTCCTCGTCGACCGGTCCGGGATGGGCGCCCGCGCCCCGCACGAAGCGGCCGTTGGACCCCCGCGGCTGGTAGGTGCGCGTCTCGGTCGCCGACGCGCTCGCGATCGACACCTCACTGACGATGGTCGCCTCGGCCGCGGCTTCAGCGGCCGCGTCCCTCGCGGACGTCCGGTCGTGCACCCCGAGTCCCGTCTCTGCCGTCATGTCCCAATCCTGTCAGGTCGTGGCGCGGGTGTACTGCCCGTCTACCGCAGCGTCGGTGAAGCCGAGGCGTGCGTAGGTGCGCCGGGCCGCCGTGTTGTCGCCGTCGACGTACAGCTCGACCTCCGCCAGCCCCTGCCGAGCCAGGTGGGCGAGGCCGAGCGCGGTGAGCGGCCCGCCGAGACCGCGGCCCTGGTGCGCCGGGTCGACCCCGACGACGTAGACCTCCCCGGTTCCGCTTCTCGCTCCGCTCGAACCGGAACCGTGGGCCCGCCCAGTCGTCCCTCCCGGCTCGACCTTGGTCCAGTGGAACGCGACGACCTCCCCGTCGGTCGCGTCCTCGACGACGAGGAGGAAGCCGGCCGGGTCGAACCACGGCTGGGCCATCCGCTCGTGGAGGTCGGCCACGGTGAGCCGGCCCTGCTCCGGGTGGCTCGCGAACGCCGCGGCGTTGAGTCGCACCCAGGTCTCGTCGTCCCGGCCCGGCTCGAACGTCCTCACCGAGAAGCCGTCCGGCAGAACGGGATCCGCAGTGTCCTCCGCGGTGAGGGGTCGCGTCATCCGGTGCAGGCTGCGGGTCATCGCCAGTCCGGCCGAGCGGGCGAGGGCCTCGGCCGCGGGGAGCATCCCGTGCGCCCAGACACTGCGCGCGCCCTCGTCGAGGACCGCGTCGAGCAGGGCGCGGCCGTGGCCCCGGCGGCGGTGCAGAGGGTCGACGACGAGCTCGGCCACGGCATCCGTCGTGCCCGCCTCGGCGACCTGCGCGTACCCGACGAGGGTGCCGTCGCCGGCACACCGCAGGAGGTGGACGACGCCGTCGCGCGGCGGCCCGACCGCAAGCCGGAAGGCCTCGGAGACGGCCCCGACACCGTCGACGTCCTCCGCCCGCCGCCACAGGGAGCGCAGGTCGGATGCCGTGCGGTCGTCGACCTCGGGGACGCGCTGGGTGCGCGCCACGTCAGGACTCGATCTCGGAGAAGGAGTCCGCGACCTCGGGCACGAAGCGGTAGCCGACGTTGCGGACGGTGCCGATGAGCACCTCGTAGTCGGTGCCGAGCTTGGCGCGCAGCCGGCGCACGTGGACGTCGACGGTGCGGGTGCCCCCGAAGTAGTCGTACCCCCAGACCTCCTGGAGCAGCTGCGAGCGGGTGAAGACCCGGCCCGGGTGCTGCGCGAGGTACTTGAGGAGCTCGAACTCCTTGTACGTGAGGTCGAGGATGCGCCCCCGCAGGCGCACGGAGTAGGTCTGCTCGTCGATCACGAGGGCCCCGGCCGTGATGGGGCCGCCCTCCTCGACCGCGGCTGCCTCGAGGCTGCGGCCGAGTGCGAGGCGCAGCCGGGCCTCGACCTCGGCCGGGCCGGCGGTGTCGAGGATGACGTCGTCGATGCCCCAGTCGCTCGTGATGCCGGCGAGGCCACCCTCGGTGACCACGACGACGAGCGGGATCGAGATGCCGGTGGTGCAGATGACGCGGCAGAGCGACTTCGCCATCGCCAGCTCGCGCCGGGCGTCGACGATGACGACGTCGGCCTGCGGGGCGTCGACGAGCGCGGAGCCCTCGGCGGGGAGGATGCGAACATGGTGCGACAGGAGCCCGAGCGCCGGAACGACCTCAGCGCTGGGCGCCAAGGTGTTCGTCAACAGCAGCAGGTGGGCCATCGCCCACAGGATAGGGCGTGATGGGTACGAGCAGTCCGGATGTCGGCGGCCGTGAGACGGTCACCGTCCGCTACTGGGCGGGCGCCCGCGCCGCGGCGGGCGTCGACGAGGACGCCATCACCGCCGTGAGCAGCGTCGACGACCTCCTGGCCCGGCTGCTCGCCACGCGCCCGGGGCTCGCGACCGTGCTGCCCGTCTGCTCGGTGCTCGTCGGGGGCCGGGCGAGCACGGGAGCTGACCCGGTGCCCCCCGGGGCGGTCGTCGAGGTGCTGCCACCCTTCGCCGGTGGATAGTGGGAGGATGCCGCGCGTGGACGACCAGCCGAGCGACGTGACGGCCTCAGCGGACGCGGACCTCCCCGAGACCCGCGCCGCCCGCCGGGCTCGTCGCGAGGCCTCCGTCCTCAAGGCGCCCGTCCTGCCCGCGCTGGCGACGGTGGGCCGCCCGGTGGCCGCCGCCGCGACCGTCGTGCTCGCCGCCCTGCTCGTGCTCGCGGTGCTGGCGGACCCCGTCGTGCTCGCCGCCGGGCTCGCGTGGGCCGGCATCGTCGTCGCGTGGGGCTGGCCGGCCCTGCACGGCTCCTCGAGCCGCTTCGGCTCCTCGCTCGCGATCGGCGTCCCGGCCGTGCTCGCCCCCGCCGTGGCCGCCATCCCGTCGGGCGAGCCGTACCTCGTCTACGTGCCGATCGCGCTCGTCGTCGGCCTCGCGATCATGTTCGTCCACCAGATCGTCCGTCGCGACGGCCGACCCCGGCTCACCGAGTCCGTCGCGGTGACCTCGCTGGGCATCTCGGTCATCGCCCTCGGCACGACGTGGATGCCGCTGTCGCGCAACCACCGGGCGACCGAGGTCGCGGTCGTCGGGTTCGTCGCCATCGCCGTCTCGGCCTTCGCCGACCTCGGTGCGGGCCTGGACAAGGTGCGGCCGTGGATGCTGCCGATCGCGATGCTGCTCGGCGGTGGCGGTGCGCTCGTCGCGGCCGCCCTGCTCGGGGCCCCCGACAGCGGACCGGCCGCCCTCATCGGATTCCTCTGCGCGGCCGTCGCGCACACCGCCCGCAGGATGCTCAGCGTCCTGCCGGCCATCGCCTCGGTGCGCGCGCAGCTGTCGTCCGCGGCGGCGAGCCTGCTCGTGCCGGGCGTCGTGGCGTACGGGCTGGCGCTGGCCATCGTGGGCTGAGGCCCGGGTCGGCCACCCGCCGGCGGCTCACGGCATCCGCCTGACTCACGCGACTCAGTAGACGAGGGCCTGCGCTCCCGGCGCGACGACCTCCTCGACGAACGCCGCCGCGCCGCGGATGACCGCCCCGGCCGCGAGGTCGCCCTCGGTCAGCCCGCGGCGGGCCGCGCACTGCCCGCAGACCGTGACGCGGGCCCCCTCCAGGAGGGCGTCGCGCAGCTCGGCGAGCGGGGCCGCGTGCGGCAGCGCGACCTCCTCGGCACGGCCGGGAACCGCCATCCAGGTCGCGTCGCCGGTGAGCCACAGGCTGACCTCGAGGCCGCTCGCGAGGGCGGTCGCGGCCACGGTGAAGCCCTGGTTGAGCCGCTCCAGCGCCTCGGTGCCGCAGGTGACCTTGACGACCAGGGTGGTCGCGGGGGAGTCCATAGACTGGAGCCTATGGTCTTCCACCTCGACACCTCCCTCCACCTCGACCTGGCCCCGCTCGCGTGGCTCGTCGGTCGCTGGGAGGGCGCCGGACTCGTCGGCTACCCGACGATCGAGTCGCAGCGCTTCGGCCAGGAGGTCGTCTGCCGGCACGACGGCCGGCCGTTCCTGGAGTGGCGCTCGCGCACCTGGCTGCTCGACGAGGACGGCAACCAGGTGCGGCCGCTCGCCACCGAGGTCGGGTTCTGGCGGCCGGTGCCCGCGGCCGAGGACGGCACGAACGTCGAGCTGCTGCTCACCCACCCCACCGGCTTCGTCGAGATGTACGCCGGCATCGCGGTGCCCGGGAAGGTCGAGGTGCGCACCGACGGCGTCATGCGCAGCCCGACCGCGAAGGCCTACACCGCCGGCCACCGGATCTACGGGAACGTCAACAGCACCCTGATGTGGGTCATGGACATGGCGGCGATGGACCAGCCGATGCAGTCCCACGTCTCCGCAGAGCTCAAGCGGGTCGAGTGACCCTCAGGGCGTGACGAAGACGTCGCCGTAGTCGTCCATGGTGTCGGTGCGCAGGGCCTCCCCGAGGTCGGCCATCCCCTTGACGTCGACGATGTCGATCGAG
Source organism: uncultured Actinomycetota bacterium (assembly GCA_963757405.1). GTDB lineage: Bacteria > Actinomycetota > Actinomycetes > Actinomycetales > Dermatophilaceae > Fodinibacter. The sequence goes on from CAVWRI010000021.1 coordinate 149,334, forward strand.
GCGCCGCCCGGTGAGGTGCCGAACCCGGTGAAGGGTGCGGTCGCGAAGACGACGTCGCCGGCCCGGATGTGGCGCAGCGAGATCGCGTAGTCGCGCAGCTGGCCGACCGTGAGGTCCTGGTCGAGGACGAGGTTCTCGGTGGCGGCGTTCGTGAACTTCGCGATCTTCAGGGGGTTCGCGATCGTCTCCGTGCTCGTCGCCTTGAGCATGAGCGCCTTGAGGAAGGCCAGCTGGCGGCGCCCGCGGGAGATGTCACCCTCGCTGAGCGTGTAGCGCTCGCGGACGAAGCTGAGGGCCTGCTCGCCGTTGAGGTCGTTCCAGCCCTCCTTGATGACGACCGGGCCGCCGTTGCCGGTGCCGTTGCTCGCCTCCTCGGCGTACACACGGACGCCGCCGACGGCATCCGTCATGTTCTCGAACCCGTCGAAGTTGGTCTTGGCGACGTGGTGGATGCGGACCTTGAGGAGGTTCTCGATCGTCTCGACGAGGAGCGGCTCGCGGCCGTACGCGAACGCGGCGTTGATCTTGTCCTTCCCGCGGCCGGGGATGTCGACCCACAGGTCGCGCGGGAAGTGGATCATCTGGATCGACGTCGGGTCCTCGGGGATGTGCACGAGGACGATGACGTCGCTGCGGCCGGCGTCGCCCGGGCGGGTGTCGGCGCCGACGACGAGGAAGTTGGTGCCGGTGCCGGTCTCGGCCACCGGTTCGCCGTCGGGGGCGGTCACCGGCGGGCGGTTCTCGGGGAGCAGCGGCGCCTGGGTGACGTTCTCGTTGACGGTGTAGCCGAGGTAGCCGACGAAACCCGCGACGCTGCCGAAGAGGAGCAGCAGCAGGGCGGCGAGCACGATGAGGGCGCGGCGGACCCCGCGGCGGTCCTTGCGCCGCTCGTCGGTGCGCTCCTCGGTGGTCTGTTCGTCGCCGACCTCCCGGAGCCCTTGCACTCCTGCATCCTGCACGGGCTCAGTGTAGGGACGCGTTCCGGTCGAGGTTCCCGGTCGGCTTACATTGGTGGGGTGAGCGATCTGGGCGAGCGGCTGCGGGCTCGGGGCAAGCGCCTCACGTCGCAGCGCGAGCGGGTGCTCGCCGCCGTCGGGCGGCTCGGGCACGCGACCCCCGACGACATCGTGGATGCCGTCGCGGCGGACGGGGCCGGCGCCGTGCCGGCGTCGACCGTCTACCGCGCGCTCGACGCCCTGCAGGAGCTCGGCCTCGTCGGCCACACCCACGTCGACCACCGGGCCCCGAGCTACCACCTCGCCGAGCACGCCACCCACCTCCACGTCGTCTGCCGCCGGTGCGGCTGGGTCGGCGAGGCGCCCCTCACCGTGGCCGACGAGCTCGTCGCCCGGATCGACGAGTCGCTCGGGTTCGCGTCCGACATCTCGCACGCCGCCGTGCACGGGCTGTGCCGCACGTGCCGCGACGTGGCCCCCGCCGACGCGACTCCCGACACCACCGCCCCCGCCGCGGCCAGCGCCACGGCCACCGCGCCCACCATCCGCCGGAAGGCACCCCGATGAGCATCTCCACGAGCACCTCCCCGCTCCTCTCGCGCCCCGGCGCCGTCGAGGGCCAGGGGGTCGACGCCGGCGTCGCCGCGCACTACGGCGACCCCACCCGGGAGCAGCGCCTCCTCGACGAGGGCCTCGCGGCGGTCGACCTCTCGCACCGCGGCGTCGTGACGGTCACCGGTCCCGACCGCCTGACCTGGCTGCACTCGATGACGACCCAGCAGCTCGTCGGGCTCGGTCCGCGCGAGTCCCGCGAGTCGCTCGTGCTGTCGCCCAAGGGCCACGTCGAGCACGCGCTGCACCTCGTCGACGACGGCGAGACCACGTGGATCACGGTCGAACCCGGCACGGCACCCGCGGTCGTCGCCTGGCTGGAGTCGATGCGGTTCATGCTCCGGGTCGAGGTCGCCGACGTGACCGCCGACTGGGCGGTGCTCGGCGAGCCCCTCGGCACCGAGTCGGCACCGGGCGAGCACCTCGCGTGGGTCGACCCGTGGCCGACGCTCGTGGGTGACACGACGGCATACGGGCCGGTCGAGGACCACCCGGGAACCGGACGGGCCTGGCGCGAGCTGGTCGTGCCCCGCGACGGGCTCGAGGCGGCGCTCGGCGACCGCCCGCTCGCCGGGACGTGGGCGTGCGAGGCGCTGCGCGTGTCGGCCTGGCGTCCGCGGCTCGGGTTCGAGACCGACCACCGCACCATCCCCCACGAGGTCGACTGGCTGCGCACGGCCGTCCACCTCCACAAGGGCTGTTACCGGGGGCAGGAGACGATCGCGCGCGTCCACAACCTCGGCCGCCCGCCCCGCAGGATCGTCTTCCTCGACCTCGACGGGTCGGGGCACGTCCTGCCGGATGCCGGTGCCCCGGTCGTGCTCGGCGACCGCGAGGTCGGGCGCCTGACGTCGGTCGCACGGCACTACGAGGACGGCCCGGTCGCGCTCGCGGTCGTCAAGCGGTCGGTGCCCGTGGACGTGGATCTTCTCGCGGGCGGGCTTGCTGCCGCGCAGACCGTCGTCGTGACCGGCTGAGCGCCGCAGATCCTGCTGCCATGATGGGCGCATGGCCCCCGCTGTGACCGCTCCTCCGTCCGCACCCGCGCCGGCACACCGACCCGTGGCGACGGCATCCGGCCGCCTGGCGGCGCCCGTGGGGACGCTCATCACCGTGGCGCCCACCGGCGCTGAGCACGCCAAGGCCGACGTGCCCCAGCTGCCGACGACCCTCGACGAGCTCGTCGACACCGCACGACGGTGCGAGGCGGCCGGCGCCTCGCTCATCCACCTGCACATCCGCGACGAGGAGCACGCCCCGACCCTGGACGGGGGCCGGCTGCGGGCGGCGGTCGACGCCGTGCGGTCCGAGACCGACCTCGTCGTGCAGCTGTCGACCGGGCGGGTCGGTGCACGACCCGCTCGAGGCGCGGCTCACGGTGCTCGACGCCGAGCCCGACTCGTGCTCGCTGACCTGCGGCACGACGAACTTCGGCGACGACGTCTTCCTCAACCCGTGGGGTTTCATGAGCGACCTCTACGTGCAGGCGCAGGAGCGGGAGGTGGTGCCGGAGTTCGAGCTGTTCGACCTCGGCCACGTCCACGCGCTGCGGCGGCTCCTCGACACGCACGGCCTGCCGTTCGGGGGCCGCGTGCACGTCGACTTCGTGACCGGGGTGCCGGGCGGGATGCCGGCCACGACCGCGGCGCTCATGGCGGGCGTCGCCATGCTCCCGGCCGAGGTGACCTCGTGGTCCGCGACCGGGATCGGGCGCGGGCACCTGCCGATCATGGCGGCGGCGCTGTCGGCCGGGGGTCACCTGCGGGTGGGGATGGAGGACAACATCGTCTTCGCCCGTGGTCAGGTCGTGCAGCACAACGACGAGCTCGTCGCGCGGGCCGCGGAGCTCGCGACGGTGATGCAGCGTCCGCCGCTGACGACCGGCGAGGCGCGCGAGCTGCTCGGGGTCAAGGACCGGCGGGGGCGCTGAGCGCGCGGCGCTCGGCGCTCGGCGCTCGGCGGGCCGCGCGGCGCTGCGGGCGCGGCGTTCGGTGGGCGCGGCGTTCGGTGGGCGCGGGACACCGCGCGCGGCATCCGGCGCCCCGCGCCGCTGGGGCGAGGTGACCCGGGTGCCCGATCCGCCCGCCCACCCCTGACCTGACCCGGACGCGGTGGTCGGGTGTCCGAGGGGTGACCCGGGTGGTCCCGTCGGGAAGCCCTCCGCATAATCTGTTGTTATGCCTCGCGTGCGCAGCGCTTTGGGTTTCCCCAAGATCGTCAACGAGAAGGCCGCCCGGGTGGTGGCCGGCCTCGTCGCGATCGTCGCGGGACTGGCCCTGGCCACCGGGTGGCTGTGGCTCACGCCCGTCCTCGTCGTCGGCTTCGCGCTCCGCGTCGCGAACGGGCCGCGCGTGGACCCGTTCGGCCGGCTCGCCACGAAGGTCATCGCGCCGCGCCTCGGTGAGCCCGTCCTCGTCGCCGGTGCGCCGAAGCGCTTCGCGCAGGGCGTCGGCCTCGTCCTCACGACGGTCGCGACGATTGCACTGGTGCTCGGTGCCCCGGCCGTGACGACGGCGCTCCTCGGGGTGCTCCTCGTCTTCGCCCTGCTCGAGAGCGTCGTGGGCTTCTGCGCCGGATGCTGGGTGTTCGGCTACCTCATGCGCTGGGGCCTCGTGCCCGAAGCGGTGTGCGTCGCGTGCAACGACATCACGCTCCGCCGCCAGCAGCCCACCACCGCCTGACCTGCGACCGTCCCGAGCCAGCTCACCGGGTCGGGCCCCCAGACGTAGGGGTGTCGTCCGGGAAGGTCCGGATGCTCACGTGGTGAGCCAACCCACCGACCCCGACACGAACCCGCCGCGGTTTGGCTCGCCCCGGACGCACCCATGGCCCGGTCCGCCTCGTGAACCACATAGGGGCTGCTCCACGTGGTGCGCCACAGGGTTGGTTCGCGTGGCGATGCACGTAGGGGGTTGGTTCGCGTGGCGAGCCACGTCGTGTTGGTTCGCGTGGTGAAGCACGTAGGGGGTTGGTTCGCCGCATGAGTCGCCCGGGTGGGCTGCACCTGGGCGGAAGAGGGTCGGCGTCGTGGTTCACCACGTGGAGCATCCGGACCTCCTGGCCGTAACCCTGGTGTGCTGGTCCGCGGGCACCGCCCTCCGGCTGCGCAGGTGACCGCGCCCGCCGGCCGTGCAGGTGCGCGTCCTCCAGCCACTGCCTGCGGCCCGCCGTCCAGCCGCGCCCCTCCAGCCGCGCCGTCCGGCGGCGTCCGTGACCGCCTGCCCACGCCTGTGAGAGGTCTCACGCTTGCTGCAGTTTGCATTTTGCTAACTACAGCAAGCACAATGGGGTCGTGAGCAAGAACCCGCTGAACGACCTGGGCAGCAGCCTCGGCGACTACCTGCGTGAGCAGCGTCAGTCGGCCAAGCTGTCCCTGCGTCAGCTGTCCGAGCTCGCAGGGGTGTCCAACCCCTACCTGTCACAGATCGAGCGGGGCCTCAAGCGCCCGAGCGCCGAGATCCTGCAGCAGCTCGCCAAGGGACTCGAGGTCTCCGCGGAGAGCCTCTACGTCAAGGCAGGCATCCTCGACGCCGAGGTCGCCCCGCCGGCCGAGGCCCCCGACGTCCGCCGCGCGATCAGCGCCGACCCGGCCCTCACGCCGCGCCAGCGCAGGACCCTCCTCGACATCTACGAGTCCTACGTCGAGGACGCACCCGGGCAATGACGCCCCACCCCAACGCCACGAACCACACCATCCCGCACCACCCAGAAGGAGACACCATGCCCGTCATCGATGACCTCAAGAAGACCGTCGACGTCACCCCGTTCTTCGCCGCCGTCGGTGCGACCGACCTCGCGGTCGAGAAGGTGCGCGAGGCCCGCCTCCGCGCCGACAAGGCGCGCGCCGGGCTCAGCGCCGACCTCGCCCCGGCGAAGGTCCAGGCCCGTGCGACCACCATCGCCGACCAGGTCAAGGAGATCCCGGCCGTCGTGCTCAACGAGACGCTCGTCATCGGCGGCAAGGTCGCCGAGGGCTACGACGAGCTCGCCGCCCGCGGCCACAAGCTCGTGAGCCGCATCCGCAACCAGAAGGCCACCCAGGACCTCGTCGCCCAGGCCGAGACCACGGTCGCCCAGGCCAAGGGTGCGGTCACCACCGCCCGCAAGGCCGTCACCGACGTCGAGCGTTCGGCCAAGGCCACCCTCACCACCGGTCGCAAGGAGGCCGCGAAGGTCGCGTCCGTCGTCACCGGCTCCGTCGTCGAGGAGACCAAGGTCGCGAAGACCGAGGTCAAGAAGTCCGCCAAGGCCACCCGCACCGCGGCCAAGCGCACCTCGACCACGACCAAGAACGCCGCGAAGAAGACCACGACCTCCGCCAAGGCCGCGACGACCAGCGCGACCAAGACCGCCGCCGCCGCGGAGACGGCGACCGAGACGGCCGCCGACAAGGTCGGCGACTGACCTCACGACCCGGTCGGCGCAGCGTCGACCACGCCGTCACCGGTTCCCCCTTTCCGGTGACACCCCCGACGACCGGGGCCGGCTCGCCCGGCCCCGGTCGTTCGGCGTCCGGGCCGGATGCCGTCCCGCGTCGCCTCGGCGCATGCGTCCCACCAGCCGCGGAGGCGAGCTCGCCGACCGGGCCGGATGCCGCTCACGCGCCATCCGCGGATAGGGTCGCCTGCGTGCCCGACCAGCCCACGCCCCCGGCCCTCGCGGACGCCCCCGTCCTCGCCCACGTCGTCCGCGGCGGCGTCGTCGAGTCCGTGCACCGCGCGAGCGTCGCCGTCACGGCATCCGACGGGAGCCTGCTCCACGGGTGGGGCGCCCCCGGCGACCCGGTCTTCCCTCGGTCGTCGAACAAGCCGCTCCAGTCGGTGGGCATGCTGCGCGCCGGGCTCACGCTGCCTGCGCACCAGCTCGCCCTCGCGTCCGCGAGCCACTCGGCCGAGCCCTTCCACCTCGACGCGGTGCGCGACATGCTCGCCGCCGCCGGCCTGACCGAGGCCGACCTCCAGAACACCCCCGACCTCCCGTACGACCCCGAGGAGCGGGACATCTGGGTCGCCGCCGGGCGCCCGGCCCGCTCCCTCTCCCAGAACTGCTCGGGCAAGCACGCGGCGATGCTCGCGACCTGCCGCCTCAACGGCTGGGACCTCGCGACCTATCGCGACCTGGCCCACCCGCTCCAGCGCGCGATGGCCGCAGCCATCGCCGACCTCGCCGGCGAGCCCATCGCGGCGACGGCCGTCGACGGCTGCGGCGCCCCCGTCATGGCGATCTCGCTCACCGGCCTGGCGCGGGCGTTCGGTCGCATCGCCTCGGCCGACTCTGGCACGCCCTGAGGGAACCGTCGCCGAGGCGATCCGCCGCCACCCGGAGTACCTCGGTGGCACGCGGCGCGACGTCACCGCCCTGATCCGCGGTACCGCGGGCGTCGTCGCCAAGGACGGCGCCGAGTCCGTCTATGCGGTCGGCCTCCCCGACGGCCGCGGTATCGCCCTCAAGGTCGCCGACGGGGGTCAGCGCGCGCGTCCGGTGATCCTCGCGGGGGTGCTGCGGCGCCTCGGCGTCGAGTCGACGGCCTATGACCGGCTCGAGGACGCCCCGGTCCTCGGTCATGGCGAGCCGGTCGGTGCGGTCGTCGCCGTCGGCCTCGCGGGGTGAGCACCGCGTGAGGGCCGTGCTCCAGCGCGTCTCGCGCGCCTCGGTGACGGTCGACGGTGAGGTCGTCGCCGAACTCACCCGGCCCGGGCTCCTCGCGCTCGTCGGCGTCACCCACGAGGACGGGCCCGAGCAGGTCGCGACGATGGCGCGCAAGATCGCCGAGCTGCGCATCCTCCACGACGAGCGCTCGGTGCTCGACGAGCGCGCCCCCGTGCTCGTCGTCAGCCAGTTCACGCTCTACGCCGACACCCGCAAGGGCCGCCGCCCGTCGTGGAACGCGGCCGCTCCCGGCCCGGTCGCCGAGCCCGTCGTCGAGCAGGTCGTCGCCGCCCTCCGGGACCGGGGGGTCGAGGTCGCCACCGGCCGGTTCGGGGCCCACATGGACGTCGCGCTCGTGAACGACGGCCCCGTGACGATCGTCCTCGACGTCTGACGACCTACGCTCTACCCATGCAGATCCTCGGGCAGCTCCAGGGCTGGATCGTCCTCGCCCTCTCCGTCGTGGCGCTCGGCGTCGAGGCGTACGCGGTCGTCGACTGCGTGCGGCGCCGACCCGACGCCTTCGTCGCGGCCGGCAAGCGGACCAAGCAGTTCTGGCTCCTCGTCACCGGCGTCGCCGTACTCCTCGGCTTCGTGGCCCTCGGTGGGGTCGGGTTCCTCGCGATCGTCGCGGTCATCGCCGCCGGCGTCTACCTCGCCGACGTCAAGCCCGCCCTCGACCAGGTCATGGGTCGAGGCGGCGGCCGCACCGACGGGCCCTACGGGCCCTGGTGAGGCGCGACGGCAGCCCACGCGACGGTCAGCTCGCCGAGCCGCCAGCGTGAGGGTCCGTCGAGCAGCGGCCACCCGGCGTCCCGCATCGCCGCCGCGGTCGCGATGAACCGCTGACGCACGCCATAGGCCGCCTGGGGCGCCTGACGCGCCCACGTCGCGTCGAGCTCGGCGAGCAGCCGGTGCACCCCCTCGCCGGGGACGTTGCGGTGGATCAGGGCCTTGGGGAGGCGCTCGGCGACCACGCCGGGACGCTCCAGCCCTCGGAGCCGCCAGCTGAGCGACAGGCTGACCGGCCCGTCGGCGGTGACGGCCACCCAGGTCGCGAGCCGGCCCAGCTCGTCGCAGGTGCCGTCGACGAGGAGCCCCTGGGGCGCGAGCCGGGAGATCGTCGTGGCCCAGGCGCCCTCGACCTGCGCCTCGTCGTACTGCCGCAGGACGTTGAACGCCCGCACGACCACCGGCCGGGCGCCACCGTCGAGGGGCACCTCGAAGCCCCCGACCCGGAACGTCAGCCCGGGCCGCTCGAGGGGGCGGGCGGCGGCGACGCGCGCCGGGTCGATCTCGACGCCCACGACCTGGAGGTCCGGGCGCACCCGCAGCAGCCGGTCGTGCAGCTCGACCGCCGTGACGGGGGAGGCGCCGTAGCCGAGGTCGACGACCACCGGCGCGGCCCCGGCCCGGCGCAGCCGCCACGCCTGCGGGCCGGCGAGCCAGCGGTCGCAGCGGCGCAGCCGGTTGGGGTTCGTCGTCCCCCGCGTGATGACCCCGACCGGTCGCTGCTGCGCCACGAGCCCCAGCGTAGGTCTCGACGCCAGCCCGCCGGCCGCCGTCCCGCGCCCCGGATGCCGTCCCGCACCCTGGTGCGCGGACCGTGACCCCCGGCGACCCGGCATACCCTGAAGGAGTGCTGGAGTGGTGGCGGCGGCGGGCGCGTGTGGGCGAGGTGAGCCTGTCGATGGTCGCGCTCGTGGTGTCCCTCACCCTCGCGCTGGCGCTCGGCCTGACCTCGTGGGTGCCCCGGGTCCTGGCCCGCGACATCGCCGTCGACGACGTCGAGCCGGGCCTGCTCCAGGTCGCCCAGACGGCCCGCGGCGTGCAGTCCCTCGGAGCCGGGCTGGGGGTCGCCCTGTACGACTCGGGCTTCCGGCTCTCGCGCGGCAGCACCGTGCTCGCCGACACGGTGACCCGCGGGGCGCCCGGTCACCGCGGTCTTCGGGAGCCTCGACGAGGTCGACGACCACCCCCGCGAGGACGTCAGGTCCGAGCTGCCGCACGTGCGCATCGACGCCGTGCGGCGCGTCGAGGACACCGTCGTCTACAGCGGCGTCGTCCACGACGACAGGCGCAGCCTTCCGCTGCGCATCGAGTTCGAGCCGATCGGCGGCAGGATCCGGATGGATGCCGCCGTGCCCGGCGCCGACGCGGTCGCCATCCACCTCGACTGGCGTCCGGCGACCACCGGCATCGCCCCCGCCCTCCCCGAGCGCAACCTCAAGGAACGGGCCTACTGGGTCGACCCCAGCGTCGTCGAGCAGCCCGCCTTCACGTGGGTGCTCGGCACCGACGTCTCCATCGGCCCGGTGCAGGTGCCGCGTGCCGTCGACCTGCGCCAGGACGGCCGGATCGCGGTCCACGTGTGGGCGCCGAGGGCCGTGGTGACCGTCACCGACACGCCCCGCGAGCCGTGACACACTCGAGCGCATGAGCACGTCCGCCGACCTGCCGCGCCCGAAGCGCGTCGCGATGGTCACCGTGCACACCTCGCCCCTGGCCCAGCCCGGCGAGGGCGACGCCGGTGGCATGAACGTCTACGTCCTCGAGGTGGCACGCCAGCTCGCCCACCGCGGCGTCGAGGTCGACCTCTTCACCCGCACGACCAGCGCGAGCCAGTCCTCGGTCGTCGAGGTCGAGCCGGGGGTCGTCGTGCGGCACGTCAACGCGGGCCCCTACGAGGGGCTGTCCAAGGAGGACCTCCCGGGGCAGCTCTGCGCGTTCGCGGCCGGCATGATGCGCGTCGCCGCCCATGCCCCGCCCGGCTACTACGACCTCGTCCACTCGCACTACTGGCTCTCCGGCCAGGTCGGCTGGCTCGCGGCCGACCGCTGGGGCGTCCCCCTCGTGCACACGATGCACACGATGGCGCGGGTCAAGAACCTCCACCTCGCCGACGGCGACGAGCCCGAGCCGCGTCGGCCGCGAGATCGGCGAGGCCCAGGTCGTCGAGGCCGCCGACCGGCTCGTCGCGAACACCGAGCGCGAGGCGGGCGAGCTCGTCGCGCTCTACGACGCCGACCCCGACCGCGTCGTGGTCGCGGAGCCGGGCGTCGACCTGTCGACGTTCACCCCGGGCTCGGTCGCGGGGGCCCGGGCCGCGGTCGGCGTGCCGACGGATGCCGTGCTCCTCCTCTTCGTCGGCCGCATCCAGCCGCTCAAGGGCCCCGACGTGCTCGTCCGAGCGGCCGGCGAGATCCTCCGGCGTCGCCCGGACCTGCGCTCCCGCCTCGTCGTCGCCGTCCTCGGCGGGGCGAGCGGCACCGGCGTGCGCAACCCCATGGGACTGGAGGACCTCGCCGAACGACGGGGCATCGCCGACCTCGTGCGCTTCGTGCCGCCGGTCGACCGGCCGACGCTCGCGCAGTGGTACCGCGCGGCCGACGTCGTCGCGGTGCCCTCGCACAGCGAGTCCTTCGGGCTCGTCGCCGTCGAGGCCCAGGCCTGCGGCACGCCGGTCGTCGCCGCGAACGTCGGCGGCCTCCCGACGGCCGTCGGCTCGGCGGGCGTCCTCGTCGACGGGCACGACACCGCCGACTGGGCCACCGCGATCGCCGGCGGTCGCCCTCGACCCCGAGCGACGGGCCGGGCTCTCGCGCGCCTCGGCCGAGCACGCGTCCGGCTTCGGCTGGGCGCGCACCGCGGAGCGGCTCGCCGAGGTCTACGCCGACGCGATGGCCCGGCCGCGGGAGGCGTCGATCAACGACGCCGAGCCTGCTCACCGGCATCCCGACGGCCGTGATCCCGTGACCGACCACGCCACGGTCTCGGCCACGGTCGAGGCCTACCTGCGCGACTCGGGGCACGAGTGGGAGTCCGGGGCGCGCGACGACGAGTTCGTCGTCTCGCTGCCGGGGGAGAAGAAGCTCAAGACCGTCACCTCGCTCGTCGTCTCGGACACGGCGGTGTCGGTGTCGGCGTTCGTCGTCCGCAACCCCGACGAGAACCACGACGCGAGCTCTACCGCTTCCTCCTGCGGCGCAACCTGCGCCTACCCGGGCTCGCGTACGCCGTCGACAAGGCGGGCGACGTCTACGTCACCGGCCGCATCCCGTCGGCCGGGGTCGACTCGGCCTCCCTCGACCAGCTGCTCGGGGTGGTGCTCGTCGCCGCCGACGAGCCGTTCAACGAGCTGCTCGTCATGGGCTTCCTGTCCTCGATGCGCAAGGAGTGGGAGTGGCGCGTCTCGCGCGGCGAGAGCCTGCGCAACCTCGAGGCGTTCCGGCACATCCTCGAGCGCCCGGGCGACCCCCGCCCACGGGCTGACGGCCCCCGGCCGCGCCGCCGCACTCGTGGCTAGGCTGGCGAGCATGACGGCACACACCCTCATCCTGCTGCGCCACGGCGAGTCCGACTGGAACCAGAAGAACCTCTTCACCGGCTGGGTCGACGTCGACCTCACCGAGAAGGGCCGGGTCGAGGCGGTCCGCGGGGGTGAGCTGATGAGCGAGGCGGGGCTGCTGCCCGACGTCGTGCACACCTCGGTGCTGCGTCGCGCGATCAACGACCGCGAACATCGCCCTCGACACGTGCGACCGACACTGGATCCCGGTGCGCCGCAGCTGGCGCCTCAACGAGCGGCACTACGGAGCGCTCCAGGGCCTCGACAAGGCCGCCACACGGGAGAAGTACGGCGACGACCAGTTCATGCTCTGGCGGCGGTCCTTCGACACCCCGCCGCCGCCGATCGAGGCCGGCTCGGAGTACGACCAGACCGGCGACCCGCGCTACGCGGGCACGGAGGTGCCGCTCACCGAGTGCCTCAAGGACGTCATCCCGCGGATGATGCCCTACTGGGAGAACGACATCCAAAGCGACCTCTCCGCCGGCCACACGGTGCTCGTCACCGCCCACGGCAACTCGCTGCGGGCCCTGGTCAAGCACCTCGACGGCATCAGCGACGAGGACATCGCGGGCCTGAACATCCCGACGGGGATGCCGCTCGTCTACCGCCTCGGCGAGGACTTCATGCCGACGGAGCCCGGCGAGTACCTCGACCCGGATGCCGCGGCCGCGGCGGCGGCAGCCGTCGCCAACCAGGGCCGCTGAGCCCGAGGGTCAGCCGAACCTCGGCCACATGTCGTTGGGGTCCCGCCGGCCGAAGAGCTGCCGCCACGACCCGGTCCTCGTCCCGTCGGCATCCCACAGGACGAGGCGGTAGATCGAGGCCTGGCGGGAGTTGATGACCTCCAGGATGCCGATGCCCTCGCGCAGGTCGCCGACCCTCGAGACCGGGTAGGCGTCGGCGTGACGGCGAGCAGCTGCGCCTTCGCCGCCCCGGGTGCGACGACGAGGAAGCGACCCACGTCGTCGCGCACCGCGGGGAGGGGCGCGGCGAAGGGGCGGTCGCCGTCCTCGGCGGAGATCGGCCGCGCGGTCTCGAGGTCGAGGTAGGGGGCCCAGCCGCGACCGTCGTCGCGCACCCGGACCGAGCGGAGGAGGGCGCCCTCGGCCGTGGTCGTGTGCACCACCGCGACGCGTCCCGAGTGGGGCTCGGCCACGACGGCGTGAGGGTCGATGACGTCCCCCGTCGCGATGCCGTAGCGCACGATCGCGCTGCGGATGCTCGTCCGTGGGCTGCCCGCTGCTCCGGCGACGAACGCCGAGGCCACGACGAGGAGTGCGTCCCCGACGTCGCGCTCCGCGCCGTCCTCGGTCGCCGGCGCCGAGGCTGACCCGCTGCGGACCGGCGGGCGGCCCGTCGTAGCGGCCGAGCCGCACCCGCAGCGCGGGACCGGGGGTGTCGGCACGTAGGACGCGCCGGCGCCGTCCTCGAGCTCGACCTCGGTCCACCGGCGGCGAACGCCGCCGGCGGGGCGGTACTCGACGACCGGCGAGTAGGCGCACCGGAGCACGCGCGGGACGGGTGAGGAGGACGAGGAGGCCGCCCTCGCCGGAGCCGTCGGGCACGACGGCCGCGACCGCGTCCTCGGTGCGGCGGATCTCCCCGATCGGTCAGGGGCACCTCCTCGAGGGATGCCGGGGTCGGCCCCACGGCGGCCCACCCACACGGCGATCGCCGTCGACTCCAGCGTGGACGGCGGCACGCGTGCCACGACGATGCGCCGGTCGCCGGCATCGTCGGCCCAGAGCAGCCGGCTGCCGGGCGCGGACCGCGCGATGACGAGGGCCTGGATCGCCTCGTCGGCCGCCAGGGCGCCGCGTGCCGCCCAGGTGCTCGTCGACGCCCAGCTCGGGTCGCCGGGCGGGGGGAGGGCGTCCGACCCAGCGGGGTCGACTGCGCCACCCCACCCCAGGCCGGCGCCGACGGCCCACGCCCCGGCCGCGACCCCGCGGCGGCCGAGGCCGCCGACGACGACGGCCCTGCGGCGCACGCCGCGGGCCCGTTCGACGACGAGGGCCGCGGGGTCGGGCGGGTCGCCCTGGTCGCGCAGCAGCGCGGTGACGGCGTCGTCGAGGTCCCGGTCGAGCTCCCACTCGGCGGGAGCGAGGCCCTGGCCGTCGCGGGCCCGGTCGTGGGCCTCGGCGAGGCGGGCGCGCAGCGTCTCGGCCTCCGCGCGGACGGCGGCTCCCGGCATCCCGGCCAGCGCGGCGACCTCCTCGGGCCCGGCGGCCCACACGACGTGGCCCGCGACGGTGGCGCGCTGCAGGGGCGTCGCGTCGCGAAGGAGTGTGGTGAGGGCGGTGAGGACCGGGTCGTCGGCGGGCTCGTCCCAGGGCACCACGGCTGGTGCCTCCGGGACGGCGGATCCGTGGTATCCGTCGTGGATGCGGCAGCCCGGGGGGGTGCGTGCGCGGGACGTCGGCCGGTCGGGGTCGAGCACGGCGCCGAGCACGGCGCGCCGCGCCTCCTCGCCCGGTCGCCCGTCCTCGACGGCCTCGCGCCAGCGCTGGTGCAGGCCGGCGAGCGCGTCGGCGGTGGCCCGGCGGGCGACGTCGGCGTCGAGGGTCACGAGGAAGGCCACGGCCTCGAGGTCGGGCCAGCGGGCGGCCACGAACTCGCGGAAGTCGTCCTCGACGTGAGGGTCACCCCGTCAGTCTCACACCCGACCCGCGCCCGGTGAAGGTCCGCTCACTGCGGTGGGAGGTCGAGCAGGTCCGTGCCACGGGCGGGGACGCCGGACCCGAGCAGGCGACCGCCACCGTCGTGGCGCACGAGGCGGTAGCCCGATGCGTCGCCGGGGTCCGGGACGTCGACGACGGCCACGCCGTCGCGCGCGGGGGTCGGCGTCGGACCGCGCGCGGGCCGGCATGGTCCGGACGAGCTGCACCCGCGCGGCACCCCGGGCGCGACGACGAGGAAGCGGCCGACGCCGGGATCTGCCGTCCGCCGGCAGCCGGAGCGACGACGGGCTCGTCCGGCGGGGTCCGCGCCGGCAGCACGGCCGCGCGCTCGAGGTCGCGCCAGCCGACACCGCTCCGGCCGTCGTCCGTGACCCGCACCGAACCGCACGACGGCACCGCCGCGCTGTCGTGGTCCGGACGACCGTCACGCGGCCGTCGGGCCGAGGACCCCGGGTCGCGTGTGGCGCGATAACGCCGCCCTCGACGGCCGAGTGGACGACCACCCTCGTGTCCAGGTCTCGGGGGACAGGCCGGTGACGGCGGCCACGAGCCACCGCATCTCGTCGGCGAAGGAGTCGGGGCCGGCGGCCGTCGACGGAGGCGGCAGCATCGCCGCCTGCGCCCCCAGGACGGGGCCGTCGTAGCGCCCGCAGCGGACCCGCGCCGCCGGACCCACGTGACCGGCGAGGCGGACCGCCCCCAGCGCCTCCCGCCAGCCGGAGCGTCTCCCACGTCCGCACGACAGCGCCCGCCCGGGTCGGCCGGACCGTCCGCGAGTACGTCGCCGACCCCACCGTCGGCCGGGCGAGCACGACCAGCGCCGGCGACCCGGTCGGGGAGACCACGGACCACAGGACCACCGCGAGACCGTCACGTCGTCCCGAGCCAGGCGTCCGAGGCCGGTCTCGTCGACGAGGTCGCGCGGAGGTGTGCCCGCCGGCGCCCAGCCAGACGCGGAGCAACGGCCCCGGGGGGCTCGGGGAGGCCGTACGTCCGCCGCCAGGACGACCCGCCGGCGCAGGGCGTCCTCGGCCCACAGCAGCCGACCGCGCCGCGACGTCCCCGCCGCCACCATGGCCAGGATGCCCGCGTCGTTCGCGAGCGACCCCCGCGGGGGCCAGTCCGCCACGTGGTCCCACCTGCGCGTCGGTCGGCCCGGGGTGCGCCGCGGCGGCGACCCGGAGGACGCCGAGGCGGCGTCCCGTCCGGTTGGCCGCCCACCACGCGCCGCCCCGGTCGGCGGCGAGCGCGGCACCCGCGAGGACGACCGACCGGCGCGCGGCGAGGTGTCGGCGGCGCTCGACGAGAGCGGCGGGGTCGGGCGGGTCACGCTGCGCTCGCGAGCAGCGGCGCGACGGCGTCCTCGACGTCGCGCTCGACGGCCCACTCGGCCGGCGGCAACCCCTGCGCGGCCCTTGCGGCGGCGTGCGCCCGGCCCAGGCGGGCGCGCAGCCCCGAGGCGGCGTCGCGGACCGTCGCGGACGGCATCCCGAGGAGGCCGGCGACCTCGTCCGGCTCGAGGCCCCCACGTGCTCCGGGCTGCGAGGACGGCCCGCTCCAGAGGGCGTCGCAGCCCTCAGCGACGTCGAGGAGCGCGTCGGCGACGGCGTACTGGTTGGGCGTCGGCTCGTCGTCCAGGGCGCGTAGTCCTGCGCCGACGGCGTCGGCAGCGCCGGATATCGTTGCGGCAGTGCGGATCTCGGGCTCCACGCCAGCGCGCGGCGGCGAGCGCCGCCGTGAGGAGCTCGAGTTCGGCGAGCCGGCCCGGTCGGCCCTCGGCGAGTGCTTCGCGCCACCGGCGCTGGACCTTCCGGAGTGAGTCCCTCGTGACCCGGCGGGCCGTGTCCTCGTCCAGGGTGACGAGCAGCGCGACCGCCTCGAGGTCGGGCCAGCGCACGGCCACGAAGTCGCGGAAGTCGCTCCTCGGCCGCGAGGCTCACCCGTCCAGTGTCGCCCCGGTGCGGCGCCGATGCCCAGAGGCCCGGGGCACGGGCGCCCTCGACGGCCCGCCGAGGCAGGTCGACGGCAGGCCGACGGACCGTCAGAGGCGGGGGAGCACCCGGTCGGTGTGCTCGCCCTGCTCGAAGATCCGGGAGGCCGGGACCGACGATCAGGGGGTCGGGGGCGCCGACGACGGTGGGGTCCTTCTGCGCGTAGTCGACCGAGCCGAGCACGACGCGGAACGCCTCCAGGCGGGCCCGCTTCTTGTCGTTGCTCTTGATGACCGTCCACGGGGCGTCGCCGGTGTCGGTGTAGAAGAACATCGCCTCCTTGGCCTCGGTGTAGGCCTCCCACTTGTCCAGGCTCGCGAGGTCGGTGGGCGAGAGCTTCCACTGGCGCACCGGGTCGTTCTGGCGGGACGGCGAAGCGAGCGGCCTGCTCCTCGCGGCTCACCGAGAACCACAGCTTGACGAGGGTGATGCCGGAGTTGACGAGCATCCGCTCGAACTCGGGGGCCTCGCGCATGAACTCGAGGTACTGGGTCGGCGTGCAGTAGCCCATGACGCGCTCGACGCCGGCGCGGTTGTACCAGGAGCGGTCCATGAACACGAGCTCGCCGCCGCTCGGGAGGTGCTGCACGTAGCGCTGGAAGTACCACTGGGTGCGCTCGATCTCGGTCGGCTTCTCCAGCGCGACGATCCGGGCCCCGCGAGGGTTGAGGTGCTCCATGAAGCGCTTGATCGCGCCGCCCTTGCCGGCGGCGTCGCGGCCCTCGCAGATGACGAGCACCTTGGCGCCGGTCTCCTTGACGTGGAGCTGGAGCTTGAGCATCTCGATCTGGAGCCGCCGCTTGGTGCGCTCGTACTCCTGGCGCGAGAGCTTCTTGTCGTAGGGGTAGCCCTGCTGCCAGGTCTTGCCGCCCTTGCCGCCCTGCTCGATGGGCCGCCCCTCGCCCTCCGCGAGGTCGTGCAGCTCCTCGATCTCCTCGGCGTAGTCCTGGGTCACCGAGCGCCGTTCGTCGTCGTCCACCCTCCGATGGTAGCGAGGGCCCGCGCCCGGCACCCGGTGCCGCCCGGGGCCCTTCGACCGGGCCGTGCGTCCCCTCAGCGCAGGGCGGTGGCGCCGTCCTCGGCGTCCTCGTGGCTGGCCTCGCTGCGCCGGGTCGAACTCGCCGGTGACGAGCCAGATGACGCGGTGGGCGACGCTCACGGCGTGGTCGGCGAACCGCTCGTAGTAGCGGCGCGAGCAGCGTGATGTCGACGGCCGCCTCGGTGCCGTGCTCCCACGACCGTCCGTGACCTGGGCGAAGAGCTCGCGATGCAGGTCGTCCATGGCGTCGTCGTCGCGCTCGATCTGGTGCGCGGCCTCGACGTCGCGGGCCGCGATGACGGAGCCGGCCTTCTCGACGATGCGCTCGGCGACCTGGCCCATCTGGAGGATCGTCGAGCGGAGCTCGGCGGGGACGGCCGACTCGGGGTAGCGCAGCCGGGCGACCTTGGCGACGTGGCGGGCGAGGTCCCCCATCCGCTCGATGTCGGCGCTCATCCGCATGCTCGTCACGATGACGCGCAGGTCGGTGGCGACGGGCTGCTGGCGCGCGAGCAGGTCGAAGGACATGAGGTCGAGCTCGGCCCGGCGGGCGTCGATCTCGGCGTCGGCCGCGATGACGGAGTCGGCGAGGTGGATGTCGGCGTCGAGGAGGGCCGTCGTCGCGCGGCTCATCGCGGACGAGGCGAGGTGGGTCATCTCGACGAGGGTCTCGGCGACCCGGTCGAGCTCCTCGTGGAAGGCCTTGCGCATCACTGACGGTTCCTTCGGTGGTCGTGGTGTCGGTGGTTCGGCGGGTGGCCGTGCCGTGGCGGCACGGTTCGAACGAGGACGGCGAGGTCCCTGTCCGCCGCACTGTCGCAGCCGGGGATGAACCGGAGGCGCACCCGAGGTGAACTTCTGGCACGAGGGCCGTTCGGGAGCCCGCCGGTGGCCGGGGCGGTGACCTGCCGGGCCGTACCCTGAGCCATGTGGACCCAGCGCTCGCGGCAACCCTCGGCGGGGCGGCCGGCCTCGTCATCGGGGCCGTGGCCGTCGCCGCCACGCGGTGGTCCGAGCGCAGCGGCCAGGAGTCCCCGCCCGGAGGAGCCGCCGCTGCCCCGCGGTGTCGGCGAGGTGCTCTCGGTGCTCCGGTCGATCGCGGTCGTCCTCGACGCCAGCGACGCCGTCGTCAACACGTCCGCGTCGGCGGTCAGCTACGGCCTGGTGCGCCACGGCGAGCTCGTGCACCACGAGCTGCGCCACCTGGCCCGGCAGGTGCGCCGCGACGGCATGATCCGCGAGGCCGAGCTCGACCTCACCCGCGGCCCCAACAGCGACGCCAGCGCGGTGATGCGCGTGCGGGTGGCGCCGCTCGCGGTCGCCCACGTGCTCATCCTCGCCGAGGACCACACCCAGGCCCGGCGGGTCGAGGAGGTGCGGCGCGACTTCGTCGCCAACGTCAGCCACGAGCTCAAGACGCCGGTCGGGGGCATCTCGCTGCTCGCCGAGGCCGTGCTCGGTGCCAAGGAGGACCCCGCGGCGGTCGAGCGCTTCGCCGAGCGCATCCTCGTGGAGTCCAGCCGGCTGACCCGGCTCGTCCAGGAGATCGTCGACCTGTCCCGCCTGCAGGTCGCCGACACCCTCCACGAGCCCGAGCTCGTCGACCTGGGGGTCATCGTGGCCGAGGCCGTCGACCGCGTCCGCGTCGCGGCGGAGTCGCGCCGGATCGAGCTGTCCCTCGTCGCCGAGGAGGGCCTGCGGGTCTTCGGCGACGCCGAGCTGCTGAGCACCGCCGTCACCAACCTCGTGACGAATGCCGTCAACTACAGCGGGTCGGGCACCCGCGTCGGCATCGGGGGCCGGCGGGCCGGGGACACCGTCGAGGTGACGGTCACCGACCAGGGCGTCGGCATCCCGGCGGCCGAGCAGGAGCGCATCTTCGAGCGCTTCTACCGGGTGGACGCCGCGCGCTCGCGGGCCACGGGCGGCACCGGGCTCGGGCTGGCGATCGTCAAGCACATCTGCAACAACCACGGGGGTGAGGTGACCGTGTGGAGCCAGGAGGGGCGCGGCTCGACGTTCACGATGACGCTTCCCGCGGCGGCCGACCGGCCGCGCGCGGACGGCTCCGGAGACGACCGGTCACGGTCGGAGACGCACGAGGAGAGAGCACTGCATGACGCGCATCCTGATCGTTGAGGACGAGGTCTCGTTCTCGGACCCGCTGTCCTACCTGCTGAGCAAGGAGGGCTACGAGGTGTCGGTGGCCGAGAACGGCCACGACGCGCTCACCGAGTTCGACAGCGCCGGGGCCGACCTCGTGCTGCTCGACCTCATGCTGCCGGGGCTGTCGGGTGTCGACGTGTGCCGCGCCCTGCGCCAGCGCTCCAACGTGCCGGTCATCATGCTGACCGCCAAGGACAGCGAGATCGACAAGGTCGTGGGCCTCGAGCTCGGCGCCGACGACTACGTCACCAAGCCCTACTCCTCGCGCGAGCTCCTCGCCCGCATCAAGGCGGTGCTCCGCCGCCTCGCCGAGCACGAGGAGCTCCTCCCGACGACGCTCGAGGCCGGGCCGGTGCGGATGGACGTCGAGCGCCATGTCGTCACCGTGCGCGGCCACCAGGTCTCGTTCCCGCTCAAGGAGTTCGAGCTCCTCGAGATGCTGCTGCGCAACACCGGCCGGGTGCTGACCCGGATGCAGCTCATCGACCGGGTCTGGGGGAGCGACTACGTCGGCGACACCAAGACCCTCGACGTGCACATCAAGCGGCTGCGGGCGAAGGTCGAGTCCGACCCCGCCAGCCCGGGCCACATCCTCACGGTGCGCGGACTGGGCTACAAGTTCGAGGCCTGACGCGCCGACGGCTACTCGGGCGGCGCGAGCCCCTCGTAGAAGCCGCCGTCGAGCGAGCACGGGCACCGTGACGACGTTCTGGCCGGAGCCACTCGTCGTGACGACGAGCTCGGTCACCTCGCCGGGACCGGCGGCCACCGCGGGGATGGTGAGCGACGACGTGTCGTCGGAGAGGGTCTCGCCCGACTTGGCCGGGACGGTGTGCGTCGTCGGGGAGGCCTGCCCCTCGATCGCGAAGGCCACCTGGATCGCCGCCGAGGTCTCGTTGACCGCCTGGCCGATGAGCACGGCATCCGCACCGGCGGCGCTGGACACGAGGGCCAGGTCACGGAACTCGATGTCGGCGGTCGAGAGCGAGACGCCCTCGGCCGGGGGGTAGCTCACCTGGGTCTGCACGGGGGAGAACACCGCGCACCCCGACGCGAGGAGGGTGGCGCCCACGAGGGCGGACGCGCGCAGGGCGGGGGCGGCTCGGTTCGTCACGCGGCAAGGATATCCATGTGGCGTCTCCGGCGCCGACGAAGGCCGACGACACGGTCCTTCTCCCCGGGGCCGCGGCCGCCCGGCGCGCGCGCGATGCACGGCGACGCGACTCCTGTCAAGAGCCGATTCAGGTCTCCTGAACGGCTATTCAGGGCCCTGACCTGCGCAGATGCCGACGCACTCCATTTCGGCGACACGCCGGTGCGTGGTATTCTGGTCCTCGCGAAAGGGGCCAACAACACATGGTTTTCAAGGTCGGCGAGACGGTCGTGTACCCCCACCACGGGGCAGCGCGCATCGAAGAGATCAACACCCGCACGATCCGCGGAGAGGAGAAGCTCTACCTCAAGCTCAAGGTCGCCCAAGGCGACCTGGTGATCGAGGTCCCAGCCGAGAACTGCGACCTCGTCGGCGTGCGTGACGTCGTCTCCAAGGAAGGCCTCGACAAGGTGTTCGAGGTGCTCCGCACCCCGTACGCCGAGGAGCCGACCAACTGGTCGCGCCGCTTCAAGGCCAACCTCGAGAAGCTCGCCTCCGGCGACGTCATCAAGGTCGCCGAGGTCGTCCGCGACCTGTGGCGTCGTGACAAGGACCGTGGCCTGTCCGCCGGCGAGAAGCGCATGCTCGCCAAGGCGCGCCAGATCCTCGTCTCCGAGCTGGCCCTGGCCGAGAAGACCGACGAGGAGAAGGCCGAGACCATCCTCGACGAGGTCCTCGCGTCCTGAGCCCGGGCCTCGCCCGCACTGACGTGACCGACGCCGACGCTGCTCCGTGCAGCGTCGGCGTCGTCGTCGTCGCGGCCGGGTCGGGGTCCCGGCTCGGCGCCGCCGTGCCGAAGGCCTTCGTCCGCCTGGCCGGACGCCCCCTGCTCACGTATGCCGTCGCCACCGTCGCGCGGCTGCCGCACCTGCGCTCGCTCGTCGTCGTCGCGCCTCGCGGGCCACGCCGATCCCTCGGATGCCGGTGACCCCCTCTGGGACGGGGTCGGACCTGCCCGCCGGGCGCCCTGGTCGTGCCGGGGGGCGCCGAGCGCACCGACTCCGTCGCCGCCGGGCTCGCCGCCGTGGACGACGCGTGCGACGTCGTGCTCGTCCACGACGCGGCCCGCTGCCTCACCCCGCTCGACGTCTTCGAGCGGGTCGTCGACGCCGTGCGCCGCCGGGGCCGCCGGGGCCGTGCCCGGGCTGCCGCTCGTCGACACGGTCAAGACCGTCGACGCGGCCGGGCGCATCACCGGCACCCCCGACCGCGCCGGGCTGCGCGCGGTGCAGACGCCGCAGGGCTTCCGGCGTGAGGTGCTGCTCACGGCATACCGCAGCGGTCTGCAGGGCGACCGACGACGCCGCGCTCGTGGAGCGCTGCGGCGACCACGTCGTCGTCGTCGACGGCGACCCGCTGGCGTTCAAGGTGACGACGCCCGAGGACCTCGAGCGGGCCGAGCGCCTGCTCGCGCGGGCTGGGACACTTCCGGCATGAGCGCGCTGCCGAGGGTCGGGATCGGGGTCGACGTCCACGCCCTGGCGCCGGAGGGGTCGGAGCGCGAGCTGTGGGTGGCCGGCCTGCACTGGCCGGGCGAGCGCGGGCTCGACGGGCACTCCGACGCCGACGTCGCCGCCCACGCCGCGTGCGACGCGCTCTTCTCGGCCGCCGGCATCGGCGACCTCGGCGCGCACTTCGGTACCGGCCGCCCCGAGCTCGCCGGTGCGTCGGGGGTGGACCTGCTCGCAGAGGCCGCCCGGCTCGTGCGTGATGCGGGCTTCGAGATCGGCAACGTCGCGGTGCAGGTCGTCGGCAACGGCCCGAAGGTCGGCAGCCGCCGTGTCGAGGCCGAGACGGCTCTCTCGGATGCCGTCGGCGCGCCCGTCTCGGTGAGCGGCACGACGACCGACGGGCTGGGGCTGACCGGCCGCGGCGAGGGTGTCGCCGCCGTCGCGACGGCCGTGGTCGTCCCGCGCGCCTGAGCGACCGGACGGCCCCACCGGGTGCGGGACCGCCGCACCGGCCTCCGAGGATTGCTCGACGGGCCCGCGGACCGAGGACCCGGCGCTTCCGGCATCCGGCCGACGCCGTTAGCGTGACGGGAGCGCGCCGCCGCGACGGCGCCATCAGCGTGCCGTCGACCCAGGAGGACCCGTGCCCCAGACCGTCAAGGGCGTCATCGCCCGCGCCAAGGGAGCCGAGGTCGAGCTCGTCGACGTCGTCGTCCCCGACCCCGGGCCCGGCGAGGCCGTCGTGCGGGTCGAGGCCTGCGGCGTCTGCCACACCGACCTGCACTACCGCGAGGGTGGCATCAACGACGAGTTCCCCTTCCTCCTCGGCCACGAGGCCGCCGGCACCGTCGAGGCAGTCGGCGAGGGCGTGACGGAGGTGGCGCCGGGCGACTTCGTCATCCTCAACTGGCGGGCCGTCTGCGGGCGGTGCCGCGCCTGCCTGCGGGGCAAGCCCTGGTACTGCTTCGCCACCCACAACGCGACCCAGCGGATGACGCTGACGGACGGCACCGAGCTGAGCCCGGCACTCGGGATCGGGGCCTTCATCGAGAAGACCCTCGTGGCCGCGGGCCAGTGCACCAAGGTCGACCGCGACGCCGAGGCCGCAGCCGTCGGGCTGCTCGGCTGTGGCGTCATGGCCGGTTTCGGTGCCGCCGTGAACACCGGCGGGGTCGGGCGGGGCGACTCGATCGCCGTCATCGGCTGCGGCGGGGTGGGCAACGCGGCGATCGCGGGGGCCGTCGTCGCCGGCGCGACGACGATCATCGCCGTCGACGTCGACGCCCGGAAGCTGGAGAGGGCCAAGGGCTTCGGCGCGACGCACACGGTCGACTCGTCCGCGGAGGACCCGGTCGAGGCGATCCGCGCGCTCACCGGCGGGAACGGCGCCGACGTCGTCGTCGAGGCGGTCGGCCGGCCGGAGACGTACGAGCAGGCGTTCTACGCACGTGACCTGGCGGGCACCGTCGTGCTCGTCGGCGTCCCCACGCCCGACCAGCAGGTGACCCTGCCGATGATCGAGATCTTCGGGCGCGGTGGGGCGCTGAAGTCGAGCTGGTACGGCGACTGCCTGCCCTCGCGTGACTTCCCGATGCTCGTCGACCTCTACCGCCAGGGCCGCTTCGACCTCGACGCCTTCGTCACCGAGCGGATCGGGATCGGCGACGTCGAGGCGGCGTTCGACAAGATGCACGGCGGCGACGTGCTCCGCTCGGTGGTCGTGATGGAGGGCGGGGCGTGACGGCCGACGTGGGGATGCCGGTGCCCACCTCCCCGGGCGGCGTGCGCGTCGAGCGGGTCGTCACCTCGGGCGTGTTCGAGCTCGACGGTGGCTCGTGGGACGTCGACAACAACGTCTGGCTGGTCGGTGACGACGCCGAGGTGCTCGTCGTCGACGCGGCCCACGACGCCCGGGCCATCCTCGACGCCGTCGGCGACCGCCGTGTCGTCGCGGTCGTGTGCACCCACGCCCACAACGACCACGTCAACGCGGTCGGCGAGCTCGTCGCGGCGACCGGCGCCACGGCATACCTCCACCCCGACGACCGGGTGCTGTGGGACCAGACCCAGCCCGACCCGCCCGGCGGCGAGCTGGCCGACGGGCGGGTGTTCCGGGTGGGCGACGTCGAGCTGACCGTCCTGCACACCCCCGGGCACGCGCCGGGTGCCTGCTGCCTCGACGTGCCCGCCCTGGGTGTGGTGCTCACCGGTGACACCCTGTTCAACGGCGGCCCGGGGGCCACCGGCCGGTCGTACAGCGACTTCCCGTCGATCATCGAGTCGATCCGCACGCGGCTCCTCGTCCTGCCACCGGACACGGTCGTCCTCACCGGGCACGGCGACCCGACGACGATCGGCGCCGAGGCACCGCACCTGGACGACTGGCTCGCCCGCGGCCACTGATCCCAACTTTCCCGCCCGATCCCGGAACCTTCACCTCAGCACCACTTCGGTTGTGGTGCGAACGTGAAGGTCCTGGCATGGGGCGGGAAAGTTGGGAGTCGGGGTGGGGATGCCGCTCGCGGGTTCCCCGGGCGCGCGGGGCGGGCGGCGGGGGGTCGACGGAATCGGGGGTTCGACCCCTCCGCCGGTAGCCTTGCCCGGTGACCCTCAGGCTGTTCGACTCCCTCTCGCGCGAGCTGCGTGACTTCGTCCCCGTCGTGCCCGGCAAGGCGGGGATCTACATCTGCGGGCTCACGACGCAGGCGCCGCCGCACCTCGGTCACGTCCGCTTCGCCGTCGCCTTCGACGTGCTGCGTCGCTGGATGACGCGCGGGCACGGCCTCGAGGTCACCCTCATCCGCAACGTCACCGACATCGACGACAAGATCCTCGCGAAGTCGGTCGAGTTCGGCGAGCCCTGGTTCGCCGTGTCGTACCGGAACGAGACGGAGACCGCCGACGCGCTGAGCGCCCTCGGGGTCATCCCCCCGACGTACGAGCCGCGCGCCACCGGCCACGTCCCCGAGATGGTCACCCTCATGGAGACCCTCGTCGACAAGGGGCACGCGTATGCCGCGGCCGACGGCAGCGGCGACGTCTACTTCGACGTGCGCAGCTGGGACGCCTACGGAGAGCTCACCCACCAGCGGGTCGACGACATGGTCGACGCCGAGGACGCGGACCCCCGCGGCAAGCGCGACCCCCGGGACTTCGCCCTGTGGAAGGGCCGCAAGGCCGACGAGCCGCCGACGGCGTCGTGGCCCACCCCGTTCGGCGACGGGCGGCCGGGCTGGCACCTCGAGTGCTCGGCGATGGCCCGCAAGTACCTCGGCGACACCTTCGACATCCACGGCGGCGGCGTCGACCTGCGCTTCCCGCACCACGAGAACGAGATGGCGCAGTCCCGGGCGGCCGGCCTGGGCTTCGCCAACTACTGGCTGCACAACGCCTGGGTGACGATGGGCGGCGAGAAGATGAGCAAGTCGCTCGGCAACTCGCTGCGGGTCAGCGAGGTCGTCAAGGAGCACCGTCCGCTCGCCGTGCGCTACTACCTCACGGCCGCGCACTACCGCTCGACGATCGAGTTCCACGAGGGCTCCATCGACGAGTCGGCGACCGCCGTCGAGCGCATCGAGGGCTTCCTGCGCCGCGCCCTTCCCGACGTCGTCACCGCAGTGCCGACCGGCGACGAGGATCTGCCCGACGACTTCCGCGAGGCGATGGACGACGACCTCGGGGTGTCCGGGGCGCTCGCCGTCGTGCACGAGACCGTGCGGGCCGGCAACACCGCCCTCGACGACGGCGACCACGAGGATGCCGCGGCGATCGCCCGTGTCGTCGTCGCGATGACCGACGTCCTCGGCGTCAACCCGCTCGACCCGGCCTGGTCGGCCGGCGACTCCGAGGCGGCGACCGACGCGCTCGCCAGCCTCGACCTGCTCGTCCGCGGGCGGATCCAGGCACGGGCCCAGGCCCGGGCCTCGCGCAACTACGACACGGCGGACGCGATCCGCGACGAGCTGACCGCGGCGGGGATCGCGCTGGAGGACACCGCAGCCGGTGCCCGCTGGTCCCTCGCCCGAGGACGAGGTGAATGACGATGGCCGGTAACTCCCAGCGACGCGGGGCAGTCCGCAGCAGCAACAAGAAGGGCCCGCAGGTCGGGTCCGGTGGCCAGCGCCGCCGGGGTCTCGAGGGCAAGGGCCCCACGCCCAAGGCCGCCGACCGCCCGAAGCACAAGGCCCACAAGATGGCCAAGGCCGCCGATCGCCGCGGCGGGGGCCAGGCGGGTCGCACGAGCACCCGGAAGAACAAGGCCAGCAGCGAGATGGTCGCGGGCCGCAACTCCGTGCTCGAGGCGCTGCGGGCCGACGTCCCGGTCACGACGATGTACGTCGCGGGCCGGATCGACTCCGACGACCGGGTCCGCGAGGCCCTGAAGATCGCGACCGAGCGGTCCGTGCCCGTGCTCGAGACCCCCCGCGGCGAGCTCGACCGGCTCACCGACGGCGCGGTCCACCAGGGCCT
The DNA here is from genome assembly GCA_963757405.1 of uncultured Actinomycetota bacterium. Classification (GTDB taxonomy): domain Bacteria; phylum Actinomycetota; class Actinomycetes; order Actinomycetales; family Dermatophilaceae; genus Fodinibacter. The sequence goes on from CAVWRI010000021.1 coordinate 175,853, forward strand.
GGCCCTGCAGGTCCCGCCCTACGAGTACGCCCACCCGAGCGACCTCGTCGACCCCGAGCTGCCCGGCATCCCGCTCCTCGTCGCCCTCGACGGCATCACCGACCCGCGCAACCTGGGGGCGATCGTGCGCTCGGTCGCGGCGTTCGGCGGCCACGGCGTCGTCGTGCCGAGCCGGCGCTCGGCGGGCATGACGGCATCCGCCTGGAAGACGTCCGCGGGAGCCGCGGCGCGGATCCCGGTGGCGCAGGCCACCAACCTCACCCGCGCGCTCGAGGAGTACCGCAAGGCCGGCTTCTTCGTCATCGGCCTCGACATGGACGGTGACGTCGAGCTGCCCGACCTCGAGCTGGCCTCCGAGCCCCTCGTCGTCGTCGTGGGCTCCGAGGGCAAGGGCCTGTCGCGGCTCGTGCGCGAGACCTGCGACCAGATCGTCTCGGTGCCGATGTCCTCGGCCGTGGAGTCGCTCAACGCGGGCATCGCCACCGGCGTCACGCTCTACGAGGTCGCGCGCCGCCGCCGGCGCACCTGACCGACAGCCTGACCGACAGCGCGACCGACAGCCGGACAGCCGCCCGGAAAGGGGTGTGTCGGTCGGGTCCGGTGTGCGAGGCTGGCGCCCGCCGCAGCCGAGCGGCGGGGCAGGACGCCCCGGCGCCGCCACGAGAGGGAGACTCCATGTCCGACTACGGATCGACGCCGCCACCGCCGCCCCCCGGAGGCGGTGGGTACTCCGCGCCCCCACCGATCGGCGGCGGGGCGTTCGGCGGCAGCCAGGGCTTCCCGGTCGACCACCCCAAGGGGATGACGGTCCTCATCCTCGGCATCCTGTCCATCGTCTGCTGCGGACCCCTCGGCATCGTCGCGTGGGTCATGGGCAACGGTGTGCTGCGCGAGATCGACGCCGAGCCCGGCCGCTACGGCAACCGCCAGCTCGTCCAGATCGGCCGCATCCTCGGCATCGTCGGTGGGGTCCTGTTCCTCCTCGGCCTGCTGTGGATCGTCTTCCTCGGCGGCTTCGCGATCCTCTCGGGCAGCTCGAGCACCTGACCCTGGACGTGTCCCCCGTGGCGCAGGAGCCAACCACCGCGCCGGTGACCGGCCGGTGGCACCGGCTCCTGCGCCCGGGACTCGTCGTGGCGGCGCTCGCCGCGAGCACGGCGTACGTCGCCGCGGTCGACCCCAACGAACCCGGCCACTACCCCCTGTGCCCGACCTACGCGGTCGCCGGCGTGTACTGCCCCGGGTGCGGCATGCTGCGCGCGACGCACGCCCTGACGCACGGCGACCTCGGCACGGCGATGGCGCGCAACCCGCTGGCCGTCCCGATCCTCCTCGGCGTCGCCGCGGTCCTCGCGCTCTGGCTGCGGTCGGCCTGGACCGGTCGGCCGATGGGCTGGGAGCCACCGCGCTGGATGCCGTGGGCGCTGGCCTGCGCGTTCGTCGTCGCCACCGTCGCGCGCAACGTGCCCGGCTGGACCTGGGCCTCGCCCGCCTGAGCAGGCCGGACACCCGCGCTCGGGCCCGCGCAGGTCCGACACCAGACCGCCGCGCTGTGGAAGGATCGGCGCCGCCGGAGGTGTCCGGCCCTTGTGGGGGAACACCCCTGACGAACAGCCAGAGAGGGATCACATGTCTGACTACGGATCGACCCCCCCGCCGCCCCCGCCCCCTCCGCCGCCGGGCTCGGGCGGCGGTGGCTACGGCGCCCCGCCGCCCGGCTCGGGTGACGGCGGCTACGGCGCCCCGCCGCCCGGCTCGGGTGACGGCGGCTACGGCGCCCCGCCGCCCCGTGGGTGGTGGCCCGGCCGGCTCGCCCCCGCCGAACAACCTCGTCCTCGCGATCATCAGCCTCCTGTGCTGCTGGCCGATCGGCATCCCGGCCGTGATCTTCGCCGCGCAGGTCAACAGCAAGTGGAACGCGGGCGACCAGGCAGGCGCCGTCGAGGCCTCGGCGAAGGCGCGGAAGTTCGCGATCATCGCCCTGGTCCTCGGCATCGTGGTGTCGATCATCTACTTCTTCGTCATCGTCGCCGGCGGCATGACGAGCTCGACCACCGGCATGTGACGAGGTCGTGACGACCACGCACGACCAGGCGGCGTCCCCGCTCGTGACCACCACGAGCAGGGGGCGCCGCCTCGTCGTGCCGGTGGTGTCGGCCTTCGGGCGCGGCCGCCTTCCTCACGCTCGCCCACGTCGTCGACCCCAACGAGCCCGGGAACTACCCGACCTGCCCATGGCTGGCGATCACCGGCACCTACTGCCCCGGCTGCGGCACGCTGCGGGCGACGCACGCCCTGACCCACGGCGACCTCGGCACGGCATTCGCCCGGAACCCCGTGACCGTGCTCGCGTACGTCGCGGTCTTCGTCGGGTTCCTCGCGTACACCCTGCGGATGTGGACCGGCCGCCCCAAGAAGCGCCTCGCCCCCGCGTGGGTGCTCTACGCCCTGTTCTGGGCGATCCTCGCGTTCTGGGTGCTGCGCAACGTGCCGGGGTTCACCTGGCTCTCGCCCGCCTGACGCGCGCCGGCGCGCCGCGGCCTACTTCGGCAGCACACGACCGTGGAGTGCACGGCCTTGTCGGCGAGGGTCTGCTTGTCGGTGTCCCACAGCATCCAGAGCCACGACAGGTAGAAGATCTGGTTGGCGAGCCCGGCCACGATCTCCCGCACGAAGCACATGCCCGCGCCGATCGGCTGGCCGTTCTTGTCGTCGATGAGCTTCAGGCTCATGGCCGACTTGCCCACGCTCTGCCCGGTGCGCCCCATCCTGAAGACGCGGTTCCACAGGGTGATGCCGAGCGAGATGAGCACGCCGAGGGCGATGAGGATGCCGCCCACCGCCGCCATCGTGCCGTCGCCGTCCTCCAGCACCGTGGTGCCGAACTCGTCGACGACCCTCGTGGGGGCGGCCGCGATGAGGAGGACGAAGCCGATGACCGCGGGGATGAACCCGATGAGGGCGAGCAGGGTGTCGATGATCAGTGCGAGCGCGCGCTGCCCGAACGTCGCGACCTTGCCGAAGTACAGCTCGACGTAGCCGATCGACCCGGGATGCGTCGGCCGGCCGCCGGCGTAGACCGGCGCCTGGCTGTAGCCGCCGTAGGGGTTGGCCGCCGGTGGCGGGTAGGCGGGCTGCTGCTGGGGTGCGCCGTACGCTGCTGCGGGGTGCGCCGTACGGCTGCTGCTGGGGTGCGCCGTACGCGGGCTGCTGCGGGGGTGCGCCGTACGCCGGGGCCTGCGGGGGCGGGCCGGATGCCGGTGCCTGCGGGGGCGGGCCGGATGCCGGGGGCTGTTGCGGGGGCGGGCCGGATGTCGCGGCCGGTGGCTCCTCGGGTGGCTGCGTCGGACCCTGCGGCTGGTCGGTCATGTGTGCTCCCTGTCGACGGCTCGTCAGCTCGATCCTAGGCGCGGGGGCGGGTCCTCGCGATGACGGGCATCTCGGTCGTGTCGACGCCCAGCACGGCCTGCTCGTCGGGCTTGCCCGGCAGCACCGACGCGACGTAGTCGTCGGTGGCCTGGTCGAAGGGGATGTCGTGCTGCGCCCGCTCGGCGAGGTACCACCGGTGCTCGAGCACCTCGTGGAAGAGCTCGGCCGGCTCCAGCTTCGCGAGCAGCTCGCGCGGCACGCGCCTGGTGACCGGCTCGTACACCCGGGTCAGCCACTCGTGCGCGACGATCTCCTCGTCCTCGCCCTGGCGGCCGGTCGCGGCGCTGAAGGCGTCGAGGTCGTTGAGCAGTCGCCGGGCCTGGTTCTCGCGCACGTCGAGGCCGGTGATCCGCAGCAGGCGTCGCGAGTGGTGGCCGGAGTCGACGACCTTGGGCTGGATGCGGATCGACGTGCCGTCGATGTCGGTCGTGATCTCGAGCTCGTCGACGTCGAAGCCCATGGCGTTGAGCCGGCGGATGCGGTCGTCGACGCGCCACCGCTCGGAGTCGTCGATGAGCTCGGAGCCGGTGAGCTCGTCCCACAGCTCGCGGTACCGGGTGACGATGCGCTCGCTGATCTCGATCGGGTCGCGGTCCTCCTGGAGCAGGCCGCCGGCCTCGAGGTCCATCAGCTCGCCGGCGATGTTGACCCGGGCGATCTCGAGGTCGTGCTCGCGCTGCCCGTTGCTGAGCCGCTCGCGCAGCTCGCCGGTCTCGGCGTCGACGAGGTAGGCGGCGAAGGCGCCGGCGTCGCGGCGGAACAGCGTGTTCGACAGGGATACGTCACCCCACCAGAAGCCGGCCAGGTGGACGCGCACGAGCAGCACGGCGAGGGCGTCGATGAGCCGGGTCGCGGTGCCCTTGCGCAGGCTCTGGCTGTACAGCGCCCGGTACGGCAGCGAGAACTGGAGGTGGCGGGTGATGAGGCACGCGTCGAGCGGCATCCCGTCGGCGTCAATGCGCCCGCTCACGACCGCAAAGGGCTCGACGCACGGCATCCGCAGCCGGTTGAGGTTGCGCAGCATCTCGTACTCGCGGCGCGCGATGTCGGCCTTGATCTCCTTGACGGCCAGCACCCGGCCGGACAGCCGGACGAAGCGCACGACGTGGCGCGAGATGCCGCGGGGCAGCGCGGCGAGGATGTCGTCCGGCCACTCCTCGAGGGGCAGCCGCCAGGGCAGGTCCAGCAGGGCCGGGTCCGGGCGGGCCGCGGTGATCTCGAGGGCCATGGCGGAGCCTCCGGTGTTCGGGTCAAGGCGCTGGCGGCGGGCGGTGCGAGGGTGCGGGCGGGGCCCGGACCCCCACGGTGGTGAGCCTACGGCGCTCCTGGTGGCACGGCATCCGGCCCGGGGCCGCGCGGCTCGGGTGGTGAGACGGGCGCGGCGCCCCGGACGGCTGTCGTCCGGGGCGCCGCGGTGTCGTGCCTGGCGGGCTCAGCCGAGGCGGGCGCCGCTGCTCGGGTCGAAGACGTGCATGTGCTTGGGGTTGGGGTAGACGAAGATCTTCGACCCCTTCTCCGGCACGTTGCGGCCGTCGACACGGGCGATGAACGGCTTGGCGAGGCCGTCGTCGCCGCCCTCGAGCTGGACGTTCTCGTTGGCCGGCGTCGCGTAGACGTAGGCGTCGGCGCCGAGCTCCTCGACGACGTCGACGATCAGCTCGAGCCCGTCCTCGTTCGTCGTGACCTCGACGTCCTCGGGGCGCATGCCGACGATGACCTGGTTGCCGGTCGAGCCGAGCAGGTCGCGGTCGACGGGCAGGCGGTGGCTCCCGAACTGCACGCCGTCCTCGGTGACCGGCACCGAGACGAGGTTCATGGCCGGCGAGCCGATGAAGCCCGCGACGAACACGTTGTTCGGGTGGTCGTACATCTCGCGCGGGGTGGCGCACTGCTGGAGGATGCCGTCCTTGAGCAGGGCGATGCGGTCGCCCATCGTCATGGCCTCGATCTGGTCATGGGTGACGTAGACGGTCGTGACGCCGAGGCGGCGCTGGAGGCTCGCGATCTGGGTGCGGGTCTGGACGCGGAGCTTGGCGTCGAGGTTCGACAGCGGCTCGTCCATGAGGAAGACCTGCGGGGAGCGGACGATCGCGCGACCCATGGCGACTCGCTGGCGCTGGCCGCCGGAGAGGGCCTTCGGCTTGCGCTCGAGGTACGCCTCGAGGTCGAGGATGGCCGCGGCCTCGTCGACCCGCTTGCGGATCTCGCCCTTGTCGACGCCCGCGATCTTGAGCGCGAAGCCCATGTTGTCGGCGACCGTCATGTGCGGGTAGAGCGCGTAGTTCTGGAACACCATCGCCACGTCGCGGTCCTTGGGCGACAGGTCGGTGACGTCGCGGTCACCGATCCAGATCTTGCCGCCGTTGACCTCTTCGAGGCCGGCCAGCATGCGCAGCGAGGTGGACTTGCCACACCCGGAGGGGCCGACGAGGACGAGGAACTCCCCGTCGGCTACATCGATGTCGAGGCGGTCGACCGAGGGGCGGTCGTTGCCGGGATAGACCCGGGTGGCCTGGTCGAATCTGACAGTTGCCATGGCGTCATTGCCTTCCTTCACCGGCAGGAACGTGCCGGACGATCCGTTGTAAAGGTGGGGTGGAGCTCCCGCCACATCGGTGTAAGCGGTTTTGCCAGTATGCCGTACAGGGTGCGACCCCGGTCCCGGGTGTCCACGCCTTCGCGGCGGCTCGGATGCCGGGGTGCCGGGGTGGGCGGAGCCCCGGCGGTAGGGTTCCGCGCGTGACCGAGCCCCGCTCCGCCCGGCTGGCCGACATCGCGGCCCAGGCCGACGTCAGCGAGGCGACCGTGAGCCGGGTGCTCAACGACCGGCCGGGGGTGTCCGAGGCGACCCGCCAGGCGGTGCTGACGGCGATCGACGTGCTCGGCTACGACCGCCCCACCCGGCTCAAGCCCAAGTCGGCGCTCCTCGTCGGCCTCGTCATGCCCGAGCTGGTCAACCCGATCTTCCCGGCGTTCGCGCAGGTCATCGAGACGGCGCTGGCCGCGGAGGGCTTCACCCCCGTGCTGTGCACGCAGACCCCCGGTGGCGTCCACGAGGACGAGTACGTGCAGATGCTGCTCGACCGCGGCGTCTCCGGGATCATCTTCCTGTCCGGCCAGCACGCCGACGCCAGCTCCGACCCGGCGCGATACCGGGCGCTGCGCGAGCGCGGGCTGCCGATCGTCCTCGTCAACGGCCCGCTCGACACGGTCGACGCGCCCTTCGTCTCCAACGACGACGTCGCGTCGATGGACCTCGCCGTGAGCCACCTCGTGCAGCTCGGCCACACCGAGATCGGCCTCGCCCTCGGTCCGGAGCGCTACACGCCGGTGATCCGCAAGCTCAAGGGCTTCCGGGCGGCGATGCACGAGCACCTCGAGGTCGACCCGGCCCACCTCGAGCGGCTCGTCACCCACACGGTCTTCAGCCTGGAAGGCGGGGCGGCAGCGGCCGGCCGGCTCATCACGCGTGGCGCGACCGCCGTCATCTGCGGGTCCGACCTCATGGCGCTCGGCGCGATCCGCCAGGCCCGCTCGATGGGGCTGGCCGTGCCGCAGGACTTCTCGGTCGTCGGCTACGACGACTCGATGATCATGGCCTTCACCGACCCGCCGCTCACGACGATCCGACAGGCCGTCGAGGCGATGGGTGACGCCGCCGTGCGGGCCCTCCTCGACGAGATCGGCGGTGAGGGGCCGCCGCGGGCCGAGTACGTCTTCCGCCCGGAGCTCGTCGTCCGCGGGTCGACCGGCGCGGCGCCCCAGCGGGGCTGACGCGGCATCCGGTGCCCTCGGCGGCGCGCGGACCGGCGTCCGGTGGCGCTCGGCGGCGCGCCGGCCGGCATCCGGCGGTCATCTCTGGCGCGTTGCCGGGCCCGGCGCCTATCGTCGTGGCATGAGGATCGCGGACGTAATCAGGCGCAAGGGTGCGGAGGTCATCACGGTGCGCACCGACGCATCGGTGACGGAGCTTCTCGCGCTGCTCTCGGAGCACCGCATCGGTGCGGTGGTCGTGAGCGACGACGGCGAGTCCGTGCACGGCATCGTCAGCGAGCGCGACATCGTGCGCCACCTCCACACCGACGGTGCCGCCCTCCTCGACGCCCCGATCTCGCAGATCATGACGTCCGAGGTCCACACGTGCACGCCGGACGAGAGCCTCGACGACCTCTCGGCCGCGATGACCGAGCGGCGCTTCCGCCACGTCCCCGTCGTCGTCGACGGCAAGCTCCGCGCCATCGTCAGCATCGGTGACGTCGTGAAGAACCGCATCGACGACCTCCAGGCCGAGCGCGACCAGCTGCGCACCTACATCCAGTCCTGACCCCGCGACCGATTGCGGATCGCCCACCTCGCAGGGGTCCGTGAGCGCTGACCGGGGTGGGTGATCCGCAGTCAGTCGGGGCCGTGACGCGGGCGCAGGGGTCCAGCACACACCCAGCCTCACGGCATACCGTGTGGGCATGACCGCCGACGCGTTCGCCGACGGCACCGGGGGCCGGACGAGGCCGAGCCGGACGAGGCCGAGCCGGACGGGGCTGAACCGGAGGATGCCGAGCAGCCGCGGGAGCTCGCGCGCCTCGGCCCGTACCGCCTCGTGCAGCAGCTCGGCGAGGGCGGCATGGGCGTGGTCCACCTGGCGCTCGACCGGCACGGTCGCGCGGTGGCGATCAAGGTGCTCCGCCAGCACGTGGCCCACGACCCCGACGCCCGCGCCCGGCTGCGCCGCGAGGTCGACACCCTGGGCCGGATCCGCAGCCCCCGGGTCGCGCCGGTCATCGACGCCGACGTCGACGGCGCGCACCCCTACATCGTGACGCGGTACGTGCCCGGGCCCTCCCTCGACGAGCACGTCGCGGAGCGGGGCCCGCTGCCGCCCGCCGAGCTGCACCGGCTGGCGAGCGGGATCGCCGAGGCCCTCGACGTCATCCACTCGGCCGACGTCGTGCACCGCGACGTCAAGCCCGGCAACGTCCTCATCGTCGACGGCGACCCGGTGCTCATCGACTTCGGCATCGCCCACGTCACGGACGACATCCGGCTCACGAGCACCGGCCTCGTCATGGGCACCCCGGGCTACCTCGCCCCCGAGGTGGTCGGCGGCGAGGACGTCACGGCCGCCACCGACTGGTGGGGCTGGGCCGCCACGACGGCGTTCGCGGCCAGCGGGGTGCCGCCCTTCGGCTCGGGCGCCATGCACGCGGTCCTCTCCCGGGTGGCGGCGGGCGAGCCCGACCTCGTGGCCGTCGACCCGCGCATCGAGCCACTGCTCTACGCCGCGCTGTCGCCCGACCCCGCCGAGCGGCCGCACCACGCGGAGGTCGTCGCGGCCCTCGAGCGGTACGCGCACGGGGCGCCCGTCACCGAGGCGATCCAGGTGCGCCGGATGCGTCCGGAGACGCAGCGGCTCGCCGTGCCGCCCACTGCTGCCCTGCCGAGCCGGCCGGATGCCGGTCGCATGGTCGGCGGTGCCGTCGCCGGTGGCGCGGTCGCAGGGGGCGCGCTCGCGGGTGGGGTGGCCGGCGCGGCCGCACCTCCGGCGTATGCCGGTTCGCAGCAGGCGTCTGCCGGTGCGCCGCCGGCGTATGCCGGCCCGCCCACGGCGGCGGCCGCCGGGCCCCCCGCCGTGGCGCCGGGCCCCTCCGTGCTGCCGCCCCCGCCCGTCACGACCGGCCGACCGGCGGGTCCGCCGGGGTGGGAGCAGGCCCGGCGGGTCGACCGGCTGCCGCCGCCCCCGGTCGCGCCGCGGGTGGCGCCGCGCCAGCCGCAGCCGTTGCCACCGGGTCCGCTCCAGCGGCCCCCGGGCCCGGTGCCGGAGTCGGAGTCGGACTGGGACGCCGCACGGCTCGGGCACGGCCCGCACGGTGACCCCCGCATCGGGCGGCCGTCCCGGTCGGGCACCCTCCTCGCGCTCCTGGCCGTGCTCGCGGCCCTCACGGCGAAGGCGCCGCTCCTCGCGGGCATCGCGCTGTTCGTGTGGATCGCCCTCGCCCGCACGGCGGACCGTTCGGTGACCTCCCTCGTCATGCGGCGCCACGAGCGCGGTGCGCGGGGGAGCGACGTCGCCGTCGCGGTGGCCAGCAGCCCGTGGCACCTCGTGCTGGGGGCGGGCGGCGCCCTCGTCACCGTCGTCCTCCCGCTGCTCGTCGGCGTCTGCGCGATGTTCACGACCTCGCTCGTGCTCGGCGGCTTCACCGGCTGGGACGTGCCGTCCGACGGCATCCTGCCCCTGGCCGCGGCGGGGGTCTTCGCCGGGCTCACCGCGTGGTGGGGTCCGGGCGGGGCGAGCCTGCGGCGGGGGAGCCGCAGCATCGTGCGTGGGGTGAGCCCGGGCGCGACCGCGAGCCAGGTGGCCGCGGCCCTGCTGCTCGTCGTCGCCGCGGCCCTGATCGCGACCACGGTGACCGCCGACGGCCCGGCGTGGTGGCCGCGGACCACGGCCCCGGGGTGGGTCGACGAGGTGGTCCCGACCCCATGACGCGCCCCTCGCACCCGCGCCGCCCCAGGATGATCCGCGGGGACAGCCCGACCGAGCCCATGCCCATGGTCGACCTCCTTCGGCGAACTCCCTACCGCCACACCCGGATTCCGGGCGAGGCCGCCGAGGACACCCAGGTGCGCGAGGCCCTCGACCTCGCCGTGCGCGTCGGCGAGCTGATGCTGCGGTGTGGCGCGGGCGCGCCCCAGGTGCAGGGCAGTGTCGCGGCTGTCGCGGCCGCCGGCGGGGTCGACCTCGTCGAGATCGACATCACGCTCCAGTCGCTCCTCGTGCAGGCGACGAGCGCGACCGGCCGGCCGCACACGCTGCTCCGCGTCGTCCGCCAGACCCGTCACGACTACGCCCGCCTCGTCGCCGTTCACCACCTCGTGGAGTCGCTCGCCGCCCGCGAGGTCGACGTCGAGGAGGCGTCCACACGGCTGCGCGAGATCAAGCGGCATCCGCGCAACTTCCCGGTGTGGGCGGTCTCGGTCGCGAGCGCGCTCCTCGCCTCCGCCGTCGCCGTGATGATCGGCGCCAGCGCGCTCGCCGCCGTGGCGACCGTGCTCGTGGTGCTCGCCGTTGCCGGGGTCAACCGCCTGCACGGCCGGCTCGCGCTGCCGGAGTTCTACGCCAACGCGGTCAACGCGTTCGTCGCGACCCTCCTCGCGGGCAGCCTGTATGCCGTGAGCGCCGCCGCCGGGCTCGGCCTGCGGGAGCGCGACTTCGCCTACATCGTCGCCGGCGGCATCGTCGCGATGCTCCCCGGGCGCACCATGGCGTCGGCGATCGAGGACGTGCTCTTCGGGTTCCCCCTGACCGGGGCCGGGCGGCTGCTCGCCGTGCTCCTCGCCCTGCTGGGCCTCGTCATCGGCATCAGCGCCGGGCTGAGCGTCATGCTCTCGCTCACCACGCTGCTCGGATCGGACTTCGTCTCGCCGGACGTCCTGGACCTGCGCCCCGACCAGGCACCCGTGCTGGCCGCGCTCGGCGGAGCCCTCGTCGTGGGGCTGAGCGGTGCGGTCACCGTGCAGAGCAGGCGCCGTCTCCTCGTGCCCACGGGGGTGCTGGCGGTGGCGGCCGCCGCCGTCGCGGCGCTGCTCGACCGCGTGCTCTCCATCGGCATCATCACGTCCACCGGCCTGGCTGCGGTGGCGCTCGGGGTGGTCGGGCGCCTCGTCGCGGGCCGGCTCGACGCACCCTCGATGGTCGTCGTCGTGCCGGCGAGCTTCGCCCTCCTGCCCGGTCTGACGATCTTCCGGGGCCTGTACGAGCTCGTCGCGCAGGGCAGCGCCCTCGGCTCGTTGTCGATCCAGGCGGGTCTGACCACGCTGCTCTCCGCCGGGGCCGTGCTGCTCGCGATCGCGACCGGCACCGTGCTCGGCGAGATCCTCGCCAGCCCATGGGACAGGCTGCGTCCGCGGCGCGGGGCGGCAGAGGCCGACGAGGGGCTGAGCAACGCCTGAGCCCGGATGCCGGGGTGGCTCCCCGCGGCGGTGGCCACCCGGCATACGGTGTCCGGCATGCGCCGCCGCTCCACTGCTCTCGCCCTCGCCGCCCTGCTCCTCCCGCTCACCGCGTGCTCGGACGCCGCCAAGCCGCCGGCCACGGCATCCGCTTCGGTCGCCGCGACCACGGCGTCACCGACGGCGACCCCGACACCGGACGTCGTCGTGACCGGTGCCGACGCGAAGCTCACCGCCCTCGTCCGGGACCTGTATGCCGGGAAGACCGGTGTCACCGCGAAGGCGGCCGTGGGCACGTGGAAGTCGGAGAAGGTCGCCGTCGTGACGTCGGGTGACGACGTGACGCTGGCGGTCGGCCCGTCGTGGAAGGTCGTCGGGGGCTGGTGGCCGTCGCTGGGGAAGGCCACGCCGCAACTGGGCAAGGGCCCCCGGTTCGTGCTCGTCATCGGCAGCGACGCGCGGCCCGACGAGAAGCTCGCCGGAAGCCGGGGCGACACCCTGCAGGTCATCGGCATCGACGGCAAGGGCGGCGGGGGGGTCATGGGCATCCCGCGCGACACCTGGGCGCCGTTGCCGGGTGGCGGCTCAGGGAAGATCAACGCAGCCTTCGCGTACGGCGGGGGAGCGGGCCAGCTCCAGTCGGTGCGCAAGGTGACCGGGCTGCCGATCGAGGGCTACGTCGCCACCGGGTTCAAGGGCTTCAAGGCGATCGTCGACCAGTCGGGCGGGCTGCCGATCCAGATCGCCAAGAAGATCGTCTTCCTGCGCAGCCTGACGATCCCGGCGGGCAAGCAGTCCTTGTCGGGCAAGGAGGCGCTCGCCTACGCCCGCGAGCGCAAGTCGCTGCCCAACGGCGACTTCGGCCGGTCGGCGCACCAGAGCCAGATGCTGCTGGCGGCCGCAGTGGCGGCGCGGCTGTCCGGGGTGGGCGTCATCCCGAAGGAGATGTCGGTGGTGTCGAAGAACGCCGTGACGGACCTCAGCGCTGCTGATGCCCTGACTTTCGTGGCGTCGTTCTACAAGCTCAACCCCACCAAGGTCGGGCACGAGGTGGCGGTGGGGTCGATCGGCACGAGCTCGGACGGACAGTCGATCGTGAAGGTGAACTCGTCGGCGCGGTCGGTGTTTGCGAAGTTCCGTGACGGCAGGCTCTGAGGTCTGGTGTGTTCGGTTGGCCAGCGGCGGGTGGGGGTGACGGATGCCGGGGGGCACCCACCGCCTCGGCCGCCTCTGCCGCGTAGACTCCGGGGCTGTCCGCGCGGCCTGAGCGCGGGCTTGCTGGCGTGGCGCAATCGGTAGCGCACCTGTCTTGTAAACAGGGGGTTGAGGGTTCGAGTCCCTTCGCCAGCTCTCGCTCCTGACCTGGCTGTTAACCCTCTGAACTGGGAAAATAGCGCCAATCGGCGATTTCGTCGATGTGGACGCGAGGGGTCGGCGGTGGACACAAGTGGCCGTCGGTATGGCACGCAGGTGGCACGAGATCGCCCGTGCCATAGGAGCACGGCGTGAGCGGGCGGATCGGACGTCGGGGGGTTCGGCCGGATCCGGAAGCTGCCCTCAGGGCGGTACCAGGCGAACTATGCAGGATCAGCGTGATCCCTCCACCCAATGGAGACTCAATCCCTCGAAGGCCCGACCCGCCCGGCCAGACGGACCCAGCCAAGCGCATCACCCGAGTCAGCTCGGCGAAAGGCCTTTCGGCGTGCCGCTTGTGGGACGCGCGTTACCTGTCGCTCTCACACCGCACGGCAGGATCCGCGAGTAGTTTCTTCCTCGCTGGGGAGTGATGCCCCGGATCTGAACTCTCGACGGTCGGGCGCTGCAGGGGTAGTGCCCGACTAACCCGGGCCATATCTCGCTCCCTGCGGGTGGCCTGGGTGGCACACCCCCTGGTGGAACCGTTCTCACCCCCTCAGGTTCCCGGGGGGTGTCGCCGGTTCAGGGCCCCTTCAGGTGCTCGACAGACCGTACTTCTGCCTCAACAACACGCCCTCGGGGAGCACCGTCTCGTCCCACTCCGAGGTCGCCGCCGGATCGAGCGCCAGACGCACAATCTCGCGTGCGGTCCATAACCTCCGCCGATCGCTGCACTGTCGAAGTCGTGCCCGGACGCACTTTCAGCGTCACCATCCATTCCTCGGCGAGCGGTCGGAGCGAGATGAGCGCGACGTGGCAGTCCGGACCGTCGTCCGGAAACGCGTCCTCGATCGCCTCGAAGTGCTGCCCTGCGCCACTCAATCACGGCCACGACGGCGGCGAGCCGGTCCGAGCGGGCGGGGTGGGCGAGCAGGGCCGGTCCGCGGCGCACAGCGGAATCTAGTCCGGAAGTTGCCGCATCTCGACAACGGTGAGTCCGAGGCCGTGGAGGCGCGACAGAAGAGTCAGCACGTCTGCCTCGTCCTGGACCAAGCCGAATAGGGAGGTACCGCCAGTAGGGAAGGCGCAGTGGGCCAGCTCTGGCAGTTCTGCCGCGACATCGTCGGACACCACGTCTCGGACGATGAACTCGTAGCGCATGCCGACCTTCCACGATCCAAGGCCGCCGTTGACCTGTTCGGAGGCGACGATGGCACGGCCACATGCCCGGCCGAATGCGTTTCGGGGATGAACGCAGAGGCACGGCATGGCGGATCCTCAGGGGCTTCTCAGTGACGACTCCCCAGCAGCAGGCCAGAGGCTGCGACAGTCGAGTCCCTCATGAACCGCACCCCTTGGCGGGCAGAGACCCCAGCGGACCCGCCGCCGCCACCTCCGTAAGGCGACCGTCCTGTCCCAGACTTGAGACCCTGCACCGCGAGAAGGCAGGGCGGCCCTTCTGATTGTGGGATCGGGATGCAGCAGCCTGGACGATCTTCAGGGGGTCTGGGAGGACGGCGTCTCGAGTATGCGCCGGCCCGTGCAACTTGCGGCGCCGCTGGTATCCGGCGGATCCCGGCAGGTCGGGAGGCGACATCGTCCCTTCGAACAGCCCAGTATCACGCTTCGGTGGTGCGTCGTCAGGGCGGACGCAGGAGACTCGAGCCGGGGCACGGGGACCCGCGGCGGGGGCTCGCTCGCGGGTCGGCGGTTGGGTCGACGTCGCAGCGGGTAGGTGCCGCCCTAGGGCCGGTCCTTCGCCTGGTCCCGACGTCAGGAGTGCACCATGGACAGCAGCACGATCATCTGGATCATCGTGGCCGTCGCGGCCCTCGCCATCTTGGCCTTGCTCCTCTCGCGTTCCCGGGCACGTCGTGCGGAGTCGCAGCGGGCCAAGGCGGCCGAGATCCGCGACGAGGCTTCCGAGCACGACCGTCGGCTGCGTGAGCAGGAGGCCGACGCGCAGGAGACCCGGGCAAGGGCGCAGATGGCCGAGGCGGAGGCGCAGAAGAGGCAGCTCGAGGCCGAGCGGCTCGCGGCCGAGGCAGAGGCGCGATCCCACGGAGCCGACGAGGTGCGAGCCGCTCGTGACACGCACCTACGCGAGGCGGACAAGCGCGACCCCGACGTGCGCACGGACAAGGAGGGCTACCGGATCGACGAGCAGGGCAACCGGATGGCCGACGAGCCGGGCAGCCGGCCGGGCGCCGCCGTGCGGGACGACCACTCCCTAGCCGACGCGAGGGACCCCAACACCGACGCTACCCGCGACGAGGGCGGCCAAACCCTCGGTCGGCCCGACACCGGCGACGGGAGGGGAGCCTCCCACGACCGCGACGCCTGAACGCACCGAAGGCGCCGCTTCGTGGTCGACCCTTCACCGGGCCAAGCAAGGGGGTGCCGGCGCGCCCTAAGGGCGAATCGCATCCCCTCTGCCAAGTGAGGTGCCAGCTTACGAGCTCACCCAGCGGGTAAGCCAAGGCCGCGGGCAGGGTAGGGCATGAGCCCGGCGCGCGAAACCAACCCGCTCGGTGTGGGTTTCCATGCGTGGCCGAGGACAGATCCGGGAAACGTCGAGAGCCACAGTGCCCAACCGTTGTCGTCGACCTTTGACGTGGTGCGTGCAACGGCTCGTTCGTCGCACAAGTCCCAGATGAGGGTGCGTCCTTTCGCCGCAAGACCCCTAACCCTGAGCAGGTGCCGGTTCGAATCTCGTGCGGGAAGTGGGAAAGGTGGCCCTTGCTGGTCAGGACAGGCGCTGCCGCGCGAGCTCTGCCGCGTCGTGGCGTGATGACAGGCCGAGTTTCGCCAAGACGCTCGACACGTGGTTGCGTACCGTCTTGTCCGAGAGGACGAGGCGCGTGGCGATCGCGTGGTTCGTCAGACCCTGACCGAGCAGGGAGATGACGTCGAGCTCCCGGGGGGAGAGCATCGGAAAGGCGGCCAGCTTCGGATCCTGGTTGTGCAAAGCGGTGAGGACATTGTCGGCGACGTCGGACCCGAACACGACCTCGCCGCCGGCGACGGCGAGCACTGCGGCCCCGACCTGGGCGCCGCTGGCGCCCTTGACGAGGTAGCCGCGTGCGCCCGCGCGAACCGCCTCGAGCACGATGTCCGGCTGACGGCTCATAGTCAGCACGACGACAGCGGGGCCGTCTGTGAGGCGGCGGCAGGAGCGGACCAGGTCCAGCCCGCTCCCGTCGGGCAGTGTGAGGTCGACCAGCGCCACGTCCGGTCGAAGGTCCCTGACGAGGTCGACTGCCTCGGCCAGGGTCGCGCAGTCGCCCAGCACGTGGATTCCCTGGATGTGGGCAAGGGCCGCGACCAACCCGTCCCGGTAGACGGGGTGGTCCTCGACGACGAGAACGCCTACGGGTCCCGGGTTCATTGGGCAACCGGTATCGCTGCTGTGACAACTGTCCCGTGAGGTGCCACGGGTCCGACGGTGAGCCTGCCTCCGAGCTCTTCGACCCGCTCGCGCATCGTGGTCAGGCCGTGCCCGGGGCCGCGTGGGTTGACGCCGGTCCCATCGTCCTGCACCTGGAGAACTGCGTGACCACCCGACCAGGTGAGGGTGACCGCGCAGTGGGTTGGGGCCCCGTGCCGCACAGCGTTGGCCAGGGCCTCGCCGCTGACGCGGACCAGGGCCACCTCCACCGCATCCGGCAGGGAAGGAAGCTGGGGATCGACGCTGACCTCGACGACCGGAGCGTGCGGCCCCGGACTGCCGATCGCCCTGCCCTGACTGGCGAGGGCACCGCTAAGGCCCAACTCGTCCAGGGTCGCCGGCCGCAGACCGTCGACCACGGCGCGCAGCTCCTCCAGCACCGTGACGACCGTGTCTTCCACCCGCGCCAGCCTCTTGCCGGCCTCATCCGCGTCGGATGGAAGGGCCTGTCGAACCGCCTCGAGCTGAAGGCTGACGGCTGCGACCGCTGGGCCCAGGCCATCGTGCAGGTCTCGGCGCAGCTTTCGCCGCTCCCGCTCGGCCACCTCTACGGTGTGCCGGCGCTGTTGCACGGCCCGTTCACTACGACGCACCGCGTTCTCGGCGCGCACCAAGGCCCAGGCCAAGCCTCCGAGCAGTAGGACGCCACCTCCGGCTACGAACCCCACCAGGACGCCCGCGCCGGCTACCTGCGCCACGGTTGCGCCCACGGCCAAGCCAACCGGAAGCCCCATGAGCACCACGACGAGGGGTCGCAGCTGCGCCCGGAACCCCGGGGCGCCTCGGCGGTAGCGCCAGACCAGGTCGGCCAGCACGACGGCGAGGTAGACACCGAGCAGCGCCGCGCCCCACACCGTCACGGCATCCGCACCCGCCCGCGACGAGAACACCCCCAACGGGTTGGGTACCGGTTCAAGACCCGGGCCCACCCCGTCAAGGTCATCGCTGCTGAACGCCTGCGCAACGGTCATCACGCCGAGCACAGACACGCCCACCACCGTCGGGGCGCGCAGCCAAGACGAGGAGATCCTGCCCTCGGGCCACAGCGCCGGAACGAAAACGAGCACGCCGATCGCCGGCACGAACAACCATGTGGACAGCCACACCAGCAGCTGCACCAGGGTCCCGTCGTCCCCGCGGGCCAGCGCCGCCACCGCGACCGCATGGGCGAAGAAGTCGGTGGACGTCCCGGCGCCCATCGCCAGCAGCAGGTAACCGGCCATCACGGCCCGCGCACCCTCGACGACCACGAGCCCCGCCACGCTTAGCGCCAACAGCACGACGGCGAAACCCCAGTCGTCCGGATTAACCATGTTGGCCGTCGCGTCGCCGTTACCTCGCTCGATGACCGCGGCCAGAACCGACGCCAGCACTGCCCAGCCGAGTGCGAGCCGAGCACCCATGGGAACAGCATGCCCCCGCGATGTCCCGACCGGACAGGGCCTCAGCGTCCCGGTCAGAACGGGACCGGTGGACTCATGCGGACGGGAGCGTTGGCCAGTGATGGTTGACGCATGACCCAGACCACGACACACCAGCCCGTCCGCACCGATCGCCCCTCCCCTCCGACGCGGGCCTGGGCGCTTGCCGGGGCCTGCGCCCCGGCCCTCAGCTTCATCGGGGTGCACGTGATGCACCCACCCGGCGCACCAGAACACATGACCGACGCCCAGGTGGTGGAGTGGATCACCCCGGCCGCTGGGCGGATCGTCGCCGGCGGCACGCTCGGCCTCATCAGCTGCATGCTGCTCCTCCTCTTCGCCCGCGGCTGGTACGGCGAGCTGGTCGGCTGGGGAGCACCCCACTGGGCGGCCGGGCTGGCCGACACCTCGATCACTACTACCGCCGCCGCCCTGGCCGTCGGCGCACTCCTGCAGGTCACCGCCGGCTTGACCTCACTCCCCTCCGAAGCGACCGGCCAACCCAGCCTGGCAGCCACCCTGGTCAACCTCTACGGGGCACTCGCCACAGGCGCCTGGGTGCTGCTCGCACCCGCAGTCTGGGCAGGACTGTGCACGATCCGCCGCGGCCGCCGCTGGGCTGCAGCCCTGTCCATCGCGGGCAGCATCGCCCTCGTGCTGTGTCTCGCGCTGCCCCCAGTCTCCTGGGCTCCCGCGGGCGTGTGGCTGATCGCGATGTCCCTGGGATGCTTGGCGACATCGTCGACACAACGGGTACGTGAATCAGAGATGCGTGGTCGCTGACCAGACGGGCAGCTCCGACAGACAACTGCGGGCTGAGGGTGCGTCACTACGGCACCCCTCTGATGTCAAGAGGCCGGTTCGAGGGGCCTGAACGTCGTGGTCTTCCGCGTCGTGGTCGGGGCGGGTAGCGTCGTTGGTGCGGGTCCGGGAAGTGGCTGATCCGAAGTGCCGGTGTGCGGGTGTGAGCCGGCCGCGCTGGATTTGTGTGACGCCCCGCGGTGCCCTCCCGGACCCGCGTCTATGCCCTGCAGCGAGTGTCGGTTGGCGTCGGCCCGGAGCTGGCGGTACAGCGCGTCGGAGATCCGCCGTTTGAGGCAGCGCATCGCTTCGGCCCTGGTCTTGCCGGCGGTGAGCTTGCGCCGGTAGTAGGTCCGGCCGGGGGTGTCGAGGCGGATCTGGGTGGCGGCGGCGATGTGGATCATGTGGTTCATCCGCCGGTTGCCGGCGCGGGAGAGGCGGTGGCGGACCACCTCACCACTGGAGGCCTCG
Organism: uncultured Actinomycetota bacterium; assembly: GCA_963757405.1. Classification (GTDB taxonomy): domain Bacteria; phylum Actinomycetota; class Actinomycetes; order Actinomycetales; family Dermatophilaceae; genus Fodinibacter. The sequence goes on from CAVWRI010000021.1 coordinate 194,723, forward strand.
ATGGGGGCGGTGCCGGTCCAGGACGCGAACCGGTTGCGGTCGGTGAACCGGGCGACGTCGCCGACATCGGCCAGGGTCCGCGCGGCGACCACGGGGCCGACACCGGGTAGCTCCATGAGTGTGGAGCCGGAGGCGATGACCATCGCCCTGAGCTCCTTGGTCAAGGTCTTGATCTTCTTCTCGACCGTGACCAGCTCGGCGACCTGTTCGGCGGCCAGCCGGCGCCGGGTCTTGCCGGCGACATCACGCGGCCGTACCCCGGCCAGGATGGTCTTGGCCTGGCCGGTGGTGATGTCCTTCTTGCCCTGTCCGGGAACGAGTTCGGACAGCAACCGGTGCAGCCGGTTGGCGGCCTGCACCCGGGTCTTGCTGAGCTCGTCGCGGCGGTCGACCAGCAACCTGAGCGCCTCGAGCTCGACGTCGTAGCAGAGCACCCGCAGGCCGGCGGTGCGGACCGCGACCACCGCGACGGCGTGCGCGTCGTGCGCATCGGTCTTGCGGTCATGCCCCGTGTCCAGCAGCCGGGACCGCGCCGAGAGCTTCGCCGGGACGTCGACGACGTGCTCCCTGTCGGCCAGGAGGCGCTGCGCCAGCGGCCTGCCGGCGCCGTTGCTGCCCTCGACCGCCCAGGTCCGGTCCGGGTAGGACCTGACCTGCTGTCGCATCGCCGCGTACCCGGACCTGTCCGTGGAGAACCTGCCCGTGGCCAGGACCGTCTCGTTGTTGTCCACGACCTCGATGGTCGCCGACAGCTTGTGGGGGTCGACCCCGATGAACACCGTCGCCATGGTTGCCTCACCTTCGCCGTCCTTGAGTTGGGAACGCCGGGCGGGCACTGCTACTTCGAGCTGGGCAGACCCCTCTTCAGCCACGCGCCGGCACGGTGCCCGACGGGAGCGCAAACCGTTGTAGAGCCACACCCACAACACGGGTGGGCAGCCGCGAGGAGAGCATCCCGCCAAGCACCTGGACCGAGTCTGGCCGGACGTCGGCCCTACCGACAATCGTCAAGTAGCCGCGATAGCGAAGTAGCCCCATCGGCGGCTGATCGGGCACGCCCTCTTTGCAGCTCGGTTGACACTTCAGGTGCAGGAAGTGATCAGCCCTGGACTTCCGGCGGTCGTTGCCGCCGTCCGAGTTCTTTTGCCGATCGCCTACGCGGCCCTGGGCGGGGCGGCCTGACGGTCGGCCAAAGTGGTCCCTTCCGAGTTGAAGGCTCTCACTTCGGACCCCACGCCCAAGCTGATAGCTCGGCCTAGCCGACTCCGACTCCGCTGGCTGCCGTTCTCAGCGGCAGGCAGCACCATCCGCCGGGTCAGAAGGACAGCATTCCGCTGACGAGGGCCTGCCAGGTCACAGGTCCCACGATCCCATCGACCACCACGGCCGGAATGTCGGTGTGCAGAGCCTGCTGAAAGCCGCGGACCGCCGCTTCGGTGAGGGGCCCAAAACTGCCGTCCACGGCGAGGCCTTGGCTGGGGTCACCAGACAGGTTGCGGAACTGAAACTCCTCCTGAACTCCCCGCACTGCATCACCCCTGCTTCCCCGCCGGACCGTGACGATAAGAGCCCCCCACGTGTGTCGGCCGACCACACCGTCCACAACCAGGCCCTTTTCCTGCTGAAACGCCCGGACCGCACCGTCGGTCAGCGGCCCAAAGCTTCCGTCCACTGCGACACTGTGACCACGTTCGCGCAAGAGATCCTGCAAAGTGCGCACCGGATGGTCGCGATCGCCTCGCCGCACATTCGGCCACGGGGTGATGGAACCAGACATGAGAGCCCCCTATCAGTACCGGACTAACGGCCCACCGCCGTCACCGACCACCATCCCGCCACACTCCTGCGTCGTCAACCACACGGCTGGCCCGCCGCGGCCCGGCGCCCCACCGCGCCATCACTACACGCCTCGAGGCCGGGCCTGACCCACGCAGCCACCTCACACGCCGCCAGCGTCCCATCAACATGGAGCTCACGGGAGGTCATGGCGCGGTTCTCCTGACCTCTACTGCGCGACGATCGCGGCGACCGCTGCAAGGATCGCGGCCACGACAGCGGCCCCTGCAGCGATCCACGTGGCACGAAGGCTGTGTGCCAACTGGCGCTGAAACTGATCGACCGAAGACTCCTGTGCGGCCTGGTGTGAAGCGAATTGCAAAAGCGTGGAGAGGAGATCAGAACGCAATTCGGCTACATTCTGGAGGTCGGCCTCAACTTCTGTTTTGCGTAGGGCATAGCGAGCATGGAGCGTGTAGTAAGACTCACCCTCAGACGATGGGTTCCGACTCCTCCTGAACACACCGGGGAAGCCGTTCAGTGTGCTTCGCACGTCGATTTCAGGCAGTGATAAGTCCGCCGCGAGCCCTGGCGAGGTCCGGCTGATCTTTGGCGTCAACGCTAGGTACGTCGCGAGGGCAATCAGGGTGTCGAGGTGGTCTGAATAGCGGGGCTTGGTCACGCCACACCATAGCGACCGCAGAGCCGACCACTTGGCACGCGCAGCAGCGCTTTGCGACGCGCAGCCGGTGCTGCGCGGTTGGCAGGGGGACGAGGCCGAACGACCGCCACGTCGCGCGAGGGTGAGTCATACCCGCCGCCTGTCCGCAGGCGGGCGACCTTGTCTGCCGTCTGCCGTCTGCTGTTGGGTCGGGTTGGACACTTGCTGCATGGTCGAAGTTGATCCCGAGCGATTCGAGGAGATGGTGAGCGAGGCACTCGACGGCATCCCCGAAGAACTTGGCGAACTCATGAGCAACGTGGCCGTCACGGTGCAACACGACAGTGGCCCGGGAGGCCTCTTGGGGCTGTACCAAGGAGTGCCCTTGACGCGTCGGTCGTCGTTCTACGCAGGCGCCCTTCCTGACCGGATCACCATCTACCGGCGAGCAATCTGCGCGGCGTGCACCAGTGATTCCGAGGTGGTCGAGCAGGTTCGGCGGACGGTCATTCACGACGTGGGTCATCACTTCGGTATCAGCGACGCGCGCCTGCGCGAACTCGGTTGGTGAGTCAGCAGGCCACATCGCAGTGAGGTTTCAGCTCGCCCGGAACTGCGTCACAGCGCCGCCAGATAACCAACCCGAGGCCGACCAGCGCCTCTTGGGTTTGCCATTTGCGGCGGGCAGTTGGAATTCAGATCCCGCTACAGGCCTGTCGGCGAGTCGATGAGGGCAGCTGGTCGGAAACGCGGTTGACCCGCGGGGAGCGTCTGAGAATGGTGGTGCTTCCGGGGGGACGCATTTTTCGTTCTCCGCCGCGAACGCAGTGGAGGTCGCCATGGACAACCAAGCGAGCAACGTACTGGACGAGGCAAGAAGGTTGCCCGAGATGGTCGTCCCCGGGCAGCTATGACACCGGCATCGAGGGTGGAACTACGCACGCCTGTTCCCCAGTGCCAGCGTTTGGTGTGCGCCTCTCCATGAGGTCAAACTCGCCCACGGCTTCTCGGCTGTCGGGCGGGTGGCCCCGCCGCAGGAAAGGCGATCGAGCAGATGCTCGTTCGCTTAGGGGGCAGCGAAGCGAGGTCAGCAACGATCGTGTAGCGGTCTGACCTGGCCGTCGCGGAGGATGCGGCGGGCCTCACCAACGACTCGCTCCTGCACCGCGGTCCCGAGAAAGCGATGGCCTTCTTCACCGCCGGGCAGTGACCTGCGAGGTCGCCGCGGCACGCGTTGTTGTCCCTGGAGGGCGCTGGCCCAGAACGACGTGGGGGCGGTCACCGGGGTGGCACGACCGCCTCACCGGGCCGTACGGCCTTCCGCTGGCCGAAGGGGATCCTGACGTCGAACTCGACGCCCCGGGCGGTGAGGTGGCCCCTGACATGGGTCGGGGCCGTGCCTCGGCGGTCGATGTCGCGGACCACGAAGCTGAGCAGCCCACGCGACCGGCCGAGACGGCCCGAGTAGACGAGCTCGCCGTCGGCGCGGACGACCATGACGCGAGCGGCCTCCTCGCCTGGCTCCGGGTCCGAGAGGACGACGTACTGGACGGCCGAAAAACCTTGCTGCGGCTCGACGCGGGCGACGAGGGCGGTGATCCACGGCCGTTCGAAGATGCGCGTGGTCGCGGCGAAGGGAACACGGCCAGCGACGACGTCCGCGTTGACGAGGACGTTCCACTCCGCTCGTCCCGCACGCAACGCGAACCCCACCCGCTCGCTGGGATCGATGCCATAGGCAGTGCCGGTCATTCGGCGCAGAGCCGCACGGGTCGTGGCCGGCCGCACCGGCCGGAGGCTGAGCTCGATGAGCCGGTCGGGGTCGCCGGGACGGCGGGCCACGCCCTCCCGGAAGGGGAGGTCGTCGGATGGTTGCCCCAGCCGGTGGGCGATGAGCGAGCGGGCGAACACGAGGCTTCGCTCCGGCTCGCCGGACCGTGGGCCCGCTCGCCGCAGAGCCCGAAGAGAGCCCTCGTCACCGATGCAGCCCAGGGACCTGACGGCCTCGCGCCGCACCGCCGGGTCCGAGGTGTCCAGGAGGGCCTCCAGACCCTCGCGGGCCTCCGGCCGGGCGACCAGACGGAGGGACGCCGCGGCGACCGCCCGATCCACGCGGGGGATGCGCTCGTCGCCGGCCAGCCCGGCAAGGATCGTCGCCGTCTCGGCCGACGGGTCTCGCACGGCGAGCACCCCGATCGCCCGGGAGAGCCGGGCTCCTGCCGGGACCTCGTCCGGCCGGGAGAGCAAGTCCTTGAGTCGGGTGACAGCGGCCGGTGTCAGGTCCTGGGCTGCCCGGCGCGACCCGACCCTTCGGTCGGCGTCGAGCACCTGTCGGAGCGCGGGCGGCAGGGTGGGCACGGCATCTCGTTCGGCCATCAGCAGGTGCTCCTCACCGAGCAGTGCGAGCGCATCGTCGTTCCCTGGCTCGCCGTCAGGTTCGTGCTCGTGCTGTTGAGCTCGCCGATGCCGTCGCCGTTGGAGTCGACGCCCATGACGTTCGTGATGGTCGTTGCGTGGGACAGACCGAGGTAGTGCCCCACCTCGTGTGCCGTCAGGATGCCGAGGATGCCGCTGGTCAGCTCGACGACGACCCCGGTCATCTCGTCCTTGGCGTCCTTGTCGCAGGGGCCCTTGATTGTGCTCCAACCGCCGGCGTTGAGGATGCTCTGGACGTAGAAGACGTCCACCCCGTCGTTGGGGCCGGAGAAGTCGTCGGTGAGGTCCACGGCCTCGGGGCGGTCCGTGATGATCACGTAGTCGCCCACGTCGTCGCTGCCGATCCGCCGCCAGTAGAGCTGTCGCACCCCGAGGTTCACCTGCGCGTACAGGTCGCGCACCGTCTGCATCGCGGCCTGCACCGAGATGACCTGGTCGAGGGTCACGGCGCCGCTGAAGTCGTTCTCGTGACCCACGAGGAAGATGCAGAGGTTGATGGCCCGCCCCTTCATCAGGTTCAGCTGCTGCTTGACCGAGCGTGGCGAGCTGATCCCGACCGAGCCGGCGGAGTCGCGGAAGATGTACCCGTAAAGGTCGGAATTGACCGAGAAAGGCGGCGTGACCCCCAGGCAGCCGGCGGCTGTCGCTCGAACGCTGGTGTCGGCGGCCATGACCCTAGAGCCCGGCGCCCTCCAGCGCGGCAACCCGCGCCCTGAGGGCCTCGTTCTCCGCTGCCAGATCCTTGAAGGCCTCGACGAGGAGCCCGAGCACACCGCCGAGGTTGACGGCGCGGTAGCCGCCAGCATCGTCCTCGCCGGCCTCGACCAGCTCCGGCGCAACCGCTTCGACGTCCTGGGCGACGACCCCGGCGGACGCCCGCCGCGCGGCCCGCTCGTCGCCGTCCTCGTCCTCGGCGCCGCCAGGGCCGACCCGGTCGAACTCGACCCCGCGGAGCCCCTGGAGCTTGCGCAGGGCATCGCGCATCGGACGGATCCGCTCCTTGAGGCGCGCGTCGGACGTCACGAGGAAGTCGTCCGCGCGGACGGTCCCCACGACGTGCAGCTTGTCCTGCGGGTTCGTCGTACCGACACCGACGTTGCCCTCGTTGCCGAAGGGATTGATGATGACGCGGTTGCGTGACCGCGGCCCGCCGCTGTGGAGGTAGAGGTCGTGCGTGTCGGACTGCACGTCGACGGACTTGCCGTCGGCCCGCAGGTCGAGGACCCGGCCGCCCTGCTCGAGCCGCAGCCGGTTGCCGTTGACGTGAACCTTCACCGCCGGTGCCGGTTGGTCGACGCCGACGTTCCCGTTCTGCAGGATGCTCATGAGCTCGCTCGCACCGGGATTGTTCCCGTGGGACACCCGCAACCGCCCGATGGGGCGGCCGCCGGAGGGGCCGTTGTCGATGTGGAACCAGGCGAATCCGTCGGGCGGGTAGAACGTCACAGCGCCCGCGGCCGTGTGGTCGAGACCCGTGGCGATGCGGTCCTGGACGTGGAGCTGGGTGCGGGGGTTCGTGAGTCCGACGCCCACCCGCCCGTCGGAACGGACCCGCAGGCGCTCTGTGCCGTTCGTCTGGACGACCAGGGGCTGGGCGTTCGTAGTGCCGAGGACTTCCCCCGCCCCGGTCGAGTTCCCGTCAGTCTTCCAGTTCGCCATGGTGGCCTCCTCCGCGAACCTAGACGAACAACTTTCCTCTGCGCGAGGGCGCCGGTCAACGCCTGAACACGTCGGGAACGCCTTTGCCCAGCGTGATCGATCTCGCGGCTAGTCTTGTCAGACAGGTCTATTAAGTGAACGTTTCCCTAGGTCAGAGGCCTATTGGCGCCGTGCACGTGCCTGTTGTAATCAGGGGTTGAGGGTTCGAGTCCCTTCGCCAGCTCCACCTCGTCCTTGCTGAAAACCCCTGTCCTGTGCTCCTATTCGCTCTGAGCCCGTGCCACCACATGGACGGAGTCGGAAGCGGCGAAAGGGACCCGATGTCGTCCCTGGCGTCACGTGCGCCGATGATGCGGACCCGAGGTGACCCGCGGTCAGGCCGCGGGTCACGCGACTGCGGTTCAGTCCTTCGTCGCAGGGGACTCGGCGACGCATACGACTCCCGTGTTGCCGTCCTGGTCGGCGATCACGGTGAGCGACGGCGCGTCGCTGTCATCGACGACGGTCCCACCCGCGGCGACGGCGGCTGCGATTCGTTGCTCGGCCACCTCGGACGCCACATAGACCTCGACGTGGAAGCGCTGACGCGGGCTCTCGTGCTCGTCGGCGTCCCCGAACCACAGGTTCGGCACGCGTCCCGCGGCGTCCCGGATCTCGTCGCTGGGGGACCCGTGGCCCTGGGCCTCGGGGTTCCCGGTCAGCAGCGCGGCCCACACCGGGGCGATGGTCGCGGACTGCGCCGTGTCGAGGCCCAGCTCGATCATGCTGACCGAGCCCGGGTCGGCCTCGACCTTGTGGTCGGCCGCGATCTCGGTGATCCGTCGCGCGAGGTCGACGTCCTGCTGGGTCACCCACTGGAGGACGTGTTCGGTGCCCTCGTCGTCGCGGTAGATGGCGTCGTCGCTGACCAGCTTGAGGTCGACGTAACCCTTGCCGATCGACACGCTCGGGTGGTGACCGAGCGCGTCGCCCGCCTCGCCCACCGCGGCGACGAACCGTGCGCCGCTGCCGAAGTCGTCGACCAGGTAGCGGGCATGCAGTCCCTGGGCCAGCTTGCGCCAGTCGGTCAGCTTGGCCTCCGCGATCTCGTCGCCCCTCAGCATGTCCATGGTCGGGACCCTAACTGTGATTCAGGTGCAGCGCTCGTGCTCATCGCTTCGCCCGCGTCCTCGTTCTGGTGCGCGGGTCGAGGGGAGCGGCTTGCGCATCACCGAATGGTGTAAGCCCTTACTCCGGATGTAGGTGAAACCCGCCCACTCGAAGATGCTCCGCGTGGCGTTATCGAGGAAGGACGCCGACGTCTTCTTGCCTCGGTGTCCTGGGGTACGACTCCACGACCCCACGCGTCTGGACGCCGGTTATCACGCACATTCGCGGCGACGCCGATCACGCTCATCGGCAGGTCCGTGAGACTCGACCCGCGTGACAGCGCCGCCTGCCGACCTTTCTGGCGGCGGCATGGAGTGTGGCCGGGCTCCCTGGGGGCTAGTCCGCCATCTGGTGGCTGTAGGACAGGTCCGCGTAGGCGGTGGGAGTCAGCTTGGGCCGCTGGAGGAGCTGGTGGGCCAGGGTGGTCAGCAGCCATGCCTTGTACTGCGGCACGCTCCACCCGGCCTGGGTGACCAGACCGGTGAACACGTCGTGGCCGAACAGGACGACGACACGGTCGGTGGCCCGGTCGGGGTTCAGGCCGTGCCGCAGCACGTCCAGCTCGGTCAGCCGGGCAACCATCTGCGCCTGCCCGGTGCGGCGGTCGGCGGCCACGCGCTGCCAGTAGCGCTCGACATGAGTGTCGGCACTCGCCGCGGCCACGGCCGGCCAGAGTGGGGCGGCCCGAACGAAGATGTCGGCGCCGTGCTCGACCGCCAGGGCCAGCACCCGCTGGCCGGTGGTGGCGGTGAGCATGTCCCGCACCCAGGCGCGCTGCGCCACCGGGGCGGCACGGTCACCTCCTGCGGCGGTGGCCTCGACGACCTCGCACAGGAGCTGCCCCTTGGTCCGGAAGGTGTAGTACAGCGTTTGGACCGCGACCCCTGCGTCCTGGGCGATGCGCTCCATCGTGGTCGAGCCGTACCCGTCGGTGATGAACAGCTCGCGGGCGCTGCCCAGCATCCGGTTCCGGGTCTGCCGGGCCCGCTCGGCCCGGGTGGGCCTTGCAGTCTTGACCGCTCCCATGAGTGCGAGTTTACTAGAGGCGTCACTAGTTTTTCCTTTAGTGAATGCCTGCGTGTGCGGAGGTGAGCCGGATGCCGGTGATCAGGAGCTCGGTGGTGCTTCGTTGCAGCCCGGAGGTGGTGTTCGACTACCTGTCCGACCACCGGTCGGAGCTGGAGTGGAACCCCAAGTGCCGCACCATGGAGAAGCTGACCGAGGGCCCGGTTGGGGTGGGCACCAGGTATCGGGCGAAGTGGACCAGCGGCCCGTTCCTGGAGCTGGAGACCGTGGCGTTCGACCGGCCGCGCGAATGGACGATGCACAACGGCGGCCCGATCGAGGTCACCTTCACCTGCCGGCTGGAACCCGTCGCGGAGGGCACCCTGCTCCACGCAGCGTTCGAGCCGACCCCGCACGGCTGGTTCCGGCTGGTCTTCCCGCTCTTTCTGGTCGTGATGCGCCGCGACGAGAAGGCCAACATGGGCCACCTGCGCAACGCCGTCGAACGACACGCCGCCGCAGACCGATGAGGCATCGACTGGCCGGCCCGCGAAGGGCGCTTCCACAACGTCGGTACATGCCGCTGCTGGGGTCGCCGTGGACGGCTACCTACCAGGTCGGCGCCGCTCGTGCGTCCCTGGTCGGCAAGCTGATCTGCTCCCGGGCCGATGCGGACGAGCAAGCAACCAAGAGGTCGTCGTGAGTGCGACACGCAAGGCGCCCGAGGAGACTGTCGCGGACATCGCGGAGCGGCTGACCACCTACGTCGAGACGTATGAGGCCGCCCGAGACACCAGGGCCATCTTCGCCTACCTGTACCTCGAGCTGACCCGGACCCTGGCGACCTCTCTTGCCGTCGGCGAGCCGAGGTTCGGTGATGCGCAGTGGGTGGCCGACCTCGCGGAGGGGCTCGCGGCGGAGTACTTCACGGCCACCGACGCGATGGACAGATGGAGGGACGAGACCGCGACCATCGTTCCCCTCACGTCCGCAGACGACATCCCGAGTGACGTTCCCGAGCCGTGGCGGGAGGTGTTTTGGGCCATCAGCGAGGGCCGGTCATATGTGTTGGAGGATGCGCTGTTCTCGATGATGGCCCACATCTCGTATGACCTTCCCGTGGCATTGCGGAGGATGTCGCGAACTACCGACGTGTCTGCGCACCTGGCCGACTTCCACCGGATGAACGAAGTCTTGGGTGGGGCTATTGACGTGATTCAGGGAGAGCTGTCTTCTCGGTACTGCTGGTGGCTGGCGAGCTTGGACCAGCTTCTTGCCCGAGACGACGAGCTGCTCTCGAACTATGGCGTTCGAGTCGCACGCGGGATGGCCTGGTACAACTTCCAGCGCCTCCTTGATCCAGACACGGCCACGGAGGCAGAGCGATCCATCCGCACTTCAACCGGCTCGTTCATCCGACAGGTCCGCGAGCCAGGGAACTGGGTCCTGTCCGCGGGTCTTCGGACCGCGCGGACCTTCGTGCCGGAACGGCGAAGGTGGCCGCCAGCGGGTTCCCGCCCGTGAGCACCTTGGTGAGAGCCATCTCGTCCTGCTTGGTGGAGTCCGTCGTCCTGATGTGGGCCGAGTGAGCGCAGGGCGGTGCCGAGTGACCCGTCCTCCCACCCGCAATGGCTTCCCACCAAGTGCGGTGAGCGTCAGCCCCACGAACTGAGTGCGGCAGCAACGCCTCCACTGTGGGCTCGCTGCGGGGGACGGCCATCACGAGCTCGTAGGCGTCGTCGTCGGGAGCGTTGAGCGTGACGTCGTTGGCCCCGTGGACCTCGACGGTGGCCAGCCACCCGAGGATGCTCCGTCATCCCGGCCCTGGTCTTGTCGCTTGACGGACCGCAGATCCTTCGCGGTCGAGCAGGCGCTCGCAGCAACGACGTCAACCACGCCTCCTGACTGGCGCGCCCGCACGGACCGCGCGCGGGATCTCCGCGACCTCGTCGACCACAGCGCTGAGGCGCTCCAAGTCCTCCGCCGACGCCGCAGAGTCGAGCGTGACGGAGTACTCGATACCGGTCGAGCGCCACTCGTCGTCGAAACTGCCGTCAGCCTCGACCGCCTGTGTCGGTCGGATGATGGGGCGTGGGTCGTTGAGGGGTGGGCTGCCCAGTGGGCGCTGCCTGGCTCGACGGTCCAGGAGGGGGTGGCTGACTGGCGCCAGGTCATTGCCGCCGGCCGAGCCTTGCACGCCGCAACGGCTCCCCCGGAACCCGGCACGTCCCGACTTCGGACCCTCGACATCAGCGCTCTTCACGCAGGCGTCACCTCGCCGCGTGCCGCGCAGTGTCCTGCCCATGACCGCTGTTGGAGAAGTCTCAGGCCGCGTGCCGAAGCGGCAGTGAGAGAACGTGAGTCGTCGTGGTTCGTCAGGTTGGGTCGTGGGGCCGTTGAGAGGCTCGAGGCTGGGGGTTCTTGGCAGGCGTGGGCCTCCCAGAGTCGCTGACGCTGGCTGCCCAGCTGGCGAGCAGGGCGAGGGTGTCGCGGGAAGCGGAGTCCGGTTCTGGGGTGTACGCGACCAGGCTGGTGCTCGATCCCGGTGCCAGGGGCAGGGACTCGTAGGGCAGGTCGAGGTCGCCGACGACGGGATGGTGGAAGAGCTTGACGCCGGTTGCGTGGATGCGCACGTCGTGGGCGGCCCAGCGTCGGCGGAAGTCCTCGCTTCGCGTGGACAGCTGCCCGACGAGGTCGGACAGGGCCCGGTCGTAGGGATCGCGGCCGGCCTCCGCGCGCAGGATGGCGACGGTGTCGTTGGCGACGATGTCCCACTCACGGAAGAACGACGTGGCGTTGGGGTCGAGGAAGACGAACCGGGCGTTGCTGGGCGGTCCCTCGTGGTCGTCGGCCAGGGCGTAGACAGGAGCGAACAGCGCACGGCCCAACGCGTTGGCGGTGACGATCTCCAAGCGCCCGTTGAGCACCACGGCGGGCGTGTCGAGCATCGAGTCCACGAGGCGCTGGATGGTCGGACGAACACCCTGCGCCGCAGCGGGGGTGCCGCGGCGGGACCGTCGGGGCGTGCCGGCGGTGTGCAGCAGGTGGAGCAGGTGGGCGCGCTCGGCGTCGTCGAGCTGGAGGGCATGGCCGACACCGTCGATGATGCTCTCGGAGATGCCGGGGGCGTCCCCTCGCTCCAGCCGGGTGTAGTACTGCGGGGAGACACCGGCGAGCAGTGCGACCTCCTCGCGACGTAGGCCGGTGACGCGGCGCCGCTCGTGGCCGTACTCGGGCAGGCCGGCCTGTTGCGGGGTGATCCGGGCCCGCCTGGTGGACAGGAACTCGCGGATCTCCGCGCGCGCCGCGGCGCGGGGGTCCGGGGGCTCGTCACTGGCTGCCATGACAGCCACCCTACGAGCGGCTTGGACTGCGTGGGGGTCCCTGTCGATGACCCTCACGAGCGGGCCTGCCACGTTCAGAGCCGCCCTGATTGCCTTTGAACCAACGCACCACCAACCGGGGTGTGCATCACGACGAACCAGCAGAGGACGTGCATCAGATGAGCGAGCAGCAGGTATGGCTGGTCACCGGGGCAGGTCGGGGTCTGGGCGTGGACATCGCCAAGGCAGCCCTGGCCGCCGGGCATGCCGTGGTGGCCACCGCCAGGAACACCGCCACCGTCACCGCCGCTCTCGGCGAGCACGAGGACGTGCTCGCCGTCGCCCTCGACGTCACCGACACAGACGCCGCGCGGGCCGCCGTCCAAGCAACCGTCGAGCGCTTCGGGCACCTCGACGTCCTGGTCAACAACGCCGGCAGCTTCAACGCCGGCTTCTTCGAGGAGATGAGCGAGCAGGACTTCAGCGCCCAGATCGAGACCACCTTGTTCGGTCCGGTCAACGTCACCCGCGCCGCGCTGCCCCAGATGCGCGCCCAGCGCTCGGGCCTGGTGGCGACGATCTCCTCCACCGCGGGCATCGCCGCCGAGGGTGACTTCCTCACGGCCTACGCCGCGTCCAAGTTCGGCGTCGAGGGCTTCATGGAGGCGTTGGCCTCCGAGGTCGCCCCGTTCGGCATCCGCACCATGCTGGTCGAGCCCGGCTTCTTCCGCACCCAGCTGCTCACCCCGGAGTCGACGACGTTCGCGCGGCCCTCCATCGAGGACTACGCCGAGCGCACCACGGCCACCGTCGAGGCCTGGCAGGGCATGAACGGCAAGCAGGGCGGCGACCCTGCCAAGCTGGCCCGCGCGCTCGTCCGACTGGTTGCCCTCGAGGAGCCGCCGGCGCGTTTCGCCGCCGGCGCCGACGCCGTGGGCGTGTTCGAGGCCAAGGCCCAGACGCTGCTGGCCCAGGCCGCAGCCCACCGCGAGCTCTCCTCCAGCCTCGCCCACGACGACGCCTGACCCCGACCATGCCGACCAAGGGAATGACCAGCTCCGGCGCTCGCGCTAGAGCTTGGTCATCCTGCGGAAGGGCGTCGTGATCCGAACCGTCTTATTGCCGAAGTCGACCGTCACCCCACCTCCGTCGACCCCCACGACTCGACCCAACCCGTACGAGTCGTGCGAGACCCGGTCGCCGAGCTCGTACTGTTCGATGATCGGCTCGGGATGAGGTTGGAAGGGGCTGCTGGCGTGATGAGGACGCGGGTTTCCAGATGAGGTTGCCATTGCCGCCAGTATGCGCGCCGGGTGTCTGCTCTGCCCAGAGACCTTGGCCCGAACAGGCCGACCGGGGCGTCAGCGACAGCAACGGAGTGCGACCGTGCCCATGGTCGCCGAGATTGGCTCGTGACGGGGGTGCCCGCTCCTGACGCAGGTACACGCCCGTTCCCGAGCGGACACCCGCGTCCGGCCGCCGACCGGGACGCCCTCGTGGAGCTGGTCACCCGGGCCGGCGCAGAGTCGCACACTGGCGAACTGTGGAGACATCCGGGCATCCGAGCGGATCGTCTACCTCGACCCGTACGTCGACACCTGTCCGGACACCCTCTACATCGCCGAGGTCGACGGGGAGCTGGCACTACGGCCAGCGCGTGCATCAACAGACCATGGTGTGGACTCCCACGCAGGTGGGCTGAGCGCTCGCTGTCGGTGGCGGCGGGTGCGGACCGGGGTTCGGCCGCGAACCAAGGTTCTCGATCAGCGCTCACCGGGGAGGCGTAGCGTGACGCGTCGTGAGCACCCACCCCTCCGATGTGCTCGACGGGCTCGTCGCCATGGGCCGGGAGCCGGGAGGTGCCGTGGCAGTCGTCCGTGGCGGGGTCGTCGAGATCGACCACTCGGCCGGCACCCGGGACGGGGCCTCGCCGTGGACCTCGGACACCCTCGTGATGACGTTCTCGGTCGCCAAGCCGTTCGCCGCATTGACGTTCCTCGACGCCGTGGCCGAGGGCGAGCTCGGCCTGGAGCAGCCGGTCACCTCGGTCTGGCCCGCGTTCGGACGATGCGGCAAGGAGTCCACGACGATGCGGCACCTGCTCTCTCACCAAGCCGGACTGCCGGTGTTTCCCGTGAACGCGTTGCGGGTCGAGTACGACGACCGTCAAGCGCTCGTGGACCTGCTCGCAGAGGCTGCCCCGATCCATCCGCCGGGTGCTGGCGTCGCCGAGCATGCCCTGACCTACGGTCACCTGCTCGACGAAGTTCTGCGCCGAGCCACTGGCGAACCACTGGTCGAGCGGTTCGCCCGTCTCGCGGCTGCTGCCGGATGGGACCTGCACCTGCGCGTCGAGGCTCGCGATCTGGCGCGCGTGGCAACCCTGGTGGAGCCCGCAGAAAGGTGGCGGTCGGGCTATCTCGAGGACCCACGCTGGGGTCCGGCGCTGAGCCGACCGCCCGGGCTGCTCGAGCCGGAGGTGCTGAACTCCGATCGCTTCCGGGGTACACCGTTCCCCGCCGTGGCCCTGCACGCCACTGCGCTGTCCCTGGCGTACTTCTACGACGACGTGGTCAGACCTGATGGTCTCGTCGCCGGCCGTCTGGGGCACGACCTGTGGCGCTCGTATGTCGAGCCCGCCGCGACCGGTCACGATCTGGTCCTCAACCGGCCCGTGACCTGGACGCTCGGCTTCCAGGTCAGCGAGGAGGATGGTCGGGTCGAACTCGGGATGGCAGGCGCAGGCGGCTGCTCAGCCTGGGCCGAACCGGCCGCGAGCTATGGCGCCGCGTACCTGACGAGAGGGCTGGGTGGTCACGACCGCGGCGAGGTTGTGTGGGACGCCATCAGATCCGGCTTCCCACCGCGAACCGCACGCCCGCTTCCTTGATTCGCGGACGATCGCTAGACGATGTCGAGGACCGTGAACAATCGGGCCCCCAGGTCTGCGGCGCGACCGGGTCGGTACCAGCTGGCGCCGTGGTGGGTCCGGTGCCACTTGCACACCGGCTCGTCGTACCCGGGTACGGTCTGCAAGCGCTCGACGAGCTCGTCCCACGGTTCGGTCTGTCGGGTGATGGACGGGACGACGACGAGCCTGGTCGGCGCGGCGGGGGACTACCTGCTGCCAGTGGTTGGTTCAACGAGCGCTCCTTCGCGGGCATCAGTCCAGCAGGGCACGGGCTTCACCAGCACGTCTGGGAGGCGACGGTGGGCTTGTCACCGAGGACGTGCCCATCGCCTCGATGTGCTGGGAAGGCGAAGGTGGTCTCAGCGCCAGAGCGCCGCCCAGGTGGATCTCCCCACCCAACCGTCGACCTTGAGGTGGTGACGCCTCTGGAATGCCATGACAGCGGCCTGTGTGCGCGGGCCGAACCGCCCGTTGATCGGGAGGGGGTAGCCATGCTGCACCAGCCGGCGTTGCACGGTCTTGACGACTCCCCCTTGGCTGCCGCGATGAACCTGGAATCCGGGGTAGGTCGACGAGGCCGGGTTGTGCAGCCTGACGCCCGGGATCTTCCGGCCGACGAGGTCCTCGGACCACCCGGCGTACTCGCGGCCCCACGCCCTGGCCAGCGTCATGATGCCGACTTCGCTGACGACTCCCCGGTGAGGGTAGTCCGTGGAGCGGACCTTGCCTCCCCCGACCGAGAGGGCGACGTGCCCGTACTTGGAGCCGAGGAAGTAGACCGGCACGCCCGCCGGGGGGTGGGTGCCCGTGTGCAGGATCGTGGCGTGCCTTTGGGCGTTGGCGGCGTAGTTCAGGTACTTCCAACCGAAGGGGCCGCCAAGGGACCGCGAGACGTAGTAGAGGCACTGGCCGGGTTCACAGTGGTTGAAGCGCCGGAACTGGGCCACCGAGACGAGCGGGGTCCTCAGGGTGCCGCTCACTGCAACCGCCCCCCCAACGAATCGGGGTCTGTCTCGTCCCTTTCGTGGATGTCATCGACGATGACATCCTCTTCCGCCACGTCGGGACCGATGAAGGCGTCAAAGGTGCCGCCCTCACCCACGGGCTCGATCTCGTCGCCCGGTCTGGGGTCGAAGTCACTCATCGGGTCTCCTCCTTCTCTGTTGTGCATCCCGGTATCGGTGTCCTGGCCCGGCCGCACTGGTTTCACCACGGCAGGCGAGCCGCTTGCAGGTCCTTGGGGCTGGGTCGGCGTCTCGGCCGGGGCGCCCTCAGTGGGGGATTGGGGTGGCTGCGGCACGGGTTTCTTCCCGGCGAGGCGGCGGGTCAGTCGTCCAGCCGTGCCCGACTGCGGATCCCCAAGCGCCGGAAGTGAGCTCGTCGTCATGCCCGTGCCGAGGAACTCGGCGAGCCCGACGGCGGCGGGTGGGCCTGGGCGTCGGCCCGGCGGCGCATCGCTGCTCGCGGTCCCCTCTGCCCGAATGGCGGCGGCCGTGGCCGAGGTGTCGTCTCGCGCTGCGGCCTCTGGCGCCCTCCCGGAGTTCCGGAGCGAGACCAGCCGGCTGAGCAGGTCGAACCAGAAGGGGGCGCCCAGCATGAGCAACGCACCAGTGAGCAGCCAGCCGACGACGTGGGAAACCCACCAGCCGCCGTCGTGAGAGGCGTCGAACATCGGTTCCGACCACCCAACGGGCAGCCCGAGCTCCTTGAGCGCGTCGGTGCTGGCAGCGACCTCCTCGATCGTCGTCGCATCCTGGCCCGCACTGGTCGTCGACTCGGCAGCAGCCACGACCGCCTCCCGAGTTGCCGCGTCGTTCCACAGGTCACCTGCGACATCGACAGCACTGGCGTTGACGAGGACGGCAAGCACCACCCCGGCGGCGAACAGCCACGTCGTCGCCCACTTCTTGTACTGGCTCTCGACGCCGGCCATGGTCTCGTCGAACCATGACTCCAGCCCGGCTTTGAAGTGCGTCAGGTCATCGCCGACATCGGCGTAGACCTGATCCATCCGGGCGGCAAGACCAAGGGGGACGGAGTCAGCGGTTCGGGCGAGTTCGACCGCCGCGTCGGCGAAGGACTTGGCCGAGAGGTAGGTGACCCCGGCCTTTCCAGCGGCGGCGTCCGCGGAGCGGTACACCGTCGTGCCGCGGAATCGGTCGTCAATCGTTGCCGCCCCAGTCCAGCTGACCTCCCCGCCGGCCAGCATGGTCCCGATCGCCTGCTCGAGGTCCCTGTGCCGCTTCTTCAACCTCTTCGACACCAGCTCGACAAGGGCCGATGTGGCCGTGGCCAGAACGAAGAAGAGCAAGGCCAACCCGATGGCCGTCTCAAGCGCCTGGGAACCCAACATCCCGATCACTCCTGTCGGTGCTTTGGGCCACGGGCGTGCAGTCAGCGATCACCTGTCTCGAGGACCCCGCACAGCCCGTCGCTGCCGTTCCGATCGGCGCGGAGAAGAGGTGACACTCAACCGGAATCCGCGATGGGTCGCGGATTCCCCTGACGTGGACGCCAACACGGTCGGCATCCGCAGCAGGGAGGAGTCCAAGCAGCACGTCGAGCACCGGCGCACCGATGATCGCCGTGCGCTGTGACCATCGGGTCGGCACTCTGCTCGCCCCCTCAGGTGTTGTGGCACGTGCTTCCACGGTCGGGGCGGGCTGTTGGTGGCCACCTGCCATCGTCGCGCGTTCGCAGACCAAGCCTCAAAGGTGCCTCCGCCGGCCACCCTCGCCCCCGCCTACTGGCGAACTCGCCGATGTCGCGCCCGAAACCGCATCGGCCACGATCCTCCTGTTGCTGACCTT
This sequence comes from uncultured Actinomycetota bacterium, assembly GCA_963757405.1. Lineage (GTDB taxonomy): Bacteria > Actinomycetota > Actinomycetes > Actinomycetales > Dermatophilaceae > Fodinibacter. The sequence continues at coordinate 212,453 of CAVWRI010000021.1, forward strand.
GCCGCAATGACCCACTTGGACTACCGATGACGGGCCGCGTTGATTGCGCCAGGTGAACGGGGATGGATGACCTCCTTACGGCACAGGACCGCGGGCGGCGGTCGTGACGAGCGAAGCGTCTCTGACGTGGCTCTCCGTGGAGCGTCACTCACTGGCGTGATGACCCCGGGACCGCGGAGCCGCCTCGTGCCTGCCGCAGGAGCTGACGTATCCGCTCCACCGGCTCGTCGGTGCCGAGCTCGCCTGTCGACGCCGGCCTCGTTCTTGGCAGCCAGCAGCGCTGGGCGAGGAGTGTTGATCCAGCGGTTGAGTGGCCACCCGAGTCGGTGCCTTGTGGATGCCGCCGCGTGCGTCGAAGGACTCGAGTCGAGGGGCCGCGCTTGGACTCGCAGCGCTGCCACGTGAGCGGTGCTGCATCCGTTGCGTACCGCGCGGGAGGCGGAGATGCTGAATCATGACCTCATCGCCAAGGACCGACCTCGGCCCGTTCTCCGGGCCCGAGGGGAACGCTCGGCCGTGGGCACACACGGTCGACGCGATACGTCGACTGCAGAAGTTCACCTTGTGCACCGTCCGAGCGGACGGGCGTCCCCACGCCACCCCACTGTTGGCGGTGTGGACGATGGACGGCATGGCCTTCGCCACCGGCGAGAACGAGCAGAAGGCGAAGAACCTCGGCCGCAATCCGAAGTGCATCCTCGCAGCGGGCACCAACACGTTGACGGGTGACGACTACGTCATCGAGGGCACCGCTTTGCTGGTGTCCGATCCGGAACGACTGGAGACCATCGCCGCGGCATTCGAGCAGGCCTATGGCTGGCACCTGACCCGCGAGGACGGCACGTGGTACGGGATGTCGGACCAGATGCGTTCTGGCGGGATCAACACCTACTTCGTCCAGCCGAGCATCATCTTCGCGTTCGGCAATGGAGAGCCCTTCAGCGAGACGCGCTACCACTTCGACTGAGGCGCCGCCCGGCATCAGCCAGGCATCGACGCTCCCCTGCGGACCAGCACGCGCCATGCTTCCTCCCGCCGCATACCGGCCACACGGGGCTTGTCGTGGCCTGGCGTGTGGCGCGGACTCCGGTCAGGGCTGGGCGTTGCTGGGCCGCCCCCACGGCCCGGTGATCGCGAAGACGTGCCCCGGGGAATAGATGTTGGCGAAGAGCGTCGAGCCGTCCGCGCTGAACGCGACGCCAGCGAACTCGCTCCCGTTGAGCTCGTTGCGCGCCAGCGGGTACGACTTGCCCTGATCGGTCACCCCGACCAGATGCTGGATGCCTTCGCCGTCCTCGGCGAGGAGGATGCCGCCGTACGGCGACACCGTGATGTTGTCGGGACCGTCGTAGTTGTCCGTGTCGACGGTCGGGTCGGGGTTGACCCCGAAGATCGTCGTGAGGGTGACCATCTCGGTGTGCGGGTCGTAGAACCAGACCTGGCCGTCGTGCTCGTTGACGCTGCCGTCACTGTTGCGCGCGAAGCTGGCCACGAAGTACGCACCTCCGTCACCCCACCAGGCCCCCTCGAGCTTGCGGCTTCGGGTGACCTGGTCGTCGGTGAACTGCTTGCGAACCGACGTCGTGATGGCATCCCGATCGGGCACGTCGACCCATTCGACCTTGTACTGGGTGCCCGGCTGGGTGGCCAGCGAGAGGTCGGGAATGTGCTTGCTCCCGCGGTAGCAGCTCATGGCCTGCAGCCGCCCGGCCGTGTCCCCGCCCTCGGCCAGGGCGAGCCCCCGCAGGGCGTCCTTGCCTCCGGTGAACCCCTCCGGTGGGGTCCACCGCAGGTAGAGACCGTTGGGTGCCGTGGCGTCCTCGGTCTCGTAGATGGCCAGCGTCACGGGGTCCACGGCCACCGCCTCGTGCGCGAAGCGACCGAGGAACTTCAGCGGGACGGGGCTCTTGTCGACGTTGGCCTGCTGGCTGGCCGCGTCGACCTCGAAGACGTAGCCGTGGTCCTTCTGGAACCTGCCGGCCCTGCGCTGCTCCGTCTCCTCGCAGGTGAGCCAGGTGGCCCAGGGGGTGACGCCCCCGGCGCAGTTGTTGTGGGTGCCCGCCACGCTCGTGTACTCGCGGATCCGGTTGCCCTGCGCGTCGACGTCGATGTTCGTGGTGCCGCCGCGCGCGCCCGGGTCGTAGGTGAGCCCGGCAAGGACCGGGACCCCGAAGGGCTCAGAGGCACTGATCTCGTGGTTGTTGACGATCGTCGATCCCGTCCCATGGGGAAAGACGCCGTTCCCGTCGGGATCGCTCGGCGTCGGGACCCCGTCGAGCGTCTGGGTGACACCGGTCTGCGAGACGATGCGGTACGAGAACCCCGCCGGCAGGGCGAGGAGCTTCGCCGGATCCGGGACGAGCGGGCCGTAGCCCGTCGACGACCGCGGGGCTGCGAGCGCGCTCCCGGAGCCGGCCAGGGCGTCGACGCTGCCGGCGATCGCGATGCCCATGCCGGCTGCAGTGGCGCCCCCGAGGAAGTTGCGACGGTTGATCGACGAAGTCATGACAATCCCCTTCACGAAGGTCCGATCACCTCGCTCGCCCGGTTGCGAGCGAGGCCCCCCTCGCCATCAGGAACGCCAGGCCCAAGGGCACGTCCGCCCCGCGCTGTGGTCACTGAGGACCGGGTATGGACCACGATGGCCCCCTTCGACCGGATGCGCCACTGCAGCGAATTCGCGACGTTCTACACCCCAGATCGCGCGCCCCCGAGACTCGGCGCCTGCCGCGCGCACGGGCTGCCGGCGTCTCGACATCCCTGCCACGCGTCGCCCTCGAATCCACGGCATTCCCGTCGATTCGCGAACCGCAGCAGCCCTGCCGGACGCGGCACAATGGCCAGCCATGAGCAGCCCAAGCGCGCGCGTCCCGGCCCACGTCGTCCTCGTGCCAGGTTTCTGGCTCGGTGCCTGGGCCTGGGACGCTGTCGTCGCCCACCTGAGCGAGCACGGTGTGGCGGCGCACGCCCTCACACTGCCGGGCCTCCAGCCGAACCATCCCGACCGCGGCTCCGTGCGCCTGGAGGACCACGTGGCCGCGATCGAGCAGGCGCTTGGCCTCGCACCTCAGGGCGCCCGAACCGTGCTGGTCGCGCACAGCGGCGCGGCCGTTCCCGCAACCGTTGCGCTGGATCGACACGTCGACGAGGTCAACCACGCCGTCTGGGTCGATACGGCGCCGGTCGTGGACGGGTACGCCATCGACCCCGAGGTGGCGGGCAGCGAGTACCCGCTCTCGGCGCAGTACGAGGAGGAGCTCGAGCAAGGTTCCATGGCAGGTCTGAGCGAGGAACAGCTCGCCACCTTCCGCGAACGGGCCGTTCCCCAACCGGCCTCCACGATCCGCGACGCCGTATCGCTCGTCGACCCACGTCGTCTCGAGGTCCCCGGCACGATCGTGTGCACCGCGTTCTCAGCGGCCGACTACCGCTCCTACGCCGCGCAGGGGATGCCGTTCCTCGCGGGCGTCCTCCAGTACCCGCGGCTGGAGCTCGTCGACCTGCCCACGGGTCACTGGCCGATGTGGAGCCGGCCGGCAGAGCTCGCCGCCATCATCGCCCACGCGGCTGGACCAGAGGTCTGAACGCCCGCAGCGCGCAACCTCGCCGACTCGCCTGCATCCGCCCATCCCGTTGACCACCCCGGTGGGCCGAGTGCGTCCTGACCTGCCTGACGCCCTTCGGCTGGCTCACGGTGAGGTCACTACGATCGCCAGATGAGCGCGACCCTTCTCACGAAGAACCTTGCCGGCGGTCACGCTCATCGCACCCTCTTCGAGTCGCTCGACCTGACCGTCGCGCCTGGCGACGTGGTGGGCGTCGTTGGCGCCAACGGCGCCGGCAAGACCACCTTGCTGCGGATCCTCGCCGGCGACCTGAACCCGCTCGACGGCGTCGTCTCGACCGCGCCCAGCGACGCCTTCGTCGGCTGGCTTCCCCAGGAGCACGAGCGCGTGGCCGGCGAGACCGTCGGTCACTACGTCGCCCGCCGCACGGGGGCCGCCCCCGCGACCGCGGCGATGGAGCAGGCCGCCACCGCGCTCGGCGCGGGCGATCACTCCCGGGCCGCTGAGGACGCATACGCGCACTGTCTCGACCGCTGGCAGGCCAGCGGCGCGGCGGACCTCGACGAGCGTCTCCCGCCGATGCTGGCCGACCTCGGCCTCGACGTCGACCCACGCGCCTTGATGACCTCCCTCTCCGGTGGGCAGGCCGCCCGGGCAGCGCTGGCCGCGCTGCTGCTCAGCCGTTTCGACGTGGTGCTGCTGGACGAGCCCACCAACGACCTCGACCTCGCCGGACTGGAACGCCTGGAGGGGTTCGTGCGTGGGCTGCGTGCGGGGGTGGTGCTGGTCTCCCACGACCGCGAGTTCCTCTCCCGCGTGGTGACCCGGGTGGTGGAGCTCGACCTCGCCCAGCGCCGGGTCGCGGTCTACGACGGCGGCTACGACGCGTTCCTCGAGGAGCGGGCCGTCGCCCGCAGGCACGCCCGTGACACCTACGAGGAGTTCGCCGACAGGAAGGCAGACCTGCTCTCCCGCGCCCGCATCCAGCGGGAGTGGAGCTCCCAGGGCGTCCGCAACGCCGTCAAGAAGGCCCCCGACAACGACAAGATCCGCCGCAAGGCGCAGGTGGAGTCCTCCGAGAAGCAGGCCCAGAAGGTCCGCCAGATGGAGTCCCGGATCGCCCGCCTCGAGGAGGTCGAGGAGCCCCGCAAGGAGTGGGCACTGCGCTTCACGATCGGCAGTGCCCCACGCTCCAGCTCCGTCGTCGCGACGCTGGACCAGGCCACGGCAAGCCTGGGCCGCTTCACGTTCGGCCCGGCGTCGCTCCAGGTCATCGCCGGTGACCGGATCGGCGTGACCGGCCCCAACGGCGCCGGCAAGACGACGCTGCTTCGGCTGCTCGTCGGCCGGCTCGCCCCGGACGCCGGCAGGGCCAGCCTGGGCACCTCGGTCGCGGTCGGCGAGATCGACCAGGCCCGCACCGGGCTGGCCGAGGACCTCCCCCTGGGCGACGCGTTCGAGACGGCGATGCCACAGATGGCTCCCGCGGACGTGCGGACGCTGCTGGCGAAGTTCGGCCTCAAGGCCGACCAGGTCACCAGCGGGGTCGGTAGGCTCTCGCCCGGCGAACGGACGCGTGCCGCGATGGCGCTGCTCCAGGCCCGCGGGGTCAACCTCCTCGTCCTCGACGAGCCCACCAACCACCTGGACCTGCCGGCGATCGAGCAGCTCGAGGAGGCCCTGGAGTCCTACGACGGTTCCCTGTTGCTGGTCACGCACGACCGGCGGCTGCTGGACAACGTCCGGCTCGACCAGCGCTGGCACGTCCAGGACGGCCGGGTCACCACTGGGCAGGTGGGCTGACCTCCAGCGGGGCAGCTGACCGTGCGGCCTCGTCGTCCCGCTGGTTGTCCTCCAGCTCACCTGCACCGCGTGTGCGTCAGAGGTCCTCGAAGACGTCGGTCAGGGTCGGCCCGGTCGGTGACGGTACCAGCGGGTGCCACAGCCCATGGCGCTGCGTCGTTCCGCCCTCGGTGAACCCCGGAATCCCACCGTGCCCACCGCTCGTTGTCACAGCCATGAGCACTGACCCGGCGGCAGAGTCGGCCGCGCTGGACGCCTACTCAGCGATCGTCACCTCCGTCGCGGCGCAGCTGACGCCGAAGGTCGCCGCGCTGCGGATCCGGTCGCTCCGCGGGGAGTCGGCGGGGTCGGCCGTGGTCCTGACCGGCGAGTCCCACCTCGTCACCAACGCTCACGTCGTCGGCGATGCCAGCGTCGGCACCGCGGAGTTCGCCGACGGCACGGTCGCGCACTTCGACGTCGTGGGCCGTGACCCACTCTCCGACGTTGCCGTCATCCGCGCCGACCGCGAGGTGCCGTCCCCGCCTGAGTACGGCGACGCGAGCGCGCTCCTCGTCGGCTCGCTCGTGGTGGCCGTCGGCAATCCGATGGGCCTCTCTGGCACGGTGACGGCGGGCGTGGTGAGCGCCCTTGGCCGCAGTATGCCGGTGCGCACCCGCACGACGGCGCGCCTGATCGAGGACGTCATCCAGACCGACGCCGCGCTCAACCCGGGCAACTCCGGCGGCGCGCTGGCCGACAGCCGCGGTCGCGTCGTCGGGATCAACACGGCCGTCGCCGGAGTAGGCCTCGGCATGGCGGTACCCATCAATGCCACGACCCACCGGATCATCTACGCGCTGATGCATGACGGGCGGGTGCGGCGCGCGTACCTCGGTCTGGTGAGCACTCCTGCACGGCTGACCCCCATCCAGGCTGAGCGGTACCGGCAGCGCGGCGCGTTGCGCGTCGTCGAGGTCGTGGAGAAGAGCCCGGCCGCCCAGAGCGGCCTGCTCGCCGGCGATCTGGTCCTCGCGATCGACGGCACCCCGCTGGGCGATGCCCAGTCGCTGCAGAAGCGCCTGTTTGCCGACGCGATCGGGCAGCGGATGGAAGTCACGGTCATCCGCAACGGCGCGCTGGTGGACGCTGTGGTTCTGCCGAGCGAACTTCCGGACTGAGGCCCCATCAGGTATCGGAGTCGAGCCCAGGCGCTCCGGCCCAGGGCACGGATCTGGAGACAACCGAGCGCAGGGCGTCGGCGCCCTCGCCGGTGAGGTGCTCGAGGGCGGCATCGCGACCGGTCAGAAGGAGCAGGAGGGCACCGATGGGCCCGGTGACCTCGGGGCCCTGCCCGCGCGTCCAGTCGGCATCGGTGGCGGTGAGGCGGTAACCGTCGAGGGGGAGTCGGCGGAAGACCATGGTGAGCCAGGTGCCCCGGGTGTCCCATTGGCGGGTGGCGGCGAGTGTGCTCGCGGTGGGTCTCATCGTGAGGTCCCGTCCGAGTGGAATGGCGATGTCCTGGCTGTGGACGAGGATGTCGGTCAGGGTCTCCAGCGGGCTCACGAAGGCGTTGTGTCGCCGGGACCCGATCATGGCCCGGATCCGGTCGATGATCTCCCGGCTGGACAGCACGCCCGCCTGCAGGACGGCGGAGTCGTGGATCGTCGCGTTCAGGGTGACGCTGCGCAGCATCCGGGGGTTGTGGACGACGAAGGCGGCGACGTCACGGACACGTTGCTGCTGCAGGGTGAGGTGCGCGGCGACGTGCCGGACGGTCCAGCCCTGGCACAGCGAGGGGTGGTCCCACTGCTCGGCCGTGAGCTGCTCGAGCAGGTCGGCGGTGCGTGCTCGCTGGCCGTCGATCGCGTCCCACACGGCATCCGCCTGGGCGGGGGTCATCGTGGTCATCTCATCCTCCGTCAGGTGAAGACCGGTGGGCGCACGCGGGTGCGCTTGAGCTCGAAGAACTGCGGGTAGCCGGCGAGCAGCCGCGCGCCGTCGAAGACCCGGACGGCGTCGTCGCCGCGCGGGATGGCGTTGAGGACCGGACCGAAGAAGGCCACGCCGTCGATGTGCGTGATCGGCGTGCCCACCTCGCCTCCGATCGGGGCGATGCCGGAGTCGTGGCTGCGCCGCAGGGCCTCGTCGTGCTCGTCCGACTCCATGGCGTCCTCGAGGTCACCGGGGAGACCGACCCGGCTGAGAGCGGCGCGGATCGCCGCGTGGTACTCGGCGCTGCTGGGGCGCCGCCACCGGTCGAAGACGAGCTCGCCGAAGGCGGTGTAGAAGCCGGCGAGGACCTGCTCGCCGAACCTCACCGCCGCCGCGGTCGCGACCCGGGACGGCCCGCGGGAGCTCTCGACGTTCTCGCGGTAGGCCGCCGAGACGTCGGTTCGGTGCTCGTTGAGGAGGTACAGGCTCATCACGTGGTGCCGCACTCGCAGTGGTCTGCGCTGCTCGACCTCGTGCAGCCAGCGCGATGCCGTCCACGAGTACGGACACACCGGGTCGAACCAGAAGTCGACGACGCTCGGGTCGGGTGGCGTGGTCATGAGGTCTCCTGCGCCGCTAGGCTAGTCCTACGATCGAACTACTATAGTTCGACTGTGGGACTATGCATAGGGGTCAGATGGCACGGGAACTGCCGAGCAGCCTGCTGATGTTCATTGCCTCCCGCGCGGCCGCGGACCGGATCTTCCGTGCCGTGCACGAGGCCGGCTTCGACGACGTGACCATCGCGCAGAGCCGGCTGATGATGGGCATCGACACCGACGGCACCCGTCTGGGTGTGCTGGCCGAGCGTGCCCTGATCGCGAAGCAGACGGCCACGGCCCTGGTCGACAAGCTGGAACGGGCCGGCTACGTCGAGCGGGTGCCAGACCCCTCCGACGGGAGGGCGCGACTGGTGCGGATGACTGCCCGCGCCGAAGCCGCCCTGCCGATCGCGCGCGCCGAGGAGGAGCGCATCGAGGCCGAGTGGCGCGCTCAGCTCGGCGACGAGCTCATGGACCGGCTCCGGGACGCCCTGACCGCGCTGCGTGACACCACCGACCCCTACCAGTAGCCCGTCCCGAACCATCCGGTCCGTCTCGTTTGCGATGCCGGCGCGCCGAGGCGATCATGAGGAGTGATCAGGCCGGCGGGCAGGAGGCTCGGGCGTGGCCTCCTCGTGGTGCTCCTGCTCGGGGGGACGGTGGTTGCGATGCTGTGGGCGCTGCAGCGCCAGCTGATCTACGTTCCCGACCCAGCGCCGGTGCCCCCGGCGGGGGAGGTCATTGCCGGGGCCAGCGATGTCACGCTCCACACGGCCGACGGTCTCGAGCTGGGCGCCTGGTTCGTCCCGGCGACCGGCCAGCTGGACACCGGGATGGCGGTCCTGGTCGCGCCGGGCAACGGCGGCAACCGGGCGGGCAGGGCCGGGTTCGCCCAAGAGCTGAGCCGCCGTGGACTCGCCGTCCTGCTCATGGACTACCGCGGCTACGGCGGCAATCCCGGCAGCCCCAGCCAGGACGGCCTGGCCGCCGACGCGGACGCCGCCGCTGGGGCGCTGGAGGAGCTCGGGTACCCACCGCATCGGACCGTCTACTTCGGCGAGTCCTTGGGCTCAGGCGTGGTTGCGGCGCTGCAGGCCCGGCACCCTCCGGCGGGGATCGTGCTGCGCTCGCCCTTCACCGAGCTCGCCGACGTGGGCGCGCACCACTACCCATGGCTGCCGGTGCGAGCGCTGCTGCGCGACCGGTTCCCCGTGGTGGAGCACCTCGCCACCAGCGGCGTGCCGCTCACCGTCATCTACGGCGACCGCGACTCCGTGGTCCCCACAGTGCTCAGTGCCCGCGTCGCGGACCATGCCCCCTCCTTGGCCGAGCGAGTGGTGATCGCGGGTGCCGACCACAACGACCCCGTCATGTTCGGCTCCCGAGTGGCCGACGCGGTCGCACGGCTGGCGCATGGCGCGGACTGACGAGCCGGCCGCTGATGCGCGAACGCGCGCCTCAGGCTGCGGGCGATACGGGTCGACACGGATACGTCACCGGTCCGGGTGCGGACCCGGACCACGGGCTGGGTATCGACGGCGAGGGGATCCATGCGTGGGTGCTCGAGGAACCCCGCTCACCGGTCGACGAGGAAGTGCTGGCAGGCAGCTTCGAGGCGACCGGCGCCGTGGTGATGGGGGGCGGGACGTGGTCATCATGGGCGGGGCGAACGTCATCGACCAGAGCTGGCGGAACAGCTGGTCGACGAGCTCCACATCCATCTCTCGCCCCTGCTGCTCGGTGCAGGCACCCGCCTGTTCGACCTCGTCGGCCCGACGGCACTGGTCCAGCGAGAGGTCGTCGAATCGCCGCGAGCGACCCACCTCGCCTACAGGGTCGTCAGGGACCAGTCGGCTGAAAGCCGGGCCCTGCGGCCGTGAGCATGTCGAGAACCCGACGCCGGCTCCGTCCCGGTATCGAATCGGCAGGACAACCACGGAGGAGCAACGCATGTCACACGTACGACGTTTCGACCATGTCGGCATCACCGTCGCAGATCTCGACTCAGTGACGGCGTTCTTCGTCGGACTGGGCCTCGAGGTCGAGGGGAGGACGTTCGTGGAGGGCGAGTTCGTCGACACCGTCACCGGTATCCCGGACTCGCGCAGCGAGATCGTCATGCTGCGGCCGCCCGAGGGTGGAACCGCGCTGGAACTCTCGAGCTTCGTCAGGCCCGACCACGAGCCCGGATCCCCCTCCGCCATGGCCAACGAGCTGGGCCTGCGCAACGTGGCCTTCGAGGTCGCCGACCTCCAGGCGGCCGTCGACGAGCTGGCTGCCGACGGTTACGGGCTCGTCGGCGGTGTCGGCGAGTACGAGAACAGCTGGCGGATGGCCTACGTGCGCGGGCCCGAGGGGATCATCGTGTCCCTGGCCGAGCGCATCGGCTGACGCGCGGCCGCGCCCCGCGGCCGTGTCATTTAGACGCGAGCGGTCCTTCGGCGATCGCTGCGTCGGCGTGCAACGCCTCGGTCAGCAGGGAGATGAGCGCCTCGAGCTGCACGTCGGCCGAGGAACCGACGTCCTCGTCCGAGCCGTCCAGAGCCCTGGCCGCGAGCCCCGCCTTGTCGTCGATGAGCTGAGCGAGCCTCGGGTCGATGGTCTGGGCGGCGATGATCCGCCAGGCGGTGACCGGCTCGGTCTGGCCGATCCGGTGCACCCGGTCGATGGCCTGTGTCTGTTCCGCCGAGGTCCACGACAGCTCGGCGAGCACGACGTTGGAGGCGACCTGGAGGTTGAGCCCCACCCCGGCCGCGGTGAGGGAGCACACCACCACGGCGATCTCGGGGTCGGTGAGGAACGCCTCGATGTTGGCCTTGCGCACCTTTTGGGTCTGGCCCCCGCGGATCGAGGCGTAGCCGACGCCCCGCTTGGCGAAGGTCCGCTGCGCCGCATCCATGACGTCGACGTGCTTGGCGAAGAAGACGACCTTGCCGACGTTGCGGGCCAGCTGGGCGGCATAGTCGGCGGCGAGGCCGGCCTTGGCCTGCCCGATCCTGCGCATCACCGCGAACACGTTGTCGCCCGTCGTGTCCGAGCCGGCGTTCTTGCGCTCCGAGGCGGCGACCCGGCGGACCAGGTCGTGGTCGATGCCCTCGATCACCGTGCTGACCTTGCGGGCGGCCAGCGCCGACTCGTAGCGCGCGACCAGACGCCGGGCCAGCTCCTGCTCCGCGGCCCGGATGGAGCGGGCGGCCTCGTCGTCGAGCTCGACCGGCAGGTCCGCGACGCGGCGCGCCGGGATGTCGGAGGCGACGTCGACCTTGCGTCGCCGGACGATGCCGAGGTCGATGACGCTGGTGCGCGCGGCCGCATAGAACCCGGGGTCGGCGGGCGTCAGGCCGGTCTCCTCGAGGGCTGCCATGAGGGCGTGGCGGGGCTTGGTGTCCTCGATCCAGCCGAGGAACTGCCAGATCGCCCTGAAGTCCTCGATGTCGTTGATGAGCGGCGTGCCCGTGAGTGCCATGAGCAGCGCCTTGCTGTTGCGGGCCCGGATGCGCTCGGACAGCTCCAGGACGTGCTGCGAGCGCTGCGACGACTTGTTCTTGATGAAGTGCGCCTCGTCGACGACCATGCCGCGGAAGCCGTGGTTCCCCAGCCAGCCCACGTGGCGGTCCAGGATCTCGTAGTTGACGATGACGATGTCGGCGAAGCCGTCGATGGTCTCGCCGTCGCCGTGGATGACCGTCGCTGCCCGGCGTGGAGTCCACAGCTCGGCCTCGTGCGCCCAGTTCGCCTTGACCACGTTCGGGACGACCACCAGGAGGGGAAAGGCGTCCGCGGCATCGGCGGCGAGCAGCGCCTGCGCGGTCTTGCCGAGGCCCGGTTCGTCTGCGAGCAGGAACGTGCGGTGCCCGGCCGCGGCTGCCGCCACGACCTGGGCCTGGTGGTGCATGAGCTCCAGTCCCCGGATGCCGTGGACCACGTCCGCGGGCTCCGGCAATGGCATGCAGGTGGCGTCGCCGCCGTACTCGAAGGCGCGAAACAGGGGGGTCAGCAGCTCCCAGTCACCGAGCCGGTTGGTGGTCGGGCGAGGTGACGGCACCGCCGAGAAGTCCGGCGCCTGGAAAGGGTTCGCCAACTGGCGGGCGATGACCCTCTGCGGGACCACGCGCCGCGTCGAGGGGGCCACGTCGGGGGCAGCCGTGGGCTCCTCTACGTCCTCCGGCTCGGGCTCGCGCCCGCCCGCCAGAAGCAGGTCGTTCTTGAGGCTCACCGCCGAGGACGACACGACAGCGCCCTCGGCCAGCAACTCCAGCAGCGAGGTGTCACGGACCGCCGTCTTGGCCAGGATCGTGGCGATGCCGTCGAGCCGCGTCAGCACCTTGGCCCGTTCGGCTTCTGGCGTCGACGTGTCCGCCTTGACCCGGGCGCGTTCCTCCCGCACCAGGAGGGCGACGACCTGGTACGCCGTGCGGCCGCTCGGCCCGACCTTCCCGCGCTGCGCAGCGGCCTCGACCTGCCGCACGGTCTTGGCGAGCACCGGGATGATGCCCTCGTCGCCCCCGGCGCGGGAACGACGCCGGTCGCGCGGCGTGGTGCGCGGCGCGCCGGCGCGGCGCTCACGGCGCGGAGCTCGCTGTGCCAAGCGGTTCCTTCTCCTGAGTCGGACACGGGGTGGAGCCGAGGTCGGCGCCGGGTCCACCGTGCTCGAGGCGGCGCGGCCGCCGCGCCGGCAGCACGGCATACCGGACCAACGCGAACGCGCGTCAGGGACCAAGCCCTGGCCCCCGTGTCGCTGGAGCGTCCTCGCCGAACGACGGGACACCGGACAAGCGTACGCGGTCCGTCACGTCGATGGGCACCGCGTCGGGCGGTTCCTCCTCCACGCAACCCTGGGACGGTCAACCCTCTGCTCGCGAACGGCTCGACGCACCCGTTTCGGCGATCCGTAGCGCCTGAGAGCCAGTTGAGAGACCGGAATTGGCCTCCAGCCTTGGTCCGTTACTCCTTCACCGTCGCGTTCACGATGCCCAACGGCGTGACGACCCTGCCGGTGGTCACACCGACCGTGCAGCTGTCCTGGGACGACGGCAAGACCTGGTCGGCCGCGAAGACCAGCTGTGCCAGCACCTCCTGCACGGTGGACGTGACGAACCGGGCCGGGGCAAGGCTAGCCTGCGGGTCAAGGCCGCCGACGCCGCTCAGCTGGTGAAGGTCACCAGGTCCTCACAGAAGTCCCGCCCCTGGGTGTCGTTGCGCCCGGTGCTCTCCCGAACGACCTCGAACGACCCTTCGATCTCCACGTCATCGCTGGGATCGCCGGGCGTGCCGCCGTGGTCCACCATGAACTGGAACCGGACCTGCCCCGGGTCGGCGAGCACGAAGTTGCCGTCGGAGTCGTAGAGGCGCAACGAGCCCGTCGCGTGGACCACGATGGTCAGCGTGCCGTCCCCGTTGTCGGTGACCTGTGCGTCTCGCCTGTTCGTTGTCGAGATCTCGGTGAACGTGCCCATCGTGTCGAGGTTGGTGTACACGAGCGTCGCGTGAATGCTCTCGCGGAAGTAGACGAGGCCCTTGCGCACGACCGCGTTGAAGTTCCCCGAGACGTCGCCGTCGACCCGGGTGGGCGTGCCGTCACAGTCGAAGAAGTCCGTGAAGACGTCATGGAAACGTCCCTGCTCGAATGGTCGGGCCGCGGCGGGTGCGCTGAGCACCATGCCACCGGCCAGGACCAGCCCGCACGCCGTTGCGCCCGCGCGCAGAAGATGATGGGTCATGACGGATGCCTCCTGAGGATCTACCCCTGAGGCGCCGCCACGGATATCCGCAGCAAGGGACGCCACATGATATCCAAGGGCCCAGGGCCGTACCAGTGGATGAGCCCCGAGGGGCGGGTCGACAGGTCGCTTCTCGTGCCACGGCCAGACGGACAGGCAGGATGGACGCATGACCATCGACCGGGACGTTCGACGTGTGGTTGTCACCGGCTCCCGCGGCAAGCTCGGTCGTGCCGTCGTGACCCACCTTCGGAGTGTCGGGCTCGATGTCCTCGCCGTGGACCGCGTGGCCGGAGGCGATCCCCGTGACGTCGAGGGCGAGTTCCTCGTGGCCGACCTCACCGACTACGGGCAGGTGGCCGAGGTGCTGACCGGCGGCGTGGACGAGCACGGCCCCGTCGACGCCGTGGTCCACCTCGCGGCGATCCCGGCCCCCGGCATGGCGGGCAACGCCGTCACCTACGCCAACAACTCGGCGGCGACGTACAACGTCTTCGCCGCGGCCCGCGCCGCCGGGCTCCGCAAGATCGTCTGGGCCTCGAGCGAGACCGTGCTCGGGTTGCCCTTCGACGACCCGCCGCCGTATGCGCCCGTGGACGAGGCGTACCCGCCACGGCCGGAGTCGACGTACTCGCTCAACAAGGCCCTCGAGGAGGAGCTGGCCCGCCACTTCTGCCGCTGGCAGCCGGACCTCGTCGCCGTGGGACTGCGCTTCTCCAACGTCATGGAGGTCGCGGACTACTCCGAGTTCCCGTCATTCGACGCGGATCCGCGCCAGCGGAAGTGGAACCTGTGGGGCTACATCGACGCCCGCGACGGCGCGCAGGCCGTCGAACGCGCGCTCGCCCATGCCGTCCCGGGCGCGGACGTCTTCATCATCGCCAACGCCGACACCGTGATGACGAGGTCGAGCGCGAGCCTCATGGCCGAGGTGTACCCCGACGTTCCCCTGACCAAGGACCTCTCCGAGCACGAGACCCTGCTCGCCATCGACAAGGCCCGCGCGGTCCTGGGGTACGAACCGCGGCACTCCTGGCGCGACCACGTCGACTGAGCCACCCAGGGGCCGACCTCCTCGGGCGCAAACCTCACGTGAGTGCGGCGGCCGCGCTGTGGCGCGAGACGAAGTCGGCGAGCGGCTCGGCGACGGCCGTGGGGTCCGTGGTGACGGAGAAGTGGTCGCCACCCTCGAGGATGACCTCCTCACGGTGCGGGAACAGCTCGCAGAGGAAGGCTCGGACCGCGGGGTTGATCGGGTTCTGCGAAGCGGAGGCCCACGAGAGCACGGGGCTGTGGATCGTCGCCGCCTGCTCGACCCCGAAGCTCCATTCGATCAATTCGGACGCCTCGCCCTCGACGAACGTGGCCGCGTCCCTGATTCCCTGGTCGACGACGCCGGCCCCCGCGGCCTCCGCCGCCGCGCGCCAATCCAGGCCCGTTGGCTCGAAGAGCGACTGATAGGCGCCTGCGATGTCACCCGCCCGGTAACGACCCACCATCGCCTCGAACGCCGGTCCGAGGATCCCGAGCAGGTCCGCGAAGTCGCTGGCAGCCAGCCAGCTGCTCGACGGCAGCGGCTCGAGCAGCGCCAGGGACCGAACCCGATCCGGGGAGGAGGCTGCGAGGACGAGCGCGATCATCGCACCCTCGGAGTGGCCGACGAGATGTGCCCGGTCCACGTCGAGGTGGTCCAGCAGCGCAACGACGTCGGCCGCCTGCATGCCGAAGCCGCCCGCCGGTCCGCCGCTCTCGCCGTACCCGCGCCGGTGGTAGCGGATCCTCTGGAACCCGCTGAACGCCGGCTGCTCTGCCAACGGACGAAGGAAGTCGGCCCAGATGGCGCCGTGGACGAACAGCACCGGTTCCCCCTCGCCCTGGACGTCGTAGGCCAGCTCGATGCCGTTCACGTGTGTTGTCCTCATCGCAAGCCCCCTGGCTCGTCGGTCTCACTCCTGTGACGCCCGCCGTTGCGTGCGTCTGATGTCGAGACTGGGCGACCCGGCGGCCGGGCGGATCGGCATTGGCTGCCACCTGGGTCCGGGGGCGTGGGTACAACTACCCATCGCCGATGCGCGACGCCATGCTGGAGGCATGGACGCCGTCTCCACGGCACACCTGTCCCGCGCGCGGGAGCTTCGCCGGGCCTCCCGGTGGGAGGAGGCGTGCGCGGAGTACGCCGCGGCAGACGCCGAAGAGGCGCTCGCCGTCGAGGATCTGGAAGCGTTCGCCGAGGTGGCGCAGGTCTCTGCCCGGGGTGATGAGGCGGTCGCCCTGCTTCACCGTGTCTTCGACCTGCGGGTCGGTGCCGACGAGCTCGATGACGCGGCGCAGGTCGCGTTCTGGCTGTGGTGGGCGCTGCTGAACACCAACGAGGTCGTCCGGGCGAGCGGTTGGCTCAAGCAGACGAGCCGCACCCTGGGACCCGACATGGACGCCAGCCCGTGGCTCAGGATCCCCGAGGCGATGTCCCACGCGACGACGGGCCAGCGCGCTCGCGCCGACGAGCTGCTGAGGGCGATCGTCGACGAGGGCCAGGGAGAGGTGGTCCCCTGGGCCTTGAGCATGTGGGGACAGACCCTGATCGACGAGGGGAGGTTGCAGGACGGGCTCGACCGCCTGGATGAGGCGATGGCCATCCTCCTCGACGATGGGCTGTCGCCACGCGTGACCCCCTGGATCTACTGCGCCGCCGTCCGCGGGTGCTGTCTGGCCCGCGACTTCGCTCGCGCCCGGGCTTGGAACAGGTCGATGGTCAGGTGGCTCGACTCGCTGAGCAGTCTGGGAGGCGCGTACCTCGGGAACTGCCGCATCTACCGCTCACGTTTGATGCTCCTCAACGGCGCCTGGCCGGAAGCCCTCGACGAGATCGCCGCGGTCTGTGCCGATCTCGACGGCTACACCGGGTGGGTCTGCGGCCACGCGTACTACCAGCTCGGTGAGGTCCGGCGGCTCCGTGGCGAGTCGGATGCCGCCGAGGCCGCCTACCGCCACGCGGCGGAACACGGCTGCCCGACACAGCCGGGACTCGCCCTCCTCAGACTCGCGGAAGGCGATGTCGACGCCGCGTCCGCCGGCATTCGTCGAGCGCTGACCGAGGTGACCGCGAAGCCCGAGCGCCTGGACCTGTTGAAGGCCGCGGTCACCATCCACCTCGACGAGGGGAAGATCGAGGCGGCCCGGGATGCCGTGGCCGAGTTCGAGGAGATCACGCGGGAGGTGACGGCGCCTGCCATCGAGGCCGAGACGTCCGCCGTGAGAGGCGCGCTCGCGCTCTCCGAGGGCGATCCCGGACGTGCCCTGCCATTGCTGCGGCGGGCCGTCGGTACCTGGCAGGAGCAGGATGCCCCGCATGAGCGGGCAAGACTGAACGTCCTGATCGGGCAGGCCTGCCGCGCACTCGCTGACGAGGATGGCGCGCGGCTCGAGTTCTCGGCGGCGCGGGAGACGTTCGAAAGGCTCGGCGCGCGTCCGGACCTGGCTCGGCTGGACCGGATCGTCGCTGCCACGGACGGTGCGTCCGAGACACACGGCCTCACTCGACGGGAGGTCGAGGTCCTCTGCCTCATCGCCCGGGGCAAGGCGAACCGCGCGATCGCCGGCGAGCTGCACCTCAGCGAGCGCACCGTCCATCGCCACGTGTCCAACATCTTCACCAAGCTCGACGTCGACTCGCGCGCCGCCGCGGTCGCGTACGGGATCAAGCACCGCATCGTCGAGGTCGGCACCCTCTGACCTCGAGCCTTCGTGAGCGGAACCGGTGGTCGTGTCCGTGATCGGGGTGGGTGGGCAGTCGTGGCGGGAGCGGGGAAGTCCCGGCTCTGGCCGCCGGTTCCCCGAGGTCGGCCTACGCTTCGGCAGTGAGGTCCTCGCCTACGGTCCGCCCGGCTCGGGTCGAGGACGTCGTGCAGATGGCGCGCGTGAACGTGCGGTGCTGGCAGGAGACGTATCGGGGACTCATGTCGGACGCGGTGCTCGACGACCCGGGCTTCCCCGCTGCGCGGGAACGGTTCTGGACTGCCGCGTTGACCGACGAGCGCTACCGCGAGAACCGCGTGGCTGTCGCCGAGCGGAATGACGAGCTGGTCGGGATCGGCATGTCAGGCCCGCCCTTGGACGCCGGAGCGGCGTGGGCGAGGCAGCTGTACGTGCTCTACGTGTATGCAGCCGATCACGGCACAGGAGCTGGGCCGGCGCTGCTGGACGCGGTCGTCGATCCGGAGGAGTCGGTGGCGCTGTGGGTGGCGGACCCGAACCCTCGCGCCCAGGCGTTCTACCGCAAGCACGGCTTCGTGGCCGACGGGACGGCCCAGGTCGAGGGCGGGGTGCGGGAGATCCGCATGGTCCGCGGCATCCAGCACGGTCGGTAGCCCCGCTCGCCGCCGCGTTCTCGGCAGGCGTCGTCGCTCGGATGCTCGTCCTTTCACCGGGGCGCGCCATGTGTGACATTCCTGCGGTGAGGTCTGTCGCGGTCCTCCTCGTCGGTCTGCTCGCGGCCGGCTGCACCTCCGGCCGGCAGGCCGAGCCCGACCGCCCCAGTGCGAGCGGCGCGGTGGGACCGTCTGCGTCGGCATCTTCCGGCGGGCCCCGCGATCTCGTCCGGCGGGCCGCCCACACGATGACCGAGCTGCCCGGCGGCGGGTTGCGCGCCGGGGGATGGATCGGCCCGGCCACGTTCACCGCGACCACGGAGATCTTCGACCCCGCGACCGGGCGGTTCAGCCCGTGGCCGACGCTGCCCGAGGCGGTCCTGGGCCTGGCGGCGACCTCGCTCGCGCGCGGCAGCGTGCTCCTGACCGAAGCTCGTCAGGACCGAGGTCGGCTCGCGCCCGTCGAGGAGCACGGCTCCGGCATCCGTCATCTCTCGCTCGAACACGGGTCGACCCTCCAGGATCTGGGCACGTAGGGCGGCACTCCGGTGGGCGTTCGCGGCGGTGTCGAGTCTCTCCAGCTGCGTCGCGTGGTCCAACGACAGCAGGAATGTCACCTCGAAGAGGTCGAGCATCTCTCCTGGTTCATCGCGATCCCGCAGAGAAGGATGTGCCGCCCGGGCGGTTGGGCCTGGATGACCCCGTTGCCCGTGATCAGGAACGCAGCCATGACCGAACCTTCCTCACGCGTTCAGTCCGGCCAGGTCGAGCACGGCCTCGGGGCCGTCCAGGTCCGGGGTGCTGAGGAAGACCGTCGAGACCCCCAGCTCCGCGAGGCCGGCGTGCCGGTCGCGGTGCTCGGCCACGGTGCCCGCGTGCGTCCGAGCCGCGTACGCCGCAGCCGCGGTCCGGCCCCGGTGCCGCTCCACCCGGGCCCAGACATCGTCGCGGTCGCGGCCGACCACCGGGAGGTCGAGGGTCGTCACCGCGACCTCGGCCGGGTCACGGCCCACGTCGGCACAGTGCCGACGGAGCACCTCGATCTTGTGCCGCAACACCGTCGGATCGGAGGTGACCAGGTTGCACGCGTCCCCGAGCGTGGCCGCGATCCGCAGGGTCCGGCGCTCGCCGCCGCCACCCACGATCACGGGGATCGGGGCGGTCGGGCGGGGGTAACAGGTGGTCTCCGGGAGGTAGACCCCGTGGGACGCGTACGGCTTGGTCCCGGGTGCCCAGAGGGCCCGCAGGACACGGATGGAGTACTCCAGCTCGTCCAGCCGCTCCGGCGCGGGCGTGAACGGGAGCCCGAATGCCGCGTGTTCACGTTCCCACCATCCCGCACCGATCCCGACGAACGCCCGGCCCCCGGTCAGCGCGGACAGGGTGGCGGCAGCCTTGGCCGTGATCCCGGGCATCCGGAACGTCACCGGTGTGCACAGGGTGCCGAGGCGTAGCCGCGTCCCCAGCGCCGCGACGGCGCCGAGCGTGACCCAGGGCTCCGGGATCGGGTCCCAAGGCCGGCCGACCTGGGGGATCTGGATCAGGTGGTCCATCAGGGCCAGCCCGGCGAACCCGGCCTCGTCCGCGGCGAGCGCGACGCCGCGCAGCCACGCCAGCGGGTCCTCGCCCCACGGGAAGCGGGAGACCTGCAGCACCACCTCGACCCCGGTGGATGCCGTGCGGTCGTCGAGCGGTCGCGCGACGGCGGGCGCGGGGGCGGGCGGCGGTGGATCCGCGCCCGCCGGGACGACGAGGTCCCACCCCTCATCCACGACCTCCGTCGCCACCTCCCGGCGACGGCGCAGCTGCCCGGCCAGCACCCGGGCGGGCAGTGGACGGTCACGCTGCGCGTTGCGACGACGGCATTCGTCGTCAGGGGTCTCGAGGAGCACGAGGACCGCCGGGAGGCCGACCGCCCGCGCCTGGGACAACCAGCCACGTCGCCGGCCGACATCGAACCCCAGGGTGTCCACCACGGTCGTCAGCCGACGGCCCAGCCGGGCCGTGACGATCGACTCCAGCAGGGCGAACGCGTCGGTCGAGGCGTCCAGGTCGTGCGGACCGCTCCCGACGACGCCCCGCAGGGCGTCGGACGAGACGACCTCCTCGGCCCGGTAGCGCTGGGCCGCCCACGTCGACTTGCCCGATCCCGAGGCGCCCACCAGCACGACCAGCGCCGGGTCGGGGAGCGACATGCGGGCAGTCTGCCCGATCCACTCGCCGTGGTGCGCGGATGAGGGCGAGCGCCCACCATCCCCGCCCGTTCACCCCCGGCGCTGCGTCACCCGGCCGTCACGCGGTCAGTCCGAGCAGCACTGGAACCACCAGCCGGGCTTGCCGGGGACGGGGGCGACGATGGTGACCATCCCTCCGGGCGAGCGCAGCTGCTGGGCGTCGGCGTCGTACATCAGCTCCCACGACGTGGCAAAGGGCGCGCGGTGCGTCGACATGAAGAACGCGCCGCGGAGCTCGTCGGCGCTGAAGGTCCCACCGGCGCGCTCGATCGGGGTCCCGGACTCCTCCAGGGCGGCGGCGATGCGCGCGTGGTCGGCGCGGACGCTGTCGTCGAACGGTTGCGGGTCGTTCGTCGATCCACCGCAGTGCTCAGGGTCCCCGTTCGTGAAGTCGCGCGGGGAGGGCCGGTCGTAGGTCAGGCCCGCGCAGTCCGGCTCGTCCATGAAGTACTCGACCCTCAGCTCGTCGAGCACCGGCAGGACCGTCGCCTCGAGCCTCGAGACGTAGTCGGCCAGCTCGGCATCCGACGGCAGGTCGCCGCGGTCCGGCACCTCGGGCGCGGCGCTCGTGGGTGCTGTTGGAGGTCCTGCGGGCTGGACGACGCCTCCGCCGGGCACCCCGGGCAGCGCCGTGGCCAGGGCGACGATGACGGCCAGCGTGACGGCCGCCAGGCCGGACAGTCCGACCAACCGGAGCCGACGACGGCGTCGTGCCCCAGCGGCGATGGCGCCGAGCGGCGGCGCACTGACGGGCGT
The DNA here is from genome assembly GCA_963757405.1 of uncultured Actinomycetota bacterium. GTDB lineage: Bacteria > Actinomycetota > Actinomycetes > Actinomycetales > Dermatophilaceae > Fodinibacter. The sequence continues at coordinate 233,415 of CAVWRI010000021.1, forward strand.
GGCCGCTCCGGCTCGTTCGAGCAGCTCGGCAAGGTCGGGGTCGCTCATCGGCTTCCTCTCAGTTCCTGGAGGTTCGGATCGTCCTGGAGTCGCCTCAGGGCCCGGGACAGCCGGCTCTTCACGGTTCCGGCAGCGACCCCGAGCACCTCGGCCATCTGCTCCTCACCGAGATGGCTGTAGTAACGGAGCACGACGGCGGTGCGCTGGTCCTGGGTCAGCCGGTCGAGGGCCCGGAGCACGACGTCGGTCTCGTCGACGAGCGCGTACCCGTCGGGCGAGGGTCGCTCGGGGAGCTCCGCGGTCGGGCGCTCCCCGGTCCACCGGCGCCGCCGAGCGGAGATCAGGCCGTTGACGAGCGCGCGGTGCACGTAGGCGTCGCGGTCATCCGCCTCGGAGACCCTCGACCAGCTGGCCATGCACCGGATCAGGGTCGCCTGCACCAGGTCCTCGGCTTCCGGCGGCGAGCAGCCGAGCAGGACCGCGGACCGGACGAGACGGCTCCAGCGCGCGGCGACGTACTCCTCGAAGTCGTCGTCACGGCCCATACCTGGAAGACGCCTCGGCACGATGACCAGGTTCCCGGACGCCCCGGCTGCACGGACAGGGACGCCCCATGGACGGCGGTGGGGCTGCTGGTCGCCGCGGCCTGGACCGCGTGGCTCGGTGCCCTCCTCGCCCGGGGTCAGCCGGCGGCGAGCGCGTAGTCGCCGGCCTCGTCGAGGGCCGCGGCGACGTCGGTCTCGCTGACGGGGTGCTCGCTCGTGACGGTCACCGACGAGGTGCCGCCGGCGACGAGGTCGACGGCGACGTGCGTGACGCCGAGCAGATCCTGCAGCTCGCTGGTCACGGCGCTCGCGCAGTGGCCGCAGGTCATGCCGGTGACGGAGAAGGTCTGGGTGCTCATCGGGGGTGTTCCTTCGGTGTGGCTGTGCGGGGCGAGGGATGGGGCTCGGAGTCGTCGGGGGTCAGGACCGCACGAGGCGGGCGATCGCGGCACTGGCCTCGGTGACCTTGGCGTCGAGGGCGACCGGGTCGTTCGCGGCATCCGCGACGCAGTGCCTGAGGTGGTCCTCGAGCAGCCCCAGGGCCACGGCCTCCAGCGCCTTCGTGGCGGCGGAGACCTGGGTGAGGATGTCGATGCAGTACGCGTCCTCCTCGACCATGCGCTGCAAGCCGCGCACCTGGCCCTCGACGCGGCGCAGCCGCTTGAGCGGGGCGTCCTTGTTGTCGATGTAGCCGGGCACGTGGCCCCCGTGGGGATCCTGCTGGGTCATGTCGCCCTCCTTCGTCGACGTCAACGATACCCCTGGGGGGTGTCATCCCGGACCCGACCCGGCAACAACCCCGCACCTGCGGGGCCATTGCTGTCAGATCGGGGCTTTGGCCACTGCAAGCCCGCACGTGCGCGGTGTCGGACACCGGACCGCTGGGGCAACCTGCTACGGCGTGACCCGGATGAGGCCACGGGCGCCGCGCTCGGCATCCGCCATGACGTGGGTGACGAAGGGGTAGGCACCGGGTTCGTCGAAGGTGACCTCGGCGAACCCGCCCTGGGCCGCAGCGAGCCCGAGCACCTGGCTGCCCCCGCCGCGTTCTCCCGACGGACCAACGCCGTCACGCAGCAGGTACGCCCCCTCGGACCAGACCGTCGAGAACTGCGCACCCACGACGTGGACGCTCGACCCGCGGTTCGGCCCGGCGGCGAGGACCCACAGCCGCACCCGGTCGCCCACGCGGGCGGGCAGCGGCCGCGCGACGTACTGGTTCGCGACGCCGTTCCAGACGACGGCGTCGGGCGTGTCGGCGGCGGCGGAGGCCGCGTCGACCTCGGTCACCGTCGTCCGGCCGTCGCCGTCGACGTGCACCTCGGACTGGACGAGGACGTAGCTGCGGTCGACCTTCGGCAGCCCGTCGGGCTCGACGACGACCGCTCCGTGCATCCCCGCGGCGATGTGGGCGCTCATCGGCATCGTCGAGCAGTGGTACATCCACATCCCGGCGCGTGACGCGGTGAACCGGTAGGTCAGTGAGCCGCCCGGCGGGATGGTGCGCATCACGTCGTCGGGCGCACGCTCGCCGGCATGGAAGTCCACCGAGTGGCCCATCGAGCCGTGGTTGACGAGGGTCACGACGAAGGTGTCGCCCACGCGTCCGTGCAGGGTCGGCCCCGGAACGACGCCGCCGAACGTCCAGCGCTTCTGGCGCACGCCCGGCGCCACCTCGAGCTCGACCTCCTCGATGGTCAGCGTGACGACGCGGGTTCGGCTGTCGTCCAGCGGAGGCAGCGCGGCCGGGACGGCCTCGAAGCTGGCCCCCGGAGCGGTCGTCAGATCCACTGGCGTTCCGCCCACCGGCGCCGCCCCGGACACGGATGCCGTCGCCGAGCCGGATGCCGTCGACCCGCCACCGGCGGTGGTCGCGGGGCCGCCCTCCACGACGACGTCGAGCACCATCCCCATCTGCCTGTGCCCGACGACCCGGCACCAGCCCTGCGTGCTCGCCCCGACGACCCCCACGTCGAGGGAGGTGGAGCGGCCCGGCATGACCCGTGCGGTCTGGATGCCGTCGCCGAAGGTCAGGTCGTGCGGGGACCCCTCGTCGACGTTGACGAGGTCGATGACGAGCCGGTCGCCGTAGGGCACGGTGACCGACGCGGGAACGTAGGACATGTCGTGGGCCTCCACACGAACCCGCGTCGTCCGTCCCGAGGGCTCGACGCGCGCCCCGCCAGCCGCTGCCGAGGTGGACACCGCGCCCGCCGGAGCCGCGGCCAGGCCCACCGACGCCGGGTCGGCCGCGACGCCCAGCGAGACGACGAGGGCGAGGCTGGCGACGGCGGTGAGGAGCTGGGCAGCCGACGAGGACCGCTGGCGCTGTTCAGTGGGTCCCGCCGGCCGACCCCCGCGCGCGTCACCCTCGGCCACCGCCGCGAGGAGGTCCCGCCGGGCCACGACGGCCGCCCGGACCGCACGGACGAGGAGGGGGAGGAACGCGACGAGCGCCCCGAGGACGAGCACCGACACGGCCACCCGCACGGCGCTCGGCGAGGGCAGCAGGCAGAGGAGGAGCCCGAGGTTGACCACGGTGACCCGCCACAGCGCGGCGCGGTCGAACCAGGCCGACGCCGCCCGCACGACCGAGGGGCCGCCGCCGAGGACGGTCGGGATGAGGTGGGAGAGCGCCCCGAACAGGAGCTGGGCGGCGAACCCCACGGCCACGACGGCCGCCACGACGCCGTAGCCGTCGGCCAGGTCCGCCCACGACCCGCTCGTGGCCAGGCGCCAGCCGACCAGGGCGATCGCGACCGCACCCCACGCGAGGGCGGCGGTGACCGACCAGGTGGCGAAGGCCCGCGGCGGGGCCTGTCGCGCCGGCGCGACGAGCGCGCGCCCCCACCAGAGCAACCCGGCGGCGTAGCCGAGCAGCCCGAGGAGCGCGGCCGGTCGCGAGCCGAGGACCGCTCCGGTCGCGAGCACCCCGAGCCCGGAGAGCAGGACCGGGAGCGCCCGTCGGGCCAGGGCCTCGGCCCGGTCGTCCATCCGGGTGCGCAGCATCGTGGGCCAGAGAGTGACGAGCGTGCCCGTCACCGTGAGGCCGATCCAGCCCAACACCATCACCATCGAGTGCGCGACGAGCACCGCCCCGTGCCGCTCGTCGTCGAGGCCGCGGGCCAGCCAGGCGCCGAGCGCGGCCCCGACCGGGACGCACGCCGCCGCGGCGAGGTAGTAGCGCACGGTGATCCGGAAGCGTCCGGGCAGGGCGCGACGCAGCCGTCGCCACAGCTGGATGCCGTGCCACGTCACGGCTGCGGACACCGCCGTCGCGCCGACCACGGTCACCGGCCACCACCCGCTGGGGACCCCGACGAGGACGGCGCCCACGCCCGCGAGCAGGAGCTGGATCCTACGGTTCTGCTGGGTGCGGTCGTCGAGGTCGGGCGGGGTCTTGAGCAGCGCCTGGGTGAAGTGGGTGCTCCACACGATCGCTGAGTGGGTCAGGGCTCCGAGCAGGACGAGGTGCACGAGGAGCCACCGGGAGCCGGGGACGAACGGGTGCACGAGCGTGAGGGCGGCCGCCAGCCCCAGCCAGACCAGCCCCGGGCGGTCGCGCAGCGGCCAGCTGCGGCGGGAGGCGGGCGGTGTCGGGCTGCTCATCGGTGGCGCTCCTGGCAGGTGGTCAGGACCGCACGAGGGGTCGCGCGGCGGCGGGTGGGTGCGGGGACGGCTGGGGCAGCACGGCGGTGGCGACGGCGGTGAGGGGCAGGAGCAGCAGCGCGACGACGGTGCCGTACCCACCGACCGCGACGAGGGCGGGCGATCCCGTGACGTCGCCGGCGACGCGCACGACGAGAGCCGCGTGCAGCGTGACGAGCGGCACCCACAGCAGCGGGCGGTAGGGCACGGGCCGCCGGAGGACCGCGGGGAGGATGACCGGCGCGTGGGCGAGGACCATGCTCATGACGAAGCCGAGGAAGATCGTGTGGACGACGACGTCGTGGGATGCCGGCGTCGTCGTCACGCCGGCGACCAGCCAGGCGGCGCCGGCCAGCGCGAGCCACCCGTAGCCGGCGAGCATCGCGGCGGCGCTGAACCTCGGCTGGCCCGGGAGCCGGACCGTGCGGCGGGCGACGTCCCGAGGGCCGAGCCAGGCGACGAGGACGAGCAGCGCGACGCCGAAGGTGCGGGCGCCGGCATCCGGGAAGAGCACCGCCCCTGTCGCGGCGGCCGCGACGAGGGCGGCCATCCCGACGAGGACCCGCTCGGCCGAGGCCGGCAGGTGGATCCGCGCGAGCTCGACGCGCTCGGCGGCGATCGTCAGGACGACGAAGCCGGCGAGCAGGGGCACGACGACGGAGGCGGGGACCCGCACCCAGAGCAGGGCCGCGAGGGCGGCCAGACCCGCACCGAGGACCTCGACGAGGACGCAGTCGTCGCGGCGGCGGCGCCAGAGAGACACGAGCACCATGACGAGGGCAACCGTGCCGTCGAGGAGGAGCACCTGCCCGATGAGGCGGGGGAGGCCCGCCGCGAGGGCGAGCCCACCCAGCCCGAGGAGGGCGGGCGCGGCATACCCGAGCGTCGAGCGGAGGGCGACGGCCCGCTCCAGGGCGACGAGCGTGCCGAGGAAGCCCAGCACCATGAGCGGGCCGTGCACGTCGGGCAGGTGGGCGGCGTCGACCGGTGCCGACGCCTCGAGCAGGAGCAGACCGGCATCCAGCCCGGCGAGGAGGCTGAGGCCGGCCGGCAGCAGCAGCCATGCACGTGGCGCGGCGCTCATGCCGGCACGGCCGGGGGGTCGGGGGTGAGGGCGGTGACGCGCCCCCACTCCGGCCCCGCGAACGCGATCGCGGCGGCCGGGAAGAGGCCGTCCTCCTCGCGCTGGATGTGGTCCCGCAGCGCCCGCTCGAAGGTGGGGAAGAGGTCGTGCTCGCCGTCGCCCAGCCGCTCGAGCATCCCGTCGAGGACGACGTGCTCGTCGCAGAGGCGGTGGACGTGCTCGGCGAACTCGACGTCCTCGGCGAGGACCGCGAACAGGCCGACCTCCTCGGCCCGGGTGTGCGGGTGGAGGAGGGCCGCGAGGGCGTCGACGGCACGCCGGGCGACCGTGCGGTCGCCGGCCTCGCAGGCGCGGCGGAGGTCGCCGGCGGCGTTGACGATCTCGACGTGCTCACCCATGAAGCGGCCGATGACGTCGATGCTGTCGCACCCGCAGTACGAGCACACGGCGGTTCCTCCTCCCGTCGCCGGCTCAGGCCCGGGTGATCCGGAGACGCCAGAAGTCCGGACCCTCGTCGAGGTAGGTCACCGTGACCGGACCCTCGCGGTCGGCGATCTGGGCCAGCAGCGGCTTGGGGTCGTGCGGGGCGACGAGCACGAGGGACCCGCCGATCGGGATGGCGGACAGCGCGCCGAAGACGGTCGCGTGCCGGATGGCGTGGGGGATGGGGCGCACATCCAGCTCGGGGGCGCCCGCGGGCTCGTCGCCGCAGCCGCAGGCGCTCGCGTGCCCGGTGGTCTCGGTCAGGGGGATCTGGGAGCGGGTGTCCATGGGTGGCCTCCGGGGAGATTGTTTCCTACAATGACATTGTGAAAAATACCCCTCCGATGGGGCCGGCGCCAACTCGGCCCCCGGCCGAGCCTCCGGCGGAGCTCCTCGACCCCGCGCGCCGACGCCTGCTGCGGGTCGTCGCCGGGCGTGACGCCGGGTCGGCGCCGACCGTGACGGACCTCGTCGCGGCGGTGGGGGGCCACCCGAACACGACGCGGCACCACCTCCGCGCGCTCGTCGCGGCGGGGCTGGTGCGGGCGGAGCGGACGGCACCGTCGGGTGGCCGTGGTCGTCCTGCCACGCGGTATGCCGCGACGCGTGCCGGTCGGGAGGCGGACTCCCCGGGGCCGGGGGGAGCGGCCGCCGAGGAGTACGTCGCGCTGGCCGGGGCGTTCGCGGAGCGTTTGGCCGAGCGGGACGGGGACCCGGGCGCCGACGCGCGCGCGATCGGTCGGGCGTGGGGCGGCGGGCTCGCCGCCAGCGAGGCCGCCGCGGAGGGTGCCGGCTCCGACCAGTCGGCCGAGGAGCGGGTCCTCGGCCTGCTCGACCGGCTGGGCTTCTCGCCCTCAGCGGAACCACGCGACGAGTCCTCCTCTGGGACAACGGTGCTGCTGCGGACCTGTCCGCTACTCGACGCGGCGAAGCGGCACCCCGAGGTCGTCTGCCAGGTGCACCTCGGGCTCGTCGCCGGCGCCCTCGAGGCCTTCGACGCGCCCTCCGACGGCGTGGGTCTGGTGCCGTTCGCGCGGCCCGGCGCCTGCGTCCTCGCCCTCCCCGGCACACTGGTCGGGTGAGCGCCGACGAGACCGCGCCGGGGACGGACGACGTCTGGGTCGTGGTCCTCGCCGGCGGGACGTCCCGCCGCTTCGGCTCCGACAAGCTCGCCGCCCCGCTCGGCGGCTCGACGGTCCTCGACACGGTCCTGGCCTCCCTGCCGCCCGGGTGGCCGGTCGTCGCCGTCGGGCCCGTGCGGGAGACCCGGCGCCCGGTCACGTGGACCCGGGAGGACCCGCCCGGCGGTGGGCCGCTGGCGGGCGTGGCCGCCGGGGTGGCGCTCGTGCCGGTCGACCTCGTCGCCGTGGTCGCCGGCGACATGCCGTATGCCGGGGAGGCCCTCGCCGCCCTCGTCAGGGCGCTGCGGGCGGCATCCTCCGACGTGCTCGGAGCCGTCGGTCGGGACGACGACGGGGTGCCCAACCCGCTCCTCGCGGCCTACCGCACGGACGCCGTCCGCGCGGGGCTCCCGACGCCGGCCCACGGTCGCCCCGCGAAGCTCCTGCTGGCGCTGCCGCACCTCGAGCTCACGGTCCCCGGGTCCGCGGCGCGGGACGTCGACACGCCGGCCGACCTCGAGGAGCTCGGCGGCCGCCCGTGACCCGGTGCCACCGCTGGACGCGCGGCGAGGCGCTCTGGTGTGGACCGCTCCCCGAACGCCGACAGCCCCTCACCTGCGCGACGTCGGGATCTCGACGTCGCGCAGGTGAGGCCGCGGCCGGCAGGCGCGCCCTGGCTCAGCTGGGCTTCGGTGCGCCCGGACGGGCGTAGCGCCACCACGTGATGCCCACGCACATGACGGCCCACGCGATGCCGATCGCGTAGAAGGCCACGGGCCCGAGCGTCGTGACGCCGACGCCGAAGAAGAACGGGCCGAAGGCGGCGATGGCAGCGGTCCACCCGATGACGCCGCCGGCCTGCCGACGCTCGAAGATCATCGGCATCTGCTTGAAGGTGGAGGCGTTGCCGATGCCGCTGAAGAGGAAGATCGCCAGCATCCCGTAGAGGAACTGGTCGAAGCCGGCCTCGAGGGTGGCGGCCGAGCTGGTGTCGGGCGACAGGGCAGGGATCGTCCAGGCGATCGCCGCGATGAGGCCGATGCCGGAGACGAGGGTCCACCGGGCACCGCCCGTGCGGTCCGTGAGGGGAGCGAACACGACGCGGGCAGCCGCCCCGACGAGTGGGCCGAGGAAGACGTACTTCACGACGTCCGGGACGGCGTAGCCCGCGACGAGGACGGTGGCGGTGGCCCCCGTGCCCTGGACGATCTCGCTGTTGCCGTTGCCGTAGAGGTTGGCCATGAGCAGGCCGAACTGGGCAGCCAGACCGGAGAAGGTCCCGAAGGTCATGATGTAGAGCAGCGTCATCCACCACGTGTCCTGGGTGCGGAAGATGTCGAACTGCTGGCGGATGTTCGCCTTGACCGGGACCGACTTGAGCATGGTCCACGCGAGCACGGCCCCGAGCACCATGAGCGGGATCCACACGAACGCCGCGTTCTGGTACCACACGGTCACCGGCTCCTTGCCCGGGACCGTCATCTGCTGGCTGCCACCGAAGACCGCGAGCGCCGAGATCGCGATGAGGTACGGCGTGAGCAGCTGGACGAGCGAGACGCCGAAGTTGCCGAGCCCCGCCTGCAGGCCCAGGGCCGTGCCCTGCTTGCGCTTCGGGAAGAAGTAGGAGGTGCTCGGCATGAAGCCCGAGAAGGCGCCGCCGCCGATCCCGGCGAGGAACGCCAGGACCATGAGCTCCCAGTAGGGCGCGGTCGGCGACTGCACGCGCACCCCCCAGCCGAGCGTCGAGGCGACGAGCAGGAGGGTCGTCAGCGAGACCATCCTGCGGGTGCCGAGGATGGGGGGCAGGACCATCCACCCGAGGCGGAGCAGGCCGGCGGCCAGGCCGGGCATCGCGGCCATCCAGTACAGCTGGCTCTGGCTGAAGTCGTAGCCGAGCGCGTTGAGCTTGGGGATGATCGCGCTGGGCAGGAACCACGCGACGAACGCCAGGGTGAGGCAGAAGGTCGTGACCCAGAGGGTGCGCCAGGCCAGCGAGCTGTCCCAGGTCTTGTCGTCCTCGGGGTCCCAGGACTCCAGCCACTCACCCCGGCGGGTGGCTTCGGGTGCGGTCGTCATCGGTCCTCCATTTGGATGAATAGGTTCCTTTCAATGGTGCCGCCCGGGACCGTACTCCCGCCCGGCCCGCGCTCGCCACCAAGGTGAGGCTTGCCTACTACGGCGGATAGTACTGACCCGAAAACCGCATCAGGTCAGGCCAAGACGTGGTGATGCGCGCCGTCGCCGACGCTGCTACGGTGAGGAGCGACGCCGAGGAGAGCACGTCCTCCAAACCCTCCGGAAGGGACCTGTCGGATGAGCGCCGGCCCGAGCAACGCCGCCGCCCTCCTCGCGTCCCCCGTGCGCCGCCGGATCGTCGACGCGCTCGTCGCGGTCGACCCGTCCGGCCCCGCTCCCGCACGCACGGCCGCCGCGTTGGCCGCGGAGGTCGGGCTGCACGTCACGACCGTCCGTTTCCACCTCGACCAGCTCGTCGCCGCCGGCATCGTGACGTCCGCGTCCCGCCGCCAGGGCGGCGCCGGTCGGCCACACAAGCTCTATGCGCTCGCGGCAGGCTCGCTCGAGGACGTCGACCCCCAGTCGGAGGTGGGATCGCTCCGGCTCCTGAGCGGCCTGCTCGTCGAGGCCCTCACCGAGGGTGCCGACGGTGACCGGATGTCGCCCGCCGAGGCAGGTCGACGCTGGGCGCTCGAGCACGTCCCGGCGACGGAGGAGGGCGAGCCGGCTGACACCGCGGGCCGGTGGCTCGGGAAGCTCGCCCAGATGGTCGACGTGCTCCAGGAGTGGGGCTACACCCCCGACGTCTCCACCTCGGACGGCGGCCGGGTCGCGGAGGTCACCCTCGCCCACTGCCCGTTCCTCGACCTCGCCCGGACCAACCCCGCGGTCGTCTGCGGCATCCACCGCGGCCTCATCGCCGGATCGCTGGAGCGCCTCGGGGAGACCGGCGCCCGCGTCAGCCTCGAGCCCTTCGTGGGTCCGACGACGTGCCGGGCCCACATCACGACGACCACCCCGTTCCGCACCTCCACCGCATCGAAGGAGCCCGCATGAGCACCGCCGGCCTCGACGGACCGCTGACCGACGCCCTCGTCGGGACCCGACGCTTCTTCACCCGTTCGGAGGTGTCCGCCGACAAGCGCTCGATCCATGCCACCGGGGGGCGGTCCGGCGACGCGTTCTACCGGGACCGCTGGTCGCACGACAAGGTCGTGCGCAGCACCCATGGCGTGAACTGCACGGGCTCGTGCTCGTGGAAGGTCTACGTCAAGGACGGCATCATCACCTGGGAGGCGCAGCAGACCGACTACCCCTCGACCGGCGCCGACCGCCCCGAGTACGAACCCCGGGGCTGCCCGCGCGGCGCCGCCTTCAGCTGGTACACCTACTCGCCCACGCGGGTCCGCTACCCCTACGTGCGTGGCGTGCTCCTCGAGATGTACCGCGAGGCCAAGCGCGCGGTCGGCGGCGACCCGGTCGTCGCGTGGGCCTCGGTCGTCCAGGACCCCGAGAAGGCCAGGCGCTACAAGTCGGCCCGTGGCAAGGGCGGGCTCGTGCGCTCGACCTGGGACGAGGTCGTCGAGATCGTCGCCGCCGCCCACGTCTACACCGTCAAGCGCTGGGGCCCCGACCGGATCGCCGGCTTCTCGCCGATCCCTGCCATGTCCCCCGTGTCGTACGCCTCCGGCGCCCGCTTCCTCGAGCTCATCGGGGCCCCGATGCTCTCCTTCTACGACTGGTACGCCGACCTCCCCAACGCCTCGCCGCAGATGTTCGGCGACCAGACCGACGTCCCCGAGTCGGGTGACTGGTGGGATGCCGGCTACCTCATCATGTGGGGCTCGAACGTCCCGATGACCCGCACGCCCGACGCGCACTGGATGACCGAGGCGCGCTACCGCGGGCAGAAGGTCGTCGCCGTGTCCCCGGACTACGCCGAGAACGTCAAGTTCGCCGACGAGTGGGTCGCCGCCGCGCCCGGCACCGACGGCGCGCTCGCGATGGCGATGGGCCACGTCATCCTCAAGGAGTTCTTCGTCGACCAGCAGGTCGACTTCTTCACTCGGTACAACCAGCAGTACACCGACCTGCCCTTCCTCGTGTCCCTCGAGCCGGATGCCGGTGGCGACGCCGGCACCGACGCCGCCGGGGTGGGGGACGGGCCGGCACACCGTCCCGGCAAGTACCTCGTGGCGGGCGACCTGGACATCCCCGAGGGCACGTCCGAGAACGCGATGTGGAAGCCGGCGGTCCTCGACGCCCGCACGGGCGAGGTGGCCGTCCCCAACGGCTCGCTCGGGTTCAGGTACGGCGACGAGGGCTGGGGGAAGTGGAACCTCGACCTCGGCGAGATCGAACCGGTGCTCACGCTGCACGACACGGCGACAGAGACCGTGCGGGTCGTCCTCCCCCGGTTCGACTCCTACGACGGCAAGGTCGCCCACGTCTCGCGGGGCGTCCCCGCGCGCCGCGTCGGCGGGCGCCTCGTCACCACCGTGCTCGACCTGATGCTGGCGCAGTACGGCGTGCAGCGCCCCGGGCTCCCGGGCACGTGGCCGACGGACTACGACGACCCGTCGACCCCCGCGACGCCGGCCTGGCAGGAGGAGATCACCTCCGTGCCGGCCGAGCAGGTGGTCCGGCTGGCCCGCGAGTGGGCCCAGAACGCGATCGACACCACCGGCCGGGGCATGATCCTCATGGGCGCCGGCACGAACCACTGGTTCCACTCCGACCAGATCTACCGGGCGATGCTCGTTCTCACCACGATCACCGGGTGCCAGGGCCGCAACGGCGGCGGCTGGGCCCATTACGTCGGCCAGGAGAAGATCCGGCCGATCATGGGCTTCCAGCACATGGCCTTCGCGCTCGACTGGCACCGCCCGCCGCGCCACATGAACCAGACCGCCTACTGGTACGTCAACACGAGCCAGTACCGCTACGACACCTTCACGGCCGACGAGATCGACGCCGGCACAGGCGTCTTCGCCGGCAAGGGCGTCATGGACCTCCTCGCCCAGTCGGTGCGCCTCGGGTGGACGCCGAGCTACCCCACCTTCGACCGCAGCAGCCTGGCCCTCGCCGACGAAGCGGAGGCGGCCGGGATGGAGCCCGCGGCCTACGTCGTCGACCAGCTCCAGTCCGGCGCACTGAAGTTCGCCGTCGAGGACCCCGAGGCGGAGGAGAACCACCCGCGCGTGCTCAGCCTCTGGCGCGCCAACCTCCTGGGCTCCAGCGCCAAGGGGAACGAGTACTTCCTCAAGCACCTGCTCGGCACCGACAGCGCCGTCACCGCCGCGCAGGCCCCGCCCGAGAAGCGACCCGAGGGGATCGTCTGGCCCGACGACGTCCCCGAGGGCAAGCTCGACCTGCTGATGACGATCGACTTCCGGATGACGAGCTCGACGCTGTTCTCCGACGTCGTGCTGCCGGCCGCCACCTGGTACGAGAAGCACGACATCAACACGACGGACATGCACCCGTTCGTGCACTCCTTCAACCCGGCCATCGCCCCGCCGTGGCAGTCCAAGACCGACTGGGAGGCGTGGAAGGCGGTGGCGAAGAAGTTCTCCGAGCTGGCCGTCGACCACCTCGGCACGCGTCGCGACGTCGTCGCGAAACCGCTGTGGCACGACACCCCCGAGGCCATGGCGACGGTCCACGGGGTCGTCAAGGACTGGCGTACCGGCGAGGTCGACCCGGTGCCCGGGAAGACCATGCCCGTGCTCGCCGTCGCCGAGCGCGACTACACCGCGGTCTACGACAAGATGACCTCGATCGGCCCGCTGATGGAGAAGGTCGGCATGCTCACCAAGGGTGTGCCGTACGACGTCAAGCGCGAGGTCGACATCCTCCGAGGGCGCAACGGCGTGGCCCACGGCGGTGCCGGAGACGGGCAGCCCCGGCTCGAGACCGACATCCACGTGGCCGACGCGATCCTCCACCTGTCCGGGACGACGAACGGGCACCTCGCCACCCACGGCTTCAAGAACGTCGAGAAGCGCACCGGCACCGCGCTGCACGACCTCGCCGCCGAGCACGAGGGGAAGCAGATCACCTTCGCCGACACCCAGGTCGCCCCGGTGCCGGTCATCACCTCACCGGAGTGGTCGGGGTCGGAGAGCGGCGGCCGGCGGTACGCGCCGTTCACCATCAACATCGAGCGGCTCAAGCCGTTCCACACGCTCACGGGGCGGCAGCAGTTCTACCTCGACCACGACTGGATCCTCGGGATGGGGGAGGCGCTCCCGGTCTACCGGCCGCCGCTCAACATGACCGAGCTCTTCGGCGAGACCGCCCTCGGGGAGCAGAACGCCCTCGGTGTCTCGGTGCGCTACCTCACCCCCCACAACAAGTGGTCGATCCACAGCGAGTACCAGGACAACCTGTTCATGCTCAGCCTCTCGCGGGGCGGGCAGGCGGTCTGGCTGTCCGACGTCGACGCCGAGAAGATCGGCGTCCGCGACAACGACTGGATCGAGGCGGTCAACCGCAACGGCGTCGTCGCGGCCCGCGCGATCGTCTCGCACCGGATGCCGGAGGGCACCGTCTACATGCACCACGCCCAGGACCGGCTCATCGACGTGCCGCTCACCGAGCGCGACGGCAGGCGCGGCGGCATCCACAACTCCCTCACCCGGATCATGATCAAGCCGAGCCACATCATCGGCGGCTACGCCCAGCTCGCCTACTTCTTCAACTACATCGGGCCGACGGGGAACAACCGTGACGAGGTCACGATGATCCGCAAGCGAACCGCCCCGGTCGAGTACTGACCCCGAAGACGAGAGAAGGCGACGACATGCGCGTCATGGCCCAGATGGCGATGGTCATGAACCTCGACAAGTGCATCGGCTGCCACACCTGCTCGGTCACGTGCAAGCAGGCGTGGACCAACCGGGCAGGGACCGAGTACGTCTGGTTCAACAACGTCGAGACGCGGCCGGGGCTCGGCTACCCCCGCGGCTACGAGGACCAGGACCAGTGGCAGGGCGGGTGGGTCCTGCACAACCGCCGGCTACGGCTGCGGGCCGGCGGGCGGCTGAAGAAGCTGCTCACGATCTTCAGCAACCCGAAGATGCCCTCCATCCACGACTACTACGAGCCGTGGACCTACGACTACGAGACGCTGCTCAACGCCCCGGCCCAGAAGAACTTCCCTGTCGCCAGGCCGTACTCGCTGATCTCCGGCAAGCCCATCAACGTCTCGTGGAGCGCCAACTGGGACGACGACCTCGGTGGGTCGCGCGAGCACGCGGCCAAGGACGTCATGCTCAGGGGCATCGAGGACAAGGTCCGCTTCGAGTTCGAACAGACCTTCATGTTCTACCTGCCGCGGATCTGCGAGCACTGCCTCAACCCGTCGTGCGCCGCCTCGTGCCCGAGCGGGGCCATCTACAAGCGCGCCGAGGACGGCATCGTCCTCGTCGACCAGGACCGGTGCCGCGGCTGGCGGATGTGCATCACCGGCTGCCCCTACAAGAAGGTCTACTTCAACCACAAGACCGGCAAGGCCGAGAAGTGCACGTTCTGCTACCCGCGGATCGAGGTCGGCATCCCGACGGTGTGCTCGGAGACCTGCGTCGGGCGGCTGCGCTACATCGGCCTCGTCCTCTACGACGCCGACAAGGTTCTCGAGGCGGCGAGCGCGCCCGACGACGCGGACCTGTACGAGTCGCAGCTCGGGGTCTTCCTCGACCCCGAGGACCCGGAGGTCCGGCACGAGGCCGAGCGGGCCGGCATCCCCGGTGACTGGGTCGAGGCGGCCCGCCGCAGCCCGGTCAAGCGGCTCATCATGGACTACAAGGTGGCGCTGCCGCTGCACCCGGAGTACCGCACGATGCCGATGGTCTGGTACATCCCCCCGCTCTCACCGGTCGTCGACGTCATCAAGGCGGGTGGGCACGACGCGGAGTCCCACGACAACCTCTTCGGGGCCATCGACGCCCTGCGGATCCCGGTGGAGTACCTCGCCAACCTCTTCACTGCCGGCGACGTGGAGCCGGTGGACCGGGTGCTCAAGAAGCTCGCCGCGATGCGGTCCTACATGCGCGACATCAACCTCGGCCGCGACCCCCGCGACGAGATCCCCGCGGCGGTGGGGATGGAGGGCGAGGACATGTACGAGATGTTCCGCCTCCTCGCCCTCGCGAAGTACGACGAGCGCTACGTCATCCCCACCGCCCACGCCGAGCAGGCGCACGCGTTGGAGGAGCTCGCCACCGACTGTCCCGTGTCGGAGTACGGCGGGGGGCAGGAGATCTTCGGCGAGGGCTCGGGCGCGGCGCCGACCCCGGTCGCCGTCGAGAACTTCCGGGTCCTCCAGCAGACGCAGTCCGCCGACGCCATGGAGTCACTGCCGCCGGACAACCCCCTGCGCGGCCGGGTGAACCTCCTCAACTGGGACGGCCGGGGGATGCCGGACGGCATGTTCCCCACCTCGGACGAGGGCGCCGACCGATGAGGTGGCGTCGGCACCGCGGCGACCAGCCCGCGCTCGACCCGCGGGCACTCGCGGACACCTGGCAGGTCGTCTCGCTCCTCCTCGACTACCCGGACGAGGTGCTCGTGGAGCGCGCTCCGATGCTCCGGGACGTCGTCGCGGCGCTCCCCGAGGCACAGCGGGTCCCCCTGACGGCGTTCCTCGACACCCTCGAGGGCGGCGACCTCGGCGGCCTCCAGCGCGAGTACGTCGACACGTTCGACGTGACCCGGAAGTGCTCGCTGCACCTCACGTACTTCAGCCACGGCGACACCCGCCGGCGCGGCGTCGCCCTCGTCGAGTTCAAGCAGGCCTACCGCCGGGCCGGCGTCGAGTTCGACACCGATGCCGAGCTGCCCGACCACCTGTGCGTCGTCCTCGAGTTCGGCGCCGCCCACGACGCGCAGACCTCGTGGAGCCTCCTCACCCGGCACCGGGTCGGCATCGAGGTGCTCAGGGCCGGTCTCGCGCACCGCAGCTCGCCGTGGCTGCCGGTGCTCGAGGCACTGCGCTCGACGCTGCCAGTGCTCGACGGCGACGACGAGGAGGCGCTGCGCCGCCTCGTCGCCGAGGGTCCGCCCCAGGAGGAGGTCGGGCTCGAGCCGTACGCCATCGACCCTCGCCTGAACCCCCGTCCCGAACCCGCCGACACGACCGCACTGCTCGGCACGACCATCCCGGTAGGAGCCCCCCGATGACCACGTTCCTGTGGGTGATCGTCCCCTACGTCTGCCTCGCCGTCTTCGTCGTCGGCCACGTCTGGCGCTACCGCTACGACAAGTTCGGCTGGACGACGCGCTCCAGCCAGCTCTACGAGGACCGGCTGCTGCGGATCGGCAGCCCGCTGTTCCACTTCGGGATGCTCGGGGTGATCCTCGGCCACGTCATGGGCCTGCTCGTGCCGCAGTCGGTCACGGATGCCGTGGGCCTGGACCGGCACACGTACCACGTGATCGCGCTCGCGGGCGGCATCCCCGCGGGGATCGCCGCGGTCGCCGGCCTCGCGATCCTCGTCTACCGGCGGCGGACCACCGGCCCGGTCTTCAGCGCCACGACCACCAACGACAAGGTGATGTACCTCGTGCTCGGGACGGTGATCCTCCTCGGGATCTGGAACACGATCGCCGGCAGCGTCTTCCAGTTCGGCGGCGAGTACAACTACCGCGAGGGCGTCTCGCCGTGGTTCCGGAGCATCTTCTACCTCCAGCCCCAGCCCGAGCTCATGGCGGAGGCCCCGCTCGGCTTCCAGCTGCACGCGCTGCTCGCGTTCATCCTCTTCGCGATGTGGCCGTTCACCCGGCTCGTCCACGTGTTCTCCGCACCGCTCGGCTACCTCACCCGGCCCTACCTCGTGTACCGCTCGAAGGACGAGCGGCCCGGGCGCGGCTCGGGCAGCCGTGCCCCGCAACGGGGGTGGGAGAAGCCGGAGCTCACGAAGAAGTGACCGAGTGGGCCGCCCGTCCCGACCGATCCCAGGAGGACCCGATGACCGACCTCGCCGCCGCCGAGCAGGAGTGGGGCGCCTGGATCCGCGACGCCTGCTCGGCCCTGGACGTCGACCCGGATGCCGTGGACGTGGCCGGCATCCACGCGCTCACCAAGGACATCGCCCACGGCTTCGCGCGTCCGATGGCGCCCGTGGGGTCCTACATCCTCGGTGTGGCCGTGGGTGCGCGCGCCGCCCGCGGCGAGCAGGTGGACCCGGCGGCCCTGACCGACGCCATCCGGTCCACCTTCCCGGCCCCGGCCTGACGCCTCACCCGGCGCGAACGCCTCCCCCCGCGCCGACGAACTCCAGCACCTGCTGGGGCACACGACGGCTGGACGACGCCGCCATGTGACCCTTGCCCTCGTGCCACACCAGGCTGGAGCCGGGGACGAGGCGCGCGGTCTCCTCGACGACGTCCGGTGCGAAGAACTGGTCCCGGTCTCCGCACACGAGGAGGACAGGCACCTCGATCCGGGGGAGGGCCGGCCGCGCGTCGAACCCCATCTCCGCCTCGATCTCCACCACCAGGTCGGCCGGTGGGTAGTGCCGGCCCGAGAGCAGGCTGCGCCCCACCCAGGGCCCGACGAGACGGCGCAGCCAGCGGGCGCGTGCACCCGGGACCACGTACTCCGCGAACGTCATCCCGGTGCCGACGCGGTCGCCCCGGGCGACGGCCGCGGCCAGGCGGGCGTCGACGTCCTTGCCCCAGTCGCACACCTCCGCCCCGGCAGCGACGACCGCCACGTGCCCGAGCAGGTCGCCGTGCCGCGCGGCGAGGTGCTGCGCGATCATCCCGCCGAAGGAGACGCCCACGACGAGGTCCACCCTGCCACCGAGCTCCGTCGAGATGACCCGCGCGACGTCGTCGGCCATGTCGGCGACGCTGTGCCCGCTCGGCATCCCCCGGCGACGCGTCAGGACCCAGACCGCGTAGCCGGCATCGACGAACGGCTCGAACCACCGTCGTGACAGCCAGCCGCCCACGCCCGTGGGGATGGAGCTGCCGGGGCCGCCGGGGAGGTACAGGAGGACCTTCGGCCCGGTGCCCCACGTCTCGTAGTCCGTCCCGTCGGCGAACGTGCCTCCGCGGCGCCCCTGCTGACCCGCCATGCGACCCACCGTCCTTCCATCCGGTCCCGTCTCGTCCTCACGGGGCTCGACGGTGTCCACGGTGGCGCATGGCGACCGGAGAGGGAAGGGCTGCCACGTGCGCACCGCTCGAGGGCCGGCGCCGACCGCCACGGCCCCATTGCGCCGCAGCGGGCGTGGCTGGGAGCCTGTCCCATGGACCCACACGGGCGGCCGCCGGCGACGCCGGGCCATCCATGACGATGACGACGATCGAACGAGTGGTGGCCCTGCAACGGGTGCCGCTCTTCGCGGAGGTGCCCGGCCGCACCCTCGCCGCCGTCGCCCAGCGGGCGACCGAGGTGCAGGTCGGGTCCGGCGGCGTCGTCATCGAGCAGGGGGCCGTCGAGGACCACCTGTTCGCCGTCGTGTCAGGGCGCCTCGTGGCCCGGGACGGCGAGCGGGTCCTGCGCGAGCTCTCGGCGGGCTCGACCGTGGGCGAGCTCGCGGCACTCGCCCCGGAGCCCCGGTCGGCGGGCGTCACCGCCCTCGTGCCGACACTGCTCCTGCGGATCGACCGGCGCGTGCTCGACGAGCTGCTGGCCGACCACCCCGAGCTCGCGCGCGGCATCATCACCTCGCTCGTGCGGATGATCCGGAGCACCAGGCCCTCGTGAGCGGCGACCCGCAGCCCTCTGGCCACGGGGCCGTTCGCTGGCTGGTCGCCCAGTCGGTCGTCTTCGGCATCGTGGCCGCGCTCCTCGGTGTCGTGGCGAACACGATGTTCCTCGAGGCCTACGGCGCGCAGTGGCTGCCGTTGACGTACGTCGTCATCGGGGCGGCGGGCGCCGCGGTGTCCTCCGCCGTCGCGCGGAGCGCCCGCCGCTTCGACCTCGTGCGGATCGCCGTGGTCGTCCTGGGGGCGACCGCCGTCCTCCTGCTGGCGGCATGGGTCGCGACGCTGGGCGGCGGTGGTGCGTGGGTGTCCGGACCGCTGCTCGTGCTCTTCCCGGTGCTCATCCAGCTCGGCTTCGTGTTCGTCGGCGCGCAGGCTGGGCGGATCCTCGACATCGCCGGCATCAAGGCGACGTTCCCGCGCATCGTCGCGGGCTTCCCCGTCGGCGCCGTCGTGGGAGGACTGCTCGCCGCCCCGCTCGTCGACCTGCTCGGCAGCACCGAGGGTCTGCTGCTCGCCACGGCCATCGCCCAGGCGGTCTTCACGGCCCTCGTCGTCGTGACCGGGGCCCGGTATGCCGCGTTCCTCGCCCTCGACCCCGGGCCGCCGCCGGCCGCGAGTCCGCACCGGCTCGACGTCCGCCACGACCGAGGGCGGGCCGGATGCCGCCCCGCCCGGGCTGCGGCGACTGCTGGCGACCCGGTTCGTGGGGCTGGTCCTCGCGTACCAGGTGCTCTCGGCCCTGGCATCGCAGCTCTCGGACTACCTCGTCTTCGACCGCGCGGCCGCCCAGTTCCCGGACGCCGACGACCTCGCGCGGTTCCTCGGCGGCTACACCGCGGTGATGAACGTCGTCAGCATCGCGTTCCTCGTGCTCGTGGCCGGCCCGCTCCTGCGCCGGTACGGTCTGCGCCTCGGGATCTCGGCCAACCCGGTGGTCCTGCTCGGGGCGAGCGTCGTCATGCTCGTCGTCCTCGCCGTCTCCGGCGGTGCCTCAGTGGCCCTCCTCGTGGCGGTGTCGGCTGCCCGGATCCTCGACATCGCGCTCACCGACGGGACGACCCGCACGTCGATCAACGCGATGTACCAGGTGCTGCCCGAGCGCCTGCGGCTCCCCGCGCAGGCCACGATCGAGGGGACGGGGGTGCCGGTCGCGATCAGCGCGTCAGGCCTGCTCGTGCTCGGCCTCAACGCGCTGCCGTCGCCGCTCGTCGCCCTCGTCGTGGCGACCGTCCTCGTCTGCGCGGCGTGGGTGTGGATCGGCCTGCTGCTCCACCGCGCCTACGGACCTGCCCTCGTCGACGCCCTGCGCGAGCGCCGACTGCTGGACGCGCCCGTGTCGATCGACAGGACGCCGGCGGACCTGCACACCGCCGAGCGGCTTCTGGTGAGCCCCGACCCGCGCGCCGCGCGGCTGGGGCTCGAGCTCGTCGCCGCCATGGCAGCGCCCGAGGACCAGCCCGAGCTGGCGTTCCTCGCCGACGACCCCCGCCCGGAGGTGCGACTCTCCGCGCTGCACGCCCTCGCGTCGTCGGGGGATGCCGGTGCACGGGTCTCGCTGGCCGAGGAGGTGCGCCGGGCCGAGGGCGCCGACGACGCCGACCTGCGGGTGCGCGCGGCCCTCGCCCTCGCGGCGCTCGACGACGTCGACCGGCTCCCCACGCTCGGACGGCTGCTCGACGACGCCTCGCCGGTCGTGCGGACCGCCGCCCTGGACGCCGTGCGCCACGGTGACGACGACTTCGTGCCGTCCGTGGTCGCCGCGCTGGACGACCCCGGCACCACCGTCGCCGCGTGCGACGCCGTCGGCCGGCTCGGGGATGCTGTGCTCCGGGTGGCGGACCGGGTGCTGCTGCGCGCCGCGTCGGCCGACCCCGACTCGGTGGAGACGCGCCGGGCGGTTCGCCTCGCACGCGCTCTCACGACGGTGACGGAGGCACGCGACGCCCTGCTGACCCGGTGGGCCGGTCACCCCGACCGCGAGGTGGGACGCGTCGTGCTCGAGCGGCTGGCCGCCGCGGGACCCGCGCCGACCGACCTCGCGACCGTCATCGACGAGGTGGTGACGGCCGACGTGTCGCACGCGGTGAGGGTGCTCGGTGCCGTCGTGACGCTCCGGCAGGAGCCCGGGTCTGCCGCCCCGCCGCCCCCGGGCGCCACACCGTCGGCGCACGGTGACGAGCCCCTGCACGCGGCGCTCGCCGATGAGCTGACCCTGGTCGGGGATCGGGTGCTCGCCGGGCTCCTGGCCCGGTACGGCAGGGAGCGGCTCGCGCCGGTGACCAGTGCTCTGCAGGACCGAAGCCGCCCTGCTCCGCTCGCGATCGAGGCCCTCGAGGTCGTGCTGGGCGCGACCGCGGCGGGCGGGCTCACGCCCGTGCTGGACCCCCGGGACCCACCCGAGGAGCGGCTCCACCGACTGCTCGTCAGGACGGGCGCCGCCGCGCCCGAGGGTGACGCGCCCGCCGTGCTCGCGGACCTCGTCGAGGACCGCAGGGACGTGTGGCGCTCGGCCTGGGTGCGCGCCTGCGCGGTGCGCGCGGCGTGCGACCGGGGGATCGCGGACGGCCTCGACCTCGTGCCGGCCGGGGCCCTGGGCGACCCGATGGTCGACGAGGAGCTCGACCGCATCCCCTGACCCGGCGTCCCAACTTTCCCGCCCGATCCCGGAACCTTCACGTTCGCACGGGTTACGTTCCGCTGCTCAGGTGAAGGTTCTGGCATGGTGCGGGAAAGTTGGGACGGGGTGGGGGTTTCACCCCGTGGGGGCGAGGCGTGCCCGGCGCACCGGCCCCTAGCGTCGGGCCCACACCCCCGTCGCCCGAGGAGGTCCTCGTGCAGTCGACAGCTCAGCCCGACACCCGCCGCGCTGCTCCTGGCACCGCCGCCACGACCGCGCCCGGTCGGTGGTGGCGGACGTCCGCGACCGTCCTCGCCGCAGCAGTGGCGCTCGCGGCGTGCGGTGGTGGTGGACCCGACCTCCAGGGGATGACGTTCACCTCCACCGACGTCCGCGGCCACGAGCTCGTCCAGGGCACCCAGGTCACGCTGGCCTTCACCGAGGACCAGGTCTCGGCCCAGGCCGGCTGCAACACGATGACCGGCGACGCGACCTGGGCCGACGGCACGCTCGAGCTCGAGGGCCCGATGGCCTCGACGATGATGGCGTGCGACGAGGCACTCACCGCTCAGGACCAGTGGCTGAGCCAGTTCCTCGAGTCCTCTCCGGCGCTGAACCTCGACGGGACCGAGCTGATCCTCGGGGACGACAGCGACGGGATGACGATGACCGAGCAGAAGTGAGTGCACGGCATCACGCGGTAGATGATGCATCACCCACTCCCGTAGGCTGCGCTCATGGCGTCGACCCCGTGGCTCTCGGCGGAGGAGCAGCACCTGTGGCGCAGCTGGCTCGCGCTCACCTCCGCGCTGCCGGCAGCGCTGCACCGTGAGCTCCAGGCGGATGCCGGCCTGTCACTGCCCGACTTCGACGTCCTCGTCCAGCTGAGCGAGGCCGCCGACGGGCGGCTGCGGGTGAGCGAGCTGGCCCGGGCGCTGGGGTGGGAGCGCAGCCGGCTCTCCCACCACGTGGCCCGGATGCAGCGGCGCGACCTGGTGGCGCGCGAGGAGTGCGAGGACGACGGCCGGGGTGCGTTCGTCGTCCTCACGCCGACCGGGCGCCACGCCATCGAGGATGCCGCGCCGCACCACGTGCGCACCGTCCGCCGCCTCGTCCTCGACCCCCTCGACGGGCAGGACGTCGAGGACCTCTCCCGGATCGTCGCGACCCTCCTCGCGCAGGTGACGGAGGACGTGCCCGGCGCATCGGCTTGACGGGGACGGTTGCGTCGTCCACAGATTCGGCCGACCGGCTGACCGGCGCGTGGTGACCTCGCTACCGTGGGAGGCCCCTGCTGCCACCGTCCCTGAGGTGGATCTCTCGTGAGCTCTTCGCCATCCCCAGGGCGCGACTACTCCGGGCGCCACCGCGTCCGGACCCGGAGTGCGCGCCTGCCGCGGTCCCTCGGCCCCGGGTCCGTGCTGCCCACGGCCACGGCCGCCGCGCTCGTCGTCGCGGCCGCCGGGGCGACGCTCGCGCAGGCGGTCGTCCTCGACCCACCGAGCGCCGAGGCTGCGGTCGTGGCGGCCCTGGACCTCACCGTCGAGGAGGTCGTGGCCGTGCGGGAGGAGGCCGCCGTCGAGGAGGCCGTGGTCGCCGACCTCGCCGTGCGCCGTCAGGCGGCGACCCTCCAGAGCGCCGCGACCCGCGGCCGCGCCGAGGCCAAGCAGCGCGCCGCCGTGGCCGCCCGGAAACGGGCCGACGAGAAGGCGGCCCGGGCGAAGAAGGCAGCCAAGGCGAAGGCGGCGGCCCGCAAGGCCAGGGCCGAGCGCCAGGCGAAGCGCTGGGTCAGGGCGATCCACGCCGGGAGCATCACCTCCGACTTCGGACCACGCTGGGGTCGGACCCACGACGGCCTCGACATCGGGGCCCCCACGGGCACATCGCTGTACGCGATGTCCAAGGGCACGGTCATCCTGTCGGGCGAGGTGCCGAGCTTCGGCAACAAGGTCGAGATCCGCTACTGGGACGGCACCGTCTCCTGGTACGGCCACCTCAGCCGCCGGGACGTCAGCACGGGCGACACCGTCATGCCCGGTGAGGTCGTCGGCGCGGTCGGCAGCACCGGTCACTCGTTCGGGCCGCACCTGCACATCGAGATCCACCCCACCGGCGGCGACAACCCCATCGACCCGTACCCCTGGCTCGCGCGCAAGGGACTTCTGGGCTGACCCACCGTCGCGCCCTGAGCCGGGCCCGGGGGACGCGGTCAGTCGGGCAGGCTGCGCATCTCGATGACGGACAAGCCGAGGTCGGACAGGCGGGCGAGCAGGGTCGCCACGTCGGCCTCGTCCCGCACCGGGCCGTAGAGG
Organism: uncultured Actinomycetota bacterium; assembly: GCA_963757405.1. Lineage (GTDB taxonomy): Bacteria > Actinomycetota > Actinomycetes > Actinomycetales > Dermatophilaceae > Fodinibacter. The sequence goes on from CAVWRI010000021.1 coordinate 256,961, forward strand.
ACCGTGCCGCCCGTCGGGAACGGACTGGCACTCAGCTCGGGCAGCGCTGCCATGAGGTCGTCGGAGACCGTGCCCCGGACGATGAACTCATACCGCATGGAGCGCCTCTCGCCGGGCCGCCGCTGGGATGCTGCCGTCACCATTCGATGCTGACACCGCTGGTGCGCGCCCCGCGTCACGCGTGACGGGTGAGCGTGCCCCCCAAGACGACCGGGGAGCCGCCGCTGGCACGGCATCCGCAGCTCCCGGGGCGCGGCCGGCCTCACCCGATTCAGAGGAGACCGAGGCCGCGGGCGGTGGTGATCGCCTCGCGCCGGGTGCCGGCGCCGAGCTTCGCGTAGATCGAGCGCACGTGGGTCTTGACCGTGTTGAGGCTGATGCCGTGGTCGGCCGCGATCTCGCCAAGGGTCATCATCGACGGGAGGTCGCGCAGGACGTCGAGCTCGCGCTCGGTGAGCCAGCCGCCGGTCGGGGCCGAGCGCGGCGCCGGGGCGACGCCCGCGGCGTCCTGCCACGCGAGGAGTCCCGCGATCCCGGCGAGCACCGTGTCGAGGAAGCCCTCGAGCGAGCCCGCCCGGCCGCGCAGGGACGCCAGCATGCGGTGCACCTCGGGGCCGGCGTCGAAGAACGGCCGAGCCGCCCCGATCGGCCCCGCCAGGTGGAGCGCGCTGAGCAGTGCCTCGGACGCCGCCGGATGGCGGCCGGACCGCTCGGCGATGAGCGCCTCGAGGAGCCAGGCGGTGCTGAGCGCCGTGCACCGCAACGGGACGAGTGAGCCGGCGAGGACCGGCGCGAGCAGCCGGCGGGCGTCGGCCGTTCGGCCCCGGGCGGCCGCGAGCTGGGCGTGGAGCACGGCGGAGTCGCCCCCGGGCCCCATGCGCCGCTCCGCCCGGGCGACGGCGGCCTCGGCGCGCTGCCACTCACCCAGGCCGAGGCACATCCGGAGCTCGTGGGGAGCCGGGAAGGCGGTGAGGGTGGGTGACGCCGTGCGCTCGGTGAGCCACGCCGTGACCCGGTCGAGGCGGTCCAGGGCCGCCCGCCGCTGGCGCGGGTCGTCGAACGCGATGATCGCCTCGACCGTGCGCGCGGCGCCCTCGACCTCGACGTCGGCGTCGGTGGTGCCGTCGACGACCTCGACCGCCGACGCCGCCCCCCGCGCGGCATCTTCCACCCGGAGGCCCTGGAAGGCGGCCCAGCCCGCGAGTGCGTAGGAGTACGCCGTGCTCGCCGACGGGTGTCCGTCCCGTTCGGCGGCCAAGGCGATCGCCCGCTCCGCTGACCGAGCGCCCTCGGCGAAGTCGTTCTCGGCCACGAAGGTGCCGACGATGAGGTTCTCGCAGTACAGCTGGATCGAGGGCAGGCCCGCCGCACCCGCGAGGTCGATCGCTCGCCGCAGGTCGTGCTGCGCCTCCCGGTGGTTGCCCTCGAAGAGGCGCAGGGCGCCGCGGTCGGCGAGCACGAGCAGCCGCACGTCGGGGTCGAGGTCGTCGGCGAGGTGCGAGGGGCCGACGTCCTCGGTCAGGTGGTTCGACCGGCCGCCGGCGAGGTCGGACGCGAGGCGGGCCCGGTGGAGCGAGGCGGCGCCACGCAGCGAGGTCAGGCGAGGGTCGGCGCCGTCGTCTGGGAGCCGTGCCAGTGCGGCCAGGGCTTCGTCGGCTGCCGCGATGTCGCCCTCGTCGACCGCCGCCAGGGTCTTGTGCACGAGCGCGACGGGCTGGGCCCGTCGGTCACGCGGCAGGGCCGAGATCGCCTCACGCACCGCGTGGCCCGAGCCGGCCAGCAGCAGTCCCAGGCCCTGCGCCCGGAGCACCGTCTCGACGAGGTCCGGGTCGCGTGCCGCAGAGGCGTGCTCGAGCGCCGGGGCCGGGTGTTCGCGCTCGAGGAACCACCGCGCGGCGACGCCGTGCAGGCCGGCGGCCTCGTCGGCGGCCCGGCGGAGCAGCGCGGCGGCGAGGTAGGTGCGCAGCAGGGCGTGGTAGCGGAACCACGTGCCGCCGTGGTCGAGCCGCGTGGTGAGGGCGTTGCGCTGGGACAGGTCCTCGAGCACGGCCGGCGCATCTTCGCGGCCGGACAGGAGCACGGCCAGCTCGACCGGGAGCTCGTCGACGACCGATGTCCGCAGGAGGAAGTCGACGACCTCCTCCGGCAGGCGCACGAGCACCTCACCGGTGAGGTAGTCGGCCACCGAGCGGTCGGCGCCGCTGAACTCCTCGACGAACCGCGCGGGGTCGTCACCGCCCTCGAGGGAGAGCGCGGCGAGACGCATCCCGGCGGGCCACCCCTCGGTGAGCGTCAGCAGGGCCGTGCGCGCGTCGTGGTCGAGCGTGAGGTGGTGACGGTCCCAGAAGTCGTCGGCCTCGGCCCGGGTGAACGCCAGCTGCGCGGCGCGCACCTCGTGCAGCCGGCCGGTGAGCCGCAGCCGGTGGAGGCCGATCGGCGGCTCGAACCGGCATCCGAGCGCCACCCGGACGCCCGGGTCGGCCCACTCCACGAGGTGACGGATGCCGTCGAGCACCTCGCGCCGCCGCACCTCGTGCACGTCGTCGAGGACGAGGACGAGGCCGGGTGCCTCGTCGCGCAGGACGCCGAGGAGGCTCGACACGAACGCCGCGTCGGCGGGCCTGCGGGGGGCGTGCAGCCCGGAGACGGACGAGGACGGGATGCCGGAGGCCTCGGACGTCGCCGCGACGACCGCGCTCCAGAACGCCCGAGCGTCGTCGTCCCGGTCGCAGGTGACCCACGCGACCGGCAGGCCGGCCGCGCGCTGCTGCTCGGCGAAGCGCGCGAGCAGGGTCGTCTTGCCGTAGCCGGCGGGCGCGCAGGCGAGGAGCACGTCGGCCTCGGGGGTCCCGGACCCGGTCTCGAAGACCCCGTCGAGGAGACGTGGGCGGTCCACCGACCGTTCGATGCGGCGGGGTACCGACACCTTCGGCGGGGGCACCCTCACGGCGGATCGTGTGTCAACCACGGGGCGAGCCTAGCCACATTGTTCGCCGGTGGGGCACGACCCTCCGTCGTCAGAGACCGTGCAGCGCCTCCACCCGGCCGTCGTCGACCGCGGACTGCAATGCGGCGTGGTCGGCCTCGGTGCGGTCCGCATACCGCTCCGCGAACTCCACGAGTGCCCGGTCGAACCGGTCCGACTGCCCGAGGTAGCCGGAGATCGCGATGCGGTCGCCCGACCGCGCGTGGGCCCGCGCCAGGGTCCACCCGCAGAGCTCGGCGTACATCGCGAGGCCCGCCGGCACCATCCGGTCGATGCGCACCGAGTACTTCCAGTCGCGCAGCTGCCGGACGAAGAAGTCCCGCTGGACATCGTCGAAGCCCTGGGTTCGCTCCCACCCGAGGAAGATGTCGCTCGCCGCCTGCATGAGGTGCTGGCCGCTCACGACCCGCTCACCCTGGTTGTCGTGGATGCCGTCGCCGCAGTAGTCGGCGAGCACCGAGCGCTGGGCCTCCTTCGCCTGCAGGAACAGCGGCTGGCGCCCGCCGTCGGACTCCAGGAGGAGGATCCACGCACGGGTCCCGACGCTCCCGACGCCGACGACCTTGCGGGCCATGTCCACGACGTGGAACTGCTCGACGAGGTGCCGCCGGTCGGCCGACAGCGTGCGCGTGTAGCTCTGGACGAGGCCCTCGAGCTCGCGGTACAGCTCGTCGACGGGGACGTCGCTGGCGATCTCGGAGATCGGGACGACGAGCGGTGGCTGGCCCACGATCCGCCGATGGCCGTCGACCACCTCGGTCAGCTTGCTGAGGGCCTGGATGCTGTCCCGGGTGCGGGCCTTGTCCAGCGCCTTGCGGGTGCGGCTCAGGCCCTGCTCGCTGACCCGTGGGGCGAGGCGCTGCAGGGCGTCCTCCATGTCGAGCCGGGCGTACCAGACGTCCAGCATCGTCATGTCGGCGAAGGCCGCCATGCTCGTGCGGTAGGACGCGACGCCCGCAGTGATGACGCGCTTCCGCTCCTTGCCGGACAGGCCGCGGTCGCGACCGGCGACCGCCAGGCTGGCCGCGAACCGTTTGACGTCCCACTCGAACGGACCTGGGAGCGTCTCGTCGAAGTCGTTGAGGTCGAACACGAGCCGGCGGTCCGGCGCCGCGAACGCGCCGAAGTTCGACAGGTGCGCGTCGCCGCACAGCTGCGCGGTCAGCCCGGACGACGTCGTCCCGGCGAGGTCGGCGGCCATCGGCAGGGCGGCGCCGCGGAAGAAGCTGAACGGGGACAGCAGCATCCGGCCGTGTCGGATCGGCACGAGCTCGGGCACCCGGGTCTCCGCCTGGCCGAGGAGCAGCCCGACGGGGTCGCGCCCCTCGGACGGCCCCACGTCGGCGTGGCCCTCGAGCGGGGCGTGGTCGCGCACCGCCTTGCCCGCGGCGCGACGTTCGGCGGGGGTGGGCACGTCCTGCGAGACGCGCCCAGCCTCCGCCGGACGGGGGTCAGGCAAGGAGCTTGGCCTTCTGGGCCGCGAACTCGTCCTCGGTGAGGATGCCCTGGTCGCGCAGCTCGGCGAGCGAGCGCAGCTGCGCGACGATGTCGGTCGGGGGTGCGGCCGCGGGCGCGGGGGCCGGGGCGACCGGCGCCGGGGCGGGTGCCGCGGCGGCCATCTGCTCGTTGTACGCCTGCGTCCGGTCTGCCGCCACCGCGGCGTCCTTGTCCGCGAACTTCGCGGCCTGACGGCGCTGGACCCGACCGTTGACGGCGGATGCCGTGCCCGCGATGACCGCGGTCCGTGCCACTCCGCGAAGCAGTCCTGGCATCGTGCTCACCTGCTCTCTGTTGACGTGGACTCGAGGGCGTCGAGGGCGTCCATGACGTCCTTCGCCGAGATGCGCAGGCTCGCCACGAGCTCGCCGCCGTGGGAGCGGACCGCCCTGACGAACGGGATGGCCCACGCGTTCTCGAAGACGATGAGCGCCGCGGTCGACCCGGGCGTCATGGCGTCACCGGCCTGCGCCAGGTCGTCGTCGCCGAGCAGGCCGGAACGGGCGCCGGAGAACTGGACGAACGCGGTATCGCCCGCACCGTCGATGTCGAGCACCGAGACGGTGCCGTCCTCGCTGCGGTGCGCGATGACGAGGTCCAGGAGCCTGATGGTTCCGGCCTCGATGAGGTCGGCCAGCGCCTGGGCGCTGGCGCCGTCCGGGACCCCCGGCGGGAACTCGAGCAGGACGAAGTCGATGGGTCCGTGGGCTTCTTCTGTCGTGATGGTCATTCGTAGGTCCTCGGGTCGTTGGGGATGGATGGGGCACCGCTGCGCATGGTCTCGGCGTCCTGTCCGTGCATCGTCACGGCCCAGATGACCGCGACGCCCAGGGCGATGGTGGCGAGGCTCCAGATCGGCGAGTACGGGATGAAGAGGAAGTTCGAGAGGATGCTGATCCCGGCGGCGATCACCGCGACCGTGCGGGCCCACGTGGCCCCGCGCAGGAGGGACAGTCCAGCCGCGGCGACGAGGATGCCGATGAGGAGGTGGATCCAGCCCCACGCGGTCTGGTCGAACTCGAAGACGTAGTTCGCGCCGAGCACGAAGTAGCCGTCGTCGAAGATCGCCACCCCGCCCTGGATGATCTGGAAGACTCCGCCGACGATCAGCATGACCGAGGCGAAGATCGTCGCTCCCACGGCCCAGGGGTTCCATCCCCCGGACCGGTCGGTACCTCTGGAGCTGGTGGACACCGGCCCCTCCTTCCGTGGTGGTCGGCCGAGCCCGTCGGAGTCGGCGTCTCCTTCCTACGGCCGGGGCGACGTCGGCGCCTCACCCCGCCGGGGTGACTGCCGCGAGCGTGGCCCGGCACCGCCGATCGCGCCTCGGGGGGTGGCGGGCGCCCGCGCCGCCGGTCACCGAGGGTCCGCGCACGGCATACCTAGACTCTCGGCATGAGACCCCGGCTCGGCCTGCGGAGCCGCATCCTTGCGCTGACGATGCCGGTCGCCCTCCTCGTCAGCGCCGCGATCGCCGGGATCATCTACGTCGCCCTGGGCCAGGTCCTCGAGGCGGCGGCGCGCGAGATCGCCCTGGCCGAGGTGGCCGAGCTGCGCACCGAGGTCGCCACTCACGACGTCGCGGATCTCGCCGCCACCCACGACGACGACATCTCGACCCGGGTCTCGCAGGTCGTCGACGCGAACGGGACCGTCGTGGTCACCACCGACCCGGCCGCCGACCGCCCGCTCACCGACCCCGACGTCGCGCCCGGCCGGCCCGAGGTCGTCGTCACGGGTGGCCTTCCCGGCATCGAGGAAGGGATGTACGCCGTCGCCGCCGCCGCGGCCCGGGGCCACGACGACGAGCCCTACACGGTGATCGTCGCGACGCCGACGCGCGTCGAGACGACAGCGCTCAGCCGGTCGCTGGAGTTCGCGCTCATCGGCGCCATCGGCCTCGTCGCGGTGCTGGGGGCGGTCACGACCTTCGCCGTGGGGCAGGCGCTGCGACCCGTGGACCGCATGGGCGACCAGGTGGAGGCGATCGCGTCGTCGCGGCCGGCCCCCACCCTCGAGGTGCCGGCGGGCGGCGACGAGCTGTCCCGCCTCGCCGAGACCCTCAACCGGGTGCTCGACCGGCTGCGACGTGCCGATGCCTCCCGGCGCGCGTTCGTCGCGGACGCCGGGCACGAGCTGCGCAGCCCCCTCGCCACGATCCGGGTGCTGCTCGACCGGCTCGCCGAGGACCGGCCGGCGCACGAGCGCCGCCTCGCGGCCGACCGGGCCGCGGCCGAGGTCGACCGCCTGTCGGTGCTCGTCGACGACCTCCTCGCGCTCGCCTCGGCCGACGAGCACGCGATGCCCCTGACCGTGGGCGACGTCGACCTCGACGACGTCGTCCTCTCCGAGGCGGGACTCCTCCGGTCGCGCGGGATGCCGGTCGCGGTCGCCGTGGAGCCCGTGCGCGTGGTGGGGGACGCCCACCGGCTGGGGCGGGTGGTGCGCAACCTGCTCGAGAACGCCGAGCGGCACCGCGACGCGGCGGTTCGGCTCAGCCTCTCCGGGAACGGCGCCGAGGCGCTGCTCCTCGTCGACAACGACGGGCCGCCGGTGGCCGTCGAGGACCGCGAGCGAATCTTCGGGCGGTTCGTACGGCTCGACGACTCGCGGACGAGGGACACGGGCGGCACCGGCCTGGGCCTGGCGATCGTCGCGGAGATCGTCCGGGCGCACGGTGGCACGGTGCGTGCCGAGGAGAGCCCGGAGGGGTGGTGCCGCTTCGCGGTCAGGCTCCCTCGGGAGCAGGGATCGGGTTGAGCCGGTAGCCCATCCCACGCACGGTCTCGAGGGACTTCCCCTCGAACGGTGCGTCGATCTTGCGGCGGAGGTACCCGATGTAGACCTCGACGACGTTGTCGGCGCCGGGATAGTCGGAGTCCCAGACGTTCTCGAGGATCTCGCTCTTGCTCTGCACCTGCCCGGCCTTGCGCATGAGGTGGTGCAGGAGCGCGTACTCGCGTGCGGTCAGCTGGATCTCGCGGCCCTCACGGGTGACCCGACGGGTCGTGGGGTCCAGGCTGAGGCAGCCGACGGTGAGCGCCACCGGGCGCTCCGGCGCGCCCCGCCGGGCGAGGGCCTGGAGCCGGGCGAGCAGCACGGGCGTGCTGAACGGCTTGGTCACGTAGTCGTCGGCCCCGAGCTCGAAGGCGTCGGTCTGGTCGTACTCGCCGTCCTTCGCCGTCAGCATGAGCACCGGGGTCCACACCTTCTGGGCGCGCATGTGCTTGAGCACGTCGTAGCCGTTCATCGACGGAAGCATGATGTCGAGGACGACGACGTCGTACTGGCCGAGGACCGCGAGGCGGTACCCCTCGCGCCCGTCGGCGGCGAGGTCGACCACCCACCCCTCCTCACGGAGGGCGTCGTCGAGGGCGGCCGCCAGGGGGCGTTCGTCCTCGACCAAAAGAAGTCTCACGACTTTTCCCGTTTCTCAGGGGAATCTCAGCGATGTGCTTGTAGATTACTCAACGTTCCCGGGTTACCGAAAAGGTACTCCGGGCCCGGAGATGGCGTCCGGGAGATGCGAACCCCCTGCACGCATCTCCCGGGCGCCTTCCTCGTCCCCGGAGTCGTTTCCCGTCCGTGATGTACCCGGGCGCGTCGTGGTCCTACCGTGGTGGGACAGGCACACCCCGCGGGAGGTCATCGTGTTCGACACCGTCCTCGGACTCCCGGTCCACGTGCTCGTCATCCACGCCGTCGTCATCCTCGGGCCCGTCACCGGGCTGACCGCCGTCGTGTATGCCGTCCGCCCCGCGTGGCGACGCGTGCTGCGGCTGCCGCTGGCCGTGCTCGCCGTGCTCACCGCGCTCTCGGCCGTCGTCGCCGTGGAGAGCGGCCAGGAGCTCGAGCAGCGGCTCGTCGGTCTCGGCATGGGCGGGCCGACGCTCGAGGCGATCGTGCTGCACAGCGAGCGCGGTGAGCTCGCCCGCAACGTCGCCATCGGTCTCGCCGTGGTCGCCGTGCTGGCCGTCTTCCTCCTCCTGCGCCCGGACGACCCCGCGGTCGCGGCGACCGCTGACGCCGCGGCCCACGACGAGGTGCCCAGCACGCCGGGAGGCCCCGTCGTGGCCCTCGTGGTCGCGGTCGTGCTGGCCGCGACGGGGGTCGCGCTAATGGTGACCACGGTGCTCGCAGGTCACACCGGGTCGAGCGCGGTGTGGAGCGACATCGGCGCCGCCTGAGGCAACACCGACTCATTCGCTGTGCCCGACCGCCTCCCCGTACCCTCATCGCCAAATTGTCGATGTGGGTACGGGTCAGTGGTTGCGCAGGGCCTTGATGAGCTCGGCCTTGGACATCGACGACCGGCCCTCGATACCGATCTCGCGCGCCCGCTTCATGAGCTCGTCCTTGGTCCAGTCGTCGTAGTCCCCGGACGTGCCGCCCTTGCGTCCGACGGCCGACCGGGAGGTGTTGGCCGCGGCGTTCGCGATGCGGGCGGCCTTCTCCTTGCTCGCGCCGTCGTCGCGCAGGGACTCGTACATCTTGGGGTCCTTGACCGAGGGGCCGGGGGTCTTGCGTGCAGGCATCGTCGTGTCTCCTGTCCGTCGAGGGGGCGCCTCCATGCCTACCCCGTCCCCAAGCGGGCGAAGCGTCCCGGTGCCGCGCGGATCCGAACCCGGCGACGGCATCCGGTCACGACACGCGCGAGAGGGCCCCAATTCGACGGAATCCGTGGTTCCGAGGGCGATCTGACGCGGATAGGATCGGCGCCATGATCGAGCAGAAGCGGATCCTCGCCACGCCCATCCCCGGCCCGGCCTCGCAGGCGCTGCAGGCGCGCAAGACCGCGGCCGTCGCCGCCGGCGTGAGCACCGGCCTGCCGGTCTACGTCACCGAGGGGTCCGGCGGCATCGTGCGCGATGCCGACGGCAACCAGCTCATCGACTTCGGCTCGGGCATCGCCGTGACGACGGTCGGCAACGGCAACCAGCGGGTCATCGACGCGGTCACCGCGCAGATCAACGCCTTCACGCACACCTGCTTCATGGTCACGCCCTACGACAAGTACGTCGAGGTCTGCGAGAAGCTCAACGCGCTCACCCCCGGCGACCACGAGAAGCGCTCGGCGCTGTTCAACTCCGGCGCCGAGGCGGTCGAGAACGCCGTGAAGATCGCCCGTCACGCCACGGGCCGCCCCGCGATCGTGGCGTTCGACCACGGTTACCACGGCCGCACGAACCTCACCATGGGCCTCACCGCGAAGAACATGCCCTACAAGCACCGCTTCGGTCCGTTCGCGGGCGAGCTCTACCGCGTGCCGATGGCCTACCCGTACCGCTGGCCGGGCGGCGCCGAGCACTGCGCCGAGCAGGCCCTGCGCACCGTGACCGACCAGATCCACACCCAGGTCGGCGAGGAGAACACCGCCGCGGTCATCATCGAGCCGATCCAGGGCGAGGGCGGCTTCATCGTGCCGCCGGAGGGCTTCCTCCCCGGCCTCGCCGACTGGTGCCGCGAGCACGGCATCCTCCTCATCGCCGACGAGGTGCAGTCGGGCTTCTGCCGCACCGGCGACTGGTTCGCGTGCGACCACGAGGGCGTCGTGCCCGACCTCCTCACCGCGGCGAAGGGCATCGCCGGTGGGATGCCGCTCGCCGCCGTCACCGGCCGCGCGGACCTCATGGATGCCGTGCACGCCGGTGGCCTCGGCGGCACCTACGGCGGCAACCCCGTCGCGTGTGCCGCGGCGCTCGCCGCCATCGAGACGATGGAGGAGGAGGACCTCGCCGGTCGGGCCCGCGAGATCGGGGCGGTCCTCACGGACCGGCTCGGGCGCCTCGCCGAGAAGTACGAGGAGGTCGGCGAGGTGCGTGGCCGCGGCGCCATGGTCGCGATGGAGCTCGTCACCGACCCCGCGACCAAGGAGCCGGCCTCGGCCCTCACCGCGGCCGTCAACAAGGGCTGCCACGAGCGCGGGCTCGTGACGCTCACCTGCGGCACCTACGGCAACGTCTTCCGCTTCCTGCCGCCGCTGTCGATCTCCGACGACCTCCTCCACGAGGGCATGGACGTGCTCGAGGAGTCGTTCACGGCCGCCCTGTCCTGAGGCTGGTCGTCGCCGCCCTGCCCGAGGCGTCCGGGTTCACGGGGCGCTCCTAGACTTGGTCGGTGACTCGTCCCGTGCTGCGCCAGGTGCACAACATCGGGCGGCGCCGGGCGTGGGTGATCTGGGCGGTCGGGCTCTCGGTCTACGTGCTCGCGGTGTTCCACCGGACGTCGCTGGGGGTCGCCGGCCTGCTCGCCGCCGAGCGCTTCCACATCACCGCCGCCCAGCTCGCGACGTTCACGGTCGTCCAGCTCGCCGTCTACGCGGCCATGCAGATCCCCGTCGGCGTGCTCATCGACCGCTTCGGCTCCAAGCGGCTGATGTTCACCGGCCTGGTCCTCATGACCGTCGGGCAGTTCTGGTTCGCGTTCGCCGGGACGTTCGCGGTGGGGCTCACGGCCCGCATCCTGCTCGGTGCCGGCGACGCGATGGTCTTCACCTCGCTGCTGCGTCTCGTCGCCGTGTGGTTCCGGGTCAAGCAGGCGCCGTTCATCACCCAGCTCACCGGAATGGTCGGGCAGGCCGGGGCGATCATCGCGGCGACCCCGTTGGCCGCGGCGCTCGCGACGTGGGGCTGGACCAGGTCCTTCGCGACGGCGGCCGGGGTGGGCGTCGTGCTGTCGGTGTTCCTCCTGCTCCTCGTCAAGGACTCGCCCTACCGCGGTGAGGCCGTGGAGAGGATCAAGGTCCGGGCCCTCGCCCGCACCCTGGGCGAGGTGTGGGGCAACCCGGGCACGAGGCTCGGGCTCTGGGTGCACTTCTCGTCGCAGTTCGGCGCGACCGTCTTCACGATGCTGTGGGGGTTTCCGTTCCTCGTGAGCGGCGAGGGACTGTCCGAGCGGACCGCGTCGCTCCTGCTCGTCGTGATGACGCTCACCGCGATGGCGACCGGCCCCGTCGTGGCGACGTTCACCGCACGCGTCCCCTACCGGCGGTCACAGCTCGTGCTGGGGATCGTCGTGGCGATCATGACCGTCTGGGCCGTCGTGCTCCTGTGGCCGGGGCGGGCACCGCTGTGGCTCCTCGTCGTGCTCGTCGTCGTCACGGCGACGGGCGGCCCCGGGTCGATGGTGGGGTTCGACCTCGCCCGCACGTTCCACCCGTCGTCCCGGCTCGGTCGCGCGACGGGGGTGGTCAACATCGGCGGCTTCACGGCATCCCTGGTGACCATCGCCCTGATCGGCGTCGTCCTGGACCGGCTGGCGCCCGGCGGGCCGGCGGACTACACGCTCGACGACTTCCGGATCGCGATGTCGGTGCAGTTCCTCTTCTGGGGGATCGGCATCGTCCAGCTGGTGCGCTACCGCCGCAAGAGCCTGCGCCACATCGAGGAGGTCGCCCCGGAGGCGCTCGCGGCCCTGCGGCGCGGGGACACCCTGCTGCCCGGCATCTCCCGCGACCTCGACCCCTGACCCGGCCGGCCATCTCCGCGAAGTCAGGAGCACTTCGCCGAGTCAGGGGCGTATACGGCCCTGACTCGACGAGGGGGTCCTGAGTCCGCGAAGTGCTCCTGACTCCGCGCGGGCGCCCGCGTCGGAGAGTTTCGCGGTGTTCTTCGTGCCGACGCGTGTCGGTCATGCCGCGGTGTCGGTCGGGGTCCCTATAAAGGTGGTGACCGGGCCAGGTATGAGTTGGCCCGGTCCTTACTCTTGTGCGTCGGCCCGGTCCCTCCGGCCGCGGACCGGTCAGCCGCCGACGCTGTAGCCGGCCGAGGGGTTCGCGCAGTACGCGAAGGGGCCGCCGGTGCGCGCGTGGTACTGGAAGATCCCCGAGTCGGTGCGCAGGATGAGCAGCTCGCCCTCGACGAGCGCCTGCGTGTAGCTCATGCCCTCCTGCGGGCACCCGAGCGACCCGTCGGACCACGTCACCGGGCTCCAGGCCGCCACGACCACCTGGTCGGCGGTGACGTTCTCGCGGGCTGCGGTGTCCTCGATGGCGGCGGCGACGGTGGGGCGGGTGCGGATGTCGTCGGGGAGCGTGGCGCTCGTGCCCGGTGAGGCTGAGGGGGATGCCGGACCGCTCGCGGACGTGCTCGCGGTGCCCGGGGGTGTCGGGGTCGGCGTGGCCGGCGGGCTGTCGGCGCCCTCACCGGAGAGCGCGCACGCGCTCGTCGTCAGCAGGATGACGGCGAGGACGACGGCGAGACGGAGGGGCGTGCGCATCAGGACTCCTGGGAATCGGGGCTCCAGTATGTCGACGAGCGCCGGGCCCGGGGTGTTCCCGAGCCAGCCGGATCAGCGCAGGACGTGCCGGCTGATGACGAGCCGCTGGATCTGGTTGGTCCCCTCGAAGATCTGGGTCACCTTGGCCTCGCGCATGAACCGCTCGGCCGGGAAGTCCTGCGTGTAGCCGGCGCCGCCGAGCACCTGCACGGCATCCGTCGTGACCCGCATGGCGGCATCCGTCGCGATGAGCTTGGCGACCGCCGCCTCCTTGCTGAACACCCGGCCGGCGTCCTTGAGGCGGGCGGCGTGGAGGTAGGTGGCGCGGGCGCTCGTCACCGCGGCCTCCATGTCGGCGATGAGGAACGCGAGGCCCTGGTTGGCCGCGATGGCCCGGCCGAACTGCTGCCGTTCCTTGGCGTAGGAGACCGCAAGGTCGAGGGCCGACTGCGCGAGACCGGTTGCGGCAGCGGCGATCCCGAGGCGTCCGGCATCCAGCGCGGACAGTGCGATGGCCATGCCCTGCCCCTCGTCGCCGATCCGGCGGGAGGCATCGACCGGGACGTCGTCGAACATCACCTCGCGCACGGTGTCGCAGTGCAGGCCCATCTTCCGCTCGGGCGTGCCGAACGACAGCCCGGGCGCGTCGGCGGGGACGACGAGGCAGGACAGCCCCCGGCCACCGTCGTCGGACGTGCGGGCGAAGGTGGTGTAGTAGTCGGCGTGGCCGGCGTGGCTGATCCAGGCCTTGCGGCCGCGCAGCCGGTATGCCGTGGGCTCGCCGTCGCCCGTCCGCCACCGCCCGGGTCGTCATCGAGCCGACGTCGCTGCCGGCCTGCTGCTCGGACAGGCAGTAGGCGCCGAGCTGGTCGCCGGAGAGCATCCCGGGGAGCAGCGCCTCCTTCTGCGCCCGGGTGCCGAACGTCGTGACCGGGAACGCGGTGAGGGAGTGCACCGAGACGCCGACGGCGACGCTCATCCAGGCCGAGGCGATCTCCTCGACCACCTGGAGGTAGACCTCGTACGGCTGGCTGAAGCCGCCGAACTCCTCGGGGTGCGGCAGCGACAGCAGGCCCGCCCGGCCGAGGGTGCGGAACACCTCGGTGGGGAACGACTCGTCAGCGGCGGCGGCGCGCTCGGCCGCGTCGACCCTCGGGCGGAGCTCCTTGTCGCAGATCTCACGGGTCAGCTCGATGAGGTCCTGACCCTCCTCGGTCGGCATCAGCCTCGTCGCTGCCATGGGCCGAGCGTACCGAGATGCTTGGACGTCCAACCAATCCTCACTTTCCCGCCCCATGCCAGCACCTTCACGTTCGCACCCCAACGGAAGCGGTGCTCACGTGAAGGTTCCTGCATGGGGCGGGAAAGTTGAGGCGGCGCCGGGTCAGGCGGGTCAGGCGGGGTAGGCGGTGACCTCGGTGGCCTTGACGCCGGCCCACAGCTCGGTGCCGGGGTGCAGCCGCAGGGCCGCGACGGATGCCGGCGTCACCTCGGCGACGACGGTCGCGTCCCCGGCGACGGCCAGGCGCACCCGCGCGCTCTGCCCGACGAGCTCGACGGCCAGCACCCGGGCGGGCCACGTGTTGCGGGTCGAGCCCTCGGGGCGGTGGGGGTAGAGCGCCACGGCCGCGGGAGCGAACGCGACCCACGACGGGCCGCGGTGCTCGTGCCCGAGCGTCACGACCGGGCCGAGCGCGGTGTCGACCGTGTCGACGCCGGCCGCGTCACCGGCATACAGGTTGAGGCCGACGACGTGGGCGACGTAGGGGTTACGGGGGCGCGCGACGACGTCGGCGGGGCTGCCCTCCTGCACGACACCGCCGTCCTCGACGAAGACGAGGTGGTCGGCGAGGGTGAGGGCGTCGAGCGGGTCGTGCGTGACGAGCACCGTCGTGCCGGTGTAGGTGCGGAGCCGGGCCGCGAGGGTCGCCCGCACCTGGGGCCGCAGCTCGGGGTCCAGGGCCGACAACGGCTCGTCGAGGAGGAGCAGCCGGGGGTCGGTGGCGAGGGCCCGGGCGATCGCGACGCGCTGGGCCTGGCCGTGCGAGAGCGCTGCCGGGCGTCGCGGCCCCAGCTCGAGCGCACCGAGGGCGTCCAGCTCGGCGTCGGCGCGGGCGGCGGCGTCGCCGCGGGACGCACCGCGGCTGCGCGGCCCGAACGCGACGTTGGCGCGCGCGGTGAGGTGGGGGAAGAGCAGGTGGTCGGCGGCGAGCATGCCGACGGTCCGCAGCGAGGGGTCGAGGTGGATGCCGTCCCGGGACCACGTGTCGTCGTCCACCCGCACGTGCCCGCTCGCGAGGTGCACGAGGCCGGCGAGCGCCTGCAGCGCCGTGGTCTTCCCGGCACCGTTCGGGCCGAGCACGGCGACGACCTCGCCGTCGCCGGCGCGCAGCGGCAGGTCGAGGTCGAGGCCGCCGCGCGAGACCCGCAGGTGCGCGTCGAGGCTCACCGCAGCCACCGCCCGCGGAGTGCGCCGAGGACGGCGACCGCTACCGCGAGCATGAGCAGGCTCAGCGCGACCGCAGTCTGCGGGTCGTCCTGCAGCGCGACGTAGACGAGGAGCGCGGTCGTCTGGGTCTCCCCGGCGAAGTTGCCCGCGAAGGTGATGGTCGCGCCGAACTCCCCGAGCGCCCGGGCCCACGCCAGCGCGGTGCCCGAGGCGATGCCGGGGGCGGCGAGCGGCAGCGCCACGTGGGTGAGGACGCGGACCGGGCGTGCGCCGAGGGTGGCCGCCACGTCGAGGAGGCGTCGGTCGATGCCGCGCATCGCGCCCTCGACCGCGAGGACGTAGAAGGGCAGCGAGACGAACACCTGGGCGAGCACGACGGCGACCGGCGTGAACGGGATGCGCATCCCGAACGCCTCGAGCAGGGGCTCGCCGACGAGGCCGCGGCGACCGTAGGCGAGGAGCAGGGCGACGCCGCCGACCACCGGCGGCAGCACCACGGGCACGGTGAGCACCGCCCGCAGCCAGGTGGCGCCCCGGCCGTCGGCCCGGGAGAGCAGCCACGCCAGCGGCGTGCCGAGCACCCAGCAGACCGCGACCGTGGCGGACGTCGTGACGATCGACAACCGGATGGCCGGCCGGACCGCCGGGTCGGCGAGCCGGCCGAGCAGCCCCCGCCACTCGGTGCCGGCGAGCAGCCCGGCGAGCGGCACGATGATGAGCAGCGCCGCGAGCACGGCCGGCACGACGAGCGCGGCCCGCGAGAGACGGACCCGGGCCACCCCCTGGTGCAGCCGGGGCCCCCCGGGACGGCTCCGCTCCCTCGACGGGGGCGGGGACGTGGTCGCTGCGCTCGTCACGGGGTCACGACGTCACGGGGCGAGGAAGCCCGCGCTCGCCAGCGCGGCCAGGCCCTCGGTCCCGGCGAGGTAGGCGGCGAACGCCTCGGCCGCGGGCTCGTCGCCGAAGCGCGCCAGGGGATAGGTGAGCGTCGCGTTCTGCTCGGCCGGGACCTCGACGCCGTGGACCCGTCCCCGGGACGAGACGACGTCGGAGTGGTAGACGACGGCGGCGTCCGCCTCGCCGAGGGTGACCTTTGCGAGCGTGGAGGCGACGTCGACCTCGCGCGACACCACATGGGGCGTCACGCCCGCTCGGTCCAGCACCTCGTCGGCGGCCTTCCCGCACGGGACGCTCGCGGCGCACAGCACGACGTCGACGTCGTCGCGGGCGAGGTCCGCCAGGCCGGCAACCCCGGCGGGGTTGTCGGTGGGCGTCGCGATCTCGAGGGTGTTTCGGGCGATCGTCGTCGTGTCCGTGGGCTCGACGTCCCCGAGCTGCTCGAGCGCGGCGGTGCCCGCGGTGGCCAGGAGGTCGGCGTCCGCGCCCTGCGCGACCTGCTGGGCCAGGGTCGTGCTCGACCCGAAGCTCAGGCGCACCGTCGCGCCGGGGTGGGCGGCCTCGTACGCTTCGGCGAGCGCCGTGAACGGCTTGGTGAGGGAGGCCGCCGCGAGCACGGTCACCTCACCACCGCCCTCGGATGCCGTCGCGGAGCCGGCGGGGCTCCCCGACGTCCTCCCCGCCGTGTCGGCTGACCCGCCGCACCCGGCGAGGAGGAGGGCCGCGAGGGCGAGCGGGGCGGCATCCCGCATCCGCCTCACTGCGGCACCCCCACGACGACGTTGGTGGACTTGATGGAGGCGACCGCGACCGTGCCGACCTCGAGGCCGAGCTCGTCGGCCGCCTCGCGGGACATGAGGGACACGATCCGGAAGGGTCCGCACTGCAGCTCGACCTGGGCCATGACCGTGTCGGTGAGGACGCGGGTCACGATGCCGCGCATCCGGTTGCGGGCGGACTCGTCGGCGACGACGCCGACGGGGGCGGGCCGGGCGACCTCCTGCGCGACGGCGGCGACGTCGGCCCCCTCGACGACGAGCCGGCCGGCCTCGTCGTGGTGGCTCGGGAGGCGCCCGGCGTCCACCATCCGGCGCACCGTGTCGTCGGAGACCCCGAGCAGCGCGGCGGCATCATTGACCCGCATCTGCGTCATGGAGAGGACCATACCTCCGCACCTGCGGAAAGTGACCTCCTTGCCGTCGTCAGATCGACCTATCGGTCGATGTGGGAACGCCGGGGTGCGCGGGCGCTCAGGCGTCGGGGAGGGCGTGGTGGCGCGGCTCGCCCTCGGGGTCGCGGAAGTGCTCCAGCTTCGGGCGCTTGGCGACGACGGCATCCCCCGAGGACTCCCCGCGCAGCCGGCGCTGCACCCAGGGGCGGGCGTGGGTGCGGGCCCAGTCCGCGTGCCCGCGCAGCTCGTCGCCGCGCGTGCCCCGATCGGCCGGGGGCAACGGCGTCGTCCAGTCGGCGAGGTCGGTGTCGTGGCCCAGGGCGGTGAGCGCGGCGAGGGCGACCCGGCGGTGCCCCTCGCTCGTGAGGTGGATGCGGTCGTCGGCCCACATCCGCCAGTCGCGCAGCGAGGTCATGCCCCAGAGGTTCAGCACGTGACATCCGTGCCGCTGGGCGATCGTGAAGATGTTGGCGGAGTGCACCGCGTGCCGGCCGCGCAGCGCCTTGAACAGCCCGGCGTCGCGGGTGTCGGTGGGAGTCGCGAGCATGACGTCGGCGCCGGTCTGGCGGATACGGACCACCGCGTCCTCGATGCGGCTCGCGAGGCCGTCGAGGTCGACGCTCGGCCGCAGGAGGTCGTTGCCGCCGCCGACCATCGACACCAGGTCGGGCGTCATGGTGAGTGCGGCCTCGAGCTGGGGGCCGACGACGTCGCCGAGCTTGCGGCCCCGCACCGCGAGGTTGGCGTAGCCGAAGGGCAGGTGCTCAGCATCGGCGATCGCGTCGAGGTGGTGGGCGAGCCGGTCGGCCCAGCCGACGTAAGCGTCCGGGCGGGCCGGGTCCGGGTCGGACATCCCCTCGGTGAAGGAGTCGCCGATCGCGACGTAGCGGGTCCAGACGGGTCGCGGGGTGGCGACGGGGGTCACGGGAGGCTCCAGTCGACGGGGTCGGCGCCCTGGCGGGCGAGCAGGTCGTTGGCCCGGCTGAACGGCCGCGACCCGAAGAAGCCGGCGTGCGCGGACAGCGGGCTCGGGTGAGGCGACTCGATGCACGCGATGCCGGGCAGGTGGGGGACGAGGCCGCGGGCGTCGCGACCCCACAGGATCGCCACGAGGGGGCCGCCACGGTCGACGAGAGCCTGGATGGCGCACGCCGTGACCTCCTCCCAGCCCCGGCCGCGGTGGCTCGCGGGCTTGCCCGGCGTCACCGTGAGCACCCGGTTGAGGAGGAGCACCCCCTGGTCTGCCCACAAGGTGAGGTCGCCGCTGCTCGGCGTCGGCACCCCGAGGTCGGTCTCCAGCTCCCGGAAGATGTTGACGAGGCTGCGGGGCACGGGCTGCACGTCGGGCGCCACGGAGAACGACAGCCCGACGGCGTGGCCCGGGGTCGGGTAGGGGTCCTGGCCGACGACGAGGACGCGCACGGCATCCAGCGGTCGCTCGAAGGCACGCAGCACGTGCGGCCCGCCGGGGAGGTAGCCCCGCCCGCTGGCGACCTCGGCCCGGAGGAACTCGCCGAGCCGCGTCACGACCGGCTCGACGGGTGCGAGGTGCTCGGCCCACGAGGGGTGCACGAGGTCCCGGAGGGGTCGCGCGGGGGTCGTCGTGCTCATCCTCCCCACCGTATCCCGCCCACCTCGTGCGACTTGCGCGCGGTTCTCGCACGGCCGGGCGTTGAACCGTGCTCATGCCGCAGGAGGTGCGGATGGAGGGGCGCGGCGTCCGGCCCGCAGCCTGACCCTTACCTGATGGGCTGGGGGTTGCCCTCGCACAAGACGCGATATATCGTGATGTTAGGACACGACATATCGCGAAGGAGCCAGCCATGGCGGAGGAGTCCTGGGTCGTCACCGGCCCGCAGGTCATCGAGGTCGACGAAGTGCGCTCGCTGCGCGTCCAGATCGTCGGCGGACGCATCGACGTCGTCGCCCACGACGACCCCGGGGTGCGCATCGAGGTGCACTCGGTCGACGGAAGGCCGCTCGAGGTCTCGCTCGTGGACGGGGAGCTGCGCGTCGGCTACACCTTCACGCTCGGCGGGTGGGAGGACTTCCTGGAGACGTTCCGCAACTTCCGCGACAAGGACCGTGCCGACATCAGCGTCGCCGTCCCCCGGGACCTGGCGACCAAGGTCGGCACGGTCAGCGCGGAGGGCCTCGTCGCGGGGCTGCACGCCAAGGCCTCGGTCTCGACGGTGTCGGGCTCGCTCGTCGTCGACGGCACGCGCGGCGCCCTCGGCGCGAACACCGTGTCCGGTGAGGTCGTCGTGCGGGACCACGGCGGCGACCTCACCCTCAACTCCGTGTCGGGCGAGATCGCCGCCTCCGGTGCGCTGACCCGGGTCCACGCCAACACCGTGTCCGGGGAGCTCGCGCTCGACGTCACGACCGGCTCGTCGTCGATCGACGCCACGTCGGTGTCCGGCGACGTCACGGTGCGCCTCCCCGAGGGCGAGGGGGTGCACGTCACGGCGAATGCCGTGAGCGGTCGCCTCGTCGTCGACGGTGAGGAGCACGGCCGAGGCGGCCTGCCCGGGCGCACCGTGGACCTCACCACGGGTGACGGTCGCAGTCGCATCTCGGCGCGCACCGTCTCCGGGCACGTGACGCTCCTGCGCGGCGCTGCTGCAGGGGCGGCCTGAGGTGCCCCCGGTCTTCGCCCACGGGCAGCTGCGCCTCTACCTCCTGGCCCTGCTCGAGCAGCGGCCGATGCACGGCTACGAGGTCATCACGGCGCTCTCCGACCGCTTCGGCGGCACCTACCGCCCGAGCGCGGGGACGATCTACCCCCGCCTCGCGCAGCTCGAGGAGGACGGCCGGGTGCGACGCACCGACGTCGACCGACGGAGCACGTACGAGCTCACCGACGCGGGGCGCCTCGAGCTCGACGAGCGACGCGGCGAGCTGGCGGCGCTCGAGGACGGCATCGCCCACACCGTGCGCGACCGGGCTGCCCGGGTGCGGGACGACGTCCGCGGCTCGATGAGCGGCCTGCGTGCCGAGCTCGCCGCCGCCGCCCAGGAGGCCAGGGCCTCCGCCCCGCCGAGCTCGTCGACCCGGCCGCGAGACCCCCGGTCGTCCTCGCACGTGAGGTTCACCGAGGCCGACGCCCTGCTCCGGCGCTTCCGCGACGAGGTGCGCATCGAGCTGCGCCGGGCAGACGCCGCGGGCCGGCTCGAGGAGCTCACCGTCGAGACACTGCGCACGGTGCTGGACTCCGCCCTGTCGGCGGTGCGCCAGACCGTCCGCTGACGGGTCGGCCCCGTCCCACACCCACGGCCCCAGCCGGCGCCGTGAGTGCGGCATCGGTCGCCGGCGGACCAGTTCCGCACTCACGGCGCGAGGTGGGCACACTGTCCCGGTGACCCCACCGGCATCCGACCAGACCTCCGCCGACTCGCACACGGCGCCCGACGCCCTGCGCCCGCGCTACGAGACCGTGCTGTTCGACCTCGACGGCACGCTCGCCGACACGATCCCGCTCATCGTCGCGTCCTACCAGCACGCCTTCCGCAGCGTGCTCGCCGAGGAGGTCGAGGAGGCACGGGCCCGTGCCTGGATCGGCCGCCCGCTCCTGCCGGCCCTGCTCGAGGAGAGCCCCGCCCACGGCCACGAGCTCGACCGGGTCTACCGCGCGTGGAACCTCGAGAACACCTCGCGCCTCATCCAGCGGTATGCCGGGGTGCCGGAGCTGCTGGAGGCGCTCGCCGCCTCGGGGGCCCGCTGCGCCGTGGTCACCTCCAAGCGCCGGGAGACCGCGCACCTCGCCCTCGAGGGCGTCGGCATCGCCGGCCTCATCGACGTCGCCGCAGGTCTCGAGGACACCACCCGCCACAAGCCCGACCCCGACCCGCTGCTGCACGCCGCCGCGGCCCTCGGCGTCGAGACCGCCGACTGCGTCTACGTCGGGGACGCGACGGTCGACGTGCTCGCCGCGAAGGCCGCCGGGATGTCCGCGGTGGCGGTCACCTGGGGCGCGGGCGAGCGCGCGGCGCTGGAGGCCGTCGGCCCGGACGCCGTCGTCGACACGGTGCCCGACCTCGCGGCATACCTGCTCGGTCGGCAGCGCCCCTAGACTCGCGGCCGTGCACGGGAAGACGTACCAGGAGAACAAGCACACCGAGCTGGCGGCGCTGGCCGACGCGGTGGTCACCTACGCCGAGGAGCGGGTGCGCATCTCCCCTCCCCTCGACCAGCCGATGAGCGAGGAGGAGCTCGACCGGCGGGTCGGCCAGACGATCACCCACGACGGCTTCGGCGGGGTCGCGACGATGCGGCTGTTCGCCGAGGACCTCGCGCCGACCTGCCTGTCGACCGACCACCCGCGCTACCTGTCGTTCATCCCGTGCGCCCCGAGCGACGCGGCCGTGATGTTCGACCTCGTCGTCGGCGCCTCGTCGATCTACGCGGGGTCCTGGCTCGAGGGCTCCGGCGCGGTCTACGCCGAGAACCAGGCGCTGCGCTGGGTCGCCGACCTCGTCGGGATGCCGTCCGGCGCCGGCGGCGTCTTCGTGCCCGGCGGGACGATCGGCAACCTGTCGGCCCTCGTGGCCGCACGGCACGCGGCACGCCGGAACGCGCCCGAGGGCGCACGGCCCTACCGGGTGGCCGCGACGAACGGTGCGCACTCCTCGATCGCCTCGGCCTGCGAGGTCATGGACGCCGAGTTCGTCGGGGTCGAGGCCGACGACCGGTGGCGGCTCACCGGGCCCAACCTGCGCACGGTGCTCGAGGAGCACGGACCGGAGACGTTCTTCGCCGTCGTCGCGACGTGCGGCACGACGAACTTCGGGATCATCGACGACCTCGCCTCGGTGGCCGAGGTGTGCCGCGAGTACGGCATCTGGTTCCACGTCGACGGGGCCTACGGCGGCGCCGGCCTCGCGGCCCCCTCGGTGCGCGACCTCTACGCCGGCATCGAGCACTGCGACTCCTTCATCGTCGACCCGCACAAGTGGCTGTTCGCGCCCTTCGACTGCTGCGCCCTCCTCTACCGCGAGCCGGCGCTGGCGCGCGCCGCCCACACCCAGAAGGCGGGCTACCTCGACGTGCTGACCGAGGCGCCCGAGTGGAACCCGACCGACTACTCCGTGGGGCTCACCCGGCGGGCCCGGGGCCTGCCGTTCTGGTTCTCCCTCGCGGTCAACGGCACCGACGCCTACACCGCGGCGATCGAGCACACCCTCGATGTCGCCCGCTTCGCCGAGGAGGAGGTCGGCCGGCGTCCCCACCTCGAGCTCGTCCGCGAGCGCGACCTGTCGGTCGTCGTCTTCCGCCGGCTCGGGTGGAGCCCGGCGGACTACCAGGCGTGGTCGGACCGGATGCTGGCCGAGGAGTTCGCCTTCGTCGTCCCCACGACGCACGACGGCGAGACGCTCGCGCGCTTCGCGATCGTCAACCCGGAGACGAGCGAGGACGACATCACGGCCATCCTCGACACGATGGCCTGACCGCCGGGCGCCTCGTCGACCCCGGCGGGGATGGGGTCCGTGGGACCCCTGTGACTCGTGAGTCTGCTGTCGGCGAGCGTGTCCACTCGACACGCGGGGGAGCTGCCCAGACGAATGACATGCGTGTCATTTGCCGGTTAGAGTGGGCCTCCACGCACGGTCGAGGAACGAAGGGTCGAGGACACACACGTGAGCGCCGCCTCCGAACAGCTCAGCACGGTCGCCCCCGCGGGGCTCTCCGAGCGGGACCGGGAGATCATCGCCTTCGAGCGGCAGTGGTGGAAGTACGCCGGCTCCAAGGAGACCGCGATCAAGGAGCTGTTCGACATGAGCTCCACGCGCTACTACCAGGTGCTCAACGCCCTCATCGACCACCCGGCCGCCCTCGAGCACGACCCGATGCTCATCAAGCGCCTCCGGCGGCTGCGCGCCAGCCGCCAGCGCGCCCGCTCGGCCCGCCGCCTCGGCCTGGAGCCCTGAGCCGGAGCCGCCCCCAGACCAGTGACGCCCGTCCGTGAGGGAAGCCGGACGGGCGTCTCTGTGTCCCGACCCGGTGCCGAGGTCGTCGTGACCGAGGACCTCAGGGGAGGTCGGGGTCGGGGAACTCGACCGGCCAGCCCTTCTTCGCGAGCTGGTCGCGCACCCGGCGCAGGTCGTTGTCGCTCGGGTCGGCGTGCGTGTAGCTCGTGATGGCGGCCGCGATGTCGGACGGCCCCGCGGGGCTGACGTCGGCCCGGCGCAGCGCCTTGGCGATCTTCTTGACCTCGGAGCGCGTCAGGCGGCGCTCGAGGAGGGCGAGCAGCGGCACGTAGTCGTGGTCGGGCACGCCACCCGGGTAGCCCTCGCGCAGCCAGTGCACGATGCGCGCGAGCGCACTGCCCTCCTTGGGCGGGGAGTCGTCGTCCTCCTCCTCGCCCGCGAGGGGCCAGCCGCCGAGGACGAGCTTGGCCGCGACCCGGCGCATCTGGGTGTCGTCGGGCAGCAGGGCACGGGCCGACCTGTCGGACAGCAGGCCATCCTGGTGGAGGCGGCGGAGGACGTCGAGGGCGCGCTCACCCCCCAGGCGCTCCTGCAGCACGGCATACAGCGCGGCGGTCTCGCGGTCGGGAACCCCGTCGGGGTAGCCCTCGCGGATCCACTGGAGGACCGGGCCGGTCAGCTGGGTCATCGGGGTGCTCACTCCTTGGGGACGATCGTCGGGATGATGCCGTCGAAGCTCACCGTATTGCCCTGGCCGGACGCCACGATGATGACGAGGCCGAGCACGACGCCGCCGACGACGAGGGCGATGAGCAGGGCTGCGAGGGCGCGGCCGACGAGGCTCGGCCGGACGCTGATGGCACCGTCCTTCGACGTGGACGTCGTCGCCCCGATCGTGAGGCAGCGCATCGCCAGGGCGTAGACGAACGGGAGTCCTGCCCCGAAGACGAGGCCGGAGACGAGGACGCGGGCGGCGCCCCCGAGTGCGAGCTCGATGCTGTTCATGTCGCCTCCTCAGCGGGTCTTGGTGTCGGTGGGCTGGGGGCTGCGCGTCCCGCTGCTGACCGGGGCGTCGCCGGCACTGCCGCCTCCGCCACCGCCGGCACCGGGACCGCCGCCGTCGTCGTGCGGGCGCTCCCACTCGTCCGTGACGTTGTGGGCACCGACGTGCTCCTGGCGCGAGCGGAGGAAGATCCACGTCGACAGGGCGATGAGGATCCCGAAGACGACCGTGGCCCCCATGGCGCCTCCGATGCTGTCGCCGATCCACCACATGAGCGCCCCGACGCCGGCGGCGATCGGGAAGGTCGTCGCCCAGGCGATGACCATCCGGCCGGCCGTCGACCACCGCACGTGGGTACCGCGGCCGAGGCCGCCACCGAGGACGGACCCGGTCGCGACGTGCGTCGTCGACAGCGCGAACCCGAGGTGGCTCGCCGAGAGCAGCACCGCGGCGGTCGCGCCGTCGCTCGACATCCCCTG
Organism: uncultured Actinomycetota bacterium; assembly: GCA_963757405.1. Classification (GTDB taxonomy): domain Bacteria; phylum Actinomycetota; class Actinomycetes; order Actinomycetales; family Dermatophilaceae; genus Fodinibacter. The sequence goes on from CAVWRI010000021.1 coordinate 281,587, forward strand.
GCGGGGGGTGATGTCGACCAGGCCCTTGCCGAGCGTGCGGATGATGCGCCAGCCGCCGAGGTAGGTGCCGAGCGCGATCGCGACGGCGGCGCTGACCTTGACCCACACAGGAACGGCCGTCGTGCTGGTCCAGTGGCCGCTCGCGATGAGCGCCAGGGTCATGACGCCCATCGTCTTCTGGGCGTCGTTCGTCCCGTGCGCGACGGACACGAGCGACGCGCTGCCGATCTGGCCGAAGCGGAAGTACCGCTCCTCCAACAGCTGCATCACGCTGTTCGTCACCTTGTGGACCAGCCAGCAGCCGACGAACGCGACGACCATCGCGATGACCGGGGACAGCAGCGAGGGCAGGAGGATCTTGCCGACGACGCCGCCGAGCTCACCGTCCTCCCCGGTCCACTTGATGCCGCCGAGTCCGAGGCCGGCGGCTCCGGCACCCGTGAGGCCACCGAGGAGGGCGTGCGACGAGCTCGACGGCAGGCCGAGCAGCCAGGTGAAGAGGTTCCAGAGGATGCCGCCGGCCAGTCCCGCCAGGATGATGAGCAGGGCCGCCTCGCCGCCGTTGGCGACGAGCTCGGGGTTCGGGGCGCCGTCCTCGGTCTGGAGGTTGATGACGGCATTCGTCACGGTGAGGGCGACCTCGACCGAGAGGAACGCGCCGACGAGGTTGAGGATGGCCGAGAGCCCGACGGCCACCTTCGGCTTGAGGGCTCCGGTGGAGATCGACGCCGCCATCGCGTTGGCGGTGTCGTGGAAACCGTTCGTGAAGTCGAAGGCAAGTGCGGTCACGATGACGAGCACGAGCGTGAGGGTTGCTGCGTCCACGATGAAGAGTGTGAGGGCGCCATGTCCACTTCACCAACGTGAGGGGTCGTGTTCACCTCGTGTTCACCTGGGCCGAGCATGCGGCCCGACCCGGCGGCTGGCACGATGCCGCGATGACGACCGACCTCGACTGGAGCACGCCGGAGGGCCTCGCCGCCATCCGGGACCACCTCGCCGCCCGGATCGAGGGCTGGCGACAGCCGGTCGCGTATGCCGTCGGCCTCAGCCCGGCGTCGTCGTCGCCGGAGTGGGTGTTCGCCCACGTCAACGCCCCCGGCGGTCGGCACGGCCTCCCCGCCGTGGTGCTCGCGACGGTGCTCGGCCACGACGGGGCGACGGCGTCGCTGCCGCTCTCCCGTCCCGAGCTCGCGGCGGCCGTCGAGTCGCTCGAGCCCGCCGAGGCCTGCACCGCCCTGCCCCACCCCAACCTCGCCGCGTGGCGCGAGGTGCTGGCCGAGCTGGACGGGAACCCGGCCCGCGAGGCGGTCGCGGTCTTCGTGGCCGACCTCGAGGACCCGGTGACCTCCGAGGCCGACGGGTCGATGCGGGCGACCTTCGAGGGGCACACCCCCGTGCTCTGACCGCGACAGCACAACCCCGCACGTGCAGGGTTGCGGACCGAAGGGCAGCGCCGGCATGGTGGCGCGGGTCACGGGACGAACCCGTCCCACCAGTCGTTCACCCACACGTGGCCCTGCCGCGCGGGACCACCTGCGCGGCCGACCGGCCCGAGGGACAGTCCCGGAGGCAGGCCGTGCTCGACACGCTCACCGCGCTCGTCGAGGCCGGGGCAGCGGCGCCCTGGGTGCTCCCCGCCGTGCTCGTCGTCACGGTGGTCGACGCGCTCCTGCCCGTGGTGCCCAGCGAGGGCATCGTCGTGTCGCTCGCGGCCGTCGCGGTCGCGGGGGACGGGCCCGACCTCCTCCTGCTCGCGGTCGCGGCCGGTGCGGGCGCGTTCCTGGGGGACACGCTCACCTACCTCGTTGGCCGCCGCTTCGGCACCCAGCGCCTGCACCGGATCTCGCGGCCCGGGCCGAGGCGGGCGCTCGCGCGGGCGTCCTCCACCCTGGAGCGCCGCGGTGCCGTCGTCATCCTGTCGGCGCGCTACGTGCCGCTCGGCCGCGTCGCCGTCAACCTCACCGCCGGGGCCACCGGCTTCCCGCCGGGGCGCTTCGTCGGTCTCGCTGCGGTCGCGGCGACCACCTGGGCCGCGTGGTCGGTCGGTGTCGGTGCGCTCGCCGGGCACTGGCTCGAGGGCAACCCGCTGCTCGGCTCGGCCGCGGGCATCGTCGTCGCGCTCACCCTCGGCCTCCTCGTCGACCGGGTGACGCGCCGGGTCACCGGGTGGAGCCGGATGCCGGCGCTCCCGCCGTCCATGGAGGCCGCGACGCCCGCTCCTGCCGGAGCCACCGCGCGCTAGGGAGTCCCCACCTCGAGGGCGGGGCCCCCAGCAGGGCTCAGGGTCGGCTCAGGGTCGCGTGGGGGGCGACACCGGTGCCGCCCGTCACACGCCGTACCTAGCGTGGCCGTGACGGACCAGCGGAGGGACCACCTTCGCGGCCGGACCGGCCCGGAGGCACCCCGTGCTCGAGACGCTCACGACGTTCATCGAGGGCCAGGCGACGACGCCGTGGGTGCTGCTCCTCGTGCTGCTCGTCGCGGCAGGCGACGCCCTCTTCCCGCCGGTCCCGAGCGAGTCCGTGGTGGTCGCTCTCGCCGCCGTCTCGGTGGCGGGGGACGGGCCCCACCTCGTGCTGCTGGGGCTCGTGGCCGGAGTCGGGGCCCTCCTCGGGGACACCGCGGCCTACCTCGTGGGCCGGCGCCACGGACCGGCCCGGCTCGCACGCGCCTCCCGGCCCTCGCTGCGTCGCGCCGTGCACCGCGCCTCCGACGCCCTGGCGAGCCGGGGTGGGCTCGTCATCCTCGTGGCGCGCTACGTGCCGGTCGGGCGCGTCGCCGTCAACCTCACCGCCGGTGCCACGAGCTACCCCCGGCGGCGGTTCGTCGGGTTCGCCGCGCTCGCGGCCCTGACCTGGTCGGCGTGGTCGGTCGGCGTCGGGGCCCTCGCCGGGCACTGGGTCGCCGACAACCCCCTCCTCGGGGCGGCGGCGGGGATCACCGTCGCGCTCGTGCTCGGCCTGGCCGCCGACCACGTGGCCCGCCGCGTGCTCGGCTGGTCGCGCCGTCCGTCGACGGGGGCGGCGCCGGTCAGCCATGACGAGGCACCCGCCCCGCAGGCCGCGCGTGCGGCATCCGGCTCCGACGTGCCACCGCGCGCGCGCTAGCCCGGCGTCCCCGGCGTCCGGGCGTTTGCACTCTCCCCCCGAGAGTGCCAATAATGGCGTTAGCACTCTCCCCGTGAGAGTGACAATCCTGACCGGTCCGGTGAGGGTCTGGTGCCCCGGCGACGTGAGCCGACGGCATCCGGTCCGTCCGTCGCGGGCACCGCCCGGTCTCCACCTTCGATTCGCGTGGGAGGAACCACCCGAATGGCCAAGATCATCGCTTTCGATGAAGAGGCCCGCCGCGGACTCGAGCGAGGCATGAACGTGCTCGCCGATGCCGTCAGGGTCACCCTCGGTCCCAGGGGCCGTAACGTCGTGCTGGAGAAGAAGTGGGGTGCCCCCACCATCACCAACGACGGCGTCTCGATCGCCAAGGAGATCGAGCTCGACGACCCGTACGAGAAGATCGGCGCCGAGCTCGTCAAGGAGGTCGCCAAGAAGACCGACGACGTCGCCGGTGACGGCACGACGACGGCCACCGTCCTCGCCCAGGCGCTCGTCCGCGAGGGCCTGCGCAACGTCGCCGCGGGTGCGAACCCGATGGCGCTCAAGCGTGGCATCGAGAAGGCCGTCGCGGCCGTCTCCGACGAGCTGCTCGCCAACGCCAAGGACGTCGAGACCAAGGAGCAGATCGCCGCGACCGCGTCGATCAGCGCCGCCGACCCCCAGATCGGCGAGATGATCGCCGAGGCCATGGACAAGGTCGGCAAGGAAGGCGTCATCACCGTCGAGGAGAGCAACACCTTCGGCCTCGAGCTCGAGCTCACCGAGGGCATGCGCTTCGACAAGGGCTACATCAGCCACTACTTCGTCACCGACGCCGAGCGGATGGAGGCCGTGCTCGAGGACCCCTACGTCCTCATCGCGAACTCCAAGATCGGCTCGATCAAGGACCTGCTCCCGCTGCTCGAGAAGGTCATGCAGTCGGGCAAGCCGCTCCTCATCATCTCCGAGGACGTCGAGGGCGAGGCCCTGTCCACGCTCGTCGTGAACAAGATCCGCGGCACCTTCAAGTCGATCGCCGTCAAGGCGCCCGGCTTCGGTGACCGTCGCAAGGCCATGCTCGGCGACATCGCCATCCTCACCGGCGGCCAGGTCATCTCCGAGGAGGTCGGCCTCAAGCTCGACACCGCGGACCTCGACCTGCTCGGCCGCGCCCGCAAGGTCGTCGTCACCAAGGACGAGACGACGATCGTCGAGGGCGCCGGCGACAACGACCAGATCCAGGGGCGGGTCAACCAGATCCGGGCCGAGATCGAGAAGTCGGACTCCGACTACGACCGCGAGAAGCTCCAGGAGCGCCTCGCCAAGCTCGCCGGCGGCGTCGCCGTCATCAAGGCGGGCGCGGCCACCGAGGTCGAGCTCAAGGAGCGCAAGCACCGCATCGAGGACGCCGTCCGCAACGCGAAGGCCGCCGTCGAGGAGGGCATCGTCGCCGGTGGCGGCGTCGCCCTCATCCAGGCCGGTGCCAAGGCGTTCGCCAACCTCACCCTCGAGGGTGACGAGGCGACCGGCGCGAACATCGTCAAGGTCGCCATCGAGGCGCCGCTCAAGCAGATCGCGATCAACGCGGGCCTCGAGGGTGGCGTCGTCGCGGAGAAGGTCTCGAACCTCGAGCCGGGCTGGGGCCTCAACGCCGCCACCGGCGAGTACGTCGACCTCATCGCGGCCGGCATCATCGACCCGGCGAAGGTGACGCGTTCCGCGCTGCAGAACGCCGCGTCGATCGCCGCGCTGTTCCTCACCACCGAGGCCGTCATCGCCGACAAGCCGGAGAAGAACCCGCCGGCCATGCCGGGCGGCGACGACATGGGCGGCATGGGTTTCTGACCCGAGCCACCCCGTCTCACCGCACGAGGGCGGTCCCCCATCCGGGGGGCCGCCCTCGTGGCGTCGCGGGTGCGGATGCCGGGTGGCCGGCGGCGGGATGCCAAAGGCCCGTCGGGGCGCGCGTTAGGCCTCCCTCGCCCAGGAGGTCCGGGCCTCAGCGCATCCGCAGCCCGCGGCCCTGCTCGCGCGGCGACCTCGCCCGCAGGAGCAGCCAGGCAGCCGAGGCCAGCCACGCGGCGACGAGCGTCACCGACACGATGACGCTCAGCCCGGTGGGCAGCTCGTCGTGGCCGAGCAGGAGCAGGGGCACCCCGAGCACGCCGAACATGAGGACCGCGAGGCCCTTGTCCGCGGCCGACCACCGTCGCGAGATGAGCACCATGAGGGTGCCGAGGAACCACGGGAGTGGTGCCACGACGCGGGTGGCCGGGACGAGCGCGAGCACGACGGATGCCGCGAGCAGCCCGACGGTGGCCGTCTCGAGCCACGGTCCCCCCGCCTCGGAGTCGACGGGGTCCTCGGGCGCGCCCTCGGCCTCCACCGGCGGTAGGACGTACCCGGCGGTCTCGGCGACGATCTCGGCCGGCTCGCCCAGGTCGGCGAGCGCGCGCGAGACCGCCGCGTCGTCATCCGAACCCGTGAGTGCGCCCGCGAGGAGGTCCTCCGCGTCGGCCCGCAGGGCTGCGCGCTGGTCGTCAGGGAGCACCGAGGCCTCGGTGTCGAGGCGGGCGAGCCACGCCTGCACCGCCGGGTGGTCGAGCCGGTTCATGCGGTGCGCCGTGCAGCCATGCGCGTCACGGTAGCGCCGGGCGGTGGCCGGCAGCGACGGGCCACGCCGTGGACGCCCCGCGCGGGGCGGCATCCCGGCAGTGCCCCCCGGTGAAGCCCGTTGCGCCGCGGGATCCGGGACGGCACAGGGTCGGCCCGGCCCGTGCCCAGCCACGGCCCGGTCGGCAGGGGCAGGATGTCCTCATGACGAGCACCCCGCCGGACCCCCTCGTGCTCGGACCGATGCTCCGGTACGTCGACGCGACGTCGGCGACGGTCTGGGTGCGCACGACCGAGGCGGCCCGCGTCACGGTCACCCGCGCCGGCCGCGCCTGGAGCGCCCCGACCTTCTCGGTCCACGGCGCGCACGTCGCGCTCGTCGTGCTCGAGGGACTGGAGCCGGGCAGCCAGGACGAGTACGACGTGAGCATCGACGACGTCCAGGTGTGGCCGCTGGCAGGGATGCCGCCCAGCCGGATCCGCACGCTCGACCCCGCGCGCAAGCCCCGGCTCGCGTTCGGGACGTGTCGCACGACCGGGCCGCACGACGCCGAGGGCAACCGAGACCACGGGGTCGACGCCCTCCGCAGCCTCGCCGTGGCACTGCGTGACGACCCCCGGGCCGAGTGGCCGGACCTGCTCCTGCTCCTCGGCGACCAGGTCTACGCCGACACCACCCCGCACCCCGAGCTCGAGGAGTTCATGCGGGCCCGACGCAGCCTGGACGAGCCGCCGGGCGAGGAGATCAAGGACTTCGTCGAGTACGCCGAGCTCTACCGCCTCGCGTGGAGCGACGACGTCATCCGCTGGGCGCTGTCCACGGTGCCCTCGGCGATGATCTTCGACGACCACGACATCCGCGACGACTGGAACACCTCGTGGTCCTGGCGCCGCGACATCCGCGCCACGACGTGGTGGCAGGAGCGCATCGTCGCCGGCCTGTCGGCCTACTGGGTGCACCAGCACATCGGCAACCTCTCGCCCCGTGAGCTCGCCGAGGAGGAGGTGTGGCGGCGCGTGGCGGCGCACGCGGCCTCCGGCGACGCGGCCGAGCTCGACCTGACGGATCACCTCGACGCGCTGGCGACCCGCGCGGACGCCGAGCCGACCACGTACCGGTGGAGCTACACCCGCGCCGTGGGTGACTGTGCGCTCGTCGTCATCGACTCGCGCGCGGCACGCGACCTGCGGCCGGACAGCCGCTCGATGCTCGACGCCGAGGAGACGCGCTGGCTCGACGGCGCCCTGCACGGCGGGGTGCGCCACCTGTTCGTCGGCACCTCGCTGCCCTTCCTCCTGCCGCCGGGCCTGCACGACTTCGAAGCGATGAACGAGGCGATGGCCCAGGGGGCCTACGGTCGGCGCGTGGCTGCGGCGGCCGAGCGGCTGCGGCGCACCATCGACCTCGAGCACTGGGCGGCCTTCAACGAGGGCTTCGACGAGGTCTTCGACATGGTCATGGAGGTCGCCCGCGGCGAGCGCGGCCCGGCGCCGGACACGGTGACCTTCCTGTCCGGCGACGTGCACAACTCGTACCTCGCCGAGCTCACCGACCCCCTCCGTCACGGGGCCACCGCCCGGGTGGTGCAGGCCGTGTGCTCGCCGATCCGCAACCCGATGCCGCGCGGCGTGCGCGCCATCATGTCCCTGTTCGCGAAGTCGCTCGTGCGCCCGATGCGGTTCGTGGCGTCCCGGTCACGTCGCGTGCCCGACCCGGCCTACCCCTGGACCGTCGTCGACGGCCCCTGGTACGACAACAACATCGCCCTGGTGACCGTGGGGGATGACGCGCTCCGGCTGTCGTGGGTCACCGGCGTCGTCGACGGCGACCCGGACCACCCCCGGCTCGAGCAGGTGCACGCCGTCCGCCTGGACCCGCTGACCGGATCGGGCGGCGGCGACGGGGGCGGCCGCTCCGGGTCCGTTCAGGGTTCTCCACGAGGGCGGAACACGGAGGAGGTCGCCTAGCGTTGGCGGGGCAGGGAGCGGTGCCGGGTCACGGCGTCGTCCCACCCGACCCGCCGGTCCTGCCGGCCCTCGCCCCGAAGGACCACCATGACGCTCGCAGACGCCACGGACCAAGGCACGGGGCAGCGCCTCGCCGCGGCCCGGGTCGAGGGACTCACCAAGGTCTACGGCTCGGGCGAGACCCGGGTCGTCGCGCTCGAGGACGTGACGCTCGACCTGTATGCCGGTGAGTTCACCGCGATCATGGGCAAGTCCGGCTCCGGCAAGTCGACGCTGATGCACTGCGCGGCCGGGCTCGACAGTGCCACGGCGGGCCACGTGTTCCTCGGCGACGTCGACCTCACGACCCTCAAGGAGCGCCACCTCACCGAGCTGCGGCGCGACCGGATCGGGTTCGTGTTCCAGGCGTTCAACCTCGTCCCGACCCTGACGGCCGAGGAGAACATCGTGCTCCCGTCGGCGATCGCGGGCCGGCGCCCGGACCCCGCATGGTTCGACGAGGTGATCGACACCGTCGGCCTGCGCGACCGCCTCGGGCACCGGCCGAGCGAGCTGTCGGGCGGTCAGCAGCAGCGTGTGGCGTGCGCCCGGGCGCTCGTCGGGCGGCCCGAGGTGGTCTTCGCCGACGAGCCGACCGGCAACCTCGACTCGACCTCGGGGGCCGAGGTGCTCGGCTTCCTCCGGCGGGTCGTCGACAGCCACGGCCAGACCGTCGTCATGGTCACCCACGACCCGGGCGCGGCGAGCTGGACCGACCGGGTCGTGTTCCTCGCCGACGGCCGGGTCGTCGAGGAGCTGCGCGAGCCCACGCCCGAGCGCGTGCTCGCGGCGATGGCGCGGCTCGACCACCACATCGGGGGCTGAGCGTGCTGCGGGCGACGTGGCGCAGCGTCTTCGCGCGCAAGCTGAGGCTGTTCCTCAGCGCGTTCGCCGTGATCCTCGGCGTCGCGTTCGTCGCGGGGTCCTACATCTTCACCGACACCCTCGACCGAGCCTTCACCGGCCTGACGAGCGGCGCCGTCGGCGACGTGATCGTGACCCCCGGTGAGTCCGGCGAGGGGGGCGGGATCGGTCCCGGCGCCGCCGGGCTCCGCACGGTGCCGGCCGACCTCGTCGCGGAGCTCGCCGCGGTGCCCGGCGCCGCCCGCGCCGACGGCCGGATCACGAACTTCGGCACGTTCGTCGTCAGCAAGGCCGGCAAGATCATCGGGAGCCAGGGGACGCCCGGCATCGCCGTCAACCGCACCGAGGGCCTCGCCGCGAACGGCACGCCCTCGGCGACGCTCGTGTCCGGGCGCTGGCCCGCGGCCGACGACGAGGTGCTGCTCGACGAGTCGACCGCACGCAAGGCGGGGTACCTGCTCGGTGAGCGGGTGGGCCTCGTCACGGCCACCGAGCAGGGGCGGATCGAGGCGACGTACGTCGGGACGGCGGCCTTCGCGGGGTCCGCGCTCGTCGGGGCGAGCGTCGTCATGTTCGACACGCCCCGGGCGCAGGAGGTCTACCTCCGCGGCGAGGACGCCTACTCGGCGATCTGGGTGACCGCGGCCCCGGGCACCACGCAGGCGCAGCTACGGGCCGAGGTGGACGCGGTGCTGCCCGAGGGCTTCCGGGCGGTGACGGGGGACGCTGCGGCGGCCCGAGCGTCGAACCGCATCGACGAGGCGCTGTCGTTCGTCACGACGTTCCTGCTCGTGTTCGCCGGCGTCGCGCTCACGGTCGGCGCGTTCCTCATCGTCAACACCTTCTCGATCCTCGTCGCGCAGCGCAGCCGTGAGCTCGCCCTGCTGCGCGCCATCGGGGCGAGCCGTCGGCAGGTGGCCAGGTCGGTCCTCCTCGAGGCGGGGGTGGTCGGCCTGATCGGCTCGGCGATCGGTCTCGGCCTCGGCTTCGTGCTCGCGGTCGGGATCAAGCTGCTGTTCGGGCGGATCGGGCTGGACCTCAGCGCCAACGACCTCGTGCTGGAGCCTCGGACCGTCGTCGTCTCGCTCGGCGTCGGGCTCGTCGTCACCCTCGCGGCCGCCTACCTCCCGGCCCGCCGGGCCGGTCGCGTGCCGCCCGTGGCCGCCATGCGCGATGACGTCGCCCTCGCCGAGGGCGGCATGCGCTGGCGGATCGCCGTCGGCCTGGTCCTGCTCGTCGCCGGCATCGCGGGGATGGCGGCAGGCCTCGCGGGTGTCGGGAGCGAGCCCACCTACGTGCTCGGTGCCGGCACGTTCGGGGTGCTCGTCGGAACCGCGCTGCTCAGCCCGGTGCTCGGCCGACCCGTGCTCTCCGGGCTCGGCTGGGCCTACCGACGCGGGTTCGGCGCGGTCGGCCTCATGGCGGAGCAGAACGCCCGGCGCAACCCCCGCCGCACCGGCGCGACCGCCTCGGCGCTGATGATCGGCGTCGCCCTCGTGACGATGATGGCGGTGCTCGGCGCGTCGGCGAAGGCGAGCCTGGACCAGACCCTCGCCGAGGACATCGTCGCCGACTACGTCGTGTCGAATGCCGTGGGCCAGGCCTTCTCGGCGTCGGTCGCCGGCGACGTGGCCGAGGTGCCCGGGGTGGCCGAGGTCGCCCGGGTGCGCGGTGCCGTGCTCCAGCTCGACGGCGACCGCGACTTCGCGTCCGGTGTCGAGCCCGACCGCATCGCGGCCGTCGCCCGTCCCGACGTCGTCACCGGCTCCCTCGCCGACCTCGACGCGTCGGGGATCGCGATCTCGACCGAGCTCGCCTCCGAGCGGGGGCTCGCGCTCGGGTCGACCGTCACCGTCGAGTACGCCGGCGAGGAGCGCCCGCTCTCCGTGGTCGCGACCTACACGGAGGACGCGGCGCTCCAGTCGGACGCGACCCTGTCGATCGAGGGGTTCGACGCCCTCGGCGTGCCCCCGACCGACCGCACGGTCTACGTGACGGCCGAGCCCGGTGTCGACCGGGCCGCCCTCGGGCGGGCACTGGAGGACGTCGTCGCCGACCTGCCGACGGTCAGCGTCAACGACCAGGCGTCCTTCGCCGCGGAGCAGCGTGCCCCGATCGACCAGCTGCTCTTCATCGTCTACGCGCTGCTCGGCCTCGCGGTCGTCATCGCCGTCCTGGGCATCGTCAACACGCTGGCGCTGTCGGTCATCGAGCGCGTCCGCGAGATCGGGCTGCTCCGGGCGGTCGGCCTGAGCCGTCGCCAGCTGCGCACGATGCTGCGGCTGGAGTCGGTCGCGATCGCCCTGCTCGGAGCCGTGCTCGGCATCGTGTTGGGGCTGGCCTTCGCCTTGGCGCTGCAGCGCTCGCTCGCCGACGACGGCATCGACGTGCTCGCGGTCCCGGGCGGTCAGCTCGCGCTGTTCGTCGGGGTCGCCGCGCTCGTCGGCGTGCTCGCGGCGCTGTGGCCGGGGCGCCGGGCCGCGCGGCTCGACGTGCTCCGGGCCATCGCGACCGAGTGAGCGCCGCCGCGACCGGCCGGGCGCCACGGCCGCGACCGGTTGCCAGCGACGGACGGGACCTCAGCTGAACATGCGGGTGGCCCGCGCCTCCGCCTCGGCGTACTGCGCCCCCGCGGCGCCGAGCACCTGCCCGATGGAGTCGAGCGAGGTGCGCACCTGCTGCTGCGTGCCACGCCACTGCGTGACGACGCCCTGGAACTGGGCGGACGCCGCGCCGGTCCACGCCTCCTGGAGGCCGGTGAGCCGGTGCATCATGACGGTCACCTGGCCCTCGATGTCGGCCGACAGGCGTGCGATGTCGCCCGACGCCGCCGCGATGCGCTCGGTGTCGACCGTGAACTGTCCAGACATGGGAGTCCCCCTCCTCATGGGCGCCGCCCCCGTGACGGGCCCGGTGGACCCAGCGTAGGTGGGTGCGCCGCAGCGCGGTCCGCGTCATCCACAGGCCGCGACCGACCCTCGTCCGACCCGCTCAGCCGTCCCCCGGGAGCACGAGGTCGACCTCGAGCCACGACGCGAGGGCGCGCACCTCGCGGTGCACGGCATCCGTCATCGTCCGGGTCGGCTCGGTGTCCCAGTGCAGCGCGTCGACGCGCAACACCCCCGCGGCGAGGTCCGTGGTGGCGTCGAGCTTGCCGACGAGGCGGTCGCCATGGAGCACCGGCATCGCCCAGTAGCCCCACCGGCGCTGCGCCGCGGGCTTGTACATCTCGAGCTGGTAGTCGGACCCGAGCAGCTCGGCCAGTCTCCTGCGGTCCATGACCAGGCGGTCGAGCGGCGACAGCAGGGCGGTGCGCCCGCGGAACGGCTGCCCGACCTGGTCGGGGTCGACGCGCCACGTGCCCCTGACGCCCTCGACGAGGGCGGGCTCCCCGGCATCCCCGACGTCGTTGGGCTCGGACGGATGCTTCTGCGTCTTCGTCCGCGCGATGCCGAGTGCCTGCAGGCGTCGGCGGTCGAGCTCGCGGTGAGCCTCCTCGAGCGGCACCGTGGTCGTGTCGGGGAAGACGCGCTCGGCGAGGTCCCAGAGCCGGACCCGCCCTTCCCGCGCGGCGACCGCGACCTCGCCGCGGGCCTCGAGCACGGCGAGGAGCATCCGGATGTTGCGGTCGTCGTTCCAGCCGCTCGAGCGCCACGGCACGACGCACGAGTCAGGCAGCTCGCTGGCCGGGATCGGGCCGTCGGCGCGCAGCCGCTCGAGGACGTCGTCGTGGCACGCGCGGTTGGCGCGCAGCCACTCCCGGTTCTCGACCTGCCAGTCACGAAGCGGCTCGCGTCCCGGCCACGCCTCCATCTCGGCGCGGAAGAGTGCGACGTCCTCGGCCGGGCGCAGCATGCCGCCCAGCTCGACGACACTGCCCGACTCGACGAGGTCGTCGAGGTCGCTGGGGGAGTAGGCCCGTCCGAGCCGGGACCAGAGCACGAGGTCGGCGCTCGGCGCCACGTGCGCCGTGAGGTCGAACTGCACCAGCGTGAGCCGGCGCAGCGTGTCGAGCAGGTCGGCGGGCCGCGGCGCGTCGAGCAGCTGCGCGCGCACGGCGATGCGCCGGGCGTCGCGCGGGGAGAGGTGGTGCACCACCCGCCCGAGGCTACGCGCGGGGGCCGACCACGGGGACGCGGTCCGGGAGCGGGGCCATCGGGGTCAACCGGGGGAAGGGGGGCCGGGGGTGCACGCACCTACGATCGGCACGTGGCCATCCTCATCGACCCGCCTCGCCCGGAGGCGCACGGCCGCCGGTGGTCCCACCTCGTCAGCGACACCAGCCTCGACGAGCTGCACGCGTTCGCCCGCGCGGCCGGCATCCCCGAGCGCGGCTTCGAGGGCGACCACTACGACGTGCCGGAGGAGTGGTACGCCGACGTCGTCGCCGCAGGCGCGCGGCCGACCCCGGCACGCGACCTGCTCCGGGCACTCCAGGAGAGTGGCCTGCGGCTCCAGAAGCGACGCGGCGACAAGGGCGTCGCGCGGGTGCGCGGTGTCCGGTTCGTCGACGGGACGTCGGCCGACGTCGACCTCATCCGCTCCGACCGCGAGGCGGATGGGTCCCGGGTGTTCGCGGCGATGGCCTTCGTCCGCGACGACGACGGTGACCTCGCGGTGGTCCACTCGATCCGGCGCGACGAGTGGGGGGCGCCGGGCGGATGGCGCGAGCCGGGGGAGTCGGTGCGCGACACCGCAGTTCGGGAGGTGAAGGAGGAGACCGGGCTCGTCGTCGCCGCGGACGCCCTGGTGCCCGTCGGGTACGAGCGCTTCCACCACCGCTCGCCCGGAGGGCTGTGGCAGGAGGGCCGCGACCTGCTCCAGGTGTATGCCGTGCGCGTCGCCGGCCGTCGTCCCCCGATGGCCCCGGAGCTCGACGACACGTCCGACCGCACGTGGGTCACGTGGGACGAGCTGGTCGCGCTCTGCTCGGGCCACTTCTGGTGGCCGCTCGTCGCGGCGACGCTCAGCCCGCGAGGCGGGTGAGCTCGCGCGCGAGGTTCTCGCGGGCGAGGTTCTCCCACGCCTCGAGGGCGTGCGCCGAGCGGTAGACGTGCGGCCTGACGAGGAAGGGGCGCAGGACCTCGGACCGGGCGCGGGCGTACGTGGAGGACGGCACGTGGGCGTACTCCTCGCGCACCTGCCGGCAGTACTCGTCGAACCGGAGGACCGGTGCCGAGAGCACCCAGAGGTCGGCGTCGTGCACGACGACACCGGCCGCCCCCGCCCCCGCCCCGCTCGCGGGCCCGACGTCGTGCGTCGCGGTGTCGAGCACGAGGGCCGCGACCCGGTCCCTCAGCCCGGCCGGGGCACCGAGCCGGGTCAGCTCGCGGGAGGCCAGGGCCGCGCTCTCGGCCTCGTTGGTGTCCGGGGAGTCCACGGTGTAGACGGCGTCGTGGAACCACGCCGCCAGGGACGCGACCCCCCGTTCCGCGTCGTCGACCGCCGCCGCCTCGCACAGCGTGTCGACGGCCGACAGCACCTCGCCGAGGTGCGTCACGTCGTGGTAGTGCCGGTGGGGCTCGCGCCACCGGCGGAGCAGGTCGGTCCCCACGTCCTCGACGACGGCCGGGTCGGCCGCCGGTGCCGCGGCTGTGCTGTCGGCACGCCACCGCCCCCTGAGCGCGTCCATCCGGACACTCTGGCAGAGGCGCGGGCGAACGTCACGCCCTCTGCCGACGGCGTTCCAGGGCCGTGGCGTAGCGGCTGCCGGTGGCGAGCAGGAGCAGGCCCGTCGCGATGAAGGCGACCGAGCGCACGAGCCCGCTCAGTGCCGCGAGATCGAAGAGGAAGAGCTTCGCGACGCACACCCCGCTGAGCAGCAGCCCGGTCCGCAGGGTGAGGTCGGCGTCGCGCGAGCGCTCGAGTCCCCGGAGGAGGAGCCAGGCGGCGGCCAGCATCCAGGTGACGGTGGCGAGGGCGTGGCCCACCGTGAACCCCGTGGCCGGGTCGCCCAGCCGGGCGCCGACGAGGGTGCCGAGCGCCACGACCGCTGTGGCCGACGCGGACAGGCCCAGAACCCAGGCGGCGACGGTGGTGCCGAGGCGCACCTCGCGGCCGAGGCCGCGCTGGCTCGCGGCCGCCCACAGGCCGACCGCGACGAGGGCGCCCACCAGCAGGCTGTCGACGAGGGCCGTGACCATGTCGTGCGTCACGGCCGTGCCGACCGTGACGACCGCGAAGGGGTGCTGCGCCCAGGCGAGGAGCGCGACGACCGCGGCCGCCGTGCCGAGCCCGAGGGTGAGTCGCGAGCGGGTCGAGCCGGCGACGGCGAGCATGCCGAGGGCGAGCAGGAGGAGCCCGGTCGGCGTCCAGCGGTCCGGAGCCCCGGACACGACGGTCAGCACGGCGGCGAGGGTGCCGCCGGCGCCGGCCATGACGACGAGGTGCGTGGCCACCGGGCCGATCGGGGCACGGCTGAGCGTCGTCGCCGCGACGAGGAGGACCGCCGCGGTGACGCCGAGGACGACCGTGCGTCCCGGATCGGCCAGCGGCCCACTGCAGGCCAACAGTGCGGTCGTCGCGAGACCCAGCGCCACCGTCGACGTCACGTCGCCCGGATCGCGGCGCACGGACACGGCAGACGTCCCGAGGGTCGCGAGGAGGACGACGGCAGCCACGGCGAGGTGCCCGAGGGCGTCCGCGCTCCCGAGGGTGGCCACGACGGCACCGGCGAGGAGCGAGAAGGTCACCGGCAGCATCCGCACGAGGGTGAGCGCCGGGCGGGTGCGGGTGCCACCGGCCCACCACGCGGTGACGCCGAGGACCGCGAGGTAGGCCGAGACGACCCAGCTGAACTCCTGGGCCACGACGGGGGCGAGGCCGGCCGCGCCGGCGACCATGAGCACCGCGAGCAGCTCGCTGTCCCACCGTCGCGCGAGGTGCAGGCCACCGACCGCGACGAGGCCGGAGACCACGAGGCCGACGGCCGGCGACACCCAGCCGTAGCCGGTCGTCACGGCCACGACGTCGAGGTAGGCCGCGGCCGCGCCGGTCGCGACGAACGCCACCGGTGCGCTGCCGACGGCGTGGGTGCGACGGTCGATCTCGCCGCCGCGGACGCCGAGCCCCACGAGAACCGCGGCGAGCAGCGCGCCCGCGGTGACCCGGGCCTGCGGGCCGAACCAGCCATGCTGGACGGCGAGGACGAGGAGCATCGCGACCCCGGCCATCGTGACGACGGCGCCGGCGACGGCAAGCACCTTGGTGACCGCGCCCTCGCGCCGGTACCAGGGCTCGTGCTGTGCGACCGGGCGCGGGGGTGCCGGAGGCTGGCTCCAGCCGGGAGGCGCCGGTGCCGGGCCGGGTACCGGAGTCGGACCCGGTGCCGGACCCGACGCGGGCCTCGTGACGAACGGGCCGGAGGACGTCCCGGCGGGGGCAGGGCTACCAGCGGCGGCGGCGCCACCTGCATCCGGCACACCGGTCGGGGCGGCCGCCTCGCGGTCGAGCTCGGCGCGCAGGCGGGCGAGGCCGTTGCCGACGGCGTAGAGGCGGGTCATCGCGTCGGCGAACTCGGTCTCGAGCTGGCGGACGGCAGTTCGCTGGGTCATGACGCCACGATGGCGCAGGGAATGACGGAGGCGCCTGAGCACGCGTACTCGCAGCGCTCAGGCGCCTCCGGGGTCCGGGGTGGGTCAGCCGTTGCTGTTGCTGCTCGGCTTCGCCGCCAGGGTGGCCCTGACCTCGATGGCCTTTCCGTCGCGCAGGACGGTCAGCGTCACCTGGTCGCCGGTGCTCTTCTCGCGGATGTGGCCGACGAGCGAGAGGGCGGAGTCGACGCGCTCGCCGTTGACCTTCGTCACGACGTCGCCGACCTTCAGGCCCGCCTGCGAGGCGGGGGTGCTGTCGCCGACATCGGTGACCTCGGCTCCGGCGATCGACGCGGAGCCGTCGGATGCCGTGCCGTCCTGCGGCGTGACGCCGAGGTAGGCGTGGGTCGCGGTGCCGGAGGCGATCAGCTGCTTGGCGATCGACGTCGCCTCGTTGACGGGGATGGCGAAACCGATGCCGATGTTGCCGGACTGGCCGCCCGAGGAGGACCCGAGCGAGGCGATCGAGGAGTTGATGCCGACGAGCCGGCCACCGGCGTCGACGAGGGCGCCGCCGCTGTTGCCCGGGTTGATGGCCGCGGACGTCTGGATCGCGTTGGTCACGACGGGCTCGGACTGGGTCTGGCCCTGGCCGAACTGGCCATTGCCGTCGCTCTCGGCCTCGGTGGTCACCGGGCGGTTGAGGGCGCTGACGATGCCGGTGGTCACGGTGCCCGCGAGGCCGAGGGGGTTGCCCACCGCCATGACCGGGTCGCCGACGACGAGGTCGTCCGAGTCACCGATCGCGACCGGCTTGAGGTCCTTCGGGGAGCCGCTGATCGTGATGACCGCGAGGTCGGTCGACGGGTCGGTGCCGCGGATCTCGGCCTCGAACGTGCGGCCGTCGGCGAGGGTCACGGTGAGCTTGTCCGCGCCGGCGACGACGTGGTTGTTCGTCAGCACGTGGCCGGCGTCGTCGATGATGACTCCGGAGCCCTGGCCGCCGCCCTGGCCGGTCGTCGCGGTGATGCTCACGACGCTCGGGGAGACCGCGGCCGCGGTCGCGGACCAGTCGGGGGCCGCGCCGTCGGCCTGGGTCACCGGGGCCGGGTCGGTGCCGCGGCCCAGCTGCGCCGACGACGCGGCGGACGGGGTCTGCGCCGAGTCGGGGAACAGCCGGACCGCGGCGATGGTGCCGCTCGACGACAGGAGAGCGGCAAGCACCGCGACGGCCGTGATCTCGGCCGTGCGGCGGCGTCCGGAGCGCGGAGAGGGGGTGGCCTGCGCGCCGGACGGACCCGTCGGACCGAACGGCCCGCCCGGGGGCGGGGGCACGATGCTCGACGGGACGGTGGGGATGGGAGCGGTCGGCTGCGTGGGGGCCCCGTGCGGGGCCGTCGCGGTGCCGCCGCGGGGGGCGTACCACTGGGGGGTGGGGTGCTGGTCGCTCATGCTGAACGCTCCTTCGGGTGGTGACTGACTGGCTCGACGCAAGTCAAACCCCCCGAGGTGGGCGCGCCCTGATCAGTGGCTGGGAGTCTGCTGTGGGAGGCGCACGACGAAGGTCGCGCCACCGCCGGGAGTCTGCGCGACCCCGACCCGGCCGTGGTGCTGGGCGACGATCGCGGCGACGATCGCGAGCCCGAGACCGCTGCCACCGCCGGTGCCGCGGCCCCGTGCGGGGTCGGCCCGGTAGAAGCGCTCGAACACCTTCGTCGCCACCTCCGGCGGGACGCCCGGCCCGTGGTCGCGGACCTCGAGGGCGACGCCACCACCGTCGGTGGCACCCACCGCGAGCTCGACGGGCGTGCCGGGAGGCGTGTGCCGCAACGCGTTCGCCACGAGGTTGGTGACCACCTGCCGCAGGCGGGGCTCCGAGCCAGGGGCCACGGTGGGGCCGACCGGCCCGTCGAGGCCGAGCAGGGCGATGCGCCGCTCGGGAGCGCGCACGCGGGCGTCGGCGACGGCGTCCGCGGCGAGGACGGTGAGGTCGACGGGACCCGTCTCGACGTCGGGGACGTCGTCGATGCGGGCCAGGGTGAGGAGGTCCTCGACGAGCCCGCTCATCCGGTCGGACTCGGCCTCGATGCGCTCCATCGCCGAGCCGACGGCCTCGGGATCGGAGACGGCACCCTGGCGGTACAGCTCGGCGTACCCGCGCACCGTCGCCAGCGGGGTGCGCAGCTCGTGCGAGGCGTCCGCGACGAACTGGCGCATCCGCTCCTCGCTGGCCTCGCGGACGGCGAACGACGACTCGACCCGGGCGAGCATCGTGTTGAGGCTGCGCGAGAGCGAGGTGACCTCGTCGTCGGCCTGGCGCACCGGCACGCGCTGGGTGAGGTCACCCGCCGCGATCGCCGCCGCGGTGTCCTCGATGCGGGTGAGGGGCCGGAAGGCGCGGCGCACGGCATACCGGGCCAGCACGAGCGACAGGACGAGCACCACCGTGCCGATGAGGCCCGTGAGGACGAGCAGCCGGGTCACGGTGTGGCTCACGGTGTCGAGGGGCTTGCCGACGGCGAAGGTCGCGTTCGCGTCGAGGACGCGGCCGGCGACGAAGCGCCACTGGGGACGACCGCCCTCGGACGGCACCGTGAACGGCTCACCGCTCTTGACGCGCGGGTCGTCGAGCGGGAGGTCGGGCAGCACGGGGGTCGCGGTCGTCCCGGTCGGCAGCCACAGCACCGTGCCGAGGTCGCTCTGCAGCTCGAAGGCGTAGCTCGTCGGCAGGGACGATCCGGGAAGGCGGAGCTCGCGCAGGGCCTGGCGGGCCACGGGCTCGGTGACCGCCTGCAGCTCGTTGTCGACCTGGGTCATCAGGTCGGAGCGCATGAGGTAGGCCGTGGACAGGCTGGTCAGCACGAGCGCGACCCCGACGAGGGTGCCCACGATGGCGACGAGGCGCCGCCGCAGGGGCAGCGCCTCGAGTCGCCGGACGACGCGGTCGGCCGGACCGGTGCCGGAGCCCGGTGGAGTGCCCTCCGCCATCAGCCCTGAGGGGGCAGCCGCAGGACGTAGCCGACGCCGCGCTTGGTGTGGATGAGCGCCGGCAGGCCCTCCGCGTCGATCTTGCGGCGCAGGTAGGAGATGTAGGACTCGACGATGCCGGCCTCGCCGCGGAAGTCGTAGTCCCACACGTGGTCGAGGATCTGGGCCTTGGACAGCACGCGGTTGGGGTTGAGCATGAGGTAGCGCAGCAGCTTGAACTCGGTGGGGCTGGTCTCGATGACCCGCCCGGCTCGGCGCACCTCGTGCGAGTCCTCGTCGAGCTCGAGGTCCTCGAACGCGAGGACGTGGCGGTCCTCGTCGGCGTCGCCGCGGGTGCGGCGCAGCACGGCGCGGATGCGGGCCACGACCTCCTCGAGGCTGAAGGGCTTCGTGACGTAGTCGTCGCCGCCGACGGTCAGGCCCTTGATCTTGTCGTCGACCGAGTCGCGCGCCGTGACGAAGACGATGGGCAGCTGGCGGCCCTGCTCGCGCAGCCGGCGGGTCACGGTGAACCCGTCCATGTCGGGGAGCATGACGTCCAGGACGCACAGGTCGGGCTGGTGGTCACCGGCGACCTTGAGGGCCTCGGTGCCGTTCGCGGCGGTGGCGACGTCGAACCCGGCGTAGCGCAGGGAGGTCGCGAGGAGCTCACGGATGTTGGGCTCGTCCTCGACGACGAGAAGTCGCGCCTCGGGGGTCGTCTGCGTGGTCACGTCTCCAGTGTGCTCCGGAACCCTGTGAGTTGTCTGGATGCCGGCTGGGCGAATGCGGTGGACCTTGTCGCTCGCCCCGCTCCGACGGCCGTCCCCCGGTCAGTACCCGTCGTAGGGTCCGGGGTCGTCGAAGGCGCCCCACGCGCCGAATGCGAAGAACAGGCCGATCGCGAGGAGCGACAGCGCGAAGCCCGCGGCGAAGGCGATCCAGCCGTACCGCGTCATCCGTGCCGAGCCCTCGGGGTCGGCGCTCTGCTTCGTCAGCGCGACGATCCCGAAGATGAGCGCCGGAGCGCTGAGGAGGCAGCACGAGACGGTCGCGAGCCCCGAGATGATCGTCAGCGCGAGCGCGCTGCCGTTCGTGCGGGCCGGCTGGCCGTAGGTGCCGGGTGCCGCGTACGGCGGCTGGCCGTAGGGGCCGGGCTGCTGCCCGTAGCCCGGCTGGCCGTACTGCTGCTGCGCGTACGGGTCAGGCACGTACGGGGCCGGCTGCTGGCCGTAGGGCTGCTGGGCGTACGGCTGCTGCCCGTAGGGCTGCTGCGCGTAGGGGTCCTGGTAGGCGGGCTGCTCGCCGTACGCGCCGGGCTGGCCGTAGGCAGCGGGCGGCGCCCAGGGCTGCTCGGCGGCGGGCGGCTCCGCAGCGGCGGGCGAGGCAGCGGCATCCCGCTCCGGCTCCGGCGCGGCGGGGTCGGACGTCGCCTGCGGGATCTCGGTCGTCGGCGGGGTGGGAGCCGAGCCGCTCCCGTCGTCGTAGGCCGGTGCGGTCGGGTCGATGCGGTCGTCGCCGCGTCCGTCGTTCGTGTCGCTCATGGCGCGTCGTCCTTCGTCGCTGCACCCCTGCGGTGCCGGGCGGCCCGCCGCGACGAGGGTAGCGGGTGGGGTGCCCGGCGCGCGGCGGCTCGCGGGACACGGTCCGCACCGGGCCGTCGCCACGCCATCCGGTCACGAGGCGGTCGACCCCGCGCGGGGGGCGTGTCAGGATCGGTGGGTGAGACTCCCGCTGCCGCAGGTCGAGCCCGACCCCACCCTGCCCCCGTCCGTCACGGTCTACGAGGTGGGGCCCCGCGACGGTCTCCAGAACGAGTCGGCCGTCGTGCCGACGGAGGTCAAGGCGGACTTCGTCCGGCGGCTGGCGGCCGCCGGGCTCGGGACCATCGAGACCACATCCTTCGTCGACCCGCGGTGGGTCCCGCAGCTCGCCGACGCGCGCGAGGTGCTCGACCTGCTCGGCGCCGAGGGGCGCGGCCCGCGACGACCCGTCCTCGTGCCCAACGAGCGCGGCCTCGACCGCGCCCTCGAGGCCGGGGTCGGCGCGGTCGCGATCTTCGGGAGCGCCACCGAGACCTTCGCGCAGCGCAACCTCAACCGGTCGGTCGAGGAGTCGGTCGCGATGTTCCACCCGGTCGTCGAGCGGTCGAGGGATGCCGGGCTGTGGGTCCGCGGGTACGTCTCGATGTGCTTCGGGGACCCGTGGGAGGGGCCGGTGCCGGTGGCGCAGGTCGTCGACGTGTGCCGTCGGCTCATGGATCTCGGCTGCGACCAGCTGTCGCTCGGCGACACGATCGGGGTGGGCACGACCGGCCACGTGCACCGGCTGCTCGCGTCGCTCGACGCGGTGGGCATCGGCGTCGACCGGGTCGGGGTGCACTTCCACGACACCTACGGCCAGGCCCTCGCCAACACGATGGCGGCCCTGCGCGACGGCGTGACGGTCGTCGACGCGTCCACCGGAGGGCTCGGCGGTTGCCCGTACGCCAAGAGCGCGACCGGCAACCTCGCGACCGAGGACCTCGTGTGGACCCTCGACGGGGCTGGCGTCGAGACCGGAGTCGACCTGGACGCGCTCGTGGCGACCAGTGCCTGGATGGCCGGGCACCTGGGGCGACCGTCGCCGTCGCGGGTCGTGCGCGCCCTCACCGGGGGTTGAGCACGCGACCGGCTCACGGCTGGCTGTGAGTTCCGTGTGAGTTCGCCCAGCTCCGGCGCTTTCGGCGCAGGTCGGGCGGATCATGAGGGACATGACCGACCGTCCGACCCCGCCCGAGCCCGACCGTCCCGACGAGCAGGCCCCCGCCGCCGACCAGACCGCCGCGCTGCCCCAGGGTGACCCGGCAGCCACGGCGCCCCTCCCGCCGCAGCCCGCCGC
Organism: uncultured Actinomycetota bacterium; assembly: GCA_963757405.1. Lineage (GTDB taxonomy): Bacteria > Actinomycetota > Actinomycetes > Actinomycetales > Dermatophilaceae > Fodinibacter. The sequence goes on from CAVWRI010000021.1 coordinate 303,545, forward strand.
CCCGCAGCCGTCCGCCTGGAACCCACCCGCGGCCGGGGCGGGTGCCGCGTACCCGCCCGGGTACGCCGCGACGGCATCCGCCGCAGCGCCCAGTGGCCGGAGGGGCTGGTGGGGCGAGGCGACCTCGAGTGCCGGCGGCCGGGCCGCACTCATCGCCGTCGCGGTGCTCGGCAGCCTGCTGCTTGTCACCGGCGTGGGACTCCTGGCGGCGCTCGTGGCCGGGCACGACGGCTGGGGGCAGGGCGATCGCACCCGGGTGTTCGACGAGACCGGACCGGGGATGGGGATGGGCAAGGGCAACGGCCAGGGGAACGGGAACGGGCTGCGCAACCGCGGGCGCGGCAACGACGAGGGGCGGCCCGGGCCGGACGGCGCCCCGGTGGTGCCCGGGACGCCGGCGAACCCGGCCAACCCCGGGAACGGGATGGGGATGGGCCGTGGCCTCGGAGCGCTCGGCGACGTGCTCCACGGTGAGTACACGACCAATGTGACCGGCACCCCGACGGTGATGGTCGTGCAGTCGGGGCAGGTCACGGCCTACACCGCAGGCGAGTCACTCACCGTGGAGAGCTCGGACGGCTTCGAGGCGACCTACGCGCTCGACGGCGCCGTGGCGACGACGCGCGGCGGCACGGTGCTCGCCGCCGGTGTGCCGGTGCGCGTCGTCGCGGCCAAGGAGGGCATGAAGGTCACCCGGCTGGTCGTGGGCTGACGACCGGCTCGAGGCCGTTGACCTCCGGGCTGATCCGGCGCTCGAGAGCCAGGGCCAGCACCGCGACGAGCGCGAGGCACCCGACGATCAGCCCGATGAACGCGCCGCCGAGGCGACGGTCGAGCATCCAGCCCGCGACGACGGGAGCGGTGACGGCCCCGACCTGGAAGGCGCCGGCCGAGACGGCGTTGTAGCGTCCACGGTCGCGCGCGCTCGCGAGGTCGTTGACGATGGCGGGCACGGTCGGCTGGAGCACCGTCTCGCCGAGCCCGAACAGCACGTGGAACATGACGACACCGACTGCCGCGACGAGCGTGCCCGCGACGAGGCCGGTGGCCCCGAGCAGCAGCCACGCCGCGGCCCAGAGCCCGACGAGGGCGAGGAACGCCCGCGTGCGCCGGTGCCCGTCGATGCGTCGGAGCACGAGGAACTGGCAGCAGACGATGACGGCCGTGTTCGCGGCGAACGCCAGGCCGATCGTGCGGGTCTCGACCTCGCTGACCTGGCGCGCGAACGCAGGGAAGCCCGCCTCCATCTGCCCGTATCCGACGAAGCTCGACAGGAACGTCAGCAGGGTGATCCAGCGGACGGCGGGGTTGCGCAGGATCGCCAGGTAGCCGCCGCCGGCCGTGTCCGTCGCGACCCGCTCTGGGGGCCCGCCGACGCGCCGCAGCGGGCCGAGGAGCAGGACGATCGGCACGAGCATGCACGCCGCGTCGGCGAGGAAGATCGCGGTGAAGGTGCCGGGCCGGTCGACGTCGACGAGGAAACCGCTGACGATCCCGCCGACACCGATGCCGAGGTTGACCAGCGCGAAGTTGATGCCGAAGTACTGCGTGCGCAGCCGGCCGCTGACGAGGCTCGCGATCATCGCGTTGAACGCCGGCCACCCGATCCCGAAGCTGATGCCGAGGAGCGCGACCGCGACGACGAGGGAGGGCACGGTCGTGGCGAACGCCAGCACCACGGCCCCGAGCAGCTGGGCGACACTGCCCACGACGACGACGACCCTCGCCCCGAACCGGTCGGTGAGCGACCCGACGGGGATCGTGATGAGGAGCGCGACGCCGGCGATGAGGCCCATGAGGAGCCCGGCCACGTCGAGGGAGACCCCCCGGACCTCGTGCATGTAGATGATGGTGAACGGCAGGGTCATGCCACGCCCGAGCGTGGAGATCGCCGTCGTCGAGAGCAGCCAGCGACCCGGAGTCGGCAGCGCGCCCCAGAAGCCGCGCAGGGTGAGGCGGTGCTCGCCCTCGGGTGTCGCGGCCGACCCCGGCGTGGTCCCGGTGTCGGTGCTCTCGGTCATGGGTCCACGGTGCCACGCAGCACCGACAGGTCTCGACCGGGTTTCCCCGTGCCGGGGATGCGTCGGAGCGAGCCGATCCGGGGGCCGGAGCGGGGCCTGGAGGGCGGTCGGGCGCCCACCGCGCCGCCGCGACGCACGGCATCCGCAGAACCCGTGAGCGCGCGGTCCCCTTCAGCGGATAGCCTTGACGGTGGTGCCCGTCCGGGCGCCTCCTGCACGTGCGACAAAAGAGGTGGACCGTGCCGACTGGCAAGGTGAAGTTCTTCGACTCCGAGAAGGGCTTCGGTTTCGTGTCCGGCGACGAGGGCGAGGGCGATGTCTTCGTCCCCGCCAGCGCGCTCCCCGAGGGGGTCGCGGGCCTCAAGGGCGGCCAGCGCATCGAGTTCAGCATCGCCGAGGGACGACGTGGCGCCCAGGCGCTCGCCGTGCGGCTGCTCGACCCGGCCCCGTCCGTCGCCGTCAACCGGCGCGTCCGCGACCGCAAGCCGGCCGAGGAGATGGTCGTCATCGTCGAGGACGTCATCAAGCTGCTCGACTCGGTGTCCGAGTCGCTGCGTCGCGGGCACTACCCCGACAAGGAGCACGGCAACAAGGTCGCCCAGGTGCTCCACGCCGTGGCGGGCGACCTCGAGCTGTGACGGCCGCCGTCAAGACCGACCCGACCCTGCGCGGGGCCGTCGACACCGCGCGTGAGGCCGCGGCGTCGATCGCCGAGCAGGGCACGGTGGGCGACCACCTCGGCATGGAGATGGTCGAGGAGCGGCTCGCGACGCACTACTTCGCGTGCACGGCCTTCGCCTACCGCGGCTGGCGCTGGTCGGTGTCGGTCGCCCGCGTGCCGCGGTCCAAGGCCGTCACGGTCTGCGAGACGAACCTGGTGCCCGGCGACGGCTCGATGCTGTCGCCGGAGTGGGTCCCGTACGCCGAGCGGCTCGCGCCCGGCGACGTGGGCCCCGGTGACGTCACCCCCTACGTCGCCGAGGACCCGATGCTCGTCGCGGGCTTCGAGGCGACCGGCGACGAGGACGTCGACGAGGTCGCGCTCTGGGAGCTCGGTCTCGGGCGGCACCGCGTGCTGTCGGCCGAGGGCCGGGAGGCGGCCGCTCAGCGCTGGTACGACGGCGAGCCCGGCCCCACCGCCGCCGTCGCCGTCAAGGCGCCCGCCCCGTGCTCGTCGTGCGGGTTCTTCGTGCCGATGGCCGGCGCCCTCCGCTCGGTGTTCGGGGTCTGCGCCAACGAGTGGTCGCCGTCCGACGGTCGCGTCGTCAGCCTCGACCACGGCTGCGGCGCGCACTCCGAGGCGGATGTCGAGGCACCGGCGCCGGAGCGCGTCGTGCCCCCGATCCTCGACGACTTCGAGCTCGACCCCGCCTGACGCCGTCAGAGGCTCGCGGTGTCCCGCGGGCCCCGCCCGACGTACCACCAGGCGAACGCCCCGAGCGTGATGCCGGTGACGCAGGCCCAGGGCCACCACGAGCGCTCGCCCGTGTGCAGCGAGGGCACCACGAGCGTCACGACGAGGGCGAGGGCCCACACGGCCGTGCCGACGAGGATGATCGTGCGGGTCGGCACGTCGAGCGGCTCGGTCGGGGCGGCGGTGCCCAGGGCATCGGTGGGTCGGCCCCCGCGGTGCGGGTGCCCCGGGTGCGCCGGACCGTCCGGCCCGAGCCCGGTGGCGGCAGGGCTCTCGGCCCCGAGCCCGGCGGGGGCAGGGCTCTCGGCGGTCGGGTCCTCGGTGGTCACGCGCCCAGCGTAACCAGCGCGTGACCACGCCCCGTGCACCCTCCCGCCCCACACGCCCTTGTCCGACTTCGTGCGACGTACCCGCGGTTCGCCGCGGGTTCGGCTGCGAGAACCGTGTGCACGTCGCTCGACGTCGGGTGGGCGCGGGTGGCGGGGACGACAGCGACCGATGGGGCGATCCAGCCTCCGTGTGGAATAGTTAGCACAGGTAATGAGTTGTGCTAACCATCTGAACCGACCCACTCGAGGAGACCACCATGGCCCCCACCACGACGCCGGTGCGCCCCTCGATGACCCGCGGGCAGCGCGACCGCCTCACGAGCGACCTCCGCATGGCGTGCATGCGGATCTCGCGCCGGGTGCGCTTCGAGAGCACCGCCCCGGTCGCGCCGCACCAGTTCTCGGTGCTCGTGCGCCTCGAGGAGCAGGTGCGCACCCCCAAGGAGCTCGCCGCGATCGAGAAGGTCAGCGCCCCGAGCATGACCCGAACCGTCGCCGGCCTCGTCGAGGCCGGTCTCGTCGCGCGCGCGGACGACCCCACCGACGGCCGGCAGGTGATCCTGTCGCTGACGCCGGAGGGGCGCACCACCATCCGGGACATCCGCCGCCGCCGTGACCAGTGGCTCGCGGTCCGCCTCGAGCGGCTCACCGACGCCGAGCGCCGTCTCCTCGCGGAGGCCACGGAGCTCCTGGAACGGGTGGCCGCCGAGTGAGCCCCACCTTCACCTCGCTCGAGATCCGCAACTACCGCGTCTGGTTCGCCGGCGCCCTCGTGTCGAACATCGGCACCTGGATGGGCCGGGTGGGCCAGGACTGGCTCGTGCTCACCGTGCTCACCGCAGGGTCGGCCACCGCGCTCGGCGTCGTCACCGGCCTGCAGTTCCTCCCCTTCCTCCTGCTCGCGCCGTGGGCCGGGCTCATCGCCGACCGCTTCCCCAAGCGCCGCACGCTGCTCGCCACCCAGACGATGCTCGCCGTGTCGAGCCTGCTCCTCGGCGTCCTCGCCGTGACCGGCACGGCCGAGCTGTGGCACGTCTACGCCATCGCCCTCCTCCAGGGCGTCACGACGGCCATCGACAACCCCGCGCGCCAGGCGTTCGTCTCTGAGATGGTCCCGAGCGAGAAGCTCTCGAATGCCGTCGCCCTCAACTCCGCGTCGTTCAACCTCGGCCGGCTCATCGGCCCGGGGGTGGCCGGTGTCGTCATCGCGTGGTGGGGCACCGGCGAGGCGCTGCTGCTCAACACCGCGACCTTCGTGTTCGTCATCGTCGCGCTGCTCATGCTGCGGCGGAACGAGCTGCGCCCGGCGCCGCTCGCGAGGGCGCGCGGCGGCATCCGGGAGGGGTTCCGGTACGTGCGGGACCGCGGCGACATCCAGCTCGTCATGCTGCTCGTGTTCGTGCTCGGCACCTTCGGGATGAACTTCCAGATCACGATGGCGCTGATGGCGACGAAGGTGTTCGACAAGGGTGCGGGCGAGTTCGGGCTGCTCGGCTCGATCATGGCGATCGGCTCGCTCACGGCGGCGCTCCTCTCGGCCCGCCGCAAGACACCGCGGCTGCGGGTGCTGCTGCTCTCCCTCGCCGGTTTCACCGTCGCCGCGACGGTGGCGGCGGCAGCGCCGACCTACTGGACCTTCGCCCTCGCCCTCGTGCCGGTCGGCCTCACCGCCCTCACGGCGCTGACGACCGCGAACGCGATGGTGCAGACGCGCGTGGCGCCCGAGATGCGCGGCCGGGTCATGGCGCTGTACATGGCGATCTTCATGGGCGGCACCCCGGCGGGGGCGCCCCTGATCGGCTGGATCTCCGAGACGTTCGGGCCCCGCTGGACCATCGGCATCGGAGCCGTCGCCATGGGCATCACGCTGGTGGGGGTGTCCGTGTGGCTGAGCAGGTCGCAGAATGTGCGAGTGAGCTACGAGTCGCAGCGTCGTCCGAGGGTCCGGGTCACCTCGGTGCCCCTGCCGGAGCGGACGACGGTTCCCGTGCCGGAGCCGGCCCGGTGACCCCGCTCTTCCGCCGGCGGATGACGCTCGGCGTGCTCGGGGTGCTCGTCGGCGTCGCGATCGTCTACGCCCTGACGCGCTGACCGCTCAGGAGGCCGGGCCGCCTCACGGAGGAGGTGATCGCCCTCACGGCCGGTCGAGCTCGAGCGGCCTAGCGTGGGGGTGTGGGCCCCCCACGGACATCCCGGATCGACCGGGCCGGCGCGGACGACGTGCTGCAGCTCGCGGTCGACCGCGGCGGCCGAGTCCCGATGGCCATCGCCGCCCTCCTCGTGCTCGACCCGCGGGCCCGACCTCCGGCCGACGAGGTGCGCGCCGCGCTGCTCCGGCGGGCGGCATCCGTGCCCCGCCTCGGCGATCGGCTGGTCCGCACCCCACCTGCCGGTGGACGGGCGGTGTGGCTGGATGCCGGCGCGGGCGTGGCGGGCCGCGTGACGGGCCGGTGGACGTCGGCGTCGCGGCGAGGGGCGCGGCCGTGAGGACGCTGACGCCACGGACCCGGTGCGGGGCGGGCCCGCGGTGCCTCGCGCGTTGCTCGACGCCACCGCCGACCTCGTGCTCACCCGGCTCCCACCGGACGGGCCGCTCTGGCGGGCCCGGACGCTGGTCGCGCCCGACGGGGGAGTGGTTGCCGTCGCCCTCGTCGCGCACCACGTCCTGGCGGACGGGATGGGCGGCCTGGCGATCCTGGGGGCCCTCGGCGACGGCATCGAACCGGCTGCCGTCTCGGCGGAACCGGCTGCGGGGTCCGTGACCACGGATGCCGCCACGGGATCCGTCGCCACGGATGCCGCCACGGGATCCGTCGCCACGGGATCCGTCGCCACGGCATCCGACGTGCTGCCACCGTGGAGCGTCCTCGCGCGCGACGCCTGGGGCTCCCGGGCCCGGGGTGTGCCGGCGTTGAGGGCGACGACGGCCCGCCTCGGCAGGGGCGTCACCGAGCTGGGGCTGCGCCGACCCGCGCTCGCCGAGCGATGCAGCCTCCTCGGCCGCACGTCAGGCCGGCGGCAGCTC
>CAVWRI010000022.1:0-323995 GCA_963757405.1 uncultured Actinomycetota bacterium
GACGATCGTGCCGCAGCTGCTCGCCGAGATCGACGGTGTCGAGGGCCTGGAGCACGTCATCGTCATCGGCGCCTCAAACCGCGAGGACATGATCGACCCCGCGATCTGCGCCCCGGCCGGCTCGACGTGAAGATCAAGATCGAGCGCCCGGATGCCGAGGCGGCCCGCGACATCTTCGCGAAGTACCTCACCGCCAGCCTGCCGCTGCACCCCGACGACGTCGAGCAGAACGGCGGGTCCGAGGACGCCACCGTGCAGGCGATGATCGACGCCACGGTGCTGCGGATGTACACCGAGGAGGAGGAGAACCGCTTCCTCGAGGTCACCTACGCCGGCGGCGACAAGGAGATCCTCTACTTCAAGGACTTCAACTCCGGCGCGATGATCCAGAACATCGTCGACCGGGCCAAGAAGATGGCGATCAAGGACTTCCTCGACACGGGCCAGCGCGGCCTGCGGGTCGAGCACCTGCTCCAGTCGTGCACCGACGAGTTCCGCGAGAACGAGGACCTCCCCAACACGACGAACCCCGACGACTGGGCCCGCATCTCCGGCAAGAAGGGGGAGCGGATCGTCTACATCCGCACCCTCATCAAGACCAAGGAGGGCACCGAGCCCGGCAAGTCGATCAACACCGTCGCCAACACCGGTCAGTACCTCTAAGGGGGGGGAGAGGGGGAGAGGAGGAGAGGAGAGGTCAGAGGTCGTGAGAGAGAGAAGGCGGTCGGCGGGAGGGAGAAGGAGAAGGGAGGAGAGAGGAGGCCAGGAGGGGGCGTGTCAGGTGAGTGGAGAGCAGCGGTGGGGGAGAGGAAGGCAGGGTGGGATCAGGAGTGAGCTGGGGGAGGGGAGGGGGAGAGAGGAGAGGGGAGTCGAGCACACCGGCAGCGCACGGCTCACGAACGCACCCGGTCGAACAGCGAGCTCTGCCGCGGCGGGGCGTGCGTCGGGTCGACGCCGTCGAACAGGCTCGACACCGACTCGCCCTCGTGGATGCGCTTGATGGCCTCGGCGAAGAGCCCGGCGACCGAGCGCACCTTCAGCTCGGGCCAGCCGATCGGGGCGGGCACCGTGTCGGTCGTGACGACCTCGCTGACCATGGGGTGGCTGCGCAGCCGCTCGACGGCCCGCCCGGCGAACAGGCCGTGCGTGCACGCGACCGCGGCCTCGGTGACCCCGTGGTCGGCCAGGCGGTCGAGCAGCTCGACGATCGACCCGCCGGTCGCGATCTCGTCGTCGAGGACGATGGCGCGCTTGCCGTCGACGTCGCCGACGATCGAGTCGATGACCACCTGGTCGTCGCCGAGCCGCCGCTTGGAGCCGGCCGCCACGGGCAGGCCGAGCAGCCGCGAGAACTGGGTCGCGTCCTTGGCGTTGCCGAGGTCGGGGGAGATGACGACGCAGTCGTCGAGCTCCTGCCGCCGGAAGTGGTCCGCGAGCACGCCGAGCGCCGTGAGGTGGTCGACGGGCACCGAGAAGAACCCGTGCACCTGCGGCGCGTGGAGGTTCATCGTCAGCACCCGGTCGGCGCCCGCGGTGGAGATCAGGTCGGCGACGAGACGCCCCCCGAGCGAGATCCGGGAGGCGTCCTTCTTGTCGCTGCGCGCGTAGGCGAAGTGGGGGATGACCGCCGTGATCATCGCGGCCGACGCCCCCCGGGCCGCGTCGATCATGAGCAGCAGCTCCATGAGCGAGTCCTGGGTGGGCGGCACGAGGGGCTGGACGATGTAGACGTCCCGCTGGCGGCAGTTCGCGAGCAGCTGGGCCTGGAGGCAGTCGTTGCTGAACCTGCTGATCAGCGTCTGCGACAGGCCCACCCCGAGCTCGTCGCAGATCCGGTGGGCGAGGGCTTGGTGTGCCGACCCCGAGAAGACGACGACCTCGCGCATGACCGCAGCCTAGTCGCGGCGCGCGGGCGCGAGAGCGGCGGTCAGCTCGGCGACGAGCTCCCAGCGCTGCTGGCGCCCCACCGGGGTCAGGCCGGGCAGCCCGACGAAGCCGTGCGGCACGCCCAGGTAGTTCGTGAGACGCGCCGGCACGCCCGCGTCGCGGAGCGCGGCGGCGTACCGGATGCCGTCGTCGCGGATCGGGTCGAGGTCGGCCGTCTGCACGAGTGCCGGGGGGAGGTCCTCGAGCCGGCCGAACAGCGGCGACAGCAAGGGGTCGCGCAGGTCGGCGCCCGGGCGGACGTAGTGCTCACGGAAGTCCACCATGTCCCGCGTCGTCAGCCGAGGGCCGTTCCGGTGCTCCTCGGCCGAGGGCGACGACATGGTCAGGTCGGTCGCGGGGTACATCAGCGCCTGGAGCCGCAGCCGGATGCCGTGGTCGCGCAGCACCTGCGCGACCACCGCCGCGAGGTTGCCGCCCGCCGAGTCGCCGGCCACCGCCATCCGCGAGGTGTCGGCCCGGAGCACGTCACCGGACGCCCGCACCCACGTGGTGGCGTCGACGCAGTCGTGCGCCGCCGTCGGGGCCCGGTGCTCGGGGGCGAGGCGGTAGTCGACCGACACGACGACGCAGCCCACCTCGGCGGCCAGGCGCGTGCAGATCGGGTCGTAGCCGACCAGGTCGCCGAGCACCCAGCCGCCGCCGTGGAACCACATGACGACCGGCACGTCGGTGCGGGCGTCGGGCAGCGCGCGGGGTCGGTAGATGCGCAGCGGGATCTCGTGGTCGTCGCGGGCCGGAGCGGTGCCGTAGGTGATGCCGACGGCCCGGTCGACGCCACCCGTGACGAGGTCGGTGAGCCGGTTGCGGCGCGGCACGGCGGCCCGGGCCTCGTGGATGCCGTCGATGTCGAGGTCCCCGACGGGGGTGGAGCGCAGGTCCTGCACGAACGACGCGAGGGTCAACAGGGGGGACATCCCGCGGTAGCTGCGCACGCGGTCAGTATGGTCGAGGTATGACCGTGCGCCGGGTGATGGGGATCGAGACCGAGTACGGCATCGTCGTGCCCGGGGACCCCGGTGCCAACCCGATGGTCGCCTCCGGCGACGTCGTCACGGCCTACGCCGCGTCACGCGGCATCCGTCCCGCCAGGGCGAGCTGGGACTACGCCGACGAGGCCCCGCTGCGCGACGCGCGCGGCTTCGACATGGGTCGCGGGGTCGCGCACCCCAGCCAGCTCACCGACGTCGAGGACCCCACGCTCGCCAACGTCGTGCTCACCAACGGCGCCCGGCTGTACGTCGACCACGCCCACCCCGAGTACAGCTCGCCGGAGGTCACGAACCCTCGCGACGCCGTCCGGTGGGACCGCGCCGGCGAGCTCGTGATGCGCGAGGCGGTCGCCCGGCTCTCCACCGTGCCGCCGGGCGTGAACCTCTACAAGAACAACACCGACGGCAAGGGTGCCTCCTACGGCACCCACGAGAACTACCTCATGGCCCGCTCGACCCCGTTCGCGAACATCGTTCGCCACCTCACGCCCTTCTTCGTCGTGCGCCAGGTGATGTGCGGCTCGGGGCGCGTCGGCATCGGGGTCGACTCGCGCACGCCCGGCTACCAGCTGGCCCAGCGCAGCGACTTCTTCGAGGTCGAGGTGGGCCTGGAGACGACGCTCAAGCGGCCGATCATCAACACCCGCGACGAGCCCCACGCCGTCGCCGACCGCTACCGCCGCCTGCACGTCATCCTCGGCGACGCCAACCACTGCGACGTCGCGAACCTGCTCAAGATGGGCAGCACCTCGCTCGTCCTCGCGATGATCGAGGCCGACGTGATGCGCGACGACCTCTCGGTGCGCCGCCCCGTGGCGACCCTGCACGAGGTGTCGCACGACCCCACGCTCGAGGCCAAGGTCGAGCTCGTCGACGGGCGCCGGATGACCGCGCTCGAGCTGCTGCAGGAGTACCACGACCGGGCCGCCGCCTTCGTCGCACGAGCGCTCGGGCGGTGAGCCCGACGCCGACACGGTCGAGGTCATGCACTGGTGGGGCACGGTCCTCGACCGGCTGGCGCGCGACCCCATGGAGGCGCGGCGCGAGGTCGACTGGGTCGCCAAGCTCGCCGTCCTCGAGGGCTACCGCGAGCGGGACTCCCTCGGCTGGGGTGACCCACGGCTCAAGGCCGTCGACCTCCAGTGGTCCGACGTGCGGGCCGACCGCGGCCTGGCGCACCGCCTCGTGGCGACCGGCCGGGTCGAGGTGCTCGTCGACGAGGCCGACGTCGTCGCCGCCGTCGAGGAGCCGCCCACCGACACCCGTGCCTGGTTCCGCGGGCAGTGCCTGCGGCGCTTCCCGGATGCCGTCGTCGCGGCGTCCTGGGACTCGGTGATCTTCGACGTCGCGGGGCAGCGCACCCTGCAGCGGGTGCCGATGCTCGAGCCGCTCAAGGGCACCGAGGAGGGCGTCGGCGACATCGTGCGCTCGGCGCCCGACGCCGCGTCGCTGCTCGAGGCGCTCGCCCGCAACGGGGCCCCGGACGCCTAGCGCGGCGGTTGGACGACGGGGGCCGTCGCGAGGAGGGTAGGGGACGACACCCGGGGCGGTCATCCGACGACCCCAGCGCGCGGGAGGGACGATGAGCCCGACAGCCACGCCGACCACGCCGACCCGGCCGACCGGGACGGCACCCACCGGCACCGCCGCCTCGCGGGCGTCGGTGGCCGTCGCCTTCGTGGCCGTCGTCGTGCTCGCCTCGGGAGTGCTGGCGCAGCTCGTCGGGCCCTTCATCCGCCGCGACGACTGGCCGTTCCTGCTGCCGGCCGGCACGCCCGGGGCGGCCGACCCGATCGCGAAGGTGGAGGAGGAGGGACGCTGGGTCGGCTACGCGTGGTGGTTCCTCGTGGGGCAGCACGGCACCCCGACCACGGCGGTCGTGGTGTTCTTCGCGGGCTACGTCCTCTTCGTCGTGGGTCTGTGGCGGCTGTTCCGGGTCACCGGGCGGGTCACCGGGGTCCTCCTCGGCGCGGCCCTCCTCGTGTCACCGCTCTGGGTCCGGCTCATCTACTGGCCGGGCTCGCTCTCCGCGTCCGCCGTCGTGGCGGCGGTGGGCGTGTGGACGCTGCCGTGGGCGGCGAGGCGGCGGCGGGGCCTCGCGGTGTGGGTCGTCCTGGTCGGGGTGCTCGCCGTGCTCACCTACCCTCCCGTGGGCGGGCTCCTGCTCATCGCCGCTGCCGTCCACCTCAGGGACCGGCCGTGGAAGGACGTCCTGTTCCTCGTCGGGGGCTTCCTCGTCGGCGTCGCCACCGGCGTCGTCGCCGCCTCCCTGGTGAACCTGGTCGCCTTCGGGCACTTCGGCCCCGAGATCGCCGGGTGGCGCAACCCCAACGAGCTCAGGAGCCCGGGCGACCTGCTGGTCAACAGCCGGCGCTACGCGGGGCAGCTCCTCGGCATCGGGAGGACCCTCGGCGTGGCCGGCGTCGTCGGGCTTGCCTCGGCGGCCCTCGCGCTCCTCGACCCTCGGGTCCGACCGGTCCTGCTCAAGGTCCTCCTCGCGGTGGCCGTCGTCGCCGGCCTGGAGTGCGCCCAGACCCTGGTGACCGGCGTGCGCACCAACGTCCGCGGGTCGCTGTGGGCCTGGCTGGCCGTCGTCCTCCCGGGCGCGCTGCTCCTCGCCGGCTCGACGTGGTCCCGTCGCGCGGGGCAGGCCTCGCTCCTCGTCCTGGCGGTCATCGGCCTGCTCGCCTGGCGGTCGGACCTGGGCGTCCACCAGGAGACCAAGCGCGGCTACGACGAGATCGTGGCGTCGGCCGTGCGGACCACCTCGGCCGACCCCGCCCGCGAGGTCGTCTTCCACCAGGACCCGGCCGAACGGCGGACCGCGCGCGGGGGGATCACCGCGGGGACGCTGCGGATGATGTTCTTCGAGCAGGCCGGCGTCGTCGTGCGCTGGTGCCGGGCGTCGGAGTGCGCGCAGCTGGCGAGCCGGGCGGACGAGGGTCCGGTGCACGACCTCGGCACCGTCACGGGCGTCGTCGTGCCGTCGCCACCGGCCGTGCTCTGACCGGCCGCCGGACCGGGACGCCCGTCCCACGTGGTGACCCGAGCCGTGCCCTCCGTCGCGCACGCGGGCACGCCGACTAGGCTCGGAGCAGTCCACCTTCAGGAGGAGTCATCATGGCCGGTCAGGAGCAGGTCAAGCCGCAGCGTCGTGACGACGGCGGGCCCGACGACGCCCCCGAGGCAGCGGTAGCGGCACCGACGGTCCAGGCGAGCGAGATCGACGACATCCTCGACGAGATCGACGGCGTCCTGGAGTCCAACGCCGAGGAGTTCGTCCGCGGGTTCGTCCAGAAGGGCGGACAGTGACCCCCGGATCCGACAGCGGACGCCTGCCCGCGGCCTACCTCGTCCCCGGGTCCTCGTCCTTCACCGAGTTCCTCTCCGCCCACGCCCCGACCCTGCTGCCGTCGGGGCGCTCGCTCCCACCGGGCGCCGCGGTCGAGGCGCCGCACGGCACGACGATCGTCACCCTGACGTATGACGGTGGCGTCGTCATGGCCGGCGACCGTCGCGCGACGATGGGCAACCTCATCGCCAACCGCGACATGGAGAAGGTCTTCGCGACCGACGAGTACAGCCTCGTCGGCATCGCGGGCACCGCCGGCCTCGCCATCGAGCTCGTGCGGCTGTTCCAGGTCGAGCTCGAGCACTACGAGAAGATCGAGGGCGCGCTGATGTCCCTCGAGGGCAAGGCCAACCGGCTGGCGTCGATGATCCGGGGCAACCTCGGCATGGCGATGCAGGGCCTGTCGGTCGTGCCGCTCTTCGCGGGGTTCGACGTCGACACCGCCCGCGGCCGGATCTTCTCCTACGACGTCACGGGTGGCTGCTACGAGGAGCACGACCACCACAGCGTGGGCTCCGGCTCGCTCTTCGCCCGCGGGTCGCTCAAGAAGCTCTACCGCCGGGCCGGCAGCCTCGACGACGCCGTGCGCATCGCGGTCGAGGCGCTGTACGACGCCGCCGACGACGACTCGGCCACCGGCGGTCCCGACGTCGGCCGCCGGATCTGGCCGACGGTCGGCATCGTCGACGAGTCCGGCACCCGCTTCGTCGCCGACGACGAGGTCGCCCCGGTGGTCGACGCGATCATCGACTCCCGCCGCGACAACCCGGGAGGTGCCCGATGACCGCGGGGATGCCGTTCTACGTCTCACCCGAGCAGCTGATGAAGGACCGCGCCGACTTCGCGCGCAAGGGCATCGCCCGCGGCCGGTCCGTCGTCGTCCTCGCCTACGACAACGGCATCGCCTTCGTCGCCGAGAACCCCAGCCGGGCGCTGCACAAGATCTCGGAGATCTACGACCGCATCGCGTTCGCCGCTGTGGGCAAGTACAACGAGTTCGAGAACCTGCGCGTCGCGGGCGTCCGCTACGCCGACCTGCGGGGCTACTCCTACGACCGCTCCGACGTCACGGCCCGGGGCCTCGCCAACGCCTATGCCCAGACGCTCGGCACGGTCTTCACCCAGGAGTCCAAGCCGTACGAGGTCGAGATCGTCGTCGCCGAGGTCGGCACCACGCCCGCGACCGACCAGGTCTACCGGCTCACCTACGACGGCTCGGTGGCCGACGAGCACGGGTTCGTCGCGATGGGTGGGGGAGCGGAGCAGATCGAGGCCGGGCTCGAGGAGCGCTGGCGCGAGGGCCTGAACCTCTCGGAGGCGCTCCGGCTGGCCGTCGCCCTCCTCGGCACCGACCCCGCCGGTGGGCCCTCCCGCGACCTGCAGCCCGAGCAGCTCGAGGTCGCGGTGCTCGACCGGCACCGCCCCCGCCGCACCTTCCGCCGGATCACCGGCCCGCTCCTGGAACGGCTGCTGAGCAGCGACGACCCCACGAGCGACGCCCCGCCGGCCGACGACGCCTCGGCCGCGGGCGGCCCCGGCGACTCCAGCCGCGACGCGACGACCAACCCCCAGACGCAGCGCCCCGACCACGAGGGGCCGCCCGCGTGAACACGCCCGGGCGTCGGCGGATCTTCGGCATCGAGAACGAGTACGGCATCACCTGCTCGACCGGCGGCCAGCGCACCCTCACGCCCGACGAGGTGGCCCGCTACCTCTTCCGCAAGGTCGTGGCCTGGGGACGGTCGAGCAACGTCTTCCTCACGAACGGCTCGCGGCTCTACCTCGACGTCGGCTCGCACCCCGAGTACGCCACCGCCGAGTGCGACTCGGTGCGGCAGGTCGTCGCGCACGACAAGGCGGGGGAGCGCATCATCGAGGGCCTCGTCGTCGACGCCCAGCAGCGGCTGCGCGAGGACGGCGTGGCCGGCGACATCTACGTCTTCAAGAACAACACCGACTCGGCCGGCAACTCCTACGGCTGCCACGAGAACTACCTCGTGACCCGCGCCGGCGAGTTCGCCACGATCTCCGACACGCTCCTGCCCTTCCTCATCAGCCGCCAGATCACCTGCGGCGCAGGGAAGCTCGTGGCCACGTCCAAGGGCGCGACGTATGCCGTGAGCCAGCGGGCCGACCACATCTGGGAGGGCGTGTCGTCCGCCACGACGCGCAGCCGCCCGATCATCAACACCCGGGACGAGCCGCACGCCGACGCCGAGCACTACCGCCGGCTGCACGTCATCGTCGGCGACTCGAACATGGCCGAGGCGACGACGATGCTCAAGGTCGGCTCGGCCGACCTCGTGCTCCGGATGATCGAGGCGGGCGTCGTCATGCGCGACCTCACCCTCGAGAACCCGATCCGCGCCATCCGCGAGATCTCGCACGACACCACCGGCCGCCGCACCGTGCGCCTGGCCAACGGCCGCCAGCTGAGCGCGCTCGACCTCCAGCGCGAGTACCACGCCAAGGCCGTCGAGTACGTCCAGCGCGAGGGCGGCGTCGACCCGATGCACGGGCGGGTGCTCGACCTGTGGGACCGCACGCTCACCGCGGTGGAGACCGGCGACCTCGGTCTTGTCGGCACCGAGATCGACTGGGTCATCAAGTACCGCCTCCTCGACGACTACGCGACCCGGCACGGGCTCGACCTCGACCACCCGCGGCTGGCCCAGATCGACCTCGCGTACCACGACATCGACCGCAGCCGTGGCCTGTTCTACCTGCTCCAGCGCCGCGGCCGGGTCGCCCGGGTCGTGTCCGACCCCGAGATCTTCCAGGCCAAGGTCCGGCCGCCGGAGACGACCCGCGCCAAGCTGCGCGGCGACTTCATCCGGGCCGCGCAGGAGCACCGACGCGACTTCACCGTCGACTGGGTGCACCTCAAGCTCAACGACCAGGCCCAGCGCACCGTGCTGTGCAAGGACCCGTTC
Organism: uncultured Actinomycetota bacterium; assembly: GCA_963757405.1. GTDB lineage: Bacteria > Actinomycetota > Actinomycetes > Actinomycetales > Dermatophilaceae > Fodinibacter. The sequence goes on from CAVWRI010000022.1 coordinate 9,222, forward strand.
CTCGCCGCGGACCCCCGGGTCGACCGGCTCATCGAGGGCATGTCGGCCTGACCGCGGGCACCCGACGGCCTCGACGGGGCACCACCCGCGGCCCCCCGTCGGCTGGCAGGGTCCTCACAGGTGGCGATGAGGAAGTTCCCATGCTCGACGGTTATCGTGGATGGCCGTTGTCCGCTGCACGGCAGCACCCCGACCGAAGGTTCCCACCCGTGTCACGTCGCGTCTCCACGCTCCTGTCCGCCGCCGTCCTCGCGTCGGCCCTCGTCCTCACCGCCTGCGGCGAGGACGCCACCAGCTCCCCGTCCTCGGCGGCCCTCAGCGCCGTCACGGTGGAGGGCGCGGACGCCGCGAAGGCGCCGACCGTCAAGGTCGACACCCCGCTCGAGGTGAGCAAGACCGAGTCCTCGGTCGTCACCGAGGGTGACGGCGCCGCCGTCGCCGCCGACGACCTCGTGTCGATCCAGGCCGTCATCGTCAACGGACGCGACGGCAAGGTCGCGCACAGCACGTGGGAGAGCGGCGCCGTCGGCCTGGACCTGGGCGCCCAGGACCTCTTCGCGGCGTTCAAGACCCAGCTCCCCGGCAAGAAGGTCGGCAGCCGCGTGGTCATCACGTCGACCCCGACCGACGCGTTCGGCGACCAGGGCAACACGACCCTGGGCGTCGAGAAGGACGACCCCGTGGTCTTCGTCGTCGACGTCGTCTCGGCGTCCCAGGTGCTCGACGAGGCCGCCGGCACGGCCGTCGCCCCGAAGAAGGGCCTGCCGACCGTGACGATGAACGAGGGCAAGCCCGCGACGATCACGATCCCGAAGGGCGTCAAGGCCCCGACCAAGACCGTCGTCCAGCCGCTCATCCAGGGCGAGGGCGCCGAGGTGAAGGAGGGCCAGACGGTCCGCGTCGCCTACACCGGTGCGCTCTACAAGGACGGCAGCGTCTTCGACTCCAGCGCGAGCCGCCCCGAGCAGCCGTACTTCGAGTTCCAGGTCGGCCAGGGCGGCGTCATCAAGGGCTGGGACAGCGGGCTCACCGGCCAGAAGGTCGGCAGCCGCGTGCTCCTCGTCATCCCGCCGGCCGACGGCTACGGCGAGGCCGGCAGCCCCCCGAAGATCTCCGGCAAGGACACCCTCGTGTTCGTCGTCGACATCCTCGCCGCGTACTGACCCCGCGCCGGCCGGCCCGGCCGCAGCACCGTCCGAGCACGACCCGTCCGACGAAAGGCACTCCGTGAGCACCCAGCCCACCCGCCCCGAGATCGACTTCCCGGGCGACGCCCCGCCCGCCGACCTCGTCATCGAGGACCTCACCGTCGGTGACGGCGCCGAGGCCACCGCAGGCAGCACCGTGTCGGCGCACTACGTCGGCGTGGCCCACTCGACCGGCGAGGAGTTCGACGCCTCGTGGAACCGCGGCGCCCCGCTCGACTTCCGCCTCGGCGTCGGCATGGTCATCGCCGGCTGGGACCAGGGCATCGAGGGGATGAAGGTCGGCGGTCGCCGCCGCCTGACCATTCCGGCGCACCTCGCCTACGGGGACCGTGGCGCCGGCGGGGCGATCAAGCCCGGCGAGACGCTCATCTTCGTCGTCGACCTCATGGACGTGCGCTGAGCGCACCGGCGTGAGCACCCGCGGCGGCAGCCGCGAGGAACGGGGCGGGGTCTGCATCCAGACCCCGCCCCATCGTCGTCAGTGCCACCGGTGACGTCGCCAACGCCTCGAGCAGCCCGTCGGCCGGCACGTCGACGACCGTGAGCGCGGCCCGGGCGGAGGCGACGAGGTCGCCCAGCTGGCCACGCACGAGGGCGTCGAGCGCGGCATCCGGCAGCGTCGTGACCGGGACGTCCGCGGGGGTGAGCAGCGCGCGGCCGTATGCCGTGCGGCTGTGGTGGCTGATGCCCCGGTGCCGTTCGCGCCGGTCTGACCCCGACACGCGCAACGAGGCCACCGACCGGCCGCCGAGGACGTCGGCGGCGTGCAGGGCGTCCGCACAGGCGACCCCGGAGTAGCCCCACCGCGTGCCCGTGCCGACGTTGCCCGGCCCCTGCACGACGACGGCGACGTCCGCACCCACCACGTGCCGGGCGGCGAGCAGCCCGGTGTGCGTCGTCACGGCCTCGTGGTCGCCGCCGAAGGCCTGGCCGACCGTGAGGGTGGCCGCGAGCCAGCCGGCGTCGGCCAGCCCGGCGACGGCGCGCGAGAACGCCGCCGGGAGGGCACCGCCGTCGGTCATGACGTAGGCGACCCGGGCCTCCGGGCGCACGTGCCGGATGCCGGCCAGCACCGCCGGGAGCGCGGAGTGCAGGTCCGCGACGACGACCGGCATCCCGGCGAGGTCCTCGGCGTCGGCGAGCTCGGGGTGGTGCGGGCTGTCCTGCTCGTCGACCGCGAGCAGCATCTGCTGCATCGGGGTGTAGCGGGCCTTGACGATGTGGCCCGGACCGGCGGGTGGGTCGGCCGGGAGGTCGTCCGGCCGCGCGACGACGAAGGCCAGCCCGCCGGTGCCGAGCCCCTTGAGCAGGGCGGACGCGTTGAGCAGGACCCGCTCGCCGACCGACGGCTCGCCCACCATGGCGGTGTACGCGAGGGCCCGGACGGGGCCTTCACCCCCCACGTCGAGCGCCACGGCGTACTCCACCGCCCCCGGCCAGCGGCGCACCTCGTCGAGCACGGTCCCGGCACGCCACTGCATCACGGTCGCGAGCGTATCCGTCGGGTAGCGTCTGGCGGGTGACCGAGTCCGTGAGCGCAGCCCCCTCGGCGGCGCAGGTGAAGACGGAGCGGCTCCTCAACCTGGTCCTCGTGCTGCTCTACACGCGCCGGCCCATGTCCAAGGCCCAGATCCGCCAGCTCGTGCCGCAGTACGGCCAGTCGGCGTCGACCGAGGCCTTCGAGAGGATGTTCGAGCGCGACAAGGACGAGCTGCGCGAGCTCGGCATCCCGCTCGTCACCCAGGACATCGACCCCCTGCACGAGGACGAGCCCGGCTACCGCATCGACCAGCGCGAGTACGCCCTGCCCGACATCGCCTTCGAGCCGGACGAGCTCGCCGTGCTGGGTCTCGCGAGCCGCACCTGGGCGCAGGCGAGCCTGGCGGGCCCGGCGGCCCAGGCCCTGCGCAAGCTGCGCGCCGCCGGCGTCGAGCGCGACGTCGACGCCCTCATCGGCATCGAGCCCCGGCTGCGCACGACGGAGCCGGCGTTCGACGCGGTCAAGGACGGGGTCGTGCGGCGCGTGCCGCTGCGCTTCTCCTACCGGCGCCCCGAGGCGGCCGAGGCGGGGGAGCGGCACGTGCAGCCGTGGTCGCTCATCTCGTGGCACGGCCACTGGTACCTCAACGCCTTCGACGTCGACCGCGGCGCCCCGCGCGTCTTCCGCCTCTCACGCATCGTCGGCGCCGTCCGTACGGCCGGTCGGCCGGGTGCGTTCGAGGTGCCCTCCGACCACGAGCCCGAGCTGATGGTCGCCCGGGTCGCCGTGCCGCAGACCCAGCCGAGCCCTTCGGTGCTCCGGGTGCGCCGGGGCGCGGGACACAGCCTGCGCCGCCGGGCCCGCTCCGTGGGGGAGGTCGACGGGCAGTGGGACCTCGTCGACGTCGACCACCACGACCTCGAGGACTTCGCCGAGGAGGTCGCGGGCTACGGTGCCGACGTCGTCGTCGAGCAGCCGCCCGAGCTCGTCGACGCCGTGGTCCGGCGCCTGCGCGGTGCGCTGTCCGCGCACGGGGGAGGGGCTCGTTGATGGCCGGGTTCACCCAGGAGACCGCCACCGCGCGGCTCGTCCGGCTCCTCACGATGGTGCCGTGGCTCCTCAACCGGCAGGGCATCGACGTGCAGCAGGCCGCCGACGACCTCGGCGTCAGCGTCGCCCAGCTCGAGGCCGACCTCAACCTGCTGTTCCTCTGCGGCTACGGCCAGATGCCCGACGAGCTCATCGAGGCGGACTGGGAGGGCGGCAAGGTCTTCGTCGGCAACGCCGACACGATCGCGCGCCCGCTGCGCCTCGGCGTCGACGAGGCCGTGACCCTCATGGTGGGGCTGCGCTCGCTGCGCGAGGTGCCCGGCATCGCCGCCCGCGACGCCGTCGACCGGGCCCTGGCCAAGCTCGAGGACGCGGCCGGCTCCGCGGCGGCGCCGGCCAGACGGGTGCGGGCCGAGCTCGCCGACGGCGCGTCCGCCGAGCTGCTCGCGCGGGCCCGTCAGGCCATCGCCGACCACCGCCGCGTGCACCTGCGGTACCTCGTTCCCGCCCGCGACGAGTCCACCGAGCGCGACGTCGACCCCATGCGGGTCGTGGGCCTCGACGGGCGCTGGTACCTCGAGGGCTGGTGCCACCGGGCCGAGGACACCCGGATGTTCCGGATGGACCGGGTCGAGGAGCTCACCGTGCTCGACGTCGACGGGACCCCGCCGGCCGAGGCCCAGGTGCGCGACCTCTCGGAGGGCACCTTCCGGCCCAGCCCAGCCGACCTGCTCGTCAGGCTGCGCCTGCTCCCGGGCGCCACGTGGATCGCCGACTACTACCCCGTGGAGTCCGCCGAGGACGTCCCGGCGGCCGACGGCGGTGGCCTCCTCGTGCGCGTGCGCACGGCGGACACCGCCTGGCTGCGCCGGCTCGTCTGGCGGATGGGGGGCCGCGCCGTGGTCCTCGACCCGCCCGAGGTCGTCGCCGAGGTGGCCACCGGCGCGACCGCCGCGCTCACGGCATACCCGTCGTCCTCCGGCGACGGCGAGGGCTGACGCGTGCTGCCGTGGTGGGGCTGGGTGCTGCTGTGGGCCGGCCTGGTCGTCGGCGGTGCGCTGTGGATCGGGGCCCTGGCGCGACGGACCTGGAGGAGCGCGGCCGCCCTCGGACGCGAGGTGGCTCGGGCGGGTGCCATGGTCGAGGCCCTCGAGGCCCGCGTCGACGAAGTCCAGGACATCGACCCGCCACCCACGGCCGTCACCCAGCCCCCGCACAGGCTTCGCGAGGAGTATCGGGAGCAGCGGTCCCGACAGGTCGCTGCCCGGCGCGTGAGACGCGCGGAGCGGACCCCGCCCTGGGCACGCGTAGACTGACGACGACTTCCACCGACATCACAGGAGATGGACCCCCATGGGCAGGATCGGACCCACCGAGATCATCATCGTCGCGGTGCTGATCATCGTGATCTTCGGCTGGAAGAAGCTTCCTGACGCCGCGCGCAGCCTCGGCAGGTCGGCCCGGGTGTTCAAGTCCGAGGTCGACGAGATGAAGAAGGAGAACGAGGCCTCGAAGTCGGAGGCGTCGACGACGACGGTGCGCAGCGAGCCCATCGAGCCGGCCTCCAGCACCGACCGCACCGTGCCCACCACCGAGGGCAACGCCGTGCGTGAGAACGCTCCGCGCACGGACAACCAGTCCGGCCCGGTGGCCTGACCGCTCCAGCACGCTCCTCTTACCCCTCCATGGCCCGACTGCGTCGACGCCCTCGCGACCCCGAGGGCCGGATGACCCTCGGCGAGCACTTCCGCGAGTTCCGGCGACGCCTGTTCATCGCCGCGGCCTCGGTGCTCGTCCTGTCGATCGTGGCGGGCATCTTCTACGAGCAGGTCTTCGCGTTCCTGTCGGAGCCCTTCAACGACTACCGGCTGGCGAACCCGCAGAGCACGATCAGCCTCAACTTCGGTGAGGCCACGTCCGCGCTGTCCAACCTCATCAGCCTGTCGATCTTCGTCGGCGTCGTCGCGGCCAGCCCGATCTGGCTCTACCAGTTCTGGGCCTTCATCGTCCCGGGTCTGACGCCCAAGGAGAAGCGGATCTCGCTGGCCTTCCTCGCCGCGACGATCCCGCTGTTCCTCGCAGGTTGCTACCTCGGGTACCTCATCCTCCCGCAGTCGCTGGCGATCCTGTACGGGTTCAGCCCCGAGGGGACGTCGAACATCCAACAGGTGTCGATGTACTTCTCCTTCGTCACCCGCTTCATCCTCGTGTTCGGCCTCGGCTTCCTGTTCCCCGTCGTGCTCGTGGGCCTCAACGTCATCGGGGTCATGCCGGCCTCGCGGCTCATCGCCGGCTGGCGGATCGCGGTGGTCTTCATCTTCGTCTTCGCGGCCGTGGCGACGCCGACGGCCGACCCCTTCACGATGTTCGTCTTCGCCGCGCCGCTCACGGTGCTCTACTTCGCCGCGTACGTCGTCTGCCGCGTGCTCGACAAGCGCAAGGCCAAGGCCCGACCCGACTGGCTCGACGTCGACGACACCGAGGCCTCCCCGCTCTGACCGGCGCCGAGCCCCGAGGGCGCGACGGCCGGATCAGCCCAGGCCGGCGAGCACCTGGGCGATGACGATCTTCGTGATCATCGCGACCGGGTAGACCAGCGCATAGGCGACGCCCACCCGGGTGTCGTGGCCGGTCCGCTCGTTGACGTACGCGAGGATCGCGGGCTGGGTCTGCGCCCCGCCGATCGCACCCGCGGTCTCGAGCCACGTCATCCGGCGCACGGACGTGCACGCCGAGGACGAGCAGCGCCGCGCCCACCGACGTGAGCACCAGGCCCAGCACGGCCACCCGCCAGCCCGCGTTCGAGCCGAGGGCCTCGGTGATCGTGCCGCCCGCGCGCACCCCGGCATACGCGAGGAACGTGACCATGCCGAGCGCCGAGAGCGACTGGGCCGCGCCGTGCGACATCGACGTGATGACCGGGCCGACCCGGCCCAGCCGTCCGAAGACGAGACCGATGACGAGGGTGCCCATGGCGGCGCCGATCGTGAGGCCGCCGCCGGGGGTGGGCAGGTGCACGAGCCCGAGGGCCAGACCGGCTGTCAGGCCGAGCGCGAGCCCGCCGACGTTGATGTCGGACATGCCGCGGTCGCTGTCACCGAGGTAGGTGCTGACCTCGGGCATCCGGTCGGTCGGGGCGATGACCCGCAGCCGGTCGCCCATGGCGAGCACGAACGTGTCGTGGGCCACGAGGTCCAGGTCGCCGCGCCGCACCCGGCTCACGGTGGCGCCGAACCTCGACTCCAGCTCGAGCTCGCCGATGGTGTGGCCGACGAGGGGCTTCGACGACAGGGTGACTCGGCGGAAGTCGAGGTCGCGGCGGTCGGCGACGATGTCGTGCGAGGAGACGTGGCCCAGGCGCAGCGACCACGGTCTCGAGCAGGTCGGGCGGTCCGACGATGGTGAGCAGGTCGCCGCGCGGTGATCGGCTCATCGGGCGCCGGCACGGTCATGGGTCCGGGCTGCGTCCTCTCGCTTGAGCCGGGTGACCGCCGATCTCGCGGCCGTGCTCGAGCGCGAGGGCGGCCACCGTGAGCGGCTCGTCGACCTCGACCCGCACGGTGACGTGGGCGATCTCCTCGCGACGCGACGTCGGCGCCGGGCCGGCGCAGGGCCCAGGCCGCGACGGCGAGCATGACGATGACGCCGCCCAGGTAGGTGATCGAGTAGCCGACGGTGGGCAGTGGCGGGGTCATCGGCGCGGGCGGATGCCGCGGCCAGGGCGGGCGTGTTGGTGAGCGCCCCGGCGTACGCACCGGCGACGGTGCCCGGCTCGATGCCCAGCGCCCGGCCCACGCCAACGGCGAGCGCCCCGACGAGGCCCAGGGCGGCCGCGACGACGAGCATCGTCGGCCAGCCGCGCCGCAGCGAGGAGAAGAAGTGCGTCCCCGAGACGACACCCACCGTGTAGGTGAACAGGACGAGCCCGAAGACACCGACGACCTCGGGGATCTCGAGCTCGACGTCGAGGGACGCGGCCCAGGCCGAGACGCCCAGGGCGGCGAACAGCACGGCCGCGGGGCCCAGGCGCACCTCCTTGACCTTGACGTGCCCGAGTGCGGCCCCGAGCGCGAGGAGGACCGCGAGGAGCAGGAGGGGCTGGTCGGCGAGGAGCTGCAGGGCGCGCTGCATGCGGTCATCGTCCCACCCGGCCACCCCGGCGACCGCGCCACCCGGGCACTGGGCACGTGGGCACCCGATAGCCTCCCCGCATGCCGGGACGCCTGGGGCTCATCGTCAACCCGACCTCCGGGAAGAACACCGGGGCGCTGATCGGCACCGAGGCGCTCACCCTCCTGCGGGCCGCCGGGGTCGACGTCGTGGACCTCAGCGCCGCCGACGCCCGCGGGGCGATGGAGAGGGGCCGCGCGGCCATCGCGACGCGCGGCATCGACAGCCTCGTCGTCGCCGGCGGCGACGGCATGGTGCACCTGGGCGCCAACCTCTGCGCCGGGACGGACGTGCCGCTCGGGGTCATCGCGGCCGGCACCGGCAACGACGTCGCCCGTGCGCTCGGCCTGCCGGTGCGCGACGCCGCGAAGTCGGTCGAGCGCATCCTCGCGGGGGGCACGCGCCGGGTCGACGCCGCTCGCCACGTCACCCCGACCGGGGAGGAGCGGTGGTTCGTCGGGGTGCTGGCCGCCGGGTTCGACGCGGTCGTCAACGAACGGGCCAACCAGTGGCGCTGGCCCAAGGGGCCGATGCGCTACAACCTCGCGATCCTGCGCGAGCTGCCCGTCTTCCGGGCCATCCCGTACGTCCTCGAGCTCGACGGGCGGAGGGTCGAGACCGACGCGATGCTCGTCGCGGTCGGCAACGGTCCCTCATACGGCGGCGGGATGCGGGTGACGCCCGACGCGGCTTTCGACGACGGCCTCCTCGACGTGCTCGTCCTCCACCGCATCTCGACACCGGAGTTCCTGCGCGTCTTCCCGACCGTCTTCAAGGGCACCCACACGAGCCACCGCGCGGTCGAGGTGCTGCGGGCGCGGTCGGTGCGGCTCGAGGCGCTCGGCATCGTGTCGTACGCCGACGGAGAACGCTTCGCCCCGCTGCCGCTGACCGTGGAGGCCGTGCCCGGCGCGCTCACCGTGCTCGCCTGAGCGCTGACGTAGCCTGAGGCCATGCCCAGCCCCGCCGAGCGGTATGCCGCTGCCGCCGCCCGGACCCGCCGGGAACGCTCGGAGGTCGGTCGGTTCACCGCCGGTCTCGACTTCCCGCTCGACGACTTCCAGCTGCGTGCCTGCGAGGCGGTCGAGGAGGGGAGGGGCGTGCTCGTCGCGGCGCCCACCGGCGCCGGCAAGACGATCGTCGGCGAGTTCGCGGTGCACCTGGCCCTCGCGACCGGCCGTAAGGCGTTCTACACGACCCCGATCAAGGCCCTGTCCAACCAGAAGTACCACGACCTCGTCCGCGCCCACGGCGCCGAGAACGTCGGCCTGCTGACCGGTGACTCCTCGGTCAACGGGGAGGCCCCCGTCGTCGTCATGACGACCGAGGTGCTGCGCAACATGATGTATGCCGGGTCGCGCACCCTCGACGGCCTCGGCTACGTCGTCATGGACGAGGTGCACTACCTCGCCGACCGGTTCCGCGGTGCCGTGTGGGAGGAGGTCATCATCCACCTGCCCGAGCACGTGCAGGTCATCTCCCTGTCGGCCACCGTGAGCAACGCCGAGGAGTTCGGCGACTGGCTCGCCGAGGTGCGCGGCAACCACGAGGTCGTCGTCTCCGAGCACCGGCCGGTGCCGCTCTTCCAGCACATGCTCGTGGGCACGACGATGTTCGACCTCTTCGCCGGCAACCGCGTCAACCCCGACCTGCTGACCGCCATCCGCTCCGCCGAGGAACGCGGCCGGTGGCAGGACGAGCCCCGGCGCGGCTCCGGCCGGGGCGGCCCCCCGGCCCGCAGCCAGCGCGGCGGCGGACGCGGTGGCGGCGGTGGCGGCCGCGGGCCGGGCGGTGGCCCGGGCGGTCGGGGCTTCGCCCGGGGTGGGCGTCCCGGCGGAGGTGCGACGCGGGCCGAGGTCATCGAGGAGCTCGACCGCGACGGCCTGCTCCCGGCCATCACCTTCATCTTCAGCCGGGTGGGCTGCGAGGCCGCCGTCGGGCAGCTGCTCGCCGCCGGGACGCGCCTCATCCCCGAGCGCGAGGGGCTGCGCATCCGGCGCCACGTCGAGGAGCGCGTCGAGTCGCTCGCCGACGAGGACCTGTCGGTGCTCGGCTACTTCGACTTCGTCGAGGGCCTCTCCCGAGGGTTCGCGGCCCACCACGCGGGGATGCTGCCGCTGTTCCGGGAGGTCGTCGAGGAGCTGTTCACCGCCGCCCGCATCCGCGCCGTCTTCGCGACCGAGACCCTCGCGCTCGGCATCAACATGCCCGCCCGCACGGTCGTGCTCGAGAAGCTGGTGAAGTTCAACGGCGAGGCGCACGTCGACGTGACCCCCGCCGAGTACACCCAGCTCACCGGACGTGCCGGCCGACGCGGCATCGACATCGAGGGCCACGCGGTCGTGCAGTGGGCCCGCGGCATCGACCCGCTCGCCGTCGGGGGCCTCGCCTCGACCCGCACCTACCCCCTCCGCTCCAGCTTCCGCCCGACGTACAACATGGCGGTCAACCTCGTCGCGCAGGTCGGGCGCGAGGTGGCCCGCGAGATCCTCGAGACCTCGTTCGCGCAGTTCCAGGCCGACCGGGCCGTCGTCGGCATCGCGACCGCGGTGCGCCGCAACGAGGAGGGCCTCGAGGGGTACGCCGAGGCCATGCACTGCCACCTCGGCGACTTCCGCGAGTACGCGGCGCTGCGCCGCTCTCTCGCCGACGCCGAGAAGGCCGGGGTGAAGGCACGCTCGGCCTCGCGACGGGCCGAGGCCGCGGTCTCGATGGAGGCGCTGCGGGTCGGTGACGTCATCCGCATCCCGGCCGGTCGCCGCGCCGGGTGGGCCGTCGTCGTGCAGCCGGCCCGCACGGGCAAGGGCACCCCCACCGGGCCCGGGGTCGTCACCGAGGACAAGCAGTTCCGGCGCCTGACCCTCGTCGACGTGCCCGAGCCCGTCGAGGCGGAGGCGCACATCAAGGTGCCGCCGCACTTCAACCCCAAGTCGCCCCGGTCGCGGCGCGACCTCGCGACGTCGCTGCGGATCGCCGTACCCCCACGGGGCCGAGGACTCGCCGAGGCGACGGGCCCGCGACGCCCAGCCGGGGGAGCCCGAGCGCGTCGCCGAGCTGCGCCGCGAGCTCAAGGCGCACCCCTGCCACCAGTGCCCCGACCGCGAGACCCACGCCCGCTGGGCGGAGCGGTGGTGGCGCCTCAAGCGCGAGACCGTCGGCCTGCAGCGCATGGTGGAGGGCCGCACCAACACCGTCGCCCGCACCTTCGACCGCATCTGTGACGCCCTCGAGTCGCGCGGCTACCTCGCCGAGAACGGCACCCTCGTCACCGACCGCGGCGAGCGGCTGCGCCGGCTCTACACCGAGAAGGACCTCCTCGCCGCCGAGTGCCTGCGCCACGACGTCTGGAAGCGTCTGGACGCGGCGGGGCTCGCCGCCGCCGTGTCGGCGCTCGTCCACGAGCCGCGGCACGAGGAGGCCGAGGTCTCACCCCGGATGCCCACCGACGACGTCGCGGAGGCGATCACGGCGATGCACCGGCTGTGGTCCGAGATCGAGGACCTCGAGGCCGAGCACGACCTGCCGTCGACGTCCATGCCCGACGGCGGCATGGCCTGGATGGTGCACCGCTGGGCGTCCGGCGAGCGGCTGGATGCCGTGCTCCGCGGCCAGGACATGGCCGCCGGCGACTTCGTGCGCCGGTGCAAGCAGCTCGTCGACCTGCTCGACCAGGTGGGCAAGGCGTCGAGCGACGGCGAGATGCGGCGTACTGCCCGCACGGCCGTCGAGGCCGTGATGCGCGGCGTCGTCGCCGCCGACCGCCTCGACTGACCGGCATCCCACTCCGCACGTCGTGCGACCTGGCCGCGGTTCTGGCCGCCGGCCCCTGCGAGAACCGTGCGGACGTCGCACGAGGTCGGATCAGGCGGTGAGGCCGAGGGCGGTGAGGAGCCGGTTGACGGGGTTGCCCACGCCGTACGTGGTGGCGAGGGCCTCCAGCCGGGCCGGGTCGGCGACCGTGGTCGGCAGCCGCAGGTCGACGTCGGGCAGCGGGGCGTCCCGCGCCACGCGGACCACCGTCGGGGCCACGTCGAGGTAGTCGGATGCCGCCTCGAGGTTGGTGCGGCGCACCCCCTTGATGGCGGGGTCGCCGGCGGCGACGGCCGCGCGCAGGCCGGCGAGGGAACCGTAGATCTCGATGAGCTGGGCGGCGGTCTTGTCGCCGATGCCCTTGACGCCCGGCAGTCCGTCGCTCGTGTCGCCACGCAGCACCGACATGTCGAGGTACGCCTCGCCGGTGGCGACGGCGTACTTCTGCACGAGCAGCGACTGCGTCGCGACGTCGGGCTCGCGCACCCCGCCCTTGCCCGTGTAGAGCACCCGGATGCTGAACTCGTCGTCGACGAGCTGGAGCAGGTCGCGGTCGCCGGTGACGACGTCGACCGGCATGACGCCGCGGTGGCGCTCGGCCAGCGTGCCGATGACGTCGTCGGCCTCGAACCCCGGCGAGCCGAGCCGGGTGAGTCCCACGGCGGCGAGGGCCTCGCGGATGAGCGGCACCTGGGGGGTGAGGTCATCCGGGCTCTCCTCGACGACGTCGCTGCCCTCGGTGAGGCGGTGCGTCTTGTAGGTCGGCACGAGGTCGACCCGCCACTGGGGGCGCCAGTCGTCGTCCCAGCACGCGACGAGGTGCGTCGGCCCGTGCGCGGTGACGAGCGTGGCGATCATGTCGAGGAAGCCACGCAGGGCGTTCGTCGGCGGCTCCTCCGCCGACGTGCGCTGGTCGGGCACGCCGAAGAAGGCGCGGAAGTACAGCGACGCGGAGTCCAGGAGCATGAGGCGTTCGGCCGGCATGGCCCGAGGGTAGCCGCCGCAGCCGGCCGTGCCCACGGGGCGAGCCGTCCGGGAGGTGCGGCACCGCCGGGGCTAGATTGACGCCATGGAAGACCTCGATCGTCGCATCGTCGACCTCCTCGCCAAGGACGGGCGGATCAGCTACACCGACCTCGGCAAGGCACTCGGGATGTCGACGTCGGCCGTCCACCAGCGCGTGCGTCGCCTCGAGCAGCGCGGGGTCGTCAAGGGCTACACGGCCCTCCTCGACCACCAGGCACTCGGCCAGCAGATCACGGCCTTCATCTCGATCACCCCGATCGACCCCGCCGCGCCCGACGACATTCCCGACCGGCTCCGCGAGATCTCGGCGATCGAGGAGTGCCACTCCGTCGCCGGCGACGAGAACTACATCCTCAAGGTCCGCGTCGAGACGCCCACGGCGCTCGAGGACCTCATCGCCCAGGTGCGCGGCGCCGCGCACGTGTCCACCCGCACGACCGTCGTGCTGTCGACGCCGTGGGAGTGAGCGGCACCGACGGCGTGGCCGACGGCCTGGCCGCCGACCTGCAGCGCTACCTCCAGCAGGGCCGGGACGGGCTGATGCGCTCCCTCGACGGGCTCTCCGAGCACGACGCGCGCCGCCCCCTGACGCCGACGGGCACCAACCTCCTGGGCCTCGTCAAGCACCTCACCGGCATCGAGCTCGGCTACCTCGTGACCTCGGTCGGCCGCGAGGCGCCGGTGCTGCCGTGGGACGAGGACGGATCGGTGTGGGAGGGCGCCGACATGTGGGCCGGGGCCGACGAGAGCCGCGAGTGGATCCTGGACCTGTACCGCTCCGCGTGGCGGCTGGCCGACGCCGCCCTCGCCCACGTGCCGCTCGATGCGCCCGCGACCGTGGCGTGGTGGCCGGAGGAGCGCCGCGTCACGACCTTCGGCCACCTCGTCGTGCGGGTCGTCGCGGAGACCGCGCAGCACGCCGGTCACGCCGACATCCTCCGCGAGCTGGTCGACGGGCAGGCCGGCCGCGACCACGACGACCTCGACGCCGCCCAGTGGACCGACTACGTCGCCCGCATCCAGGCCGCCGCTGACGAGCACCGCTGACCCGAACTGCCCGTCAGCGCGCGACGTCGGCGACGACCGCGCCGGTGACCCGCACGAGGTCGGCAGGGGAGAGGCCGAGGTCCAGCCCGCGACGGCCACCCGACACGTAGACGACGTCGAACAGCTCGGCGCTCTCGTCGACGACCGTGGGCAGGGAACGCTTCTGCCCCACGGGGGAGATGCCGCCGACGACATAGCCCGAGGAGCGTTGCGCCGCAGCCGGGATCCGCCAGAGTGACCTTCTTCACGCCGAGCGCAGCCGCCAGTGCCTTCAGGTCGAGGGAGCCCGCGACCGGGACGACGGCGACCGCGAGACCCGCGCCCGTGTCGACGACGAGGGTCTTGAACACCTGCTCCGGCGGCAGTCCGAGCACCTCGGCCGCCTCGAGCCCGAACGACCGCGCGGCCGGGTCGTGCTCGTAGACGTGCTGGGAGAACGCGACGCCGGCCGCGGTGAGTGCCACCGTGGCCGGCGTCCCTGAGGGGTCTCGGCGCGGCATCCGACGAGGGTATGCCGTCGCCGCCCCGACCGGCCGGGGGACCGCTGGGGTCGCTACCCGCGGACCGTTCTCCGCCGACGCACCAACGCCCGGATCTCCGAGGCGAGCAGCACGGGAAGCGCCGCTCCGACGCAGACTGCCCACTGGCCGAGGTCGAGCGGGACGGTCTCGAGGAACGCCTGCAGCGGCCCGAGCACGGTGGCCAGAACCAGGACGGCGACCGACGCGGCGGTGGACCGGACCAAGGTCTTGTCGGCCAACGTGTCGAGGGTGAACACCGTGCGGGCCTCGTCCCTCGTGGCGAGGGAGAAGAGCAGGCTGGCCAGCGAGAAGGTGACGACCCCCATGGTGAGCGCCACGGGTCGGTCGAAGGCGCCCTCGGCCCAGGTGATGACGCCGAGGGTGCCGGCGCCCATGATGACACCGACGGCGACGAGCCACAGCATGCTGGCCCGGGGGAGGATCGGCTCCTCGGGATCGCGCGGGAGTGCGCTCCATGAGCCCGGCACCGGGTTCTCCGTAGCCGAGGCCGACCGCCTGGAAGAGCATGGTGGTGAAGTTGATCCACAGGGTCTGCAGCGGGAGGAACGGGACGCCACCGGCCAGGTTGAAGATGGCTGCGCCGAGGAACGAGACGATGAAGCCGAAGAGGCAGCCCATCTGGAAGCGGATGTACTTGACCAGGTTGTCGTAGAGGCCCCGCCCCAGCTCCACGGCCTTGACGATCGTGGAGAAGTTGTCGTCGGTGAGCACCATGACCGCAGCGTCCTTGGCGACCTCGGTCCCGGTGATCCCCATGGCGATCCCGATGTCCGCCTGCTTGAGCGCCGGTGCGTCGTTGACGCCGTCGCCGGTCATCGCGACGATGTGCCCCTGCCGCTTGAGCAGGTCGACCAGGCGCACCTTGTCCTCCGGCGTGACCCGGGCGATGACGCCGACCTCGTCGATCCGGCTAGAACCGCGTCGTCGTCCATGGCGGCGAACTCGGCCCCGGTCATCACGGTGCCCTCGATACCCAGCTCGCGCGCGATCGCTCCCGCCGTGACCGCGTGGTCGCCGGTGATCATCCGAACCCGGATGCCGGCCGCCGTGGCCGTCTCGATCGACGCCCTGGCCGTCGGCCTCGGCGGGTCGACGATCCCGACGAGGGACATCAGCTCGAGTCCGTCCGCCACCAGCGGCAGGAGGTCGGCGGTGGCGTCGAAGCCCGCGGCGTCGAAGTCCTTGCGCGCCGTGGCCAGCACCCGAAGGCCCTCCGCTCCAAGTCGGGTGTTCTCCGCGAGGTACAGCTCGCGGAAGGACCCGTCGGCCGGCACCGGGCCCGTGTCGGCGTCGTGCAGGGTCGACGCGCGGGCCAACAGCTCGTCGGGAGCGCCCTTGACGAAGCAGCGCACCACCTCGGCGCCGGACTCGTCGGTCATCCGGTGGAACGTGGCCATCAGCTTGTAGGCCGCGTCGAAGGGGAGCACCGCGACGCGGGGGTAGGCGTGGCGGGTGGAGACCGCATCCACGCCCCCCTTGGCGGCCAGGGCGACCAGGGCGCCCTCGGTGGGGTCACCGATCAACGCCCCGCGGTCCAGGACCGCGTCGGAGGCCAGGACCATCGGCAGGAGGAACGGGTCGAGGGGGATCTCCGGCTGCCCGGCAACGTGCGTGATCCGACCCTGGGTGGAGTACCCCGACCCCTCGATGGCATACCGCCGGCCGACCAGGGCCAGCTGGACGGCGGTCATCTCGTTGAGGGTGAGGGTGCCGGTCTTGTCCGAGTTGATCGCCGAGGTGGACCCCAGGGTCTCCGTCGACTGGAGCCGCTTCATGATGGCGCCGACCTTCGCCAGGGCCTGGGTCCCGTAGGCCAGGATCGTCGTGACCACGGCCGGCATGTTCTCGGGCAGCGCACCGATGGCGAAGGCCACCGCCGCGTGGAAGATGGCGGTGAACGTCTCGCCCCTCGCCAGGTTGATGACCACCGACACGAGCAGCGCCAGACCCGCGATGAGGAAGATCTGCCGGGTCAGGGTGTCGAGCTGCCGGGTCAGCGGGGTCTTGGTCTCCTCGGCGGACTGGAGCATCCCCGAGATGTGGCCGACCTCGGTGGCCATCCCGGTGGCGACGACGACGAACTCGCCCGATCCCCGCGTGACGTTGGTGTTCATGTAGACCATGTCGGTCCGGTCCCCGAGCGGGGTGTCCTCGAGTGCCACGGGCTGGGTGCCCTTCGACACCGGCAGGCTCTCCCCGGTGAGGGCGGACTCGGCCACCTCGAGGGTGGCCGCCGACAACAGGCGGCCGTCAGCCGGCACGATGTCGCCGGCCTCGATGGCGACGATGTCCCCGGGGACCAGCTGCTCGGCCGGCAGCTCCGCGAGCGCACCGTCCCGCTTGACTCGCGCGGTGACGATCATCATCTTCTGGAGGGCCGCCACCGCCGCGGCGGCCTTGCCCTCCTGGCGCAGGCCGAGGACCGCGTTGAACACCGTGAGCAACAACAGCAGGATGCCGGTCCCGATCTCCTTGAGCGGGTACAGGCTCCCGATCCCCGCGACGAGGAGCACGAGCTGCATCGGGTCCGCGTACTGCCGCAGGAACGCGTGGATGCGCGTCTCGGACTGGGCAGCGGTGAAGCGGTTCGGACCGAACTGCGCTGTGCGCGTGTCCGCCTCGGCTGTCGAGAGCCCTTCCAGCGCGTCGGCGCCGTGGCTGCACGACCTCCTCGGCGGGCAGGGTGTGCCACGCGTGTCGTCGTGGAGGAGTCTGCCGGCGCGGGCTGGGTCGTGGGTCACGGTGTTAGAGACCTGCGAGATCTGAAAGATCAGAGGGGGAGGTGTAAGGAGGGGGAGAGAGGAACGAGGTCGGCGACCGAGGCCGCGTGGCTGGCACCGGCGCCGACGAGCGCCGCCTCGTGCACGGCGTCCCTGTCGGTGGTCTCGTGCCACCAGCGCTGCCCCGACTCGGGGAGCGTGTAGATCGGGTCGTAGTAGACGTACTCGCGCGAGAGCGCCTGGTCGTCACCGGCCTCGATGGAGGTGCGGTAGTTCTTGCGCCAGAACGACATCCCGCGCTCGGTGTCGTAGGTCTCGACCTGGTGCACCCAGCGCTTGCCGACGAACGGCACGTCGCACACGATCCGCGGCGTCGCGAACCCCGGCAGGTAGCCCATGATCGCGTGCTGGAGCTCCTGGGCCTCGGCGAGCGAGAGCCGCCAGTGCTCGGCGAACGGGATCATGTCGCACATGTAGAAGTAGTAGGGCGTGACCATCGCCTCGTCCTGGAGGGCGAAGCAGAGGTCGAGCAGCGCCTCGGCGGAGTTGTTGACGCCGCGCATGAGGACGCCCTGGTTGCGCACGTCGCGCACCCCGGCGTCGAGCATGGCCTGGGAGGCCTGCGCGACGAGCGGGGTCACCGACTGGGCGCTGTTGACGTGGGTGTGGATCGCGATCGAGACACCGCGCGAGCGGGCCTTCGCGGACACGCGCGCGACGCCCTCGACGACGTCGCCCTGGAGCCAGTGCTGGGGCAGGCCCATGAGCGCCTTGGTCGCCAGGCGGATGTCGCGGATCGAGTCGACCTCGAGCAGCTTGTCGAGGAAGCCCTCGAGGTTCTTCCACGGCATGTTCGCGACGTCCCCGCCCGAGACGACGACGTCGCGCACCCCGGGGGTGCGGTGGAGGTAGTCGAGCATCGCGGCGTACCGGTCGACGGGCTTGCCCGCGAGCTTGAGCTTGGTGAACTGCGGCGTGGAGTTGCCGACGAGGTCCATCCGGGTGCAGTGGCCGCAGTACTGCGGGCAGGTCGGGAGCATCTCCGCGAGCACCTTGGTGGGGTAGCGGTGGGTGAGGCCCTCGACGGCCCACATGTCGTGCTCGTGGAGGCTGTCACGCGTCGCGTGGGGGTGGCTCGGCCAGTCGGTGCGGCGGTCGGAGAAGACCGGCAGCATGTAGGCGCGCACGGGGTCCGCGTAGAACGCCTCGGTGAACGCGGCGCCGGCGGCCGGCATCGCGCCGGTCGTGGACGGGACCATCGTGTTCATCATCTGCGGTGGGACGAGCATCGACATCGTCGCCCGCTCGGCCTGGTCTCGCTCGAGGTCGGCGTAGAAGCGCTCCTCGAGCAGGTCGCCCATGAGGGCGCGCAGCTGCGCGACGTTCTTCACGCAGTGCGCGCGCTGCCACTGGGCGTCGGCCCACTCGGCGGCGGTCACGTCGCGCCAGCCCGGGCAGTCGGGTCCAGTCGGGCTCAATCAGCTCACGACGCCGGTAGGCGTACGGCTGGTCGATGAGGTCGTCATGCGTGGCAGGATACGCAACAGATGACGTCCCGGTCACGCCCAGCCGGAAATGCTGCGGTCGCGTGTCGCATCGTGAGGAGATTCTTGTGCGCACCTCCCCGTCCTCGCCCGTCGGCCTGCACCGGGTGCTCGACCCGGCCGGGGCCTCGCTGCCCCAGGCCGCCCGCGTCCTCGACGCCGGCCCCGAGCTGTGGCCCGACGAGGTGCGCATCGACGTCGAGACCCTCAACCTCGACGCCGCATCCTTCCGCCAGCTCTCCGAGAAGCACGGGGGCGACGGGGATGCCGTGCGCGCCGAGGTGCTCGACATCGTCGCCGAGCGCGGCAAGATGCAGAACCCCGTCACCGGGTCGGGCGGCATGCTCATCGGCACCGTGGCCGAGGTCGGCCCCGAGTCGCCCCTCGGCCTGGCGGTGGGGGACCGGGTCGCGACCCTCGTCTCGCTCTCCCTGACCCCCCTCACCCTCACCGACGGGCTGACCCGCTGGGACGGCCGGACCGAGCGCGTCCCGGCCGAGGGCACCGCCGTCCTCTTCGGGCGCTCCATCGCCGCCCGGCTGCCCGAGGACCTGTCGCCCGACCTCGCCCTCATGGTGATGGACGTCTGCGGCGCGCCCGCCCTCGTGACGCGCGTCGTCGAGGAGTACGCCGCACGCGGCCGGACGCCCACGGTCTGCGTCCTCGGTGGGGCCGGGAAGTCCGGCTCACTGTCGCTGGCGGCCGCGGCGGCCGCCGGTGCCGGACGGACCATCGGCGTCGTGCCGCGTCGAGGCGGAGGCGGAGCTGCTGCGCCGCAGCGGCCTCGCGGATGCGGTGGTCGTCGCCGACGCCCGGTCGCCACTGGGCTCTCGGATGCCGTGGCCGCGGCCGGTGGGCCAGCAGACATCACCGTCGTGTGCGTCGACGTCCCCGGGTGCGAGCAGCCGGCGATCCTCGCCACGGCGCAGGGCGGCACGATCATCTACTTCTCCATGGCGACGAGCTTCTCCGCCGCCGCGCTCGGGGCCGAAGGCCTGGCCGCCGACGTGCGGATGCTCGTCGGCAACGGCTACGTCCCCGGCCACGCCGACCTCGCCCTGGACCTCCTTCGGAGCACGCCCGCCGTGCGCTCACTCTTCGAGGGTCGCCTCGCGGACTGACGGGGGGTCCGCGGGTACTCACCCGCCGCGGGTGAAAGCTGGCGCAGGTGTCGCGCAAGCGGTTCCCGCAGGTTTAGCGTCGTGGTGATGGAGGATCCCGGCCCGATCGTGGGTCGGTGACTCGCGTGACCGGGAGAGCGAGGCGGCCCATGCTCACGGCGTCGGTCGATCGCGACAGGCTGCTGAAGACCTTCCTCGACCTCGTGGCCGTCGACAGCCCGACGGGCCACGAGGAGGAGATCGGCGTCTCGTGGAGGCCCGATTCCGAGGGCTCGGCTGCAGCACCGTCACCGACGAGCTCGGCAACATCGTGGCGACGTACCCCGGGACGCGGGAGGGCACGATCCTGATCTCCACCCACATGGACACGGCGGGACCGACCGCGGCATCGAGCCGATCATCGGGGAGGACGGGGTCATCCGCACGGACGGCTCGACGATCCTCGGGGCCGACGACAAGTCGGGCATCGCCGGGTGTCTCGAACTCGTGCGGCTGCTGCGCGAACTCCAAGGCGAACCACCCGACCATCGAGTTCGTCGTCACGGTCGGGGAGGAGGTCGGCCTCGTGGGCTCGAGACACCTCGACCTCGGCCAGCTCAAGGCCACGCACGGCTTCGTCCTCGACACGGCCGGGGCCATGGGGTCGGTGACCTACTGGTCGCCCACGTCGGTCTACCTCACGATCACATTCCGCGGTCGCAAGGCCCACGCCGGGGTCGAGCCGGAGAAGGGCATCAGTGCCGTCCAGGTGGCCGCCCGCGCGATCGCCTCGATGCCGCTGGGCAGGATCGACGAGGAGACCGTCGCCAACATCGGCACCGTCACCGGCGGGGAGGCCCGCAACGTCGTCCCCGACCTCGTCGTGCTCGAGGGCATGGCCCGCAGCCACGACCAGGCCAAGCTCGACGCCCAGCTCGACGCGATGCGCAGGGCGTGCGAGGAGGCCGCCGGGGCGGCCGGAGCCACCGTGGAGGTCGCGGCCGAGGAGATATCCCGCACGTACCGGATCCCCGAGGACGCCCGGCCCTACCGGGAGGCCGCGGCCGCGATCCGGTCATGGGCCTGGAGGTCGTCCCGCGCAAGTCCGGGGGCGGCACCGACGGCAACTGCTTCAACGCCAAGGGCATCCCGTGCGTGGCGCTGCCCACGGGGATGGTCGACGAGCACGCCACCTCCGAGCACATCGCGATCGACGACCTCGTGCTGGCCTGCCGGACCCTCGTCGCGATCGTCACCCAGCCAGCGGGAGGAGGAGTCCCGATGACCCGACCGACCGTGGCACGCATCGCCACCGCCCTGGCCGCCGCAGCCCTCCTCGGGGCCTGCGGGGCGAGCCGGCCGACCAGGACCTGTGCGCCCAGTACGCCGACCTGAAGGCGGCCGTGGACGAGCTGCGGACCACCCCGTTCGAGCCGGCCGACGTCGACGAGTTCCGCACCCAGGTCGACGCACTTCGCCAGCGCGCGGACGCGGTGCGTGACGAGCTCGACCAGGTCCAGCGCGTCTCCGAGGGGCGCCTCGACACCGCGATCAGCATGCTCCGCCAGCAGGCCGACGACCTTCGCGAGGACCTGACCGCCGCACGCTTCGAGGCCGCCGAGAACCTCGGTCCCCAGCTCACCGAGGCACGACAGCGCGTGAGCACCGCCTACGCCACGATCACCAGGGTCCTCGACACCCAGTGCCCGCAGCCCTCATGAACCCGCCGAACCGCTCCCCACGGAAGGAGACGCCGTGAGCGTCAGCTTCGTCCTCGAGGCCGTCGTCGTCGTCGGCGCCATCGTCATGGGCACCCGGGCCGGGGGAGTGGGTGTCGGGCTCTGGGGTGGGCTCGGCACGTTCGTCCTGGTCTTCATCTTCGGCGAGGCACCCGGCGAGCCGCCGGCCGCCGCGGTCGCGATCATCCTCGCCGTCGACCCGCTACGGCGGCGGCCCTCATGCAGGCCGCCGGCGGCATCGACTGGATGGGGCCAATGGCGGCCCGGATCATCGAGAAGCGCCCGAAGCAGATCACCCTCATCGCGCCGCTGACGGCGTTCCTCTTCTGCATCGGCTCCGGGACCGGCAACATCATCTACCCCCTGCTGCCGGTCATCTACGACGTGTCGTACAAGAACCGCATCCGGCCCTCTCGACCCCTGACGGTGACCGTCGTCCAGTCGGGCATCGCGCTGGCCGCGTCACCCGTCTCGGCCGCGATGGCCGCCATGCTCACCCTGACCGACGTCGCCCCCTACGACCTGGGCCTGGGCCAGATCCTCGCGATCACGCTGCCTGCCTGCGTCATCGGCATCGTCGTGACCTCCCTCGTGGTGGACCGGATGTGGAAGGACCTCGACGACGACCCCGACGTGCAGGCGAAGATCGCCTCCGGGGAGGCCGGCCCCGCCCGAGGCCGCCGCTGCCGATGGCGAGCTGCTGCCGCAAGCTCACCTACACGACACGAGGGCCGCAACTCCGCCCTCGCGTTCCTCCTCGGTGTCGTCGCCATCGTCGTCTTCGGGCTCTTCCCCGACCTGGGCCTCGTGGGAGGTCGACGGCGAGACCGTGTCGGTGACATGACCAGCACCATCGTCCTCATCATGTTCGTCGTCGGCGTCATCATCCTCTTCCTCGGCCGTCCGGACGTGCAGACGGTCCCTGACCAGTCGGTCTTCAAGGCCGGCATGATCTCGGCGATCGCGTGTCGGGATCGCGTGGCTGACAGCCACCTTCATCGACGCCCACGAGGAGTACATCATCTCCACCATCGGGGAGTGGGTCACGAACTGGGAGTTCATCTTCGCCCTGGCGGTGTTCCTCGTCGCGGCACTCACGACCAGTCAGTCCACGGCCACCCGGACCATCGTGCCGATCGGGCTCGCCGCCGGCCTCCCGGCCGGCGTGGTCGCCGGCATGTGGGCCGGTGCCCTCGGCGGTGTCTACACCCTCCCCGCCAACGGCACGCAGATCGCCGCGGCGAACTTCGACGCAACGGGCACCACGAAGCGGGACCAAGCTGCTCGACCACAGCTTCTTCATCCCCATGCTCGTGCTGTCGGCGACGACGGTCGCGGTCGGCGCCCTGATCGGCGGCCTCTTGTTCTGACGCCGCGACCTCGCGCCGATCGACCACCTCCACCCCCAACCGGAAGGAGCCCCATCCAGGAGCAGGAGATCACCGAGAAGGTCCGCGCGCTGATGCCGGGGGTCCTCGCGGACCTCGGGGAGCTCGTCGCGATCCCGTCGGTGTTCTTCCCGGGGTATCCGAGCGAGCCGATGGTGGCGATGGGCGAACGCACCCTGGAGATGTTCCGCGTTCCCGGGTTCGAGAACGCGCGGCTCATGGACGTGCCGTCCGGCTACCCACCGATCTACGGCGAGGTCGCCGGTCCCGCGGGCGCGCCGGTCGTCGTCCTGTACGCCCACTACGACGTGCAGCCCGCCCCGCCCGAGCAGGGCTGGACGACCGAACCGTTCACCCCCACCCGCAAGGTCGACGGACGGATCTACGGCCGCGGCGCCGCCGACGACATCAGCGGCCTCGTCGCGCACCTGGCACGATGCGCGTCTTCGACGGGTCACCGCCGTGCACCGTCAAGCTGATCCTCGAGGGCATGGAGGAGACCGAGAGCAACCTCGAGGCGTTCGTCGAGGCACACCCCGAGCTGTTCGCCTGCGACCTGTTCGTCATCGCGACATGGGCAACCTCAAGGTGGGCGAGCCGGCCCTCACCACGGCCCTGCGCGGGGACGTCGCCTGCATCGTCACGGTGCGCACCCTCGAGCACCCGCTGCACTCGGGGGTCTTCGGCGGCCGGCACCCGATGCCATGATCGCGCTCGCCAAGCTCCTCGCGACGCTGCACGACGACGACGGCAACGTCGCGGTCGCCGGTGTGTCGCAGGGGGCTGGGACGGTGCCGACCTCAGCGCCGAGGACTTCCGCGCCAGCGCGGACGTCCTCGACGGCGTGGGCCTCAGGGCACCGGCCAGGTCGGCGACCTGCTGTGGGCCAAGCCCTCGGTGAACGCCATCGGCGTCGACATGACCACCATCGCGTCGTCGTCCAACGTGCTCATCCCCGAGGCCAGCGCGAAGATCTCGATGCGCATCGTCCCGGGCTCCGAGCCCGCCCCAGGAGCTCGACGCGCTCGTGGCGCACCTCGAGGCGAACGTGCAGTGGGGAGCCCAGGTAGAGGTCAAGCGGACCGGAGGCCCCGCTGCCTCTGCGCGACCGACGGCCCGGGCTTCGCCGCTGCGCGCGACGCGCTCGCGCGTTCGGAAGCCCGCCGGCGAGGCCGGCTGCGGTGGATCCATCCATGCTCCGCACCCTCCAGCAGGCCGCGCCCCAAGCCAGTCGTGTCTGGGGGCCCTAGGACATCGCGATCTCGCCGCATCCATGCGACCGACAGAGCGTCGACCCCGAGGAGGTCCGCCGGATCGTCGTCGCCGAGTCCTCCTCCTCCAAGAGTCTCGCGAACGGCAGCCCTCCTCCTGACCCGACCCCCCGCAACGCCGCCGGCGTCGCGAGCCACAAAAGGAACACGATGTCCGACGACACCACCAGCAGCCCGGACCAACAAGCTCACCGCGGACGTGGCCGCCGTCAGCGACGGCGCGGGACCCTGTTCATCCCCGACTTCAACGACACGCCGGGCCTGGAAGGCGTACGAGGAACTGAAGCTGGCTTGAGGACGGCCGCCACTTCGCCATGGACGGGTCATCGTCGTGACCGGGATGCCGACAGCGATCAAGATACGAGAAGGCCACCGACCACTCCACCAAGCAGGGCGTGAAATGGGGTCTGGGTCGGCGGCGCAGCGTGGGCATCATCTTCCCCGCTCTCGATCATCGCCCGCGCCGGGCGTGGGCGCAGGCGGTGCCGGCTGGGCAAGGCGCACCAGCTGCACCACAGGATCGGGCTCGCGAAGGACCTCACGTACGCGGTCGCTCCGGGGACTCCGGCAGTCGCCCTAGGTGTCCGACCCGGAGCGGTCGAGATCCGCGAGGCCCTGGCCAGGCGAACGGCATCGTCGAGTCGGCCCTCGACGACGTCGTCGCGAAGGACATCCGGGCGGTCGCCGACGAGGTCGAGAAGGGGTCGACCGCCGACCGCCGCTGAGTCCCGGGGCACGCGTGATCGCCACGATCACCGACATGCCCGCCGGGACCATCGGCTTCGAGGCCACCGGCACCGTGACCGCCGAGGACTACGAGACAGGCCTCGTCCCGGCGCTGACGGCCGCCGTCGAGGCGGGCCCGGTCCGGCTGCTGTACGTCCTGGGTGAGGACTTCGAGTCCTACTCAGCGCGGGCGATGTGGTCCGACACCCGGCTGTGGGCCGGGCACCGGACGGGCTGGAGCGGATCGCCGTCGCGACCGACGTGGACTGGGTCGAGCACGCGATCAAGGCGTTGGGCTGGATGATGCCGGGCCGGGTCCGCGTGTTTGACGACGACGAGGTCGACGAGGCCGAGCGGTGGCTCGTCGCTCCCGGCGACGACTGAGCAGGCGGATGCCCGGGTGAGAGGGGTTGCCGGGACGAGGCGGGGCCGGTTGGCTGGGTGCATGAGCGATAGCGGCGGCACCTCGACGTACCCGTCCACGGACCTCGACCTCGACCTGCGGTGGTGGGCGGCGGCGAACTACCTGACCATCGGTCAGATCTACCTCAGGGACAACGCGCTCCTGCGCGAGCCGCTCGTGCTCGACCACGTCAAGCCGAGGCTGCTCGGCCACTGGGGCACCAGCCCCGGCCTGTCGATGATCTACGCCCTGCTCAACCGGGTGATCCGCGAGCGCGACGGGGACTGGCTCTACGTCACCGGTCCGGGGCACGGCGGGCCTGCGCTCGTCGCGGCCGCGTGGCTCGAGGGCACCTACAGCGAGGTCTACCCGCACGTCGCCGACGACGCCGAGGGCATCCGCACGCTGTTCCGCCAGTTCTCGTCGCCGGGCGGGGTGCCCAGCCACGTCAGCGTGCAGACGCCGGGGAGCATCCACGAGGGTGGCGAGCTCGGCTACGCGCTCGCCCACGCGGCCGGTGCGGCGTTCGACCACCCCGACCTCGTCGTCGCCTGCGTCGTCGGCGACGGCGAGGCCGAGACCGGTCCGCTGGCCGCGTCGTGGCGGCTGCCCACCTTCCTCAACCCCCGCCGCGACGGGGCGGTGCTGCCGATCCTGCACCTCAACGGCTACAAGATCGCCGGGCCGACGGTGCTCGGCCGCACGAGCGACGAGGACGTGGAGGCCTACCTGCGCAGCCAGGGCTGGGACCCCGTGACCGTCGCCGGCGACGACCCGCGGGCAGGTGTTCCCGGCGCTGCTGGCCGCCCTGCGCGCCGCCCACGACTCGATCCGCTCGATCCAGGCCGAGGCGCGCGCGCGGCGACGGGCCGAGCGAGCCGGTGCGGCACCAGTGGCCGGCCATCGTCCTGCGCACCCCGAAGGGCTGGACCGGCCCGGACGTCGTCGACGGCATCCAGGTCCAGGGCACGAACCTCAGCCACCAGGTCCCGCTGTCGGGCCTGGCCGAGAACCCCGAGCACCTGCGGATGCTCGAGGAGTGGCTGCGCACCTACCGACCCGGGGACCTGTTCGACGCCGACGGCCGCCTCGCCCCCGAGCTGCGGGCGCTGGCGCCCGAGGGCGACCGCCGGATGTCGGCGACGCCCTACGCCAACGGCGGACGGCTGCGCGAGGAGCTGCCGATGCCCGCGCTCGACGGCTACGAGGTCGAGGTCGACGCACCCGGCGTCGCCATGGTCGAGAACACCATCACCGCCGGGCGGCTCATGCGCGACCTGTATGCCGCGACGGCCCGCCCCGACGGCGGCGGCACCTTCCGGCTGTTCTCCCCGGACGAGACGGCGAGCAACCGGCTGCAGCCGGTGTTCGAGGTGACCGACCGCTGCTTCATGGGGCCGCTCCTGGACACCGACGACCGGCATCGGGCCGGACGGCCGGGTCATGGAGGTGCTCAGCGAGCACCTGTGCCAGGGCTGGCTCGAGGGCTACCTGCTCAGCGGTCGGCACGGGGTCTTCGCGACGTACGAGGCGTTCGCGATGGTGTCGGCGTCGATGGCGGTCCAGCACGTCAAGTGGCTCCAGCACGCGCAGGAGCTGCCGTGGCGGGCCGACGTGTCGTCGCTCAACGTGCTGCTCACCTCGACGTGCTGGCGCAACGACCACAACGGGTTCTCGCACCAGGGGCCGGGCCTGATCGACTGCCTCATCCCGCTGTCGCCGGAGGTCGTCCGGGTGTGGCTGCCGCCGGACGCCAACACCACCCTGTCGATCACCGACCACTGCCTGCGCAGCACCAACCACGTCAACCTCATCGTCGTCGACAAGCAGAAGCACCTGCAGTACCTCACCCTCGAGGAGGCCCACCGCACTGCGCCGCGGGCGCCGGCGTCTGGGAGTGGGCCAGCACGGCGGCGGCGGACGAGGAGCCCGACATCGTGCTCGCCTGCGCCGGCGACGTCCCGACCCAGGAGGCGCTCGCCGCCGCCGAGCTGCTCGCCGAGCACGTGCCCGACCTGCGGGTGCGGTTCGTCAACGTCGTCGACCTGATGGCCCTGCTGCCCGAGAACGACCACCCCCACGGCTTCGCCGACAGCCAGTTCGACGACCTGTTCACCGCCGACCGGCACGTCGTCTTCGCCTTCCACGGCTACCCGCGGGCCGTGCACCAGCTCGTCCACGGGCGCAGCGACCCCGGGCGCTTCCACGTCCGCGGCTTCACCGAGCAGGGCACGACCACGACGCCGTTCGACATGGTCGTGCTCAACCGGATGAGCCGGTTCCACCTCGCCCAGGAGGTGCTGCGCCGCGCCACGGCCGCCCGCGCGGGTGGAGGACCTGCTGGCGCTGTGCGACGCGCCGGCTGGCCGAGCACCGGCCCTACATCGAGGAGCACCTCGAGGACCTGCCCGACATCGCGACTGGACTGGGGGACGCTGCCGCGGCGGGCTCGGCCGGTAGTTTCGACCCGTGGCCACCAGCATCTACATCGCCGGCACCGAGGCGCAGTCCGGCAAGTCGGCGGTGGCCGTCGGGCTGCCGACCAGCTGAGCCGCCGGCGCCGGCCGGGTGGGGGTGTTCCGGCCCATCGTCCGCGCCGGGCGCACGCCGACGAGCTGGTCCGGCCCTGTTGTCCCAGCTGCCCGGCGACCTCCCGTGAGCAGGCGTGCGGCGTCACCTACGACGACCTGCACGCCTCGCCCGAGCGGGCCATGGGGTCGATCGTCGACCGCTTCCACGAGGTCGCCCGCGACCACGACGTCGTCCTCGTCGTCGGGGTCGGACTTCACCGACGTCGCGGCGCCGACGGAGTTCTCGGTCAACGCCGCGGTCGCCGCCAACCTCGGGTCCCGCCTGCTGCTCGTCGTGCCGGCGCGGGGCCACGACCCGCGCGAGGTGGCGGCGAGCGCGGCCGATGGCGGTCGCGGCGGCGCGCGAGGCGCACGCCCACGTCACCGGCGTGGTGGCCAACCAGGTGCCCGCGGAGGCCGCTCGCGAGGTCACCGCCGCCCTCCGCGAGCGACTGGGCGTCGTGCCCGTGTAGGCGCTGCCCGAGACGCCGCTGCTGCGGGCGCCGACCGTCAAGGACCTCATGGACGCCTGCGCCGGCACGGCTCGTCCACGGCGACGCGGCGCGGCTCGACCGCGAGTGCATGGGTCTGGTGGTCGCGGCCATGACGATGCCCCACGTCCTCGACCGGCTCATCGAGGGCGGCGTCGTGATCGTGCCCGGGCGACCGCGAGGACGTCGTGCTCGGCGTCCTGCTCGCCCACCGGTCCAAGACCTTCCCGACGCTGTCGGGGATCGTCCTCAACGGCGGGTTCCCGCTGTCGCCGCAGGTCGAGCGGCTGATCGAGGGGCTCGACGTCGTGCTGCCGGTCATCGCCACCGACGGCGGCACGATGACGACCGCCACGGCGCTGGGCTCGGCGAGGGCCGGATCACCGGACGTCCACGCGCAAGCTCGAGGCCGCCGTGGCCATGGTCGAGGAGCGGGGGACCTCGAGCGCCGTCGCTCGGGGCGGGCACGACGCGCGAGGGCGCCGTGACGCCCTTGATGTTCGAGCACCGGCTGGTCGACGGCGCGCGGGCGTCCGCGCACATCGTGCTGCCCGAAGGCGCCGAGGACCGGATCCTGCTCGCGGCCGACACCGTCCTGGCGCGGGGGATCGCCAGGCTCACGCTGCTCGGCGACGAGGAGGTCGTCCGCGGCACGGCGCGCGGCTCGGCGTGGACATCTCCGGCCGCCACCTCGTCGACCCGGCACCAGCCCGCTGCGCGAGGGCTTCGCGCCGACTACGCCGCGCTGCGGGCCCACAAGGGCGTCACCCTCGACCAGGCCCGCGACCGCGTCGTCGACCCGTCCTACTTCGGCACGATGATGGTGCACCAGGGCCTGGCCGACGGCATGGTCTCGGGCTGCATCACGACGACCGCCCACACGATCCGCCCGGCGCTCGAGATCGTCCGCACCGCGCCCGACGTGTCGGTCGTCTCCAGCGTCTTCCTGATGTGCCTGGCCGACCGGGTGCTGGTCTACGGCGACTGCGCGGTCAACCCCGACCCGACGGCCGAGCAGCTCGCCGACATCGCGATCTCCTCGGCCCGCACGGCCCAGCAGTTCGGCATCGAGCCCCGGGTGGCGATGCTGTCGTACTCGACGGGGGAGTCGGGCACCGGCGCCGACGTCGACAAGGTGCGCCGGGCGACCGCCCTGGTCCACGAGCGCGCGCCCGAGCTGCTCGTCGAGGGCCCGATCCAGTACGACGCCGCGGTCGACCCGCCGTCGCCGCGACCAAGCTCAAGGACAGCCCGGTGGCCGGGCGCGCGACCGTGCTGGTCTTCCCCGACCTCAACACCGGCAACAACACCTACAAGGCGGTCCAGCGCAGCGCGTCGGCCGTCGCCATCGGGCCGGTCCTCCAGGGCCTCAACCGGCCGGTCAACGACCTGTCCCGTGGCGCGCTGGTGCGCGACATCGTCAACACCATCGCCATCACCGCGATCCAGGCGGGCCCCGTGAGCGCCGCGGGACGGAGCGCGGGCGGGGCCGCAGCGGGGGGCCCGGCCGCACACGTCCTCGTCGTCAACGCCGGGTCGTCCTCGCTGAAGTACCAGGTGCTCGACGCGGACACGGGCAGCACGGCGGCGGTCGGCATGGTCGAGAAGATCGGGGGAGCGGCGCACCTGCACCACGAGGCGGGAGACACCGAGCGCGACGCACGCGGTCGACAGCCCGTCGCACGCCGAGGCCCTCGCCCTGGCGCGGGCGGCGCTGCGCGAGCACGGGCCCGACCCTGCGAGGTGGACTGTTCGCCGTCGGGCACCGGGTCGTCCACGGCGGCCCCCGGTTCACCGAGCCGGTGCGTCGTCGACGACGACGTCGTCGCAGCGATCCGCGAGCTGGCCCGCTCGCGCCGCTGCACAACCCCGCGAACCTCGAGGGCATCCTCAGCGCCCGCGAGGCCTTCCCCGACGTGCCGCAGGTCGCGGTCTTCGACACCGCGTTCCACCGGACCCTGCCACCGCAGGCCTACACGTATGCCGTGCCCGCGGAGTGGCGCGAGCGGCACCAGGTGCGCCGCTACGGCTTCCACGGCACGTCCACCGCTACGTGTCGCGGCGCACCGCGGAGCTCCTGGGGCGCGCCCCCGAGGACTGCAACGTCATCGTGCTGCACCTCGGCAACGGCGCGAGCGCCTGCGCGGTCGCGGGCGGCCGCAGCGTCGACACCTCGATGGGGCTGTCCCCGCCGAAGGGCTGGTCATGGGCACCCGCTCGGGCGACGTCGACCCGGCGCTCGGCGCCTACCTCGCGCGCGTCGCGGACCTCTCGGCCCAGGCATACGACAGGCGCTCAACCGCAGCAGCGGGCTGCTCGGGCTGGCCGGCGTCTCGGACTTGCGACCGTCACCGAGCGGGTCGCGGCGGGCGACGCCGACGCGGCCCTCGCCTTCGACGTCATGGTCTACCGGCTGCGCAAGTACGTCGGTGGCTATGCCGTCGTGCTCGGCCGCGTGGACGCCATCGCCTTCACCGGGGGCATCGGTGAGAACAGCGCGCTCCTGCGAGCGGCGCTCGTGCGACGGGCTCGGCGTGCTCGGCGTCGTGCTCGACGAGGAGGCGAACGCCGACGGCCCGGACGAGCGGCGCATCTCGTCCGCGGGAGAGCACGGCCGAGGTCTGGGTCGTCCCGACCAACGAGGAGCTCGAGATCGCCCGCTGCGCCCTGGCCGTCCTCGGGGACCCGCGCAGCGCTGACCCGGCCACTCTAGAGTGGCGCCATGGCGACGACCCTCTACCGCGGCGGGCGTGTACACACCCCTGACCCCTTCGCCAACGCCCTGGTGGTCGACGACGGACGGCGTCGCCTGGATCGGCGACGAGGAGGGCGCCGCCGGGCACGTCGACGCGGTCGACGCGGTCATCGACCTCGACGGCGGCCTCGTCCTGCCGGCGTTCGTCGACGCGCACGCCCACCTCTCGCAGACCGGGGCCGGGCTGCGCGGCGTCGACCTCGCGGGCACCACCTCGGTCGTCGGGGCGCTGCGCCGCATCGAGGACGCCGCGCGCCGCCGCGGCGGCCGACCGGTCTACGCCCCCAACTGGCAGGAGCACGACTGGGCCGAGCACCGGGCGCAGACCGCGGCCGAGCTGGACCGGGCGACCTACGGTGGGGTCGTCTATCGCCCCGCGTCGACGGCCACTCCGCCGTCATCTCGTCCGCGCTCGCGGCGGTCTCGGGCGCCGACCGGCTGCCCGGCTGGGAGGGCGACGGGCTGGTCACCCGGGACGCCAAGCACGCGGCGCGTGCGGCCTTCGACGCCGCCCGCAGCCCGGCGCAGCGCCGCGAGGACATCGAGCTCGCGCTGCGAGCCGCCGCCGCCCGCGGGATCGGCGTGGTCCACGAGAGCGGCGGCCCGCTGCTGTCGGGCGCCGAGGACTTCGCCGAGGTCCTCGAGCTGGGCGGCGCCCCGACCTGCCGCGCACCGTCGGCTACTGGGCCGAGGCCGTCACCGACGCCGAGCAGGCCCGGGACCTGGTCGCCCTGCACGGCGCCGCCGGCCTCGCCGGCGACCTCAACATCGACGGGTCGATCGGCTCGCGCACCGCCCACCTGCGCGAGGACTACACCGACGACCCGGGGTGCCGAGGCACGGCCTTCCGGTCGAGCGCCGAGGTCCGCGACCACGTGGCGGCGTGCGCGGCCGCCGGCGTCCAGAGCGGCTTCCACGTCATCGGCGACGCGGGGATGGACACCGTGCTCGACGGCTACGAGGCCGCCGCCGCCCTCGTCGGGCTCGACGCCGTCCGGGCGACCCGCCCCCGGCTCGAGCACGCCGAGATGGTCGACGCCGAGGGCATCGCCCGGATGGCGCGGCTCGGGATGGTCGCGAGCGTCCAGCCGGTCTTCGACGCCTTCTGGGGCGGGGCCGCGGGGATGTACGCGGCGCGCCTCGGCCGGGAGCGGGTGCCGGGCACGAACCCGTTCGCCGCGATGGCTGGCTGCCGGGGTGCGCCTCGCCCTCGGCTCGGACTCGCCCGGTCACGCCGTTCGACCCCTGGGCCACCGTGCGCGCGGCCGTCGAGCACCACGAGGTCGGACACCGCCTCGACACGGCGGCCGCGTTCGCCGCCCACACCGTCGGCGGCCGCCAGGCCGCCCGCGAGGACGGGGGAGGGGTCCTGCGGGTCGGCGGCCCGGCGACGTTCGCCGTGTGGGACGTGCCGGAGACCGGAGCCGGAGGGCTGCCCCGAGGTGCGAGCCGGGACGCCGCTGCCGACCTGTCGGCTCACCGTGCGCGACGGCGTGGCCCTGCACCGGGCGGGTCGATGAGCCGGCCGACCCCGGAGTGCTCAGCCATCTCGACAGATCCTGTTGTCTGCGCCCCGTGGTGCCGAAATGCTCCCGTCGCTGTTGGTAGATTGACGCCGTGTCTTCACGCCCGCGCCCGATCCTCGACCTCGACCCCGCGACCGTCCGACGGGCCCGCACGCTGGCCCGTCGGGCCGGCAGGCCCGTCGTCGACCTCGCCCGCAGCCACACGACGGTCTCCGTCGAGCGCGCGACGCTGCGCCTCGCGGGGCTGTCCGGCGCCGACCACGAGAACGTCCCGTGGGTCAACCACCTCGTCGACGCCGTGCGCGCAGAGGTCGGCCTCGAGCACGGGGTGACCACCCCGGTCTGGGACGCCCTGCGCCGCGGCGAGGCCCCCGACCTGCTGACCCTGGCGCAGAAGGCGGCGAGCGGCTCGGTGTCCTTCCGCCTGCCCGAGGGGCGGGAGTCCTCCGCCGCCCGGAAGGCCGCCCGCACGGCCGTGGCGCGCGGCATCCGCACCGTCGACCGCCAGCGCGCGACGCGCGACCGGCTCGTGCGCAGGCACGGCGACCCTGCCCAGAAGCCCTGGATCTACCTCATCGTGGCCACGGGCGACATCTACGAGGACATCCCGCAGGCCCAGAACGCCGCGCGTGAGGGCGCCGACGTCATCGCCGTCATCCGGTCGACCGGGCAGAGCCTGCTCGACTTCGTGCCCGAGGGCGCCACCCGCGAGGGGTACGCGGGCACGTACGCCACGCAGGAGAACTTCCGCCTCATGCGGGCGGCCCTCGACGAGACGAGCAAGGAGCTCGGGCGCTACGTGCGGCTCACGAACTACGCGAGCGGCCTGTGCATGCCCGAGATCGCGGCCCTCGCCGGCCTCGAGCGGCTCGACATGATGCTCAACGACTCGATGTACGGCATCCTCTTCCGCGACATCAACCCGATCCGCACCTTCGTCGACCAGCGCTTCAGCCGCCAGGTGCACGCCCGCGCCGGGATCATCATCAACACCGGCGAGGACAACTACCTCACCACCGCGGATGCCGTCGAGGCCGCCCACACCGTCACGGTGAGCCAGCTGCTCAACGAGTACTTCGCCAAGGAGGCCGGGCTCGAGGACTGGCAGCTCGGCCTCGGGCACGCCTTCGAGATCAACCCCGAGCTCCCGGACAGCTTCCGGCTCGAGCTGGCGCACGCACTCCTCGCGCGCCAGCTCTTCCCGGACGCGCCGCTGAAGTGGATGCCGCCGACGAAGCACATGACCGGTGACGTCTTCCGCGGGTACCTGCTCGACGGCTTCTTCAACCTCGTCGGGCGCGATGACCGGGCAGGGCATCCTCCTCGTCGGGATGATGACCGAGGCGGTCGTGACGCCCGTGGCTGTCCGACCGCGACCTCGCGCTGCAGAACGTCCGCTACGTGCTCAACGCCGCCGGCGGGCTCACCGAGGACTTCCACCCGCCGCGCGACGGGCTCATCCAGACCCGCGCCCGGCAGGTGCTGGGGGAGGCGGTCGACCTCCTCGAGGCGATCGTCAGCGACACCGACACCGCGGGGGACCCGCCGCTGCTCGCGGCCATCGCCGACGGCACGTTCGGCTCGATGAAGCGTCCGCCGACCAAGGGCAAGGGGCTCGAGGGCGTCGTCCGCAAGGCCGACGGCTACGACAACCCCGCCACCACGATGCTCGAGGAGGGTGCGACCCGATGACCACGGCATCCACGACCCCCGGCCCGATCGTGCGGCCCTACGGCGACACCACCGGCGACGGCATGGTGCAGGTGTCCTTCACCCTGCCGCTGCCCCACGACAAGCGTGCCGAGGGCGCCGCGCTGCAGCTCGCCGCCAAGATGGGCCTGGAGCCCGCGCTCCTCGTGCACGCCAAGGCGATGGGCCCGGACTTCACCTTCTTCGTCGTCTACGGCTCGGTGACGCACCTCGTCGACGTGCGCGACGTCGAGGTCGTCGAGCGCGAGTTCCCGCTCCTCGGCTCGAAGGAGGTCAACACCGAGATCAAGAAGCGCCTGCGCCGCAAGCTCGTCGTCGTCGGCGCGTGCATCGGCACCGACGCGCACACCGTCGGGATCGACGCCATCCTCAACATCAAGGGGTTCGCGGGGGAGAAGGGCCTGGAGTACTACCGCGAGATGACCGTGGTGAACCTCGGCGCCCAGGTGCTCGTGCCCGACCTGGTCAACACCGCCCGTGAGGTGCGCGCGGATGCCGTGCTCGTCTCCCAGGTGGTCACCCAGAAGGACGCGCACATCCACAACACGACGGCGATGTCGGCGGCCTTCCGCGAGGCGTTCCCCTCGGGGCAGGTGCCGCTGCTCGTCGTGGGCGGCCCGCGCTTCGAGGAGGGGTCCGCCCCGGCCCTCGGTGTCGACCGCATCTTCGGCCGCGGGACGACCCCGGGCGAGGTGGCGTCCTACCTCGTCCACGCGCTCGTCACGCCACGCACCGAGCCCGACCCGAGAGGATCCGAGCGATGAGCACCGACGCCCCCGAGAGCCCGGCCACGCCGGCCATGCCGGCCAGTGGCGCCACTCGCGCCGAGGTCGGCCAGAGCGTCGTCCACCGGCGCTACGTGCCCTACTCGCACGCCCACTACGCCGGCAACCTCGTCGACGGCGCCTACTCGCTGGCCGCGTTCGGGGACGTCGCCACCGAGATGTGCATCCGC
Organism: uncultured Actinomycetota bacterium; assembly: GCA_963757405.1. GTDB lineage: Bacteria > Actinomycetota > Actinomycetes > Actinomycetales > Dermatophilaceae > Fodinibacter. Next base: position 44,453 of record CAVWRI010000022.1, read on the forward strand.
ACCGACGGCGACGAGGGCCTGTTCGCGTCGTACTCGGACGTGCAGTTCCTCGCCCCGGTCCGGGCCGGTGACGTCATCGAGATCTCGGCCACCCTGGTTCGGGTCGGCACGCGCTCGCGGGAGATGGACTTCGAGGTGCGGGTCGTCGGCCGTGGGGCCCCCGAGCGCGGCGAGTCGGCCGCCGACGTGCTCGACCCACCCGTGGTGGCGACCACCGCGCGAGGGGTCGTCGTGGTGCCACCCGTCGCGTGAATTACGGTGGGCCCGTGCCCGCCCCCCTCCGGTCTGCCGCGCGCCCGGCTGCCGCCGTCGCCGCGGGCCTCTGCCTGTGGCTCGCCTTCCCGGCGGCGAACCTCTGGTGGCTCGCCCCGGTGGGGGTCGCGCTGCTCGGTGGGGCGACCCTCACCGTCGGCGCCCTCCGGGGCTTCGGGCTCGGCATGCTCGCGGGGCTGGCGTTCTTCGTGCCGACACTCTCGTGGTCGGGGGTCTACGTCGGGGCCCTGCCGTGGTTCGCCCTCGCGACGCTCCAGGCCCTGTACGTCGCGGCCATGTGCGCCGTCGTGGGGTTCGCCGGTCGCCGGCTGGCCGACGCCGGTCACACGCGGGCGGCATACGCGCTCATCCCTCTGGGCTGGGTGGTGCAGGAGTGGGCCCGCAGCACCACCCCCTACGGCGGATTCCCTTGGGCGCGACTGGCATTCAGCCAGGCGGACAGCCCGCTCGCGCACGTGGCGCGGTTGCTCGGCGCCCCGGGCGTGACCTTCGCCGTGGCCGTGGTGGGGACCCTCCTCCTGCTCGCGGCCGCCTTCGCCCGCCAGGGCGCGTGGACGACGGCAGCGGTCGTCGCCGTCCTCGCGGTCGCGCTCGCCGCGGTCGTGCCGCTCGCGGTGCCCCTGCCGACGGACGGCCGGCCCGTCGCGGTCGGCTTCGTCCAGGGCAACGTGCCGCAGGCAGGGCTGGAGTTCAACGCCGAGCGCCGTGCGGTGCTCGACAACCACGTCCGCGGCACGGAGGCGCTGGCCGCGCGCGCCCCGGACGACCTCAGCCTCGTCGTGTGGCCGGAGAACTCCTCCGACATCGACCCGTTCCGCAACGCCGACGCCGCGGCCCAGATCGACCGCGCCCGCGAAGCCGTCGGCGTGCCCCTGCTCCTCGGGGCGGTGCTCTCCGAGCCCGTCGGCGCGAGCTCCAACGTCTCGCTCTTCTACGTGCCCGACGAGAGCGACCCGCAGCGGTACACCAAGCTGCACCCGGTGCCGTTCGCGGAGTACATCCCGAACCGGGCCTTCTTCCGGGTGTTCACGCCGATGGCCGACCTCGCGGGCAACTTCGTCGCCGGCTCGGAGGTCGGGGTGTTCCGCGTCGAGGCACCGGGCGGGGACTACCTCGCGCTGCCGACGATCTGCTTCGAGGTGGCCTACGACGGCCTGGTGCGCGACAGCGTCCTGGCGGCCGGCGACGAGGAGAGCCTCATCGTCGTGCAGACGAACAACGCCACCTTCGGCTACACCGACGAGTCCGAGCAGCAGTTCGCGATCTCGCGGATCCGGGCCATCGAGCACGGCCGCTCGGTCGTCCACGTGTCGACCGTCGGGGTGTCGGGCTTCGTCGCACCCGACGGCACCGTGAGCGAGAAGACCGGCCTGTTCACCGCCGAGCAGGGCCTCGGCCTGCCGGTGGTGCGCACCGAGCGCACGCCCTCGGACCGGCTCGGCGCCGCGCCGGAGTGGGTCGCCGCGGGCGCCCTGCTCCTCCTGGTGCTCGGGAGCATCCGGGTCTCGCGGAGCGTTAGGGTTCTCGCACCATCCGACCGACCCCACGAGGACCGAACCGTTGTCTGAGACCGCCCGACCGCCGCTTCGGCGCGTCGCCGTCCTCATCCCGACGTACGACGAGCGGGACACGCTGCCCGTCATCGTCCGCCGCCTGCGCGAGGTGGTGCCCGACCTCGACCTCGTCGTGCTCGACGACAACTCCCCGGACGGCACCGGCGAGGTCGCCGACTGCCTCGCCGCGGCCGACCCCAAGGTCTCGGTCATCCACCGGCCCGGCAAGGAAGGGCTCGGTGCCGCCTACCTGGCCGGCTTCCGCTGGGCCCTCGAGCAGGGGTACGACGCCGTCGTCGAGATGGACGCCGACGGGTCGCACCGGCCCGAGAACCTCCTGGACCTGCTCGCCGCGGCCGCCGACGCGGATGCCGTCATCGGCTCGCGCTGGGTGCGCGGCGGGTCGGTGGTCAACTGGCCGCTGTACCGCAAGGCGCTCTCGGTCGGCGGCAACCTCTACGTCAAGCTGCTGCTCGGGATGCCGGTCAACGACGCGACCGCGGGATTTCGCGTCTACCGCGCCGACGCGCTGCGCGCGATGGGGCTCAACGACGTGGCCTCGCACGGCTACTGCTTCCAGACCGACCTCACGTGGCGCGCCGTCAAGGCGGACCTGCGTGTCGTCGAGGTGCCCATCACCTTCGTCGAGCGCGAGGTCGGGCAGTCGAAGATGAGCCGCGACATCATGACCGAGTCGCTGCGCCGGATCACCGGCTGGGGGGTCCGGCACCGGGCCCACCAGGTCCGTGAGCTCGTCGCCCGCGAGCCGAGGTGGCACGAGCTGTGAGCCGTCCCGGCGCCACCCCGTACGCCGCCCGCGGGCGACGCCGGCCGCGGGTGCTGCGCTGGGTCTTCCTCGCCCTGCTCATCGTGCCGATCGTCGAGATCGCGGCGATCATCGCGGTCGGCCGGGTCATCGGGGGCTGGCAGACCCTGCTGCTGCTCGTTCTGGAGTCCCTGCTCGGCGCGTGGATCGTCAAGCGCGAGGGCGCCAGGACGTGGCTGGCACTCCAGGAGGCGCTGCGCAGCGGCCGGATGCCGAGCCGTCAGCTCGCCGATGCCGCGCTCGTCCTCATCGGGGGCACCCTGCTGCTGACGCCGGGGTTCGTCACCGACATCGTCGGGTTCTTCTTCATCCTGCCGCTGACCCGGCCGCTCACCCGCGCGTGGCTCGAGGCGGTCGTCGCCCGGCGCCTGCTCGGGCCGATGGGGGAGTGGCCAGGGCCCGGCCGCGGGGACGGGCCGCCCCGGCGCCCGGCGGCCGGACGTCGTCGAGGGCGAGGTGGTCGAGGGCCACGTCGTCGACCCCGACGAGCGGTGACCCCCGTGGACCCGGTCGTCGAGGACCGGGGAACCCGCCCGGACACGACGGATGCCGGGCACCCCGTGGGGCACCCGGCATCCGGCCGTTGGGTCTCAGGCGCTCTTGCGCTTGCGCGGCCGCTCGCCGCGGGACTCGCGCAGGAGCGTCAGGCGCTCCTCCAGGAGCTCCTCGAGCTCGGGGATCGAGCGGCGCTCGAGCAGCATGTCCCAGTGGGTGCGCACGTGCTTGACGGGCTTGGCCTCGGGCTCCGGGCCCCCACCCTGGAGCTTGGCCTCGGCGCCGCACCGGCACTCCCACGTGTGCGGGACGTCGGCCTCGACGGAGAAGGGAAGCTTGATCGTGTGCCCGTTCGGGCACAGGTAGGTCGTGATGTTGCGCTCGCTGGGGACGACGTTCTCGTCCGTCTCCATGCTCAGGGCGCCGAGTCGGCTGCCGCGCAGGCTACGTTCTGCCATGGGTACTCCCAAGTCTGTGGTGTCCCGAGTCGGCAGGTCGCCCCGACCGGGTCTAGCGCGTCCAACGCCCGGACGGGTGGGGTTGTTCCGACCGGCGAGGGGCGTGTCGGGAGTTCGGTGTGAGAGGCCTCACAGATTGGTTCACGGAGGGTGTGCTGCCGGCGTGGGGGCCGGGATGCCGTGCCCGGGGTTGCCACCGCTACCGGTGAGTACGCGACCTCAGTTGTCGCGTGGCGCGTTCCGGCGACGGCCCGACGCCGCTACGGTCAGCGACGTGACGACGCCCACAGCCCCCACCGCCGCGGACCCGGCCGGCCCCACCGCCCTCGAGGTCGCGGGCCCGGCCTCACGCCGGAAGGTGCTCGCGTGGGGCATGTGGGACTGGGGGTCGCAACCGTTCAACACGGTGATCACGACCTTCGTCTTCTCCGTCTACGTCACGAGCGAGAGCTTCGGGGCGACGAACGCCACCTCGACGGCGCTGGCCATCTCGACCGCCATCTCCGGGCTCTTCGTCGCCCTCCTCGCGCCCGTGCTCGGCCAGAACTCCGACCGCTCGGGCAAGACCGTGCGCAACCTGCGCATCCAGACGTGGCTGCTGGCCGGGCTCTCGGCCTCGCTCTACGTCGTCAAGCCCGAGCCGGCGTTCCTGTGGGTCGGCCTGGTGCTGCTCGGCGTCGGCTCGGTCGTCTCGGAGATCGCCGGCGTGAACTACAACGCGACGATCGACCAGGTCGCCACCGGCAAGACCGTGGGACGGGTCTCCGGCTTCGGGTGGGGGATGGGCTACCTCGGCGGGATCATCGTCCTGCTCCTGCTGTACTTCCTCCTCATCCAGCCCGACGTCGGGCTGTTCGGGGTCTCGGACACCGACGGGCTCAACATCCGCGTGTCGATGATCATCTGCGGGCTGTGGACGCTGCTCTTCACGATCCCCGCCTTCCTCGTGCTCAAGGACCGGCCCCGTCCGCGGGCTCCCCGGGTCGGGGTCGCGATGTCCTACCGGCTCGTCGGGCGCTCCATCAAGGGCCTGTGGGGCACCTCCCGGCACACCGTCTACTTCCTCCTCGCCTCCGCGCTCTACCGCGACGGGCTCGCCGGCGTCTTCGCCTTCGGGGCCATCCTCGCCTCCGGGCACGTTCGGGCTGTCGGCGGCCGACGTCATCGTCTTCGGGGCGGCCGCCAACATCATCGCCGGGCATCGCGACGATGGCGTTCGGCCTCCTCGACGACCGGATCGGGCCGAAGCGGGTCATCCTCGTCTCGCTGGGCTCCCTCGTCGTGCTGGGGACCCTGATCTTCATCCTCCACGACGGAGGGGCGACGACCTTCTGGGTGCTCGGCCTGCTCATGACGGTCTTCGTCGGGCCGGCCCAGGCCGCCTCGCGCAGCTTCCTCGCCCGGCTCATCCCGGAGGGCAAGAACGGCGAGATCTTCGGGCTCTACGCCACCACCGGGCGGGTGGTGTCGTTCATGGCACCCGCCGCCTTCGGCATCTTCATCGCCATCGGGGCGGGCATCACCGGGCAGGAGAACACGCAGTACTGGGGGATCCTGGGGATCGTGCTCATCCTCGCCGCCGGCTTCGCGGTCATGCTGCCCGTCAAGGAGCACACCGAGCACCGGGTGTCCTGACACCGCGTGAGGTGTCGCTGCTCGGGCGGCCGATCCCGGCTGCTCCAGCTCGGGGGGTCAGCCCGCGTACTCGAAGTGCCAGGGCTCGGGGAGCGAGCCACCGGCCGCTGCCCACGACGGGTGGAACCAGCCGAACAGCGGCCCGTTCTGCTTCATCCAGCGGTGTGCCGGCGAGCTGAAGTCCTGGACTCCACCGCACAGGTCGAGCGCGCGGCCCAGCCCGTGCCGGCTCGTGCCGGGCGTCGCCGCGAACCGGCCGTGCGTGACCTTGACCGAGATCTGCTCGGCGAGCGAGCGGTACGAGTCGGTGACGCACAGGGGTACGCCGGTCTGCGCGGCATACGCCTTGCTCAGGGCGTTGAACGCGGCGGCGGCGTTGGGCGCCAGGCGCTCGCCCGGGGCTCCCCACAGGGGGCACAGCCCGCTCGAGGGGATGAGGCCGTTGGGGTAGAGGGTCGCGTTGGTGGTGCACGGCTTGCCGATGTCGGTGATGTCGACGGACGCGGCCACCAGGGCGTCGCGCAGGCGCTGGGCGGCGCGCTTCGCCTCGGGGGTGCGGGCCCCGACGAGGACGCTCGCGACCGGGCCGGCCTTCTCGACCTCGGCGATCTGGAGCGCGCGGAGCTCGTCGACCCGGGCGCGCTGCGCCGAGACGACCTTGGTGAGCGCCGAGCTGTCGTCCTCGATCTTGCGCGTGGCCGCGGCCGCCTCCGCCGCCGCGGAGTCCGTGGCGGCGGAGAGGCGCACCTGCTCGGCGGTGAGGACGCGGACGTCCTCGAGCGCGCGGGTGCGCTGCTCGGTGAGGTAGGACAGGTCGCCGAGCGGGTCGCCGACGTCCTCGGCGTCGGCGGCCATCGCCTCGATCATGAACGCGACGTCGGACCCACCGGTGCCGCCGGAGTACACCTGGAAGACCCACTCGCGCACGACCGCACGAGCGGCCTCGAGACGGGCGTCCAGGGCCGCGAGGTCCGCCCGGGCCCGGGTGGCCTCCATCGTCGCGGCGACCTCGGTCTCGCGTGCCGCCGCGAGCGACTCGAGCAGCGCGTTGGACTTCTCGGCGAGCAGGTCCATCTCGCGCGTGGCCACGGCGACGCGGGACGTGTGCACCGCGAGGGCGGCGGAGATGCGGTTGGCCTCGGCGATCTGCGACGCGAGGAAGGCGCCGGTCAGCGGCTGCGTAGTGGTCGGTCGGCTCGTAGTCCGAGTCGGCGCCCGGCGGGCGCAGTGGCGCGGCCGGCGGGATCGGGTCGGTCGCAGGGTCCGGCGGCGGGGGAGTCGGGCGTGGGGGAGGTGCTGGGCGTCGCCGTGGGGGACGGGCGCGGGGATGCCGGTGGGCTCGGGCGTCGGGGTGGGCTCGGGCGTCGGCTCGGGCGTGGGCTCCGGGGTCGGCGTCGGCTCGGGGGTGGGCGTCGGCCGTGGGCTCGGGCTCCGAGGACGAGCTCGGACGCGTCGGAGGCCGTCGGCGTCGGGGTCGGGTCGGCTCGCGGTGGTCGTCGGCAGCACGCCACCCAGCGCGACGCGCGAGGCGGCCGAGCCGGCCGCCAACCGCATGGTGAGTGCCCAGCGCACGACGATCTCTTCCCTGACGTTCAGTGACGCTCGAGAGCGCCCAGCACGCGCCCCTGCTGCCCGCACCGATTGTCACCATAGGCGGTAAACCGGCCCCGGCCCACCCTCCTGCAGAAATACCATCCGTTCGGACCATCTCGCCGAAGGTCGTGGGCGGTGGCCGGCGGCGAGGGGAGCGGTGGCACCGGGCCCGCCCGTCCACAGGGGCGCCCGCGGTCGCTCGGGGTCGTCCACAGGAGGCAGCAGCGCCTTGCCCGCCGCGCGGGTGCGCGGCAGCGTGTCGGTGCGGGGCGCGGCGCCCCGCGGAGGAGGGTGGGTCATGGATTATGTCAACTCGGTCCGGCTCGTCGGCCGGGTCAGCGCGCCGGGGGAGCCCCGGGTGCTGCCGAGCGGCGACACGGTGCACACGCTGCGTGTCGTCGTCCCGCGCGAGGCGCCGGCGAGACCGGGACCGCGCCGGCGTGGACACCATCGACGTCGCCTGCTGGACGGCGGGCGCCCGGCGCAGCGGCGGCGCGGCTGGCCGTCGACGACCACGTCGAGGTCGAGGGGTCGCTGCGCCGGCGGTTCTTCCGCGCCGGCGCCGGGGTCGCGAGCCGGTACGAGGTCGAGGCGCGGGCGCTGCGCCGGGTCAAGGAGCCGGCGGCATCCACGGTGATGGCCGTCGGCGGTCGTGCCCGGAGGACCATCCGCGCGGTCTCAGGTGCGGTCGGCGAGCATCCGCTGCAGGAGCGCGATCTCCGAGGTCTGCGCCGACGAGATGGCCCGGGCGAGGGTCTGCACCTCGGGGGTCCTGCGCGTCGGCCACGGCGGCGTCAGCCATGGCCACGCCGCCCTCGTGGTGGGCGATCATCAGCCGGAGGAAGATCCGCTCCGCCTCGACGCCGGTCGCGGCGCGCAGCTCGTCGAGCTGGGCCTCGGTCGCCATGCCCGGCATCGTGCCGTCGGCCGAGGCGTGCGCCTCGGCGTGCTCGCCGCCCACCCAGGCCATCGGGGGACGGCTGCCGGTCTGCGGCAGGCCCCACTGCACGAGCCAGCCGTACATCTGGCCGGCCTGCTGCTGCTGGCTGGTGATGATGTCGTACGCCACGGTGCGCAGCTCCTCGTCGTCGCTGCGGTCGCGCACGAGGAAGGCCATCTCCACGGCCTGGGCGTGGTGGGTCTGCATGTCGCGGGCGAACCCGGCGTCGGCGCTCCAGTCGGCGGGCGCGGACGTGCGCGACTGGACCACCCAGAGCGTGCCGAGCACCCCGACGAGCAGCGGCGACGAGCGCGGCGGCGACGAGGGCCCACGGCGGCACCGGGGGCGGGCCGTCGCTCGACGCCGGCGCCGTCGCACCGTCGGCGTCGGTGGCGACGGCTTGTCGTCGCTGTCGGGGAGGTCGTGCACGCGCGTCACGGTGACCCGGGTCAGCCCGTCGTGGCGGGCAGTCGCGCCGTCGCTGCGCACCGGAGCACGAGGCACCCGGCTCGGGCGTCTGCGCGCCCTGGCGGTACTTCGTGACGAACTCCTCGAGGCGGGGGTCGTCGACCCCGGTGAGCTGGAGCTGCGACGCCCCAGGCGCTCGCCACGACCGGGGCCGGCAGGTCCTCGAAGGGGGAGACGACCATGTAGGTGTCGGGGACCAGGCCGACGAGCCGCTCGACCTCGTCGGCCGGGAGGTCGCTGCGGTAGGTGACCCACACCGCGCCGTGCTCCATGGAGTGCACGGCGAGCTCGTTCGGCACCGGCGCGGTGTAGACGCCGCAGTTGAGCCACGTGGGGTTGTGGTCGCCACCGACCGGCGGGGTCTGCTCGTAGGTCGACCGGCTCGAGTCGTGTGGTCCCGGGTGACGGTGTACTCCTTGACCGCGTCGAGCGTCGGACGGGTCGAGACGTCGCTGCCACACCGTGAACCCGACGATGCCCGCGATGAGCAGGATCACGGTCGCCACGGAGGTGATGAGGACGAGGCGGGTGCGGCGCTCCTTGGCCTGCTGCGCCTTCTTCATCTCGTCGAGCTTGTCCCGGCCGGCCCGGGCTCCGGCCGCGGGCCTGGTCGTCTTGCTCACCCTCGTGCTCCTTCGGTGCGGCATCGTGCGGTCTGGTGTCACGGCGCGCGTCGCACGCCTGCCGGTCTGCGACCGGCACCGGTCCCAGCGTCCGGAGACCTGTCGGGTTCCCGTGACCGGCACATTCTCGCCCATGGCGGTGCCCGGCCGCGCACCCGGTCCGCGCACCGGAGGTCGCCACGGCCGGTGGGCGTGGTGGCGGTGCTACCCGGCGTGTCCGCCGACCCCGGTGACGCCCGGGCGCGTCCACTGGGGCACCGGTCGACCGCCGCTCCTGGGCCCCATCGGCGCACCGTGCTCGTCGGTGCGCAGGAAGGAGTGGGTCGGGGACCGCGGCCACCCCTCGGGCGAGTCCTCCCACTCCTCCCGCCGCCCGTAGGCGGTCATGTCGAGCAGCCCGAACACGGGGTTCAGCACCTCGTCGCCCCGTCCGGTCGTCCAGTACGTCAGGTAGATCGTGTCCTCCCGCCGCAGGTAGCAGGAGATCCGGCCGGCGACGCCCACGGTGGGGTCGTCGAGGTGGGCGTTGGAGTACCACGGCGCCGTGTGACCCATGAACTCGCGGAAGGCCGCGATCTCCTCATACGGCCCGTCGACGAGGATGGCGAAGGTGATCCCGAGGGCGTTGAGGTAGGCCGCGTCGGCGGCGTCCCGCATCGGCCAGGCGTTCCTGGTGCAGCCCTCGCACTGCCACTCCCAGGGCTGCCCGTCGTAGAACATGTGGCTGTAGACGACGAGCTCGTCGCGCCCCTCGAAGACATTGCCGAACGGGACCGGGCCGTCGAGCCCGATGACGGTGGTGCCGGGCGGCACCTCGGTCATGGGCAGCCGGCGCCGGGCCGCGGCGATCGCGTCGCCCTCGTGGGTGTGTGCCTTCTCGCGCGTGCGCAGCTCGAGGAGCTGTCGCTCGAAGTCGTCGTGGTCGGTGACGGTCGGGGCTGGCGTGGTCATGGCGTCCTCTCACAGCTGTCACATCCAGTGTGCTCGCGGACGCGGACGCGATGGGTGGTGACAGCGCCACCGCGGGAGCGACGTCGTGCGAACGGACGCCCACCCGGCACAAACGCCGATAATCGACATTATGTCATTTCGCGGTTTCCGCCCTGCCCCAGCGCCCGGCACCGGTCCCCCATGGCCCGGCACCACCGACCGTCGACGACGGTCGGTGGTGCACAGCGCTCAGGCGCGCAGCGCCTGGGCCAGCTCGCGGAAGTCGTCGACGAGGGTGGCCATGTCGGCGTCGGTGTGAACGAGCGAGACGAGCCACTGCTCGTCGAGCCCGGGCGGCGTGAGGATGTGGCGGTTGACGCCCCACAGCCAGGACAGCTCGGCCAGGGCGAAGTCGGTGGCCTTGTAGTCGCGGTAGTTGCGCACCGGGGTCGTCGACCACGTGACGCAGCCCTTGACCCCGAGACCGACGGTGTGGGCGGGCAGCTCGTACTCGTCGATGATCGCGTCGATGGCCTTCAGGGCGCGCACGTTGACGGCCTCGGCCTCGGCGAGGGCCTCGTGGGTGCAGATCTCGTCGACGGCCATGGCGGCCGCCATGACGAGCGGGTTGCCGTTGTAGGTGCCGAAGTGCGCCATCCGCCCGTCGACGACGACCTCCATGACCTCGCGCTTGCCGCCGAACGCCGCGAGCGGCAGCCCGCCCCCGATCGACTTGGCGAGGGTGATGAGGTCCGGCGTCACCCCGAGCCGCTGGGCGGCACCGGCGTAGCCGGCGGTGAGGCCGGTCTTGACCTCGTCGAAGATGAGCACGACCCCGTGCGCGTCGCACGCCGCGCGGACCCCGGCGAGGTACCCCTCGTCGGGCACGACGATCGACAGGTTCTCGATGACGGGCTCGACGACGAGGGCGGCGATCTCGTCTCCGTGCTCGTCGAGCACCCGCTGCAGCTGGCCGAGGTCGTTGTAGGCGATGACGTGGACGGTGCCCGCCTCGACGTCGAAAGGCACCTGCGGCACCGGCGCCTCGGCCGGGCCGATCTCGTCGAGCCCCGGCTTGACGGAGACCTGGAGCCCGTCGTAGCCGCCGTGGTAGCCACCCTCGATCTTCACGATCGCCTTGCGGCCGGTGTAGGCGCGCGCGGACCGGATGGCGTACATCAGGGACTCGGTGCCCGAGTTGGTGAAGCGCAGCATGTCGAGCTGGAACCGCTCGCAGAAGCGCTCGCTCATCTCGGTGGCCTGGGGCGACGGCGTGACGAACAGGGTGCCCGTGTCGGTGAGCGCCTCGGTGACCCGCTGCACGACGTGCGGGTTGAGGTGGCCGACGAGCATGGCCCCGAACCCCATGGAGAGGTCGAGGAGGCGGTTGCCGTCGACGTCGGTGAGCCACGCCCCGCGGGCCGAGGCGATGGAGACGGGGTACGGGTCCCAGTGCTGGAACGAGCTGGTGACACCGAGCGGAAGCGTCCGGCTGGCCCGCGCGTTGTGCTCCCCCGATCCGTGGACCACGAGCGCGAACCGCTCCCACTCGGCGGCGAGCAGGCGCTCGACGACGGCCGGGTCGACCGGCCGGGTGCGCGCGGGGAGCCGGCGGTAGGTGGCCGGGTCGTGCCCGGGCACGGTGCGGTGCGGGTGCGGGGGCGGTCTGCAGGTGCTCGCTCATCGGGCGTCTCCTCCCCCACGCTCGGTGGGGTCTCGGGTGCTGTCGGCCGGTGCTTCGGGGAGGGCACCGGCTCACGGGGATCCACGGATCCCGTTCCCATACAGCCTAGCCGCCTTCGGATTCCGCCGCCAACCTGCAGTGGGACGACTGGTCCCGGTGACGCAGGGTCAGGAGGAGGACCCGAAGTCGACCTCGGCAGCCGTGGCACGAAACCACCGCGGCGGCCGGGCGCCTTGGCCCAGTCCCAGCCGAGGTTGGTGTGGGCGATGACGAGGTCTGGCGCCGGGGCGCCGTACTCGGTGAGGTCCTCGGTGCCGCGGCACGGCATACCCTGATCGCACCATGCAGTGCGACTACTACGACGCCGGCCGCTGCCGCTCGTGCACCCTCATGGGCAGCCCCTACGCCGCACAGCTGGCCGACAAGCGGCGCGGGCGGCCCTGGCCCTGTCCCCGGTGGCGCCCGGCGTGCAGTGGCTCGAGCCGGGGGCCAGCGCGGAGTCGCACTACCGGAACAAGGCCAAGCTCGTCGTCGCCGGCCGGGCGGGCCGACCGACCTTCGGCATCCTCGACGAGCGCGGCCGCGGGGTGGACCTCCGGCGGTGCGGCCTCTACGAGCCCGGGCTCTCCGCGACGTTCGACCCGCTGCACCGGTTCGTGTCCGACCTCGGCATCGAGCCCTACGACGTGCCCGGTCGCCGCGGCGAGCTCAAGCACGTCATCGTCACCCACTCCCCCGCCGGCGAGCACCTCGTGCGGTTCGTCGTGCGCTCGCCGGCGTCCGTCGACCTGCTGCGGGCCGCGCTGCCCGACCTCCTCGACGTGCTGCCGTCGGCGCGAGTGGTCACGGCCAACGTCCTGCCCGAGCACAAGGCCGTGCTCGAGGGCGACACCGAGGTCCCGCTCACCGACGAGACGCTGCTGCCGGTGCGGGTCGGCGACGTCACGCTCCTCCTCGGGCCGCGGGCGTTCCTCCAGACGAACACCCGGGTGGCCGGGGCGCTGTACCGCCAGGCCCGCGACTGGGTCGAGGCCGCCGGCCCCGGCACGGTGTGGGACCTCGTACTGCGGCGTCGGCGGGTTCGCGCTGCACCTCGCCGCTCCGAGCCGGAGGGTCGTCGGCGTGGAAACCTCCGACGAGGCCATCGTGGCCGCCCGCGCCGCCGCATCGGGCCAGAACCATTCCGGCACAGTCGCGTTCGTCACGGGCGATGCGACCACCCACGTTCCGGACGGTCCCACCCCCGATCTCGTCGTCGTCAACCCGCCCCGGCGCGGCATCGGCCCCGACCTCGCCGCGTGGCTCGAGTCCGCACCTGCCACGCACGTCGTCTACTCCAGCTGCCACCTCGGCTCCCTCGCCCGCGACCTCGAGGCGATGCCGTCGCTGCGCGCCACCCAGGCGCGGGTGTTCGACATGTTCCCCCAGACGACCCACCTCGAGACGGCCGCCCTCCTCGAGCGTCGCTGACGCCCTCCCGGGCTACCGTGACCGGATGGAGGACACCACCCGCGACTGGGGCGCCCTCGCGAGCCGCCTCGGGTCCGAGGCCGTCGCCGACGGGGCGCCGACCCGCTGGTTCGAGGAGCTCTGGTCCGCCGCCGCCCGCGACGAGGTCGACCTCCGTGGGACCGCCGCTCCCGTACCCCCGGTCGCCGACCACGTCAGCGCCCTGGGGGATGCCGCCGGCCGCCGTGCCGTCGTCGTCGGTGCGGGCCTCGGCGCGGATGCCGAGCTGCTCGCGGCGCACGGGTGGCGCACGACGGCCTTCGACATCTCCCCGAGCGCCGTCGACGCGGTCCGCGCCCGGTACCCCGGCAGCCCTGTCGACTACCGCGTCGCCGACCTGCTCTCCCTGCCCGACGACCTCGTCGGGGCCTTCGACCTCGTCGTCGAGGTCTTCACGGTGCAGGCGCTCCCTCCCTCGCTGAGGGACGTCGCCTCGGCGGCGGTCCGGTCGCTGCTCGTCCCCGGCGGTGAGGTGCTGGCGGTGCAGTTCGTGCGCGAGGACGGCGAGGACGGGTCGCAGGGCCCGCCGTGGCCGCTCGACCGCGCGGAGATGGAGGGCCTCGCCGGGGAGGACGTGCGCCTCGTGACCCTCGGTCGTCGGACGCACCCGGCCGGGCCGGACGGGCTCCCGCTGTGGGTCGCCGTCCTGCGCCGCGACGGCTGACCGGCACCTACGCTGCCGCCATGACCTTCTCGATCGTGGCCCGGGACGGCGAGGCCTGGGGAGTCGCCGTCGCCAGCAGGTTCCTCGCCGTCGGCGCCGTCGTACCCCGAGTGCGGCGCGGCGTCGGCGCCGTCGCCACGCAGTCCCACGCCCGCGTCGCCTACCTCGACGAGGTGCTCGACGCCCTCGCGGCCGGAACCGCCGTGACGGCCGCCCTCGACGCGGCCGTCGCCGGTGACGACGGTCGGGCGCTGCGCCAGGTGGGCGCGGTGGGGCCCACCGGCGCGGCCACGTTCACCGGCGAGGGGTGCCTCGCGTGGGCCGGCGGGGTCGCCGCGGGTGACGACCGCACGGCCTACGCGATCCAGGGCAACATCCTCACCGGGCCCGAGGTCGTCGCGGCCATGGAGCGGGCGTGGCTCGACGGCGCGGGTCGCCGGCTCGACGACCGGCTCCTCGTCCGTGCTCCTCGCGGGCGACGCCGCGGGCGGCGACTCGCGCGGCCGGCAGAGCGCCGCCATCGTCGCCCACGCTCCCCGCGCCGGCTACGACGCCTCCGGGGTCCTCGCCGACCTGCGGGTGGACGACCACCCCGACGCGCCCGCGCGAGCTCGCCCGCATCCACGCGTTGTCCACGCTCTACTTCGGCCAGCCCCAGGGCGTCGAGCCGCTCGAGGGGCCGCTGCGCGAGGAGGTGGCGGGTCACCTCGCCGCCCTCGGCCACGACGCCGACGACCCTGCGGTCGCGCTCGAGGCGTGGATGTCGGGGGCGAACCTCGAGAACCGCCACTCCCCCGGTGGCATCGACGTGCGGGTCCTCGACGAGCTCCGGTCGGCCGTGCGGGACCTGACCGAACCCTGACCGAACCCCGACCGAACCCTGACCGATTCCTGACGCCCTTCTTGCCGTCCCCGTGCCGGAGGCGACCTAGCGTCCCGTGGTGCTGCCCGTCCCCACCCGCGGTCGGGCCCGACGAGAAGGAGCACCACATGAGCCGATCCCTCACGCGCACCGCAGCCGCGGTCGCCGGGACGACCCTGGCCGTCACCTCCGCCTTCGCGGCCACCGCCGCCGCGGCGCCCACCGGCGACGGCACGACGCCGAGCTTCCAGGAGTTCGTCGCCTCGACCTTCCAGGACGAGGACCGCGGGTACATCGTCAACGGCGACGAGCCCGCCACCACCCAGGGCGCGCTGCGCCAGTTCTACGACCGCATGGTCGCCCAGCCGGACACCGACGTCGACGGCCTCATCGTCAACCGGGTCAACGGTCAGGACGACAAGTGGTCGGCGAGCCAGGCGCTGAACCTCACGTACTGCGTCAGCACGAAGTTCGGCGCCGACTACACCCGCGTCGTCAATGCGATGGCCTCCGGCGCCGGCCAGTGGGAGGCCGCGAGCTCGAAGGTCAACTTCGTCTACGTGGCGGCGCAGGACGGCAGCTGCACCACGCGCAACTCGAACGTGCTCTTCTCCGTCGAGCCGACGAAGACCACGCAGTACATCGCCCGCGCGTTCTTCCCCAGCAGCTCGAAGTCCTCGCGCAACGTCCTCGTCAACGCCAAGAGCCTCTTCAACTCCGGCTCCTGGACCCCGAGCAACATCATCGCGCACGAGCTGGGCCACACCCTCGGCTTCCGCCACGAGCACACCCGCCCCGAGGCCGGCACCTGCTTCGAGGACAACAACTGGCGTCCGCTGACGCCGTACGACTCGGCGTCGATCATGCACTACCCCCAGTGCAACGGGTCGTCGGACGACCTCAGCATGACCGCCAGCGACCGGGACGGCATCCGGGCGCTCTACGGCAGCTGACCCGATCCCCTTCCGGAGAGAACGTGGCTCGACCCCCGGCCGGGTGGCCGGGGGTCGAGCCGTACCGGGAGCGACGAGGACCGCGGCCGGATGCCGCGCGCTCACTCGAAGCGCGACGGGTCACCCGCCCCGACCCGCACGACCTCGGGCGCCCCGCCCGACAGGTCGACGACGGTCGTCGGCTCGGTGCCGCACTCCCCCGAGTCGATGACGACGTCGACGACGTGGTCGAGGGCCTCCTTGACCGCCCAGCCGTCCGTCATCGGGTCGCTCTCGCCGGGGAGGATCAGGGTGGAGGACAGCAGCGGCTCCCCGAGGTCGGCGAGCAGGGTGCGCACGACGGGGTGCTCGGGGATGCGGACGCCGACGGTCCGCTTCTTCGGGTGGAGCAGGCGGCGCGGCACCTCGTGCGTCGCGGGCAGGATGAACGTGTAGGGACCGGGCGTCAGCGCCTTGACGGCCCGGAAGACGGCGTTGTCCACGTGCACGAGCTGCCCGAGCTGGGCGAAGTCGCGGCAGACGAGCGTGAAGTGGTGCTTGTCGTCGAGGCGGCGGATGGCCTTGATGCGGTCCTTGGCGTCCTGGTTGCCGACCATGGCCCCGAGGGCGTAGCCCGAGTCGGTCGGGTAGGCGATGAGCCCGCCCTCGCGCAGCACCGCACCGCCTGCGCGATGGCGCGCGGCTGCGGGTCGACCGGGTGGACGTCGAGGTAGCGCGCCATGGCCTCACGATAGGCCCGGCCTGCGGGCGACGGGCACGTCGTCCGGTCGGCGCAGCCCCCGGTTCCACAGCTCGATGGTCTGCACGACCCAGAACACGGCGAAGAGCGTGATGAGGGCGACCTCGACCCACAGCACGAGCGAGGACGAGCCCGTGAGCAGGCTGACCGCGACCGTCGCGGCCAGGGCCACCAGCATCCCGATCGCGATCCCCCGGTAGACCGGCACGTACGGAAGGCGTGTGGAGGGCGCCGCCCCCCGTTGCAGGGCCTGCTGCACGTCGCGGGCGTTGAGCCACACGACCGCGATGATCGCGAGGAACATCGGGATCGCCGCGGCGTCGTGGCCGCGGTCGAGGAAGCTGTCCCGGGCGACGACGAACCACACGACGCCGGTCCCGAGGACGAGCACGGTCAGCCCCAGGCCCAGCCGGTTCGCCGCGCTGAGCCGCACCCCGCCCGACTCCCGCCGGGCGATGACCACGGCCACGACCCCGACCGCGAGCCCGGTGACGAAGAGTGCGGGCATGTTGTTCGCGACGGCCTCCGGGATGCCGACGCCGGCATCCGAGGCTCCGCACCGGCCGGAGGCGACCGTCGGGATGAAGGCGACGCCCGGCGCCAGCATGCCGGCGAGGTTCATGAGGACGTCCTCGCCGTCGGTGTTGCCCTTGAGGGCGACGAGGCACACCCCCATCGTCACGAGGACCCCGATGAAGACCGCCCGGACCGGGGTGAAGTAGTAGGCGCTGATCGACGGCTGGAGGCAGCCGTCGGCGGTCACCCACTCCAGGGCCACCGAGACGAACAGCAGCAGGACGAGGGCGGCGAGGGCGATCCGCAGGTAGTTGTACGTCTTGACGGCCGCAAGGGCGGGGTCGGGCTCCATGGGCGGTCCCTCCTTCCAGGACGAAGGAGGACGCAGCGCGTCCCCCCGATCCACCCGCGTCAGGCTTCCCGCATCTCGATCGGGGCGCCACGCTGGACCGTGCGCGACACGGTGCAGAGCCGGTCGCGGCTCTGGGCGATCGCGCGCGGCAGTCGCTCGCGGGCCTGGTCGCCGGCCCGGCCGGAGGGGAAGCGCACCGTGAAGGACACCTCGATGTCACCGAGGTGGTTCTCGACGCCGTCGCGCAGCTTCTCGCCGCTCGCCGCCACCTCGAACTCCACGGGCTCGGCGATGCGGCTCGTGATGTAGTCGACGTCGGTGGCGCTGCAGGCCGCCATCGCGGTGAGGAACAGCTCGACGGGCGTGAAGTCCGGCGACCCTCCCCCGCCGCCGACGAGCATCGTCCCGCCGCGCACGTTGGTCACGAGGTAGGTGCCCTTCCCGGTGCGCGTCATCGTCACGCTGCGATGGCCGAGACCCGTGCCACCCGTCTCCTGCTCCTGCGCCATCAGGCACCCCATCTCTCGTCGACGGCGCGGACCACCTCGAGGTCGCGCCAGGTGGTGGTCCGTCCCGCGCGCAGGAAGGCGGCGTCGGACGGCATGCGGCTCATCCTCGCACCGGGATGGGACAGTGGGGCGCATGTCTCCAGCAGTCGAGCCGACCGGTCGCCTCGTCCTCGTCCGCCACGGCGAGACCGAGTGGAGCCGCAGCGGCCAGCACACCGGGAGCACCGACATCCCGCTGACTCCCGACGGCGAGCGGGATGCGCGGGCGCTCGGCAGCCGGCTGTCGTCGTTCGACCTCGTGCTCGTGCTGTCCTCCCCGCTGGCCCGCGCCCGGCGCACGGCCGAGCTGGCCGGGCTCACGCCGAGCGTCGACCCCGACCTCGTCGAGTGGGACTACGGCGGCTACGAGGGGCGCACGACGGCGGAGATCCGCGAGACCCTCGGCGATCCCACCTGGACGGTGTTCGACGACGGCGTCGTGCCGGGTGACACCCCCGGGGAGACGGTCGAGGAGGTGGCCGCCCGTGCGTCGAGGGTGCTCGCCCGCGTCGAGGGGCCGCTGCGCACGGGGGACGTCGCCCTGGTGGCCCACGGCCACCTGCTGCGCATCCTCGCCGCGACGTGGCTGCGCCAGGAGGCGAGGTTCGGGGCCGCCCTCCTGCTCGACGCCGGCGCGCTGTGCGTGCTCGAACGCGAGCGGGGCGTGCCGGCGATCCGGGCGTGGAACCAGACCCTCGCCTGAGGTCAGCCGTCCAGGCCGGGTCCCTCGATGACCGACAGGACGTTCCCGGAGGGGTCGGTGAACCACGCGATGAGCGGGCCGCCGCCCCGGAAGACGCCCTTCGGGTCGGTCTCGACGTCGGTGCCCTCGTAGTGCTCGAAGCGCACGCCGCGCCCGGTGAGCGCGTCGACGGTCGACTCGACGTCGTCGACGGGGAAGTTGAGGACGGTGTAGCCGGCCGGCTCGTGGTCGGACTTGGGGTACAGCAGGACGGGCCGGTCCCCGGCGAGCCGGAGGACCAGCATCCCCATGTCGGAGTCCTCGACGCGCAGCCCGAGGACCTCGCCGTAGAACCGTCGGGACTGCTGCAGGTCGCGGACCGCGATGCCGCTGAACGCCTTCGAGTGCTCGAGCACGGGTGACCTCCTGTGTCGGTCGTCCCAGTCAAGCGGATCGGCGCGCCGCGCGCGAGGTGCGCGCGCGAGCGATCAGGGCAGCGGCCACGTGTGCACGGGCTCGTTGGAGTCCATGTGCACGGCGTACAGCTCGAGCATCCGGCGCAGCGCCTCGCGGCGGTCGCAGCCCGACGCCTCGAAGGCGCGGACCGCGCGGGTCGACCACTCGGCGCCGTTGACGCCCGTCGTGCAGCGGCCCTCGATGACGCCGAGGTACCGCTCGCGCACGGCATCCGAGACCCCCCACAGGCGCAGGCCCTCGTGGGCGAGCGGGAGGAGGTGCCGCAGCGCGAGCTCGTCGGCGGACAGCTCGCCGAAGCCGGGCCAGTAGAGCCGGGCGTCGATGCCGTCGCGGGCCGCGCGGCGGAAGTTCTCCTCGCAGGCGGCGAAGCTCATCTTGGTCCACACCGGGCGGTCCTCGTGGGCGAGCATCCGGATCGCCCCGTAGTAGAAGGCGGCGTTGGCGAGGACGTCGATGATCGTCGGGCCCGCCGGCAGCACGCGGTTCTCGACCCGCAGGTGGGGCGTGCCGTCGACGATGTCGTAGATCGGCCGGTTCCACCGGTAGACGGTGCCGTTGTGCAGGCGCAGCTCGGCCAGCTCGGGCGCGAGCCCGGCCTCGAGCTTGGCGATCGGGTCCTCGTCGGTCGTCTCGGCGAGCAGGGTCGGGAAGTAGCGGACGTTCTCCTCGAACAGGTCGAAGATCGACGTGATCCACCGCTCGCCGAAGAACACCCGCGGCCGCACGCCCTGGTTCTTCAGCTCGACCGGCCGGGTGTCGGTGGCCTGCTTGAACAGCTCGATGCGGGTCTCGGCGTGGAGGCGCTTGCCGAAGAAGAACGGGGAGTTCGCGGCCGTCGCGACCTGGGGTGCCGACAGCGCCTGCGCCGCGTTCCAGTGGGCGGCGAACTCCGACGGGGCGACCTGGAGGTGCAGCTGCACCGACGTGCAGGCCGACTCGGGGGCGATCGAGTCGCAGTAGGTGGCGACCCGCTCCCCCGTCGGGCCCTCGATGTCGAGGTAGATGTCCTCGCCGCGGGCCACGAAGATCGAGTCGTTGAGGGCGGTGTAGCGGTTGTTCCGGCTGATCCACTCGCCCTCGTAGTGCTCGGGCATGATCGTCGGGAGGATGCCGATCGCAACGATCTTGGAGCCGACCTGCCTCGACGCCTGGTCGGCGCGGTTGAGGCTCGCGCGCAGCTCCGCCTCCAGCTCGATGGCCGAGTCGCCGGGCAGCGGCCGCGGCGGCACGTTGAGCTCGATGTTGTACTGCGCCAGCTCGGTCTGGTAGTCCTCGTCGGCGATCGCGGCGAGGACCTGGGCGTTGTGGAAGTGCGGCTGCATGTGCTCGTCGACGAGGTTGAGCTCGATCTCCAGGCCGGTCATCGGCCGGTCGAACTCGAAGGAGCTCGTCCGCAGCATCCGCTCGAAGACGTCGAGGTCCTGGCGCACCTTCTCGCGGTACCGCTGGCGCTGCTCCCGGGTGTAGCTCTGCGCGCTGACCTCTGCTCCCATGTCGCGACCCAACCACATCGCGACCTGCGGGGAAACCCGGGCACCGCGTTTCGGTCACGGCCGATGTCGCAGCCCTCTCCTACCGTTGCGGGTGTGCGGCTGATCCACACCTCCGACTGGCACCTGGGACGCTCGTTCCACCAGGTGGGGCTGCTCGACGCCCAGGCCGCCCACCTCGACCACCTCGTCGAGGTCGTGCGCTCCGAGCGGATCGACGCCGTGCTCGTCAGCGGCGACGTCTACGACCGCGCGATGCCGTCCCCCGACACCGTCGCGCTGCTCTCCCAGGCCCTGGTGCGCCTCGTCGACGCCGGTGCCCAGGTCGTGGTCTCCAGCGGCAACCACGACTCGGCCACCCGGCTGGGGTTCGCGAGCGACCTCCTCGAGCGCACCGGGGTCCACGTGCGCACCTCCGTGGCCGACATCGGCCGGCCGGTCGTCCTCGGCGACGTCGCGGTGCACCCGCTCCCCTACCTCGAGCCGGCCCTCGCCGCCGAGCCCCTCGGCGCCACCGAGCGCACCCACGCCGGCGTGCTGCGGGCGGCCATGGAGCGGGTGCGGGCGGATGGCGCGCGCCGCGGCGGCCGCACGGTCGTCATGGCCCACGCGTTCGTGACCGGCGGCGTCACGAGCGAGTCCGAGCGCGACATCTCCGTCGGCGGGGTCTCCGCCGTGCCGCCCGAGGTCTTCGCGGGCGCCGACTACGTCGCGCTCGGCCACCTCCACGGCCGCCAGGAGGTCGCCGACGGGGTCCGCTACAGCGGCTCGCCGGTGGCGATGTCGTTCAGTGAGTGGCGGCAGACCAAGGTGAGCCTCATCGTCGACCTCTCCGGGCACCGGCCGACCGTCGAGCACGTCGAGGCCCCCGTCCCGCGTCCCCTCGCGGTGCTGCGCGGCACCCTCGACGAGCTGCTCGCCGACCCGGCCCACCGGGCCGCGGAGGTCGCGTGGTGCCAGGTGACGCTCACCGACCCCGCTCGCCCGCTCGGCGCCATGGAGCAGGTGCGGCGACGCTTCCCCCACACCCTCGAGCTGCGGTTCGATCCCCAGGGCGCCACGGTCCCCTTGCGTCCGTATGCAGCCCGTGTCGCCACGAGCTCCGACGTCGACGTGTGCTGCGACTTCCTCGCGCACGTGCGCGCCGGCCGCGGGGCGACCGACGACGAGCGCGCACTGCTCGCCGAGGCCGTCGAGGCCACCCGGGTCGCCCGCCAGGTGGGCGACGACGAGGGGGTCGTGCGTGACGACGGCGACGGCACGGCATCCGGCGCGGTCGGCGCGGCGTGAGGGTCCACCGCCTCGAGATCGAGGCGTTCGGGCCGTTCGCGGAGCGGGTCGTCGTCGACGTCGACGCCCTCTCCGCCGAGGGCCTGTTCCTCATCCACGGCCCCACCGGTTCGGGCAAGACGAGCCTGCTGGACGCGATCTGCTTCGCCCTGTACGCCGACGTCCCCGGCTCGCGCTCCAAGCGCGGGCTGCGCAGCGACCACGCCGATCCCGGGGCGGTGCCCCGCGTCGCGCTCGAGCTCACCGCCGGCACCCGGCGGCTGCGCATCACGCGGTCCCCCGAGTTCCTCCGGCCCAGGAAGCGCGGCGCCGGCGTGTCGAAGGTGCAGGCGTCCGTGACGCTCGAGGAGCGTGCCGGGGCGCGCTGGGTGCCGCTCAGCACGCGCCACGACGAGGTCGCCGACGTCGTCAAGGACGCCCTCGGCATGGGCATGGCGCAGTTCGCCAAGGTGGTGCTGCTCCCCCAGGGCGACTTCGCCGCGTTCCTGCGCGCGACCCCGGAGGACCGGCGCGAGGTGCTCGAACGGCTCTTCGACATCACGGCCTTCAGCGACGTCGAGACCTGGCTCGCCGAGACGCGCCGTACGGCGGGCGCCGACCTCGAGCGGGCCCGCACGACCCTCGCCGCCGAGCTGGCCCGGCTCGAGGACGTCCTCGCCGAGGCGGGCACCACCACCGGCGACGACCAGCCGCTGGGCGAGGTGCCACCCGAGCGGCTGCCCGGGCGGGTGCGCGAGGTCGCCGACCTGCTGGGCACCAGGGTGACGACGACGATGACCGACGTCGACGCGGCGCAGGGCACCGAGCGGGCCGCGGCCGACGTCCTGGCCGCCGCCCGCGCCCTCGCGGAGGTGCGCGCCCGCGGGCTGCGGGCCCTCGCGCGGCTCGAGGGCCTGACGGAGACGGCACCGGTCCACGACGCACGGGTCCGTGCGGTCGGCGCGGCCGAACGCGCCGCCGGCGTCCTCGGTCACCTCGCGGCGCACGACCGCGCTGCCGACGACGAGGCCGGGGCCGCCGACGCCGTCGGGCACAGCCGTGCCCACCTCGACGCCGCGACGGGCGGCGCCCTCGCCGACCTGCCCGATGAGGCGGTGCGCGCCACGACGAGCCGGGTGCACGCCCTCGACGACGTCGCCGCCGAGCTCGTCCGCGAGGCGGCGGCGGCCGTCGAGCGACGACGCCGCCACGACGAGCTCGTCGCGCGCGCCGGGTCCCTCGCGCGTCGCGGCGCGGTGCTCGCCGACCTCGTCGACCGTGCCGAGCACGACCGGGCGGAGGCCCAGGAGCAGGTCGCGCGCCTGGCCGCGACGGCGGCGGCCGTCGGCGAGCTCGAGGTGCGGCTCACGGCGGCACGGCAGCGCGTGGAGGTCCTCGACGCCCTGGAGGCCGACCTGGGCGCGGCGGCCGGGCTGCGCCCTCGCCGCGACGACCTGCGCGAGGGCGCCCTCGACCGGCGCTCGGCCCTGCTCGACCTGCGTCAGCGACGCCTCGACGGGATGGCCGCAGAGCTGGCGCGCTCGCTGGTCCCCGGCGACGCCTGCCCGGTGTGCGGGGGCCTGGAGCACCCCCACGCGGCGGAGGTCGCCGACCCCGTGCTGCCCGCCGACGTCCGGCAGGCCGAGGACGACCTCGAGCGCGCCGAGGTCGCGCTCGGGCACGTCGAGCACCAGCTCGCCGCGCTGCTGGCCCGGGCCGAGACCCGGCGAGCGGCGCTCGGCGAGACGACGCGCGAGCACCTCGTGCAGGTCGTCGACGCCACGACGACCGACCTCGCCGAGGCCCGCCGAGCGGTCGCCCGGCACGACCTGGCGACGCGCCGGCTCGGCACGGCCACGGCGGCGGTCGAGACGCACCGGCGCGAGCTGGCGGGGCTCGTCGCCACCGGGGAGGCCGTCGCGGCGCAGGTCGCCGAGCTCGCGGACGCCGCCACGGCGGCGACCGAGCGGGTGGCGGCCCTGAACGCCGCCCACGACGGCTGCCCGTGCGGGTCCGAGGACCCCGACGTGCACGGGCGCGCGTCGCGGGCGCTCCGCGACCACCGGGCCGCCGTCGAGGCGCTCACCGCGGCCCGGGCCCGGTCGGCTGCCGCCGCCGACGCCCTGGCGGCCGCGCTCTCGGCGGCCGGCTTCGAGGACGAGGCCGCGGCGCGGGCGGCCCTGCTCCCCGACGCCGAGCTGACGCGGATGCGCGCCCTCGTGGCTCGGCACGTCGAGGACCTTGCCGGCGCCCGGGCCGTCGCCGAGGACCCCGAGGTCCTCGAGGCGCTCGCCTCCCCCGCGCCGGACCTCGTCGGTCTCGCGTCGGCCGCGCGGTCCGCGCGCGACGCCCTGCTCGCTGCGGCCGCCGCGCAGGACGAGGCCTCCCGCGCCCTGCGGGGAGTCGAGCGCCTGCTCCCGCTCGTCGAGGAGGCCTGTGCCGCAGTCGTTCTCGCGGCGACCCGTGACGCCCGCGTGCGCGACCTCGCCGACACGACGAGCGGCAACGGCGCCGACAACACCCTGCGGATGCGGCTCACCGCGTATGTCCTCGCCTCCCGGCTCGAGAAGGTCGCGACCCTCGCCAACGAGCGTCTCGCCGTCATGGGTGGCGGTCGCTACGTCCTCGAGCACTCCGACGAGCGGGCGGCCCGCGGCGCGCGGTCGGGCCTCGGCCTGCGCGTCCTCGACCAGTGGACCGGTCGCGTCCGCGACACCGCGACCCTGTCGGGCGGCGAGTCGTTCATGGCCTCTCTTGCGCTCGCGCTGGGCCTCGCGGACGCCGTGCGCGAGGAGGTCGGCGGGCTCGACCTGGGGACGCTCTTCATCGACGAGGGCTTCGGCAGCCTCGACGACGACAGCCTCGAGCAGGTGCTCACGGTGCTCGACTCCCTGCGCGAGGGCGGCCGGGCGGTGGGGGTCGTGAGCCACGTGGCCGACCTGCGCGCCCGGGTCACCCACCAGGCCGTCGTCCACAAGGGCGCGCGCGGCAGCACGGTCGAGGTGCGCGTCGGCGGGCGGGCGGCCGAGCCGGCCGCCTGAGCGGCAGGGCCCGGCCTGCAGCCGGGTCGCTCAGTCCTCGAACGCCTCCGGCGAGGGGCACGAGCAGACGAGGTGGCGGTCGCCGTAGGCCCCGTCGATGCGGCGCACCGGCGGCCAGTACTTCGCGGTGGCGTCGACCCCGTCGGGGTAGGCGGCGGTGCGACGGTCGTAGGCGAGGTCCCAGTCGCCGACGAGCGCCTCGGCGGTGTGGGGGGCGCCGCGCAGGACGCTGTCGGCGGCGGAGACCGCTCCCGAGCCCACCTCGTCGATCTCGCGACGGATCGCGACCATCGCGTCGCAGAACCGGTCGAGCTCTGCCTTGTCCTCGCTCTCGGTCGGCTCGACCATGAGCGTGCCCGCCACGGGGAAGGACATCGTCGGGGCGTGGAAGCCGTAGTCGATGAGCCGCTTGGCCACGTCGTCGACGGACACGCCGGTCTCCTTCGTGATGCCGCGCAGGTCGAGGATGCACTCGTGCGCGACGAGCCCGTCGTGGCCCGAGTAGAGCACCGGGTAGTGCTCGCGCAGGCGGGCCGCGACGTAGTTGGCGTTGAGCACGGCGACCTCGGTGGCGCGCCGCAGCCCGGTCCCGCCCATGAGGCGGACGTAGGCCCAGGAGATCGGCAGGATGCTGGCCGAGCCGTAGGGGGCGCCAGAGACCGGGCCGATGCCGGTCTCCGGCCCGGCGGCCGGGTCGAGCGGGTGGTTGGGCAGGAACGGCGCGAGGTGCTCGCGCACGCCGACCGGGCCGACGCCGGGGCCGCCGCCACCGTGCGGGATGCAGAACGTCTTGTGGAGGTTGAGGTGCGAGACGTCGGCACCGAACTTCCCCGGCCGGGCGACCCCGACGAGGGCGTTGAGGTTGGCGCCGTCGACGTAGACCTGTCCCCCGGCGTCGTGGACCATCGCGCAGAGGTCGGTGATCGTGTCCTCGAAGACGCCGTGCGTCGAGGGGTAGGTGACCATGATCGCCGCGAGCGTGTCGCGGTGCTGCTCGACCTTGGCCGACAGGTCGTCCATGTCGACGTTGCCGGTGACCGGGTCGGTCTTGACCACGACGACCTTGAGGCCGGCCATGACGGCGCTCGCGGCGTTGGTGCCGTGGGCGCTGGACGGGATGAGGCACACCGTGCGCTGGTCGTCACCGCGCGAGCGGTGGTAGGCCGCGATCGCGAGGAGCCCCGCGAGCTCGCCCTGCGAGCCGGCGTTCGGCTGGAGCGAGACGGCGTCGTAGCCGGTGATCTCGCACAGCCAGCCGCTCAGCTCGTCGACGAGGCCGCGGAGGCCGCGGGTCTGCTCGTGCGGCGCGAAGGGGTGGACCTCGGCGAACTCGGGCCAGGTCACCGCGACCATCTCGGTCGTCGCGTTGAGCTTCATCGTGCACGAGCCGAGCGGGATCATGCCGCGGTCCAGCGCGAAGTCGCGGTCGGCGAGGCGGCGCAGGTACCGCAGCATCGCCGTCTCCGAGTGGTGCGTGGAGAACACGGGGTGGGTGAGGTAGTCGGAGGTGCGCACGAGCGCCTCCTGCCACTGCGGCGCTGCGTGGCGCACCCGCTCGGGCGCCACGACGCCGAACGCCTTCGCGACCCGGCCGAGGTCGACCACGTCGGTGGTCTCGTCGACGCTCAGCTGGACCGTGTCGTCGTCGACGCGCCACAGGTTGACGCCGGCGGCCAGGGCGGTGTCGACGACCTCGCCGGCCCGGCCCGGCACGCGCACCCGCAGCGTGTCGAAGACGTCGCCCTCGGTGACCTCCACGCCGCCGTCCACGAGAGCTGCTCGCAGCGCCTCGGTGTGCGCGTGGATGCCGAGCGCGATGGCGCGCAGCCCCGCGGGGCCGTGGTAGACCGCATACATGCTCGCCATGACGGCGAGGAGCACCTGCGCGGTGCAGATGTTCGACGTGGCCTTCTCGCGGCGGATGTGCTGCTCGCGGGTCTGGAGGGCCAGGCGGTAGGCCGGGGCCCCCACGGCGTCGACGGACACGCCGACGAGCCGGCCCGGCATGGTGCGCTCCAGGCCCTGCCGGACGCTCATGTAGCCCGCGTGCGGCCCCCCGAAGCCGACCGGCACGCCGAGGCGCTGGGTGGTGCCCACCGCGACGTCGGCGCCCCACTCCCCCGGCGGCGTCGCGAGGGTGAGGGCGAGGAGGTCGGCGGCGGCCGTGACGAGCGCGCCGGCGTCGTGCGCGGCGGCGGCCAGCGCCGACAGGTCGTGCAGGACGCCGTCCATCGCCGGGTACTGGAGCAGGACACCGAACACCTCGGACCCGCCGGCGGCCGCCCGCAGGTCGTCAGCGGTCGTGACGCCGGTGAGGTCCGTGACGACGACGGGGATACCGAGCGGCACGGCCCGGGTGTGGACGACACCGAGGGTCTGGGGGAAGACCTCGGCGTCGACGAGCAGCACGGCGTCGGCGGGCGCCTTCGACGAGCGGCGCATCAGGGTCATCGCCTCGGCGGCCGCCGTCGACTCGTCGAGCAGGGAGGCACCGGCGATCGGCAGCCCGGTGAGGTCGCTGACGACGGTCTGGAAGTTGAGCAGCGCCTCCAGCCGGCCCTGGGAGATCTCGGGCTGGTAGGGCGTGTAGGCGG
This sequence comes from uncultured Actinomycetota bacterium, assembly GCA_963757405.1. Classification (GTDB taxonomy): domain Bacteria; phylum Actinomycetota; class Actinomycetes; order Actinomycetales; family Dermatophilaceae; genus Fodinibacter. Next base: position 71,627 of record CAVWRI010000022.1, read on the forward strand.
TGTACCAGGCGGGGTTCTCCAGGACGTTGCGCTGGATGACCGCCGGGGTCAGCGTGCCGTAGTAGCCGAGGCCGATCATCGAGGTGACGCGCCGGTTGCGGGCGGCGACCTCGCGCAGCTCCTCGAGCACCGCGGCCTCGGACGCGGCCGGCTCGATGTCGAGGGCCTCGACCCCGCGGATGCCGCCGGGCACCGCCGTGTCGATGAGGTCGGCGAGCGAGGCGCGGCCCACGACCTCGAGCATCGCGGCGACGTCCTCGTCGCGCGGGCCGATGTGGCGGCCGGCGAAGGCGGGCAGGTCGGTGGTGGTGGGGCTCACGGTGCTCCTCGGGGACGGCGACGTTGACGTCTCCCCCTCTGTCACGGTCGACGCGCACGTCGGTGCTCCAGAGGTGCCTGTCCCGCGTGGTCCCTTGCGCCTGAGAGGTTCCGGGGAGGTTTGCCCCTTCGGCGCCCCGACGCGGTGCGACGGGGACTCTCCCACACGGTGTGAGCGGCAGGAGAGAATCTACCACCGGGTCGGCGCGGAGGCCCTGCGCGACGACGGGTGCGGTACCCGCGTCGGCGGCGTGCGTCAGGCCAGGCGGGCGGCGCGTCGCGCCCCGAGCTCGTCGCCGGGCTGCGGCTCGTCGGACGTCGTCGCCTCGTGCTCGGCGCGCTCGCTGGGCAGGGACGCCAGCTCGCCCTCGACCTCGCGCCAGACCTTGCCGACGGCGATGCCGAAGACGCCCTGGCCGCCCTGGAGGAGGTCGATGACCTCGTCGTTCGACGTGCACTCGTAGACCGAGGCACCGTCACTCATCAGGGTGATCTGCGCGAGGTCGTCGACGCCGCGCGAGCGCAGCACGGCGATCGCGATGCGGATCTGCTGGAGCGAGACCCCGGTGTCGAGGAGCCGCTTGACGATCTTGAGCACGAGGATGTCGCGGAAGCCGTAGAGGCGCTGCGTCCCCGAGCCACCGGCCGGGCGGACCGAGGGCTCGACGAGCCCGGTGCGGGCCCAGTAGTCGAGCTGGCGGTAGGTGATGCCGGCCGCCTTGCACGCCGTGGGGCCGCGGTACCCGACCTCCTCGTCGAGCTCGGGGAGGTCGCCGGCGAACAGCACGCCCTGCGCCGGGACGGGGCTGCCCCCGGACTTCCGCGCTTCTCCACTGGAGACCACGCCTACCTCCTCGACTCGCCTTCAGGCGACTGTACGCCTCGAAATGACACCGACGTCACTTGTTCGTCACAGGTGTGACTGGTGTGACCGTAGGGGCGGGTGTGACTGAGGTCAACGACCGTGACGTGCCACGCTCACCGGCGTGTCGCGGCATCCGGCCGGTCAGGTGCCCGTCTCGGTGTCGAAGTCGTCGGCCGAGACGTGGTCGAGGAACTCCTTGAACTTCTCGACCTCGTCGTCGTCGGTCTCGCTCATCTCGACCCCGGCCTCGGCGAGGAGCTCCTCGTCGGCGACGATCTCGGCCCCGGCCCGCAGCGCGAGGGCGATGGCGTCGGACGACCGGGACTCGATGTCGGTGCCACCCGCCGCCGCGCCCCCGTCGAGGTCGAGCATGGCGTGGAAGACGCCGTCCTTGAGCGCGACGATGCGCACCCGGGTCAGCTCGTGCCCGAGCTCGTCGATGACGTTGCGCAGGAGGTCGTGGGTGAGGGGCCGCGGCGGGACGACACCCTGCTGCGCGTAGGCGATCGCGGTGGCCTCGGCGGCGCCGATCCAGATCGGCAGGTAGCGGTCACCGTCGCGCTCGCGCAGGAGCACGATCGGTTGGTTGGTCGGCATCTCGACCCGCACCCCGAGCACGTCCAGGACCTTCATTCCCTCACCGTACCCCCCGTCCCCGTCAGCCGGTCAGGACCTTCGGGCGGAGAGTCCTCCGCGCACGAGCGCGGCGTGGAGGCTGAGGCACAGGTGGGCCACCTCGGCGGCGCGCCGGTCGGCATCCGCGCCGCGGCGGCCCCCCACCACCTGCTCCACGAGGCCCACCTCGCGGTCGGCCGCCGTGCGGAAGGGCCGCAGGTGCCGGGCCTCGACGCCGTGCGCCGCGAGGCCGGCCGCGGCCTTGGCCACCCGGAGGTCGGGCTCGCCGTGCAGGCCCGCGGCATCCGGGCGCAGGAGGCCGTGGGCCGTGAGGTCGGCGACCATCGACGCCTCGAGCCCGCTCGCCCGGCCGAGCTCGGCCGCCGTGACCCGGAGGGCTCGGGGCGGTAACAGGTCACCGGCATCCGGCACCGCGGGGTCGGGCGCGGGCTCGGGCGGGCGGGGGCGGCCGTCGTCCGCGGGACCGGGCGTCAGGCCGCGGTCGAGCGCCTCGAGGGTGTCCTTGATGACCTTGAGCGGCCAGAAGAGGTCGCGCTGCGCGCGCAGGACGTAGCGCAGCCGCTCGACGTCGGCGGTGGTGAACTGGCGGTACCCGGATGCCGTGCGGGTGGGCGTGACGAGCCCCTCGGCCTCGAGGAAGCGGACCTTGGAGATCGTGACGTCGGGGAACTCCTCGGCGAGCGCCCGCACGACGGCTCCCACCGTGAGCGGACGGTCGGCCGCGTCCGGGGACACGGGCCCGGTCAGCCCTGGCTGGCGTAGAAGACGAGCCGGAACTTGCCGATCTGCACCTCGTCGCCCGTCGTGAGGGTGATCTCGTCGACGAGCTGGCGGTTGACGTACGTGCCGTTGAGCGAGCCGACGTCGCGGACGACGAAGCCGCCGGGGGTCCGGTGGAACACCGCGTGCTTGCGGGACACGGTGACGTCGTCGAGGAAGATGTCGCTGTCGGGGTGGCGCCCGGACATGACCTCGTCGTCGTCGAGCAGGAAGCGTGCCCCGGTGTTGGGTCCGCGGAGCACGACGAGGAGGGCCGTGCCGGGGCGCAGCGCCTCGACCGTGGCGAGGTCGGCCTTGGTGAGGACGTGGTCGGTCTCGCTGACCGTCTCCTGCTGCTCGGCGCCCTGGACGGCCTGCAGGTGCATCGTCGTCGGCTCAGGGCCGCGCGGGTCCTCGCGCTCGTCACTCATGCCTTCGCCTTCCGTCGTGGGTCCCGCGAATGCCACACCCTAGATCACGGCACCGTCGTTGCCCACCCTATTCGGGCGGGCCACTCCCATGGTCTCAGGAGAGCTGCGAGGTGTAGCCCTCGACGTCGAGCAGTCCGTCGACGGCGGCCTCGTCGGTGGGACGCAGCTCGTACATCCAGCCCTCGCCGTACGGGTCGGAGTTCACGAGCTCGGGGGTCGCGTCGAGCGCCGGGTTGACCGCGGTGACCTCGCCCGAGACGGGCGCGTACAGGTCGCTCACCGACTTCGTCGACTCGACCTCGCCGCACGTGTCGCCGGCCACGACCGCGTCGCCGACCGAGGGGAGACTGACGTAGACGACGTCACCCAGGGCCTCCTGGGCGAAGGAGGTGATGCCGACCCGGAGGACGTCGCCGTCGGCCCGGACCCACTCGTGCTCAGCGGTGTAGCGCAGGCCTGCGGGGTACTCGAGGTCGCTCATGTCGCTCCTTGCTCGGGCCGGGTGAGCCGCTCAGGGGGTGGTGGTCGGTACGGGGCGAGCGTACTGAGGCGGGGTCAGGGTCAGCAACGCGTCGACCTCCACCTCGTCCTCGATCTGGGTGTCGGTGTTCCCACCGAGCCGGCGGACGGTGGCCGACACGCCGCCCGGAATCTCGAGGGCACCGGCAAGGGTGTTGCCGTCGCCGATGGCGCGGACGACGTAGGGCGGGCGCACCAGGGTGCCCGAGATGCTCAGCCCGCCGTCGCCGGGAGCGAACCACGTGTCGGCGACGACCCGGACACCACCGATCTGGATCGCCTCGGCCCCGGCGTCACGCAGCTCCTGGACCGTGTCGAGCATGACCGACGAGGTGACCTTCGCCTCGGGGTCGTTCACCGTCAGCACGATGCCGGGCCCGGTCGCCGGCGCGGTGCCGGCGAGGATGCCGAGCGCGTCGAGGCGCTCCTGTGCCGCGCGCTCGGCCTCGGCCTCGTTCGTCGACTGGGACTGCAGCAGCTGGAGCGAGGACTCCAGGCCCCGGATCTCGTCGGCCAGCCGGTCGCCGTCCTGGTCGACGCCGGCGAAGATCCTCACCAGCTCGTCCTCGCGCAGGTTCTCCAGGCCCTCGATCGAGGTCTGGCGCACCTGGGCGATGATCGCGAAGCCGAGGGTGCCGGCGAGGATCATCGCGAGGACGTTCGCCCGGGTCCGGCGCGGCGAGCCGGCGCGCAGGAGGCGGCGCCAGGCGCGCTGGGGGTCGCGCGCGGGTCCCGGCCCGGTCAGCTCGGTGTCGGGCCCGTCGTGCGCGTCGGGCACGCCGATCGCCTCCTGAACACCGATCGCCGTGGGCACGTCGGGTGCCGCGCTCCGGTGCCGGTGCCGGGGGCTGCGGGTCGCGGGGGTCGGGGTCCGGTGTGGTCATGCCGGGGACCTCATGCGTCGAACAGGTGGCGCCGGATCGCCGCGACGTTGGAGAAGATGCGGACCCCGAGGACGACGACGACGCCGGTGGAGAGCTGGGCGCCGACCCCGAGCTTGTCGCCGAGGAAGACGATGAGCGCCGCGACGACGACGTTCGAGAGGAACGAGACGACGAACACCTTGTCGTCGAAGATGCCGTCGAGGATCGCCCGGACCGCCCCGAACACCGCGTCGAGCGCCGCGATGACGGCGATCGGCAGGTAGGGCTGGAGCCAGACCGGCACCGCGGGCTGCAGGAGCAGGCCGATGATGATGCCGATGGCCAGACCCATGGCCGGGATCACGACGGGCTCCTCTCGGTGCTGGGGCTCGGGCTCGGGGACGCGGACGGGGACGGCGTGGCGCTCCCAGTATCCCCGGTGCGGGCGTACCGCGTGGTCAGGCCCACCGCGGCCGGGACCGTGAGGTCCTTCCTCACCTCGGTGTCGACGCGCACGCCGAAGGAGCTGCGCAGGGTCGACAGGTACGTGCCGCCGGGCCCGTCGGCGAACGCCGCGGGGAAGCGCTGCGGGTCGCCCAGGGCCGTGATGACGTACGGCCGGGTCAGCGGCCGGTAGTCGACGATGATCGCGGACCCGGCGAACCGGATCGACGAGGTGGACGTCAGCCGCTTGCCGTTGATGCTGATCGCCTCGGCCCCGGACTCCCACAGCGCGTTCGTCACGTACTGGAGGTCCTTGGCGATCACCCTCCCCTGCGAGGCCTCGTCCGCGCTCGTCTCGCCCCCCTCGTCGGCCCCGGCGCCGGGCGCGTCGTCGAGGGTGAGCGTGAAGCCCGGCCCCTTCAGGGGCACGGCGCCGACGGTGGCCGCGAGGTCACGACTGCGGGCGGCGAGCTGGTCGCCGCCCAGCTGTCCCCCTTCCAGCGCGGTCACCTCGGCCTGGAGCGCCGAGGCCTTCGACGTCAGGGCGTCGACCTGGGTGCGGCGGTCCTGGATCTGGGCGATGAGGTCGGCCCGGGCCTGGGAGCGCGGCGTGTCGGCGGCGGTGAGGTTGTACGAGGCGACCCCGACGAGCAGCCCAAGGATGACGCACGAGACGGCCAGCCGTGGTGACCGCAGCGACGTGGCGCGCGGCATCCCCGCCGCCTCCCGTCGGTCGGCCGCCGCGGCGTAGCCGGGGTCGAGCGGCCGCTCGAGCATCGTCGTGAGCAGCGTCATCGACGCGTCGGGCCGACGCTCGGGGGTGTCAGGAGCACTCACGCCGGCACCACCCGGCGGCCGGCGAGCAGGTGCCTCAGCTGCAGCGCGTAGAGGACGGCCGACACCCAGTACAGCGCCGTGCCCCACCAGACGAAGGCCCAGCCGACCGGCTCGGCGACGCGGGCCCAGACGCCGTCACCCTCGGCGAGCAGGAGGAGCGGGAACGCGATGAGGAGGTTGAACGTCGCGGCCTTGCCGGCGAAGTGGACGGGCAGGCCGACCCACCCGTGGCGCTTGGCGACGAGCACGACGACCGCCATGAAGAGCTCGCGGGCGAGGAGGACCGCGACGAGCCACCACGGGATGATCTCGCGCCACGCGAGCCCGAGGAGGGTCGTGACGATGTAGAGGCGGTCGGCGACGGGGTCGAGCAGCTGCCCGACCCGCGAGACCAGGCCGTAGTGCCGTGCGATCTTCCCGTCGAGGTAGTCGGTGATGCCCGAGGCCATGAGGAGGACGATCGCGAGGGTGTCCCGCTCGGTGAGGATCGCCCAGAGGAAGACGGGGACGCCGACGAGCCGCAGCGCGGACAGCGCGTTCGGCACGGTGATCACGCGGCTGCTCACCCGCTGCGTGGTGTCGGTCCCCATGACCGACACTGTAAGTGGTCCACCGGGTCCCGACGGGCACGCTCGGGCGCACCACACCTAGGGTTCCTGTCATGGCCGCACCCCTCCTCCGCGCCGGCGTCGACGAGCTGCGACGCGACCGCACGAGCGTGAAGTGGGTCGCGTACCCCGACGACGTGCTCCCGCTCTGGGTCGCCGAGATGGACGTCGACCCCTGCCCCGCCGTCGTGGCTGCCGTGACGGCCGCGGTGCGCCGCGGCGACACCGGCTACGGGTGGGGTCCGCGCTACGCCGCGGCGGTCGTCCGCTACGCCGCCGACAGCTGGGGCTGGGAGGTCGACCCCGCCGCGACGATGGTCGTCCCTGACGTCATGATCGGCGCCGCGGAGCTCCTGCGGATGCTCACCGACGAGGGCGGGCCGGTCGTCGTCTCGCCCCCGGTCTACGACTCGTTCTTCGGCTTCGTCGACGCCATCGGACGTCGCCGCGTCGACGCGCCGCTCGACGAGGCGGGTCGTCTCGACCCCGCGGTGCTCGCCGACGCGTTCCGGCGGGCGACCGCCCGCGGCGAGCGCGCGGCATACCTGCTGTGCAACCCGCAGAACCCGACCGGCACGGTCCACTCTCGCGCCGAGCTCGAGACGCTCGCGGCCCTCGCCGAGGAGCACGGGGTGCGCGTGGTGGCCGACGAGATCCACGCGCCGCTCGTGCACCCCGGAGGCGCCGGGTTCGTGCCGTGGCTGACCGTGGCCGGCGCCGAGCGCGGCTTCTCGGTCTTCTCCCCCTCGAAGGGGTGGAACCTCGCCGCGCTGAAGTCCGCGCTGGCGCTGGCCGGGCCTGCGGCCGTCGACGACCTGCGCGGGCTGCACGACGTGCACACGCACGGCTCCTCGCACCTCGCGGAGATCGCGCACGTGGCGGCGATGGACGACGGGCGGGAGTGGCTCGGGCAGCTGCTCATCGAGCTGGGCCAGAACCGCGCCCTCCTCGACGGCGCCCTCGCCGAGCACCTGCCGGGCGTGCGGTGGCAGCCGCCGCCCGCCACGTACCTCGCGTGGCTCGACTGCCGCCACCTCGGGCTGGGCGACGACCCGGCCGCCGTCTTCCGCTCGCGCGGCCGGGTGGCGCTGGGGTCCGGACCGGCGTACGGGGCGGATGCCGGTCGCGGCTTCGCGCGGCTGAACCTCGCCACCTCCCCGGCGGTCGTCGAGGAGGCCGTGCGGCGGATGGCCTCGGTGGTCTGAAGCGCCTGGGCCTGCCGGCCGCGGTGCCGTCAGGTGACGGCGACGAGCATGGCGTCGAACAGCTCCTCGGCGTGGGCCGGCGAGCGCCCGATCGAGGTCGCGCCGAACCGGCCGTCGACGGAGAGGCACGCGAGCATGTGGAGGACGATGCCGGTGCCCTGGTCGACGTCGAAGAGCAGCCCAGCCCCCCGGACGGCGTCGACGACCGATGCGGGAGAACGTCCGGTCCAGGCCGGACCGCCGACGTAGTCGGTGGAGAGGTAGGCGCGGTTGCCGCCGGCATCCGCACGCCACACGCCGGCCTCGGTGTCGTAGCGGCCGGGGACGAGGTTGCGCAGGGCGGTGTACGGGTGCGTGGTGCCGCCCTTGCGCAGGTTCACCTCGATCGCGCGGACGTCCCACGGCTGCGCGGCCCGGCGCGCCGCGACGAAGTCGACGCTCGCCCGTCCGGCGCACCCGCGCCGGGCGAGGTCGACGCCGACCGCCTCGCCGTACACGGGCCAGCTCGGGGGCGTAGGACGGGGTCGGCCGGGAAGCGGCATCCCATGTAGACCTGCCCGTTGTCGCCGCCGAGGATCTGGTCGTGCGTCGCCACCACCCGTACCCTCGCCGCCGGCGAGGAGGTCGAGCTGGACGCTGGGGCTGCGTACCTCGTCACCGACCAGGAGCTCCTCGACGATGCCGCCGCCGTCGAGCAGGTCGTCGAGGTACCACGCCGGGAGCGCCGCCACCGCCGCCCGCAGCTCCGACGCGTCCGCGTGGCCTTGCCGGACGGTCCGTTCAGCTCGACGACGGCGTTCCCGTCGCCGGCGCCGCTGTCGTCGTGCTTGACGACGACAGCGGCGACGTCCGGCCGCTCCGACCGGATCCGCGTCGCGGCCTCGACGACGTCGTCGACCGTGCGGACGCCCTCGACGCCGACGGGGACGGGGACGCCCGTCCGCCGGAACAGGCACCGTCCCGCGGCCTTGAACGCCTCGGACCGCAGCGCCGGCGTCGTGCCGTTGATCGGGAGACCGAGGGCGAGCGCCACGGCCATCTCGTGGTCGGTGACGTTCCACGGCTCGATGACGGCCACGCGGCCGGCCACCCATCTGGCGGAGCTCGTCGAGGAGGTCCGGGCGGTCGAGGAGCTTCGCGGCGAGGGGGCGGGGCCCGAGGTCGTCGACGACGACGAGGTGCAGCCGCTCCCGCATCCGGTCGGCGACGGCGGGCGTGACGATGTCGTGGTAGGCCGCGAGCGCCTCCGGCGGAGGTTCGCGCGAGCACACGAACACGAAGTCGCAGTCGATCGCGGCTGAGCATGAGCAGCGCGTTGAGGTAGCGGTGCTCCATGGCCGGGAGCTTCGGGCCGTAGTGCGCGAGGAGGGTCTCCCCCACGCTGAACGAGGGCATCGTCACGACGACGTGGTCGACCCCGGAGCCCGGGACGTTGGCGCGCGAGGGCGGCATCGAGCGCCTACTGCACGCGCTCGAACTCGTCCACGGGCCTCGCCTCCCGCCGCCATCATCCCGCCGCCGGGCGGCCCCTGTCACGGGCTCAGTCGGGCCGTCCTTGCTCGGGCCGCGGCGCGAAGCGGTCAGCATCTCGTCGACGTGGGCGGAGGCCGCGGCGTCTCCGCGGCGCGATCCGGTGAGGACGGCGACGAAGCGGTCCCCGCGCAGCGACTCCAGCCGGAGGTCCTCCTCGGCGCGGACCGTGGCGGTGCGGGGCACCCGGCGCAGCAGCGCGATCTCGCCGAAGGAGTCGCCCGGCCGCAAGGTCGTGATCGCCTACCCGTCGCCCTCGACGGTCGCGGTCCCCGCGACGAGGACGTAGAAGCGGTCGCCCGGCGTCCCCCTGCTGGAAGACCGCCTCACCGGCCGGGACGACGACGTGGTCGAGCTGCCGAGCGATCGTCTCGAGCGCCGGCAGGGGCAGCACCTCGAGCAGGGTGACGCCCCTGCAGCAGCCGGAGCTCCTCGTCGCGCCGGAGCATCCCGGCATCCAGCGCCCGCAGCCGCACCCAGGTCAGGGCGATGGCGACGGGGGTCACGAGGCCGAGCACGACGAGGGCGGTGCGCAGGTCGAGCGCGTCGATGACGAGCGGGGTCACGACCCCGCCGATGCCGACGGTGAGCGCGGCGAGGCTCTCGAGGACGCCGAAGACCCGCGCGAGGACGTTCGCCGGCGACAGGCGGGCGATCAGGGTGAAGCCCGCGACGTCGATGAGCGCGTTGCCGGCACCGACGAGCGCGAGCATGAGCAGGGCGCTCGGCAGGTGACGGGACGAGCCCGATGAGCACGAGAGGGGCACCCCAGAGGATGACGCCGAGCGCGAACCACGCTGCCAGCCGCTTGCTCCCGACGAGGAGCGCGGCCATGGCCGACGCGAGCACGGCACCCGCGCCGATCGCCGCGTTGAGCGTGCCGACGCCCGCCTCCCCCATGTCGACGAGCTCGACGGCCACGACCACCGTGAGGACCGTGATCGCCCCTCGCATGAACGTCTGCACCCCGATGAGGACGAACAGCAGCCGGAGGTCGCGCTGGCCACGTACCGCGCGCAGCCCGCCCAGCGTCCGGGAGACGACGCCCTCGCCGTCGGCCGGCTCCGGGACCGGTGCCGCGTCGGGGTCGACGCGGGCGATGAGCCACCCCGCCCAGGCCGAGGCCGACGGCGGCGATGAGGAAGACACGGGCCGGCGCCTCCGGTGGCGAGGAGGACAGCCGTCAGGGCCGGCCCGGCGAGCGTCGCGGCCGAGTCGAGGGCGCCCGCGGACGGCGTTGGCACCGGCGAGCTCCTGGGGGGTGTCGCACAGTGACGGCAGGAGGGCCGAGTGCACCGGGCGGAACAGCACGGCTGCCGCGGAGGACAGCGTCACCAGGGCGTAGACGGCCACCGCCGGCCCGTCGGCGGCCACGGCCCACGCCGCGGCGGCGATCGACACCGAGCGGACGAGCGAGACGGCGACGAGCACCCGTTCCCGTGGCCACCGGTCGGCGAGCTGCGTGGCGATCGGGGCGACGACGGCGGCCGGCAGCACCCGGACCAGCGCCACGACCCCGACCTCGGTGGCCCCGCCGCGCTGGTAGGCGTAGACCGCCAGGACGACCGTGACGGCCCACTCCGCGGCCCACGCGCCGAAGAACGCGAGCTGGGCGCGCCGCAGTTGGGCGTTGCGCCAGTTGTCGGCGAAGGCGGCCCCCGCCGCCCGCACCCGGGTGGACGGCGGTCGAGAGGCCGACGCGCTCGCCATCTGCGCAGCCTAACGGGGCCGGACGGCGGCTGGGCAGGGCCCGGGATCGGTCGGCGTCGGGCGGATCACCCCGCGGGGGTGATCCGGCTCGCGCCACCCGCCTCCTAGCGTCGCCCCCGGGAGGCCCCTCTCCCCCGACCGCGGAGCGAGCCACGACGTGAGCCAGTCACCCTCCCCCACCTTGTTACCGGTCGAGCGTCGCCGGCTCGTGGCCCTCGGCCTGGCGCGCGCCCTCGCGACGGCGACGGCGTTGCTCGTGCTCTACTTCGCCGCGCCCCTCGACAAGCTGGACGGCGTCCCTGTGTGGGTCACGCTCTGCGTGGCACTGGTCGTGCTCCTGGGTGTCTCGGTCTGGCAGGTCCGCGGCATCATCCGCGCCCTCCACCCCGGCGTGCGGGGCATCGAGGCGCTCAGCATCACGGCCCCGCTGTTCCTCCTGCTGTTCGCGGCGAGCTACTACGTCATGGCCCGGGACGACGCCGCCAGCTTCTCGCCCTCGGTGCTGTCGCGCACCGACACCCTCTACTTCACCGTGACCACGTTCGCCACGGTCGGGTACGGCGACATCGTGCCGGTCAGCGAGGTCGCGCGACGCCTCGTCACGTTCCAGATGTTCCTCGACCTGCTCGTGCTGGGCTTCGGCATCCGGATCTTCGTCGGCGCGGTCCAGCGCGGCAGACGGGAGCAGGAGTCGAGGCAGGATGCCGGTGCGTGAGTCCCGGGGCCGCCCCTCGTCGGGCGTCCTGACGAGTCCCGGGAGGGCGGCATGGACGACCCGCTGAGGAGCTGGAACGACGGTGCCGCCAAGGAGGCCGTCCTCCGGTTCGTCGACGAGGCGTCGGGTGAGGGCTCGCCGGATGCGGTGCCGCCCGAGGAGCGCGTGGCCGTCTTCGACAACGACGGCACGCTGTGGTGCGAGAAGCCGGTGCCGATCCAGCTCGACTTCGTCCTGCGCCGCCTGGCGGAGATGGTCGGTGAGGACCCGGACCTGCGCGACCGCCAACCGTGGACGGCGGCTCACGAGGCGGACCACGGGTGGCTGGCCGCGGCCGTCGCCGAGCACTACCTGGGTGACGACACGAAGACGCGAGAGCTGGCCACCGGCATCCTCGCCGGGTTCGCGGACATCAGCGTCGACCGGTTCGACGAGCTGGCCGAGGCCTTCCTCCGGAGCACGGGACACCCCACCCTGGCCCGCGGCTACCTGGAGTGCGCGTACGCCCCGATGGTCGACCTGCTCGGGCTGCTGACGGACCACGGGTTCGCGACCTACATCGTCTCGGGCGGCGGGCGCGACTTCATGCGGCCGGTCAGCGCCGAGCTGTACGGCATCCCGCGTGAACGGGTGATCGGGAGCAGCGCCGCGCTGGCCTACACGCCCGGCGACCACGGTGGGTCGATCACGCGGCGCGCGGCGGCCGACTACCTCGACGACGGGCCGGAGAAGCCCGTGCACATCTGGACGCGGACCGGTCGCCGACCCCTGCTGGCGGCGGGGAACTCCGACGGGGACATCGAGATGCTCGACTTCACCCAGCACGTGGACCGTCCACACCTGCGGCTGCTGGTCCTCCACGACGACGCCGAGCGCGAGTTCGCGTACGTCACCGGCTCGGAGCGGGCGCTGGAGCGGGCCGACGCGAGCGGCTGGACGGTCGTGAGCATGAGGAACGACTGGGCCCGGGTCTTCTGACCTCCCTCGGTCGCTCCGGCGATGCCAAGGGCGCAGCCGGGCGCGCGTTCGGCATCGCTGGAGCGGATGTCGTGGGGACCTCGTGCGGGCGACCCCGTCGCGGTCAGCCGGCACCCTCTGATGGGGCACGAGCGCGACGGGCGCCGGCGGCATACCCGGCCCCGGCCGCGGCGAGGGCGACGCCCAGGGTGCCCGCGACCACCGCCAACGTCACGGGGAGCAGCCCCACCCCCGGGCCCACCAGCATCCAGGCCGCCCTCGGCCATCCTCGCGTCATGGCCGCCACCCCAGGGGCGAGGAGCGTCCCCCTGGACTCGATTGCCGGCGGTCTGGCTGTCAGGATCCAGTCCCAGAAGCACCCTCGGAGCTCAGTGCCGCATTCGCGCACTGGTGGAGCCGGGGGCTGCGGTCGCGAGTGACACCACCGCGGCTGCGGCGAACGCATCACGTCGCCCCGGTCACATGGCCGCGCGGGGATTGGCCGGGTCGGTGCCCACAGCCGGCGTGGTCGGGTCGCAGCGACAGCGCTGGAGGCGGCGCCACGTCCTGTTCCGGAACCCGGTCACTTGACCGAGGCGAGCCCGGCTCTCCTGCGTCAACCTCGACGCAGACCAACCGTGACGAAGGAGAGCCATGAACACCGCCACCACCGTAGGAACCGCCGACTGGACGATGCGCACCGGTGGGCGCCTCGAGCCGGCCGAGAGTCGACGCCTCATCGCTGACCTGGCCCGCGTCCACATCGGCAACGCCGTCGGCCGCCTCAGCGTCCTCGCCCACCTGAACCCGGGCCGGAACGCGTACGTGGCACCGGCACGACTGGTGCCGCCGGACTCGGCCCTGACCCGCGCCGCGTCCGACGCCGCCAACCGCACCCTGCCCACACCCCTGCTCCACCACAGCCACCGCACGTACCAGTTCGGCCGCGCCCTCGGCGAGCTCGAGGAGGTCGATGTGGACGCCGAGCTGCTGTACGCAGCCGCCCTGCTGCACGACACCGGCCTCGTCCTGGCGAGCGGGCGCGACGACTTCACCCTCACCTCGGCCACCATCGCCCGGGACGTCGCCGAGCAGGTGGGCCTGTCCACCGCCGCCACCGAAACCCTGCAGACCGCCATCACCATGCACCACAGCCCCCGCGTCACCCTCGCCGCCGGGCCCGTCGCGTACCTGCTGTCCGCCGGAGCCGGCGTCGACGTGGCCGGCGTGCGGTGCTGGGAGCTGCCGCGCGCCACCCTGAGCGACACCGTGCGCGACCACCCGCGCGAGGGCTTCAAGGAGTACTTCGCCCAGGCGTGGGCCGACGAGGCAGCCAGAGTGCCAAGAGGCCGGGCGCGGCTGCTGCGCCGGTACGGCGCCTTCACGGCCGCCATCCGCCTCGCACCCTTCGACGACTGAGTCCCCAACGCGTGTCCCGGGCAGTGCCTCGACCCCGTGGTGGCGCCCTGCCCGAGCGGTACGGTCTGTGGGTGCTACACGGCCGCGAGCGGGAACGCGCGCAGCTCGCCGCCCTCGTCGAGCGGGCGCGCGCCGGAACCGCTGGGGTGCTGGTCGTCCTGGGAGAGCCCGGCGTCGGCAAGACCGCCCTGTTGCGCGATCTGATGGCCGCCGATCAGGGGGCCGATGCGGGTGGAGCTGTCCGTGTGCTCCGCACTGCCGGCGTGGAATCCGAGTCGCCGTTGCCGTACGCCGCACTGCACCGCCTCCTGCGCCCCATCACGGACCTGGACCGGCTGGCGGCTCCCCAGGCGCGGGCGTTGCGAGTCGCGTTCGGGCTCGAGGACGGGCCCACCGTGGAGCCGTTCCTGGTCGGCGTCGCAAGCCTGTCCGTGCTCACCAACGCGGCCGAGCCCGACGTGCCAGTCCTGTGCCTCGTCGACGACGCACATTGGCTCGACTCGGCATCCGCGGATGCCTTGCTGTTCGCGGCGCGTCAGCTGTCCGCGGACCCGGTCGCCATGGTCTTCGCCGCCCGCACCGGCGAGGCCGGTGGTCCGGCCTTCGTGCCGCAGGGGTTGCCGGTGCTGACGGTGGGTGGCCTCGACGCCGACGCGGCCCGTCAGCTCCTCGACGAGCGCGGCGGTGAGACGTTGCCCGGGGAGGTCGCTGAGCGTCTCGTCCACGACACCGGCGGGAACCCGCTCGCGCTGCTGGAGCTGCCCACCGGGCTCAGCCCCGGCCAGCTCAAAGGGGAGGCGCCCCTGCCGCAGCAGCTCACGTTGACCGCCGGGGTCGAGCGGGCGTTCCTCGACCGGTGCCGTCGGCTGAGCGAACAGGTGCAGACGTTGCTGCTGGTCGCGGCCGCCGACGCCACGGGACAGGCCGGCACCGTCCGGCAGGCGGCCGCCACGCTGGGCGTCGACGCGACCGCGTGGCAGGACGCCGAACGGTCCGGGCTGCTGACCGTCACCGATAACACCGTGGCAGTGCGGCACCCACTGGTCCGTTCCGCGGTCTACCAGGCGGCGACCAGCTTCGAACAACGACAGGTGCATCGAGCCCTCGCGGACGCAGTCGGCCCGGACGACCCGGATCGAGCGACGTGGCACCGCGCCGCCGCCGCGGACGGACCCGACACCGATGTGGCCCACGCCCTCCACGACGTGGCGGTCCGGGCCGAGATCCGTGGCGGGTACATCGCCGCTGCCGACGCGTTCGAACGCTCCGCCGCCCTGACCGTGAGCGAGCCGGACCGCGCCACCAGGCTGTACGGGGCGGCCCGCACCGCCTGGGCCGCCGGGCAAGCGGTACGCGCCCGCACCCTGGCCGCCTCGGCCCGTGAGCTGGCCTCCAACCCATTGCTGCGAGCTGACATCGACCGACTCCGGGCCCGCATCGAGGTCAACGTCGGCAACGCCGTCGACGCCCACCGGATCTTCACCGTCGCCGCTCGTTCGGTCGCAGACGCTGATGCCGGGCGGGCTCTGGAGATGGCGTGCGCAGCCGCGTTGAACCGCACGTACGGGAGCGACAGCGGAGCCACCCTGTCCACGCCGGTGCTGACGAGTCTGCTCACCTCGACCGACACCGACACCCCGCGCACGGCCTGTCTGCGGCTGCTGCTGGGAACCCTGACCGCCACGGCTGACCAGGACTGGGCCCGCGCCGTCCCCGCCCTCGGGCAGGCACTTGCTGCCGGGCGTGACGTGGAGGACCTGGACGTGATGGGCAACCTCGGCAACACCGCCCTGCACCTCGGCCACGACGAGGGAGCCCGATTCTTCTACTCCGCCATGGTGTCGACCGCCCGCGAGGCGGGGGCTGGCATGGTCGTCATCTACGCACTGGAGCGGCTCGCGTTCGCCCAGCTCGCCACCGGGCCATGGGCTGCCATGCGCAGCTCCGTCGATGAGGCCCTGACCCTGGCGCGCAGCGTCGGCCAGCCCACCCTGACCGCTGCACCGCTGGCGTCGTTGACCCTCCTGGCCGCCCTGACAGGCAGTGAGGACTTCGACCACCACCTGGCAGCGGTCGAAGACGTCGCGGCCAGGTACCCGCTGGGGATCATGACCGGTCCGGTGCACGACACGACTCGATGGGCCAAGGGAGCCCGCGCCGCCGCGCACGGGGACACACCAGCGGCGCTTCACCACCTGTCCGGGATGCGAGTGCCGGCCCTGCACCGGATGGCCACGGTCGACCGCATCCAGGCTGCGGTGCGTGCCGGCGACACCGACCAAGCGCTGGCCTGGGTTGACGAGCTCACCCAGTTCGCGACCGGGACCCGACATCCGTGGGCGCTGGGCGCCCTCGACCTGGGTCGAGCCCTGACCGCCGCGGACCCGGCGGACGCGACTGCGGCATTCGAGCGGGCAGTGGACCACTACCAGCGCGCATCACGCCCGTACGACCTGGCGCGCACGCAGCTCGCGTACGGGGAGTTCCTCCGACGGACCAACCGTCGCGTCGACGCCCGTCCCCACCTGCGGTCCGCCCTCGAGAGTTTCACCGACGCGGGTGCCGCCCCGCTGGTCGAGCGTGCCACCCAGGAGCTGCGCGCCTCCGGCGAGACCGCCCGCAAGCGCGACCCGTCCACCCTGCTGGACCTGACTCCGATGGAGCTCAAGGTCGCCCAGCTGGTCAGCACCGGACTGTCCAACAAGGACGTCGCCGCTCAGTGCTGGGTCTCTCCTCGGACGGTGGCGTTCCACCTGCGGAACGTGTTCACGAAGGTCGGGGTCAGCTCGCGGACCGAGCTCGCCCAGCTCGACTTCAGCTGAGCCCTTCAGCGGCCCCGCCTCAGCTCGGCCCACTGGCGCCGCGAGGTCACGTTGGCGTGACCAGCCAGTTTCACACCCCGGCCGTTTGACCGGCGCGAGCTATCGGCCCTCCCACGACGGTGGAACCACCACCGCGACGGACCACTGGTGCGGTGCGAGTCAAGAGTCCGACACCGTCAGCACCTCTCCAAGGAGTAGCCATGCACACCACGCCAGTCGCCGAACCGCTAGGGGTTGTCCCTGCCACGCAGACCGCCCACGCACCGCACGCCCCCGCCCACCGCCCTGACCAGCGCCAGGCCCCCCCGACCACCCACCACACCGATGCCCACCTGGCCGAAACGGCAACGGATGGCGGTCCACGGAAGTCATGGGTCGTCCTGGCGCTGGCGCTAGCCGCCCAGATCCTGGTCGTCCTGGACATCTCCGTCGTCAACACGGCCCTCCCGACCATCGGGCTCGACCTGGGCCTGGACGGAGCCGAGATGCAGTGGGTGGTCACCGCCTACCTGATGATGTCCGGCGGGGCGCTGCTCCTCGGTGGTCGCATCGCCGACCTGCTCTCGCGCAAGTGGGTGTTCCTGACCGGCCTCGCGGTGTTCACGCTGGCCTCCATCGTCAGCGGCTTCGCCAGCGGCGCAGGTGAGCTCATCACCGCCCGCGCCGCCCAAGGGCTCAGCGCCGCATTCATGACCCCCGCCGCGCTGTCCATCATCATGACCACCTACTCCGGCGCCCAGCGTCGCACCGGCCTGGCCCTGTGGGGTGCTGTCGGCTCGCTCGGTGTCGCAGCGGGAGTCCTCCTCGGCGGCGCGTTGACGACGTGGGCCGGCTGGCAGACGATCTTCTGGATCAACGCGCCGATCGGCGCGATCGCGTTCCTCCTCGGCCTCAAGGTCATCCCGGGCGTGAAGGCGCCGCGCGTGTCGCTGAACCAGTTCGACCTGGGTGGCGCCGGCACCGTCATCGGCAGCCTCGTCGCGCTCATCTTCGCTCTCGGCGCCACCGAACAGCACGGCTGGCTCTCCGCCCGAGTCCTGCTCTCCCTTGGGGTCTGCGCCGTGCTGGCCGTCGCCTTCGTCTTCCTGGAGCGCCGCGCAGCCAGCCCGCTCGTCCCGCCCCACACGTGGAAGGTGAAGTCGCTGGTGTCCGGCACGACGGTGATGCTCGGCGTCACCGGCATCCTCGTGGGAACCGTGTTCCTCACCTCCATCTTCGTCCAGACCGTCATGGGCTACTCCCCCATCCGCGCCGGCCTCGCGTTCGTGCCGTTCGCGCTGGCCATCACCGTCGGCACCGTCCTCGCCAAGCACACCCTCGCCCACGGCACGCCTCGGGTCATCGCGGCCATCGGCCTGCTCCTGGTCGCCGGGGGCGCGGTTCTGCTCGCCCAGGCCTCCGCCGGCGCCTCCTTCGCCCCGGACGTCCTTCCGGGGATGGCCATCATCGGCCTCGGCGTGGGCATGGTCTTCGTCCCGGTGTCCGTGACCGCCTTGGCCGGCATCCCGGCGCAGCACGCGGGTATGGCGTCCGGCTTCCTCATGACCGGCCACGAGGTCGGCGCCGCCCTCGGCGTCGCTGTCCTGTCGGCGGTTGCCAGCACCGCGGGAGGACTGGCCAGCGCCAGCGGCGTCGTGGGTGGCTTCCCCCGAGGGTTCCTCGCCGCAGCCGCCATCGCGGTCGCGCTTGCCGTCTTTGCCTACCTGAGCATGCCGGCTGTCCGGGCCGAGGGCGCGGCCATGCACATGCACCACTGAGAACACCCGGCACCATCGGACGCACTCACGCCGCCCGGACCTCTCCCACGGGGGTCCGGGCGGCTTGCCCAATCAGCCCGCACCTTGCCCGTGGCCCGAGAAGGGTTGCTCCAGTTCGTCGAGGCGTCGGCTGGGACCCTCTCGACGCCAGGGACATCGCGCAGCCGAGCGGTGACCCCCTCGGACGCAGCGCCGGCGGCCCTGCCGGGCTCTCAACAGCGGCCATGTGCTCCGGTTGCAGGTCGTAGTGGAGACGAGCGACGAGGACGAAGCGGTGCGCCTTCCACCGACGGTGGCGAATCCCGGTCAATCGGCCGGGGCGAGGCATCACCCCTACGAGGAGCGTGGGTGCTCCACCCACTCGTCCTCACCACACCAGCAGGAGCCCGCCATGACCGCCCCGACCCGCATCAACCAGGACGTCGTCCCATCCTCGGCAAGCACCTCACCCTCCGCGCCACCGGTCGCCTCGTCATCCCGTCGCCGCGCACCCATCGCCGTGGTGGTGGCCGGATCACTGGTCGCCGGCTTGATGGCCGCCGTGGCTCTCGTCGCCGCACCCGTCGTGCCCGCGACCGAGAGCGCTCTGACCGGGGCGGTGCTGTGCGGCTTCGCGATCGGCTGGGCCGCACTTGCCGGACTGTCGGCGCGGTTCACGTCGCACCCGCAGCGCTGGGCCGCGGTGCCCGCCGTGGTCCTGGGGGCAGGCGGCGTCGCCCTGGTCGCGTTGGGGTCGTCGGCCCACCCCGCGGTCGACTGGGTCTGGCCGCCGGTCCTGTTCGGACTCGCGCTGTGGATGGCTGGGCGGATCCGTCGCGACCTGGCCAGCAGGGCGGCGCGTTGGGTGCTCTACCCGGTCATTGGTGCCATGGGCCTCGCCGCCGTCGGGGGCGCCTACCAGGCCGTGGGCACGGCGACCGACGCCTCGACGGTCTCGATGCCGGGTCGACTGGTCGACGTCGGCGGGCACCGCCTGCACCTGAGCTGCACCGGTTCCGGCAGCCCCACCGTGGTCGTCGAGGCCGGCGGCGGCGAGATGGCGGCCAACCTCGGCTGGATCACGGCGGGCGTGGCCCGGGACACCACGATCTGCGTCTACGACCGCGCGGGCCGCGGCTGGAGCGAGGACGCCGACGCCCCCCAGGACGCGGTTGCCATCTCGACCGACCTGGGCACCTTGCTCCACCGCGCCGGTGTGCCGGGCCCCTACGTCATGGCTGGCCATTCCTTCGGCGGCCTCTACGCGCTGACCTTCGCGGCCACCCACCCCGACGAGGTCGCCG
Organism: uncultured Actinomycetota bacterium; assembly: GCA_963757405.1. Lineage (GTDB taxonomy): Bacteria > Actinomycetota > Actinomycetes > Actinomycetales > Dermatophilaceae > Fodinibacter. Next base: position 91,305 of record CAVWRI010000022.1, read on the forward strand.
GCATGGTGCTCATCGACTCCACCTCACCTCACGACGGCCACCGCGTCGGGGCGGCTGCGCAGCCGGCGGCGTCGGGGACCTACGACGTGCTGGGCCGGGTCGCGGCGCTGACCTCATCGCTGGCCCGGGTGGGCCTTGGCCGGCTGTACTCGATGGTCGCCGTCGTCGACCTCCCGCCCCGGGAGCAAGACGAGGTGCGGGCCAGCACCGCGACGGCAGCAACCCTGCGCAGCACCCTCGAGGAGTACGCGCGGGCGAACGACTCGATGGAGGAGGCCGCCGCCCTGCGCGACCTCGGCGACAAGCCCCTCATGGTGCTCACCGCCGGCGTCGGCAACGCGATCGGCTGGACGCAGCAGCAGGACCGTCTGGCCGCCCTGTCGACCGACAGCGTGCACCGCGTCGTCGACGGCGCCACCCACGAGGCTCTGGTGGGGGATGCCGGGCACGCCGAGACCACCAGCCGGGCCATCCTCGAGGTGGTCTCGGCCGTACGGACCGGGCACCCGCTGTCGCAATGACCGCCTGGTATGCAGGGGCGGGTCCGGCTCGGCTGCCGGACCCGCCCCGGCGCCCCGCGCCGCGTGGCACCCGAGCGCCGCGGCTCTCGCAATGCCGCGTCCCTCACTGCCGCTCAGTACTGCCAGTCCCGTTCCGACCAAGGGACATTGTGGGCGGGCGAGTGGCTCGCACGGGCGCGTAGTGGTCGGTAGCGGCTTGAGTGCGTGGAGTTCAGCCGAGCGCGGCGGCGTCTACCGACGCTTCTTGAAGGACCCGGTCCCGGAACGTGACGCCAGGCAAGGTGAGGCCCGGAACCGTCGGCGTGACCGGATCCCGGGGTGCACGGGCGTCATCTCACGACTGGTCGATGCGGCGGGCGAGGAACAGGTATCGGTTGACCGAGAAGAAGTACTCCCCACGCACCCCCAGCTCATGGAGGTCGGCCAGCCAAGCGGCAGCCTCCTCATCGGTAACGCCGCGGCGGCCCGGGACGAAGTCGGCGATCAACTGCATCACGCCGGCGCTGAACGTGCGCGGGTCGAACGCCGGGTTGAAGAGCACGAGGACGTCCTGACGCTCTACGGTGAGCCCAGCGGACCCGAGGCGCCCGGTGAGCGTTCTTGGCAGCCATGGATCGGCCAGGTGCTCTTCCCAGGCGCTCATCACCCGCGCGTGGCGATCGCGGTCGCTCGTGTGCCACACCACGGAGTCCCAGTCCGTGTCGAGGATCAGCACCCGCCCACCAGGGACGAGCACCCGGTGAACCTCTGCCAGCGCCGTCTGGATGTTCGGCACGTACTCGTAGACCTGGGTCGAGACCACAGCGTCGAAGCTCTGATCGGGGTAGCCGAGCGCCGTTGCGTCGCCGAGCACGAAAGTCATCGGCGCCGCGCCCGGCGCCGCAGCGAGGCCGCTCGCGTACGCGATCATCGGCTCGCTCAGATCGATGCCGAACACGGCGCCGGACTCGCCCACGCAGCTGGCAATCGCGGCGGCCAAGAAGCCTGGCCCAGAGCCGATGTCCAGTACGCGCTCGCCCGGCTGCGGGTCCAGGATCTCCAGCGTCGCATCGCGCTGCGCCACGACATCGAGCGTCGTGTAGACCTCCACGACTCGATGCGTCACGTCCTCGTCGAACGGCATCGCCGTGCCCATGGCACCACTCTGGCACGAAGCCCTTCGGCAGATCGCTCGCACCCGGTCCCTGCGGGGTCCTGTCCCGCAGCCGACAAATGGGGCCCGTGGTCACGAAGTTCTCGTGCGGTGAATACGTCACTCCGCCGCGAGGTGGGCGTGTGACAGCGCGCCCCGCGGCACCACTCCGCTCCCATCGACGGGCTTCCCTCGCCGTCACCCGGATCGAGCAGTGGGGAGGGCACGGAGCTCCCCGCTGCACCGGTCGTCTTCTTCAGTCCGTTCTGCCCGGCGCGCCACGACGAGCCGTTCGGGGGCACACTCGTCGACGGGGCCTGGCACGGCGGCGAGCACTCAACTCCGGAGGACGCACAGTCCGAGGCCGCGAACCACAACGCCACGACGGGTCACGCCGCTGTCGCGAAGCGTTACATCGAGGCCTGAACTCTCTCGACTGCTGCGGATGCCGTCGACTGAGCCGCCAGCCGAGCCGGAGCAAAGGAACGCGTCCGCGCGACGACGGGACGAGACGCGTGGACCTTGGTGGCCGAGGCCACACGCAGTCCCGGCGGTCCATGGGTCAATGCAGAGTGGGTCGGTAGATGAGCTCCTGGATGTGGTCGTCAAGCGTTCGGCTCTCGAGCAGCTCCAGGTCGAAGTCGGCTGCTGCCTCGAAGATCGGGTCCAGCCCGGTCGAACCGGTGATGACCGGGAAGAGCGTCACCTGCACGCGGTCGACCAGGCCGGCGGCCATCAGCGCGCGGTTCATCGACAGGCTGCCGTGCGAGCGCAACGGCACCTCGGACTCCTCCTTGAGCCGAGCGACGACGTCGAGGGCGTCACCGCTCGCCACGGTCGCGTTCGGCCAGTCGAGCGGATCCTGCAGGGTCGTCGACACCACCGTTGTCGGCAGGGTCCTCATCCGTGTGACCCAAGGGTCCAGCACCTCGGGCTGCTCGGAGCTCGAGGCCAGCAGCCGTACGAAGGCCCGGTACGTGTTGGCCCCGAACACCATCCGCTGCTCCGGGCCGTACTGGGCAAGGCGGTGGTCGAGCAGTTCGGGACCCTGCTTGCCCCAGTAGCCGCTCCAGTTCGTGCTGGCGGCACCGAAGCCGTCGAGGCTGGAAAAGACATCGAACGTGTAGACGACGGTCATGTCGTTCTCCTGGGTTCCGTGCACTTCGTCGCGTGCTCGTCCTCACTCACGACGGCAGATGGTCCTCAACCCTCAGGGCGTGCCACGCAGGCGGTCGAGAACCTCCTGCACCGAGCGGGTCAGGCCGTCCAGCCGCTCCTCCTCGTGCTGATGCCAGGCCCTGTGGGCCTCGACCTTGTCCGCGGCCAGCAGGATGCCGCAGACATCGCAACCGACCGATCCGCCTGGAGCTTCTTCTGTGATCACCACTCAATAGTCCCCACAGCTGCGCGGGACGGTCAACGGCGCCAGGTGTCCAGCAGGTACGCACATCGGTTCGTCGAACCTCCTCGCGAGTCCGTCCCGTCCTTGCCGACCCGTGAAGGGTGTCGCCATGCGATCGGGTGCGCCCGCCAGTGGCTGTCAGCAGCTGCTCAAGGCCACGCCGACCTGCCCATCAACAGCTCTGACTGCGTCACCTCGCGCCAGCCGGACTCCAGAGCGGGCTCCCGGCACCTTGACTCTCGTGCCGACGAGCGCGCACATCGCACGTGGTCGTGCTCGGGGGTGCCCGTCAAGGTGGAGCGGCGTCAGCCTTGCAGACGCCGCACGGCGACGAACAGCTTGAGCAGCGCTACGACGGCTTCAGGGTCAGGGACCCGGTGCAGGGCAACGGTTTCGCCGGTACCGACTTTGATGGTCAGGTCGCCCGACAAGGGGTGGAGCGCGGCGAATGCTCGCTCATCCGTCGCGTCGTCCCCGACGTAGAGAGTCGCGTTCGAGCTCGACGCGAGCGCCAGGTCGGCCAAGGCGCTGCCTTTGTCCGCCGCGGTCACAGAGAGCTCGACGACCTCCTTGCCGGGTATGACATGCACCCCCGGATGCCGTCTGGCGGCCTCGTTGGCGGCCTTGGTGGCTGCCTCGGCCGCCGACGGCTCGACGTCCCGGGTATGCAGAGCGACCGCGGCAGGCTTGTACTCCAGTCGCACTGCGGGGTAACGGGACCTGATCGCCTCAAGCTCGTCACGCAAGGTCTCCAGCAGAGCCGCCGCGGCCTTGTCCAGGAAGGCGGCACCGGCGGTCGACACGAGCGCGGCCCGGTCCGCGCGGTTTGTCTGGGCGCCGTGGCTGCCGACGAGGGTGATGCGATCGTCTGGACGGATGGCGGTCAACATCTCCAAGGTTGCGAGGTCGCGCCCCGACACGACCGCCGTGGTGACTCCACCGAGGGTTGCCGCATCACGCAACGCCTCGAGACCACCGGGCACGGCATTGGCTTGTAGCGGGTCAGCGACGAGCGGAGCGAGCGTGCCGTCGAAGTCGACAGCCACGAGCACCCGAGGCCGGGCAGCAAAGGCGCTGAGCGCGATACGTAGCTCCTGGCCCACCTCGCTCAACTGCCGATCGCCTCTGAAGCTCTGTCGGGGTCCGACAGGTCGGCCCGGTTGGCGCCGTCGGCGCCTAGTTGTGGCTTGGTGATGGCCACGGTCGACCGATGGGGTATTGACGGCGCGGACGCCAGTGCCTCGAGGTAGCGGGAGGCCCACCGCTGGACATCATGGTCAGCGACACGCTTGCGCATCGCCCTCATCCGGCGGCGACGCTCGTCCTCGGGGGTATTGATCGCGCGCATGATCGTCTGCTTGACGCCCTCGATGTCGTGGGGGTTGCAGATGAAGGCCTGGTGCAGCTCGTGCCAGGCCCCGGTGAACTCGGACAGCACCAAGGCGCCACCGAGATCGTTGCGGCAGCTGACGTACTCCTTGGCGACGAGATTCATGCCATCACGCAGGGGCGTCACGAGCATGATGTCCGCGGCCACGAACATCGCCACCATCTCCTCGCGGGGGTAGGAATGGCGCAGGTAGTGGATCGCGGTCGAGCCCAGGACCTCGTACTCGCCGTTGATCTGTCCGACCGTGCGCTCCACTTCGTCGCGCAGCACCCGGTAGGCGTCCACGCGCTCCCGAGTTGGCATCGCAACCTGCATCAGCGTCACGCTGGGTGGGGTCAGCGCCTTGTCTCGTAGGAGCTCGCCGTAGGCCTTGAGCCGGTGACGGATGCCCTTGGTGTAGTCGAGTCGGTCGACGCCCAGCATGAGGATCTCGGGGTCACCCAGCGAAGCCCGGATCTCGGCCGCGCGGGCGAGGACCTGCGGGGTGCTGGCCAGCGCCGACAGACCCCGGAAGTCCACCGAGATCGGGATGGCGCTCACCCGCACCGTTCGTGGTGCCGTGTGGCCGTCAGGGGAGGTGAACGTCACGGTATGGCCCTTGGTGGACATCCCCAGCAGACGGCGGCAGGAACGCAGGAAGTTCTCGGCATCGGCGGTGCGCTGGAAGCCCAGGAAGTCCGCGCCCAGCAGCCCCTCGACCAGCGCCCCACGCCATGGCAGCTGGGCGAAGAGCTCGACCGGCGGGAAGGGTATGTGGTTGAACCATCCGATGCGCAGGTCGGGCCGGATCGCCCGCACCATCGCCGGTACCAGCTGCAGATGGTAGTCGTGCACCCACACGGTGGCACCCGGCGCGCCCACCTCAGCGATGGCGTGCGCGAAGCGACGGTTGACCGTCCGGTAGGTGTTCCACCACTGGCGGTGGAACGTCGCCTGAACGATCACGTCGTGGTAGATGGGCCAGAGGGTGTCGTTGCTGAAACCTTCGTAGTACTCCTCGATCTCCACGGAGGTCAGGTTCACCGGATGCACGAACAGGTCGCCCCGATAGAACGGCTCAGGTGCAGGCCCGGGCTCGCCGGCCCAGCCGACCCACGCCGCATCCCGGCCCGCCATGGCCCCCTCCATCGCTGACACCAGACCTCCCGGACTGCGCTGCCAGGTCCCCTCACCGTGAGCGTCGACAACGAGGTCAACGGGGAGGCGGTTCGCGGCAACCACCAAGTCGAAAGTCGGTCCGGCAACGGTCACACGTGATCAACCCCTGTCTCACGGACGTCACGTCAGCCTACCCAAGCGCTTCGTTTTACACCTGAGTCGGACTGGTACCTCGCGCTGGACCGGTCTCCGTGGGAGCCCAACCGCTGCTGATGTGGATCACGTCGACCCTACGCAGAGCGGAGCAACGTACGTTTGCGCAGGTCAACCCTGTGATGCGCACGTGTTGAGTCCGCGCGAGCCGCAGATCTGGAGGCGGATCGTCTCGAAAACCTCGATCGGTCAGGGGGTGATCCGCAACCCGTTACCGATCCCTGCTGCACGCATGGTGCACGACCACGAGTCTCCGTGGCCTTCCAGGCCTCTGACCTGCAGAGACTCCAGTCGGGCTGACAGGATTTGAACCTGCGACCCCTTGACCCCCAGTCAAGTGCGCTACCAAGCTGCGCCACAGCCCGTGGCTCGCCCCCTCGCGGGAGCGACGAAACCTTATCCCATGCCCGGCGGGCCGACCCAATCGCCCCGGACCGTGGCCGGCATCCCTCGGAAAGCACCGAAAGGCACCGGAAGCTTCACGTCGACACCACAACGGAAGGGGTGCTCAGGTGAAGGTTCCGGGATCGGGCGGGAAAGTCGGGGCGCGGGGGGGTCAGCGGCGGGAGCGCTTCTCGCGCACCCGCACCGAGATCTCGATCGGGGTGCCGACGAACCCGAACTCCTCGCGCAGGCGACGCTCGACGAACCGCCGGTACCCGGCCTCGATGAACCCCGAGGCGAACAGGACGAACCGCGGCGGGCGCGTCCCCGCCTGGGTCGCGAAGAGGATGCGGGGCTGCTTGCCGCCGCGCACCGGGTGCGGGTGCCCGGCGACGACCTCACCGAGGAACGCGTTGAGCCGGCCGGTGGAGATGCGGCTGTCCCACGACTCCAGGGCGGTGTCGAGCGCGGGGACGAGCTTCTCCATGTGCCGGCCGGTGCGTGCCGAGACGTTGACGCGCGGCGCCCACGGGATCTGCACGAGGTCGCGCTCGATCTCGCGCTCGAGGAAGTGGCGCCGCTCCTCGTCGGTGAGGTCCCACTTGTTGTAGGCGATGACGAGGGCGCGGCCGGCGTCGATGACCTGTTGGATGACGCGGACGTCCTGCTCGGAGATCGTCTCCGCCGCGTCGACGAGCACGACCGCGACCTCGGCCTTCTCGAGGGCCGTCTGGGTGCGCAGCGAGGCGTAGAAGTCGGCGCCGCGGGTCTGGTGGACGCGGCGCCGGATGCCGGCCGTGTCGACGAAGCGCCACGCGCGCCCGCCGAGCTCGATGAGCTCGTCGACGGGGTCGCGGGTCGTGCCGGCGACGTGGTCGACGACGACCCGCTCGTGGCCGACGAGCTTGTTGAGCATCGAGGACTTGCCGACGTTCGGGCGCCCGACGAGCGCCACGCGGCGGGGGCCGCCGCGCTCGTAGGCCCCGCCCATGGCGGAGACGTCGGGCAGCACCTCGAGGAGCGCGTCGAGGGCGTCACCGCTCCCCCGCCCGTGCAGGGCGGAGACGGGCCACGGCTGGCCGAGGCCGAGGTTCCACAGCGCGGCCGCGTCGGCCTCCGTGCGCTGGTCGTCGACCTTGTTGGCGATGAGCACGACGGGCTTGCCGGCGCGGCGGAGCAGCCTGACGCAGTTCTCGTCGTCGTCGGTGGCGCCCACGGTCGCGTCGACGACGAACAGCACGGCATCCGCGAGGTCGACGGCGATCTCGGCCTGCTCGGCGACGCGCAGGTGGATGCCGGTCGCGTCGATCGCCCAGCCGCCGGTGTCGACGAGGGTGAAGTGGCGACCCACCCACTCGGCGTCGTAGGCCACCCGGTCGCGGGTGACGCCCGGGACGTCCTCGACGACGGCCTCGCGGCGGCCGATGATGCGGTTGACGAGGGTGGACTTGCCGACGTTCGGGCGGCCCACGACGGCGACGACCGGCAGCGGGCCGGCGGCGGCCTCGGCGTCGAGCGCGTCGTCACCGCGCTCGAGCAGGGCACGGTCCTCGTCGCTGAGCTCGAAGTCCTCGAGGCCCACCCGCAGCGCCCGCTCGACGGCTGCTGGGTCCTGGGTCTGGGTCGCGGGGTCCTCGGTGCTCATCCCCCCATTCTCCCCCACGCGAGCGGTGCGTCAGTCCAGCAGGTCGGGGGGCACGTCGGTGGGGAGCGGGATGCCGTGCCGGCCGGCCGCCGCGTGCACGTGCGCCTCGAGGGCGGCGCGGACCTGCTCCGTCGCCAGGTCCAGGCGCACCCTCCCCGGCGCTCCACCGGGCAGGTCGAGGACCACGGGCGCGCCGAAGTCGACGACGAGCCGGCTGCGCAGCCGCGGCCAGGACGCCGCGAGCTCACCGGTGCGGCGGGTGCCGAGGCACGCCGTGGGCACGACGACCGCCCCCGACCGCAGCGCCAGCCAGGCGACCCCCTTGCCGGCGGCCGCCAGGTCACCACGGCCACGGCCGCCCTCCGGGAAGATGCCGACGACACCGCCCCTGCCGAGCACCTCGAGGCGAAGCCCGCAGGGCCGACGAGGTGGGCGAGGCGGCCCCGCACCGGTCCCGGCGCCGGGAGGTCGTTCACGGGCGCGGGCGTCCGGTCACTCCGACGTCTCGGCGGCCACGATGTCGAGGACGGCCTCGACGCTCTGGTCGAGGTCGAGCTCGGAGGTGTCGACGAGGACGACGCCCTCGGCCGCCTCGGTGAACGTCGACACGGTCGAGTCGTCGCGGTCGCGGCGCACCACCTGGTCGCGGGTGGCCTCGACGGCCGACGCGTCGGTCGTGCCGTGCAGCTCGGCCGAGCGGCGGCGCAGCCGGGCCTCCTCGGATGCCGTGAGCAGCACGCGCACGCGGGCGTCCGGGGCGACGACCGTGGTGATGTCGCGGCCCTCGGCGACGACTCCCCCGGTCTGCTGGGCGATGCGGGCGATGAGGTCGCGCTGCAGCTGCTGGAGCACGGGGCGCACCTCGCGGTTGGTCGCCACGGCGGAGACGGCGGTGCTCACCTCGGTGGTGCGGATCGCCGCGGTCACGTCGGTGCCGTCGACGGTCACGGTCGGCGCCCCCGGGTCGGTGCCCATGTCGAGCGGCAGGTCGCGCGCCGCGGCGGCGACGGCATCCGTGTCGGTGAGGTCGAGGTCGCGCTCGAGGCACCACCACGTGAGCGCGCGGTACATGGCCCCCGTGTCGAGGTAGCCGATGCCGAGCCGGGAGGCCACGGCCTTGGCGACGCTGCTCTTGCCGGAGCCCGAGGGGCCGTCGATCGCGATCGTCAGGGGTGCGGTCATGGTGCGTGAGCCTAGTGGCGGGTCAGCCGTGCAGCCGCCAGCCCCGCTCCTCCAGCGCCTGGGCCAGACCCGTCGCCGCGGCCGGCACGACGTCGACCTCGGCGAGGCCGAAGGGCTGGCCCAGCCCGTGGTCGAGGTGGAACTCCTCGATGTTCGTGCCGATCGCGCCGATGTCGGCGAAGAGGCGGCCGAGCTGCCCGGGCTCGTCGGGGATGAGCACCCGCACGGTCGTGTACGCCGTGGGGGCGGCGCCGTGCTTGCCAGGGATCCGCGCGTGGCCGGCGTTCCCGGCGGCGATGGTGCGGGCGAGCGTGCCGCGGGCGCCGGGCGCGTCGGTGGAGGTGCTCAGCTCGTCGAGGGCGCCGACGACGCGGCCGAGGTCGTCGACGAGCGCGAGGAGCACGTCGCGGACGGCCGGGGCGTTGCCGACGAGGATCTGGGTCCACAGGTGGGGGTCGCTCGCGGCGATGCGGGTGACGTCGCGCAGGCCCTGCCCCGCGAGGGCGACCGCTGCGTCGTCGAGCCCCTCGAGGCGGGCGGCGACGAGGCTCGCCGCGAGCTGGGGCACGTGCGAGACCGCGGCGACGGCCGCGTCGTGGCGCTCGGGAGCCAGCGTGCTCACCGCGGCGCCGGCGGAGCGGGCGACGGCCGCGACGAGCGCGGTGACCGCCTGGTCGGTCTCGGCCGTCGGCGTGAGCACCCAGGCCCGGCCGTCGAACAGGTCGTACCGCCCGGACACCGCACCCGAGCGCTCACGGCCCGCCATCGGGTGCGAGCCGCAGTAGCGGGAGAGGTCGGTGCGGGTCGCCCGCAGCGCGTCGAGCACCGCGCCCTTGACGGAGGCCACGTCGGTGACGGCGGCATCCGGGAAGCGTCCGAGCGCGTCGGCGACGCACGCGGCGGTGACGTCGGGGGGGGTCGCGACGACGACGAGGTCGGGCTCGACCGGACCGTCGGGCAGCCTCCCGGCGCCGAGGTCGCGGGCGAGGGCGGCGTGCGTCGGGCTGATGTCCTCGAGCGTGACGTCGTCACCGAGGCGGGTCAGCGCCAGACCCAGGCTCGTGCCGAGCAGCCCCGTGCCGACGACGTGGACACGGGTCACAGCTCGGCGGCCTTGTACAGCGCGCCGACCTCCGCGGCCGTGAGGTTGCGCCACTTGCCCGGCTTGGTGTCGGCGAGGTGGATGGGGCCGACCTGGGTGCGCACGAGGGTGATGACGGGGTGGCCGACCTCGGCCAGCATGCGGCGCACGATGTGCTTGCGCCCCTCGTGGAGCACGACCTCGACGAGCGCCTTGCCCGGCGCGGAGTCGACGACCCGGAAGGAGTCGACCTGCACGGGGCCGTCCTCGAGCTCGATGCCCTCACGCAGCCGACGCCCGAGGTCACGCGGCACCGGCCCGGGGATCTGGGCCAGGTAGGTCTTGAGCACGCCGTAGCGCGGGTGCTGGAGCCGGTGCGCGAGGTCGCCGTCGTTCGTGAGGATCAGCAGGCCCTCGGTGTCGGCGTCGAGCCGGCCGACGTGGAAGAGCCGCTCCTTGCGGTTCGCGACGAAGTCGCCGATGTCGACCCGGCCGAGCTCGTCGCTCATCGAGGTGACCACCCCGAGGGGCTTGTTGAACGCGAGGTAGACCCGCGACTCGTCGAGCTGCACGCGCACGCCGTCGACGTGCACCGTCTGGGTGGTGCGGATGCGGACGCCGAGCTCGGTGACGACCTGCCCGTCGACCTGGACGCGGCCGGCGGTGATGAGGTCCTCGCAGACCCGTCGAGAGCCGACGCCGGCCGCCGCGAGGAGCTTCTGGAGGCGGACGCCCTCGGGGTCGTGGACGTCGACCTGCGGGCGGTCCGGCCACTGCGGCGCGGCCGTCGGCTGGCTCGGGCGCGTGGAGCCGGAGCTGCCCCGCTGGGGCCGGCCCGTGCCCTTCGCGGGAGGGGCACCCTTGCCGCCCTTGGCACCCTTCGCACCCTGGGGACCCTTGGCACCCTTCGCACTCCTGGCGCCCTGGCCCCCACCCTTCCCGGCGGTGGAGGGCCGGGCGGGGCGCTTGCCGCCGCCCTTCCCGGAGGGGGCGGGTCCACGGTTCTTCGGCGGCGTCATGCGCGGCCTCCTTCGGCGATCTCGTCGAGCACGTCGACCTCGGGCAGGTAGGGGGCGAGCGCGGGCAGGTCCTCGAGGCTCTGCAGCCCGAGGCGCTCGAGGAACAGGGACGTCGTGCCGTAGAGGATCGCGGTCGACTCCTCGTCGTGCCCCAGCTCCTCGATGAGCCCGCGCGTGAGGAGCGTGCGGATGACGCCGTCGACGTTGACACCGCGGACGGCCGCGACCCGCGAGCGGGACACCGGCTGGCGGTAGGCGATGACGGCGAGCGTCTCGAGGGAGGCCTGGGTGAGACGGGCCTGCTGGCCGTCGAGGACGAACCGCTCGACGACGGGGGCGTACTCGTGCCGGCTGTACATCCGCCACCCGCCGCCGACCTGCCGCAACGTGAACCCGCGCTGCTGCGCGGCATACCCGTCCTCGAGCTCGGCGAGGGCAGCCTCGACGTCGGCGACCGGCTGCTCGAGCGCCGAGGCCAGCGCCATCGTGGTCACCGGCTCGTCGACGACCATGAGCACCGCCTCGAGGGCGCCGTGGATCCCGCCGGGGAAGTCGGCGACGTCGAAGGCGAGCTGGTCCTCCGTCTCGGCGGGCGGTGCCTCGTGCTCACTCATCGGTGCTCTCCTCGGGTGCGGTCGGGGGCGGCTCGTCGGCGGCCGCGTCGGGCGGCGGCTCGTCGAACTCGTCGTCGACCTCGATCTCGCCCTCCTCCGGCCCGGTCCAGCGCACGGTCAGCTCGCCGAGCGCCTCGGCCTGCTCGAAGCCGATCGCCGCGTCGCGGAACAGCTCGAGGAGGGCGAGGAACCGGGCGACGACGACGAGGGTGGAGTCGGCGTCGGCGACGAGGCTGCGGAAGGAGGCGACCCGCTCGCGACGCAGCCGGGCGCCGATGATCCCGGCCTGCTCGCGCACGCTGACCGCGGGCGCGTGGAGGTGGGCCAGGCCCACGGTCGGCGCCACCCGGGGGGCCATCGCCCGCGCGGCGACCATGGCGAGCTGCTCGGGCGTCACCGTCATGACGAGCTCGGGGAGCAGCGCCGCGAGGTGTGGCTCGAGGGATGCCGTGCGCGGGTGGCGTCGCCCGGCGGTCGCCATCCGCTCGGCGAAGGTGTGCGCGATGTCCTTGAAGGCGCGGTACTGCAGGAGCCGGGCAAAGAGGATGTCGCGCGCCTCGATGAGGGCGAGGTCCTCCTCGTCCTCGGGCCCGGCCTGCGGCAGCAGCCGGGCCGCCTTGAGGTCGAGCAGCGTCGCCGCGACGAGGAGGAACTCCGAGGCCTGGGAGAGGTCCCAGCCGTCCGGCTTGGCCCGCTCGGTGCGGATGTGGGCGATGAAGTCGTCCGTGACCTGCGCGAGCGAGATCTCGGTGATGTCCAGCTTGTGCTTGCTGATCAGCCCGAGGAGGAGGTCGAACGGTCCGCTGAAGACGTCGAGGGACACCTCGAACGCCGTCGCGGGGGCCCGGCGGGTCAGCACCCCGCCCGGGGTCACGTCGCTCGCGACCTCGGGGTCGGTGACCGGCGGCACGCCGCCCCCGGCCTCGTCGGGGGCCGTCGCCATCGGGTCAGGCCGCCCCGCCGCGGGCGATGAGCTCGCGGGCGAGCTGGCGGTAGGCGTCGGCGCCCTTGTGGGTGGCGTCGTACGTGGTGATCGGCTCCGCGGCCAGGCTCGCGTCGGGGAACTTCACGGTGCGGGAGATGACGGTGTGGAAGACCTGGTCGTCGAAGTGCTCGACGACGCTGGCCACGACCTCGCGCGAGTGCAGCGTTCGACCGTCGTACATGGTCGCGAGGATGCCGTCGACCTGGAGCCGCGGGTTGAGCCGGTCGGTGATCTTCTCGATCGTCTCGACGAGCAGGGCGACACCGCGCATCGCGAAGAACTCGCACTCGAGCGGGATGATGACCCCGTGCGCGGCGGTCAGCGCATTGACGGTCAGCAGGCCCAGCGAGGGCTGGCAGTCGATGAGGACGACGTCGTAGTCGTCGACCACCGGACGCAGCACGCGGGCGAGGATCTGCTCGCGCGCGACCTCGCCGACGAGCTGCACCTCGGCCGCCGACAGGTCGATGTTGGCCGGCAGGACGTCGAGCCCGTCGACCTTCGTGTGCTTGATGACGGTGCGGACGTCGTGACCGCGCTCGATGAGCAGGTTGTAGACCGTGACATCGAGCTCGTTGACCGGCACCCCGAGGCCCACCGACAGCGCGCCCTGCGGGTCGAAGTCGACGAGCAGCACCCGTCGCCCGACCTCCGCGAGGGCCGCGCCCAGGTTGATGGTCGTCGTCGTCTTGCCGACGCCACCCTTCTGGTTGCACATCGCGATGATCCGCGCGGGGCCGTGGGAGGCCAGCGGTTCGGGATCGGGGAACTCGGGGAGGGGGCGGCCTGTGGGCCCCACCTGTCCGGCGGTGCGGATCTTGAACGCCGCGTCGGAATCCAACTCTCTCTCCCCGGTGCCGGTGCTGCAGACGGTCAGCCTCGCGCTGATCGGGGAGACCCTATCAGCGGGCACGGGGGTGGCTCTGCGCATACACCTCACGCAGCCGCTGGACCGTGACGAGCGTGTAGACCTGCGTCGTCGTGACCGAGGCGTGGCCGAGCAGCTCCTGCACCACGCGCACGTCGGCACCGCCCTCGAGCAGGTGCGTGGCGAACGAGTGGCGCAGCGTGTGCGGCGAGAGGTGTCCCGGCACGTCGGCGCGCTCCGCGCAGGCCCGCAGCACCGCCCAGGCGCTCTGTCGGGACAGCCGGCCGCCCCTCGTGTTGAGGAAGAGCGCGGGCGTGCCCGGCCCCTTCGCGGCGAGGACCGGCCGACCGCGGACCAGCCACGCGGAGAGGGCCGACGCGGCATACGACCCCACGGGCACGATGCGCTCCTTGCCCCCCTTGCCGCGCAGCCGCACGACGCCCTCGTCCCCCTCGACGTCGTCGACGTCCAGGCCGACCGCCTCGGAGATGCGCGCCCCGGTGCCGTAGAGCACCTCGAGGAGGGCGCGGTCGCGCAGCGACGCCGGCGTGTCGCCGACCGACGCGGCCTCGAGGAGCCGCTCGACGTCCTCGACGGGGATGGCCTTCGGCAGCCGCGACGGCGGCGTCGGCGGGCTGACCCGGCGGGCGGGATCGGTGTCGAGCACCCCCTCGAGCGCGAGGAACCGGTGCAGCCCCCGCACGGCGACCAGGGTGCGGGCGGCGGAGGTGGCGGCGAGGGGCCGGTGGTCGTCGTCGCCCTCGCGCAGGCGGGCGAGGAACTCGCTGACGTGGGTCTCGCGCACGTCCTCGGGGCGGTCGACCCCCAGCGAGGCGAGGTAGGCCGTCCAGCGCGCCAGGTCGCGGCGGTAGGCGCTCAACGTGTGCCGGGACGCGCCCCGTTCGACGTCGAGGTGGGTCAGCCACGCGTCGGCGGCCCGCCCCACGGGCGTGGGGCGGGCCGCCGGCGTCCTGCGGGTGTCGGTCAGGACAGGGCCTCGGCGATGTCGATGCTGTCCATGTCGAAGGCGTCGGCGACGGCGCCGTACGTGACGTGGCCGTCATGGGTGTTCAGTCCGCCCGCGAGTGCGGCGTCGGCCCGCATGGCGTCCTTCCAGCCCTTCTCGGCGAGCTTCGTCGCGTACGAGAGGGTGGCGTTGGTGAGCGCCCACGTCGAGGTGTGCGGCACCGCGCCGGGCATGTTCGCGACGCAGTAGTAGATCGAGTCGTGGACCTGGTACGTCGGGTCGGCGTGCGTCGTGGGCCGCGAGTGCTCGAAGCAGCCGCCCTGGTCGATGGCGACGTCGACGAGGACCGAGCCGGGCTTCATCTGCGCGACCATCTCGTCGGTGACGAGCTTGGGGGCCTTGGCGCCGGGGATGAGGACGGTGCCGATGACGAGGTCGGCGCCGAGCACCTGTTCCTTGACCGACATCGCCGAGGAGGCGATCTGGGCGACGCGGTTGTCGTAGCGCCAGAAGCTCATCCGGAGCTTGTCGAGGTCGGTGTCGAGCAGCGTGACGTCGGCGCCCATGCCGAGCGCGATGTTGGCGGCGTTCTGGCCGGCGACGCCGGCGCCGAGGACGACGACCCTGGCGTTCGCGACGCCCCCGATCCCGCCCATGAGGACACCGCGGCCGCCCTGGGCCTTCATCATCGCGTGCGCGCCGACCTGGGGTGCGAGGCAGCCGGCGACCTCGGACATCGGGTAGAGCAGCGGGAGCAGCCCGGAGGGCAGCTGCACCGTCTCGTAGGCGATCGAGGTGACCTTGCGCGCGACGAGCTCCTTGGTGAGCGGCTCGTCGGCGGCGAGGTGGAGGTACGTGAAGAGGGTCAGGCCCTCCCGGAGCCGGTGGTACTCCTCTGCCACGGGCTCCTTGACCTTCATGACCATCTCGGCCTCGCCCCACACGTCGTCGGCGGTGCCGAGGATCGTGGCGCCCTGGGCGACGTACTCCTCGTCCGTGATCGAGGAGCCGAGACCGGCACCCTTCTGCACGAACACGTCGTGGCCTCGACGGACGAGCTCGTGGACACCCACGGGGGTGATGCCGACACGGAACTCGTTGTTCTTGACCTCGCTGGGGATACCGACCTTCACGGTTATCTGGCCCTGTCTCACTCGTCGAACACCCCGGCACCGTTGCCGAGGCGGCTGCGCCCCATGGAGCGCGATGCGAGTCTAGACCCGGGCCGCGGAGCGGCCCGACGACGGGAGGAACCCCCCAATGAAGCTCTACAGCGACATCCCCGCGCGGCGCCTGGCCCAG
Organism: uncultured Actinomycetota bacterium; assembly: GCA_963757405.1. Taxonomy (GTDB): domain Bacteria; phylum Actinomycetota; class Actinomycetes; order Actinomycetales; family Dermatophilaceae; genus Fodinibacter. The sequence goes on from CAVWRI010000022.1 coordinate 107,108, forward strand.
GTCGCCGCGGACGTCGGCCTCGTCCTGTGGGTGGTGCTGTGGGTGCGCGTCGCCCAGCGCGTCCACGAGTCGACGATGGCGCTCGCCGGCCCGGGACACGACCTCGCCGGGGCGGGCGTGAGCTTCCGGGGCACCATGACGACCGCCGGCGACACCGTCGACGACCTCCCCCTGCTCGAGGACCGCGTCGCCACGCCGTTCCGGTCCGCCGCGGGCGTCGGCACCGAGCTCGAGCAGGTGGGGCGCGACCTCGTGTCCGCCGTGGAGCGGCTGGCGCTGGTCCTCGCGGTGACGACGGCGCTGGTGCCGGTGCTCATCGTCGGCTTCGTCTGGCTCGTCCTGCGGCTGCGCTTCGTGCGGCGGGCGAGCGCCGCCCAGCGGTTCATCGACGCCGCCCCAGACCTCGACCTGTTCGCCCTGCGCGCGATGGCCAACCAGCCGATGCCCCGCCTGGCGAAGGTCTCCGACGACCCGGCCGGCGCGTGGCGCCGGGGCGACCCGGACATCATCCACGCGCTCGCGCTCCTCGAGCTGCGCGAGTGCGGTCTGCGTCCACCGCTGCTGGGAGCACCGGCATCCTGACGTCATTCCGGTTGACATTGACTGCATAGTGACGTCATAGTGACGTCATGGATCTGACCCGGTACGCCGACGCCCTGCGCCAGGAGCTGGCGCTCGCCACCGACGGCGCCGACGAGCAGACCCTCGCGGCGGCCGGACGCCTTCTGGCCCCGCTCGACCCCGCCGTGCGGCTGGTGCTCCAGGAGGCCCTCGCCGACGCCGCCGAGGAGATCACGCACGAGCTGGCGCCCGGCTCGGTCGACCTGCGCCTGCGGGGCCGCGAGCTGGGCTTCGTCGTGACCCTGCCGCCCGCTCCCCCCGCGGGGCCCGCGGCCGCGCCGCAGGCGGGGCCCGACGCCGACGAGCGCGGCGCGACGGCCCGCATCACCTTCCGACCCTCCGAACAGCTCAAGGCCGACATCGAGCGGGCGGCCGAGCGCGAGGGGCTGTCGGTCAACACCTTCCTGTGCCGCACCCTCACCGGCGTCCTCCGCTCGCCGACGCCTCCGCTGCCGCCCGCGACCCCCGGCGGTTCACGCTTCACCGGCTGGGTCAGCTGACCCGCCATCCCCCCTTTCGCCAGCCACCCAGCCGCACGCAGAAACGCAGGAGACACCGTGGACACCTACGCCACCCCGACCCCCGTCGAGGCCACGATCGACCTCGAGATCGGCACGGTGCGGGTCATCGGCTCCGACCGCGAGACGACGACCGTCGACGTCCGCCCGATGGACCCCGGCCGAGCGGCCGACGTCGAGGCCGCCGCGGCGACGACGGTTCGCTGTGTCGAGGGCGCCCTGCGGGTCTTCGCACCTCGCCCGCGGTTCCGCCGCCTGGGGCGGCCGGGGACGGTCGTCGTCAGCGTCGAGGTGCCGAGCGGGTCCCTGCTGCGCGTGACCAACGCCGCCGGCGACGTCCTCGTCCACGGGGACCTCGGCCCGTGCGACCTGCGCACCCACGCCGGCAACGTCGAGGTCGACCGGGCCGGAGAGGCCGTTCTGCGCACGACCGCGGGCAACGTCACGATCGGCACGTGCACGGGCGTCGCCAGGCTCGAGGCCCGCAAGGGCACGATCCGGGCCGGACGGCTCGTCGGGCGGGCCGAGGCGACGTCCGGCGTGGGCGACATCCTCGTCGACACGGCCGAGGGCGGGCTGCGCGCCCGCTCGTCGTCCGGCGAGATCCGGGTCGGCTCGGCCGTCGGCGGCGACGCCGACGTGTCGACGTCCTACGGCAACGTGCGGGTCGGCATCCCCGAGGGCACCGTCGCCCTCGTCGACGCGACGGCGACGAGCGGCGAGGTCCGCAACGAGCTCGCGCCCTCCGCCACCCGCCCCGAGGGCGGCACGGTCCTGCAGCTGCGCGCCAGCACGCGGTTCGGCACCGTGACGATCGCGAGGGGCTGACCGTGGGCGCGCTCGCCATCCGTGCCGTCCACCTGCACCGGTCCTTCGGCGAGAAGGTCGTCCTCGACGGGGTCGACCTCGCGGTGGAGGCGGGCGCGGTCTTCGCCCTGCTCGGGCCCAACGGGTCCGGCAAGACGACGACGGTCCAGGTACTGTCCACCCTCGTGCCCCCGACCAGAGGCACCGTGGAGGTCTTCGGGCACGACGTCGTCAGCGAGAGCCGGGCCGTGCGGTCGGCCATCGGTGTCACGGGGCAGTTCTCGGCCGTCGACAGCCTGCTCACGGGGCGCGAGAACCTCCGCCTCATGGCCGACCTCCAGCACCTGCCCCCGGGCGATGCCCGCCGGCTCGTCGACGAGCTGCTCGAGACCTTCGACCTCGTCGACGCCGCCGACACGCTGCCCGTCGTCTACTCCGGCGGGATGCGGCGCCGGCTCGACCTCGCCATGACCCTCGTCGGGCGCCCCCGGCTGATCTTCCTCGACGAGCCGACGGCCGGCCTGGACCCCCGCGGCCGGCGGATGCTGTGGCAGGTCGTCCGGGACCTCGTCGCTTGCGGGACCACCGTGTTCCTCACGACGCAGTACCTCGAGGAGGCCGACCACCTCGCCGACCGGATCGCGGTGCTCGAGCACGGCCGGGTCGTCGCCGAGGGCACCCCGCGCGAGCTCAAGGCGCTCGTCCCGGGCGGACACCTCGTGCTGGAACTCCCTGACCGCGCGGCCCTCGAGAGCGCGGCCACGACGCTGGGCGCCACCGCGCCGCCGGAGGGCCTCACCCTCCAGGTCCCCTCCGACGGCACGCCCGCGGCGGTCGCCGAGGCCCTGAACCGCCTCGCCGGTGCCGGGTGCTCCCCCACGGCCATGTCGATCGCCACGCCCGACCTCGACGACGTCTTCCTCGCGCTGACGGGTCGTCCCGAGCTGGAGGAGACCGCCCGATGAGTCTCGACCACGCCGTCGCCGACACCCTGACGCTGCTCCGCCGCGACCTGCGCCACGGCATCCGCAACCCCGCGATGACGCTGAGCGGCATCCTCGTGCCGGTGCTCGTCATGCTCCTGTTCGCCGGCGTGCTCGGCGGAGCCCTGTCGAGCGGGACGGAGGCCCTGACCGGTGGGGCCGACTACCTGGCCTACCTCACGCCGGGCATCGTCCTCATGGCGGTGGGCAGCGGCGTGGCGACCACGGCCGTCGGGGTGAGCCTGGACAAGGGCGACGGCCTGCACTCCCGGCTGCGCACGATGGCGGTCGGTGCGGGACCCGTGCTCGCCGGCCGCTCGCTCGGCAGCGTCCTGCGCACCCTCATCAGCGCCCTGCTGGTGCTCGCGGTCGCCGTGGCGATCGGCTACCGGCCGCAGGGGGGCGTCGTCGGGGCCGTCGGCGCGGTCGTCCTCCTCGTCGTCGTCACGGTGGCCACGACGTGGCTCGGGATGGGCATCGGGCTCCTCGCCGCCAGCCCGCAGACGGCGAACGCCCTGTCGCTGCCGGCGCAGTTCCTGCCGTTCGTGTCGAGCGCGTTCGTGCCGACCGCGACGATGTCGCCCGGGGTCCAGTGGTTCGCCACGCACCAGCCCTACACCCCGCTCATCGAGACGCTGCGCTCCCTGCTCGACAGCGGGACGCCCGGCGACCGCTGGCCGGCGGCGCTCGCGTGGTGCCTGGCCATCGGCGTCTGCTCGGTGCTGTGGGCCGTGCGGCTCTACGCCCGCGACCCGAGCCCGCGCACCGGCAGCGTCGGCACCCTGCTCAGCAGCAGCTGAGCGCGCCGCCGCTCACGGGGTGACGACGCCCGGGCGCAGGTCCTCCGCCGGGCAGACCCACGTCGTGGCGTCGGCGTCGACCTGCTCACCCGAGCGGATGTCCTTGACCTGGTCTGCGCCGTCGCCGGTCGCCGGGAACCAGACATAGGGGATGCCGCGCCGGTCGGCGTACCGGATCTGCTTGCCGAACTTCGCGTCGCTCGGCGCCACCTCGCACGGGATGCCGCGCGCCCGCAGCGCCGTCGCCACCCGCCTGGAGGTGTCGCGCGTCGCCTCGTCGACGACGGCGACGAGCACGGCCGCCGGTGTCGACCGGCTGGCCGTGAGCCCACGCCGGGCGACGAGGAGGTGCACGAGCCGGGTCACGCCGATCGAGATGCCGACGCCGGGGTAGGTGGTGCGGCCGTCCGAGGCGAGCGAGTCGTAGCGGCCACCCGAGCACACCGAGCCCCACGACTCGGCGCCGACGAGCTGCGTCTCGTAGACGGTGCCGGTGTAGTAGTCGAGGCCGCGCGCGATCCTCAGGTCGGCGACGAGCACGCCCGGTGCCTGCTTGAGGCCGACCTCCAGAACGGCCGCCAGGGCGGCCAGGCCCTCGTCGAGGGTCGGGTGCTGCACGCCCAGGGCGCGCACGGCATCCACGAAGGACAGGTCGGCGCTGCTGATGCCGGCCAGCTCCAGGGCCAGGCGCGCCTGGTCCGGTGTCGCGCCCGCCTCGAGGAGCAGCGCCGTCACCTTCTCCGGGCCGATCTTGTCGAGCTTGTCGACGATGCGCAGCGTGCCCGCGACATCGGTGAGCCCGATGCCGAGGTAGAAGCCCTCGGGGATCCGGCGGTTGTTGACCTGGATGCGGAACTCCCCCACCGGCAGGCGGCCGAACGCCTCGGCGATGACGAGCGGCATCTCCGCCTCGAAGTGCGGCGCAAGCTCTCCGACGTCGACGACGTCGATGTCGGCCTGGGTGAACTCGCGGAACCGACCCTCCTGGGGCCGCTCCCCGCGCCACACCTTCTGGATCTGGTACCGCCGGAAGGGGAAGGCGAGCTTCCCGGCGTTCTCGAGGACGTAGCGCGCGAAGGGAACGGTGAGGTCGAAGTGCAGCCCGAGCGCGGCATCCCGCCCACCCTCGTCGCCGGCGAGGCGGCTCACGCCGTAGATCTCCTTGTCGGCGTCACCACCCTTGCCGACGAGGCGGTCGACGGGCTCGACGGCGCGGGTCTCGAGCGGGCTGAAGCCGTGCAGCTCGAACACCTCGCGGATGACGTCGAGGACGTGCAGCTCGAGGAGACGGTCGGCGGGCAGGAGCTCGGGGAACCCCGAGATCGGGGTCACCTTCTGGGCGGGAGCGGTCACGCGGTCAATCCTCGCAGGTACGGGTTCGTCGCCCGCTCCCGGCGCATCGTCGTCGCCGGTCCGTGGCCCGTGAGCACGAGCGTGGAGTCCGGCAGGGGCAGCACGACGTCGCGCAGCGAGCGGCGCATCGCGGCGTCGTCGCCGCCGGGCAGGTCGGTGCGGCCGATCGACCCGGCGAAGAGGACGTCACCGCTCACCATCGTGCGGTCCAGGCGCTCGTCCTCCGGCAGTCCCTCGGGCACGGTGTCGAGCCCGAACATCACTGACCCCTCGGTGTGCCCCGGTGCGTGGAGCACCGACACGTCGAGACCGCCGAGGGTGAGCCCCTCGCCGTCGCGCACCTCGACGACGCGCTCGGGCTCGCGCCAGGTCGCCCGGCGGCCGAACTGCTGCTCCAGCATGGCCAAGGTGCCCGGCATCACCCCGCTCACGGGGTCCTCGAGGCGGTAGCGGTCGTCGGTGTGCACGTACGCCGCGGTGTCGCCGCCGCACACCGGGGTCACCGAGTAGACGTGGTCGAGGTGGCCGTGGGTGAGGAGCACGGCGGCCGGCCGCAGGTGGTGCTCGGCGAGCACGTCGCGCAGCGTCTCCTCGACGCCGATGCCGGGGTCGACGACGACGCACTCCTCCCCCGGCCCGGGTGCGAGGACGTAGCAGTTGGTGCCGAAGGCAGCGGCGGGGAAGGCGACGGCGAGCACGCTGCGAGCGTAGCCTCACCACGCCTGCCTAGACTGGGCCGCCGTTGCCGCCACGACGTGAGGACCATTGGTGACCAAGGAGCAGGAACGCGCCCGAGCGCGCCGTCGCTGGGAGAAGCAGCAGCGCACGATCGCCCAGCGCGAGGCCGACCGCGCCCGACGGATGCGCGTCGCCGCCGTCGTCGGCACCGTCATCGCCGTCGTCGCGGTGCTGGCCGTGCTCGGGTCGCTGTTCGCGTCGGAGGATGCCGGCACACCGGCCGCTGACGCCCCCACCCCATCCGCGTCCTCGTCCGCCTCCGTCGCGGCCGGCTGCGAGCCGCCGCCGAGCGCCCTCGGCACCGGCGCCCAGCTCGAGCTGCCCGACAAGAAGACCGCGGAGGGCAAGACCTACGTCGCGACCCTGACGACCAACTGCGGCGACATCGAGGTGACCCTCGACGGGGAGAAGGCCCCGCAGGCCGTCGCCGCCTTCAACGAGCTGGCGAAGCAGGGCTACTGGATCAACTCGCCGTGCCACCGCCTCACGGCCGCGGAGACCCTCAAGGTCCTCCAGTGCGGCGACCCGACCGGCACCGGTCAGGGCGACCCCGGCTTCGGCTTCGGCGTCGAGAACGCGCCCGAGGACGGCACCTACCCCCGCGGCACCCTGGCCATGGCCCGCACCCAGGACCCGGAGAAGGGAAACGGGGGCCAGTTCTTCATCGTCTACGGCGACTCCTCGCTCCCGGACCCCGACGGCTACACCGTCTTCGGCACGGTGACCTCCGGGTTGGATATTGTCGACAGGATCGCAGCCGCCGGGGTCGCACCCGGTGGAAGCCCTGATGACGGCGCTCCCGCCGCACCGATCAGCATCCTTCGGGTTGCTGTCACCGAGAAGAAGGCCTGACCCGTGTCCGACGACCAGCCCACGCCCCGCCCGACGATCCCCTCGCCGGCCGCGCTCGCCTCCCGGATGCACCCGCGCCCGGTCGCCGCGCCGGCGCCGGTGAGCCACTCGGAGTCGGCACGGTTCGGCCGCGTCGACGACGACGGGCACGTCTTCGTCACGGTGGACGACGAGGAGCGCGAGGTCGGGTCCTACCCCGGCGCCACGCCCGACGAGGCCCTGCAGTACTTCGCCCGCAAGTACGACGAGCTCGCGGCCTCCGCCGACCTCCTCGAGGCCCGGCTGGGGAACCCGGACGTCTCCGCGAAGGAGGTGGCCGACGGCCTGTCCACGCTCAAGGAGCACGTCGAGACGACCGGCGTCGTCGGCGACATCCCGGCCCTGCTGGCCACCGTCGAGCGCGTCGAGGCCGGCCTCGGGGCCAAGCGGGCCCACGAGGCCGAGCACCGCGCGGCCGCGCGCGCGGAAGCCGCCGAGCAGCGTGAGGCCATCGTCGCCGAGGCCGAGACCATCGCGGCCCAGCCGCCGGGCTCGACCCAGTGGAAGACGAGCGGCGAGCGGATGCGCGCCCTCCTCGACGACTGGAAGCAGCACCAGCGCACCGGCGCCAAGCTCGACAAGGCCACCGAGTCGGCCCTGTGGACGCGGTTCAGCCATGCCCGCAACTCCTTCGACAAGAACCGCCGGGCCTGGTTCGCCGACCTCGAGACGAGCCGCGCCGACGCCAGGTCGGCCAAGGAGTCGCTCGTCGCCGAGGCCGAGGCGCTGAGCACGAGCACCGACTGGACCCCCACCGCCCGCGCGTTCAAGCAGCTCATGGACCGCTGGCGGGCCGCCGGCCGGGCTTCGCGCGCCGACGACGACGCCCTGTGGGAGCGGTTCCGCGCCGCCCAGGACGCCTTCTTCACGGCCAAGGACCAGGTCGCCGCCGCCGAGGACGAGGAGTTCCGCGCCAACCTCGTCGTCAAGGAGGAGATCCTCCTCGAGGCCGAGGCGCTGCTCCCGGTCACCGACGTCGAGACCGCGAAGGCGTCGCTGCGCGGCATCCAGGACCGGTGGGAGAAGGCCGGCAAGGTGCCGCGGGCCGACCTCGAGCGCGTCGAGAAGCGGATGCGGCGCGTCGAGACCGCCGTCCGCGAGGCCGACGAGCAGCGCTGGACCCGCACCAACCCCGAGGTGGCCGCACGCGCCCGGTCCCTCGTCGACCAGCTCGAGTCGTCGGTCGCGGCGATCGAGACCGACGTCGCCGCCGCAGAGGCGAAGGGCGACGCCAAGGCGGCCGAGGCCGCCCGCGGTCGCCTCGCCGCCCAGCAGGAGTGGCTGGAGCAGGCCCGGGCCGGGCTCGACGAGTTCGGCGGCTGACCCCGAGCAGTACGTGAGGGGAAGCACCCGACCCCGCCCGGCACGGACGCCGGCGGGAGGCAAGACGGAAGGATCGCTCGCACATGGGACGCCATGGTGCTGACGTGCGCCGCCCACGAGGGCGCCTGGTGACGGGCATCCTCGTGCTCGCCCTCGTCCTCGGCCTCGTCGCGTGGCGCGGCTGGGTCGTCGCGTCGGACAGCGGTCCCTTCGTCCCGCTCGCCGGGCAGTGGTGCGGCGACACGCCCACGGTCACCGTGACGACGACAGCGGCGATGGCCCCGGTCGTGCGCGCGGTGACCGACGACGCGGAGGACATCTGCGCCACGTACCGGATCACCGCCGAGAGCCCCGAGGTGACCGCCCAGCGGTACGAGGGCGACGGCGGGCAGGCCCCGCAGGTCTGGATCCCCGACTCGCCGCTGCTCGCCGAGCAGGTCGCGAAGGGCTCGGACGGCCGCGCCGCGGTGCGCCCGCCGGTGGCCGCGACCCCGATCCTCCTCGCCGTCCCCGACGGCCAGACCGCCCCCGACCCGGCGACGTGGGGGTCGACCATCGTCGCGGAGTCCACGCGGCTGCCCGACCCCAACGCCTCGACCGTCGGGCGCACCGCCCTCATGGTGGGCCTGGCCGAGATCGACCAGCTCCCCGCCGAGCAGCGCTCCACCGCCCTCGCCGGCATCGGGGGGATGCTGAGCCGCGTCGTGCCCGAGGAGACGCTCCTCACCGGCCACGTCACGGGCACCGACCCTGCCGTCTTCCCGACGACCGAGCAGCAGGTGCACCAGGCGGCGGCGAGCGGGCTCACCGTGACGACAAGCGCGTCGACGACGCCCGCGCTCGAGTACCCGCTCGTCGTCAGCAGCCGCGCGCCCGCCGCCGCCGTCGACGCGCTGGCCGCGGCACTTGCGGCGGATGCCGGTCAGGAGGCGCTGCGGGTGGCCGGGTTCCGCACCCCCGCCGACCCGAGCCCGGTCATCGCCGGCGGACCGCCCGCGGAGGCCGTCACCGTCAAGGCCTCCCCCGAGCAGGCCGAGGCCGCCGCGCAGATGTGGGCCGCGATCGCGACGCCGACCCGGCTGCTCACCGTCATCGACACGTCGGGCTCGATGCAGCAGCCGGCGTCGTCCGGCGGGTCGCGCATCGAGGTCGCGAGCCGGGCGGCCACCGGTGCCATCCAGCTGCTCGCCGACCACAACTCCGTCGGCCTGTGGACCTTCTCCACCCGGCAGCGCGGCGACGAGGACTGGACGGAGGTGCAGCCGGTCGCCGAGCTCGGTTCCGACGACCAGCGGGCCAAGCTCGCCTTCTCCCTGGGGTCGCTCGCCACGAAGCTGGGCGGCGACACTGGGCTCTACGACACCGTCGACGCGGCGTACGCCTCAGCCGTCGAGAGCTTCGACCCCGAGGCCAACAACCTCATCGCCCTGTTCACCGACGGCGTCAACGACGACCCGGCGGGCGGGCTGGACCTGCCGGCACTCACGAAGCGGCTCGCGGCCACGGGGTCCGCGGACACACCGGTGACGGTGCTGCTCGTCGGGATGGGAGGGGTCGACGCCAAGGCGCTCCAGCCCGTCGCCGACGCGATCCCGCGCGAGGGCGGCGGTGGCGCCGCCGTGTTCACGATCGAGCGTCCCGAGGACATCGCCGACGTCTACGTCACGATGCTCCTGCGCCGCCTCCCCCAGGGCTGACGCGAGACGTCGGATGCGGCGGCCGTCAGTCGACGCGTCGGGCGCCGGTGACCCGGTGGGCGTCGAAGACCCCGTCGATGCGCTGGACGGCCCGCACGACGTGCCCGAGGTGGCCGGGGTCGCCCATCTCGAACGTGAAGTGGAGCTTGGCCACCCGGTCGCGCGACGTCGTCACGGCGGCCGAGAGGATGTTGACGCCGTGGTCGGAGATGACCCGCGTGACGTCGGACAGCAGGCGTGAGCGGTCGAGCGCCTCGACCTGGAGCTGGACGAGGAACATGCTCCCCGACGTTGGCGCCCACTCGACCTCGATGATCTTCTCGGGCTGGGAGAGCAGCGAGTCGGCGTTGGTGCAGTCGCGGCGGTGCACGGACACCCCGTTCCCGCGCGTGACGAAGCCCATGATGTCGTCGCCCGGCACCGGGGTGCAGCACCGCGCGAGCTTGACCCACACGTCGGCCATGCCCTTGACGACGACACCGGGGTCGCCGGCCCGGCGCGAGCTCGGCCGGGCGGTCACCGGCATGGCGGCCTCGGCGATGTCCTCGCTCGCGCCGTCCTCGCCGCCGACGGACGCGACGAGCCTCGAGACGACGTGCTGGGCCGAGACGTGGCCCTCGCCGATCGCGGCGTAGAGCGCGTCGATGCCCGAGAGCCGAAGCTCCTCCGCGACACCGGTGAGGGACTCCAGGGAGGTGAGCCGCTGCAGGGGCAGGCCCTGCTTGCGCATGACCTTGGCGAGGGAGTTCTTGCCCTCGTCGATCATCTCCTCGCGGCGTTCCTTGGTGAACCAGTGCCGGATCTTGTTGCGGGCGCGGGCGGAGCGGACGAACGAGAGCCAGTCGCGCGACGGCCCCGCCGAGTCGGCCTTGGACGTGAGCACCTCGACGACGTCGCCGTTGTCGAGCTGGCTCTCGAGCGGCACGAGCCGGCCGTTGACCCGGGCACCGATGCAGTGGTGGCCGACCTCGGTGTGCACCGCGTAGGCGAAGTCGACCGGCGTCGACCCGGCCGGCAGCCCGACGAGCTGGCCCTTCGGGGTGAAGACGTAGACCTCGCTGGCGGTGATCTCGAAGCGCAGGGACTCGAGGAACTCCCCCGGGTCGGAGGTCTCCTTCTGCCAGTCGAGCAGCTGGCGCAGCCACGCCATGTCGTTGATCGGGCCGGACTGGCCGTCGCGGGCCTGGACCCCGCCCTGGGCGCCGACGCCCTTGGCCGAGGGGTCCTCCTTGTACTTCCAGTGCGCGGCGACGCCGTACTCGGCCCGGCGGTGCATCGTGTGGGTGCGGATCTGGATCTCGACGGGCTTGCCGCCCGGGCCGATGACCGTCGTGTGCAACGACTGGTACATGTTGAACTTCGGCATGGCGATGTAGTCCTTGAACCGCCCCGGCACCGGGTTCCACCGCGCGTGGAGCGCACCCAGGGCGGCGTAGCAGTCGCGGACCGTCTCGACGAGCACGCGCACCGCGACGAGGTCGTAGATCTGCTCGAAGTCGCGGCCCCCCACGATCATCTTCTGGTAGACGGAGTAGTAGTGCTTGGGCCGGCCCGTCACGGTGGCCTTGATCTTCGCGGAGCGCAGGTCGCTGCCGACCTCCTCACGCACCGACGCGAGGTACTCCTCCCGGGCCGGGGCGCGCTCGGCCACGAGCCGCACGATCTCGTCGTAGACCTTGGGGTACAGGGCCTGGAAGGACAGGTCCTCGAGCTCCCACTTGATGGTGTTCATGCCGAGGCGGTGGGCCAGCGGCGCGTAGATCTCGAGGGTCTCCTTCGCCTTGCGCTGTGCGCTCTCCTGAGAGACGTACCGCCAGGTGCGGGCGTTGTGGAGCCGGTCGGCGAGCTTGATGACGAGCACCCGGATGTCGCGCGCCATCGCGACGACCATCTTGCGCACGGTCTCGGCCTGCGCGGCCTGACCGTAGTTGACCTTGTCCAGCTTGGTGACGCCGTCGACGAGCATCGCGATCTCGTCGCCGAAGTCACGGCGCAGCGCCTCGAGGCTGTAGGCCGTGTCCTCGACCGTGTCATGGAGGAGGGCCGCCGCCAGCGTGGTCGGGGTCATGCCGAGCTCGGCGAGGATCGTCGTCACCGCGAGCGGGTGCGTGATGTAGTCGTCGCCGGAGCGGCGCTTCTGGCCCTCGTGGGCCCGCTCGGCGACGGCGTACGCACGCTCGACGATGGCGAGGTCGGCCTTGGGGTGGGTGCTGCGCACCACCTGGAGGAGGGGCTCGAGGACGGGGTTCTCGGGCAGCCGGTTGCGCCCGACGAGGGCGAGGGCGGCACGCGCTCGAGCACGCGAGGAGACCCCGGGAGTGGGGGTCCCGGCCGCGGCCGTGGTGGTGTCCTCCGCCATGTGCGGAGTGTAGTCGTCCGTCAGTGGACGACGTGGAGCGAGCCCACCGGGAGGCCACCCAGCCGGTCGCGGCCCCCGAGGACGGCGAGCTCGACGACGCACTCGAACGCGACGACGTCGGCGCCCACCCGGTCGAGGAGGTCCCGGGCGGCGGCCGCCGTGCCTCCCGTGGCGAGGACGTCGTCGACGAGGAGCACCCGTTCGCCGCCGACGAGCGCGTCGGCGTGCACCTCGATCTCGGCCGAGCCGTACTCGAGGTCGTAGGAGACCGAGACGGTCTGGCCGGGCAGCTTGCCCGCCTTGCGCACCGGCACGAACCCGACGCCGAGCGCGTGCGCGAGGGCCGCGCCGACGACGAAGCCACGGGCCTCGACGCCCGCGACGAGGTCGACCCCACCCTCGTGCCTGGCGGCGAGGGCGGCCACCACGACGGCGAAGGCGTGGGGGTCGGCGAGCAGCGGCGTGACGTCCTTGAACACCACCCCCGGCTGGGGGAAGTCGGGGACGTCCCGCAGGCCCGCCGCCACGACCGCCGACACGGCGGCCGCGTCGCCGAGGTCGACCCGCGGCGTCACGGCCACCGCGTCAGCGCTTGGACTTCGGCGTGCGCCGAGGCTGGTTGCGCGGACCGGCCTGGGTTGGCTGGGCGTACTTGTGGACGGCCCGCCCGGTGAGCGTGGCGCCCTCGCCCTCGACGGCCGCGGGGCCGCCGGAGCCGATGCTGACCGGCTCGCCGACATCCTCACCGGCATGCGCGGCCGCCTCCGCGGCCTCCGCGTCCTTGGCCTGGCGGGCCTGGTGACGGGCCGCTCGCTTGTCGAGCTCGACGACGGATGCGTCGTTGCGGCGCAGCGACACGAGCAGCGGTGTGGCGATGAAGATCGACGAGTAGGCACCGACGAGGATGCCGACGAAGAGCACGAGCGAGAGGTCGAGGAGCACGCCCGGGCCGAGGAACACGGCACCGACGGCGAGCACCGCGGCGATCGGCAGGAGCCCGATGACGGTCGTGTTGATCGAGCGGACCATCGTCTGGTTCACCGCGAGGTTGGCGGCCTGGGCGAAGGTGAGCCTGCCGTTGGCGAAGGCCTCGTTGGTGTTCTCCCGGACCTTGTCGAACACGACGACCGTGTCGTAGAGGCTGTAGCCCAGCACGGTGAGGAAGCCGATCATCGTCGCCGGCGACACCTCGAAGCCCGACAGGGCGTAGATCCCGACGGTGATGATCATGTCGTGCACGAGGGCGATCAGCGCCGCCGCGGCCATCTTCCAGTTGCGGAAGTAGATGCTCATGACGAGCGCGACGGCCACGAGGAAGATCACGAGGGCGCGCAGTGCCTGTCCGCTGACCGACGCACCCCACGAGGGGCCGATGAAGGTGCCGCTGACCTCGGACTCGGCGACGTCGAACGCCTCGGCGAGGTCGCCGCGGACGGCCTGGCTGTCGGTGTCGCTCAGCCGCTCGGTCTGCACGCGGACGACGTCGTTGCCGACGAGGGTGACGTTGACGCCGCGCTGGTCCTCGGTGGCGCCGACGGCGCTCCGGGCGACCTGCTCGTAGTCACCCGGCAGCGAGGTCGTCGCGACGCGGAACTCCGAGCCGCCGCGGAACTCCAGGCCGAGGTTCAGGCCCTGCGAGACGAGCCCGAAGACGGCGATGAGCATGACGACGGCCGACGCGATGTAGAACCTGCGGCGCTGCGGGACGACCGGGACCGAGCGCTTGCCGGTGTAGAGGTCGTTGCCCAGGGTGGCCAGGTCGAGCCTCATGCCACACCTCCTTCGGACCCCGCGCCGACAGGCGTCGGGGACGTGAACCGGCCGCGACCGGCATACCGGGGCTTGGTGCCGACGACGCCGAGGCGGCGCGGGTCGAGACCGGACCACGGGTGGCCGTCGCGGAAGAACGGACGTCGCGCGAGGAGCGAGACGACGGGGTGGGTGAAGAAGAAGACGACGAACAGGTCGATGAGCGTCGTGAGGCCGAGGGTGAACGCGAAGCCGCGCACGCTCGAGCTCGCCAGCGCGTACAGGGTGAGCGCGGCGAGGAAGTTGACGCCGTCGGCGACGAGGATGGTGCGCTTCGCGCGGTTCCACCCGGTCTCGACCGCGGCCTGGAGCGAGCGGCCGTCACGCAGCTCGTCACGGACCCGCTCGAAGTACACGATGAACGAGTCGGCGGTGAAGCCGATGGCGACGATGAGGCCGGTGACGCCGGCCATGTCGAGCCGGTAGTTGTGCGACCAGCCGAGGATCGCGATCGTCATGTAGGTCAGCAGCCCCGCGACGACGATCGACGCCACGGTGACCAGGCCGAGCGCGCGGTACTGGAACATCGAGTAGACGAACACGAGGAACAGGCCGATGAGGCCGGCGATGAAGCCGTAGCGGAGCTGCTCGCTGCCGAGCGTCGGGCTGATGTCGATGCTCGTCTGCTCGGTGAACGACAGTGGGAGGGCACCGAACTTCAGCTGGTCGGACAGGCTGCGGGCCTCGTCGAGCGTGAACCCGCCGGTGATGCTGGCGCGGCCGTCGAGGATCGCCTCGTTGAAGCGGGGCGCGACGATGACCCGGGAGTCGAGCGTCGCCGCGAGCTGGTTCTGCGGCTCGGGGAGGCTGACCATCGTGCGGCTGATGTCGGCGTACTGGTCGGCACCCTCGCCGTCGAGGGTCAGCGCGATCTCGACCTCGCTGGTGACCGTGCCCTGCTGGTTGGTGCGGTAGCCCGAGGTCGCGTCGCTGATCTTGTCGCCGGACACGACGACCGGGCCGAGGATGAACTTCGCGGTGCCGGAGTCGTCACACGTGACGAGCGGCTTGGTCGGGTCGTCGACGACCCCCTCGAGCGCCTCGGGGTCGCTGCAGTCGAGCTCGTCGAACTGCGCCTGGACCTCGGGGGTGATCCACGCGAGGTCGGTGGCGTCGGTCGGCGTCGCGCCGGATGCCGCGGGGCTGGGGCTCGGCGACGGGCTCGCGGAGCCGCTCGGCGACGGGGTCGGCGCGGTGAGGGCCCCGGGGACGGCGCTGTTGCTCGTCGGGGAGGCGCTGCTCGCGACGGTCGGGGTCGCGCTCGCGGACGGCGACGGCGGGGCCGTGCCGCTCGGCGAGGCGCTGGGCTCGGGCACCGGCACGCCGGACGCGACGGCGAGCACCGGGCGGAACTGCAGCTGCGAGGACTTGCTGATCGCGTCCCGGACCTCCTGCGTGGGGATCTCGGGGATGCTGACGACGATGTTGCGGTCGCCCTGGGTCGTCACCTCGGCGCCGGAGACGCCGCCGGCGTCGACGCGCTGGACGATGATGTCGCGCGCCTGGTTCAGCTGCTCCGCGGAGACGGTCTGGCCGGCGTCGGTGCGCGGCTCGAGGATGATCTGGGTGCCGCCCTCCAGGTCGAGGCCGAGCTTGGGGGTCGTCTGCGCGTCGGACCAGTAGACGGCACCGGCGAGGAGGCCGCCGAGGGCGACGAGGAGGATGAGGAGGCCCGCGAGGGCCCGGCGGGCGTAGGACCGCTGCTGACCGGCCGCCACGTCAGACCACCTCGGACGCGCGCATGCCGACGGCACGACGGTCGTAGCGCAGGGTCTGGCCGTTGCCGGTGTCGAGGGTGACCACCCGCTCGTCGAGGGCGATGATCGTGCCGTAGAGCCCGGAGGTCGTCACGATCTCCTCACCCACGGTGAGGGACTCCTGCATCTGCTGGACCTGCTTGGCGCGCCTGCGCTGGCTGACCATGATGAACACGAGGAGGAGGAACGGGAGCAGCAGCACCAACAGGTAGCCGAGGCCGGAGCCGGAGCCGGAGAACATGAGTGAGATCGGTCCTTTGGGGTGTGGTCGCCCGCTCGTGGCAGGCAGGGGTTCGGCCCGGACGCGCCGGGCCGACAGTGCAGTCTAGGCGAGTCCTTCGGAGGGCACCAACGAGGCAGGTCGCCCGGACGTGCCCGACTCTCAGCCGCCGAACCGTCCCGCGGCGCCGGGCCCGTCGTCGTGGTCGTCCCCGGCAGCCAGCGGGAGGGCGTCCTGCAGGGCGGCGGAGCGGGGCGGCTCGATGCCGAGGTGGCGCCAGGCGCGCGGCGCCGCCGCCCGGCCCCGGGGCGTGCGGACGATGAAGCCCTCCCGCACGAGGTAGGGCTCGGCGACGGTCTCGACGGTGTCGGCCTCCTCGCCCACCGCCACGGCGAGGGTCGACAGGCCGACCGGCCCGCCCCCGAACCGCCGGCAGAGGGCCTCGAGCACCGCGCGGTCGAGGCGGTCGAGCCCGGCCTCGTCGACGTCGAACATGGCCAGCGCCGCGCGGGCGGCGTGGAGGTCGACATGACCCTCGCCGTGCACCTGGGCCCAGTCGCGCACCCGGCGGAGCAGCCGGTTGGCGATGCGGGGGGTGCCCCGGGAGCGACCCGCGATCTCGAGGATGCCGGGCTCGTCGGCCTCGACGCCCAGCAGCCGGGCCGAGCGGTGGAGGATGGTCACGAGGTCGGCGACGTCGTAGTAGTCGAGGTGCCCGGTGAAGCCGAACCGGTCGCGCAGGGGCGCCGGGAGCAGGCCGGCGCGGGTCGTGGCCCCGACGACGGTGAAGGGCGGCAGCTCGAGCGGGATGGCGGTGGCGCCGGGCCCCTTGCCGACGACGACGTCGACCCGGAAGTCCTCCATCGCGAGGTAGAGCATCTCCTCGGCGGAGCGGCTCATCCGGTGGATCTCGTCGAGGAAGAGCACCTCCCCCTCGTCGAGCGAGGACAGCACGGCCGCGAGGTCGCCCGCGTGCTGGATGGCCGGGCCGCTCGTGATGCGCAGCGGGCGCTCCAGCTCGGCGGCGACGATCATCGCGAGCGTCGTCTTGCCCAGCCCCGGGGGACCCGACAGCAGGACGTGGTCGGGGGGGCTCCCGCGCCGGCGCGCCGCCTCCAGCACGAGGCCGAGCTGGTCCCGCACCCGGGGCTGTCCCGGGAACTCGGCGAGCCGCCGGGGGCGCAGCGCCGCCTCGACGACGCGCTCGTCGTCGGTCGTCGCGGCGTCGACGACCCGGGCCGTGGCGTCGACGGAGCCGTCGGCCTCGACGAGCTCGCTCGCGAAGCCCCGCTCGGCCGGCCCGGCGCTCACGGCCGCAGCTCCCGCAGCGCGAGGCGGAGGTAGGAGGCGATGTCGGCGTCGGCCGGCGCGTCGGCGGCCACCCGCTCGACGGCCTCCGCCGCCTGCTTCGCCGACCAGCCGAGGCCGACGAGGGCCTCGGCGACCTGGCCGCGCCACGGCTCCTGCCCGGGCTGGACCGGGGTCGTGCCCGTCGTCGACGAGGTGCCCGCGCCACGGATGGCCCCGACCTTGTCGCGCAGCTCGAGCACGAGCCGCTGGGCCGACTTGGCGCCGATGCCCGGGATCGTCGTGAGGGCCTTGCTGTCGCCCGAGGTGAGCGCGGCGGCGAGCTGGTCGGGACCCATGACGGACAGCATCGCCAGGGCGAGCCGCGGTCCGACGCCCGACACGGTCTGGACCGTCTCGAACATGTCGCGCTCGTCGGGTGCGGCGAAGCCGAAGAGGGTCAGCGAGTCCTCGCGGACGACGAGGCTGGTGGCGAACGAGGCCTCGCTCCCCCGCCGGCACGTGGACGCGGTGGCCGGCGTCGTGTGGACGAGCATGCCGACGCCGCCGACCTCGACGCACGACGTGGTCCAGGCCGACGTGGGCGACCCGGCCGCGCACCGAGGCGATCACCGGCGCACCTCCGCGGCCAGGGCCTCCAGGCGCGCGGTCTGGGCGCCGCGCCAGGCGTGGCAGATGGCCAGGGCCAGCGCGTCGGCGGCGTCGGCCGGCCGCGGCGCGACCTCGAGGCCGAGGATGCGGGTGACCATCGCCGTGACCTGGGCCTTGTCGGCCCGCCCGGAGCCGGTGACGGCGGCCTTGACCTCGGTCGGCGTGTGGAAGACGACCGGGATGCCGCGCTTGGTCGCCGTGAGCAGGGCGACCGCGGTCGCGTGGGCCGTCGTCATGACGGTGGTGATGTTGGTGTCGGCGAAGACCCGCTCGACCGCGACGACCTCGGGCTCGAAACGGGCCAGCCAGGCGTCGAGCTCGCGCTCGAGGAAGACCAGCCGCTCCCCCGGGTCGCCGTCGCTCGGGGTGCGCACCACGCCGACGGCCACCATCGTGGCCCGTCCGGGCCGCCCGTCGACGACACCGAGGCCGCAGCGGGTCAGACCGGGGTCGACTCCGAGCACGCGCACGAGCGGATCCCTTCGGGGCCGGGCACCCGGTGCCGCCGGATGCAGGGTTAGAACACCTGTTCGGGACCCACGCTACACAGCGGCCGGCGGCGGACCGGGCAGCAACACGCCGGGGCGGCGGCCGGCGGGGCCCTTCCCCCGGTCGCCCCCGCGACCGTCACGCCGGGCGGCGCGACGGCATCCGCTCACTCCTCCTCGAGCTGCGCGAGGACGTCGTCGGGGACGTCGCCGTTGGCGAAGACGTCCTGCACGTCGTCGGAGTCCTCGAGCGCCTCCACGACGCGGATCATCTTCTTCGCACCGTCGAGGTCGAGCGGCACCTGGAGGTTGGGGACCCACGAGGCCTCGGCCGAGTCGTAGTCGACGCCGGCATCCTGCAGCGCCGTGCGGACGGTGACGAAGTCGGTCGCCTCGGAGATGATCTCGAAGGCGTCGCCGAGGTCGTTGACCTCGTCGGCGCCCGCCTCGAGCACGATCTCGAGGATGTCGTCCTCGGTCTTGTCGCCCTTGGGCACGACGACGACGCCCTTGCGGTCGAAGACGTAGCTGACCGAGCCCGGGTCGGCGAGGGCGCCGCCGTTGCGGGTCAGGGCGGTGCGCACCTCGGCGGCCGCCCGGTTGCGGTTGTCGGTGAGGCACTCGATGAGGATCGCGACGCCGCCGGGGGCGTAGCCCTCGTAGGTGATGGTCTCCCAGTCGGACCCACCGGCCGTGGCGCCCGAGCCGCGCTTGACGGCGTTGTCGATGTTGCTGTTCGGGACCGACGACTTCTTGGCCTTCTGGATCGCGTCGTAGAGCGTCGGGTTGCCCGTGGGGTCACCGCCACCGGACCGGGCCGCGACCTCGATGTTCTTGATGAGCTTGGCGAACAGCTTGCCGCGCTTGGCGTCGATCGCCGCCTTCTTGTGCTTGGTGGTCGCCCACTTGGAGTGGCCGCTCATGAACGCTCCCTCACGTGTTGCCTCACGATGTCGACGAACAGGCGGTGGACCCGGTGGTCGCCGGTCACCTCCGGGTGGAAGGACGTGACGAGCAGGTCTCCCTGACGCGCGGCGACGATCCTACCTGCGGCGGGACCGTCCTCGACGCGGGCCAGCACCTGCACGGACTCCCCCGCCTCCTCGACCCACGGGGCGCGGATGAACACCGCACGCACCGGCTCGCCGCCGAGCTCGCGGATGTGGAGGTCCTCCTCGAAGGAGTCGACCTGGCGGCCGAAGGCGTTGCGCCGCACCGTGATGTCCATGCCCCCGAGCGTCTGCTGGTCGGGTCGGGCGTCGGCGATGCGGTCGGCGAGCATGATCATCCCGGCGCAGGAGCCGTACACCGGCATCCCGTGGGCGATGCGCTCGCGCAGGGGCACCTGGAGGTCGAAGGCGCGCACGAGCTTGTCCATGGTCGTGGACTCGCCCCCGGGGATGACGAGGGCGTCGATGGCCGCGACCTCCTCGGGGCGACGCACGGTCGTCGTGCGCGCCCCGCTCGCCTCGAGCACCACGAGGTGCTCGCGCACGTCGCCCTGGACCGCGAGGACGCCGATGAGGGGGATGCCGGTCACGACGGAGAACTGTATGCCGCCCGTCGTCCCCGGACGTCGGCGCCCGCACCGGCTCCTGACGACCTCGTGCGACTTTCACACGGTTCTCGCGGCCCGGACGGGCCCGGAACCGCGCCGATGTCGCACGAGGTCGAGGGCTGGGCGGGGTCAGGGGCGGGCGACGACGTAGGTGTTGAACGGGTCGTCCTCGAGGTCGTGGAGGACCACGTCGCCGAAGCCGGCGTCGCGCAGCATCCGCTCGGCGAGCTGGACGCCCCAGACCGTGCCGAGTCCCTCGCCCCCCTGGCCGAGCGACACCGTCATGCAGTGGAACGTCGAGATGGCGTAGAGGAAGCTGCCCCAAGGCAGGTCGACGTTGTCCTCGAGGTTGCTCGACGCCTTGATGTCGACCATGAGGAGGGTTCCGTCGGGGCGCAGGGCCGCCCGGATCGCGGCGAGCACGGCCGCGGGGTGGGCCTGGTCGTGGATCGCGTCGAACGCCGTGACGAGGTCGAACGCCGCGGTCGGCAGGGTCACGACGTCCCGGAGCTCGAAGGTGACGTTGGTCAGGCCCCAGTCGGCCGCCTCCGCGCGCGCCGCGACGAGGGCCTCGCCGCTGAAGTCGAACCCGGTGAACCTGCTGCGCGGAAACGCCCGGCCCAGCAGGTTGACCGCGTGGCCCTCGCCGCAGCCGACGTCGGCGACGTCGATGCCCCGCTCGAGGGCACCGACCAGGCCGGTGAGCGGGATGATCGTGTCGACGAGGCCGGCGTCGTTGACCGCTGCGCTCTCGCCGGCCTGGAGGGCGTGGAACTCGGTGTAGTCGTCGTAGGTGAGCCCGCCGCCGTCGCGGAAGCACGCGGCCACCTGGGGCGCCACCTGCCCCATGAGACCGATGTACCGCATCGCACGGGTGAGGTTGTCGGCGCCGGGCCCGGTGACGAAGGGCCGCACCTCGGGGCGCAGGGCGTAGCTCCGGGTCGCCGGGTCGTACCCGACGATCTCGGCGCAGACGACGCCGCCGAGCCACTCGCGCACGTAGCGCTCCTGGAGCCCGGCGGCGTCGGCCACCTGCTGGCTCGTCGCTGGGGGCAGGTCCGCGAGGGCCTCGAGGAGTCCGGTGTCGTAGCCGAGCCCGAGCAGGACGGCGATCGCGCCGTCGTCGAAGACCTGCACCAGCCGCTCGAGGGCGGCATCCGACCCGTCGTCCGGGGCCGGGGTGGTGCTCGTCGGGGTGGTCGGGGTCGTCGGGGTGGTGGTCGTGGTCGTCATGGCGTGCTCCTCGGTGGCCGGCCCGGGCGGGTGCCCGGTGCCTGCGACGCTAGGAGCGCGGCCGAGCGGCCCGCATCGGTCGGATCGTGCAACCGATGGCGGCCCTCATGGGGTGTTCGGTGCAGGGACGGGCCACCGGCGCAGCGGCTCGATCCCGTGCTCGCGGGCCCAGGCGGCCGCCGCAATGCGGCTCGACACCCCGGCCTTCGCGTAGATGTTCGCGAGGTGGCGGCTGACGGTCTTCTCGCTGATGACGAGGTGCCCGGCCACCTCGCGGGTGCTCGCTCCCCCGAGGACGCACCGCAGCACCTCCTCCTCGCGCTCGGTGAGCCCGCCGGGCGGTCGGTGCGGCTCCAGTCGGGCGACGTCGGGCCCGGCCCCGAGGCGACGGTAGATCGCGAGGGCGGTCGCGACCTCGGCCGCCGCGGATGCCGGGTCGCCGCGTCCCTCGTGGACGCGCGCCACGAGCTCGTGGACCCGGGCCGTCGCGTGACGGCACCGTTGGGAGCGGTAGACGGCCGCGGCCGTGTCGAGGTGCGTGAGGGCGGCATCCCACGCGCCGCGATGGAGCAGGAGGCAGGCGGTCGCGTGGTCGGACCAGGCGCGCAGGCCGGGGGTGTCGTAGCGGGCGGCGGTCTCCTCGAGCTCGGCGCACGACGCCTCGGCCTGAGCGACGTCGCCGGCGCGGAGGGCGACCTCGACGACGGGGAGCAGGAGGCGGGCCCGCCCGATCCGGCCCTCCTCGGCGAGGGCGGACAGCAACGCGGAGAGCGCCTGCGCGCTGCGCCCGTCGGCCTCGTCGAGCAGCGCCTCGCCGGGCTGCGGCGCCACCCCGAGGTCCCGGGTGCGGTCGTAGGCCGAGCGCGCCCCCGACACGTCGCCGCGCAGCCGGCGCACGTCGCCGAGCTCGCGGTACCCCTCGGCCGCGACCCACCCGTGCGACCCGACGAGGTCGCGGCTGCGCCCCGCGACCTCGTGCTCGACGACGTCCCACTCGCCCTCCGCGCTGAGCAGCTGCAGCTGGTGGACGCGGGTGATCCCGGCATACATGAACGTCTCGGAGAGCGGAGTCGCCCAGCGCTGGAGCGCGTCGGTCCAGGCCCGCATCCGGGCGAGGTCGCCGAGCTGCTGGGACAGGTGGATCACGGAGCAGTAGACGTCGCCCGACCACTGCGGCGGCACGACGCCGGCGATGATGGGCAGGAGCGCCTCGTCGAGGTCGGCGAACCCCTCGGCCGTGCGCCCGCTCCACACCTGCGCCATGCCCCCGATGACGAGGCCGAGCGCCTCGAGCGCCGGCTCACCGAACACCCGCGCCATCTCGGGCAGGGCGCGGGCGGCGTCCGCGGCCGGCGCCGCGTCGTCCTGGATCTCGAGACCCAGGCCGGCGTCGAGGTAGAGCAGGTACCCGTGCACCGGCGACGGCTCGAGGTCGCGCAGCAGCCGGCGGGCACGGTTGAGCCAGGCCTGGCCGATGACGACGTCGCCCTCCGTGGCCCACGCGAGGCCCAGCTCGAGGGCGCGGGAGGCGGCACCGAGTGGGTCGTCGGCGGCGACCCGGGCGCGGTAGACCTCCTCACCGATCTCGAGGAAGCCCGCGGTGTCGCCGAGCCACCAGCAGCAGCGCCCGAGGAGGTCGAGGTCGTCGGTGCCGAGCGCCTCGCGTCGGTGGGAACGCTCCAGCAGGTCGTGGGCCGTGTGCCAGTCACCGCTCGCGTACGCGTCGCGAGCGTCCGCGACCCCGACCGGACCCATGGCGCCTCCTGCGCCGAGGTTACGCCCGCGCCGGGCGCCCCGACAGGGGCGCCGAGACCCCCACCCCCGCCCCAACTTTCCCGCCCCATGCCGGGACCTTCACCCTCGCACCGGTTCGGTTCCCGCGCGAAGGTGAAGGTTCCGGGGCCAAGGTACGGTCGGCTCCATGTCGTCAGTGCTGACCGAGCGGGCTCGCGGGCTCGACGCCCACCACACCGCCACCGACCTGCGCGGGCGCTTCCGCCTGCCGGCCGGCGTCGTCTACCTCGACGGCAACTCCCTCGGCGCCCTGCCCCTCGGGGTGGCCGAGGCGGTCGCCGACGTGGTCCACCGCCAGTGGGGGAACGACCTCATCGCCAGCTGGAACGACGCCGGGTGGTGGGACGCGCCGACCCGCGTCGGGGATGCCGTCGGCCGGCTCGTCGGCGCGGCGCCGGGACAGGTCGTGTGCACCGACTCGACGTCGGTCAACCTCTACAAGGCGGTCGTCGCGGCATCCCGGATGCGGCCCGGTCGCCGCGTCGTGCTCACCGACCCCGACTCCTTCCCCACCGACCTCTACGTCACGGATGCCGCGGCCCGCGACGCCGGCCTCGTCGTGGAGCGGGTGTCCCCGGCCGACGCCGTGACGCGGATCGCGGAGGTCGGGGACGACCTCGTGCTGGCCGCCTACTCCTCGGTCGACTACCGCACGGGCGAGCTGTGGGACCTCGCCGCCATCACCCGGGCGGCCCACGACGTCGGGGCCCTCGCCTGCTGGGACCTCTGCCACTCGGCGGGGGTGCTGGACGTCGGGCTCGACCTCCACGAGGCCGACCTCGCCGTGGGCTGCGGTTACAAGTACCTCAACGGGGGGCCCGGAGCCCCGGCGTTCCTCTACGTCGCCCACCGCCACCAGGACGACTTCGACCAGCCTCTCGCCGGGTGGAACGGCCACGCGACGCCGTTCACGATGGCCCCCGACTTCGTGCCCGCACCGGGCATCACGCGCGGCCGGGTGGG
Source organism: uncultured Actinomycetota bacterium (assembly GCA_963757405.1). Lineage (GTDB taxonomy): Bacteria > Actinomycetota > Actinomycetes > Actinomycetales > Dermatophilaceae > Fodinibacter. Next base: position 130,979 of record CAVWRI010000022.1, read on the forward strand.
CACCCCACCGCTGCTCGGCATGCTCGCCCTGGAGGCAGCGCTCGCCGCCTACGACGGCGTGGACGTGGCCGCGGTGCGTGAGCGGTCGCTGTCGCTCACCGGGTTCTTCCTCGAGTGCCTCGACACCGTGCTCCCCGACCTGCCGGTCGCGACCCCGCGCGAGGACGCGCGGCGCGGCTCGCAGGTGAGCGTCCGGCATCCGGAGGCGTATGCCGTCGTCCAGGCCCTCATCGCGCGCGGCGTCGTCGGGGACTTCCGCGAGCCCGACATCGTGCGGCTGGGCTTCGCCCCGCTCTACCTGGCCCACACCGACGTCCTGCGCGCCGCCGAGCACCTGCGCGACGTCATCGAGGGACGCGAGTACGAGCGCGAGGCGTTCCGCACCAGGGCCACCGTCACCTGACGGCAGGGGCGTCCCAACTTTCCCGCCCCATGCAGAGAGCTTCACCTTCGCAGGGGTTCAGTTCCCGCTGCGAAGGTGAAGGTTCCCGCATGGGGCGGGAAAGTTGTGGCCCCCGGGGGTCACCAGCCGCGGTCGGCCAGGCGGTGCGGCTGCGGGATCTCGTCGACGTTGATGCCGACCATCGCCTCGCCGAGGCCGCGCGAGACCTTGGCGATGACGTCGGGGTCGTCGTGGAAGGTCGTGGCCTTGACGATGGCCTCGGCCCGCTGGGCCGGGTTGCCCGACTTGAAGATGCCGGAGCCGACGAACACGCCCTCGGCGCCGAGCTGCATCATCATCGCGGCGTCCGCCGGGGTGGCGATGCCGCCCGCGGTGAAGAGCACCACGGGGAGCTTGCCCGCCGCGGCGACCTCCTTGACGAGGTCGTAGGGCGCCTGGAGCTCCTTGGCGGCGACGTACAGCTCGTCCTCGGGGAGGTTCTGCAGGCGACGGATCTCCTGGCGGATCTGGCGCATGTGCGTCGTCGCGTTGGACACGTCGCCGGTGCCGGCCTCGCCCTTGGAGCGGATCATCGCGGCGCCCTCGGTGATGCGGCGCAGCGCCTCGCCGAGGTTGGTCGCACCGCAGACGAAGGGCACCGTGAACGCCCACTTGTCGATGTGGTTGGCGTAGTCGGCCGGCGTGAGCACCTCGGACTCGTCGATGTAGTCGACCCCGAGGCTCTGCAGCACCTGGGCCTCGACGAAGTGGCCGATCCGCGCCTTGGCCATGACCGGGATCGAGACGGCCTCGATGATGCCGTCGATCATGTCGGGGTCGCTCATCCGCGACACGCCGCCCTGCGCCCGGATGTCCGCCGGGACCCGCTCGAGGGCCATGACCGCGACGGCTCCGGCATCCTCGGCGATCTTCGCCTGCTCGGCGTTGACGACGTCCATGATGACCCCGCCCTTGAGCATCTCGGCCATGCCGCGCTTGACGCGGGTCGTGCCGGTGCCCGGGGCGTTCTGCTGCTCGCTCATGGCACAGAGTGTAGGACCGCACGCAGGGCCCGACGACCACCGGTCGAGGCGGGCCCGAGGGGCGCGACCGGCGCTCAGCGGCCGAGCGCGGACGGGAGGTCGTCGTCGAACTCGACGGGCTCGGGGAGGTGGGCGTGGCCGGCGAGCCGGAACGCCCGCACGGACCTCTTGTCCCGCACGCGGCGCACCTCGTGCGTGGCGTCGTTGTGGAACCGGCGGGCCAGGCGCACGCGCAGCCCGCTGGACCCCACCATGTCCAGGGCCTCCCCCGCCAGGTCCTCCTCGCCGGTGCGCAGACCGGCGACGACCTCGTCCGTCAGCGCCGCCCGCAGTGCCGCGCTCAGGCCGCTCTCGACGTCCTCACGGCCCCCGAAGTGCTGGCCGTCGAGCAGGTCCTCGGTGGGCCGCTCCGTCGTGCGCTCCAGGGACTCGGTCGCGGCGTCCGCGAGGAGCAGGGCGGATGCCGGGTCGAGGGCGCCGCTGTTGGCGAGCTCGAGCGCGGCCTCCGCCCGCCGCACGAGCTGGGCGTCCAGCGCCGACATCGCGCCCTCGACCTTGGCGTGCAGCCGGTCCAGCCGGGCCGCGGAGTACGACAGGTACCAGGCCACCCCGATGAGGAGGATGACGACGAAGGTCGCCACCTGCAGCACGTCGATCACGCGACACCACCTCCGGGCACACCGCGGACCAGCCGGCCCCACAGGCCGCGCGGGGTCGGGTCGGCGGGCTCGGCGTCGGCCCCCTCGATCACGGTCTCGTACACGGCCATGACCCGGTCGGCCACGAGCTTCCAGTCGAAGACCCGGGCCCGGTCGAGCCCGGACGAGCGCAGCAGCGCCCCCCGGTCCGGATCGGCGAGGAGCTCGACGACGGACCGCGAGAGCGCGGCGTGCGACCCCTTCTCGAAGAGGACCCCGGTGCGGCCGTCGTCGAGGACCGCGGTGAACGCCGCGAGGTCCGACGCGACGACCGGTGCCCCCGCGGCCATCGCCTCGACGAGGACGATGCCGAAGCTCTCCCCACCGACGTGCGGCGCGAGGTACGCGTCGACCGACCGCAGCAGGGCCGCCTTGTCGGGGTCGGACACCGCGCCGAGCACCTCGGTCGCCGCGGCCGCGCGCGGGTCGGCGTCGCGCAGGAGGTCGGAGGGGTCACCGGGCCCGGCGACGAGCAGGCGCGCACCGGGGTGCGCGTCGAGCACGGCCGGCAGCGCGCGCAGCGCCACCCCGAGGCCCTTGCGCGGCTCGTCGACGCGGCCGAGGAACGCCAGGGTCGGCCGCTCGGCCGTCCCCAGCCAGTCGGGCCGCTGCGGCGCGTCGGAGAAGCGGGCGACGTCGACCCCGTTCGGGATGATGAACGCCTCGCCGCCGAGGTGGGTGCGGACCGTGGCCCGGGCCTCCTCCGACACCGCGATGCGGCCGCGGATCTTCTCCAGCGAGGGGCGCAGGAACGGGTTCGCCGCGTGCATCGCGCGCGAGCGCAGCGTCGCGGCGTGGAACGTGGCGACGACCGGATCGGTGGCGGCCCAGAGGGCGAGCACCGAGATCGACGGCGTCACGGGCTCGTGGAGGTGGATGACGTCGAACGAGCCCGCCTCCAGCCAGCGGGTCACCCTCGCTGACGTCACCGGCCCGAAGCTCACCCGCGCGACGGACCCGTTGTAGCGCACCGGTACCGCCCGACCGCACGACGTGAGGTAGGCCGGGAGGGGCATCTCGTCGTCGGCGGGGGCGAGCACCGAGACGTCGTGGCCCTGCCCGATGAAGTGCTCCGCCAGGTCGCGCACGTGGAACTGCACCCCGCCGGGGACGTCCCACGAGTAGGGGCAGACGATCCCGATCCTCACGACGCCGCCCCCCGGAGTGCGAGCCGGCTCGCGTCGAGGTCGTCGACGAAGACCCGCTGGCGCATGTGCCAGTCGGCGGTGTGCTCGCGCACGGCCGCCCCGAGGACGTCGGCGCAGGCCTGCGTCATCGCGGTGGCGCGCTCACGGGTGGTGCCGCCCTCGGGCACCGCGACGGGAGGGTGGAAGGTGATGACGATCCCCCAGCCGGAGCCTCGGCGCTCGTGGCGGATCGAGACCGGGTGCAGCGGGCGCCGCTCGGCCAGCGCGAGCGCGGCCGGACCGGGCGCCATCCGCGCGGCGGACCCGCAGAAGTCGACCTGCACCCCGCGCGCCGTGAGGTCCCGGTCGGCGAGCAGCGGGATGATGCCGGGCCGCCGGGCTGCCTCGCGCAGCGCCGGGAACGGGTTGACGCCCCCGGTGAGCGGGATGATCGTCATGCCGAGCGACTCCCGGAAGGCGAGGAACTCCTCGAAGACCTCCTCGGGCTCGAGCCGCTCCACCACGGTCGTCACCGGGCCCAGGTGCGTGGTGCCCCAGGCGCCGGCGAGGTCCCAGTTGCCCAGGTGCCCGAGGAACGCGACGACCGAGCCGCCTCCGTCGATGACCTCGCGCACCGGCCCGTCGCCCTCGACCCGCACGCGCTCGGCGAGGTCGTCGGGGCCGAGGTCCTGCAGGCGGAAGGCCTCGCAGTAGTAGCGCAGGTAGCGGCGCATCCCGTCGCGGACGAGCGCGTCGAGCGCGGCGTCGTCGAGCTCGGGGCGGACCCTCGCGTAGTTGGACCGCATCCGCGCGGCACCGCCGCGGGCCACGGTCAGGTCGGCGAGGCGGTCGAAGAGCGCGTAGGCCGCGCGCTCCGGCATCCGGCGGACCGCTCCCCAGCCGATCCGGTGGCCGAGCAGTGCGATCGAGTCGGCGGCCTTCGCCGGCATCAGGCTCACGCGGCGCCCAGGGCCTGTCGCCGCACCTCGAGCATCCGCTGGACCACGGTGACGAGGCTCGCCAGGGCCAGGAGCGCGAGGACGACGCCGAGGAACGCCCAGGAGAGGTCGAGCAGGCCCGTGAAGCCGGTCGCGATGAGGACGACGACGAGGCGGTCGGCTCGCTCGGCGATGCCGACGTCCGCCGTCATCCCGAGGCCCTCGGCGCGGGCCTTGGCGTACGAGACGACGCTGCCGAGGATGAGGCAGGCGAGGGCCAGGCCGGCCATGACGGGCGCGAGGTCGCCCTCCTGGCGCCCGGTGCCCGCGAAGTACAGGACGAGCCCGCCGAAGATCGCCGCGTCGCCGACCCGGTCGAGGGTGGAGTCGAGGTAGGCGCCCCAGCGGCCGGACCGCCCGATGCGGCGCGCCATGATGCCGTCGAGGGTGTCGGAGACGACGAAGACGGTGATGACGAGCGTCCCGACGAGCAGCTCGCCGCGGGGGTAGAAGGCCAGCGCACCCACGCAGACGCCGACCGTTCCGATGATCGTGACGACGTCGGGGCTGACGCCGAGCCGGATGAGCACCGCGGCCACCGGGGACAGCAGCTTGGTGAAGAAGGCGCGCGCATATCGGTTCAGCATGGTGGGGTCCAGAGTAGTGGCGCCCCGGTGCCCGGCCCGTCACGCCCGGCCCGGGCGAGCGCTTGTGCCGCGGCGGCAAGAGGAGAAATGTAGGCGCCATGAGCAGCGTCGCCTCATCGGCCCCCACCGTCACCGGACCCACCCACCTGCGCAACGTCGTCCTCGTCGGGCCGAGCGGCTCGGGGAAGTCGCGGCTCTTCGACCACGTGGTCGACGCCTTGGTGCCCGGGCGCTCGGCCCGCGGCCGCACGGAGCCGACCACCGGCCTGCGGGCCGCGACCGTCGACACCGGGACGGTGGTGCTGACCCTCCTCGACGCCCCGGGCAACCCCGACTTCGTCGGGGAGGTGCGAGCGGGGCTGAGGGCGGCGGATGCCGCCCTCTTCGTCGTCTCGGCGGCCGACGGCGCCGATGCGTCGAGCCGGGCGCTCTGGCACGAGTGCGCGCTCGTGGGGATGCCGCGTGCCGTCGTCATCACCCAGCTCGACGCCCGCGACGCCGACTTCGCGGCGACCCTCACCGACTGCCAGGCCCACTTCGGTTCCGGCATCCAGCCGCTCGGGGTGCCCGTGCCCGGCGACCGCGGCGCGGTGACCTCGATCGCCGACCTCATGATGGGCGAGGTCCACGACTACACCGGGGGCGAGCGCACGGTGCGCCCTGCCGGCCCGGAGCACGCCGACCTGTTCGACACCTACCGGCCCGCCCTCATCGAGGGGATCATCGAGGAGTCCGAGGACGGGGCCCTCATGGACCGCTACCTCGAGGGCGAGGATCTCGACGTGCCGACGCTGGAGAAGGACCTGCTCACCGCGGTCGCCCACGGCACCTTCCACCCGGTGCTGCCGCTGTCGGCCGAGACCGGCGCGGGTGTCGGGGTGCTGATCCACCTCGTCGAGGCCGCCTTCCCGCACCCCGGCCTGCACCCTCTGCCCACCGTGACTCCGGTCGACGGCGGCGCCTCGGTCGAGATCACGCCCGACCCCGAGGGTCCCCTCGTCGCCGAGGTCGTCCACACCGAGTCGGACGCCTACGTCGGGCACCTCTCTCTCGTGCGGGTGTTCTCCGGGACGCTGCGTGCCGACCGGCCGGTGCACGTGTCGGGGCACCTCGAGCTGCTCGGGGTGCCCACGGGTGAGGGCCACGCCGCCCACGACGACGACGTGCGGCCGGGGTCGATCGCCGCCCCGCTCGACGGCGACCTGCTGCCGAAGTCCCGGGCGGTGGCCGGCGAGGTCGTCGTCGTCACCAAGCTCGCGACGGCCCAGACCTCCGACACGCTGTCCTCTCCCGACGCCCCGCTGCTCGTCACGCCCTGGGCCCTCCCCGAGGCGCTGCTGCCCGCCGCGGTCGCCGCCACGAGCCGCGCCGACGAGGACCGGATGCCGGTCGCGTTCCGCGAGCTCGCGGCCGAGGACCCGTCGCTGCGCATCGAGCACGACGGCGCGACCGGGCAGGTCGTGCTGTGGACCACCGGCCCGGCCCACCTCGACCTCGTGATGGGCCGGCTGCGCGAGCGCTTCAACGTGGGCGTCGAGCAGGTGCCGGTCCGGGTCGGCATGAAGGAGACGGCGGTCGGCCGGGCCGAGGCCCAGGGGCGGCACGTCAAGCAGTCCGGCGGGCACGGGCAGTTCGCCGTGTGCCACCTCGTCATGGAGCCGCTCCCGCGGGGCACCGGTGTCGAGTTCGACGAGGTCGTCGTCGGCGGTGCCGTGCCGCGGCAGTTCATCGGGTCGGTCGAGAAGGGGGTCCACCACCAGCTGGAGAAGGGCCTGCTCGCCGGGTGGCCGGTCGTCGACGTCAAGGTGACGCTCACCGACGGCAAGTCCCACTCGGTCGACTCCTCCGACATCGCCTTCCAGACGGCCGCCGGCATCGCCCTGCGGGACATGGCGTCACCGTCGACGATGTGCCTGCTCGAGCCGATCGACACCGTGACGGTCACCGTCGACGACGAGCACCTGGGGGCCGTGATGACCGACATCGGCACCCGGCGCGGCCAGATCATCGGGTCCTCGCAGGCCGACGGCGAGCCCGGCCGGTCGGTGCTCGAGGCCGCCGTGCCCCAGCTCGAGCTGCTCGACTACGCGATCAGCCTCCGTTCGCTGGGCCACGGCACCGGCACCTTCCACCGCGAGCACCGCGGCTACGAGCAGCTGCCCGACCGGCTCGCCCAGGAGCACCTCGGGACGGGCCGCCACGCCTGACCCCGGTGACGGGCTCGTCGCTCACCCGAGCAGGCGGGAGCGGATCTCGGCGTGCCGCACGAGGAACGCGCGCTCGTCGAGGCGCTTGCGGCGCAGCCACGAGGTGACCTCGTCGTTGCACTTGCTGGCGTTGCACGGGCCGCAGGCCGGCGCAACGTTGTCGAGCGTGTAGCGCCCACCGCGGGAGATCGGCAGCACGCAGTCCCGTTGCAGGGCCCGGTCAGCGGCGCCGCAGTACGCGCACCCGGCCCAGGCCTCCTGGAGCGCGGCCCACTGCTCGTCGGTCAGGTCGTGCTCGACACCGGCGATCCGCCGCTTGCGCCGGCGGGCCGCTCGCGCTCGTCGGCTCCTGTCGACCACCACGGTCACAGGGTAGGCACCCGGACCGGCGACCTGGGCGTGACACGGCGGCGTCAGCGCGGCCAGTGGTCGACGAGCCGGGCGCGGACGTCCTCGAGGAGCATCGGCAGCGCCTTGGTGCGCGCGACGATGGGCAGGAAGTTCGCGTCGCCGCCCCACCGCGGGACGACGTGCTGGTGCAGGTGGGCGGCGACGCCGGCGCCTGCGACCGCCCCCTGGTTCATGCCGAGGTTGAAGCCCATCGGGGCCGAGGCCGCCTCGAGCGCACGGATCGCCTCCTTGGTGAGCGCCGTGAACTCCGCGGTCTCCTCGTCCGTGAGGTCGACGTAGAGGGCCACGTGGCGGTACGGGCACACCAGCACGTGGCCGGGGTTGTACGGGAAGAGGTTCATCACGACGTAGCAGTGCTCGCCGCGGTGCACCATGAGCCCCTCGGCGTCGCCCCGGCCCGGGGCCGTGCAGAACGGGCAGCCGTCGCCGCCACCCGGGTCGGGCCGGTCCCCCGCGATGTAGACCATGCGGTGCGGCGTCCACAGCCGCTCGAAGCCGTCACCCTCGCCGGCGAAGTCCGTCGGGGACTCGGCGCCGGCCTCCACGGCGTCGTCGGTGGGCTCCATGACCCCGATCCTAGGTGGGCGGCATCCGGGCGTGCCGACGCGACGGGCCCGCCACCCGGGGGTGGCGGGCCGGTCGGCCGTGCGTCGGCGGGTCAGCCGAAGGTCGCCGCGAGGTCGCGCAGCGCCTGCTGCAGCTCGCCGAGGTCACCGGTGCCCGGCAGGGCGCCGGCCGCCTCGAGCAGCACCGACGCGGCGGCGGCGTCACGGCCGGCGTCCGCGTGCCGCTGCGCGTTGGCGATGAGCCTGGCGGTGCTGTTCTGCCGTCCACCCACGAGCTCGCCGGAGCGGACCGCCTGGTCGTAGTACGCACCGACCACCGCGAAGCTCGGCGCCCAGGTCGTCATGCCCTGGTGCTGGGCGTTGAACTCGCTGAGCACGACCTCCCGGGCCGCGGCGATCTCGTTCTCGCTGAGCTGGTCGCTCGGGACGAGGCCGAAGGTGTCGAACCCCCGGGCGATCTCGCTGCCGTAGACCTGGCCGTTGTACCAGTACGTCGACCAGAGCCCGCCGAGGTTGAGGCCCGTGGGGTTCGGGGTGTTGATCGGGCCGCGGTCGAAGTAGCCGATCTCGACGGGGTTGGCCGAGTCGCTGAAGTCGACGACCGACAGGCCGCCCTGGTACCACGCCTGCACGAAGATGTCGCGGCCCGGCACGGGCACCAGCGACATGTTGTGCGCCACGCAGTTCTCCTGCGAGGTCTGCACGGCCGGCATCTTGTAGTAGCTCGCGAACTCCAGCCCGGAGCCCTCGACGTCGAAGATCGCGTCGGCACCCCACTGGGGCTGGTCGGTGACGCGGCACCGGGCGGACGTGCCGCCGCCCCACTCGTCGGTGAAGATCACCTTCGTGCCGTCGTTGTTGAAGGTCGCCGAGTGCCAGTAGGAGAAGTTCGGGTCGGACACGGCGTCCAAGCGCACCGGGTTCACCGGGTCGCTCACGTCCAGGAGGATGCCGTTGCCCTGGCAGGCGCCCGCGACCAGCTGCTTGGCCGGGAAGGCCGTGACGTCGTGGCACGTGTTGGTGTTCGGGAGCGGCGAGTAGGCGGTCCCCGACGGGTGCAGTGCTCCCGGCTGGGTGTTCTGGAGGCCGTTGAAGGCGCCCGTGGCGGGATCGGTGAAGATGCGCGGCTGGCTGACGACCGCGGCCGTCTGGGGAGCGGCCAGCGGCACCTTGATGACGTCGATGCGCCACTGGGTCGGGTTGCCCGTGGTCACGGGGGCCGTCGTGAGGGCGGCGTTCTCACAGCCGGAGAGCTCGAGGGGCGACCGAACGCCGGAGGTCCCCGAGTTGTAGACGTAGACGTTCGCGGGGTCGTCCGGGTCGCTGACGAGGGTGTGGGTGTGCGACCCACGGCAGGTCTGCACGCCGGGGAGCTGCACCGGGTTGTCGAGGTCGCTGATGTCGAAGATCCGCACACCGCGGAACCGTTCGAGGTTCACGGCGCCGGGGGCTCCCTGCGTGCCGCAGTCGATGCGGCCGCGCGTCTCCTCGACCGACATGAAGAGCAGGTCACCGAAGACCGACACGTCACCCTGCCCACCCGGGCAGACGAACGAGCCGCTCAGCTCGGGGTCCGTCGGGTCGGACAGGTCGTAGACCTGGAACCCGTTGAAGCTGCCGACGATCGCGTGGGTGCCCGTGAAGGCGAGGTCGGAGTTGACGAAGCCGAAGTTGCCGGGTGGGGCGTCGAAGGGCGCCACGCGCGGGTCGTTGTCGAGCAGCTCCACGTTGAGGTCGGCCGACGTCCACGGGATGTACCCCGGGGTCAGGCCGACGCGCGGGTCGTCCTCTGCCGACGCGGTCGCGACGGGCATCGCCAGGGCGAGCACCGCCGCGCCGACCACGGCGACGGCTCGGGAAGCGGATCGGGGACTCATCGTCGAACCTCCATCGTCGGGCACTGACCGACCGCGCCCAGTGGTCGCGAGAGGGAGCTGTGGCGTCCGGGGGCGGTGATGAGACACTGCCGTGGTCGCTGCCTGCCGTCAAGACCCAGGAGGCCACGTGCACCGTCGCCAGCTCGTCCCGGCTGCAGCCGTCGCCGTGGTCCTGGCCGGGGCCGGCTGCACGTCGTCGGAGCCCGAGGAGGTCTCCCCCACCGGCACCGCTCCCGTGGTCCAGCTCGGGGCACCCGGGGAGAGCAACCGCGTGCTCGGGCCGGACGAGGTGCAGGACCTCTCGGGCGGGACCGCCGAGCCGAGCGAGTCCGACATCGCGTTCGTGCGCGACATGATCCCGCACCACCAGCAGGCCCTCGAGATGACCGCCCTCGCCGAGCGCAACGGCGCCGGGCGCGACGTCCGCCTCCTCGCGCAGCGGATGGGGGTGTCGCAGACCGACGAGGTCGCCCAGCTCGAGCGCTGGCTGGTCGAGCGAGGGCCGCTCCCCCCCGATGACCGCGCTCGGCACGGGGGCGACCACGCGGCCCTCATGCCCGGCATGCTCACCGACGCGCAGATGGCGGCGCTCACCGCGGCCCGCGGCACCGAGTTCGACCGCCTGTTCCTCACCTCGATGATCGCCCACCACCGGGGAGCGCTCACGATGGTCGAGGGCCTCCTCTCGCGTCCGGACGGCGGACAGGACCTCTGGGTCGGCCAGTTCGCGCGAGGCGTCGACAGCGACCAGCGGATCGAGATCGCGCGGATGTCGACGGTCCTCCAGGGCCTCTGAGCGGCCTCAGGGACCGCCGCGCCCGCCGACCCGGTCCCGTCAGCGCAGGTGGCTCGCGCCGTTGAAGTCCAGCACCGCACCCGACGCCCACTCGGCGCCGGGCTCGGCGAGGCACAGCACCGCCGCGGCGACCTCCTCTGGCCGCGCCACCCGGTGGAACGGGCTCTGGGCACGCGTCGCCTCGCCGGCCTCGCCCTCGAGCGCCGGCCCGGCCATCTCGGTGGCGATGAAGCCGGGCGCGATGCTCGTGACCGCGATGCCGTGCGGGGCGAGCCGCTGCGCCATCGACTGCCCGAACGCGTGGAGCCCCGCCTTGCTCGCGCCGTAGGCAGGGATGTCCGGCTCCCCACGGTAGGCGCCACGAGACCCGACGTTGACGACCCGGCCGAGCGGCATCCCCTCGGCGGCCGGCACGTCGATCATGTGCCGGGCGACGCACCACGTGAGGTTGGCGGGGCCGAGCAGGTTGGTGGCGATCGTGCGCTGCCACACCTCGACCCAGTCCTCGTACGCCGTGTGCTCCAGGGGGTGGTCACCGCGGCGGCTCCCGGTCCCTCCCGGCGGCGCGACGATCATGGCCGCGTTGTTGACGAGGACGTCGATCCGGCCGAGCGCGGCGACGGCACCGTCGGCGAGGCTGCGCACGGCATCCGGGTCGGCGAGGTCGGCGGCAAGGACCGCGTGGCCCGTGCCGGGCAGCGCGGCCGCCACCGCCTCGGCCCGCTCGAGCGAGTCCGCGGAGCGGTGATGGACCACGACGCGGTCGCCGTGCGCGGCGAAGGCCGCGGCCACGGCGGCGCCGACACCGCGCGAGGCGCCCGTGACGAGGACGCCGCGTGAGGTGGGTGCGGGCTCGGTCATGCCGCCACCCTAGGGGCGCACTGCCACACTGGACGGCGCCGAGGCGACGCACCCCGCCGACGGCACCGCACGACACCGACGACCGCGAGGAGGACCGATGCCGCTCCCGCCCAGCCGCCACCTCCAGCGCGCCCGCGACCTCGCCGACGCCCGCTACGCCGAGCAGCTCACCGTCGCCGACCTCGCCGCCGCCGCCCGGCTGTCGCCGGCGCACTTCAGCCGCGAGTTCCGCAAGGCGTTCGGCGAGTCCCCCCACCAGTACCTGCTCACCCGACGGCTCGAGCGCGCCGCGTCGCTGCTGCGCTCCACCGACTGGTCGGTCGCCCGGGTGTGCGTCTCCGTGGGGCTCACGAGCATCGGCTCGTTCACCGTGAGCTTCCGGCGGATGTTCGGGATGCCGCCCACGGCCTACCGCGCGTCGTTCCCGCCGGCCGCGGAGGTGGCGCGCGTCCCGGCGTGCGTCGTTCGCGCCTGGGGGCGCCCGCAGGTGCGCACGTTTCGAGAAGACGAGGCGCCGGCCGGCGCGGTGGACTGGGTGAGCCCGCAGGAGCGGGCGACCACCATCGAGCGACGAGGAGCACGCGCATGATCAGCATCGCCACCGCCCAGCTGTGGGTGCACGACCAGGACGAGGCGCTGAAGTACTGGACGGACAAGGTCGGCTTCGAGGTGCGGTCCGACGTCACCGTCCCCGAGATGGGCGACTTCCGGTGGCTCACCGTGGGTCCCCCCGGCCAGCCCGACGTCGCGATCGTCCTCATGGCGATCCCCGGACCCCCGTTGGTCGACCCCGCGACCGACGAGCAGCTCCGCGACCTCATGGGCAAGGGACTCGCGGGGACGGTCTTCCTCACGACGGACGACTGCCAGCGCGCCTACGAGGAGATGAAGGAGCGGGGAGTCGAGTTCGTCGGGGAGCCCGAGGAGCAGCTGTACGGGGTCGACGTCGGCTTCCGCGACCCGTCGGGCAACAACGTGCGGATGAGCCAGCTCAACGCGGACTTCGGCTGAGCCGCAGCTCCATGAGGCCGTCGTCGGGCGGCAGGAAGCCCACGCGCTCGTAGAGTGCCCGAGCCTCGTCGACGGCGTTGAGCTGCACCCGCACGACCGCATGTGCCGCGCACCACGCCAGCAGGCCCCGCAGCAGGGCCTCTCCCACGCCGTGCCGGCGGGCGGGTTCGGTGACGTAGAGGAAGCTGACGTGCATCCACGCGTCCGTGGGGCGCCGCGGGCTCGGCAGCTTGTGCACCACGGTGCCGTGGACCGTCCCGAGGGGCGTTCCGCGGGCGTCCTCGGCGAGGAAGGTGCGGCGGGCCCGGTCCCGCAGCCAGGCGTCGGCGAAGGTGTCGAGGAACCGCGGCGGGATCTCCTGGCCCCACTCGCGCTCGGCCTGGAGGTGGAGGGCGGCCACCGCGAAGGCGTCGGTCGGCACGGCCTCGCGCACCGTGACGCCGTCGGCGGTCTCCATCCGCCCAGCATGGACCATCGGCCCCTGCCGCACGGGGAAAGGGTGAGGCCCCGGGAAGTATGAGTTCCCGGGGCCTCGGGTGACACGGCATGATGCTCCGCGTCTCACGAGATGGACTCCGATCACCACCCACCCTCATCACCGGGTGGTTCCGTGCGGCAGAACCGCTCGGCTGGTGCTCGGCCTTCTCTCGATCCCTCCGCCACCGAGGTGGTGGAGTGGGATATTTCTAGTCGTCGGCCGTGGTGCCTCGCAAGGGGTTTGGTGAAGAATTCTCGGGGAGTTCCCGGGACCGGCGTGTCGCACGGCGTGTCGCGCGGCGCGCCCGGTGGCAGCGGGCGGAGGGGCTGGGCACGGCATCCCACGATCCGAGACAGGTGAGACCATCCGCCCGCCACCGCCCGGTGCGGTCGGCCCTCGGGGGCTCAGACCTGGCGGCGGTCCGCGATCGCCGCGGTGATCTCGGCGATCGCGTCGTCGACCGGGACGCCGTTCTTCTGCGACCCGTCGCGGTAGCGGAAGGACACCGCGCCGGCGGAGCGGTCGTCCTCCCCCGCGATGAGCACGTAGGGCACCTTGGCCTTGCTGGCGTTGCGGATCTTCTTCGGGAACCGGTCGTCGCTGGCGTCGAGCTCGGTGCGGATGCCCTGCGCGCGCATCCGGTCGAGGACGCCCCGCAGGTAGTCGTCGAACTCCTCCGCGACCGGGACGCCGAGCGCCTGCACCGGCGAGAGCCACACGGGGAACGCGCCGGCGTAGTGCTCGACGAGGACGCCGAAGAACCGCTCGATCGACCCGAACTTCGCCGAGTGGATCATGACGGGCTGCTGGCGCGACCCGTCGGACGCCTGGTACTCGAGGCCGAAGCGCTCGGGCTGGTTGAAGTCGTACTGGATCGTCGACATCTGCCACGTGCGGCCGATGGCGTCGCGAGCCTGCACCGAGATCTTCGGGCCGTAGTAGGCCGCGCCCCCCGGGTCGAGGACGAGCTCGAGCCCGGACTCGGCCGCGACGTCGCGCAGCACGGCGGTGGCGACATCCCACTGGTCCTCGGACCCGATGAACTTCTCGCTCTTCTCGCCCCCGGCCTCCCGGGTGGACAGCTCGAGGTAGTAGTCGTCCATGCCGAAGTCGCGCAGCAGCGACAGCACGAAGTCGAGGAGGTGCTTGATCTCCCCCGGCGCCTGCTCCGCGGTGACGTAGGAGTGCGAGTCGTCCTGGGTCATGCCGCGCACCCGGGTGAGGCCGTGGACGACGCCGGACTTCTCGAACCGGTAGACCGAGCCGAACTCGAACAGCCGCAGCGGCAGCTCGCGGTAGGAGCGCCCGCGCGAGCGGAAGATGAGGTTGTGCATCGGGCAGTTCATCGCCTTGAGGCGGTACTCGGTGCCCTCGAACTCCATCGGCGGGAACATCGTGTCGGCGTAGTACGGCAGGTGTCCCGAGGTGTGGAACAGCCCGTCCTTGCTGATGTGGGGGGTCCCGACGTACTGGAAGCCCTCCTCGATGTGCCGGCGCCGGACGTAGTCCTCCATCTCGCGCTTGATGATCCCGCCCTTGGGGTGGAACACCGCGAGGCCCGAGCCGAGCTCGTCGGGGAAGCTGAACAGGTCGAGCTCGGCGCCGAGCCTGCGGTGGTCGCGCTTCTCGGCCTCCGCGAGGCGGTCGAGGTAGGCCTTCATCTCGTCCTTGGAGGGCCAGGCGGTGCCGTAGACGCGCTGGAGCTGTCGGTTCTTCTCCGAGCCGCGCCAGTAGGCGGCGGCGCTGCGCATCAGCTTGAACGCGTTGCCGAGCACCTTGGTCGAGGGCACGTGCGGGCCGCGGCACAGGTCACCCCACGCCCGCGTGCCGTCACGCCGGACGTTGTCGTAGATCGTCAGCTGGGCACCGCCCACCTCCACCGAGGCCCCCTCTGCCGCGGTCTCGGAGGCGCCGCCCTTGAGGCCGATGAGCTCGCACTTGTACGGCTCGTCACCGAGCTCGACGAGGGCGTCCTCGTCGGAGACCTCGCGGCGCCGGAAGGTCTGGCCCTCGTTGACGATGCGCTGCATGACCTTCTCGAGGGACCTGAGGTCCTCCGGGGTGAAGGGGGTCTCGACGTCGAAGTCGTAGTAGAAGCCGTCGCGGATCGGTGGGCCGATGCCCAGCCGCGCGTCGGGGTGCACCTCCTGCACGGCCTGCGCCAGCACGTGCGCCGCCGAGTGCCGGAGCACGTCGAGGCCGTCCTGCTCGGCCGCGGTGACCGGCTCGACGACGTCGCCGTCGGCGAGGACGTGCGCGAGGTCGCGCAGCTCGCCGCCCACGCGGGCCACGAGCACGGCCCGGTCGCCCTCGAAGAGCTCGCCCGCCGTCGTCCCCTCGGCCACCGATCGCTGCGCGTCGGCGACGTGGACGGTGATCTGGGCAGACATGGGCAGGCTCTCCTGTGCGATCGGGGTGTGCGGCCCGACGGGGCCGCACGGTCCAGCGTATCGAGCGGCGGGGCGCGCCTGCGAACGGCTTCTCGTCCCACCCACGGGGGCTCGACCGGGCCATTCCCCGCGCGCGGCGCCGGGAGGGACACTGCACGAAGGGAGAACGGTCGCGCCCGTCGCGCCCGGCGATGAGGAGCGGCCATGTCGACGACGCCGCAGGTCGACGACCTCGACCTGCGACAGCGCATGGCGCTGGCCGAGACGGCCGAGGCGGAGTTCATGCACGCGTTCGAGGCCGGGGCCCCGCCGGACGCCCAGCGCGCGCTCGGCATGACCCAGCACCGGGTGGGCGGCGGCGTCGTCCTCGCGATGGCCCACGACCCCACGGGGGGCTACTGGTCCAAGGCGCTCGGCTTCGGGGTCACCGAGCCCGTGACCGCGGCCTGGTCGCCGAGGTCGTGGACGTCTACCGGACCAACGGGGATGCCGTCGGCGTGCTCCAGCTCGTCCCCGACGCGCTCCCCGAGGACTGGCCCGACGTCGTCGCCCGGCACGGGCTCGTGCGCCGCAGCACCTGGGTGAAGCTGCTGCGGCCGGCCGCGCTCGCCCCGTCCCCGGCGGAGACCGACCTGCGCGTGGACCACGCCGGTCCGGAGGACGCCGACGCGTGGGCCCGGACCCTGTGCACCGGGTTCGGGATGCCGGAGAACCCCCACCTCGTCGCGTTCGTCGGCTCCGCGACCGAGAGCACCGACGGGTTCCACCCGTGGGCGGCGTGGGACGGTGACCGGCTCGTCGCCGCTGCGCTCCTCCACGTCGCCGGGCCCACCGCGGCGTTCTGCGGGGCGGCGACGCTCCCCGATGCCCGCGGGCGGGGGGCGCAGTCGATCTTCATGGCCCGCCGGGTCCAGGCCGCGCGGACGCTCGGTGCCACCTGGCTGAGCGCCGAGACGTGGAAGGAGGCCCCGCAGCAGCGCAACCCCTCGCTGCACAACCTCCGTCGCGCGGGCTTCGTCGACGTCTGCGACCGGGACAACTGGCTGTGGCGACCACGCGCACGACCCCTCAGGCGGGCTCGGGCACGTCGCGGGTGAAGCGGCCGGTCGCCCGCCAGTGCCGGAGGCGGTCGACGGTCACGCCGAGGTAGGCGGTCGCCTCGGAGCGCAGCGCCGCCGTGCTGCTCGAGAGGAGGCTGTTGGCGAGCAACAGCTGGCGGGCCGCGACGAGGCCCTCGAAGTCGGACGGGGCGACGTCGGGCAGGGGGCGGACCCCGGCATACCCCTCGCGCAGCGCCTCCTCGAGCCCCAGCGTCCCGTCGCGCAGGTAGAACGCGGCGATGGCGAGGTCGAGCGCGGGGACGCCGACACCGCAGTCGTCGACGTCGAAGACGGCGAGCCGGCCCCGGTGCCACTTGAGGTTGCCCCCGTGCAGGTCGGCATGGATGACGACCGGCGTCCCGGCGGCGTGGACGGCCGCGCACGACGCGGCGGTGTCGGCCAGCGCCCGGTCGACGACGGCGGCGCCGCCGGGCGGCAGGTCCGGGTGGGCGCTGAGGAGGTCCTCGTCGCCCAGGAGCGGGGTGTCGAACACCGGCAGGGCGCCGCCGACGGGGAGGACGAACGACTCCGCGTGGTCGTGCAGCCGGGCCATGGCGTCGCCCAGCGCGCGCGCCTGCTCCGCGTCGCACGTGCCCACGTCGTCGCCGTCGAGCCACGACGCGACGGTGGCGTGCAGCGGCCCGCCCCACTGCGGGCAGGGCACGACGACCGCCCAGCCGCCGTCGGGCGTGCGCAGCGGGTCGGGCACGAGCACGTCGGTCCCCGCCGCGATCGCGTGCAGCCACTCCTGCTGGGCCACGATGTGCTCGGGCGTGCTGTGCGAGTTGGTGTTGACGCGCAGGGCCAGGCGCCGCCCGTCGTCCGTGTCGAGCCGGAACGTCGTGTTGTAGGCGTGGAGCACGAGCGCGAGGTCGCGCACGCCGAGGCCGAACGCGTCGGCCGCCTGCAGTGCGACCCCCCGCAGCACCTCGACCTGGCCCTCGTCGTCGAGCCCGGTGTAGGCGGCCGACGGCACGGCGGGTGGTTCCAGCACGGGCCCAGCGAACCACGCCCCGACCTCGTGCGCCACGACGCGCCGCCGCGCGGCGCACGGCATACGGTGGCCGGATGCAGACGCTCCCCCACGGCACCTGGCCCTCGCCGATCTCGCCCGAGTCCATCGTCGGTGGCCAGGTGCGCATCGACGAGGTGCGCGTCGACGGCAGCGACACCTACTGGCTCGAGGGCCGGCCGCACGAGGGCGGCCGGGTGGTCCTCGTGCGGCACGACGGCACCGCGGCCGTCGACGTGCTGGCCGCGCCGTGGGACGTGCGCTCGCGCGTCCACGAGTACGGCGGGGGTGCGTATGCCGTGGCCGCCGGCACCGTGGTGTTCTCGCACGTGGGCGACGACCGCGTGCACCGCCTCGACGACGGTGCCGCCGAGCCGACCCCCATCACCCCGCCGGGTCCGTGGCGCTTCGGCGGGCTCGTCGTGCGGGGCGAGCACGTCTACGCCGTGCGCGAGGACCACTCCCGCGAGACCGAGCCCGCCAACGAGCTCGTGCGCCTCGACCTGCGCGGCGAGAACCACGGGGGTGGGTCGGTGCTCGCGACCGGCAGCGACTTCGTGTCGCGCCCGGCGGTCTCGCCCGACGGTACGACCGTCGCGTGGGTCGCGTGGGACCACCCGAACATGCCCTGGGACTCGACCCGCCTGCACCGGGCGACCCTCACGCCCGAGGGCGTGGCCGCGGAGTCCCTCGTGACCGGGGCCGAGGGGGTCTCCGTCGTCCACCCCGCGTTCGGGCCGGACGGCGCCCTGTGGTTCGCGTCGGACGCGTCGGGATGGTGGACGCTGCACCGCGACGCCGGTGACGGACCGGTCGCCGTGCACTCACCCGAGGCCGACCACACGACCCCGGCGTGGGGGCTCGGCACGGTCGACTTCGCGGTCCTCGACGCCGACCGCGCCTTCGTGCGCTGGTGGGACGACGGCGGCCCCCGGCTCGGAGTGCTCGATGCCAGCACCGGCGAGACCACCCCCCTGGACCTCGAGGGGTGCGCCTTCGACAGCCTCCAGGCGGTCGGGGACGAGGTCGCGCTGCGCCGCAGCCTCGTCGACCGGCTGCCCGAGGTCGTCCGCGGGCCCCTGTCGGGTGGCCTGCGCGTCCTCCGCCGGTCCGGTGAGGTCCCGCTCACCACCGACGACGTCTCCCCGGTCACCCCCTGGACGTGGACCGACTCCGCGGGGCTGACGGTGCACGGCTTCCTGCACCCGCCCCGCCGGGCCGGGATCGCCGGGCCCGAGCGCGAGCTGCCGCCTCTCGTCGTGGAGGTGCACGGCGGACCGACGTCGCGCACCGAGGCCTCCTTCTCGACCGCCCGGCACTTCTGGACCACGCGCGGGTTCGCGGTGCTCGACGTCAACTACTCGGGGAGCACGGGCCACGGACGCGCCTACCGCGACCGCCTGCTCGGGCAGTGGGGCGAGGTCGACATCGACGACTGCGTCACCGGGGCCCTGTCGCTCGCGGATGCCGGCCTCGTCGACCGCGACCGGCTCGCCATCCGCGGTGGCAGCGCCGGCGGGTACGCCGTCCTGCGCGCCATGACGACGAGCCGGGCCTTCGCGGCCGGCACGAGCCTGTTCGGGGTGGCCGACCTCGCCGCCCTGGCCGCGGAGACGCACAAGTTCGAGTCGCGGTACTGCGAGCGGATGGTCGCCCCGTGGCCGGAGGGCGAGGCCGTCTACCGCGAGCGCTCCCCGCTGCACCACGTCGACCGGCTGCACGGTGAGGTGCTCCTGCTCCAGGGCGAGGACGACCGCGTCGTGCCGCTCGCCCAGGCGGAGGCGATGGCCGGGGCGATGCGGGCCGCGGGGCGCGACGTCGAGCTCGTCGTCTACCCCGGCGAGGGCCACGGCTTCCGGCAGGCGACCTCCATCGCCGACGCACTGACCCGGGAGCTGGCGTTCTACCGGCGCGTGCTCGGGCTCGGCGAGCCGACCTCCGTCTCCCCCGTAGAGGACGCCGCGGCCCCCGCCTGACGCAGGGCCTCGCGCACCGCCGTCACGGCGGGCGCCGGGGTCATCGACGCCCGCCAGTGCACGTCGACCCGCCGGGTCGGCTCCGGGCGCCGCACGGGGACCGCGACGACGTCGCCGGGCAGCCGGCCGCGACCCAGCCTCGGCACCAGGGCGACGGCGAGGCCGTGGGCGACGAGCTCCACCTGCGAGGCGAACTCGACGCACCGGTAGGCAACGCGCGGCGCGCGCTCGGTCGCGCGGAACATGTGCGCGAACCACTCGTGGCAGATCGTCCCCTCGGGGGACGACGCCCACACGTGGTCGAGGAGGTCCGGTGGCTCGACGTGTGCGTGTGAGGCGAGGGGGTCCTCGCGGTGCACGAGGAGGTCGGCGACGTCGGTGAGCACCGGCTCGCCGCGCAGCGACGGCGGCACGTGGAAGCGCATCCCCTCCCAGCGGTGGACGACCGCGACGTCGGTCGAGCCCGCGGCGACCTCGGCGACGGCGTCCCACGGCTCGACCTCCCGCACGACGACGTCGAGCGCGGGGGCGCTCGTGCGCAGCACGACCAGCATCGCCGGGACCACGCCGCGCACCGCCGTGGAGAAGGCCGCGAGCCGGAGCAGGCCGGCAGGCCTCCCCTCGTCGCCCTGGACCCGCGAGCGGAGCCGCTCGACCTGCTCACTGAGCACGAGACCCTCCTCGACGAGCCGCCGGCCGGCCGCCGTCAGCACCACGCCGCGACCGGCGCGCTCGAGCAGGGTGGCGCCGACCTGGCGCTCGAGCCGCTTCACCTGCTGCGAGACCGCGGAGGGCGTGAACCCGAGCTGGGCGGCCGCCCCGCCGACGCTGCCGCAGCGGTCGACTGCGACGAGCGACTCCACGGCCGTGAGATCGATCATGCAGCGATGCTACCGGGATCCGTCAAGAAGTCATCGCTGGTGCTTCACGGTCCACCCACGCGAGGATCGACGTCGTGCCACCCCGCCATGCCGCCCTCGCCGTCCTCGTCGCCGTCGTCTGGGGCGCCAACTTCGTCGTCATCGACCTCGGGCTCGGTGACGTCCCGCCGACCCTGTTCGTCGCCGTCCGCTTCGTCGTCGTCCTCGTCCCGGCCCTGTGGCTCGTGCCGCGCCCGCAGGCGCCGTGGCGCGACGTCGTCGCCGTCGGGGTGCTCATGAGCCTCGGGCAGTTCGCCCTGCTCTACACCGCGCTCTCCGTGGGGATGCCGGCCGGTCTCGCCTCCCTCGTCCTCCAGGCGCAGGTCGTGCTCACCGTGCTGCTCGCTGCGCTCACCCTGCGCGAGCGGCCGAGCCGCACGCAGGTCGTCGGCGTCGTCGTCGGTGCGGCGGGTCTCGCGATCGTGGCCGTGGGGCGCTCTGCGGCCACGCCGGCGCTCGGGCTCGTGCTCGTCGTCGCCGCGGCGACGTCGTGGGCGCTCGGCAACGTCGCCGCCCGGCGGGCGTCGGGCCGGCCGTCCGTGGCGGGCGGAGCTGCAGCGGGAGGGCTCGCGGCGGGGCTGTCGATGACGGTCTGGTCGGCGACCGTCGTGCCCCTCCCCCTCCTCGCCCTCTCCCTGGCGGTCGACGGACCGGATGCCGTCGCGCACGCCCTCACCCACCCGAGCGTGCCCGCGCTGCTGTCGACGGCGTACACCGCTTGGCTGGCCTCGCTCCTCGGCTACGGCATCTGGAACACCCTGCTCGCCCGCCACCCCGCGGCCGCGGTCGTGCCCTACGCGATGCTCGTTCCCGTCGTAGGCCTGTCGACGGCGTGGCTCGTCCAAGGAGAAGCCCCCAACGCGTGGGAGGCGGTCGGCGGGGGCGTGCTGCTCCTCGGCGTCGCGGTCACGACGGGCGTGCTGAGGACGCGACGTCGCTCGGCGGCGCCGGTGGCGGGTCCTGCGGCGGCCGAGCCGGCCCGGACACCTGCTCGATGATCCTCGGGAGCCGCTCCCCCACACCCGGCACCTGCTGCTGCAGCTGCCCGACGACCGGGACGGCCTCGGCGAGCGGTGCACGGAGCGGCCCGGTGTCGGTGGGCACCGAGGCGTCGGCGTTGCTCTCGCGCAGCTCTCGGGCGAGCCGCTCGGCCTCGAGCAGCAGCGAACCGTAGGCGGGCCACGCGCGAGGGTCGTCGAGCGGGGTGCGGCGCACCTCGTCGCCCAGCTCGTCGAGGTCGGCGAGCGCCTGCTCCACGTGCAGCGTCACGGCATCCCTGGCTGCTGGCGACCAGACGCCGAAGTCCGACAGCGCGTCACCCAGCCGGTCGAGGACGCCCGCGTAGCGC
The DNA here is from genome assembly GCA_963757405.1 of uncultured Actinomycetota bacterium. Classification (GTDB taxonomy): domain Bacteria; phylum Actinomycetota; class Actinomycetes; order Actinomycetales; family Dermatophilaceae; genus Fodinibacter. The sequence goes on from CAVWRI010000022.1 coordinate 152,767, forward strand.
TCGAGCCAGCCGGCCGAGGGCGCCGGGTGGCGGTCGGCCTCGTCGGCGGCGTCGACGAGCGTGCGCGCGATGCCCGCCACCTGCCACTGCGCGCGGCCCACGGCCTCGACGGTGCGGGTGTAGCCGTCCCAGTCGATGCGGGCGGGGCGCAGCCGGTGGCGCCAGTTCAGCCTCGTGCTCTCCCGCCCGGTCTCGACGACGCCCAGCACCTCCGGCACGCGGTCACCCAGGTCGGTCGCGGTGGCGTACCACCCACGCGCGCGCTCCTCGTCCCACCCGTCGCGCAGCCCGCTCGCCATGCCCCGCAGCACGTCCTGCACCCGCGCCGTGAGGTCCTTCAGCGCCGCCCGCGGCTCGTCGAGGTGCATGGGCGCCAGGACGACGGCGTTGACCGCCACGCCGACGACACCGCCGAGCACCGTCTCGACGATCGTCAGGGAGGTGAACCCCGTGTCCGTGCCGTTCACCGTGATGAGCGAGAGCAGCACCATGCTGGGCACCTGGATGCCGTGGTCGCCGAGCCGGTCCCACCGCCCGATGAGCAGCGCCACGACCATGACGAGCACCATCGACCACCACGTGACGCCGACGAGCGAGCCGACGAGCCACGCGATGCTCATGCCGAGCACGACCGCGGCGACCCGTCGGGCACTGGCGCCGATGGAGCGCACGATGGTGCGGTCGACGACGAGGAGGGCGGCCATCGGGGCGTAGAACGGCTGCGGGCTGTCGAGCAGGTGCACGGCCAGCTGCCACGCGAGGACCGTGGCCACCGCCGCCTTGAGGAGCAGCAGGCCCTCGGCTCGCTCCACCCCGGGGCTCGTCACCGCGGCCCGGACGGCCCGCGCCCAGCCCTCGACGACCGCGCGCACCCGGCCCGGCAGGCCGCGCGCGTCGACGACGACCTTCCGACCCACCACGTCCCGCACCCTAGCGACGGCGTGGGCCCGCCGACGAAACCCTCAGGTGGCGCTCAGCCGTCCGGGGACGGTGTCGGCGCTGCGGGCGGTGGGCCGGGCGCCCCATACTGGGCGCGTGACCGAGATGCTGGAGCTCTGCTCCCACCTCCCGCTCGAGCAGGTCGCCGCGGGCGGGGTCCTCATCACCGAGGGCGACCCGCCGGGCCGCCTCCTCGTGCTCGTCTCCGGCACCGTCGTCGTGGAGCGCGGCGGCACGGCATTCGCCCGGATCCAGTTCCCCGGGGCCGTGTTCGGCGAGATGTCCTGGGTGCTCGACAAGCCCGCCACCGCCACCGCGCGCGCGAGCACCGACGTCGTCGTGCACGTCGTGGACGACCCCGAGCGGTTCTTCGTCGAGAGCCCGGGGGCGGCGCTCGCCGTGCTCCAGATGACCGCCGCGCGGCTCGACGGGCTGACGCAGTACCTCGTCGACGTCAAGGAGCAGTTCGCGGGGCACGACGACCACCTGGGGCTGGTCGACCGCATCCTGGGCAGCCTCGTGCACCACCAGGCGCCGCGTCCGCGCACCGGGTCGGTGCGCGACCCCGAGACCCACTGACGACGCGGCTCAGCCGGCGCCGGGGGCGTCGAGGTCGATCGTCTCGACGTCGAACACGCCGAACCAGTGCGCCGTGCGCGCCTCGGTGTCGATCGTCACGTGCGGCGGGACGTGGCCGATCTGCTTGCCGGCGTTGAAGACCCACGTGCGCCCGAGCCGGGCCCGCCACGACCCGCCCTTGGCCCAGGGCGCCTGGTGGATGTGTCCGCACAGGACGATGTCCGGCTGGTGCTGATCGATCCAGGCGGCGAGGTCGTGGTCCGGGAACTCGCGTCGGCCGTCCGTGCACAGCGGGGTGCCGGCCGGTGGCGAGTGGTACACCCACACCCAGGTGGAGGGCCGGTCGACACCGGCCGCGGCGAGCTGGGCGTCGACCTCCGCCCGGGTCAGGGGGCCGTCCCACCACGGGCACACCGTGAAGCGGACACCGTCGAGGTCGGTCGACGCGCCGTCGACGACGACGCGCTCGTCGGGCGTGCGGTGCAGCCACCCGGCCACCTGCTCGCCGTGGGGGCCGGGTCCGTCGAGGTCGTGGTTGCCCGACGACGCGAGGACGACGGCCTGCTCGGCCAGCCGGGTGAGGTAGGTGCCGAGCACCACCGACTGCACGTCGAGGGGGACGGGGCTCACGACGTCGGCGAGGTCACCGGCGAGGACGACGACGTCGTGGTCGGCCGAGGCGCGGACGAGCCAGTCGTAGTGGGGCAGCCGGTAGTGCAGGTCCGAGACCGAGAGGATCCGCACGGGCGCAGTCTAGGGCGGTCCGTCCCCGGCCCCCGGGACGCGCCGACCCGTGGCCCGTCGCCGACGTCAGGCGAGGTCGAGCTTCAGCCCCTCGGTCGCGACGACGATGGGCATCGAGGCCGTGAACTCACGACCGATGACGTCGAGCGCGTCGTCGGTGCGGTGGGGACCGTGGTGGAAGAGCACGACCGCGCCTGCCCGGACCCGCTCGGCGAGCCGGATGGCGTCGTCGACCGTCGCGTGGCCGTAGTCGACGGCACGGGGTCGCTCGTGCTCGAGGAACTGGGCGTCGTGGACGAGCACGTCGACTCCGGCGAGGGCGTCGAGCGCGTCGTCGGACACGCCGAGCTCGGGCGCGTGGTCGGGCACGTACCCGAGAGCCGCCTCACCGGTGCGCACCGTGTAGCCGAACGTGCGGCCTCCCTTGTGCGCCACCTCGAAGGCGCGCACCGAGAAGCCCTCCACGTCAAGGGGTCCCGGCTGCACGGCATCGAACGTCCATTCGCCGATGAGCCCTTCCGGCGTGATGGGGAAGGCAGGCGGCGACATCATCTGGGCGACGAGGTCGCGCCCCGTCCGACCGCCCTGCGCCGGCACGAGCATCCGGGCCTTGGCACCGGCGCGGTCACCGGCCGAGAAGAACGGCAGCCCCTGCACGTGGTCCCAGTGGAGGTGGCTGACGAGGATGGTGCCGCGAAAAGGGTTACCGCCCAACATCCCCGTGGCGGACCGGATGCCGGTGCCGGCATCCAGGAGCAGCGTCGGCGGTTCGCCGGGCGCGGTCGACACCGCCAGGCACGACGTGTTCCCGCCGTAGCGGACGAACTCGGGACCCGGCGCGCAGACGGAGCCCCGCACGCCGAGGAAGACCACTTGCACGAGGCCTCCTAGTGCGCCCGACCACGGCCGATCCGCGGTCCCGGCACACTGAGCGAGACGGAGTCTACCGACGCCGCCGCCCGGTGCTCGTAGGATCGGGGAATAGGTGAGGACGACCGATGACCGACCTGCGGCGCCACGTCCCCCCGAGCACCCTCGTGTGGGACGCCGAGGTGCCCGGGGCGCTCTGGCGCGTCGTCGACGGGACGCTCGTCTTCGCGGACGTCGCGGGGTTCACCGCCCTGACCGAGCGGCTGTCGCGCCGCGGGCGGATCGGGGCCGAGGAGATCGTCGAGACGCTCAACCGGGTGTTCGGCCCGATGCTCGGCGTCGCGGCGGCCCGCGGTGGTGAGCTGCTGAAGTTCGGTGGCGACGCCCTGCTCTTCCTCTTCCGGGGCGACGACCACGCCGAACAGGCCTGCGACGCAGCGGTGGAGATGCGCGCGGGCTTGCGCGAGGCGGCATCCGTGCCCACGTCCGTCGGCCGGCTCTCGCTGTCGATGTCGGTCGGTGTGCACTCGGGTGACATCGCGTTGTTCCTCGTCGGGGAGCCGACCCGCGAGCTCCTCGTGCTCGGACCCGGCGCCACCGGGACCGCCCTCGCGGAGAAGGCAGCCGGCGCCGGCGAGGTCGTCGTCAGCCGGGCCACCGCGGCCCGGCTGCGTCCCGGCTCGACCCGGCCGCGCGCGGACGGTCAGCTGGTCCTGCGACGTCGTGGACCCCACTCCCCCAGGGGCACTCCCCCACCCGTACCGGACGCCGACGAGGCGCTGCTGCGCACGCTCTTCCCGGTCGCGCTCGGGGACTACCTCGCGCCGGGTCCACCCGATCCCGAGCACCGGGTCGCCACCATCGCGTTCGTCCGCTTCTCCGGGACGGACGCGATCCTCGCCGAGCAGGGGCCCGGGCCCCTGGCGGAGGCGCTCCACGCCGTCGTGACCGCGGTCGAGGCGGCCCTGGCCGTCGAGGGGGTCACCTTGCTCGCGACCGACCTCGACACCGACGGCGGCAAGTTCTTCCTCGGCTCGGGCGTGCCCGCCACCCACGAGGACGACGAGGGCCGGATGCTGCGCGCGCTCCGGCGGATCGCCGACACCGAGCTCCCGCTGCCCCTGCAGCTCGGCGTCAACCGCGGGCACGTGTTCGCCGCTGAGGTCGGTGTCGCCGAACGGGCGGCCTACTCCGCCATGGGAGACACGACGAACACCGCCGCCCGGATCATGTCGACGGCCCCGGTCGGGACGATCCACGCGCACCCCGACGTGCTGGAGCACTCCCGCACCGCGTTCGCCGCGACACCCGCCGGACCCTTCGTCATGAAGGGCAAGGTGGCCCCGCTCACGGTCCACGTGGTCGGCGAGGAGACCGGCACCCGGGAGACCGCCAAGGACTCCCGCCTGCCGTTCCTGGGCCGCGACGAGGAGGTCGCAACGGTGCGTCAGGCGCTCGAGGAGGCGTTGCGTGGCACCGGAGGCGTCGTCACCGTCGACGGGGCCACGGGGATGGGGAAGTCGCGTCTGGCTCACGAGGCACTGGAGGCTGTGGCCGCGGCGGGGAAGGGCGTGCACCAGCTGGTGATGCGCGGCGAGCCCTACGGCGCGTCGAGCCCCTACCGGATGCTGCGTGACCCGCTCCGCGCGCTGCTGGGCATCTCGCGCGCCGCACCAGACGTCATGGGTACGGCGCTTCTCGCCGGACTGGAGCGGTTCGCACCTGACGTCCTGCCGATGGCGCCGCTGCTGGCGGACATCACCCAGGTGGACGTGCCGGGCACGCCGGAGGCGGACCGGATCGACCCGCAGTACCGCGGTGACCGGGCCGCCGACGTCGTCATCGACCTCCTCGGCCGGCTGATGCCGGGTCCGCTGGTCATCGTCGTCGAGGAGGCCCACTGGGCCGACGGCGCCTCGGCCGCGCTCCTCGCCCGGGTCGCCTTCGCCACGGCCGGCCGCACATGGGCCGTGCTCGTGATGCGCCGGGGTGAGGCGGGTGGGTTCGCGCCAGAGTCCGGGGTTGGCATCGTGCTGGGTCCGCTGGCGCCCGATGTCGTCGAACGGCTCGTCCACGCGGCCACCGAGGCAACTCCGCTACGGCCGCACGAGGTGGCGGCCATCGTCGAGCGCGCGGAGGGCAATCCTCTCTTCGTCGACGAGGTCACCCGCCTGGCGATGGGCTCCGGATCGCTCGGAGAGCTGCCAGAATCCGTGCACGCTGCGATGAGCACCCAGATCGACCAGCTCCAGCCCCGCCTACGTCGAGTCCTCCGCTACTGCGCGGTCCTGGGTCGAAGCTTTCGACGCGAGGTCCTGCAACGCATCCTCGCCTCGGACGACGTGGCCCTCGACGCCACCGTGTTCGCAGCCCTGTCGTCCTTCATCGAGGCCGATGGCGAAGGTCGCGTCCGCTTTCGCAACAGCCTGGTTCGGGATGCGGCCTACGAGGGGCTCGCCTTCCGGGTACGCGCCCGGATCCACCGGATGGCTGGTGAGGTCCTCGAGGCCATCAGCACCGACCTCGACGCCGACTCGGCGACTCTCGTCCTGCACTTCGCGCGCGCCGGTGACGCCGAACGCACCTGGCGATTCGCCCAGATGGCGGGTGAGCTCGCTCGACGGTCATATTCCAACGCCGACGCTGCCGACCACTTCGAGACGGCGCTCGACGTCAGCCGTCGGGTGCCCGGTGTGACAGAGACTGACCGCGCGCGTCTGTGGACGATGGTGGGTCAGCTCCGTGAGCTCGCGGGCATGTTCGAGGCCTCCCTGGACGCCTATCGGCGAGCAGCGCGAGTCCTGCGCGACGACCCCGTCGCTCGTGCGGGGGTGCTCGACCTACAGGCGACGGTCCACACGCGGACCGGCGAGCTCGCGACGGCCATGCAGGTGGTCGCCCGGGCCCGCCGGATGCTCGATGGAGCCGGCGCGGCCGGTCGGCCCATCATCGTCCGGCTCGACAGCCTCACCGCACGGATCCGCGTTGAGCAGGAGCGCCTTGGTGACGCCATGGCCTGGGCGGAGCGGGCCGCTACCGGGGCGCGCGAGATCGGCGACCGCCGCAGCTTGATCCTGTCGCTGATCTTCTTGGACACGGTAGAGCTCCGGGTGGGTGTCCCCGGCCTCGGCGCCCGTCACCTGGAAGCCCTGGAGATCTGCGTCGCGGAGGGGTGGCGACCTCTCGAGGAGACCGTGCGCGGAAACCTGGGGACGCTGGCGTACTACGCCGGTCGCTGGACCGAGGCGGCGGAGTGGTACTCCACGGCCCGTCAGGTGGCGCTCGAGGTCGGCAAGGACTTCGGGGCGGCGGAGACTGCCGTGAACCTCGCGGAGCTGCTCATCAGCCAGGGTCGGCTTGGCGAGGCCGATGCCCTGCTGGGCGATGCGCTGCGGGTGCTGCGCGCCTCGGGCGCTGTTTCGTTCCTTGCCCAGGGCGAGATCCAGCTCGCGCGGTTGCACCTGTCCAGGGGTGAGCACGACGCCGCGGCGGAGCTCGGGGCCGCCGTGGCCGAGCGACTTCTGGGCCTGGGCAAGGCGACCACCGCGCTCGAGGCTTCGCTGGTCCAGGCCGACGCCATGATCCGGGATGGCGTGCCTGAGATGGCGCTCCGCACGATCGATGCCGCGGAGCATGCCGCGAGCATCGAGGCGGCATCCGCGCTCCCCCGCATCTGCCTGCAACGGTCACGAGCGCTCCTGGCGCTCGGTCGGTTCACCGAGGCCGCGGAGCTCGTGGAAACAGGGCTCATCTCAGCCAAAGAGACGCAGTTGCCCTACGACGAGGCGCTCCTGCTCCGTGTGCTCAGCCGCGTGCGTCGGCACGAGGGTGACGCAGAGGGCTGCGACCGGGCGTGGGACGACGCAGAGGCGCTGCTCGCGTCGCTGGGGGCGCGGGCGGGTACCCGAGACCCCGGCGACACCGGTGTCCGTCCCTAGTTGCGCATGCCCGCGTCGCCGAAGATGTAGGCCGTGTAGGTCGCGGACTTGCCCAGCTTGCCCAAACCCCGAACTGCCGAAACGAGGCAGGCGGTGGCCGTGGGCGGCTCGGACGACGGTCCGACGAAGGCGCCGCTGCTGTCGGAGTAGGAAGCAGGACAAGCCAGCAGCGGGTCGAACACGATCTTCGTGGTGCTCCCGAAGACGTCAAGCTCGACGCGAATGGGCGGCGGGAGGGTGCCTGCGCCGCCACCAACCACGAAGGTCGTCGTCCACAGGGCCTGTGCCTTGGTCTGGAAGTCGAGCGGCTTGGTGAACTCGGCGAACGCTCCCTGCGCATCCGTGCCGGTACGGCTCGAGTACGGGAAGGGCTTGCACGCCTCCTGGCTCAGGTTCCCCAGTCGCTTCCACGACGATGCGATGTTCCCGCTGAGGGTGGCTGTCTCACCGCAGCCGATCGATCCTTCGGCGAGCTCGAAGATTGAGGCGCCCTTCACGGAGACGTCAGGTGTCAGTGGGTCGGCATCAGCGCCCAGGTACGACGGCAAGGGGAATGCCGGGTCGTCGACCGGTCCATCAGCCCCGCCCATGAGCGAGAAGGAGCCAACCTTGGCCTCGAGGGTCAGGGTGTCGAACTGAACGCCGTCCTCAGCGATCGGCGGCGTAGTGACGTCGGCCGAAACACGCGTCCATGACGGGGCGCTGATCTCCCACCGACAGTTGTTGTTGGTGCCGCTGTCCGGACCGGAGTCGGCAGGGTTGTTGCAGGTGAAGACCGTCGCCGTCGGCGCCAGGAGTGGGGTCGCACCGATGTTGGCGCCGCTCTGCAGCTCGAAATAGGCGGGGGGAGAACTGGGACTGGTGCTGAGCGTCGCCGTGGCGAGGATCCGAGAGCTCTGCTTGAGGTCAACATCCAGGGACGCGGAGATGGCGACCAGCTTTCCCACTCCCGTGCCGAGCTTCAGGATCAGCTTCTCGCTCTGCGCGGCATCGACGGCCGAACAAGACGTCCCGGCCGACGTCTGCCTCTCACGAACGCCGATCGACCCGTTGGAGATTCCGACGCCCGGCGCCGCCGGAGACGAGCTGAGCACCGCCAAGCTACCGTCCCCCTGGGTCAGGGTGCAGGCCTTGCCCGAGCCGAGGGTCTGGGTGCGCGCCAACGTCTTGTCCCCGTTGACCAGGGCCACGCTCCCGCCCGATGCACCAGTGGTCAAGGCCAGCCAAGACTTGACGTAGCTTGGCGGAGCAGGCGGCGGTGACGTCGGCTCGGCGGTCGCCGTGGAACCGGTGGCCGCGATCAGTGCACATGCCGCCACACCGAAGGCCGCGACCCGTCGTCTCGACCGACCCGCCGGGACCGGAGAGCCGAGTCGGGCAGGCAGTGGGCCGTGGGGGTTCATGCGCGTCTCCGTCTTGCTGCGTGGGCGTCGAGCCGGACGGGATGTGGCTCGACGGCTTGGGGGTAGCCGGTCGGGTGGTGCCGACGGACGTGGCGCGCCGTCCTCACCTGCTGCGCGCCATGGGGCGGCCCGGGCACCGTTGCCCGAAGTCCTGCAACCGTACGGGTGTGTCCGGATGCACGCCTATGGCCCGAAAGGACTAGTCCTCGGCGTGTCCGCGGTGCGCCCGCTGCCGGTGTGTTCGGACGCGATCCGTCCCGGAGGGCGCGCCGAGGGGCGGCTCAGGCGTCGAGCGTGAGCACGAGGTGGGCCGTCGCCGGGTCCGTCGCCGAGCGCAGCCCGGCGAGGCGACGCCGGCCCGTGTCCGAGCGGACGAGCTCGACGGTGCTCGGCAGGAACACCGGCTTCGTGAACCACACCCGGCTCGTCGACGGACCGAGCGAGCCCCGGCCGAGCGCCGCGAGCGTCCGCGCGCCCGTCCACATCCCGTGCGCGATGTGCCGGGGGAACCCCATGGCACGCGCGCCCAGCGGGTGGAGGTGGATCGGGTTGATGTCGCCCGACACGGCGGCGTACGACCGGCCGAGGTCCTCGGGAAGGAGCCACCGCGCGACGGCGGGCCCCTGAGGCAGCGGCGGTGGTGCCTCGCCGCGGCCGGCGTCCTCGTCCGCCCCCCGGCCACGCGAGAGGTAGACGCTGTGGCACTCCCAGACGAGGTCGCCCCCGACGTGGGCCACGATCCGCACGTCGAGCGTGCGGCCGCGGCGATGCGGGCGGATCTCCCCCGCGGTGACGGCGAGCGTCATCGGCTCACCGGCATCCAGCCGCCGGTGGGTCGTGACGCGGTTCTCCAGGTGGACCATCCCGGGCAGCGCCAGCGGGAAGTCGCGACGGGTCATGAGCGCCGTCTGGAGCGGGAACGCGAGCACCCACGGGTAGGGCTGAGGCAGCGTGTCGTCGACGGGGTGGCCGGTGAGGCGCTGGTACGCCATGAGCCGCGCCCGGTCGACCCGCACGTCCTCCACGCGAAGGGTGCGGTCGGGCACCGTGTCACCCCGGCGGCCCCGCGCGGTCAGCGCGGCGCGAACGAGCAGCGGCCCGGTCGCCGGGAGGTCAGGCAGGGTCTCGACCGTCACGGTCACGCCCCGAGCAGGCTCTGGCCGCAGACGCGCACGACGTTGCCGTTGACGGCGGACTGTGCATCGGAGGCGAAGTGCGCGATCGTCTCGGCGACGTCGACGGGGAGGCCGCCCTGGGCGAGGCTGTTGAGCCGGCGTCCGAGCTCCCGGGTGGAGAAGGGGATGCGGGCCGTCATCTCGGTCTCGATGAACCCGGGTGCGACGGCGTTGACGGTGATGCGGCGCCGGCGCAGCCCCTTGTCCGCCGCGTAGGCGTCGACGAGCCCGATGACCCCGGCCTTGGAGGCGGCGTAGTTGCTCTGCCCGCGGTTGCCCGCGATGCCCGCGATCGACGAGACGAGCACGAGGTGACCGCCGTCGCGCACGCCGTCCTTGGCGAGGAACGCCTCGTTCATCGCGAGGATCGACAGCAGGTTGACGTCGAGCACCGAGCGCCAGCGGTCGGCGTCGGTGTTGGCGAGCAGCTTGTCGCGGGTGATCCCCGCGTTGTGCACGACGACGTCGAGCCCGCCGTGGCGGGTGCGCGCGTGGTCGAGGATCCGGCGCCCGGCGTCCGGTGCGGTGACGTCCGCCTGGAGCGCCGTCCCCCCGACCGCGTTCGCGACAGCGGCCAGCGCCGCCCCGGCGGAGGGCACGTCGACGCAGACGACGGTGGCGCCGTCGCGCCCGAGGGTGCGCGCGATCTCCGCCCCGATCCCGCGGGCGGCTCCCGTGACGACGGCGACCTTGCCGGCGAGCGGTCGCACGGGGTCGTCCGGGATGCCGGGCTCGCCGTCACCGATCCGGAAGACCTGGGCGTCGACGTAGGCCGACCGGGCCGAGAGCAGGAACATGACCGTGCCCAGGGCAGCGGCCTCGGACCCGGCGGCGACGAGGACGAGGTTGGCGGTCGCGCCGGCGCGCAGCTCCTTGGCGACCGAGCGCGTGATGCCCTCGAGGGCACGGCAGGCGGCCCGGTGCGGGGCGGTTCCGGCACGGGCGGGGTCGCGGCCGACGACGACGACGCGGGCGCAGCGGCCGAGACGCTTCAGCGCCGGGGCGAGGGTCGCGCGCAGCGCCTCGAGGTCGGCCGGGGTCCGCGCCGCGCTGAGGTCGACGACGACGCCGCCGAGCCGGGTGTCCTCGGGCACCGCCTCGACGAGGGTGGCGCCGGCGGCGAGGAGCCCGTCGCGGATGGCGGTGAGGGCGGGGGTGTCGGCATGGCCGCCCACGAGCACCGGCCCGTCGACGAGCGGCCGTCCGGGCACGTGACGCCGCAGGGCGACGGGCTGGGGCAGCCCGAGCGTCGAGGCGATCTTCTTCCCGGCGCCCGAGGAGACGAGGGCCGTGTAGCCGTCGCGGTGCGCCATGTCAGGCCGCCTCGAGGATCGCGACGACGCCCTGCCCACCGGCGGCGCAGATCGAGATGAGCCCGCGGGAGCCGGGTCCCTTCTCGTGGAGCAGCTTCGCGAGGGTGGCGACGATCCGGCCCCCGGTCGCCGCGAACGGGTGCCCCGCGGCGAGGGAGGACCCGGCGACGTTGAGCCGGCCGCGGTCGACGGCGCCGAGGGGGGCGTCGAGCCCGAGCCGCTCGCGGCAGAACGTCTCGTCCTCCCAGGCCGCGAGCGTCGACAGCACGGTGGCCGCGAACGCCTCGTGGATCTCGTAGAGGTCGAAGTCCTGCAGCGTCAGCCCGTGGCGAGCGAGGAGGCGCGGCACGGCGTACGCGGGGGCCATGAGCAGGCCCTCCTCGCCGCTGACGTGGTCGACGGCAGCCGTCTCACCGTCCACGAACCACGCGAGCGGGCGCAGCCCATGGGCGGCCGCCCACTCCTCCGAGCCGAGGAGCACCGCGGAGGCCCCGTCGGTGAGCGGGGTCGAGTTGCCCGCGGTCATCGTGGCGTCCGGGCCCCCGCCGAAGGCGGTGCGCAGCGAGCCGAGCTTCTCGAGTGTGGTGTCCGCGCGCAGGTTCTGGTCGCGGGTCAGTCCGAGGTAGGGCGTCAGCAGGTCGTCGAAGAAGCCACGGTCGTAGGCGGCCGCGAGGTGCTGGTGGCTGGCGAGGGCGAGCTCGTCCTGGGCCTCGCGGGTGATGCCCCACTGCTGCGCGGTGACCGCCATGTGCTCGCCCATCGACAGCCCGGTGCGCGGCTCGGCGTTGCCGGGTACCTGGATGCCGATGTCGGTGGGGCGCAGTGCGAGGGCTGCCTTGGCGCGGTCGCCTGTCGTGCGGGCACGGCTGAGGCGCAACAGCTTCCGGCGCAGCTTCTCGGGGACGACGATGGGCGCGTCCGAGGCCGAGTCGGCCCCGCCCGCGATCCCCGAGTCGGCCTGGCCGAGGGCGACCTTGTTCGCGACGAGGATCGTGGCCTCCAGCCCGGTGCCGCAGGCCTGGGTGATGTCGTAGGCGGGCGTCGTCGGCGCCAGGCTGGAGCCGAGCACCGCCTCGCGGGTGAGGTTGAAGTCGCGGCTGTGCTTGATGACCGCGCCGGCGACGACCTCCCCGAGGCGCTCGCCGGCGAGGCCGTGGCGGGCGACGAGGCCCTCGATCGCCGAGGTGAGCATGTCCTGGTTCGAGGCCTCGGCGTACGGGCCGAACTGGCGCGCGAACGGGATCCGGTTGCCGCCGAGGACGGCGGCGCGGCGGGTGGTGGTCACCGGTCTGGCTCCTTGCACTGGGTGGATAGGTATCCGGTACGGAAGGTAACAGGTACTCACGGTTCCTGCTACCGTCCGGGCCATGGGTGCGACGGACGCGACACCGGACGGGCGCAGCTCGCGCTGGGACGAGCACCGCCTCGCCCGGCGGGCCGAGCTCGTCGAGGCGACGTTGCACGCGATCCGCACCCACGGCGCCGGCGTCGGCATGGACGAGGTCGCCGCGGCCGCCGGCACGTCGAAGACGGTCGTCTACCGGCACTTCACCGACCGCGCCGGGCTCTACACCGCCGTGGCCGAGCGCGTGGACGCGACGATCATCCGTGGCCTGACCCGCGCCGCCGACGAGCCTGCCCCGGGCGGTGCACCCCACGACGCCCGGGCCGTCGTGCGAGCGGTCATCGCCGCCTACCTCCACCTCGTCGAGGAGGACCCGGAGGTCTACCGGTTCATCGTCAACGCCCCGCTGCTCTCCCCCGGCGAGCGGCCGCACGGCGACGTGGCGGCCGGGATGACCGACCGCATCGCGGGGCACGTCGCAGGGCTGGTCGGCAGCGGGCTCGCGGGCGCACCGTTGGATGCCGGCGCCGCGGCCCCGCGCCTGTGGGGCGTCGCCCTCGTCGGCATGGTCCGTTCCACCGCGGACGCGTGGCTCGCCGCCGGTGGCGCGGCGGCCGGACCGAGCAGCGACGAGCTGGCCGACGACCTCACCGCCCTCGTCTGGGACGGCCTCGGCGCGGTCGCGTCGACCGCGGCGCGCGGCTGACCCGTCAGGCCTGCCACCACGGGCGCAGCGGGAGACCGCTCGCGCCGTCAGGCGTCGGGCGCTGGGCGAGGACCTGGTGCAGCTGGATCTCGTTGCGCTCGAACGCCAGTCGCGACCCGGCCATGTAGAGGCCCCACACCCGGGCGGTGCCCTCCCCCACCTCCGTCACGCACTCGTCCCAGTGCTCGACGAGGTTGCGGCCCCACTGGCGCAGGGTGAGGGCGTAGTGCTCGCGGAGGTTCTCCTCGTGGAGCACCTCGAGCCCGGCATCCTGCGCGTCGGAGATGATCCGCCCCGCACCGGTCAGCTCGCCGTCGGGGAAGACGTAGCGGTCGATGAAGAGCCCGGTCACCTGGCGCCGGTTGTGCGGTCGGGTGATGCAGTGGTTGAGCAGCAGCCCGCCGGGACGCAGCCGGTCGCCGATCCACCGGAAGTACGTGGGGTAGTTGCGCACCCCGACGTGCTCGGTGAGCCCGATCGAGGAGACCGCGTCGAAGCCGGTCTCGCGGACGGCCCGGTAGTCGCTGTGGCGGACCTCGGCGAGGGCCCCCAGTCCCTCGGCGGCGATGGCCTCCTGGGCCCAGACGGCCTGCTGCCCCGAGAGGGTCACCCCGGTGACCCGGATGCCGCGACGGGCCGCCGCGCGGACCATCCCGCCCCACCCGCAGCCGATGTCGAGGAGCCGGTCGCCCTCGCGCAGGCCGAGCTTGTCGAGCACGAGGCGGTACTTGGCGTCCTGCGCCTCCTCCAACGTCGCGTCCGCGTGGGGGTAGCAGGCGCAGGTGTAGGTCATCGACGGCCCGAGGACGAGCTCGTAGAAGCGGTTCGAGACGTCGTAGTGGTGGCTGATCGCGCCGGCGTCGCGCGTCACCGAGTGCCGCATCCCCTCGGCCGCCCGGCGCCAGCGCGGCAGCGCCTCCTGCGGGGGCGGCGGGGGTGGGGCGAGTCCCTTGACGCCCAACGTGCGCGCGAGCTCGACGGCGGTCGCGGCCGTGGGCCGGCGGAACCGCAGCGACGCGAGGTCGACGAGCAGGTCGTAGGGGTCGCCCGGGTGGCAGCCCTCGACCTCGAGGTCGCCCGCGACGTAGGCCCGGGCCAGCCCGAGCTCACCGGGGGCGGTCGCGAGGTAGGCGGCCGCACGTGGAGTGCGAAGGTGCAGCGTTCGTGGTGGGTCGGAGGGCCCCAGGACGGAGCCGTCGTACGCCCGGAGGCCGATGGTGATCGGTCCGTCGACGACGCCCTCGACGATCTCGGCGATGGACATCTCGGCTGTCTCCTGTCGTGGGGTCCTGGTGGTCGGCCGGGGTCAGGCGCCCCGCACCGCCTTGTCGTAGAGGTGGGGCAGTCGGGACCGCGGGTCCCAGCGCTCCTTGAGCACGGCATACGCGGCCCCGTCGTAGAGGCGTGCGAACTCGTCCTCCTCGTAGAAGGACTCGGAGTACAGCGACTTGTGGCCGCCCAGCGCCGTGACCTCGCGCTCGATGCGCCGGTTCGTCGCCGCGGGACCGGCCAGTGGGTCGGAGGGCACGGTCGACCAGAAGCCGATGTTGACGTAGGTCTCGCGGGGGCGGAGGGGGTACAGCGTCCACGGCTCGTCGGCGAGCAGCCGCAGGGGGCAGATCCAGACCGGCTCGATCGGGACCTCGCGCAGGAACCAGCGGAGGAACTCGGCTGTGCTCGCGAGTGGCAGCTCGACGTCCTGCACGACCCGCTCACGCGGCGGTCGGCCGTGCCGGGCCTCGATACGGTCGGCGACACCGAACCTGCGGTCCAGCGCGACGAGCCGCCAGTACACGCTGCTGCGCAGCCAGCGCCGGGGCCAGACGCGGCGGACCCGCGGGTCCTGGGCGCCGAACGCGCGCGAGCACCAGAACCAGTCGGTGTCCCAGCGCCAGAGGTAGTCGTGCGTCGAGAGGAGGTCGCGTCGCGGGGTGGCGTCGTCGTGCTGGATCGAGCGGTAGTAGACCTGCGCGCCGGTGTAGTCGCTCGTCGGGCCGGGATCGTCGGTGCGCCGCCCGAGCACGAGGTAGGACTCGGTGCGGGAGAACACCACCCCGTCGACGTAGTCCACCGGTTCGCCGTCGTGGGCACCGGCGGCGACGACCGCGCGGAGGACGTCGGCGAGCTCGCCGACGTCGTGGAGGCGGACGTGGCGCAGCGAGACGGTGCCGCCCACGGGCTCGAGCGCGATGCGCAGCCGGGTGGCGTAGCCCAGGGTGCCGTACGAGTTGGGGAAGCCGCGGAAGAGGTCCGGATGCCGTGTGGCCGCGTCGCTCGTGACGACCTCCCCGGCGCCGGTGAGGACGTCCATCTCGAGGACCGACTCGTGCGGCAGGCCGTTGCGCCAGGAAGCCGACTCGATGCCGAGACCGGTGACCGCGCCCCCCAGGGTGATGGTGCGCAGCTGCGGCACGACGAGCGGGGTGAGGCCGTGCGGCAGGGTCGCGTCGACGAGGTGCTCGTAGGTGCACATGCCCTGGACGTCGGCGGTGCGGCCCACCGGGTCGACGGCGACGACGCCGGTGAGCCCGGAGGTGTCCAGACCCGGTGCGGCCGTGGCGTCGCGCGACCGGAAGAGGTTGGACGTGCGCTTGGCCAGTCGCACCCGCGCACCCGGCGGGATCGCGCGGTAGCTGTCGAGCAGGCGCTGAACCCCCTCGTCGTGGCGCGGGCCGGCGAGGACGGTCATGTCGTCACCACGCGGTCGCCGACCCGGACCCAACCGACCTCGCCGACAGCCGCGTACAGCCCGGGGCAGTCGTTGCCGGTGCCCTCGAGGGCGAGCAGCACCTCGCCGACCCGCACGACGCTCCCCCGCAGGCCCTCGACCGTCTGGGTCGTCGCGTCGAGGACGAGGTTGGCGCGCGTGCTCGGGGAGTCCTGTCCGACGAGCGACACGGCGGCCTTCTTGGCCCGGTCGCCCTCGAGCCCCCGGGACGTGACCCGGACGGCGTCGTGCGACACCGCCGGCTCACCATGAGCCGGGAACGTGTGGATCGCACGGACCCGGATGACGTCCATGTCCTACTGATACACCCGTGGGACGCAATTCACCCTGACCATTTCGGGTGGTCCTGGACGAGAAGCCGGCTCCGCACGCACCGCCTCACGGCACCCTGAGGCTGTTCGAGCGCGCTCGATCTCGCTCGGTCACCAGGTCTTGTCGAAGAACGGCCCAAGGCGGTGTCCCCCGCTGCGGTGACCGCGTCCTCCAGCGTCGCTCGACGCGGGTGAAGGCCCGGAGGCTGCGGAGCAGCGTCCGCCCCGGCCCAGCGCTGCGCCAGCCGCAGCGGCCAGCCCCCCTCCCCCGCGGTTTCACGCGATCAGGGTGATGCGACGACTCGGCCTTCGGTGTGAAGTGAGGGCAGCAGCGACGTTGCGACCATCCGCGACGACCCAGCTCGACTCCGAAGGAACCCAGCATGTCCGAGACCCCGAACGAGACCCCTGTCCTCGACCTCCTCGCACGCATGACCGCGGACTCGATCGACGCCGCGAACCTCGACGTCGAGACCCTGATGCTCGTGCGCATCGCCGCGCTCGTCGCGGTCGGCGCGCCACCGGTGTCCTACGCGATGAACCTCGAGGTCGCCGGGGAGATCGCCCTGGACCCGGAGAAGCTGCGGGGAGTCTTCATGGCGGTGGCCCCCATCGTCGGTACGGCGCGAGTGGCGGCCGCGACCGGGAACATCGTCAAGGCCCTCGCGGTGGAGCTCGAGGTCGCCGACCTCGAGCAGCAGAGCTGGGAGTAGGCGGTGGACGTCGACGCCGCGAAGGACGCTCTCGGTGTCCCGTCCGATGCGCAGGCCAGCACCGTCCTTGAACGGGGAACCTGATCTCGTGGGGTCCCATGCTGGGCATCTGGGGCTGGAGCTTCGTCGGCCTCGTCGTCGCCCTCACCATCGTCGTCCTCGCCGTGGGGGCGGTGAGCGAGATCGTCCTGCCCCTGACCTTCGCGGCCGTCCTCGCCGTGTGCTTCACGCCGATGGCGCGAGCCCTGCAGCGTCGTGGACTCAAGCGGTCCGCCGCCGCGATCCTGGACATCCACCCGTCGGCGGCCTCGTGAGGACTCATCCTGGCGGTGCCGGCCTGGGTGCTCGTCACCACCACCGTCTCCAGTCTCCGCCGACGCGGGTTCTTCGACCGCGCCGTCGAGCGCGCCGAACCCACCGTGCGTGCCATGCTCCAGTGACCATGTGAGAGGAGACCCGTGATGCGTGCACGACAGCCAGCGACGGAGACGACGGGTGCCGGCGAGGCGCCGCGCGCCCCCGCACGGAAGGTGGCGCATCTGAGCCCTGATGAGAGGGTGGCGCGGGGGAAGGCCGCACGTAACGAGACCCCGCGGAGCAGCCACGGACGCTGGGAGCCGGCCACGAACCGTCCGGACCCGGTCGCCCTGCTCGAGGAGCAGGGGGTGAGCAGGGTCCCCGAGCTGGTGCCGCTTCGCTATGGCCGGATGATGGTCTCACCGTTCACCTTCTTCCGCGGCGGGGCCCTGATCATGGCGTCCGACCTCGCAGCCACCCCACGCTCGGGCCTCAACGCCCAGATCTGCGGGGACGCTCACCTGTCGAACTTCGGCGTGTTCGCCTCCCCGGAGCGGCAGATGATGTTCGACATCAACGACTTCGACGAGACCCTTCCCGGTCCCTGGGAGTGGGACGTCAAGCGGCTCGCGGCGAGCTTCGAGATCGCCGGCCGCGACCGCGGGTTCAAGCCCGCCGACCGGCGCGCGGTCGTCATGGCCGGCGTCGCCGAGTACCGGGCACGGATGCACGAGTTCGCTGCCGCCCGCAACCTCGACGTCTGGTACGCCCACGTCCCGGTCGACAGGATCTTCAAGGAGCTGGAGGCCACTGCGACGAAGAAGCAGCAGGCGAAGGCCAGGGCCAACGCGGCCAAGGCACGGACCCGCGACAGCATGCAGGCGTTCACCAAGCTCACGCAGGTGGTCGACGGCCAGCGGAGGATCATCTCGGACCCCCCGCTGATCGTGCCGATCGAGGAGCTGATCCCACCGGGCTCGGGTCGGGACGACATCCAGGGCGAGCTGCGTGCGCTGATCAGGTCCTATCGGCGCACCCTGGAGACAGACCGCCGCGACCTGCTCGAGAGCTTCGAGTTCGTCCACCTCGCCCGCAAGGTGGTCGGTGTCGGCAGCGTCGGCACTCGTGCCTGGATCGCACTGATGCTCGGTCGAGACGACCAGGACCCGCTGTTCCTGCAGGCCAAGGAGGCAGAGGAGTCGGTGCTGGAACGGTTCGTCGGCAAGAGCAAGTACCTCAACCACGGCCAGCGCGTCGTCGCCGGCCAACGCCTGATGCAGGCATCAAGCGACATCTTCCTGGGTTGGCAGCGGGTCACCGGGCTCGACGGGAAGGAGCGCGACTTCTACCTCCGTCAGCTGCGCGACTGGAAGGGCTCGGCCGACGTCGACACCATGGCCGCGAGCCTGATGGCCGGCTATGCCCGGATCTGTGCGGCGACCCTGGCTCGCGCCCACGCCCGCTCCGGGGACCGGATCGCCATCGCGTCCTACCTGGGCAACAGCGACACGTTCGACCGTGCCGTCGGTGACTTCGCCAAGGCCTACGCCGACCAGAACGAGCGCGACTACCAGGCTCTCGTCGACGCCGTCGCCTCTGGCCGCCTCGAGGCGCAGACGGGACTCTAGCCCGGAGGGGTTCGAACCCTCCGGGCGCGTACTCCCATGGTCATGACGCCAGCATCGGAGCCGGCTCGGGAGGTCTGGGATGACTGATCCGCTGGTCCCTTCGCGTCACCCTCGCTTGTCGGACCGGGACGTCCTGCGGCTCGCCGCCACGACCGTCGCCGCCTCATTGCTGGTGTGGTGGCCGGCCTTCACCCTTGGTGTGTACCAGACGATCTTCTTCGAGCAGATCTTCGCGCTCTGGGCGGCAGCGACAGCAGCGTTCCTGGTGGCCGTGCTCACCCTCGGACGACGAGCCTGGGCGCAGCCCGCCATGAAGTCACTCCTGGTCCCGTCGACCGCCCCCGACGCCACGACCGTACGAGTCAGTGGAGCCGTGGGTCGTCACCCAGATCGCATGAAGCGCGGCCGGCGACGGGCCCACCACCCCTGGCGTCGCTCAGCTCGCGGCACAGCCCTGCGACAACGTCGCGCCGAGCGCCGAGGTCGCGGTTCCGACCTGCTGGAGCGCCGTCCTGATCGACGGAACCTTCTCCCGGAGGTTGTCGGCGGTCAGGCCGCTCGCCGCTGCCTGCAGGTCGGCGAACGCCGTCCGCACCTGCTCGACATCCGGCGTGATCGCCGCGGACGCCGAGGCCACCGCCGTGTCCAGGCTGCTCTTGACGTCGGCCATCGCGGCGTTCAGCGCCGTCAGCCCGTCCTGCAACGGCTCGACCTTCGTCAGGGCCTCCAGCGAGGACCTCAGGGCGGCCGCGTCAGCGCAGGCCGCATCCTGCGCGGTGGCCGTCGTGGTCGAGCTCGACACGCTCGGGGTCGCGCTCGGCTCGGTCGTCGGGGTGCCGTCGCTGCATGCCATCAGCGCCAGGAGCAGCGCGGTGGACGCGAGTGCGGCGGGGACAGATCGACGTGTGGACATGAACCCACCTTGGCGCCCGGTGACGAGAAGGGCTTCACCCAGTCCGGGTGACATCGACGACCACCCCACAACCACCGAGCCCCCGACCGCGGCGTCACGAGAGCGCAGGAGCGCCGGACGGCGCTCGGGCGTGGCGGCTCAGTCGCTCACGGACTGGCAGGACAGGACCAGCTCCCACCCGGGCTGCAGCAGGTTGGGGTCCTTCATCACCTTGCCGTCCGGTTGCCGGCGGCCGACGTTCACCTTGGCGAGCGCGTCGACCGCCCCACCGCTACCGCATTCCTGCTTCGCGATGCTGTACAGGGTGTCTCCCTCTTGGACGACGTAGACCTTGCTGACGGACTTGACCGTCCTCCCGCTCTTCGACGTGTCCCTGTCGGTGGTGGCGCGCGAGCTCGATTCGATGGGTTTGCACCCGGCGAGAAGCAGAGCCACGGCTACCACCGCCGCCGCGGCCATGGAGAGTCGATGTCCCATCGTCTGCCTCCCTCCGGCAGGCGTGGTCATGCACCTTCGCTGTCCACCGCGACAGGCAGGCAGAACGCGCGGACCACGCAGCCACAACACCCGCATCCCCGAACCCCTCGGGCAATGCGCATGAATCCTCATTGTCCTCCCGGCCACTGGGGGTGTCGACCGGAAGCCCAGGATGCCGAGGCGGCGTGACGCCGGCCGGGCCACCTCGTACAGCCCGACCGGCGGGATGTGCGAGAGCCCGCCGGACCCCGAGAACGTCGGGCGGATACGCCGACCAGGACCCACCAGCGACTGCGCAGACCTGGTGCACGCCGTCCCACTCCCTGTGTGGGCAGTGGTGGGCGGCTGGCGCTCAGGCTAAGACCGGCCCGGATGGTCGCGCCATGGTCACTGAGGGCTGGCGGCTCAGCGTTTGGCGTCGACGCCCACGTCGGCGCCGGGCGCCAAACTTGGGCTCGTCCGGTGCGCCGCGTGGGTGGACATGGGTGGGCGGCGGCTGAGCTTCAAGCCTTGAGCCGGCTGGCCCCGTCGGAAGACGGCGCCGCCGCACGACCGCGGCGCGTCGGTTGCGGCAGGGAACCTTTCCGAGGCGCCCAGTTGTGTCGTCAGGGGCGGGCGGCGGCTGAGGCTCAGGCTAGGACCCGCCCGGGGTGGTGGTGCGGCTTATGGCGCATCGAGCTGTCGCTCCTGAGCGGCGTGAAGTGCGCGGTGCGCCTTCATCTCGGAGGCCCGTCGGGTCACGACAAGGCCGCAGGCGGTGCACTGTTCCTCGGTGTCGGAGAGCCGGGTGAATCCCCACGTCTTCCGCATGCCCGCCCACCAGTTGGCGGAGCGTCCCGGGTCGCCCATCGCGTGCTCGCCCATCGCGTGATTCTCTCAGGCCGGGCCGGGCGCAGCCGGGGCGGCCTGAGCAGATGCCGACCTGGTGGGCCGCCGCACACCTGGGGACCAGGTCGGGTGCGGCGATCACGTACGGGTCGCTCCTCAGGAGCCGCATGACCATGACGGCGCACGGGACAGCCCACCCCGGCTGGCGCGACCGCTCGGGGTGCTCGCGACGAGATTCCTTCGCAAGTCCTCGGCGATGGGACCTTCCCTGACAGCGCTGAACGGCATCGGTCCCTCCGGGGCAGGGCGGCTGCTGGTCGAGGTGGGCGACGTCACCCGCTTCACCGACATGGGCCACTTCGCGTCCTGGACCGGTACCGCCTGGGTTGCGCGACGAGTTGGGGGTTTGCGGTCGGGTAGGTCATTGCGGCCATTACCCACTACCCCTGCGGAGGCCGGTGCTCGACAACCTGTGGCTGGGTTGGCGCTGAGGCGGTCTGGGGGCGGGTAGGCCGGTGAGTCACCGGCATACCCGCCCCCGGGGTGGCGTGGCTGAGGTCGTCTACTTCACCTCGGAGCGGATGATCCGCCAGACCCCTGCCGCCAGTGGCAGCAGCACCCACACTGCCGTTGCAGTGCCCAGCCGCAGCCACTGGTTGCCGGTCATGCTTCCCTCGAGCAGGGGTTGCATCGTCGTGGTGAGGTCCAGCCAGCCCGCAGCGGTCTTCAGTGAGGCGACCATGCCGGCCAGGACGCTCCAGAGCGTGGGAAGCACCAGGTAGGTGACGATCGCCGCGGGCGTGTTGAGCAGGAGCATGCCGAACCCCAGGCCCTGGGCCACGCCGAGCAGCAGCATCAGGGCAAACCCGGCCAGCACCGGCGTGGGGACGCTCCAAGCCGCCTCGGCGCCGCGGAACGCGATCGACGCCACGTGCGCCAGGGCGGCGAGAGCCACCGCCGCTGCCAGTGCGATCACGGCGACGAGCAGCGCGCTGATGGTCTTCGCGGCGGCCACGCGCCCGCGCCTGGGCTCGAGCGTGAACGTGACCAGGGCGGCCCGCTGCGACCATTCCGAGGTCACGGCAAGGATCCCGACGATCGGTAGCAGCAGCGCCTGTGGCGTGACGGTGGCCAGGAGCAGCTCGCGGAAGGAGTGCTTGCCGCCGTTCACGAACAGCAGGACCGCCAGCACGATCGCGGTGACCACGCCGATCGTGATGAGCAGCCACCGGCCGGCGCGGGTGTCGAGCTGCTTGCGGCACTCCACGCTGATGAGGCGGGTCAGGGGGACTGCGACCTCGCGCCGCGGGGGCGCGGTCGTGGGCATCTCGACGGCGGTCATGCCGCCACCACCTCTCGCGCGTCCGCGGCGGTCAGCTCGAGGAAGAGCTCCTCGAGGCCGCCCGCATCTGCCGCCCGCAGTTCGGTGAGCACGATGGCATGCCGGGCGGCGACGGACCCGATCGTCGCGCAGGCGGCTTCCACGTGGAGGCCGCCGCCTGTCGCCTGATCCGCCCGGAGTCCCTCCGAGCGCAGCGCCGCCACTAGCAGCGACTCGTCGACGGCCCGCACGAAGGTGCCACTGCTGCCGACCAGTTCGTCCTTGGTGCCGTGCGCCACGATCCTGCCGCGGCCGATGACGACGATGTCGTCCGCGACGCGCTCGATCTCGTTGAGCAGGTGGGAGGAGAGGAACACGGTTCCGCCCTCGTCGGCGAACCCGCGAAGCAGGTCGCGCATCCATCGGATCCCTGCTGGGTCGAGGCCGTTCGCGGGCTCGTCGAGGATCAGCACCTGTGGATCGCCCAGCAGCGCGTGGGCGATGCCCAGACGCTGCCGCATCCCCAGCGAGTAGTGGCGGACGCGTCGTCCCGCCTCGTGCTCGGTGAGCCCGACGAGGTCGAGCATCTCGTCGACGCGTGAGCGCGGCATGCCCATGAGCCGGGCACTCAGCGTCAGCACCTCTCGGCCCGTGCGGCCCGCGTGCTGGGCCGACGCGTCGAGGAGCACCCCCACCTGGCGGCCCGGGTTGGGCAGCGCTCGGTAGGCCTTTCCCAGGACGGTCGCGGTGCCCGACGTGGCGGGCGTGAGCCCGCACATGATGCGCATTGATGTCGACTTGCCGGCGCCGTTGGGCCCGAGGAAGCCGGTCACCTGGCCGGGGGCCACGGTGAACGACACGTCGTCCACGGCGGCCGTTGGCCCGTACTTCTTGGTCAATCTCTCTACAGTGATCATGCCGATCAGCGTGGGCCCAGCGGAGGGAGCCCGGCATCGGTCGGAGGGATGTTCGCACCCCTACCAAAGTCTGCGGGCTGCAGACTTTGGTCCGGCGCGGTCTTCCGCGGTGCGGCCTACGCTGAAATGGTGACCGCACCAGCCACTCCCTGGCTGCGCCGGCCCTCGCGGGGTGAGGTCTGGCGGATGCTGGTCGCCACCCTGGTCGGGGTCGCGCTGTGGCTCAGTGTCCAGTCGCAACAGGACAGCGGCGTCCGGCCGGTGCCGTCCCCGGCGTGGCTCGACGTGCTGGATCCGGTCCTGGGCGTGGCCGCCCTGGTGCTGATGCTCTTTCGCCGGCGCTGGCCCCTGGCCATTGCCCTGGCCACTACCGCGCTGACCGCGCTGTCGGTGACAGCCATCGGTCCGGCGGGCATCTCGCTGATCTCACTGGCGACGCATCGGCGCTGGGCCCAGGTGGCCGTGGCCGGCTGCGCCTGGCTGGTCTCGGGAGCGGTGTACCAGGAGCTCCGGCCGGCATCGACCTCCGAGGACTGGGCCAACACCGCGATCATCAGCGTGCTCGGCCTCGCGTTCTTCATCGCAGCGGGCGCCTTCATCGGGGCCCGCCGCGACCTTCTCGCGTCGATGCGCGAACGCGTCGACACCGCCGAGCGCGAACAGGCGATGCGCGTCGCCCAGGCCCGGGCCACCGAGCGGGCGCGCATTGCCCGCGAGATGCACGACGCGCTGGCGCACCGGCTCTCCCTGGTCGCCATGCAGTCCGGGGCTCTGGCGTACCGGACCGACCTGACCCGCGAGGAGACCGCACAGGCCGCATCGGTGATCCGGGACAACGCCCACCAGGCCCTCGGGGAGCTGCGTGAGGTGCTGGGCCTCCTGCGCGACGTGGACGAGCCGGACGCCCAGCCCCGGCGCCCACAGCCCACGCTGGCCGATCTTGACGACCTCGTGGCCGAGACCCGCGCCTCGGGGGTCCGACTGCACGCCACCGTCGCCGTCGACGACCCGGGCGGGGTACCCCAGACGGTCTCGCGCCACGGCTACCGCATCGTCCAGGAAGCCCTCACGAACGCCCGCAAGCACGCGGCAGGCGCTCCCGTGGAGCTGGAGGTGCGGGCCCTCGAAGGTGACGGGCTCCGCATCGTGGCGCGAAACGGCATCCCGAGAACGTCGGCGGCAGATCGGATGCCGGCATCGGGGATGGGACTCCTGGGGCTGAACGAGCGGGCAAAGCTCACCGGCGGCGAGCTCACCTACGGAACCGATCGCAGGGGAGACTTCGTGCTCGAGGCCTGGCTGCCATGGACGAACTGACCGGCGCCGGGTCAGAGGACCGCCGCATCGCGGTCGTCCTCGTCGACGACGACCCCCTGGTCCGCGCTGGGCTGCGGATGATCCTGGGCGGAGCACCCGACATCGAGGTCGTCGGCGAGGCCGGGGACGGCCTCGAGGCGCTGACCGTCATCGAGGACGCCTCCCCGCAGGTGGTTCTGATGGACGTCCGAATGCCGCGCCGCGACGGGCTCGAGGCCACCCGCCTGCTCGTGGAAAGACAGCGGAACCAGGGACGGCTCAGCGCGACACGGGTGATCGTGCTGACGACCTTCGACACCGATGAGCTGGTGCTGGAGGCCCTGCGGATCGGCGCCAGCGGCTTCCTGCTCAAGGACACGCCACCCGAGCGCCTGGTCGCCGCCGTGCGCGACGTGGCCGCCGGCCTCCCCATCCTCTCCCCCAGCGTCATGGCCCAGCTCATCGCGACGGTGTCCCAAGGGGACCACACCCGCCGCGACGACGCGCGAGCCGGGCTCGCGCGGCTGACCGAGCGCGAACGGGAAGTGGCCGTCGCGATCGGACGCGGGCTGTCCAACGCCGAGATCTCGGCCGAGCTGTACATGAGCGTCCCCACCGTCAAGGCGCACGTCTCGCGCCTCCTGGCCAAGCTCGACGCTGACAACCGCGTGCAGATCGCGCTGACCGTGCACGACGCCGGCCTGACCTGAAGTGCTGGAGCCTCGCCCCCTGTGGGGCGAGACGGCATCAGAGCTTCTCACCTGTCGGCACCGGCGAAGTCGACGAGGTGCGTCCTTCGCCGCCTGACGGGATGGTCGAAGGTCCCCCAAGGTCACGCGGACTTCGCGAGCAGACCCTCCGAGCTGCGACGGATCTCGCCAGGCTCGCTGCGGTTGTCTCCGACGCGACATGGGGCGCCGTGACGATGCTCGGTGATGACCCGCTTGACGTTGAAGACGCAGGCGCCGCAGTCCCGTCCAGCGTCGGTGGCGCGGCACACCTGGGCGAGGCTTCGCGCGCCGGAGGCGACCAGTTGGGTCACCAAACGGTCACTCACGACCGCGCACTGGCAGATGATCACGACACTCCCTGACTCGTCGGGCTTGTGGTTTGCCCGTCCGCTCTCACGTGACAGGCGAAGGCTCAGCAGGGTGCTGCGCCCTTTGGTTCATGGCTTGAACGTTAGGGAGTCCTCACACCCGGCGCTTTACCGAGCAGGACAGTTCTCTTGACCCTTGATGCCGCCGGCTCCGAGTCGCCACGTGGCTTTCGAGGATCTTCCCTCTCCATTCGGGCTCATCGTGTGTGCCCATTGCGTCGAGCGTCACGTCCATGTCCGCGAGTCGTCATCGAGCCCGCCGGTGCGGATGAGGTCGTCTCCGGCCACGTGGTCTCGTCCTTCGGTAACGACTCCCAGGGCCGGAAGTTGCCGCCTGACAGCGTGCCTTGATGCAGCTGAGTTCTTGGTCGTCGATGGACTGCACAAGCACAGATGATGCCCATTCGTCCGGATGCCGCTTGGCCCGGCGGACGTCAAGCCACAGGACGCCGGGCCGTTCGTGACCAATCAGATCGTGATGACGATCTTGCCGCGGGCGTGTTCCACCTCGAGGTGCCGGACAGCGGCGGCGGCGTCGGTGAGCGGGTAGGTGCGGTCGATCACGGCGCGGATGTCCCCGCGCGCGGCCATCGCGGCGAGCTCGGTGAGCCGCTGGGCGTCCGGCGTGGCCAGCGGGACCTGCACGTGCAGGCCCAGGAGACGCCCGAACATCCTTCCCTTGACCATCAGCGTGACCGGGCCGAGGTACTTGCCCTCGCCCGCGTTGCCGCCGCCCGACAGCACGAGCCTGCCGCCGCGGGCGACGACGCGGCGCAGGTCCCGCAGCTTCCGGCTGCCGACCAGGTCGAGCACGACGTCGTACGTCACCCCGGTGCGAGTGAAGTCGTCGCGGGTGTAGTCGACGACCTTCGTGGCACCGAGGGAGGTCACGAGGTCGATGTTCCGGGTGCTGCAGACGCCGGTGACGGTGGCGCCACGTGCGGCGGCGAGCTGGGTGGCGAACGTGCCGACACCGCCCGACGCCCCGATGACCAGCACCCGGTGCCCGCGCTCGACCCGGCCGCGCGTGAGGCAGAGGTCCGCGGTGACGGCGGCCAGGGGCAGCGCTGCGGCGTCCTGAAACGACAGCGCCTCCGGCTTGCGCGCCAGGCAGCCATGGGCAACGGCGGCGTACTCGGCAAACGTCGCGTCGTCCTCACCCAGCACCATGTCGCCGACCTGCCAGCCGGTGACTCCGGCCCCGAGGGCCTCGATCGTCCCGGCGAAGTCGCGGCCGCGGATGCGCTCGCGCGGCCCCTTGCGGCCGAAAGTGCTGCGGTCCATGAGCCGGGCGATCCTGGGCTCACCGCGCATGATGTGCCAGTCCGCGGCGTTGACCGACGCCGCGGCGACCCGCACGAGCACCTCCCCGACCGCCGGATCGGGACGGGCCACGTCCTCCAGGCGCGGCACGTCGGACGTGCCGTAGACGTCCTGCACCAGCGCCTTCATGCTTCCCCTTCACGGTGCGGCCGACCGGTCCCGACCGACCCTTCGACGCTAGTGCGTGTGCGTCGGTGCACCCATGGGGGTCAACCCTGACCCACCCCCCAGACCAAGCGGGGCCCGCGCTGCCGGTGCGCGTCCCGGAAGCCACCGCAGCATGGGACTCGGCAGCAGCGCGGTCTCAACACGCGTCACGTCTACGGCGTACCGCCCAGACGACGCGGGCACTCCTCGATGTGGCGGGCGATGGCCTCCTCATCGCCTGAGACCTCCGCCTGTCAGCGCATCTCGACCGACGACCCGACCATGGCTGCGGCTACGCGCTGGCCCTGCCGAGGCGGTACTGCTGCGGGCTCACGCCGTGCACCCGCTTGAACGCGGCGCTGAGGGAAAACGGGGTGCGGTAGCCGACCTGGCGTGCGATGGCCGCGACCGTGGCGTCGGAGGAGACCAGGACGTCGGCGGCCAGCGCGAGCCGCCAGCTGGCGAGGTAGCTCATCGGCGGCTCCCCGAGGATCGCGGTGAAGCGCCGGCCGAGCGCGGCTCGGGACAGGCCGACTCGAGCGGCGAGCTCCTCGACCGTCCACGGGTGCGCGACGTCTTGGTGCAGCAGTGACAGGGCATGGCCGACAGCGGGGTCGTGCTGGGCGCGGAACCACCCGGGGGCCTCGTCCTGACGTCCGGCGAACCAGGTGCGCAGCGCGGAGATGAGCAGGACGTCGAGCAGTCGGTCCAGCAGGGCCCGCTGCCCGGGCGCTTCGACCTGCATCTCGTCGGCCAGCAGGTGGAGAAGCGGAGTCCCGGCCTCCTCGCGACTGAGCAGGACCACGCCCGGGAGCGCCGTCAGCAGGGGTTGACTGGCCTCCCCTTTCCCCTCGTAGGTGCCGACGAGCAGCACGCAGTCACTGTCCGGCGTGTGTCCCCAGGTGCGGATCCCGAGTGACCACTCGTCCCACAGGGGCCGGCCGTCGTCCGCGCTGGTGCAGCGCCCTCCGGGGTAGACCACCACGTCCGGGCGGGTGGTCGGGTGGTCCGCGACCGTGTAGTGGTCCGGCCCGCGGACGATCGCCACCTGCCCCGTGTCCATGCGCAGCGGGGGGTGATCGTCGGGGATGAGCCAGGCGACGCCCCGCAGGATCGCCAGGACGGTCAGTGGTGCCTCGTCCTCGATCCGCAACGACCATGGTGGGTCCAGCAGGGCGCGAAGGAGGAACGCCCCCCGCGCGCGCGGACCGTCGAGCAGCGCCTCCAGCACGTCCACACGGATCAGGCTATCCGCAGCGACGAATGACGAGCTCGTCACGACGAGAGCGACACTGCACGGTGGAGGTATGTCTCGTCCTCGACCTGCGCGAGCAGGAACGCGGCGACGTCGGCGCGGGCGATCTTCAGCCGCAGCCCGCCCTCGGACCCCCCGAAGCCGTGTCGAACCGGTCCGGGGCTCTGGTCGGCGAAGGCGGACGGCCGCACGATCGTCCAGTCCAGGCCGCTCTGCTCGACGACCCTCTCCTGCCGCACGTGGTCGGTGTAGGCCGGTCGCAGCAGCGCCCCGAACATGGCGTACTTCCACCACAGGGTGAGATTGGGCCGACTCGACCCGACACCCAAGGTGGACTGGCACACGAGGCGCCCTCCGCCGGCGTGCTGCATCGCCTCGACGACGGCTCGGGTGCCGGCCTCGCGGACCTCGCCCTGCCGTCCGGCACCGAGAACGACCACGACTGCGTCGGCGTCCTTGACGGCGGGAAGGCACGCGGCCGGATCGGTGACGTCGCCCTCGACGACCTGCACACGGTCGTGCCTGACGGTGACCCGTGCCGCGTCACGGGTGAACGCGGTCACGTCGTGCCCCGCAGCGAGCGACTGCTCGACCAGGGGGCGACCGATGCTCCCGGTGGCCCCGAAGATCGTGATGTTCATGATGGCTCCTTCTTTGGTGGTTGGGTTGGTCGGGTCAGCCGGCGGCACGGCCGGTGACGAACAGCGCCCACGACAAGGCGCCGAGCGCGCCCGTCGAGGTCACGGCGCGGATGACGTTCCAGCGCACCCAGCGGTCCTCGAATCGGGACCGGAGGTCGGCGGCGTCAGCGAAGCCCGGGGCCGCGTCCTGGATCGCGGCGTTCAACGGCAGGTTGATCGCCCCGGTGATCAGCACCGTCGCCAGGACCAACCCCAGCGCGACCAGGAGCCACGGCACCGCCGGGCTCCAGCCGGGCAGGTGCACGAGCAGCGCCGCGACGGTCAGCACCGGACTGCCCAGGAAGGTCAGCATCATCCACGGGTTGGAGATGGCTGCGTCGATCCGCTGGAACGCGGCGAGGAATCCGCGGTCGTCCAGCGCGCCGAGACCGGGCATCACCGCGTGCGCGAAACAGAACATCAGGCCCGCGACCATGGCGGTCGCCAGGGTGGCGCCCATCAAGGTCGCGGCGCCACACGTGCTGGTCGTGGTCATGGACCCATTCGAAGCCCGGGACCATGCGCTCGGCCATGGCCGCACCGCTCGGGGGCATACGTCAGACGCTCAGCGCCCGCCGCGCCTCACGTGTCCGGGCTCCGGTACTGGCCCTGCTGGCAGCCCGCACACCTGCCCGTGCTGCAGTCGACGGCCGGGCGTGCCTCGACCCCGCCACTCTCGACGGGGGCAGCCCGTCAGTGACGGCTCGGTGGACCCGCTCGATCGGGTCAAGCGTCAGCGCCGAGACCCGCGACTCTTCGCGGTGCGGGAGTGCGACGCAGCCTCGAAGGCGGACCAGTTCTGCGGAGGATGCGGTCCCTGCCCGCGGGACGCACGAGACGAGCGTTCTGAGGGCAGGAGTCGCCGTCGATCCGACACATATACATCACCCCGGAGAAGCCACACGGCCCCTGATCCGCGTTTCCGCAGTTCAGGGGCCGTTCGTGGTGGTGGATGTGAAGGGACTCGAACCCATGACCTCTCGCGTGTGAAGCGAACGCTCTAACCAACTGAGCTACACATCCGGGTGCCGTTCGGCCTGCCGAGAATATACGGACCTGCCGACCTCGCGGAAATCGGGTGCGACCTCAGAGCCCGGCGTTCGCCTCGAGCCAGTCCGTGATCCCGTCGGGGAGGAAGCCCGGCACCCCCGAGACCTGCATGACGAGCCACAGCGCGCACGCGACGACGAGGGCGGTGCCGAGCGCCACGAGCGCCTTGACCCACCACGGCTTCGGCCGCAGCCACTCCTCCCACGCCCGCACCCTCGCCTTGACGAAGTCGAGGAGCCGCGCGGCCGGCTCGAACTCCGAGGCCCAGACCGCGACGCCGAGGATGACGATGAGCCACCCGGGGCCTGGCAGCGGGACGAGGATTAGACCCCCCACGACGAGGACCAGCCCCAGGGTGAAGACGACGCCGCGGTAGATCGCCAGCCACGTGGGCTTCGCCCGGATCCGCCGACGCCAGGCCCAGTCGTCATGGTCGTCGCCGGCCTCGCGCAGCAGGTGGGTGTGCGGGTCGTCCTGGGTCTGCGGGGTCACGGGTCCATGCCCTTCTCCGCATGGCGGGCCCACACGTCGGCGACCTGCCCGGTGACCGGTCCGGGGGCGGGCAGCACTCTGCCGTCGACGGCGGACACGGGGAAGACGTCCTTGATCGAGGAGGTGAGGAACACCTCGTCGGCACGGGTCAGCACGTCGAGGGGCAGGGTCTCCTCGACGACCGCGAGCCCCTCGTGCGCGCACCACTCCAGGACGAGCTCGCGGGTGATCCCGGCGAGGCAGCCGCTCGACAGCGGCGGGGTGCTCACGACGCCGTCGACCACGACGAAGACGTTGCTGCCCGTGGCCTCGCACAGCTCACCGCGGGTGTTGGCGAGCAGCGCCTCGACGGCCCCGTGCTGCTTCGCGGCCGCGAGGGCGATGACGTTCTCGGCGTACGACGTGGTCTTCAGCCCGGCGGTCGCCGCCCGCTCGTTGCGCACCCAGGGCACCGTGACGACCGGACCGTGCGCGTCGGGCCGCGCGTGCGGCACGGCGGTGACGATGTGGGTGAGGTCGGAGTCGTGCCGGTCGGAGCCGAGCGGGCCTCGCCCCCCGGTGACGGTGACGCGCAGGCGGCCGAACTCGACCGGCTCGCCGGCGAGCACGGCATCCACCCCCTCGCGGATGCGGTCATGGTCGGCGGGTGGCAGACCGAGCCCCGACATGGTGCGGTCCAGCCGCCGCAGGTGACGGGTCACCGCGAACGGGACGCCGCCGTCGATCTTGGCGGTCTCGAACGCGCCGTCCCCCACCGTGACGCCGTGGTCGACGGCGCTCACCGCGGGAGCATCGGGGTCGACGAGCACTCCGTCGACCCAGACCCTGATGTCAGTCATGCATCACACCCTTCCATGTCGCGACGCGTCGCCCGTGGCGAGACCCACCAGACGCGCCGCCTTCAGCTCGGTCTCCTGCCACTCCCCAACGGCCTCGCTCGCCCACGTGATCCCGGCGCCCGTGCCGAACCGCAGCACCCGCCGCCCCGCCGCGTCGCGGGTGGCCCAGAACGTGCGGATGCCGACGGCGAGCACCGCCTCGTCGCGGTCGGCGTCGACCCACCCCACGGCGCCGCAGTACGGGCCGCGGGGGACCGGCTCGAGGTCGGCGATGGCGAGCAGGGCGGTGTGCTTCGGCGCCCCGCTCACCGACCCGGGCGGGAAGCTCGCCGCGAGCACCTCCGGCCACCCCGTCCCCGCACGGAGCCGGCCCGAGACGTCGGAGACGAGGTGCACGAGGCCCGGGTGCTCCTCGACGCGGCACAGGTGGTCGACCTCGACGGTGCCCGCCCGGCTGACGTGGCCGAGGTCGTGGCGCACGAGGTCGACGATCATGACGTTCTCCGCGTAGTCCTTGGCCAGCAGCGTGTCGGCGGTGCGCGCGGTGCCCTTGATCGGCCGCGACGTGACCCGGTCACCACGACGGACGAGGTAGGCCTCCGGCGACGCGCAGGCGACCTCGAGCCCGGCCTCGGGAAGGTCGATCGTCGCGGCGTACGGCGCCGGGTTGCCCACGGCGAGGCGCGCGCCGAGCGCGCTCACCGAGGCCTGGTCGGACAGGTCGTGCTCGAGCACGCGGCAGAGGTTGACCTGGTAGACGGCGCCGGCGGCGATCCGCGCGCGGATCTCCTCGACACCCCTCAGGTATGCCGTGCGGTCCAGGCTCGTGCGCCACTCCCCCGTGAGCGCGGGCCAGGAGGCGTCCCCCGCCTGCGGCGTGCCGTCCCGGGTGACGGTCTCCATCCGCACCGCGGTGAGGTGGCCCTCGAACGTCACGACGACCACCCAGAAGCCGCTCGTGAGGTCGGCTGCGTCGTGGGTCACCGCGGAGACGCCGCGGGCCACGAGCGACCCGAACCTCGCCTCCGACACGCCCCGCATCGTATGCGGCCGGACACCGACCACGGCCGGCTCAGCCCGGGTCGTCGGTCACGCCCCGGACGTGCGGCAGGCCGCTCACCGAGAGACGACGACGAGGTCCGCGCGCGCGAGCGTGGCGCGGACCAGCTCGGCGTTGCGCTCGTCGACGGACTCCACCCACGCGGCGGCGTGCCCGGGCGCCTTGCCGAACTCGACGTGCCGCGCCACGAGCCGCGCGGCCCGCAGCCCGGGGTCGACCCGCACCGCCCACACCTCGTCGAGGAGCCCGCGCACGGCATCCCACGGCCCGTCGTCGGCGAGGAGGTAGTTGCCCTCGGTGACCACGACCTCGGTCCCCGCCGGAACGGCGATGGCCCCGGCGACGGACTCCTCGATGGAGCGGTCGTAGACGGGCGCCCACACCGTGTCCGGGCCACCGGCCCGCACCCGGGCCAGCAGCGCGGCGAACCCGGCGCCGTCGAAGGTGTCGAGGGCGCCCTTGCGCTCCGCCCGCCCCAGGGCCGCGAGGGCGACGTTGGCGAGGTGGAAGCCGTCCATCGGCACGAGCACGGCCGTGGTCCCGGTCTCGACGAGGGCCTCGACGAGGGATGCCGTGAAGGTCGACTTGCCGGCCCCCGGCTCCCCGGTGACGCCGAGCAGGACCGGCCGCGCACCTCCGGTGGCATCGCGCAGCCCCCGCACGCGGTCGACGAGGTCCTCGACCGGGGGGACGTAGCCGCTCACCGCGGCCCCTCGCCGGCGTGCGCGGGCGTGACGCGGACGACGGCGGTGGTGACGGTCATCGGCTCTCCTGCGCTCGGGGCACTCGGGCACCCCTGACGCTACCGGGCGGTTCGCCGGTTGCGCGGGCTCAGACGGTCGAGGGGACCGAGGCGGCCACGGACCGGCCCCACGCGCGCGCCCGGTCGAGCTCTCCCTCGGCGAGCGGGCCGTCGACGTCGAGCACGTAGAAGCTCTCCGGGTGCATGGTGCCCCGGAACCCGTGCCGACGACCGGCACGGGCGGCGCTGCGAGCCGCAGAGCCGGGGAGGTGCCGGACCTTGGTGACCCGGGTGTCGAAGGCCGCGAACCAGCGGCCGTCCTCGTCCGGCAGCCCGTCGAGCCACTCGCGCATCCCCACGTCCACGGAGCCGAGGGGGGCGCCCTGCGCGCGGGCGTCGCGGCGGGTGCTCGCGCGGCTCATCGAGAACGCGTGGGTGGGCCCGCCGGCCACGACGAGGTCGGTGCCGGACAGGTCCCTCGGGGCGGTGGACACCTCGACGACCTCGACCGGCATCACCTCGCCCACCCCGGCGGCGACCTCGCGCGCCACCTTCTCGGAGTTGCCCCACAGCGACTCGTAGACGACCAGTGCACGTGCCATGACCGTTCCTTCCGGGCCGTCCCCGGTCGGGGGCGTGGCCCACCTTCACCGTATGGCCGCGTGGGCTCCTCGCCGGTGTCTCGTCGGTCACCCTCGCCCGGCCGGCGGCCGGTGACAGCACGGGTGGAGCGGCGTACCGTCGGTCGGTGGACCACTTCACGGTGAAGCGGCGCTCGGGAAGGATCGGAGGTTGGCATGTTCATCCAGGTCATCCAGGGGATGTGCTCGGACGAGGCGACGATGCGCGGCCACATGGAGCGCTGGAGGAGGGACCTCTCCCCCGGCGCCGAGGGCTGGCTCGGCGGCACCTACGGCATGACCGACGACGGCCAGTTCGTCGGGGTCGTGCGCTTCGAGTCGCGTGAGGCCGCGGCCCGCAACTCGGTGCGCCCGGAGCAGGGTGCGTGGTGGGAGGAGGTCAGCCGCTGCTTCGACGGGGAGGTCACGTTCCACGACTGCGACGACGCGATCATGATGCTCGACGGCGGGTCCGACGACGCGGGCTTCGTGCAGGTCATCCAGGGCCGTCTCGAGGACCCGGAGCGTTTCCGGACGTTCATGT
The DNA here is from genome assembly GCA_963757405.1 of uncultured Actinomycetota bacterium. Taxonomy (GTDB): domain Bacteria; phylum Actinomycetota; class Actinomycetes; order Actinomycetales; family Dermatophilaceae; genus Fodinibacter. The sequence goes on from CAVWRI010000022.1 coordinate 187,059, forward strand.
CACAGCCGATGGACGGCCTCCACGAGGCGCGCCCGGAGATCATCGGCGGCACCATCGCCATCGACGAGGACGGCTGGTTCACCGAGACCATGTCGTTCCGCAGCGAGGCGGAGGCCCGCAAGGGCGAGGCGATGGAGATGCCCGACGAGGTGGCCGAGCCGTTCAACCGCGAGATGGAGCAGGTGAAGGACATGCGCTTCCTCGACCTGCACCACCCGTGGTTCGAGACGGCGGGGCGCGGCTGACCCCTGGCACGACGAGAGCCCGCCAGGCACCTGGCGGGCTCTCGTCTGCTGCGTGGACGCGAGAGGACTCGAACCTCCGACCCCCACCGTGTCAAGGTGGTGCGCTAACCATCTGCGCTACGCGTCCGTGGGTCGTTCTTGGGGTACTACTCGAGGTGGAGACGGGATTTGAACCCGTGTACGCGGCTTTGCAGGCCGCTGCCTCGCCTCTCGGCCACTCCACCACCGGGGGCGGCTAAACCCTCCGAGCGGATGACCGGGTTCGAACCGGCGACCTCAACCTTGGCAAGGTTGCGCTCTACCAACTGAGCTACATCCGCGCGCGTCACCGCGGCTCCTGCGAACCACGTTCGGCGTGCTCGGAGACATTATCCGATGCGTGCGGCCAAATCCAAACCGGCTGCCGGGAGTGCTGTGCCGGCGGCCGTGGGCGCCCCTCAGCGCTCCGCATCGACCCGCTCGTCGCCCCGCCGGCCGCCCTCCGGACCGGTCTGCGGGTCGGTCCGCGCCGCGTGCGCGGCGCCGTGCGCGCCCCCCGGGTCCCGGCGCGGCCGAGCCGTGTCGGAGACCGGGGTCAGGGGGCGGCGGGCCGCGTCGCGCAGGCCCGCGAGGCCGAGGTCGTCGGTGGTGTCACCCGGGCCGTAGCCGTCGAACGGGTCGCCGAAGCCGGCGCGGGGGGCGCGGGTCCTGCGGCGCTCGCGCAGCGAGGTCCACAGGCGCCGGCGGAGGCTGCGGTGCTCCTCGGCGGGCCACAGCTCGCGGATGGAGGCGTTGAACGCGGCGCCGATGAGCACGGCGATCGCGAGGGCGTAGAGCCAGATGAGGACCACGATCGGCGCCGAGAGCGGGCCGTAGATCGACGTGCCGCCCAGGGACGCGGCGATGGTGCCCCGCACGAAGAACGACGCGAGGACCCAGATCACGAGGGTGAGGACCGCGCCCGGCACGTCGCGCAGCCACGGCGACCGGCGCGGGGTGCTCACGTGGTACAGGTTCGTCAGGCTCCCGACCGTCGAGCAGGGTGACGAGCGGCCAGTAGAGCACGATGAGGGCGTCCCAGGGCTCGGGGAGGATGTCTCCGAGCAGGCTCGGCCCGAGCAGAACGAGAGGGATCGTCACGATGCCGACCAGGAGCGCGAGGACGTAGAGCGTGAACGACAGCACCCGGGTGTGCACGATGCCGCGCTCGTCAGCCTGGCCGTACATGATCGAGATCGTGTCCACGAAGACGTTGAGGGCGCGCGAGCCCGACCACAGCGAGAGCAGGAAGCCGAGCGAGAGCAGGTCGAAGCGTGGGCCGCTCACGACGTCGTTGAAGGTCGGGACGAGGGTCTCGCTGATGACGTCCTGGGTGAGGAACTGGGCGGCGTAGTGGTTGATCGAGTCGAGCACGATCTTCACCTGCGCCTCCCCGATGGCGTCCGCCACGTACGCGAGACCGCCGACGAGCCCGAGGATCAGGGGCGGGAGGGACAGCAGCGCGAAGAACCCCGCCTCCGAGGCCAGCCCGGTGACGCGGTAGCGCAGGCACACCCGGATCGTCGCGACGACGAGCCTGGCCAGCGGCAGGAGCCCCGGCACCTGCGACAGCAGGCGCCGCAGGCGCCGCTTCGCGTCGGTCATGGGGCCCACGGTAACCGCCGTACGCTCGGCTGGTGCGGACCCACGTCGTGACCAACGTCGTCCCGGCCCCGAGGGGTCTCCACGTGCTGGGCTCCGACCCGGCCCTCACGGAGGCCGTCCAGCGGTGGGTGACGCCTCACGACGCGGCCGGCGCGGCCGCCCTCGACGCCCTCGGGGCCCTCGCCGGCACGGACGAGGTGCGCACCTGGGCCGACCAGGCCGACCGCGTCACCCCGGTGCTGCGCACCCACGCCCCGACCGGCGACAGGGTCGACACCGTGGAGTTCCACCCCGCGTACCACCGGCTCATGGAGGTTGCCGTCGGTGCCGGCCTGACCGCCGAGCCATGGACCCGCCCACCCGCCAGCGGCGCCCACGCGCGCCGGGCCGCCGGGTTCGTCGTCTGGTCACAGGTCGAGGCGGGCCACCTCTGCCCGGTGTCGATGACGTATGCCGCGGTCCCGGCCCTCGCCGCGGAGCCCGCCGTCGCCGCCGGCTGGGTTCCCGGCCTCGCCTCGCGCGTCTACGACCCCGTGCTGCGGCCACATCGCGACAAACCCGGGCTCACACTCGGCATGGGCATGACGGAGAAGCAGGGGGGCTCCGACGTGCGGGCGACGACGACGCGCGCGGTGGCGGCGCCCGGCGGCCCGCTCGAGGGCGAGACCTACCGGCTCACGGGGCACAAGTGGTTCTGCTCGGCGCCGATGAGCGACGGCTTCCTCGTGCTCGCGCAGACCGACGCCGGCGTCGGCTGCTTCCTCCTCCCCCGGGTGCTCGACGACGGGTGTCTCAACGAGATCCGGGTGCAGCGCCTCAAGGACAAGCTGGGCAACCGCTCCAACGCGTCCTCCGAGATCGAGCTCGAGGAGGCCTGGGCGGTGCGCGTCGGTGAGGAGGGGCGCGGCATCCGCACCATCATCGACATGGTCGCGTCCACCCGTCTCGACTGCGTCCTCGGCTCGACCGCGACGATGCGTGCCGCCCTCGTGCGAGCCGTGCACCACGCGCGCCACCGCAGCGCGTTCGGGGCGCTGCTCGTCGACCAGCCCCTGATGCGCAACGTCCTCGCCGACCTGGCGCTGGAGAGCGAGGCCGCGACCGTGCTCGCGATGCGGCTCGCCCATGCGGTCGACGCCGGTGAGCGCGACCTCGTGCGCCTCGGCGTCGCGCTCGGCAAGTTCTGGGTGTGCAAGCGGACGGCGCCGATGGTCGCGGAGGCGCTCGAGTGCCTCGGGGGCAACGGCTACGTCGAGGAGAACGGGCTCGCCCGTCTCTACCGCGAGGCGCCGCTCAACTCGGTGTGGGAGGGCTCGGGCAACGTCAACGCCCTCGACGTCGTGCGCGCGCTGACCCGCGAGCCGGCATCCCTCGCAGCCCTCGTGGCGGAGGTCGGCCGCGCGCGCGGCCACGACGCCGCTCTCGACGCGGCGATCGACCAGTGCGTCACGGCATCCGCCGCGGCCCAGGGGCCCGACGCCGCCTGGCAGGCCCGCAGCCTGGTCGAGCGGCTCGCCGTGACCCTCCAGGCCTCGCTGCTCGTGCGCCACTCCCCCGGCCCGGTCGCCGACGCGTTCGTCGCGAGCCGTCTCGGGGGCGCCCACGGAGCCACCTTCGGCACCCTCGGCCGCTCCGTCGGGCCGGATGCCGTCGCCCTCCTCCTCGACCGGGCCCTCGCAGGCTGACGGCCGCGTCAGGGCGTGAGGGCCAGGCGCGCCTTCTCGGCCTCGACGTCGAAGTCGGCGGCCGGCCACTGGGGGTCCATCGCCTCGAGGTGCTCCAGCAGCAGGTTCGTCACCGCGAGCCGGGCGTACCACTTGCGGTCGGCGGGCACGACGAACCACGGCGCGGCATCCGTCGAGCACTTCTCGAGGGCGGACTGGTACGCCTCCATGTAGTCGGCCCAGTGCGCGCGCTCGTCGAGGTCGCCGGTGTTGTACTTCCAGTGCTTGTCCTCGCGCTCGAGCCGCTCGGTGAGGCGGGCCTTCTGCTCCTCGCTCGACAGGTGCAGCATCACCTTGACGACGGTCGTGCCGTCGTCGACGACGCCGCGCTCGAAGGCGTTGATCTGCGAGTAGCGCCGCGACCAGGTCGTGCGCGGGACGAGGTCGTGGACCCGCACGATGAGGACGTCCTCGTAGTGGCTGCGGTCGAAGACCCCGATCTCCCCGGGCGACGGCAGTCCCCGCCGGATGCGCCACAGGAACGGGTGTCGCCGCTCCTCCGCGCTCGGCGCCTTGAACGAGGTGATGTTGACGCCCTGCGGGTCGACGGCGCCGACGACGTGGCGCATGATCCCGCCCTTGCCCGAGGTGTCCATGCCCTGGATGACGAGCAGCACCGAGCGCTGCCCACCGCCCTTGGACTCGGCGAAGAGCCGCTCCTGGAGGTCGCCGAGCCTCGCCTGGAGCTCTCCCATGACGGCCTCGCCGCCGGCCTTGTCCCCGAGGAAGCCGGGGGTCGAGGTCGGGTCGAGGTCGGCGAGCGAGAACCCGGGGCCGACCCGCAGCACCTCCGACCACGTCACCGGCTGGACGGCGTCGTCGCCGCGCGCGGAGGCCGCCTTCTTCCGCTTCTTCGCGGCCTTCTTCGCGGCCTTGCCGGAGAGCTGGGCGTCCGGGGTGACCTCCTCGGCCGGGAGCGCGCCGTTGACGGCGACCTCGGCCCGGGGGACCGCGCCGCCCTTGCCCTTCTTCGCCCCCTTGCTCCCCTTCGCGCCCTTGCTCCCCTTGGCGCCCTTGCCGGTCTTCTTGTCGGACTTCTTCGCACCCTTGGCCATCAGCGCATCCTTGCAGACCACGGACGTCGCGGGGGGCGCTGGGGCCCACGGCTCCTCGCGCGACAGGAACGGGCCCGAGGAGGGCGTCCAGGGGCGACGCCCGTGGCCGGGCCCGGGCCGTCGCCGCTGTCGTCTCCACGCATCGCTGACACACTCCCCCCATGCGCGTCCTCCTCGACCCGCGGCGCCCCGCCTCCCCCGGACGCCGCGTCACCGCATCCGAGCTCGCCGACCTCTACGCCTTCCCGGCCGGTCGGCGCTGGGTGCGGTCGAACTTCGTGACGACGCTGGACGGGTCGGCGGTCGGCGCGGACGGACGCAGCGGCACGATCAACACGCCCGCCGACAACCGGGTCTTCGCGCTCCAGCGCGACCTGTGCGACGCCGTCCTCGTCGGCTCGGGCACGGTGCGCGCCGAGGGTTACCAGCGCCTGGAGCCGACGCGCCGGCGCCGGGTGCCGCCCGCCCTGGTCGTCGTCAGCGGGTCCGGGCGGGTGCCGGACGGGCTGCGGACGCCGACGCGGGACCGCGGAGCCGGCCTGTTCGTCACGTGCGCGGCCGCGGGGCCCCGGCGGCTGGCCCGGGCCCGGTCGGTCCTGGGGGCGGATGCCGTGGTCGTCGCCGGGTCGGACCGGGTCGACCTCGCGGTCGCGCTCGCCGAGCTCGCCGGGCGGGGGCTGCGGCACGTGCTGTGCGAGGGCGGCCCGTCGCTGCTGTCGTCGGCCCTCGCCGAGGGCGTGGTCGACGAGATGGCCCTGTCGCTGGCCCCGACGGTCGTCGGGGGACCCGGCCCGCGCGTGACCGCGGGTCCCCCGCTGGGCGCGCCGGACGGCATCCGGCTGTCGCCGCGGCTGCTCGTCGAGGAGTCGGGCACCCTGCTCGGCCTCTGGCGCGTCATCCCCTCCTGACCTCGTCCTGGCCGCCCGCGACGGACGGTGCGCGATGATCGTGGGGTGCGCACCACGTACGCCCACGACGCCGTCCTCACGCTGGCCCCCGGTGGGGACGAGCGCGCCCCGGGGGCTGCGGTCACCCTCGAGCTGTGCGGGTCGTGGGAGCACGAGGGGGCCTGCCCGGTGGCGCCGCACCACACCGTCACCCACCGCGATGGCGGGGAGCTCGGCGTGCGGGTGCTGTTCGCCGTGGCGGCCGACCGCGAGCGGGCCGTGCGTGACCGCGTGGTCGACGCGCTGTCGGGCGGCCAGCTCGTGGGCCCGGACGGGACGACGACACGGTGGCGGCTCGTCCGGCACGGAGCCGGGACCCTGCGTCCTGACGAGCACGAGCACGCCGCCCGCCTCGGCGCGCACCCCTGACCCGTCGCGATCCACCCGGGACGACATCCCGCGACACGCTGACGGTCGGCGCGGCGGGCATCAGCGTGTCGCGGGACCTCGACCGCGGCCCGGGCGTCCCGGATCATGGGTCGCGTGGACGAGGACCTGGAGACGATGGACCGGCAGGGCCTGCTCGAGGAGGTCCGCCGGCTGCGGGCCGGCATCCGGACCCACCGGGACAGCTCGGGTCACGACCTGTGCTGGCACCACCCGGAGCTGTGGGACCTCCTGCCGGAACCGACGAGCCCCGAGGTCGCCGTGCCACCCTGGCCGCGGTTCATGCGGGGGTGCGTGGCCTACCGACAGGCCCTCGACCGGGAGCTCGCCGGGGCTCCGGTCGAGGACCGGGAGTTCGACGCCTGATCGAGGCGCCGACCCCGTCAGCCGGACGCGAAGTCGCGCACGACGGACTCCCAGCGCTGGGGGTCGGTGTTCCACTCCTTGCAGTGGCGCGCGACCTGCCACTCCTCGAAGGTCACGAGGTCGGGTCGCACCCGGGCCAGCTCGCGGGACGGTCCCACCGGCACGAACTCGTCGTCCGCGGAGTGGATGAGCAGCACCCGGTGCTTCAGCTCGTCGGCCCGGCTGACCCAGTCCGTCCTGGCGAGGTCGACACTCTCGTGCACCCCCACGAACCGGTGCCCCCACCGCTGGCGCATCATCGTCCGTGCCAGGGAGCCGACGTGGCGTGGCAGCCGGTGCCCGCGGACGTGGTGGGCCAGGACGTCACCCCAGTCGATGACCGGCCCGTCGAGCACGACGCGGGAGACGAGGCTCGCCAGCGCAGAGAGGTCGAGCACCTGGAGCACGATGGCCCCACCCATCGACCACCCGACGAGGAGCACCTCGCGGGCACCGTGGTCGACGGCGTACTGGATCGCCGCCTCGACGTCGCGCCACTCCGACAGGCCCAGGGCGTAGCGGCCGTCGGTCCCCGAGGGCACGCCCTCGTCGTTGCGGTAGGTCGGTGCCAGGCAGGTCCAGCCCCGGTCGAGCAGCGGCGGCATCGCCCGGATCGTCTCCTCGCGGCGGGCGCCGCGCCCGTGGACGAGCACGGCCCAGCGGCCGGACCGCCGCGCCTCCTCACCCTCGGGGAGCACGACCCACGCCGGCATCGGACCCAGCTCCCCGGCATACGTGGTGTATTCGGTGTCGGCACCGATGCTGGTGTCGGGCGGACCGCCGTGGAAGTAGGGGTTCCAGCGAGCCGTGCCGGGGGCGAGGTAGCCGCGGTCGACGGCGACGAGCTCGCGCTCGACCGTGCCGGCGGCGGTGTCGACGTGCACGACGTCCCCGAGGCGGACGTGCCCGAAGCCGTCCTCGATCCACAGGCCGTACCGGCCGGGCACCACCGTCTCGGGGGTCGCCGTGAGGGTCACCGAGTGGGCGCCGGCGGAGCGCACGACGACGTCGTCGGGCCGCTGCCGGTCGGGCGTGAGGACGCGGCGGGCGAAGAAGGCCGCAGCAGCGAGCGACCCGGCTCCGCTCGCGACGGCGCTCGTCACCCCGACGGCGGCTCCGGCCGTGGCCGCGCGGCGGACCCGGCTCCGCGACGGTGGGGGTCCGGGATCGGCGGCGCGGGGCCACGGACCCGGGCACGTCGACGGGCGTCACCCACCGCCCCCGGTCAGCACCTCGGACAGGTCGTAGGACACCGGCTCGTCGAGCTGGTCGTACGTGCAGTCGGCGGGCTCCTTGTCGGGACGCCACCGCACGAACTGCGCGGTGTGGCGGAAGCGGACACCTTCCATGTGGTCGTAGCGCACCTCGACGACCCGCTCGGGGCGCAGCGGAGTGAACGAGAGGTCCTTGCCCGCGGCCCACCGGCTCCCCGCCGCGGCCTGCGGCGTGCGGGTGCCCTCCTCCTGCGCGGCCCAGCGCCAGGGATGGTCATCGAAGGTCGTCACGAGCGGCTGGAGCTCGTCGAACAGCTCCTTGCGCCGGGCCATCGGGAACGCCCCGATGACGCCGACCGAGAGCAGCTGGCCGTCGGCGTCGTGGATGCCGAGCAGCAGGCTGCCGATGAGGTCGTCGCCGCTCTTGTGGGTCCGGTAGCCGGCGACGACGCAGTCGGCGGTGCGCTCGTGCTTGATCTTGGCCATGGTGCGCTTGTCGGGCTCGTAGGTGCCGTCGAGCTGCTTGGCGACGAGGCCGTCGAGACCCGCGCCCTCGAACTCGGTGAACCAGTCGGCCGCGACGGCCCGGTCGGTCGTCGCCGGCGTCAGGTGGATGGGGGCCTCGGCGTCGGCGAGCGCCTGCTCGAGCAGGGCGCGCCGCTCGTGGAACGGCCTACCCGTGAGGTCGTCGTCGCCGAGCGCGAGGAGGTCGAACGCCACGAAGCGCGCCGGCGTCTCGACCGAGAGCTTCTTGACGCGGCTGGCCGCCGGGTGGATGCGCTGGCTCAGCAGGTCGAAGTCGAGGCGGTCCTCCCCCGGCCGCACGACGATGATCTCGCCGTCGACGACGCACCGGTCCGGGAGGTTGGCCAGGGCAGCCTCGACGACCTCGGGGAAGTAGCGGGTCATCGGCTTCTCGTTGCGGCTGCCGATCTCGACGAGGTCGCCGGACCGGAAGACGATCGAGCGGAAGCCGTCCCACTTCGGCTCGAAGCTGACCTCCTGGCCCTCGAGGGCGGCGATGCCCTTGACCGCCTTGGCGAGCATCGGCGGCACCGGCGGGACGACCGGCATCCGCCACCGCTCGCGCTCGGCGGCGTCGCGGTCGGCCTTGGGCGGCATGTAGTCGGCGTCGGCCTTGTCGGTGCGGCGCTTGCTCGGCTGCACGCGCGGCGGCTCGCCCGGCATCTTCGGGTAGTCCGGCGGGAAGTTGAGCTCGCCGAGGCCGCGCTCCTCGACGTCGCGCTGCCAGAGCGCCAGGGCCCCTGAGACGTCGCCGACCTCGGCGTCGATCTCGGCCCACGCGTCGCCGCGGTCCTCGAGGACGTCGGGCACGGTGAGGACCGTGAAGTCGCCGGGGCTCACCGTCGACAGCTCGGTCCAGGTGACCGGCATCGAGACGGGGGCGCCGGGCAGCGGGCGCGGGCTGTACGCCGAGGCGATGGTGCGGTCGCGGCAGGCCTGGTTGAAGTCGACGAAGACCCGCTCGCCGCGCTCCTCCTTCCACCACGACGACGTGACGAGGTCGGGCAGGCGCCGCTCGAGCTCGCGCGCGATCCCGATGACGCCGTGCCGGACGTCGAGGAACTCGTGGGTCGGCGCGACCCGGGCGTAGACGTGCACGCCGCGGTTGCCGCTCGTCTTCGCCCAGCCGGTGAGGCCCACCTCGGTGAGCACCTCGCGCAGCGCGTGGGCGGCCTCGACGGCATCCGCGAACGTACGGCCGGGCTGGGGGTCGAGGTCGATGCGCAGCTCGTCGGGGTTGTCGTTGTTCGCCGTGCGCACGGGCCACGGGTGGAACGTCACGGTGTTCATCTGCACGGTCCACACGGCGGTGGCGACCTCGTCGACGACGAGCTGCGCGTGCCGGCGGCCGCTCGGGTAGCGGCAGGAGACGGTGCGCACCCAGTCGGGCAGGCCCTTCGGCGGGTTCTTCTGGTAGAACTCCTCGCCCTCGATGCCCTCCGGGAAGCGCTGGAGGGTCACCGGCCGGTCGCCGATGTGGTGCACGAGCGGGTCGCCGACCGCGACGACGTAGGCCGCGAGGTCGCCCTTGGTGATGCCGGCGTCGGGCCACATCAGCCGGTCGGGGCTGCTCAGCCGCACCTGACGCGGGCCGTCGGGCCCCTCGACCTCCATCACCTGTGCGTCGACCATGTCGCGAGCCTAACGACGCCCGGCGACGGGTGGGGCGACGGCGGGAACCATCCGCGACCCCGCGCTGTTGGGCTGGACATGACGATGAAGCCGACCGATCGTTCGTATGCCGTCGACCGCACCGACGAGGAGTGGCGCGCGACGCTCTCGCCCGAGGAGTACCAGGTGCTGCGCACGGCGGGCACGGAGCGGCCGTACACCGGGGAGTACACAGACGCCAAGACCGTCGGCGTCTACGCCTGCCGGGCCTGCGGCGCCGAGCTGTTCGCCTCCGAGACCAAGTTCGACAGCCACTGCGGCTGGCCGTCGTTCTTCTCCCCGCTCGCCGGGGAGTCGGTGGAGTACATCGAGGACCGCTCGCTGCCCGGCCGCCCGCGCGTCGAGGTGCGGTGCGCCTCCTGTGGCAGCCACCTCGGCCACGTCTTCGAGGGCGAGGGCTACGACACCCCGACCGACCAGCGGTACTGCATCAACTCGATCAGCCTCACCCTGCGCCCCGCCGACCAGGGCTGACCGGCTACCGGCCGGCGCGCCACGCCGGGTCGCGCCCGATGAACGCGAGCATCCGGTCCTGCGCGGAGGCGTCGTCGGCGACCGGCACGCGCGGGCCGTACTGGCCGGACGAGCGCATCAGCTCCTCGATGGGCTCCATGCCCGTCAGCAGCTCGGCGCAGAGGTCCGCGTCGAGGATGTCGCCCTGGCCGCTGGCGCGGGCGAGGTCCCACGTGTGCATGAACACGTCGGCGGTGTAGAACCGGTCGACCGCCTGGTCGAGCGGGAGGTCACCGGTGTGGCGGTTCGAGAACAGCCGCCCGACGGTGTCCGGGTCGTCGAGCACGGCCTGCACGGCGCTGGCGTGGCTCTCCCACGCGCCGACGGGGTCCTCGTCGACCGACGGTCCGCCGGCCAGCCGGATGCCGCTCCCGGACTCGAGGAAGCCCGGGAACCACCCGACGAGGTGGCCGACCACGTCGCGGGCCACCCACTCCGCCACCGGGGTCGGTGCGTCCCACTCCTGCGTCCCGCGGACCACGTCGGTGAACCGGCCGGCGACCTCGCGGTGCCGCGCCGCCGGGTCACTGGGCAGTGCGGTCACAGCTCGCCGGCCTCGAGCATCCGGTCGATGGCGGCGTAGCCGTCGTTGACCCCGCTCTCCATGCCGCTGGCCAGCCAGCTGTCGCGCCCCTCGAAGGAGTCGCACAGGCTCATCGCGTGCAGCCGCGTCCGTCCGTCGCCGAGGTCCTCGAACGTGAGCGTCTCGAGGGCGACGCCGTCGGGCTCGCCCTCCCACGTGAAGGTCTGCACGATCCGTTCCGGGCGCACCGTGTGGAAGCACCCGTGGAACGAGGTCTCGAAGTCGTCGCGGCCGGCCGTGTAGCGCCACGAGCCGCCGTCCCGCGCGTCCCAGTAGTCGATGTCGCACCCGATGTCCGCGGGTCCGACCCACCGGGCGAAGAGCTCCGGGTCGGTGTGCGCCCGGAACAGCTGCGCGGGGGTCGCCGCGAAGTCCCGGTAGATGTGGATCATGGGGACCCGCTCGTCGGCCTCGATCCTGGCCTCGGTCTTCGTCGTGGTCATGATGCCTGTCCTTCCGTCGTCTCCTGCTGCTTCTGCTGGTGTGGGCGTGGGTTCCCGGCCTCGTCGAGCTCGGCGAGGACGGCGTCGAGGCGCTGGTAGCGCTCCTCGGCCCGGCGCTGGTACCGCTCGATCCACTTCGTCATCAGGTCGAACACCTCCGCCTCCAGGTGAGCCGGACGACGCTGCGCCTCCCGGCTGCGGCTGACCAACCCGGCGTCCTCGAGCACCCGCAGGTGCTTGGACACCGCCTGAAGGGACACGTCGTACGGCGCCGCCAGCACGTTCACCGTCGCGTCGCCGGCCGACAGCCGGGCGACGATGTCGCGCCGGGTCGGGTCGGCGAGGGCTGCGAACACCCTGGACAGCTGGTCGGTCATGTCGTGCTCCTGTTCAACCGAATGGTTAAACACATGGTAGGGCGGGCGCCGACAGGAAGTCAACCAATTGGTTGACAACGATGTGCGGGGCGTCGCCCGGGGCCCTGCCAGGGCCGAGCGGTGCGCTCAGCGCTGACGGGAGACCAGGGCGCGGATCGGCACGCGGGGGCCCGTGTAGAAGGGCACCTCCTCGCGGACGTGCATCCGGGCCCGGGAGGCGCGCAGCTCGCGCATGAGGTCGACGATGCGGTGCAGCTCGTCGGCCTCGAACGCCAGCACCCACTCGTAGTCGTTGAGGGCGAACGACGCGATCGTGTTGGCCCGCACGTCGGGGTACTCGCGCGCCAGCTTCCCGTGCTCGACGAGCATGTCGCGGCGCTCCCCGTCGTCGAGGAGGTACCAGTCGTAGGACCGCACGAACGGGTAGACGCACACGTAGCCACGCGCCTCCTCGTCGGCCATGAACGCGGGGATGTGGCTCTTGTTGAACTCGGCGGGCCGGTGCAGCGCCGCCGCCGACCACACGGGGTCGAGGTGCTGGCCGTACGCCGTGCGCAGGAACGCGTGGTACGCCTCCTGCAGCGCCTCGATGGTCTCGGCGTGCCACCACACCATGACGTCGGCGTCGGCGCGCAGCCCCGCGACGTCGTAGGTGCCGCGGACGACGACGTCCCGCCCGGCGAGGTCGGTGAACAGCTCCTCGACCTCGGCCGCGAGCTCGTCGCGGTCCTCGTCGCCGATCGGTTCCGCGACGGCGAACACCGACCACATCGCGTAGCGGATCGTGTCGTTGATCTCGCGGATGCGGGCGGCGCCGGGCTTGGCGGGGACGGGCCGGCCGGCCGGGGTGTCCTCGGGGGCCGGGGTCGTGTCGGTCATGCGGGGTGCTCTCCTCGAGGGGTGCTTGTCGTGCCCGAAGCGGTGCTCAGGGCGGGGCTCAGGGACCGGAGGTGCTCGACGGCCGACCGGCCGGCGCGCCGCGCCGAGGCGACGACCGCCGGGATGCCGACGCCGTCGTAGGTCGCGCCCGCGACCTCGACGCCGGGCAGGCGGGCGACGTCGGCGCGCACGGCCGCGACGGCGTCGACGTGCCCGACGGCGTACTGCGGCAGGCCCCCACCCCACCGCTGCACGTGCGCGTCGACGACCCGGGTCAGGGGGCGGCCCAGCGCCTCGCCGACCTCGGCCACGGAGACCGCGACGAGGTCGGCGTCGTCGCGCTGGAGCGCGGACTCCTCACGGGCGCGGCCGACCGAGGCGCGCAGGTGGACGACGCCGTCGGACAGTGCCCCGGTCCAGGCCCACTTGTTCGCGCTGAACGTGCTCGCCTTGATCGTGCGGCCCTCGACCGGCGGGACGAGGAACCCCGACCCGGGCAGGTCGCCCAGCCCCGCGCGCTCCACGGCCAGCGTCACCACCGCCGTCGAGGCCGTCTCGACCTCCGCCAGCACTGCAGCGGCCGCAGGCGCATGGTCGGCGAGCAGGCGCGCGGCCGGTGCCGGGGGGACGCAGAGGAGCACGGCGTCGGCCTCGACCGCCTCGGGGGTCGCGGCCGACCCGACGACGACCCGCCAGCCGGATGCCGTGCGCCCCAGGCCGCGCACGACGGCGCGGGTGCGCAGCGTCGCACCGCGCGACGCCAGCTCGGCGGCGAGCAGGCCCGGCAACCGGCCGACCCCACCGCGCAGGCCGGCGAACGCCGGACGCGGGCCCGCGGCGCGCTCGGATGCCGTGCCGTCTCCGTCGGACGCCGTGACCGCGGATGCCGTGCCCCCACCTGGGGGCGTCAGCAGGCTCTCGCCCCGCGTCGCCCGCTCCCACAGCACGGGCATCGTGGCCCGCAGCGACAGCCGGGACGCGTGGCCGGCGTAGACCCCGCCGAGCAGGGGCTCGACGAGCCGGTCGACGACCGCCCTGCCGAGCCGGGTGCCGACGTAGTCGCCGACCGAGACGTCGGCCGTGACGACACCGCCCGGCCAGGGCTGCTCCGCGCGCAGCCGAACGACCTCGTCGTCGGTGAGCAGGCCGCGCGCGGTGTCGGGGTCGGTGGGCACGCCCATCAGGGTGGCGCGGGGCATCGGGGTCAAGCCACCGCGCGACCAGACCGAGGCCGACGTGGTGGCGGGGGCGACGAGGTCGCCGCCGGCACCGAGGCGGTGGACGAGGTCGGTCGCCTCCGGACGCACGGCGAGCATCGACTCGGCACCGACGTCGACGAGGTGGCCGGCGACGGGCTCGAGGCGGAGCTTCCCCCCGATCCGGTCGCTCCCCTCGAGGACGCTGACCCGCGCCGAGGGCAGGGCGTCGAGCACCTCGAGCGCCGCGCTCAGACCCGCGACGCCACCCCCCACGACGACGACGTGGGGCCCGGTGGCGACGGCCTGCGAGGGCATGTCGCCAGCCTCTCACGCGCACCGGACGCGGCCGACGCCACCCTCGACCACGGCATCCGGCGCCCGTCCCCCATCCGGCCGGCGCCCATCCCGGCATCCGGCGCCGTGGTGCCTGCCCCACCGCCGGTGACCTCCGCGTGACCGGCCCGAGACGGTCCCGGGACCGCCGAGTCCGTCCCGTGACCGTCGAGTCCGACCTGCCGCGCAGTCGTGACCGGATCGAGACCCGCCATGGGGAACTCCGCCGCCACGCTGGGCGCCCCAGCGCGAGCAGCACGCCGACGACAGGCCCGACGAAGGAGTCACCATGCGTACACCGGTCCGCCCCGCCCGCCGACTCAGCACTGCCGCAGCGGCGCTCGCACTCACCGCCCTGGCCCTCGCGGGCTGCAGCGGTGGGTCGGGCGACTCGGGGGCCGCCGGCGGCAGCACCCAGTCCGAGGAGATGGCCGTCGGCGGCGACAAGTCCGCCGCCGTGGCGGAGGACTCGGCCGCCGGCCCCGCCGCCCAGCCGCCCCAGGACCGGGCGGCCGTCGCCCCCGCCGTGCTCGACCGCAAGCTGAGCCGCCGCGCCGACATCTCCCTCACGGTGAAGGACGTCGACGTGGCGGCGAGCCGCGTCCGGTCGATCGCGGCCTCCGCCAAGGGCATGGTGCTCGCCGAGGCGATCTCGAGCGAGCCCGACCTTCCCGAGACCGGCGGCTACAGCACCATCACGATCTCCGTCCCGACCGACTCCCTCGACGCCACGCTCGACGCGCTGGCCAAGCTGGGGACCGTCCACTCCCGCAACGCCTCCACCGACGACGTGACCGCGCAGTACGTCGACACCCAGTCCCGCATCGACACGATGGAGGCCAGCGTCAACCGGGTGCGCGCGCTGATGAGCCAGGCGACCAAGCTCGCCGACATCGTGACGCTCGAGGCCGAGCTCTCACGGCGCCAGGCCGACCTCGAGGCGATGCAGTCCCAGCTCGCGGCGCTCGAGGACGCGACCACGCTGGCCCCCGTCGAGGTCCGGCTCAGCACCGACGCCACCGTGCTCGAGGAGGCCGAGGACGACACGGGCTTCCTCGCCGGCCTGACGGCCGGGTGGGGCGCCTTCACGGCATCCGTCGGCGTCGTCCTCACGGTGCTCGGCGCCATGCTCCCGTTCGCGGTCGTCGCCGCGGTCGTCGCCGTGCCGGTCGTCCTCTGGCTGCGTCGCCGGGGCCCCGGCACCACCACCTCGGTCACGCCGGCCGTGGGGCCGCCGCCGGCCGCCTGACCGGTCCCCCGGTCGCCACGGTCCGCGCGCGCGCCAGGTCGGTCAGGGTCGGTCCCGCTCCGCCACCCAGCCGAGGACGAGGTCGCGGAACCGGGCGGGCTGCTCCATCGACGGAAGGTGAGCCGCGTCGGCCCAGTCGACGCGGCTCACCCGTGGCGCCGCCGCCTCGAGGTAGGCCGCGGCGAGGTGGGTCGTGTCGAGGTCGTGGCCGCCGACGACGAGGAGCACCGGCGGCAGGAGGTCGCCGAGCCGCTCCACGGCGGGCGGGTCGAGCTCGGTCTCGTCGAGGTCGTCCCAGCCGTCCGTCACCTCGAACGCCCGGCGCTGCATGACCCGCACGGATGCCGCGACCTCCGCGTCGACGTCGGCCGCCTCCCGCCCTCGTCCGACGACCCAGGTCGCGACGTCGGCCTCGACGGCCGCGTCGAGGTCGCCGCGCTCCAGCGCCTCCCGCTCCGCGGCGAAGAACGCGCGCAGGTCCGGTGTCGCCTCGGTGAGCAGGCTGCCGCCGGGCGGGGCCAGCACGAGCGAGCGCATCAGGCCGGGCCGGGTCAGCGCCACCTCGACGGCGACGCCGGCCCCGAACGAGGACCCCACGACGTGGCAGGTGTGGATGCCGAGCAGGTCGAGGGTCGCGAGGACGTCCGCCACGTGGTCGAGCGGTCCGGTCGGGCGCTGCGTCGAGTCGCCGAAGCCGCGCAGGTCGAGCCGGACGGTGTCCCGGACCGCCGTGAGCGCCTTCCACTGCGGGTCCCACATCCGCCGGTCGGCCACGCCGGCGTGGATCAGCACGAGGGGCACGCCACCGGTCGGGCCGCCCCGGTCGTAGGCGATGCCGCCGGGGGTCCGCACGGCGAGCAGGCGCTCCCACTCGACCTCGCCGTCGTCCACCCGGTCGGTCGGGGTGAGCCCGAGACCGGCGGCCACGCCCTGGGAGGCGACGTGGTCGGGGTGGACGTGGGCGACGACCCTCGTCACCCCGGAGGCGAGCGACCTCGTCGAGGGCGACCGACGCGGCATCCCCCGCCAGCCCGCGGCCCTGCCAGGGCGTGCCGACCACCCAGGCGAGCTCGGCCACGGAGCTGCGAGGCCGCACCGTCGCCTGCACGTACCCGACGGCCGGGCCGTCGTCACCGAGCCGCACGACCCAGGTGTGCCACTCCTCCCCCGGGTCGCCCGACCCCTGGGCCTGCCGGGCGTAGCGCGCCTCGAGCTCGGCCAGCGAGGGCGGCGAGCCACCGGTGTACCGGTACAGCGCGGCATCCGAGAGCACCCCGACCATCTCCGCCGCGTGACCCGCGCCCACCGGCTCGAGGACCAGGCCGCGACCGCGCAGCGTCATCGGGCGGAGGCCTCGTGGACGAGCTCGACGACCCGGGTCAGCACGTCGGGGTCGGTCTGGGGCAGCACGCCGTGGCCGAGGTTGAAGATGTGCCCCGGCGCGCTGCGTCCCTCATCGAGGATCCCGCGCACTCGCCGCTCGAGAGGCTCCCACGGCGCGAACAGCAGTGCCGGGTCGAGGTTGCCCTGCACGGCGTACCGGCCGCCGAGGCGGGCGAGCGCGTCGGTGAGCGAGACGCGGTAGTCGACGCCGACGACGTCGGCCCCCGCCTCGCCCATGAGGGCGAGGAGCTCGCCCGTCCCGACCCCGAAGTGGATGCGCGGCACGTCGAGGTCGGCGACGGCGGCGAGCGCCGAGGCCGAGTGCTGCTGCACGGATGCCGTGTAGTCGGCCCGGCTCAGCACTCCCGCCCACGAGTCGAAGAGCTGGACGACCGAGGCACCGGCCTCGGCCTGCACGCGCAGGAACGCCCCCGAGATCTGTGCGAGCTGGGCGCACAGGTCGTGCCAGAGGGCGGGGTCCCCGTGCATGAGGGCCTTGGTGTGCTCGTGGTTCTTCGAGGGGCCGCCCTCGACGAGGTAGGACGCGAGCGTGAAGGGCGCCCCGGCGAAGCCGATGAGCGGGGTCGCCCCGAGCTCTGCGGTGAGCAGGCGCACCGACTCGGTGATGTCGGGGACGTCCTCGGGCGTGAGGTCGCGCAGCTGGGCGAGGTCGGCGCGGGTGCGGATCGGCCGCGCGACGACCGGGTCCGACGCCGGCGACGATGTCGAGGTCGACCCCGATCGCCGAGAGCGGGACGACGATGTCGGAGAAGAAGATCGCGGCGTCGACCCCGTGGCGGCGCACCGGCTGCAGCGTGATCTCGGTGACGAGGTCGGGGCGCCGGCACGACTCGAGCATCCCGACGCCCTCGCGCAGCGTGCGGTACTCCGGCAGCGACCGGCCCGCCTGGCGCATGAACCACACCGGCGTGTGCGGCACGTCCTGCCTGCGGGCGGCGCGCACCAGGGCGGATGCCGCGGTGGCCCGGCGGACGGCGTCGCCCGGGGTCCCGGTCGGCGCCGTGCCGTGGGCCGGTGCTGAGGTGGAGGTGTGGGGGGTCGTCACGACGCGACATCCTCCCACCTCGCGCCCGACCGTCCCCGACGCCGGGCGCCGTGCCGTCGAGGGTCTAGAGCGCGGTGACCGCGGCACCGCCCACGGCGAGGGCGACCCCGACCTGCTGGATCGCGCCGCAGTCGCTCGTCGAGGAGGAACCGCGCCCAGATCGCCGTGACGACGGGGTAGAGCGAGCCGAGCACGGACGTGACGCTCACCTGGCCGCGGGCCGAGGCGTACGCGAAGAGGCCGTTCGCGGCGAGGTCGCCGCAGCCGATCGCCAGGAGCGCCGGCGTCTCCCGGACCGTCACGCCGCCCGCGGTGCGCAGGGCCAGGGCGAGGACGAGGAGGATCGCGACGGACGTCAGCCGCATCCCCCACAGGGTGAGCAGGGTGGAGGTCCGCGCCCCGCGGTCGAGGCAGAACAGCGTCGAGGCCGAAGCCGACCGCCGCGAGGAGGCGAGCACGACCGGCCGGGCGGACACGTCGCCGGTCAGCTCGGGCCCCGACGCGAGGGTGACGCCGACGACGGCGACGAGCATCCCGACCCACGCCCAGGCCGACGGCTTCTCCCCCATCGGCGACGCCGAGCACGATCGGCACGACGACGCCGAGCGCGGCGATGGGCGCGACGACGCCCATGGTCCCCGACGACAGCGCGCTGTAGAAGCAGACCAGCCCGCCCATCCCCGACAGCCCGGCCGCGACCGCCCAGAGCGGCCAGCCGGTCCACGTCACCGTGTCCCAGCGCACGGCCACGATGACGGAGATGACGACGAGCGCCAGCCCCTGCGTCCAGCCGACGACCGCCACGGCCGGGCGCCGCTTGGAGGCCAGCCCGGCGAAGAAGTCGGAGGTCCCCCACACCAGCGAGGAGGCGAGGGCGAGGAGGCTCAGCACCGCCGAAGCGTAGCGACGCGCGCGGCGCGACCCCGGCGTGCCCCGCGCCGGGAGGGCCCGGAACGGCATACATTGCTGTGGTGTCCAGCCGCACCGTGACCGGTCGCGAGTCCCCCGAGTTCACCCGGGCGCTCGAAGAGCTCCACCGCGCCCGACTGCGCCCCGAGATCCGCCTCACCGAGGTGCCCGCGCCGCAGCGCATCGCGCCGTATGCCGTCGCCCTCACCGCCGACGTCGTCGACCCGCGCGACACCGACGACGACCTGGCCTCGGGCCGCTTCGTGCTCCTCCACGACCCGTCGGCCCCGGAGCCGTGGGGCGGGCAGTGGCGGGCGGTGACCTTCGCCCGGGCCGAGCTCGAGCCCGAGGTCGCGACCGACCCGCTGCTCGGCGAGGTCGGCTGGAGCTGGCTCGTCGACGCCCTGGAGACGCGCGGCGTCGGCTACGTGGCCGAGGCCGGCACCGTGACGCGGGTCGTCTCGCAGAGCTTCGCGGGCCTCGCCGACCGCCCGGCGAGCGTGGAGATGGAGGTCCGCGCCTCGTGGACCCCGCTCGGCCCGGAGGTGGGTGAGCACCTCCTCGCCTGGTCCGACCTGCTGTGCACCATCGCCGGACTCCCCCCGCTGCCCGAGGGCGTCGTCGCCCTTCCCGGACCCCGTCGCTGAATGAGCTCCGACTCGACGGCTCCCGCGCCCGAGGAGGGCCGTCCACCCACCCCCGTCACCGTGCCGCTCCACGAGCCGGCCGGCGGTGTCCCCCACGTCGTCGAGGACGAGCGCGAGCTCGCCCGCGCCGCCGCGGCGATCGCGGCGGGTGAGGGTCCGGTCGGCATCGACGCCGAGCGCGCGTCGGGCTACCGCTACGGCCAGCGCGCCTACCTCGTGCAGGTGCGTCGCGAGGGGGCCGGCACCTGGCTCGTCGACCCCGTCGGGTGCCCCGACCTCGGCCCGCTCGACGACGCCATCGGTGCCGCCGAGTGGATCCTCCACGCCGCGACCCAGGACCTCGCGTGCCTGGCCGAGGTCGGCCTGCGGCCGCGCCAGCTGTTCGACACCGAGCTCGCGGCGCGCATCCTCGGCCTGCCCCGCGTCGGGCTCGCCGCCGTCGTCGAGCACTACCTCGGGCTGAGCCTGGCCAAGGAGCACTCGGCGGTCGACTGGTCGACCCGGCCGCTCCCCGAGCCGTGGCTGCGCTACGCCGCCCTCGACGTCGAGGTGCTCGACGAGCTGCGCAACCTCATGGGGGTCGACCTCGCCGCGCAGGGCAAGTCCGAGTGGGCGCGCCAGGAGTTCCAGGCGCTGCTCACGTGGGCACCCACCGAGCGGGTCGACCCGTGGCGGCGCACGTCCGGCCTGAACACCCTGCGCTCGCGCCGGTCGGTCGCGATCGTCCGCGAGCTCTGGTACGCCCGTGACGACATCGCCCGCGAGCGCGACACCTCGATCGGCCGGGTCCTGCCGGATGCCGCTCTCGTCGAGATCGCGAAGACCGCCCCGCGCACCGCGGCGGACCTCCCCGCGAGGGCACCGGGCGATCGCCCGCTACGGCCGCCAGTGGGTCGAGGCCGTCCGGCGTGCCGTCGACATCCCCGAGGACGACCTGCCGCCGCGCACCCTCCCGTCCGACGGCCCGCCCCCGCCGCGGGTCTGGGCCGAGAAGAACCCCGTGGCCGCCGACCGGCTCGGCGCCACCCGCGGTGCCTTGACGGCATTCGCCCTGGAGCACGTCATCCCCGTCGAGAACGTGTGCTCGCCCGACCCCCTGCGGCGCGTCGTGTGGCAGCCGCCGAGCGACCACGACGGGGCGGCCTTCACCCGGGCGCTGCTCGACCAGGGCGTGCGGCAGTGGCAGGCCGAGATCGTCACCCCGATGCTCGTCGCGGCGTTCGCGCAGTTCCCCGACGCCTGAGCGCGAACCCAGGCCGGGTCGAGCGTGACTCGACCGTTGACATGCAAGTGGATACTTGCCTATCGTCGAGGGCGTGGACGACGCGGATGCCCTCTTCAAGGCGCTGGCCGACCCGACCCGGCGGGCCCTGCTGGATGCCCTCGCCGAGCGGGACGGCCAGACGCTGTTCGAGCTGTGCACCCGCATGGTGAGCGCCCACGGCGTGACGTCGAGCCGACAGGCGATCTCCCAGCACCTCGACGTCCTCGAGGCGGCCGGGCTCGTCCACCGGCGGCGCGAGGGCCGCTACACCTTCCACGACCTCGACACCGCACCCCTGCGGCCGCTGCGCGAGCGGTGGCGCCGCCCCCACGAGAGGACAGGACCATGAGGATCACCCGGACGAGCGTGCTCGTCGACGACCAGGCCAAGGCGCTGGACTTCTACACGCGCGTGCTCGGGTTCGTGAAGAAGACCGACATCCCCCTGGGCGAGCACCGGTGGCTCACCGTCGTCAGCCCCGACGACGCCGAGGGCGTCGAGCTCCTGCTCGAGCCCGACGAGCACCCGGCCGCGCAACCGTTCAAGGAGGCGCTCGTCGCCGACGGCATCCCGTTCATCTCCTTCACCGTCGAGGACGTCGAGGCCGAGCACGCGCACCTCAGCGCGACCGGCGTCGTCTTCACCCAGCCGCCGACGCCGTCCGGACCGGTGGTCACCGCGGTGCTCGACGACACGTGCGGCAACCTCGTCCAGCTCGTCTCCCCCGCACCGGCGTGACGGCTCTCACCCCGGGCGCCCTAGGGCACTAAGCGTCCGCTTAGTACGGTAGGCGCGAAGGGCCCGGCGACCGGGCCGTCCCACCCCACCCAGGGAGGCCTCGTGCCACGTGCGCTCCAGGAGGTCGTCTTCGTCGACGGCGTCCGCACCCCCTTCGGCAAGGCGGGCGAGAAGGGCATGTACGCCCAGACCCGCGCCGACGACCTCGTCATCAAGTGCATCCGCGAGCTGATGCGGCGCCACCCCGAGCTCCCGAAGGAGCGCGTCGAGGAGGTCGCGGTGGCCGCGACGACCCAGATCGGCGACCAGGGCCTCACCCTCGGCCGCCTCGCCGGCCTCCTCGCCGGGCTCCCGAAGACGACGCCCGGCTACTCCGTGGACCGCATGTGCGCCGGCGCGATGACCGCCGTCACCAACGTCGCGTCCTCGATCGGCTTCGGCGCCATCGACGTCGCGATCGCCGCCGGCGTCGAGCACATGGGACGCCACCCCATGGGCGAGGGGATCGACCCCAACCCGCGGATCGTCGCCGAGCGCATCGTCGACGAGTCGGCCCTCGTCATGGGCAAGACGGCCGAGAACCTCCACGACCGCTTCCCCCACCTCACCCGGGAGCGGTGTGACGCGTATGCCGTGAACAGCCAGCGCAAGCTCGCGGCCGCGTACGCCGCGGGCAAGGTGCAGCCCGACCTCGTCCCGGTCGCGACCCGCCACGTCGAGAAGGGCTGGGGGCTCGCGACCGTCGACGAGCCGCCCCGTCCCGGCACGACGCTCGAGGAGCTCGCCGGACTGAGGACGCCGTTCCGCCCGCACGGCAAGGTCACCGCGGGGAACGCCGCCGGCCTCAACGACGGGGCGACCGCCTGCCTCCTCGCGTCCGAGTCGGCCGCGGCCGAGCTCGGGCTGCCGGTGCGGATGCGCCTGGTGTCCTACGCCTTCGTCGGTGTCGAGCCCGAGGTGATGGGCATCGGGCCGGTGCCGGCCGCCGAGAAGGCGCTGCGCACCGCGGGCCTGTCGATCGACGACATCGGCCTCTTCGAGCTCAACGAGGCGTTCGCCGTGCAGGTCATCGCCTTCCTCGACCACTTCGGCATCGCCGACGACGACGAGCGGGTCAACCCCTGGGGCGGTGCCATCGCGACCGGGCACCCGCTCGCGTCCTCCGGCGTGCGCCTCATGACCCAGCTGGCCCGCCACTTCGAGGAGCACCCCGAGGTGCGCTACGGCCTCACCGCCATGTGCATCGGCATCGGCATGGGCGGCTGCGTCATCTGGGAGAACCCCCACCACGCCGACGCCACCGGCGGCGACCGCACCGACGGCACGGAGGCCTGAGCGATGACGACCACCACCCAGTCCCCCACCACGACCGGGACCCCGGCCACCGGCGTGCGTGAGGAGGTCGTGACGCACGCCCCGGTGCAGGACGTCGCACTCCCCGGCGGCGCCGGCACCCTGGCCCTCATCACGCTCGACAACGGCCTCGACCACACCCGGCCGACCACGTTCGGCCCGCAGGGCGTGGCCGAGCTCGCCGCGGCCGTCGCCGGTGTCCGCGCCCGCGCCGAGGTCGGGGAGATCCAGGCCGTGGGCATCACCGGCAAGCCGTTCGTCTTCGCGGTCGGCGCCGACCTGTCGGGCGTCCCGCTCGTGACCCACCGCGACCAGGTCCTCGAGGTGGCACGGGCGGGTCACGCGGTGTTCGCCGCGATCATGGACCTCCCGGTGCCGACCTTCGCGTTCGTCAACGGCGCCGCGATGGGTGGCGGCGTCGAGGTCGCCCTCGCGTGCGACCACCGCACGATCTCGGCGGGGGCCACGGCCTTCGCGCTGCCGGAGACCTTCCTCGGCCTCCTTCCCGGGTGGGGCGGCTGCTACCTGCTGCCCCAGCTGATCGGCCCCGCTGACGCCCTCACGGTCATCGTCGAGAACCCGTTGTCGCAGAACCGGATGCTCAAGCCCAAGGACGTCGCCGGCCTCGGCATCGCCGACGTGCTCCTCGAGCCCGCCGACTTCCTGGAGGACTCGCTGCGCTGGGCGGCCGGCGTGCTCTCCGGCGCCGTCACGGTGCGGCGCCGCGAGGTCGACCGTGACGAGGCGACGTGGGATGCCGCGTGCGACGCTGCGCGGAAGGTGGTGCTCGCCAGGACGGCGGGCCGGGCCCCGGGCGCGCTGCGCGCCGTCGAGCTCGTGCGGGCCGCCCGCACGGCCTCCCGGGACGAGGCCTTCGCGGCCGAGGACGAGGCGCTCGCCGACCTCACCATGAGCGACGAGCTGCGCGCCGGCCTCTACGCCTTCGACCTGGTGCAGAAGCGCGCCAAGCGTCCCGCCGGCGCGCCCGACAAGGGCCTGGCCCGACCGGTCACCAAGGTCGGCATCGTCGGCGCCGGGCTCATGGCGAGCCAGCTCGCGCTGCTCTTCGCCCGCCGCCTCGGCGTGCCGGTCGTCCTGACCGACCTCGACGAGGAGCGCGTCGCGACGGGCGTCGCCTGGGTGCACGCCGAGGTCGACGGCCTGCTCGGCAAGCGCCGGGTCTCCCCCGACCAGGCCTCCTTCCTCAAGGCCCTGGTCACCGGGTCGACGTCGAAGGAGGGCTTCGCCGACGCGGACTTCGTCATCGAGGCGGTCTTCGAGGACCTGGCGGTCAAGCAGCAGGTCTTCGCCGAGGTCGAGGCCGTGGTCTCGCCGGAGTGCGTCCTCGCCACGAACACGTCGTCGCTGTCCGTCACCGAGATGGCGAGCGGCCTCGCGCACCCCGAGCGGGTCGTCGGGTTCCACTTCTTCAACCCGGTCGCGGTGATGCCGCTGCTCGAGGTCGTCCCGGGCGAGGCGACCGACGACGCCGCGCTCGCGACGGCATTCGCCACCGGCCGCACGCTCGGCAAGACGACGATCCGCGTCAAGGACACGGCGTCGTTCGTCGTCAACCGGCTCCTCGGGCGGTTCATGGGCGAGTACTCGAGGGTCGTCGACGAGGGCACCCCGGTCGCCACGGCCGACCGCGCGGTCGCGGGGCTCGCCCCGATGCCGCCGTTCGTGGTGATCGGCCTCGTCGGTCCGGCCGTCGCGCTGCACAACAGCGAGACGCTGCAGCGTGCGTTCGGCGACCGCTTCCACGTGTCGCCGACCCTGCGCCGCCTCGTCGAGGCCGGCAAGCGCGGCTACCACCTCATGGAGGGCGGACGGCCGGTCCCCGACCCTGAGGTGCTGGCGATGGCCGAGCAGCCCGAGCACCCCGTCGAGCTCACGGTGGAGCAGGTCCGCGAGCGCGTCCTCGGCGTCCTCGCCGAGGAGGTCGGGCTCATGCTCTCCGAAGGCGTCGTCGCGGCCCCCATGGACATCGACCTCGCGATGATCACCGGCGCGGGCTTCCAGTTCTGGAACGGTGGGGTGTGCCCGCTGCTGGACCGCGAGGGCGTCTCCGAGCGGGTCCTCGGCCGCCGCCTGCTCCCTCCCGGGGTCGCGAGCGTGCCGGCCTGACGACCACCGACGGCACCGTCCCGCCCACCGGCCGCGACGCCGGTGGGTGGGGCACGGCTTCGCTGAATATCTCACAGGTGATATACGATGCCTCGGTGACGACCACCACCTCAGACACCTACCTGACCCGCATCGGCACGCTCATCCGTGATGCGCGCCGCCACCAGGGACTGACGCAGAGCGAGCTCGCCGACCTCCTCGGCACGAGCCAGAGCGCCGTGGCGCGCATCGAGCAGGGCAAGCAGAACCTCTCCCTGGAGATGCTGGCCCGGGTCGGCGAGAAGCTCGACAGCGAGTTCGTCTCGCTCGGCCACAGCGGCCCGCAGCACCTGCGGATCGTCGGCGGCCGCAAGCTCTCGGGTTCGATCCCGGTGAAGACGAGCAAGAACGCCGCGGTGGCCCTGCTCTGCGCGAGCCTGCTCAACAAGGGCCGCACGACGCTGCGCAGCCTGGCCCGCATCGAGGAGGTCAACCGGATCATCGAGGTCCTCACCTCGATCGGCGTCCGGGTGCGCTGGCTCCCCGACAGCAACGACCTCGAGATCGTGCCGCCCGCGCGCCTGGACCTCGCAAGCATCGACGTCGAGGCCGCCCGCCGCACGCGCACCGTCATCATGTTCCTCGGCCCGCTGCTCCACGAGCTCGAGCACTTCCAGCTGCCCTACGCCGGGGGCTGCGACCTCGGCACGCGCACCGTCGAGCCCCACCTGTCGGCGCTCAAGGCCTTCGGCCTCGACGTCGCCGCCACCCACGGGTTCTACGAGGCCACCGTCGAGGCCGGCCGCGAGCCCACCCGTGCGATCGTTCTCACGGAGCGCGGCGACACCGTCACCGAGAACGTGCTGCTCGCGGCCGCCCGCCACCCCGGGCAGACGATCATCCGCAACGCCTCCCCCAACTACATGGTCCAGGACCTGTGCTTCTTCCTGCAGGCCCTCGGTGTGCAGATCGACGGCATCGGCACGACCACCCTGACGGTCACCGGTGTGCGACACGTCGACATGGACATCGAGTACTACCCGTCCGAGGACCCGATCGAGGCGATGAGCCTCATCGCCGCGGCCGTCGTGACCGAGTCGACGATCACCATCGAGCGGGTCCCGATCGAGTTCCTCGAGATCGAGCTGGCCACGCTCGAGGAGATGGGCCTGCGGTTCGACATCACGCCGGAGTACCGGGCCAAGAACGGCTTTACCCGGCTGCTGGACCTCACGATCCACCCCGGTCCCCTCAAGGCTCCGGTCGACAAGATCGCCCCGATGCCGTTCCCCGGACTCAACATCGACAACCTGCCGTTCTTCGCGCTCATCGCGGCCTGCGCCGAGGGCACGACGATGATCCACGACTGGGTCTACGAGAACCGCGCGATCTACCTCACCGAGCTGTCCAAGGTCGGTGGGCAGGTGCAGCTGCTCGACCCGCACCGCGTCATGATCACCGGGCCGACCCCGAGGTGGCGCGCGGCCGAGGTCATGTGCCCGCCGGCGCTGCGGCCCGGTGTCGTCATCCTCCTCGCGATGCTCGCTGCGCCCGGCACCTCGGTGCTGCGCAACGTCTACGTCATCAACCGTGGCTACGAGGAACTCGCCGAGCGGCTGAACGCCCTCGGGGCCACGATCGAGACCTTCCGCGACATCTGAGCCCGGCGTGCGCACGGTCCGCCTCGTCGACGCCGACGCGTCGTGCGGGGGCAAGGCGTGGGCGCTCGGCCGGCTGCTCCGCCACGGGATGCCGGTGCCCGACGGCGTCGTGATCTGCGACATCGCCGGCGGCCAGCCGGACGACGCGGCCCTGGCGGTCGTCGTCGCCGACGTCCTCGACCGGCTCGGCCACGGACCCCTCGCCGTGCGCTCGTCCGCTCTCGACGAGGACGGCGCGCAGGCCTCGTGGGCCGGCGTCCTCGAGACCGTCCTCGGCGCCACCGGGCCGGATGCCGTCGCGGATGCGGTCCGCACCTGCGTCGCGTCGTTCGCCGGTCCGCGCGCGCAGGCGTACCGGGGCCGGCTCTGTCGTCCCGGCGTCGGCGGCGGTTCGGTGATCGTGCAGCCACTCGTCCCGGCCGACTGCGCAGGGGTGCTGTTCACCCGCCACCCGGTCACCGGGGCGGAGGAGACCGTCATCTCGGCGGCGCGCGGGCTCGGTGACGCAGTCGTCGGGGGCACCGTCGGCGTCGACACGCTCACCGTGCGGGATGGCCACGTCGAGGTGGTCGCCGGCGACCAGGCCACCCGTCTCGAGGTGCGGGACGGACGCCTCGTGCGGAGCCCGGTGGCGGCCCCGGACCGGACCCGGCCCTGCCTGCCGCCGCAGCAGGCCCTCGAGCTGGCCGCGCTGGGCGACGCGGTGGCCGGGCTCCTCGGCGGCCCGCAGGACCTCGAGTGGGCGGTCGCGCAGGACCGGGTGTGGCTGCTCCAGGCGCGGCCGGTCACGGCCCGTCCCCACCCGGGTGACGGCACCGGCATCCCCCCGGACACCCACCCGCGCGCGGGTCACGGGACGCTGCTGGGCACCGGGGTCCCGGCCAGTCCGGGGGTCGCCACGGGCACGGTCCGCGTCGTGCGGGACCCCGCCGACCCCGCGGGGTTCGGTGCGGGCGACGTGCTCGTCTGCGCGACGACGTCGCCGGCGTGGACCCCGCTGCTCGCGGTGGCCGGAGCCGTGGTGACCGAGACCGGCGGCCTGCTCGCCCACGCGGCGATCGTGGCCCGCGAGTTCGGCATCCCGGCCGTCGTGTCCGTGCCGGACGCGACGACCAGCCTCGTCGGCGGAGTCACGGTGCGGGTCGACGGCCGTCGTGGGACGATCGAGGCCGCCCCGCCCCTGCCCTGAGGAGCCGAGATGCCGCACTCCTCCACCTCCGAGCTCCTGGCGCTGCACGCCGTCCGGCTCAAGGGCTTCGTCGACAGCCTGGGCGCGGCCCGCCGCTTCGGGCTCGACCCCCGCGTCGTCGACGAGCACCTGCTCGACGCGCACGCGCGCGGGTGGGTGACGCGCTCCGGCTTCGCCGGCACCCACGGGTGGTCGCTGACCGATGCCGGGCGCGCCGCGAACGAGGCCCACCTCGCCCGCGAGCTCGACGAGACGGGTGCCCGCCCGGAGGTCGAGGCGGCGCACGCCGAGTTCGTCCCGCTCAACGCCGTGCTCACCGACGCGGCGACCCGCTGGCAGCTGCGCCCCACGCGGGACGACCCGTTCGCGGAGAACGCGCACGACGACCGGGACTGGGACGCGGCGGTGCTCACGGACCTGGGCCACGTGTCGGGCGGCCTGCGCGCGTTCGAGCCGCGGCTCAGCGCGCGGCTGGAGCGCTTCGGCGGCTACGACGACCGCTTCGCCGCCGCCCTCGTGCGCGCCCACTCCGACCCTGCGTGGGTCGCCGGCGTCGAGGTCGACTCGTGCCACCGGGTGTGGTTCGAGCTGCACGAGGACCTCCTCGCCACGCTCGGCATCCCCCGCTGAGCCGGCCGGGTCGTCGGGTCCCGCGCGCTCGCCCGTGCTCTGGCGCGCCCGCCGGGGCGCGAGGCACCATGGGGTGGTGACGGACCCCACGGTGCTGCCGGTCCGCGGTGAGGTCGTCGTCGACGCCCGCGGCGGGGACCGCGCGCTGCGGGTCTCGTGGCACCCCGAGCACGGCGTCGTCGTGCTGTCGCTCTGGCGGGGGAACGCGTGCGTCGGCACCGTCCAGGTCGAGGCCGCCGAGGTCCCGCACCTCGTCGACGTGCTCGTGCGGGGGCTCGCGGCCGGCGTCGACCCGCCGGTCCAGCGCCCCGCCGCGGGCTGAGACGGGGCGCCGCCCCGCCCCGGCCCTCGACCGGTGCCGCGCAGGCCGCCTGCCCGCGCTGCCACCCCGTGCGCCCCACGACACCACTGCCGCCGAAGCGTGTGCGCGGACCACATAGGGCGCCGCACCCCTGCTCCCTAGCGTGGTCGGCATGCGCGTCCTCGTCACCGGTGCCGGCAGCGGCATCGGCGCAGCCATCGTCCGCCGGTTCCTCGAGGACGGTGCCGACGTCTACGCGGTGGACCTCGACGTCGCGGCCCTCGACACGCTCTGCTCGGCCCTGAGCGCCGACGGCGTCGACGCCCGGCGGGTCGAACCCCTCGTGTGCGACCTGGCGACGCCGGATGCCGTCGACGCGCTCCCGCGCGATGTCGACGTGCTCGTCAACAACGCCGGCATCCAGCACGTCAGCCCGGTCCACGAGTTCCCCGTCGAGGTGTTCGAGCGGATCCACCGGGTGATGCTCCTCGCGCCGTTCCGCCTCTCGCGGCACGTGCTGCCCCACATGTACGCCGCCGGCTGGGGGCGGGTGCTCAACATCTCCAGCGTCCACGGCCTGCGCGCCAGCCCGTTCAAGTCGGCGTACGTCAGCGCGAAGCACGGGCTCGAGGGCCTGAGCAAGGTCATCGCGCTCGAGGGGGCCGAGCACGGCGTGACGAGCAACTGCCTCAACCCTGCGTACGTGCGGACGCCCCTCGTCGAGCGACAGATCGCCGACCAGGCCAAGGCGCACGGCATCCCGGAGTCCGAGGTCGTGGAGCGGATCATGCTGGCGCCGGCCGCCCGCAAGCGGCTCATCGAGCCCTCGGAGGTGGCGGCGCTCGCCGGCTTCCTGTGCACCCCCGACGCCCAGTCCATCACGGGCGCCTCGCTGACCATGGACGGTGGCTGGACGGCCCACTGAGCGCCCGCCTCGCCGCCGGCGCGATGCTCCGCCACCGGTCCGGGACACGACGAAGGGGCTCGGCGCCCTCACGGGTGCCGAGCCCCTTCTCGTCCCACACGGGGGTCAGCGGCGCCGGCGCGCGACTCCCTTCGCGATGAGGTCGCGGGCGGTGCCCCAGATCCCGTGGCGGAACAGCAGGACGATGACGATGAAGATCGTTCCGGTGATGATGCCGACCCCGTTGAACCCGCTGGAGGCCAGCCGGTCCTCGAGCAGCACGACGACGGCCGCGCCGAGCGGGCCACCCCAGAAGGTGCCGATCCCGCCGAGGACGGTGATGAGCACGACCTTGCCCGACGTCGTCCAGATGAGCTCCTGGAGCGAGGCGAAGCCGTGGCTCACCGCGAAGACGCCGCCCGCGATCCCGGCCACGCCGGCCGAGATGACGAACGCCATGACCTTGTACCGGTCGACGTCGTAGCCGAGGGCCCGCGCCCGGGCGGGGTTGTCGCGGACGGCGACGAGGACCCGGCCGAAGGGCGAGTGGACCACCCGCCAGGCGATGGCCACGCCGATGAGCACGATCGGGGCCGCCGCGTAGTAGAACCAGAACGGGTCGGACTCCACGCCGGTCATCCCGAAGAACGACTTGGGGATGCCCTGGAGGCCGTCCTCACCCCCGGTGACGTCGCGCCACTGGTTGGCGATGAAGTAGAGCATCTGCGCGAAGGCCAGGGTGACCATCGCGAAGTAGATGCCGGTGCGTCGCACCGCGAGGTAGCCGGTCGGCACCGCCAGGAGCATCGCGACGACAGCACCGGCGAGGATCGCGAGCGGGAACGGCATCCCCGACTTGATGGCGACCAGGCCGGTCGCGTACGCGGAGGCCCCCCAGAAGGCCGCGTGCCCGAAGGACAGCAGACCGGTGTAGCCGAGGAGGAGGTCGACCGAGATGGCGAAGAGCCCCCACGCGAGGATGTCCATGGCCACCGGCGGGTAGATCCACCACGGCAGCATGACGACGACCACGAGGCCGAGCAGGAGCATCAGCGCGCGCACGAGCGGGCGCTCGGCGAAGCGCACCGGCTCCGCCGGGAGGTCGACCGGTGCTGTCCGTTCCACGAGGTCGGTCATGCCGCCTCCTCCCGTCCGAAGAGCCCCGCCGGCCGCACGAGGATCACGGCGGCCATGAGGACGAAGATGAGCACCTGGGCGAGTGCGGGGACGTAGGCCTGGCCGTACGCCTCGACGAGCCCGACGAGGAAGCCGGCCACGACCGCTCCCATGATCGAGCCGAGGCCGCCGATGACGACGACGGCGAACAGGATGATGACGAAGTTCGAGCCCATGTCGGCCGTGACCGCCCGGAACGGCGCCGCGAGCACACCGGCGAGCCCGGCGAGGGCGATGCCGAAGCCGAACACCGGTGTCACCCAGCGGCCGACGTTGATGCCGAGCGCCCGGGTGCGGTCGGCGTTCTCGGTCGCCGCGCGGACGATCATGCCGACCCGGGTCCGCGTGATGACGAGCCAGACGACGACGCACACGAGGAGCGAGAAGGCGGCGGCGAACACCTGGTACGTCGACAGGCTCAGCCCGCCGATGTCGATCCTCCCGGCCAGCGCGGGCGGTGGCTCGTACGGCATCCCGCTCACGCCGTAACGGCGCTTGACGAGGTCGACGAGCACGAGCGTGAGCCCGAAGGTCAGGAGGAAGTTGTAGAGCGGGTCGAGCCCGACGAGCCAGCGCACGAGGCCCCGCTCGATGAGCACGCCGACCCCGAACATCGCGACGGGGATGACCACCAGCGCGGCCCAGAACCCCAGGCCCAGCTCGTTGAGCAGCAGCGCCGTGCCCACGGCCCCGAGCATGTAGCACGCGCCGTGGCTGAAGTTCACGACGCCGAGCACGCCGAAGATCACCGCCAGGCCCAGGGCCGCGAGAGCGTAGAAGCCTCCCGCGGCCAGGCCCTGGAGCGTGTACTGGATGAGCTCGCCCATGTGGCAGTCGTCCCTGTCGCGTCGTCGGTGGTCGAGGGGGGGTCAGGACATCGTGCAGGAGCCGTCGACCGGCTTGAAGGCCTCGGCCGCGGGGATGGTCTCGAGGACCTTCTGGTAGTCCCACTCCTCCGTCACCTCGTCGGCCGACTTGACCTCGTTGAGGTACACGTCGTGGATGACGCGGTGGTCCTCCTTGCGGATCTCACCGTTGCGGAGGAAGACGTCGTTGATCTTCTTGCCCTCGAGCGCGGCCACCACCTTGTCGCTGTTGTCCCCACCCGACTGCTGGACGGCCTCGAGGTAGTTCATCGCGGCGGAGTAGTTCGCGGCGTGCGCGAAGCTCGGGCGGGTCTTGGTCTGCGCCATGAAGCGGTCCGCCCAGGCGCGGTTCTGGTCGTCGAAGTTCCAGTACCACGCGTCGGTGAACTGGGTGCCCTCGAACTGGTCCACGCCCAGCGAGTGGATGTCGGTGATGAACAGCAGGCCCACGGCGAGCTGGACCTTGTCCTTCAGGCCGGACTGGTTGAACTGCTTGACGAAGTTGATGAGGTCGCCACCGGCGTGCATCGTGCCGATGACGTCCGGGTCGTCGGAGGCGGCCTTGGTGATGAACGTCGCGAAGTTGTCGTTGGGGAACGGTGTCGGGATGGTCTGCCCGATGGTGCCGCCCGCCTCGGTCACCTGTGCGGTGAACGACTTCTGCATGTCCTGGCCGAAGGCGTAGTCCGGGTAGACGAGGTTCCAGGTCTTCCCGCCGGCCTTGGTGACCGTCGACCCCGTGCCGTGGGCCAGC
The DNA here is from genome assembly GCA_963757405.1 of uncultured Actinomycetota bacterium. Classification (GTDB taxonomy): domain Bacteria; phylum Actinomycetota; class Actinomycetes; order Actinomycetales; family Dermatophilaceae; genus Fodinibacter. The sequence goes on from CAVWRI010000022.1 coordinate 219,378, forward strand.
ATCCAGGTGTCGTAGGCGTAGTGGAACGTGTACTTGTTGCACTGCGCGCCGCTGAGCGCGGTCGAGCCGGCGGTGATGTTGATGTGCAGCTTCTTCTTGGCCTTGGCCTGGCCGGCGACGGCGAGCGCGGCCGAGGAGGTCGGCACGTCGAGGATGATGTCCGCCTTCTGCCGGTCGTACATCTCCTGGGCCTTGGTGTTCGCGATGTCGGGCTTGTTCTGGTGGTCGGCGGTGACGACCTCGATCGTCGAGGCGACCGCCTTGTCCCCGTACTTCTTCTGGTAGTCCGCGATCGCCATCTCGACGGCGACCTTGCTGTTGGGGCCGGAGAGGTCCTTGTAGATGCCGGACTGGTCGTTGAGGACGCCGAGGACGACCTTGCCGTCGGTGAGCGCGCCGTCGCTGGAGGCGGGGCCGCCGCTTCCGCACGCGGCGAGGACGAGGCCGGCGCCGAGGGTGCCGGCGGTGAGGACGAGAGGCTTCGAGCGGGTCATGCTGTCTCCCAGGGTGCGGTGGTGCGGTGGTCGGATGGTGTGGTGGTCTGGTGGCGGTCCGCCGGGCGGACCCTGTGGGGTGGGGTCACATCCCGAGGTGGTCGAGCAGCTCCTCGCGGCGGGCGCGGAACTCGTCGTTGTCGAGCGACTCGACGACGCGGCCCTGCGCGAGCAGGTGGTGGCGGTCGGCGACGGTCGCGGCGAACGTGACGTTCTGCTCGACGAGCAGCACCGACGTGCCCCGTTCCTTGATCGTGCGGATGATCTCCCCGATGCGCTGGACGATGACAGGGGCCAGACCCTCGCTCGGCTCGTCGAGCAGGAGCAGGGTCGCGCCGCTGCGCAGCACCCGGGCGATCGCGAGCATCTGCTGCTCGCCGCCGGAGAGCCGGGTCCCCGGGAAGTGGGCGCGCTCCTGCAGCACCGGGAACTCGGCGTACACCTGCTCCAGGCTCCACGCGGTGTCCTTGGAGGTGACCGGCGGCAGGAGGAGGTTCTCCTCGACCGACAGCGACGCGTAGATGCCCCGGTCGTCCGGGACCCAGCCGAGCCCGCGCCGTGCCCGGGAGTCGGCTCCGAGCCTCGTGACGTCCTCGCCGCCGACGAGGACGCTGCCCCGCGCGTGCTTGTGCAGCCCCATCACCGCGCGCAGCAGCGTCGTCTTGCCGGCGCCGTTGCGGCCGACGAGGGTGACGACCTCGCCGTGGCCGACCGTCAGGTCGACGTCGCGCAGCGCCTGCGCCTCGCCGTGCCACGCGGACAGGCCGCGCACCTCGAGCCGGGCCTCGTGCTCACCCATGGTGGTCCCCGCTGTCCTGGCCGAGGTAGGCCGTGATGACGCGCTCGTCCCGACGCACCTCGTCGTAGGGGCCCTCGGCGAGGACGGTCCCGGACTGCAGCACGGTCACGCGGTCGGCGAGCGAGCCGACGACGTGCATGTTGTGGTCGACGAGGACGACGGTGCGACCCGCCGAGACCCGCTGGACCAGGGCGATCGTGCGGTCGACGTCCTCGACGCCCATGCCCGCGGTCGGCTCGTCGAGGAGGAGCAGCCGGGGATCGAGGGCGAGGGCGAGGGCGAGCTCGAGGGCGCGCTTCTGGCCGTAGGCGAGGGAGCCGGCGAGGAGGCCGGCCCGGTCGCCGAGCCCCACCTGGCCGAGGAGGTCCATCGCCCGGGGACGGAACCGGCGCATCTGCTGGTGCGACCGCCAGAACCGGTAGCCCAGGCCGGTCGGCGAGGCCAGGGCGAGCTCGACGTGGTCGACGCACGACATCTGGTCGAACAGGCTCGTGATCTGGAACGAGCGCGCCACCCCGAGGTGGACGATCTGCTCCGCGCTGAGGCCGGTGATGTCGCGGTCGCCGAGGTGGATCGACCCGGACGTCGGCGCGAGGAAGCCGGTGAGGAGGTTGAACAGGGTGGTCTTCCCGGCGCCGTTCGGTCCGACGAGGGCATGGATGCTGCCCTCCGCGACGTCGAGGTCGACCCCCTGGACCGCGGCGAAGCCGCGGAACTCCTTGGTCAGGCCACGCGTGCGCAGGAGCGCTGGTGCTGGGGCGGTGCGGTCGGCGGCACTCGCCGCCTGCGTGCTGCTCTGCACGGGGCGCCTCCACGGTCGACGGATCGGACAGGGCCAGACACTAGGACGGCGTGGTGCGCCAGATCATGTCGGCAGACGCCACACCGGAGGCGGATGACTGGCGCCGGGTCACATGTCCCCTCCCGCTAGCATGGCGCCCATGGCGACGACGGCAGTGCACGAGGCCCGGCTGCTCGAGCTGCTCGCCGCCGGCGCCTCGGCGGCCGACATCGCCGCCGTCGACGCGGACCCGGTGCTGCGGGACCTCGCGCTGCAGGTCAGGGCGGTCACCGACCTGCGACGTCGTCGCGAGCAGGAGCTCGAGGCCCTCGTCGAGACGGCCCAGGACCTGTCGACGATGGACGACCCGGCGCTCGTCCTCGAGGCGATCGTCCTGCGGGCCCGGACCCTGCTCGGCACCGACCTCGCCTACCTCACCCTCCACGACGAGGAGGCCGGGGACACCTACATGCGGGCGACGGCGGGCTCGGTGTCGACCGCGTTCCAGCAGGTGCGCCTCGAGCTGGGGGCCGGCCTGGGCGGTCTCGTGGCCTCGACGCACCGGCCGTACTGGACGTCGGACTACTTCGCGGACACCCGCTTCGCGCACACCTCGCCCATCGACACCGCCGTCGGCGACGAGGGCATCGTCGCGATCTGCGGCACGCCGCTCCGCGTCAAGGACGAGTTCGTCGGGGTGCTCTTCGCCGCCAACCGCTCGCCCCGCACGTTCACCGCCGACGAGGTCGCCCTCCTGGGGTCGCTCGCGGCGCTCGCGGCGGTCTCGCTCGTCCAGGTGGGCGCGCTCGACACCGTGCGTCGCTACACCGAGGGACTGGAGCGGGCCGCGGCGGCCCACGACCGCTTCGCGGGCATCGTCCTGCACGGCGGCGGCGTCGGGGAGATCACCGACGCGCTGCACAGCCTCCTCGACGTGTGGGTCGTCCTCGTCGACGACGAGGGCGTCGAGCGCAGCGCCGCCGGACCGGTCCCGGAGGCCGCCGCGCCCGGTCGACGGCATCCGTACGCCGTGGACACCCCGTTCGACACCGCCGGCCGGCTGATCCGCGCCGGGGACCGCTGGGTCGTCCCCGTCGCCGCCGTCGACCTCCCGCTCGGACAGCTCGTCGTGGGCGGCCCGGAGGACCTCGACGAGGCGGACCGGCGCACCGTGGAGCGCGCCGCCGTCGTCACGGCCCTCGTCCTCCTCGGGGAGCGGCAGCGGGCCGACGCCCAGCTCCAGGTGCGCACCGACCTCGTGGCCGACCTCCTGTCCGGGCGGGCCGACCTGCGGGCCGTCGTCTCGGCGGCCCGCACCCTCGGCGTCGACCTGCGCTCACCGTGCTGCGTCCTCGTCGCCACCGCGCCCGATGCCGCGACGTCGCGCCGGTCCCTCGTCATGTCGGTCACCGCGGCCCTGGGCAGGGCCGCGCTCGTCGCCGAGCACCGCGGCGAGGTGGTCGCCGTGGTCCAGCGCGACGACCCGTCGGCCGCCGCGGCCGAGCTCGCCCAGCGGATGTCGGGGTCGAGCCGGCTCACGGTCGGCGGCTCCGGGCCGTTCGCCGACCCGCGGGCACTCCCCGACGCCTACCGCGAGGCGCGGCGCACGGCATCCGCGCTCGCCGCCCTCGGTCGAGGCGGGTCCGGTGGCAGCGCCGCCGACCTCGGGTTCGCCGGCCTCATCGTCGGCTCGGACCCCGAGGTGCGCGACTACGTGCGCCAGGTGCTCGGCCCGATCCTCGACTACGACGCCCAGCGGGGCGCCGACCTCGTGCGCACGACCGAGGCCTACTTCCTCGCGGGCTCGAGCCCGCGTCATGCGGCGACGGCGCTCCACGTGCACGTCAACACCGTCGCGCAGCGGCTGCACCGCATCGGCGAGCTGCTCGGCAGCGACTGGCAGGACCCGAGGCGCGCGCTCCAGATCCAGCTCGCGCTGCACCTGCGCCACCTCACCGGCTGACGTCAGCCCGCCGGCGCCGTGGCGTCGAGCACCCGCCGCTCCTCGTCGTCGCTGAGCCCCGCCCGACGCGGTTCGTCCCTCGTCTCCTCGAAGGCCAGCCCGTCGCGCAGGGTCGGCGCCAGCGGTCGGGTCGTGAGGCCCGCGGCACGGGCGCGGGTCGTGTCCATCGTCGCGAAACCGCGCCAGTCCGGGTCGTCGATCCACAGCGGGAGGGATGCCGGTCCCATCCACCCCTGGACGCCCAGCTCGCGCAGCCGCTCGACCGGAACCGGTCGCGGCCGGGCCGACGAGCCCGACACCGCCGCCGCGGCGGTGAGCACCTCGCCGAGGGTCGTCGTGGGTCCGGTCGCGTTGAAGACCCCGTCGATCCGCTGCTCGGCCGCGACCACGAGCCAGGCCGCCAGGTCGCGCACGTCGACGAGCGCGCAGGGAAAGTCGAGGTCTCCGGGCACGACCACCTCGTCGCCCACGGGATGGGCGAACCGCCACGGCCAGTAGCCGGTTCGCCCCGACCAGTCGCCCGGACCGCCGATGAGGCCGGACCGCGCGATCGTGAAGGTGGACGCACCGCCCCGGACGGCCTCCTCGCACGCGACCTTCGCCTCGCCGTAGGTCTCCATGTCCTCCATGACGTCGCCGTCGAGCGGCCCGCGCAGCGGCGAGTCCTCGTCCTGCTCGACCTCCCCGAACGCCGCGTAGACGTTGCCCGTGGACACGAACACCCGGTGACCGACGTCCAGGTCGCGGACGGCGCGGCGCACCTGGCCCGGCTGGCGCGAGACGTCGACGACGGCATCCCACGCGGTGCCGGCGACCTCCGCGAGCCCGTCGTCGGCGTCGCGGTCGGCGACGACGAACGTCACGCCGTCCGGGGGCGGCGCGCTCCCCCGCGCCAGGCACGTGACGTCGTGCCCGCGGGCGAGCGCCTCCCCGGCCACCGTGCGTCCGAGCCATGCCGTCCCACCGAGCACGAGGAGCCTCATGCCCCCAGCCAACCGGGGCGACGCCGTGTCGTCCACCGTGTTCGCGCTCGGCCGACCGGCGCGGTCAGCGCAGGCCCCGGTGGGCGGACCACCGCGCGCCGGCGCGCTCGGCCGCCCGCGCGACGAGGTCGGCCAGGGCCGGGTCGTCGGGCACCGGGAACGACACGTAGGTGCCCCGGCCGCCGGCGGTCGGGCGGCCGTAGGCCTTGACGGCGAGGTGACCGTCGGGGAGCAGTCGCACGTTGAGGGTCATCAGGGTGAACTCCTCGCCGCGACGGGTGTCCGTCCAGCGCCGGTCCTCGGGGATCGACACGTTGATCGCGAGCGCGCTCACGTCGACCTCGTCACCGGCATCCTTCGCGCTGTCCGCAGCCATGACGCCATGGTGCCGCAGGGGTCGGGTCGCCGCTGCCGCCTCAGCCGAGGCGGGCGCGGACCGCGGAGGCCACGGCCTCCGGCGTGAGGTCGACGGCGTCGAGCACCTGGCCGCGCGACCCGTGGTCGAGGAACCGCTTCGGGATGCCGTGCGAGTCGACCGGCACGTCGGACCCCGTGGCGTGAACCGCCAGCGCCACCTGCGAGCCGATGCCGCCGACGACGACGTTGTCCTCGACGACCGCGACGCGGCGCACCGAGCGGGCCAGCCCGACGAGGTCGTCGCTGACCGGCAGCGCCCACACGGGGTCGACGACCCGCACCCGCACGCCCTCGGCGGAGAGCTTCTCGGCGGCGGTGAGCGCGGTGGCGGCCATCGACCCGATGCCGACGAGGAGCACGTCGACGTCGCCCTCGTCGGGCTCGACCAGCACGTCCACCGTGCCGACGGTGCGCACGGCCGCGATCGGCTCGGCGACGGTGCCCTTGGGGAAGCGGACGACGGAGGGGGCGTCGGCGATGTCGACGGCGGCGTGGACCGCACGGGCGACCTGCTGCCCGTCACGCGGGGCCGCGAGGTGCAGGCCCGGCACGACGCCGCTGATCGTCATGTCCCACATGCCGTGGTGCGAGGCGCCGTCGGGCCCGGTGATCCCCGAGCGGTCGAGCACGACCGTGACGCCGGCCCGGTGGAGGGCGCAGTCCATGAGCAGCTGGTCGAACGCGCGGTTGAGGAAGGTGGCGTAGACCGCGACGACCGGGTGCAGCCCGGCGAACGACAGGCCGGCGGCCATCGTCAACGCGTGCTGCTCCGCGATGCCCACGTCGAAGGTGCGGGCGGGGTAGTGGTCGGCGAAGTCCTTGAGCCCCACCGGGATCATCATGGCCGCGGTGATCGCGACGACGTCCTCGCGCTCGCGGCCGATCTCGACCATCGCGTCGCTGAACTCGTCGGTCCAGCTGCGCCCGGCGATCTCGAGGGGCAGGCCGGTCTCGGGGTTGATGACGCCGACGGCGTGGAACTGGTCGCCCTCGTCGTTGACCGCGGGGTCGTAGCCGCGGCCCTTCTGGGTGAGGACGTGGACGAGCACCGGCCCGTCGAAGGCCCGGGCCTTGCGCAGGGCGGCCTCGATGGCCTGCTCGTCGTGGCCGTCGACCGGGCCGACGTACTTCAGGCCGAGGTCCTCGAAGAGCCCCTGCGGCGCGACGATGTCCTTGATGCCGCGCTTGACGCCGTGGAGCGTGCCGTACATCGCGCCGCCGACGACCGGGGTGCGCGCGAGGGTGGTCTTGCCCCAGTCGAGGAAGCGCTCGTAGCCGCGGGTGGTGCGCAGCGTCGCGAGGTGGTCGGCCAGGCCGCCCCGGGTCGGGGCGTAGGAGCGCTCGTTGTCGTTGACGACGACGACGAGCGGCAGGTCGGGCTCGGCCGCGATGTTGTTGAGGGCCTCCCAGGCCATGCCGCCGGTCAGGGCGCCGTCGCCGATGACCGCGACGGTGTGCCGGTCGCGCTCGCCGCGCACGACCCTGCCGGCGGCGATGCCGTGCGCCCAGGACAGCGACGTCGACGCGTGCGAGTTCTCGACGACGTCGTGCTCGGACTCGGCGCGGCTCGGGTAGCCGGACAGGCCGCCCTGTCGGCGCAGCCCGGTGAAGTCGCGGCGCCCGGTGAGCAGCTTGTGGACGTAGGACTGGTGCCCGGTGTCGAAGACGACGGTGTCCTGCGGGGTGCGGAACACCCGGTGGATCGCCATCGTCAGCTCGACGACGCCGAGGTTCGGCCCGAGGTGGCCCCCGGTGCGCGAGACCTGCTCCACGAGGAAGCCGCGGATCTCCGCGGCGAGGGCGGGCAGCTGGTCGGCGGGGACCTTCCGGAGGTCCTCTGGTCCCTCGATGCGCTCGAGCAGGCTCACCGGCGCCCACCTCCTGGTTCCTCACGGCATGCGAACCCCCAGAGTCTAGGCGCACGCCTCCGGGCCCTCCGCACGCGCGAGGGTGCCCTCCACGAGTCCTTCACACGATCTCGACGCGATCTGCACGGCATCCGGCGGTGACGACGACCCGGCGCGGCATCTCAACTTTCCCGCCCGATCCCGGAACCTTCACCATCGCAGGGGAACTGTTCCGGTGCGAGGCTGAAGCTTCCGGCATGGGGCGGGAAAGTTGGGACCCGTCAGAGGCGGGGGACGAACTCCAGCCCCCGGAGGGCGTCGAGCAGCAGCCCGGCGGCCCGTCGCGCCGACAGCAGGCGGACGCCCTCGCACTCGAGGTCGGCGAGCACCTGCGCGACGCCCTCGGGCCCGATGTCGTCGACGAGGTCGGTGCGCACCTCGCGGTAGGCCGAGCGCATCGCGTCGAGCTGGGCGTCGAGGTGGCGCACCGTGAACCAGGCCAGGGCCACGGGGTGCCGGCGCCACGCGGGGTAGAGCCGGTAGTCCGGCGGGCAGTGGTCGAGCAGCCACGCCCCGGCCCGGTGGTCCCAGCCGCGCTCCCCCGGCGGCGGTACGCCGGGTGGCCAGCCGGGCGGTCCGCCGACCCTCGCGGCGCCCGACGCGGAGCGCTGCCGCGCCGGCGAGCCGGGGCTCCCGGCACGCAGCGGAGGGCCGCCGGAAGCCGCGGAGTCGAACACGTGTTCGATGATACGCCGACCGACCACATCGCGGACCGCCGTCCCGCGAGATAATGGGTCGTTATACCTTCGATCACCACACCTAATCCTGATCACGTTGAGGACCATGACCACCAACCCGACCGAGACCACGACCGCGCGGGCCCTGCGCCCGCCGCGCGCCGGCCGCTCCAACGGTCAGTGGGCCGTCGACGGGCGCGCCCCGCTCAACCCGAACGAGGAGTGGAAGCAGGAGGACGGCGGTCTCAACGTCCGGCAGCGCATCGAGCAGGTCTACTCGCGGGAGGGCTTCGCCTCGATCCCGCCGCAGGACCTCAGCGGCCGGTTCCGCTGGTGGGGCCTGTACACCCAGCGCAAGCCGGGCATCGACGGCGGCCGCACCGCCCAGCTCGACGACACCGAGCTGTCCGACGAGTACTTCATGCTCCGGGTCCGCCTCGACGGCGGCGCCCTGACCCTGGGCCAGCTGCGCGTCCTCGCCGACATCTCCACCGAGTTCGCCCGCGGCACGGCCGACATCAGCGACCGCCAGAACATCCAGTACCACTGGATCCGCGTCGAGGACGTGCCCGAGATCTGGCGCCGCCTCGAGGAGGTCGGGCTGCAGACCACGGAGGCCTGCGGTGACACCCCACGCGTCATCCTCGGCAGCCCGCTGGCCGGCATCGCCGCCGACGAGATCCTCGACCCCACCGACGTGATCCGCGAGATCACGCAGCGCTACATCGGCGACCCCGAGCTCGCCAACCTCCCCCGCAAGTTCAAGTCGGCGATCACCGGCCACCCGAGCCTGGACGTCGTCCACGAGATCAACGACGTCTCGCTCGTCGGGGTCGTCCACCCCCAGCTCGGCGCCGGCTACGACCTCTGGGTCGGTGGCGGGCTGTCGACGGCCCCGCGTCTCGCCGAGCGGATCGGCGTGTTCGTCGCCCCCGACCGCGCGGCCGACGTGTGGCTCGGCGTCATCTCGATCTTCCGCGACTACGGCTACCGGCGGCTGCGCACCAAGGCCCGCCTGAAGTTCCTCCTGGCCGAGTGGGGACCCGAGCGGTTCCGCGAGGTCCTCGAGACCGAGTACCTCCGCGAGCCGCTGCCCGACGGACCGCCGCCGGCCCAGGCATCCGGCCCCGGCGACCACGTCGGCGTGCACCTGCAGAAGGACGGCCTGCACTACGTCGGCGCCGCACCGGTCGTCGGTCGTGTCAGCGGCGAGGTGCTCACCGGGCTCGCCGACCTCATGGCCGCCGCCGGCACCGACCGTGTCCGGCTCACCCCGCACCAGAAGCTCGTCGTCCTCGACGTGGCACCGGAGCGCCTCGACGCCCTCGTCGCGGGCCTGGAGGAGCTCGGCCTCTCGGTCGCCCCGAGCCCCTTCCGCCGGCACACGATGGCGTGCACCGGCATCGAGTACTGCAAGCTCGCGATCGTCGAGACCAAGGCGACCGCCGCCACGGCGATCGCCGAGCTCGAGCGACGGCTCACCGACCTCGACCTGGACACCCCGATCACCCTCAACGTCAACGGCTGCCCCAACTCCTGCGCCCGCATCCAGGTAGCCGACATCGGCCTCAAGGGGATGATCGTCACGGTCGACGGCGAGCAGCAGCCCGGCTTCCAGGTGCACCTCGGCGGCGGCCTCGCCTCCGCCGACCGCGACGAGGCCGGCCTCGGCCGCACCGTGCGCGGGCTCAAGGTGACCGCGGACGACCTCCCCGACCTCGTCGAGCGGCTCGTGCGCCGCTACGTCGCCGGCCGGGGCCAGGGCGAGACGTTCTCCGGATGGGCCCACCGCGTCGACGAGGAGGAGCTGCGATGACCGCCACGACGCCCGACACCCCCACCGCCGGTCCCGGCCGGCAGCGCACGCCCGACGAGCTGCGGGCCCTGGCCGAGCAGGCGCTCGGTCGAGCTCGGCCCCGACGCCTCCGCCGACGAGGTGGCCGCCTGGGCCGCGCGCACCTTCCCGGGCACCCTCGCCGTGGCGTGCAGCATGGCGGATGCCGTGCTCCCCGCCGTCGTCGCGAAGCACGCGCCCGGCGTGGACGTGCTCTTCCTCGAGACCGGCTACCACTTCGCCGAGACCTACGGCACCCGCGCGCAGGTCGCCCACGAGCTCGACGTCACCGTCGTCGACGTCATGCCGCGCCTCACGGTGGCCGAGCAGGACGCCGAGTACGGAGCGCGGCTGTACGAGCGCGACCCGGCGGCCTGCTGCCGGATGCGCAAGATCGAGCCGCTCCGGGCCGCCCTGGCCGGGTACGAGGCCTGGGTGACCGGCATCCGTCGCGACGAGGGACCCGACGCGCGCCGACACGCCGCTCGTGACCTTCGACGAGCAGTTCGGCCTCGTCAAGGTCAACCCGTTGGCGGCGTGGACCTTCGACGAGGTCGTCGACTACGCCAACGACCACCGCGTGCCGGTGAACCTGCTTCTCTCCGACGGCTACCCGTCGATCGGCTGCGAGCCCTGCACCAAGCGGGTCGAGCCGGGGGACGACCCCCGGGCCGGGCGCTGGGCCGGGTTCGCCAAGACCGAGTGCGGGCTGCACCCATGAGTGGCACCCCACGAAGTTCTGCCCACGCGAAGCGTGGGACCCGCCCCGCTTCGCTCCTCCAGATACTTCGCGAGGACCCCTCGTGACCACCATCGACACCCTGACCGAGGCGCTCCCCGTGACCATCGACGTGAACACCGCCGCACCGACCGATCTGCCGGTGCTGAGCCAGCTCGACGTCCTCGAGAGCGAGGCGATGCTCGTCATCCGCGAGATCACCGCCGAGCTCGAGCGGCCGGTGCTGCTCTTCAGCGGCGGCAAGGACTCCGTCGTCATGCTGCACATCGCCGCGAAGGCCTTCTGGCCGGCGCCGGTGCCGTTCCCGGTGCTGCACGTCGACACCGGCCACAACTTCCCCGAGGTGCTCGACTACCGCGACGCCACGGTCGAGCGGCTCGGGCTCCGGCTCGAGGTCGCCTCGGTGCAGGACTGGATCGACGACGGCCGGCTGCGCGAGCGGGCCGACGGCACCCGCAACCCGCTCCAGACGCAGCCGCTGCTCGACGCCATCGCCCGGCACCGCTTCGACGGCGTCTTCGGCGGCGGCCGGCGCGACGAGGAGAAGGCGCGCGCCAAGGAGCGGGTCGTGAGCCTGCGCGACGACTTCGGCCAGTGGGACCCCAAGAACCAGCGGCCCGAGCTGTGGAACCTCTTCAACCCGCGCCACCGCCCGGGCGAGCACGTGCGGGTCTTCCCCCTGTCGAACTGGACCGAGCTCGACGTCTGGCGCTACATCGAGCAGGAGGGCATCGACCTGCCCGGGCTCTACTACGCCCACGACCGCGACGTCTTCGCCCGCGACGGGATGCTGCTCGCCGTCGGGCCGTACTCGCAGCCCCGCGCCGGCGAGGCGGTCGAGACCCGCCAGGTCCGCTACCGCACCGTCGGCGACATGTCGTGCACGGGCGCGGTCGCGAGCGACGCGGCATCCGTCGCGGACGTCGTCGCGGAGGTGGCCGCCTCGACCCTCACCGAGCGCGGCGCGACCCGCGCCGACGACCGCATCTCGGAGGCCGCCATGGAGGACCGCAAGAAGGAGGGCTACTTCTGATGAGCACCCTGCTGCGCCTGGCCACCGCCGGCTCGGTCGACGACGGGAAGTCGACGCTCGTCGGCCGCCTGCTCCACGACAGCAAGTCGGTCCTCACCGACCAGCTGGACGCCGTCGAGCGGGTGAGCCGCGACCGCGGCCTCACCTCGACCGACCTCGCCCTCCTCACCGACGGTCTGCGCGCAGAGCGGGAGCAGGGCATCACGATCGACGTCGCGTACCGCTACTTCGCCACGGCCGCACGCTCGTTCGTCCTCGCCGACTGCCCCGGGCACGTCCAGTACACGCGCAACACGGTCACCGGCTCCTCGACCGCGGACGCCCTCGTGCTCCTCGTCGACGCGCGCAAGGGGGTCCTCGAGCAGACTCGGCGCCACCTCGCCGTCGCGGCGCTGATGCGCGTGCCGCACGTCGTCATCGCCGTCAACAAGATCGACCTCGTCGACCACAGCGAGGGCGTCTTCCGGACCCTGGCCGCCGAGGTGCGCGCGATCGCCGTCGAGCTCGGCATCCCCGACGCGCACGCCGTGCCGGTCTCGGCCCTCGTCGGCGACAACGTCGTCGACCGCTCGGCCAACACGCCCTGGTACGACGGGCCCTCGCTCCTCGAGCTGCTCGAGACGCTCTCCCCCGCGACCGACCCGGCCCACGAGTCGTTCCGGATGCCGGTGCAGCTCGTCATCCGCCCGCAGGGCGCCGCACGCTCACCCGAGCACGTGGAGTACCGCGGGTATGCCGGTCAGCTCGCCTCCGGCTCGGTGCGGGTGGGCGACGAGGTCGTCGTCCTGCCCTCCGGGCACCCGCACGACCGTCGCCGGCATCGACCTCGGCGAGCGGCCGCTCGACGTCGCCGTCGCCCCGCAGTCGGTCACCATCCGGCTCGCGCACGACGTCGACGTCAGCCGCGGCGACGTCATCTGCTCCGCGGCCGACCCCGTCCCGCTGCGCCAGGAGGTCCAGGCGCTCGCCTGCTGGCTCGGCGACGAGCCGCTGCGCCCCGGCGCTCGGCTCCTCGTCAAGCACGGCTCCCGCAGCGTGCTCGCGATGGTGCGCTCGATCGACGGCCGGCTCGACCTCGACGCCCTGCGACTCGCACCCGCGGACTCGCTTGGCGCTCAACGACATCGGGCGCATCACCGTGCGCTTCGCCTCCCCCTGCCGGTCGAGGAGTACGCGACGTCGCGGCGCGGCGGTGCCTTCCTCCTCGTCGACCCCGACGACGGGCGCACCCTCGCCGCGGTCATGGCCGACGCCGTGGCCCCGGGAGAGCACCCGACGGTGACCCTGCCCGTCGGCCTCGACCTCACCGGACGGCGCGTCGTCGTCGTCGGGGGTGGCCCCGGCGTGACGTCGAGCCTGCGTGCGGTGCTCGCCGCCGGAGCGGTCGTCGAGGTCGTGGCCGCCTGGGTCTGCGAGGACGTCGCCGACCGCGTGGCGACCGGCGAGGTCGCGTGGACCGACCGCGACTACGCGGGGGCGAGCGACCTCTCCGGGGCGTGGCTCGTCGTCGCCGGCGTCGGTGACCGCCACGGCGACGACGCGGTGCGGGCGGACGCCGAGCACCTCCGCACCTGGTGCGTCAGCACCGACGCCGCCGTACAGACGGACGGGGGGTCCGGCCGCGCGGCGCTGGCGGCGACGGCATCCGTCTCGACGGCCGACGGCCCCGTGACGGTCGCCGTGCACACCGCCGACGACCCGGCGCTCGCCAATGCCGTCGCACGGGCCGTCGACGGGCTGCTCGCCGACGGGTCGCTCGACCTGCGCCGCCGCGCCCCCCGCGCCGGCGTCGGCTGGGTCGCCCTCGTCGGCGGCGGACCGGGCCACGACGGGCTCCTCACGACGCGTGGGCGCGAGCTGCTGGCCGCGGCGGACGTCGTCGTCGTCGACCGGCTGGCGCCGCGGGCCGTCGTCGACCGGCTCCCTGCCTCGGTGCGCGTCGTCGACGTCGGCAAGGCCCCCGGCCGGCACACGGTGCCGCAGGCCGCCATCAACGACCTCCTCGTCGAGCAGGCGCTCGCCGGTCGCGCCGTCGTCCGGCTCAAGGGCGGCGACCCCTACGTCCTCGGCCGCGGCGGCGAGGAGCGGCTCGCCTGCGAGGCCCACGGCATCCCCGTCGAGGTCGTGCCCGGCGTGACGAGCGCGGTCGCGGTGCCGGCGGCGGCCGGCATCCCCGTGACCCACCGCGGGGTGGCGCGCGGGTTCACCGTCGTCACCGGCCACGACGAGCTGCCCGCCGTTCCCGGGGGCACCGACCACACGGTCGTCCTGCTCATGGGGGTCGGCCGGCTGGGCCGCTCCGCGCGGGCGCTGCTCGGTGCCGGGCGGCCCGCCTCGTGCCCCGTCGCGGTCGTCGAGCGCGGGATGCTGCCCGACCAGCGGGTGACGTTCGGGACTCTCGGGGACATCGCCGAGCGGGCCGCCGCCGTGGGTGTCGAGAACCCCGCGGTCGTCGTCGTCGGCGACGTCGTGCGGCTCAGCCCCGACCACCCGGCCTGACGCCCCTTCGCGGTGAGTGCGGAAGTGGTCGCCCTGGCGACCACTTCCGCACTCGCGCGCGTGACGGGTCAGGCGACGAGCGACCGCAGGACGTACTGGAGGATGCCGCCGTTGCGGTAGTAGTCGGCCTCGCCGGGGGTGTCGATGCGCACGACCGCCTCGAAGGTCGACTCCGAGCCGTCCTCGCGGGCCACCGAGACGGTGACGGTCCTCGGGGTCGCGGCCGTGGTTGAGCGCCTCGACGCCCGTGATGGAGAACGTCTCGGTGCCGGTGAGGCCGAGGGAGTCGGCGTCCTGGCCCTCGGGGTACTGCAGCGGCAGCACGCCCATGCCGATGAGGTTCGAGCGGTGGATGCGCTCGTAGGACTCGGCCACCACGGCGCGCACGCCGAGCAGCGCGGTGCCCTTCGCGGCCCAGTCGCGCGACGAGCCCGAGCCGTACTCCTTCCCGGCCAGGACGACCAGCGGGATGCCGGCCTCCTGGTAGGCGGCCGACGCGTCGAAGATCGTCGTCTGCTCACCGCCCGCGAGGAAGTTGCGGGTGAACCCGCCCTCGACGCCGTCGAGGAGGAGGTTCCTGAGGCGGATGTTCGCGAACGTCCCGCGGATCATCACCTCGTGGTTCCCGCGCCGCGAGCCGTAGGAGTTGAAGTCCTTGCGCTCGATGCCGTGGTCGGCGAGGTAGTGGCCGGCGGGGCTGTCGGCCTTGATCGACCCGGCCGGGCTGATGTGGTCGGTCGTCACGGAGTCACCGAGCTTGGCGAGCACACGGGCGCCGCCGATGTCGGTGACCGGCGAGGGCTCCAGCTGCATGCCGTCGAAGTACGGGGGCTTGCGGACGTAGGTGGAGTCGGCGTCCCAGTCGAAGGTGTTGCCCTCCGGCGTGGGCAGCGACCGCCACCGCTCGTCGCCGGCGAAGACGTCGGCGTAGTCCGAGGTGAACATCTCCTTGCTGATGCTCTGCGCGATGGTCCGCTCGACGTCCGCCGGTGCGGGCCACAGGTCCTTGAGGAAGACGTCGTTCCCGTCGGTGTCGCGACCGAGCGGCTCGGTCTCGAAGTCGAAGTCCATCGTGCCCGCGAGGGCGTAGGCGATCACGAGCGGCGGGCTCGCGAGGTAGTTCATCTTGACGTCGGGGTTGATCCGGCCCTCGAAGTTGCGGTTGCCCGAGAGCACCGACACCACCGCGAGGTCGTGCTCGTTGACCGCCTGGGAGATCTCGTCGTTCAGGGGACCGGAGTTGCCGATGCACGTCGTGCAGCCGTAGCCGACGAGGTGGAAGCCGAGCTTCTCGAGGTAGGGCCACATCCCGGCCGCCTCGTAGTACCCCGTGACGACCTTCGAGCCCGGCGCCATCGACGTCTTGACCCACGGCGGGACGGACAGGCCCTTCTCGACGGCGTTCTTGGCGAGCATCGCGGCCGCCATCATCACCGAGGGGTTCGAGGTGTTCGTGCACGACGTGATCGAGGCGATCGACACGATGCCGTGGTCGATCTCGAACGACGCGCCCTCGGCCGAGGTGACGGTGACCTTCCGGGACGGGCGCTCCGACCCGGGGGCCTCGTGAGCCGGCGCACTGCCGCCGTTCTGCCCGTCGGGGCTGCCCTGGGGCGTGGGGTCGCTCGCGGGGAACGAGCTGGCCAGCCCTTCGTCGCCCTCCAGGTGCTTGACGTAGGTCGGCAGCACCTCACGGAACGAGGTCTTGGCGTCGGTGAGGGCGATGCGGTCCTGCGGACGCTTCGGGCCGGCGATCGACGGGACGACCGTCGACAGGTCGAGCTCGAGGTACTCGCTGTAGCGCGCCTCCGGCTGGTCGGGGCCGGACTGCAGCCACATGCCCTGCTCCTTGGCGTACGCCTCGACGAGCGCGACGGACTCCGCGGAGCGGCCGGTGAGGCGCAGGTACTCGAGCGTGACCTCGTCGATCGGGAAGATCGCGCAGGTCGAGCCGAACTCCGGGCTCATGTTGCCGATCGTCGCGCGGTTCGCCAGCGGCACGGCCGACACGCCCTCGCCGTAGAACTCGACGAACTTGCCCACGACACCGTGCTTGCGGAGCATCTCCGTGATCGTCAGGACCACGTCCGTGGCGGTCGCGCCCGGGGGGATGGAGCCGGAGAGCTTGAACCCGACGACCCGCGGGATGAGCATCGACACCGGCTGGCCGAGCATGGCCGCCTCGGCCTCGATGCCGCCGACGCCCCAGCCGAGCACGCCGAGGCCGTTGACCATCGTCGTGTGGCTGTCGGTGCCGACGCAGGTGTCGGGGTAGGCCACGCCGTCGCGGACCATGACGGTGCGCGCGAGGTGCTCGATGTTGACCTGGTGCACGATGCCGGTGCCGGGCGGGACGACCTTGAAGTCGTCGAACGCGGTCTGTCCCCAGCGCAGGAACTTGTAGCGCTCGGCGTTGCGCTGGTACTCGATCTCGACGTTGCGCTCGAAGGCGTCGGCGCGGCCGAAGACGTCGATGATCACCGAGTGGTCGATGACGAGCTCGGCCGGCGCCAGCGGGTTGATCTTCGCGGCGTCCCCGCCGAGCTCCGCGACGGCCTCGCGCATCGTCGCGAGGTCGACGACGCAGGGCACGCCGGTGAAGTCCTGCATGATCACGCGCGCCGGCGTGAACTGGATCTCGGTGTCGGGGTCGGCGTTCTCGTCCCACCCGCCGAGCGCGCGGATGTGGTCCGCGGTGATGTTGGCGCCGTCCTCGGTGCGCAGGAGGTTCTCGAGGAGGACCTTGAGGCTGTAGGGCAGCGTCGCGCTCCCCTCGACCGCGCCGAGCCGGTACATCTCGTAGGACTGGTCACCCACCTCGAGCGTGCCGTGGGCGTCGAAGCTGTTCGTGCTGGCCACCGGGGCTCCCTTCAGGTCGTGCGTCGTCGCGCGATTCCCGTGATTTATCTTGATGTCAAGATATCTAACCACACCGGGTCGGTCTCGTCGAGCCTATGCCGCGGGGTGCCGACCCGCGAGGCGCGTGACGCGCGGACTCAGCCCGGAACGCCGCGGTCCTGGCCGCCGACCGGGACGAAGCGCGCGACGCACTCGACGTGGTGGGTCATCGGGAAGGCGTCGAAGGCGCGCAGGGCGTCGAGCCGGTACCCGGCATCCGCGAGGTAGGCGGTGTCGCGGGCCAGAGCGGCGGGGTCGCAGGCGACGTAGACGACGACCCGGGGCCGCAGCGCCGCGACCTCGGCGCACACCCCGCGGCCGGCGCCGGTGCGCGGCGGGTCGAGGACGACGACATCGGCGGCGACCGGCATCAGCACCGAGCGTGACGCCTTGCGCGGCCGACTCCCCCGCTGCTTGGCGCTGCCCCGGCGGGACGGCCGGGCCACGCCGAACGCGTCGTCGACCCGAGCGGTGAGGACGGCGACGTTGGGGTGGGCCGCGAGGTTGGCGCGGGCGTGGCCGGTGGCGGCGGCATCCGCCTCGACGGCGAGCACCTGCCCCGTCCGGCCCACCGCGTCGGCGAGGGCGACGGTGAACAGGCCGACGCCGGCGTAGAGGTCGAGCGCCCGCTCCCCGGGACGCGGCGCGACGAGCCCCATGACGGCGGACAGGAACGTCGCGGCCGCGCCGGGGTGCACCTGCCAGAACCCACGAGCAGACACCGAGAACTCGTGGTCGACCGTGTGGGTCATGCCGTCGGCGTCGGTCCAGGATGCCGTGGCGCGCTCGCGGACGACCGGGACCTGTGGCGCCGGCGTCGGCAGGGCCACGGCGAGCGGCTCGCCGATGGTGGGCTCGACGGCATCCACCGCCTCGCTCCCCCGCCACGGCACGCTCGGTGACCCGCAGGGCGTCGACCCCGGCCGAGGCGATCCGGCAGTGGTCGATCGGCACGACGTCGTGGGAGCGGTGCCGGCGCAGCCCCGCCCGGCCGTTCGCGTCGACGGCGAACTCGACCCGGGTGCGCCAGTCGAGGCCGTCCACGTCCCCGGGGACCGGCTCCACCTCCACCTCGACGTCGAGGTGCGCGAGCCGGGACATCTGCTCGCGGACGACATCGGCCTTCAGGGCGCGCTGGCGCGGCAGCGCGACGTGCTGCAGGTCGCACCCGCCGCAGCGACCGGGCCGGGCCCACGGGCACGGCGGCTCGACGCGGTCCGGGGACGCGGTGACCACCTCGACGGCATCCGCCCTGACGAAGCGCTCCCCGGCACCGGTCTCGGTGACGTGGGCCCGCACCCGTTCGCCGGGGAGGGCGTGCCGGACGAAGAGCACCTGGCCCTCGTGCCGGGCGATGCAGTGTCCACCGTGGGCGATGGCCGTGACGTCGACCTCGACGACGTCCCCCACCGCGAGCCCCGCGCCGTGCTCGGCGGGCATCAGCCCTCACCGCGGCGGACGTCGCCGACGACCGGTCCGTCCATCCGCTCCTCGACGCCCTGCGACGACACGAGCTGCCACGGGACGGAGGACACCATGACGCCGGGCGTGAAGAGCAGCCGGCCCTTGAGCCGCAGCGCGCTCTGGTTGTGCAGCACCTGCTCCCACCAGTGCCCGAGAACGTACTCGGGGATGTACACGACGACGAGGTCGCGGGGGTTGCCGGAGCGGATCGACTTGACGTAGTCGACGATCGGCCGGGTGATCTCCCGGAACGGGCTGTCGAGCGCCTTGAGCGGCACGGGGAGGTCGCGACGGTCCCACTCGGCCTGGAGGGCTCTCGTCTCGTCGGGGTCCACGTCGACGGTCACCGCCTCGAGGATCGACGGCCGGGTCGCCCGCGCGTAGGCGAGGGCGCGCAGCGTCGGCTTGTGGATCTTCGAGACGAGGACGATCGCGTGGACCCGCGACGGGAGCAGCTGGTGCTTCGTGTCGCCCTCGCTCACGGCCAGCTCGTCACGGACGTGGTCGTAGTGCTTCCGGATGCGGTTCATGAGGACGAACAGCACCGCCATGGCCGCGATCGCCAGTGCGGCACCGTGGAGGAACTTGGTGAGGAGGACGACGACGAGCACGGTGCCACACATGGTCGCGCCGACGGCGTTGATGACCCGGCTGCGCATCATCCGGGTGCGTGCCGCGGGGTTCTTCTCGACCCGCAGGTGGCGGTTCCAGTGCCGCACCATGCCGACCTGGGACATCGTGAAGGACACGAAGACACCGACGATGTAGAGCTGGATGAGGCGGGTGACCTCCGCGTCGTAGGCCACGATCAGCGCGGCGGCCGTCGTCGCGAGGATGATGATGCCGTTCGAGAACGCCAGCCGGTCGCCGCGGGTGTGCAGCTGGCGCGGCAGGAACCCGTCCCGGGCGAGGATCGAGCCGAGCACCGGGAAGCCGTTGAACGCGGTGTTCGCGGCCAGGACGAGGATGAGCCCGGTGACGATCGAGACGAGGACCACCCCGAGGTGGAAGTCGGAGAACACCGCCTTCGCGACCTGGCCCATGACGGTGTCCTGGACGTAGGTGTCGCCCACCGGCACCCCGTCGCGCGCGAGCTGGGTGGCCGGGTCCTCGGCGTAGTTGATGCCGGTCCAGCGCGCGAGGCTCACCATCGACAGGAGCATCGTGATCGAGATGGCCCCCATGAGGAGGAGCGTGGTGGCGGCGTTGCGGCTCTTGGGCTTCCGGAACGCGGGGACCCCGTTGCTGATGGCCTCCACGCCGGTGAGCGCCGCACAGCCCGACGAGAAGGCGCGCAGCATGAGGAAGGCCAGCGCGATGCCGCCGATGGCCTCGTAGCCCGGCTCCGGCAGCAGCTCGAGGTCCGCGCTCTCGGCGAGGGGAAGGGTCCCGGTGACCTCGCGGTAGAACCCGAATACCGCCATCCCGATGACGGACACCATGAACAGGTAGGTCGGGACGGCGAACGCGGCGCCCGACTCGCGCACCCCGCGGAGGTTCATCGCGGTGAGGGCCGCGACGATCCCCACCGCGATGAGGGCCTCACGGCCGCGCACGAACCCGAACGCGGACGCCGCGTTCTGCACGCCGGCCGACACCGACACCGCCACGGTGAGGACGTAGTCGACGAGCAGCGCGCTCGCGACGGTGACGCCCGCCTTGGGGCCGAGGTTGACGCTCGCGACCTCGTAGTCGCCACCACCCGACGGGTAGGCGTGGACGTTCTGCCGGTAGCTCATGATGACGACCGCCATGACGACGGCCACCGCGAGGGCGATCTTCCACGACGACGTCAGGGCCAGCGCACCGCCGGCCAGCCCGAGCGTCAGGAGGATCTCGTCGGGGGCGTAGGCCACCGAGGAGAGCGCGTCGCTCGCGAAGACGGGGAGCGCGAGGCGCTTGGGGAGGAGGGTCTCTCCGAGCCTGTCGCTGCGCATCGCGCGACCGAGGATGACGCGCTTGACGAGGCGCCCTGGGGATGACACGTCAGACACTGTATGCCGCGTGATCACCGCGCGTGCACAGGATCCCGGACGGTCTCACCGGGCCCCAGACGTCGGTGTAGCGTCGCTCCCGTGCACTTCGTCATCATGGGCTGCGGCCGTGTCGGGGCGTCCCTCGCGCGCGCGATCGAGCGGGCCGGTCACGAGGTGGCGGTCATCGACCAGGACGAGGCGGCGTTTCGTCGGCTGGGCACGGCCTTCCAGGGCCGCACCGTCACCGGGGTCGGGTTCGACCGCGACACCCTGCGGTTCGCCGGCATCGAGAACGCCTACGCGTTCGCCGCCGTCTCGAGCGGTGACAACTCCAACATCCTCGCGGCCCGCGTCGCGCGGGAGAAGTACGGCGTCGAGAACGTCGTCGCCCGCATCTACGACCCCGGCCGCGCCGAGATCTACCAGCGGCTCGGCATCCCCACCGTCGCCACGGTGAAGTGGACGAGCGACCAGATGCTCCGCCGGCTCCTGCCCCAGGGCCACGTCCCCGAGTTCACCGACCCGTCCGGCAAGGTCGTCATCGCCGAGATGCCGGTGTCCACCGCGTGGGTCGGCCGCCGGGTCAGCGAGATCGAGCACGCCGTCGGACGGCCGGCTCGCCTACCTGACGCGCCTCGGCGAAGGGATGCTGCCCAAGCCCGACACCGTCTACCAGGAGGGCGACCTCCTCCACATCGCGCTCACGCGCGAGGCCCTCGCGACCGCGGAGCGCGTCCTCGACGGCGCTCCCCCGGCGCACTGACGTAACGAAAGGCTTCTCCCATGCGCGTCGTCATCGCCGGAGCCGGCAGCGTCGGGCGGTCCATCGCCCGCGAGCTGCTGCGCAACGAGCACCACGTGCTGCTCGTGGACCGCGACGCCGACGCCGAGCGGGTGCAGAAGGTCCCGGAGGCGAGCTGGCTGCAGGCCGACGCCTGCGAGATCGAGGCGCTGGGCGAGGCCGGGCTCGCCGACTGCGACGTCGTCGTCGCCGCGACCGGCGACGACAAGGTCAACCTCGTGCTCTCGCTCCTCGCGAAGACCGAGTTCGGCGTGCCGCGCACCGTCGCCCGCGTCAACAACCCCAAGAACGAGTGGATGTTCGACGAGGCGTGGGGTGTCGACGTCGCCGTGTCGACACCGCGGATCATGACCGCGCTCGTCGAGGAGGCGGTGAGCGTCGGCGACCTGGTGCGCATCTTCGAGTTCCAGCAGGGCAAGGCGATGATGGTCGAGATGACCCTGCCCGTCGGGAGCCCGTATGCCGGGGCGCGCGTCGGCGACGTCCCCTTCCCCGGCAACACCGTGCTCACCGGCATCATCCGCGAGGGACACCCCATCGCGCCGAGCCGCGACGACGCCCTCGAGCCGCTGGACGAGCTGCTCTTCGTCACGACGCCTGACGTCGAGGCCGAGCTCGAGTCGCTCCTGAGCCCCGGTCAGCGCCACAAGCGGGAGACCGAGGACCCGGACGACGAGGACCGCTGAGTCGCGCTGTCGCACAAAGCCGCTCTGCACGGTGGGGGCAGTGCCTGATGATCAGCTGGGTGCGGCGTGCCGGTTGCGGCGGGCGAGGTACCGGTAGGCGTGGAGGACCCCTTGGTGGACGAGCACGCCGACGCCGGCGTTGGCCACCGCCAGGACCGCAGAGACCAGCGCGGCCGTCGGTGTCTCCAGCAGGCCCGTGAGCCCGAGCAGCATCGGCCAGCCGACGGCAGCGACGAGCAGTGCCACGCGCCACCAGCGCCCGAGGACGAGCCCGACCATGATCATCGTGGGGATCATCGAGGGCGCCTCGGGCCCGACGGCGGAAGCGCGGTGCGAGTGATGGGGCGCCGGCAGGCGTGGTGTGCCACGCCCGAACTGTAGGCCGCGGTTCGTGGGTCGTCCATGGCCCGGCGGCCGCCGACGGATGCCGCCGGGTGGGGCGTCGACCAAGCCGGCGAGGCTCGGGGCGATCCATCAATCCGTGTTGATGTATTCTGGGGAGATGGGCTCGTCAGTGATCCCCCCGGCGTTGCAGCTGCTGGCCGAGCCGTTGCGCTGGCGGATGGTCGGCCTGCTCGCCACCTCGGACCGGCGGGTCGGCGAGCTCGTCGCCGCGTTGGAGGCGCCGCAGAGCCTCGTCTCCTACCACCTGGGCCGGTTGCGCAGCGGAGGGCTGGTCGTCGCGCGACGGTCCAGCTTCGACGCGCGCGAGACCTACTACCACCTCGACCTGGCCCGGTGTGCCGACGCCCTGACACAGACCGGTGCGGCGATCCACCCCGCCCTGGCCGCGCCGGCGGTCGCCGCCACGGAGGCGGTCGGGACCCGGCGCCCGCGCGGCCCCGGGTGCGGGTGCTGTTCCTGTGTACCGGGAACAGCGCACGCTCGCCGATGGCCGCCGCGCTGCTGCGCCACCTCGGCCGGCCATGGGTGCACAGGCCGCCAGCGCCGGCAGCCATCCCAGACCGCTGCACCCCGCGGCGCCACGCGTGCTGCTCGAGCACCACGGCATCGACCTGGGCGGCTCACCGCCCCACCCACGTCGACACGCTCGCCAGCCGCCGCTTCGACTACGTGATCAGCCTGTGCGACAGGGTCCGCGAGACCGACCCGCCCCTGGCCGGACACCCCGTCCGGGTCCACTGGAGCGTCGCGGACCCCGCGGATCCTGCGCCCGGGGACAGCGGCCCCGACGCGTCGTTCCGGCGCATCGCCGGGGACCTGAGCACCCGCGTCCGGCACCTGCTGCCCGTGCTGGCGACGTCCCGACCACCGGAGAAGGAGAACGGATCATGACCACCACCCACGACGAGCTCGCGAGCGTCCGCTACATCGTCGACGACGTCCCCGCCGCGGTCGAGTTCTACACCACCCACTTCGGGTTCACCCTGGGGCACAGCGCCGGCGCGGCCTTCGCCGAGGTCGTCCGTGGACCGCTGCGCCTGCTCGTGTCGGGGCCGGCGAGCTCGGGCGCTCGCGCCACGCCCGCCGACCTCGACTCCCCCGGGCGCAACCGCATCCACCTCGTCGTCCCCGACCTGCGGGCCGAGATCGACCGCCTCACCGCGGCCGGCCTGGACGGTCCCCCACGACGTCGTCAGCGGACCCGGTGGGCCAGCAGGTCCTCGTCACCGATCCCGCCGGCAACCTCGTCGAGCTGTTCCAGGCCTCAGGACCGCCGGACCCATCCCCGCTCTGACGCGGCCCACCCCAGCTGGATTCGCGTCGTCGCCTTCGTGGCGTCCATGAGTGAGCGGACCCGCCGCTGCACCGTGCGCAGGCCGACGTCGAGCTGTTTCGCCACCCGGGCGTCGGAGGCGCCCGCGATGAGGAGCGCCAGCACCTGCAGGTCGAGCGCGTCCGGCCCGGGCTCGTCCTCGACGAACTCGTCGGCGTCGGGAGTGGCGAGGACGAGTGGCCAGGCGTCGCGCCACACCGAGTCGAAGAGCGCGACGAGGGACTGGACCAGCCCGCCGGCATGGACGACGAGGGCCGAGGGTTCGCCGCCCTCGCTGTCGAGGGGCACCATGGCCGTGCGGGAGTCGGCGATGATGAGCTTGGTGGGCACGCGCTCGACGACGCGCACCTGCTGCTCGCGGCGCAGCACGTCGACGAGGTTCTCCTGCGGCTCCGTCTCCAGCACGTTCCGCTCGAGGACGATCCGGTAGCGCACCCCTCGAGCGGTCGCCACGTCCTCCGCCTCGTTCGCCTCGGAGGTGACCGCCGCCGGCTGGTCGGTGACGAAGATGGCGACCTCCTCCAACGCCCCGAGCTGCAGCTGGTGGAACCGCTGGGCGACGGCGGTCGTGCCGACGACGATCTCCACCAGGTCCTGGACGTCGCTGGCGGCGTCGGTGCGATGCACCTCGGCCAGCTGGGCGGCGGCCAGCTCGGCCTGGTCGAGCTCGTGCCGGCGCTCGTTGAGGAGGACCCGCAGCGCCACGCCCGGTGGCGCGGCCACCCACCGCTCGGTGGCCGCCGCCGACTGGGCCACCAGGCCGCGCTGCTCGAGCGCCAGGACGACCTCGGTGGCCGCGGCCTCCGTGAGGCCGCAGCGACGGGCGAGGTCGTCGAGCCCGGTCGAACCCGAGCGCGACCAGCGTGCGGTAGAGGTGGGCCTCGTCCGCCGAGAAACCGAGCGCACCGAGCGTCTCCACCGCGCTCCTCCCCTTCGTCACGAGGCCGCCGCCGACTCTGGCGGAGCCCCGCCATGGCAGACACCCGCCCGCCCCACAGTCTGGCCCATGGACGGACGACCTGTGCACTCTGGGTCGTGGACGGGGGACCCCCTGCTCCTCACGTCCGACCCCCTGCCGCGCGGGCCCAACCAGTCGTGCCCGCGCACCCATCTGTTCGGAGGACCCTGCATGCGCCCCACCTGGCGTTCAACACTCGGAGTGGCGACCGTCGCCCTCATCGCCGCAACCGCGGCCGCCCCGACCTCGGCCTTCGGCCTGGACACCGGGGGCGGCGACCGTCCCATCGTCGGCTCGTCGGCTGCCAAGGCGGCGACCGGCTCCCCCAAGACCGTCACCCTTGTCACCGGTGACAAGGTCCTGGTCTCCGGCGCGGGAACCGACTCGCCCATCGTCACCGTGCTGCCACGCGAGGACGGCTCGACCCCCGCCGTCGAGACCCGGCGCGTCGGCAAGGACGTGTACGTCTACTCCGCCGAGGCGGCCGACGCGATCGCGGCCGGCAAGGTCGACGAGGAGCTGTTCAACGTCACCGGCCTGGTCCTGATGGGCTACGACGACGCCAGCACCGACACCGTGCCGGTCATCGCGCGCTACACGTACGACCTCAGCAGGGCCCGTTCCGCGCCGGCCACCCCCAAGGGTGCCGAGAAGGGGAAGACCCTGACCTCGATCGACGGTGTCGTCCTCAAGGCCGACAAGACCCAGGCCGCCGACTTCTTCGCCGAGGCGACGGACCCGTCCACCGCTGCGGGCGCGAAGATCGAGAAGATCTGGCTCGACCGCAAGGTCCAGGCCAGCCTCGAGCGCTCGACGAAGCAGGTGAACGCCGACCAGGCCTGGGCCAACGAGCTCAAGGGCGCCGGCACGAAGGTCGCCGTCCTCGACACCGGCGCCGACGGCGAGCACCCCGACCTGCAGGGGCGGATCGTGGCCTCCCAGGACTTCACCGGGTCACAGGGTGGAGCGCTGTCGGACGTGCACGGCCACGGCACCCACACCGCGTCCACCGTCGGCGGCTCCGGGGCGGCCAGCAATGGCGCCAAGAAGGGCGTCGCTCCGGAGACCCAGCTGCTCATCGGCAAGGTCCTCGGTGACAACGGCGGTGGTTCCGACTCGATGATCATCGGCGGCATGGAGTGGGCGGTCGCGCAGGGCGCTGACGTCATCTCCATGAGCCTGGGCAGCAACGCGGCGCCCGCCGCCTGCGACGACCCGATGTCGTCCGCCGCGCAGGAGCTCGCAACGCACAGCCCGAGCCTCTTCGTCATCGCCGCGGGCAACAAGGGTTCGGCGAACAACACGGTCTCGGCTCCCGGCTGTGCTCCCGCCGTGCTGACCGTCGGCGCGGTGGACCGCGAGGACGTGCCCGCGTGGTTCTCCAGCCGCGGTCCCACAGCGGTCGACCACAACCTCAAGCCGGAGATGTCGGCACCCGGCGTCGGCATCTCCGCAGCGCGCGCGGGCGGACGGGGCGACAATGCATACGCTGCCATGTCGGGCACGTCGATGGCGACGCCGCACGTCGCCGGCGCTGCCGCCATCGTCAAGCAGGCGCACCCGACCTGGACCGGGCAGCAGCTCAAGGCGGCCCTGGTCTCGTCCGCGACGTCGGACGTCCCCGGTGACGTGCGCGCCCAGGGCGCCGGCGGTCTGGACGTCATCGCCGCGGTCGAGCAGCCGGTGACGACCACGCCGGTGCAGGGCGGTACCTTCGCCTGGCCGCACACGAGCGCCCAGGTCACGACCGTGGACGTGCCGTACACCAACGTCTCCGACGAGCCGGTCACGCTCCAGCTGTCCGTCGCCGGTGTCACCGGTGACGACGGTTCGGCCGTCAGGTCGGCGCCGGCCATCCTCGGAGCCTCGTCGGTGACCATCCCCGCGGGCGCGACCGTCAAGGTCCCGCTCAAGGTCGACCCGACCGCGAAGCTCGAGGCCGCGCAGTACGGCGACGTCACGGGCCGCATCGTGGCCACGGGCGACGCCAAGGTGTCGACCCCGTTCTCGCTCTACGTCTCGCCCGAGACGGTGCAGCTCACGGTCCGGGTGAAGGACCGCCTCGGCAACCCTGCCAACGCCGGTTCGAGCATCGACGTGGTCAACATCGACTCCATCAAGGCGCAGCGCGCCTTCAACAACGGCGCCGCGGAACAGACGTTCCAGGTGCGTCCCGGCACCTACTTCCTGTCGAGCTTCGTCAGGACTCCGGACCCCACCTACCTGACCCCGGGCACGCTCGGCTCCGTCGCCTACTTCGGTCGGCCGGAGGTCAAGATCACCGGCAACACGACCGTCGACTTCGACGCGACCAAGGCGCACCTGCTCTCGATCAAGACGGACCGGCCCAGCGAGGCCAAGGCGACCGTCCTCTCGTTCTCCCGCACCTGGGACGACACGTGGATCCACTCCGGCTCCCTCAGCGCCGGCCTGACGACGACCGCCGTGTATGCCGACGTGCAGGGAAACCCCCAACAGGGCACCTGGGAGTTCGGTAACTGGTCGCGTCGCTACGCGCCCGCGGTGGAGTCCATGTCGGTCGTCGGCGGCCCCGTGCTGCACCCGATCGCGGCGCCGAACGCGGCGCCGGGCCTCGACGGTGTCGGCACCGCCGGCCTCGTCGACGGCGGCACCGGCTCGATCTTCGACCCCGCCCGCGTGAGTGGCAAGGTCGTGCTCGTCAAGGTCAGCGTCAACGGCATCTCCCCGGCGATGGTCAACCGGGCCCGCGCGGCCGGTGCCAAGGCGCTGCTCGCGTACGCTCCGGCTCCCGGGAAGTGGCTGCCCGTGACCGGCTTCACGCCGCTCAGCGTGGCCACCTACTCCCTTCCGATGGCCGAGGGCGACCAGCTCCAGGCGCTCCTCGCTGCCGCCCCCGGTGGTCAGCTGACACTGTCCTGGAAGGCGACGGCCAGCAGCCCGTACGTCTACAACCTCGGCTTCACCCAGTCCACGCCGCTGACCGACGACAAGACCTTCGTCGTGCAGGACAAGAAGCTGGGCCGCACGGAGGCGGACTACAAGGGCATGGGCGTCGACACCCCGCTCCTGGACTACGTCTACGCGGGCCGTGACAACGGCGTCGCCTTCGGTGTCTCCGCCTACGAGGCGGTCCAGGTGGCGACCAAGCGCACCGAGTTCTACACCGACGGCGGCACGAAGTGGTTCCACTTCCTCACCTCGAGCTTCCCCTTCGGAGAGGCGATGGCCGACGCGTGGCGCACCTACCCGGCCGGCAGTGTCCGCACCGACAGCTGGTACGGCGGCATCGTCGCACCGGCGGCGATCAAGAACGACCAGGGCGTCGAGCAGCTGACCGCGGAGCGGCAGGGTGGGCTCATGGGCTTCGCCCCCCAGATGTGGGGCGACGACTTCGGGCACGTGGCCAACCCGGGCAGCTTCGGCGACGAGGGCAACCTCACGCTGCGCCGCAACGGCGAGGAGATCGGGTACAGCTACTACCCCAATGGCGTCTTCGAGGTCCCGGCCGAGGACTCGGCCTACGAGCTGGAGCTGAACAGCGGCAAGTACGGGGGTCCGGCGAGGCAGTGGGCCCGATCCACCGAGATCAACACCACGTGGGGCTTCCGCTCCGCGCTCGACCCCGACACGTTCTCGGTCGGCCTTCCGCTGCTCTTCCCCCGGGTCGGTCTGCCCGAGGAGGGCAGCAAGACCCTCGCGGCTTCGGCCGGGCAGGTGCTCCCGATCCGGGTCACCGGTCACGGTGGCTACACCCCCGGTGACATCACGTCGGTGAAGTTCGCCTACTCCTACGACGGCGGCACGACGTGGACCGACGCTGCGGTGTCCAGCAGCGAACGGTGCGTGGAGCCGCGGACGTCGACCACACCGGCGCCAGCGGCAAGACGGTCGACGACCCGCGTCGAGATCGACGGACAGCAAGGGCGCCACGGTGACGCAGACGGTCAAGGCGGCCTACGCCATCCGCTGACCGGAGCGCACCCAGGCACCACCCACGGCGCGCCGCCCGTCTCCACACCGGAGGCGGGCGGCGCGTCGTGCTCCGCCGGAGTCGTCGCACTCGGACATCGAAGCGATCAGCGAACGTCCGCTGACTCACGTGACGGCGCGGACCTCTCCGAGACTCGTTCCGCGACGTCACGCCGACGCGGCGCGGGCTGTTCGGACACTCCGACGACGCCCCAGCCACGTTCGCCCTCAGCAGAACGCCGCTCACCGATCGCGGTGGGCGGTGGGCGGTGGGCCGTCGGCCGTGCCCAGCCCCCGCGCCGGCACCGGACCACAGAGGCCGAGCGTGGGCGCCTCAGGAGCGGTCGTCGTGCTCGGCGCCCGGACCCTCCTCGGGCTCCAGCGGCGTGTGCCCGGCCAGCAGCAGCCAGCCCATGAGCGCGACGGAGGCCACCCAGAGCGGCCACCCGAGCGCGATCTTCGCCGCTCCCAGCCACGCGACCTCCGCCGCGAGGTAGAGCGGCACCATGATGGACAGCCGCACGGCATACGTCCCGACGAGCACCCAGGTCAGGCGCGAGCACACCCGCACCATCCCCCGGTCGCGGCGCCACGCGAACGGGTCCTCCTGGGCGCGCGGGTCGCCCGCGCCGACGAGGAAGCCGACCGCCGGCCAGCGGGTGAGGATGGACACGAGGGTCGCGACGAGGAAGCCGGCGTTCGTGAGGATGCCGGGCAGGAAGGCGGCCTCGGCCCGACCCGAGCGCACCGCGAAGAACGCCGCGATGGCCGTGGCGAACACGGCTCCGACGACGTGGCTCAGCGAGGACCTCTGCACGACGCGGATCGCGGCCAGCACCAGCGCCACCCCGAGGGCGGCGCCCGCCGCCAGCGTGACGTCCTGGCGCCAGCTCCACAGCGCGACGAAGACGACGGTGGGCAGGGCGGTCTCGATCGACCCGCGCCACCCGCCGAGCGCCACGGCCAGGCGGTGGCGGATCAGCGCCTCCACGGTCTCGGCGGCCATGGCGGTCGCCTCGCCGGAGGTCTCCTGCATCACGCCTTGGGCACGATCTCGTAGGACGGGTTGAAGATCGTCGGGTTGCCGCGCACCTCGGCGACCCGGCCGCGGGCGCGCACGAAGACGCCCGGCTCGATCCCGGCGATGCTGCGGCGGCCGATCCACACGAGGTTGACCGAGCCGTTGCCGTCCCAGACCTCGGCGACGAGCGCCGGCACGCTGCGCCGGGGCGGCAGGGTCACCGTGCGCACGGTGCCGCAGACGCAGGCCGGATGCCGTGGCGCCAGGGCGGTGAGGTCGTCACCGCCGGCGTCCTCGGACTGCTCGCGCAGGGCGTCGGCCTGGTGCTCCACCGGGGTCTTCGCCAGGTCGTGCAGCCGCTCACGCAGACCCATCAGCGCACCTCGGTGATCTCGGGTCCGCGCTCGAACGGGTTGAGGGTGGTGCGCTCTTCGCCATTGCCATCGCCATCGCCATCGGCGTCGGCGTCCTCGCCCTCGGCGGGCTGCGCCCCGCTGTCGATGTCACGCGGCAGCGTCAGCGGCAGCAGCTCGCGCGGAGCCATCGGCTCGGTGCCCCGCACGACCACGGCCCCCCGGAACACGTCGAGCAGTGGTGCGGCAGAGCCCTCGTCGATCGCGGCGCGTCCGGACAGGACGCCGCGCAGGAACCATCGGGGGCCGTCGACGCCGATGAACACGGCCGGCGCGAACACGGTGCGGCCGTCGGGGCCGGCGGACGGCATCCGGGTGCGCAGCTGGGTGCCGAGCACACCCTCGTGCTCCTCGGCGGTGCCGCCCTGCTGCTCGACGGCGGCGCCGATCTCGCCGCGGATGTCGTCCCAGAGTCCGGACGTGCGGGGGGCGGCGAAGGCCTGAAGCTGCAGCGCCGAGTCGCCGACGACGGCCGTGGCCGCGTTGACCACCTGGGTCTGCTGGTCGACCTCGAGGCGGAGCTCCATGCCCGGCATCCCGCGCATCCACAGGGCGCCGAGGTCGAGGCGACCGTCACGGCCGTCGACCTCGGTGACGTCGAACGGCCCGTTCGCGCGGTCGACCGGGGCGCCGGCGGAGGACTCGGAGGTCGACGCGTCGCCGGCCCCACCGGCGTCCTGCCCGTCGACACCGGCCTCGGTGGCCTCCGCGGCCTCGGCCGCCACGGCGGCCTCGTCGCGCTCGGCGTGCGAGCCCTTGTTTCTCTTGAAGATGCTCACTGAACTGTCGTCCTCGGGTGTGGTCTGGGTCGGCGGCCGGTCACCGCGGGTCCGCGGCGCCGAAGCCTCCGGTGGACCCGTGCCCAGTCTCCCCCCGGGCACTGCCCGGAAGCGAATCCGCGACGGTGAAGTCGGCGTGGAGGTGGGTCTGCACGACGAGCTGGGCGATGCGGTCGCCGACCCTGACCGTGAACGGCTCGCGCGGGTCGAGGTTGACGAGGTTGACGAGCACCTCACCCCGGTAGCCGGAGTCGACGGTGCCCGGCGCGTTGACGACGGTGATGCCGTGGCGGGCGGCCAGGCCGGAGCGCGGGTGGACGAGCCCCACGGTCCCGGACGGGAGGGCGACGGCGACCCCCGTCGGGACCAGCGCCCGCTCCCCCGGGTCGATCGTCACGTCGGCGACGCTCGTGAGGTCCGCTCCGGCGTCGCCGTCCGTGCTGTACGCCGGGACGGACGCGTCCGGGTGCAGCAGCCGGACGGCGACGGGGACGTGCTCCGCAGGACTCACGCGTCGGGTCGGTCGCCGCTCAGGCGGCGCACTCCCGGCACACGAGCACGCCGGACTTCTCGCTCGCGAGCTGGCTGCGGTGGTGCACGAGGAAGCAGCGCGAGCACGTGAACTCGTCGGCCTGCCGTGGCAGGACGCGCACGGACAGCTCCTCGCCGGAGAGGTCCGCGCCCGGGAGCTCGAAGCCCTCGGCCTGCTCCGTCTCGTCGACGTCGACGCTCGAGGCGCGCTTGTCGACGCGACGGCTCTTCAGCTCCTCGATGGAGTCCTCGGAGAGCTCGTCGTCGGTCTTGCGCGGTGCGTCGTAGTCGGTCGCCATAGCTGATGTCCACCCTTCGTCGTGTAACCCGGCCCTGACAACGCACGGATCACCGCGTTTGTGCCCGGGGTCTCGCCGTGCGCGGTGATTGTGCACCATCGGCGGCCCGGGCGCCATGTCGGGTCCACCGCAGCGACATCCGGGGCCCGGCGGACGGGCCACCAGGACGGCCACCGCGGCACCTCCTCGAGGCCCGGCGAGGTGTCCCGGGGCGTCAGCCGACGGAGCCGACGTGGCGCGCGGACAGGTCCCGGACGAGCCCCCCGAATGCCGTTGCGAGGCCCGGCGCGGCACCCCAGACGAGGTCGCGGGTGAGCACGTCGTCGACGGGGCCGCCGAGGACGGCACCCGCCTCGGTGGCCACGAGCTCGCCCGCCGCGCGGTCCCAGGCGTTGAGCGCCGTCTCGTAGTAGGCGTCGAGCCGACCGGCCGCCAGCGCGCAGAGGTCGAGCGCCGCGCTGCCCTGCCGCCGGATGTCGCGCACCCGCGGCAGGAGGTCGACGAGGAGGGCGGCCTGCCGCGCACGGAGGTCGGCGGTGTACCCGAAGCCGGTGCCGACGAGGGCGAGGGCGAGCTCGTCCGCCGCCGTGGCCCGCAGGACCCTGGTGCCCGCGGGTGTCGTGACGCGCGCACCGCCGCCGCGGTGCGCGTGGAAGAGCTCGCCGGTCTCGGGGTTCAGCACCGCCCCCGCGACCGAGGTCCACGCGCCCGGCACCGCGGGGTCGCCGGTGACGACCGCGACCGAGACGGCATACGACGGGATGCCGTAGAGGTAGTTGACGGTGCCGTCGATCGGGTCGACGACCCACGTGAGGCCGCTCGTCCCGGTCGAGCCGCCCTCCTCCTCGCCGAGGACGCCGTCGTCGGGACGCTCCTCCTCGAGCAGCCGCACGATGAGCTCCTGGCTGCGCTGGTCCATCTCGGTCACCGGGTCGGTGGCCGACGACTTCGAGGCCACCCCGAGGTCGTCGGGCCGGTCGTCGACGACGAGCCGCCCGGCCGCGCGCGCCACGCGGCAGGCGACCTCCTCGAGCGTGCGGACGTCGGCGCCGTCGGGCAGCCCGCCCACCTGGCCGGATGCCGCCTCCATCAGTCGCTGCCGCACAGCGCCGGCGCGGCGCGGCGCAGGTTGGGGCAGCAACCCGGTGCGCACACCGACGGGCGCACGTCACCCGGAAGCCAGGTGTCCGGGACGACCACCTCGCTGCGGGCCTCGGCCGCGCGCTCCACGAGGAGGTCGACGAGGCCCTCCACGAACAGCTCGTCGGTGCCGGGGGTGGGGACCCGCACGAAGGGCACGCCCAGCCGCGCCGCGGTCCCGGCGGCCTCCGTGTCGAGGTCGTGGACGACCTCCATGTGGTCGGACACGAAGCCGATCGGGGCGCAGACGACCGTGGTGCCGCCCTCCGCGGCGAGCTCCTCGATGCGGTCGTTGACGTCGGGCTCGAGCCAGGGCTGTGTCGGCGGGCCCGAGCGCGAGCAGAACACGAGCTCACCCTCGACCTCGAGGCCGAGCTCGGCGTTGAGCTCGTCGGTGAGGCGCCGGGCCAGCCGCAGGTGCTGGTCGACGTAGAGGTTGCCCTCACCGTCGCCGGGACCCGACGTGTCGTCCATCGCCTCGGGGATCGAGTGCGTGACGTAGAGGATGCGGGCGCTCGAGGGGTCCGGCAGCGAGCCCACGGCCGCAACGAGCGCCCGGAGCCACGCGCGTCCGAGACCCGGGTGCACGGCATACGGCCTCACCTTGTCGACGACGAGGCCGTCGGCGGCCGGACCGACCTCGGCGACGGCCGCCGCGAGGTCCTCGCGGTACTGCCGGCACGAGGAGTAGCACGAGTAGGCGCTCGTGAGCAGCGTGACGACCCTGGTGGCCCCGAGGTCGAGCGCCTCGTGGACGGCCTGCGCGAAGAACGGCTCGGCGTTGCGGTTGCCCCACAGGACGGGGGTGTCGATCCCGCGCCGGTCGAGCTCACCCCGCAGCCGGGCGAGCAGGTCGCGGTTGAGGTCGTTGATCGGGCTGCGCCCGCCGCGGGCGACGTAGTGCTCGCCGACCTCCGCGAGGCGCTCGTCGGGGATGGCGCGGCCGGCGGTGACGCGGCGGAGGAAGGGCACGACCTCCTCGGGCGCCTCGGGCCCGCCGAAGGACCCGAGCAGGACGACGTCGTAGGGATCGAGCGGACCGGCGTCTGGCATGGGCCCCAGCGTAGGCGGGCAATCCGCGTGACCTCGGCGTGGGCTCCGCGGGGAGACCCTCCCGGAGTGGCAGAGTCGTGCGCGACGACGAGCAACTCCGGGAGCCCGACATGCAGGACCTTCGCCTCATCGGCGTCCACGAGGACGGCCAGCACCTCCTGCTCTCCGACGCCGACGGCGGCCGCTACCAGCTCACCCTCGACGAGGCCCTGCGGGCGGCGGCCCGGCGCGACCGGGCCCGGCTCGGCCAGCTCCAGATCGAGATCGAGGGCGGCCTGCGTCCCCGCGACGTGCAGGCCCTCATCCGTCGTGGGCTGTCCACCGAGGAGGTCGCCGACCGCGCGGGCTGGACCGTCGAGAAGGTGCGCCGCTTCGAGGGTCCCGTCCTCGCCGAGCGCGAGCACGTCGCCCAGACCGCCCAGCAGTGCGCCGTGGGCAGCCGGGGCCACGGCCCGGTCACCCTCGCCGAGCGGGTCGCCGAGCGGCTGCGCGACCGCGGCGTAGAGCGCGACGACGTCGAGTGGGACTCCGCGCGCGACGACGAGGGCGTCTGGTCCCTGACGATGACCTTCCCGGCCGGCGGACGCCAGCGCACGGCGTCCTGGCGCTACGAGCCCCTCGGCGGGTCGGTGACCGCGACCAACGACGAGGCCCGCTGGCTCAGCGAGGAGGCCGCGGCCGGCGCGATCCCCACGCCCCACCGCGCCCCCACGTCGGGCGACCTCGACGTCTACGACATCGACGCCGACGGCGGCGTCGAGCGCGCCGCCCGGGAGCGGGCCCCGCACGAGCCGATCGACCTCATGGCGGCGATGCGCGAGCACAGCGCCCGTGGCCGCCGATCCCGCCGCCGGCCCTCACCCAGCCAGACCCCGGGCGAGGACCTCCCCCGCGCCGACGCCCTGCCGCTCGAGGACCTCGCGCTCGACCCCGCCGACGTGTCGCCGCCGCCGGCATCCCGCGGCCGCAACCCCGTGCAGGCCCATCTCGAGCAGCCGACGACGTCCGACGAGGAGGTCGGCGGCTGGCCCGAGGAGTCGGCGGTCCGCGTCGCGCCCGAGCGCGACGTCGACGAGGTCCCCGAGCCCGGGACCGACGAGGCGGATGCCGCGGCATCCGCCTCCGCGTCGGGCGACCGGCCCCGCGGCGAGGGCCCCAACGGCTCCGACGGCACCGCTGACGGCACGGACGGCTCCGGGAACGGCGACGGCGGCCGCACGGCGGCATCCCGCCGGACGTCCCCCGCCCGCAAGGGACGTCCGAGCGTGCCCAGCTGGGACGACATCGTGTTCGGCACGCGCGGCGGCGGCCCCGCCTGACTCTCGACGTCGCCGTCGCCGTCGCCGTCGAGAGTAGAGAACACGCCGGATGCGCGGCTGCGCGGACGGCGTGTTCTCTACTCTCGACCCGGCACTCCCGGTCGGTCAGGGGCGGGGCGGCACCGGGCAGACGTCGAGGTCGAACGGCAGCGTGTCCGGCGACGGGGAGGCCGCCCGGGCGGCGTGGCTGTTCATCCGGCGCATGTAGTGCCGACGGCACAGCACCTCGTACTCCACGAGCCCCGAGCTCGCGGCGGCCGTGTCGCCGACGACGACCTGCTCCCCCTCGACGACCATGACGCCGTCGAGGATGCGCGCGTTGTGGGTGGCCTTGCGCCCGCACCAGCACAGCGCCTCGACCTGGAGCAGCTGCACGCGGTCCGCGAGCTCGATGAGGCGGCGGCTCCCGGGGAACAGCTCGGTGCGGAAGTCGGCGGTGATGCCGAACGCGTGCACGTCGATGCCCACCTCGTCGACGAGCCGGGCCAGCTGCTCGACCTGGGCGGGCGTGTAGAACTGCGCCTCGTCGCAGATGAGGTAGTCGACACGCGCGCCGGCCGTGAGCCGCTCGACGACCTCGTCCCAGAAGTCGAGGTCGTCGTGGACCTCGATGGCCGGCGTCGACAGGCCCAGCCGCGAGGAGAGGACCGACTCCCCCATCCGGTCGAGCTTGGTGAAGATCAGCCCCTGCCGACCGCGCGCGGAGTTGTTGTGGTCCATCTGGAGGGCAAGGGTCGACTTGCCGCAGTCCATCGTGCCCGAGAAGAAGACCAGTTCCGCCACGAGGGGAGAGCCTAGGCGACCGAGGCCGCCGGGACGTGGACGACCGGCACCGCCACCTCGTCGTCGCTGAGCGAGCCGTGCAGCCCGACGAGGGCGAGCAGCTCGGGACGGGCCCGGCGCGAGTCGACCACGGCGTTGCGGCCGCGCGTCGCGACGACGACGTCGCCGATCCGCGGGAGGTTCTCCGGCAGCACCGCCCCGAACCAGCCGGCGGCCACCGCCTCCTCGCGGGTGCGCACGATCGCCCGGTCGCCGAGCACCGCGGTCCAGGCCGCGTGGACGTCCTCGAGGGCGCCCGGCTCGACGTAGACCTGAGGGGCGCGGGCCTCGCCCGTCACGTGCCGCACCCCGGCGGCGAGCGCCGGCTCGGCGGCGACGTCGACCCGTACCTCGTGGGGGACGTCGACCATGCCGTGGTCGGCGGTGATCGTCAGGGAGCAGTCGTCGGGGAGGGATGCCGCGAGCCGCGCCAGCTCGCGGTCGATCGCCTCGAGCTCGTCGCCCCACTGCCAGGAGTCGCAGCCGAACACGTGGCCGACCTTGTCGAGCTCGCCCCAGTACAGGTGCACCAGCCCTCGCGGCGCCGAGCGCACGGCGGCCAGGGTCGCGTCCACCCGCTGGGTCAGCGTGCCCGCGGCGGCGAACCGGCCCCCGCGCAGCGCCGCCGTCGTCAGCCCGGACCCGTCGAAGTAGGCCGGGCCGACCCGCACGACCTCGAGCCCGGCGCGGGCCACGCGCTCGAACACCGTCTCGTGCGGCTGCCAGCGCAGGGGGTCGGGGCCGTCCTCCCACGAGAGCTCGTTGAGGAGGCGGTCCTCCCCCGGCACGATCACCTCGTAGCCGACGAGCCCGTGCGCCCCGGCGACGAGCCCGGTGCCGAAGCTGCCCATCGACGTCGCCGTCGTCGAGGGGAAGCCCGCCGGCACCCGCTGGGTCAGGGCCAGCCGGGACCGCAGGAACGGGGCGTGGCCGGCGCGGCGGACCAGCAGGTCGTGGCCGAGGCCGTCGACGAGCACGACGACGGCGCGCCGGGTCGGCGGGAGCGTGAGGCGCGGCGACGGCATCCCCTCGCCGCCGGGAACGCCGAGCGAGGCCGCGACGGCCGGGAGGACGTCGGCGAGCGACGGGCCGTCGCCGACCGGGGGGTCCTCGGACGGGTCGCCGGTGAGCGGCACCGCCCGGTCAGCCCTGGCCGATGGCAGCGGACAGGTCGCGCGCGAAGGCCAGCGCCTCGGACAGCGCGTCCTCGCCGTCGGCGGCGGCCGAGATGCGCAGCGCGATGTCGTCGCCGGTGACGGTCCCCTCGTAGCCGTGGTCGGCGTCGCAGTCGGGGTCGGCGCAGGAGGCCGGTACGAGGTCGACCCGCGCGACGGTGCCCCACCCGAGGGTGAGGGTGATCTCGCGGCCGAGGCTGCCGGGGACGTAGGTCGTGGGGTCCTCGACGACGTGGGTGAGCATGACGCCACGGACCGCCGCCAGCGGGATCGACTCGGTGGTCGCGGTCGCGACGTCCTGGGGCGCGGGCGGCTCGTCGGCGTGGTCGTCGGCGTGCGCGATGAGCAGGCGCGTCGGGGTGAGCACGAGGACGGTGATGTGGCGGCGGACGACGTCGCGGTCGAAGGTCGTCTCGAGGTGCACGAGGTGGTTGTGGATCGGCTCCCGCACCAGCGCCGCCGCGACGACGTCGGCGACCAGGGCGGGGTAGTAGCCAGCCCGGACGATCGCGGCGGTGAGGTCGGCCGGCAGGACGGGGGCGTCGGACTTGCTGCTCATGCCGACCATTGTGCCCGCCCTGCCCTGTGCCCACCGACGACAGCGCGCGGCGAGCACGTGCTCGCCGCGCGCTGGTTCGGTCCGGGACCGGTCAGGGCTCCTCGCCACCGCCGGCCAGGAAGCCTCTGTGTCCGTTGCAGGAGTCACCCGGCTGCTCACCGGACGCCTTGATCTGTGCCGGGGTCAGGCCGAGCTCGCCGGTGAGGAACTGGCGGACGTGGCCCCAGTTCTGGGGCGGCGCTCCGCCGGGACCGGGGAACCCGGCTCCGTCGCCGTCCTCCAGGCCGGAGAAGGCGCAGATGGAGTTGGCGTGGGCCGCACCCATGCCTTGTCCTCCGGGCGGGTTGCCGGTGCCGTTGATCTCACCGGCGCTGGCGGAGGACATACCGAGGAGAATGATGGCCCCTGCAGCGGCCGGGACTGTGAGCAGATGAGTCAGTCGCATGGTGCTCCTTCATTGATGCTTCACGGACTGCTCACGTTAGGGGCGGCGAATCAGGTTGCGATATGGCTCGATCGGGCCATCCAGCCGCGCCCCCGGGGGCTTGAGCCGCGCCGCGGGACCATGTCCTAGGTGAGGGAGCGACGCCCGGGGTCCGTGCGCCGCGGGGCCGGCGCGAGGGCGATCTCGGCGCCGAGCACCTCGACCCCGCCGGGGTGGGCGTTGACGGGGTTGAGCACGAGCGAGGCCACCTCCGGCAGGTCGTCGGCGAGCACCGAGACGCGGGCGATGAGGTCGGCGAGCGCCGCACGGTGCACCGGGGTCGCGCCGCGGTGGCCGTGGAGCACGGGTGCGGCCTTGACCGACGAGATGAGCTCGGAGACCGTGACGTCGGTGAGCGGCGGGATGCGGTAGGCGATGTCGCCGAGCAGCTCGGTCGGCAGGCCGGCGACGCTGAAGCCGATGACAGGGCCGAACAACGGGTCCTCGTCGGAGGTCACGACGCACGGGACGCCCGGGGTCGCCATCCGCTGCACGACGAGCCGGTCGGCGTCGAGCGGGGCCAGCCGGTCGGTGAGCGAGTCCCAGGCGGCCCGCAGGGTGGCCTCGGTGCGCAGGTCCACGCGCACGCCTCCCACGCCGCCCTGGTGGCGCATCATCGGCGCCGTCGACTTGAGCACCACGGGGTAGCCGACCTGCTCCGCGGCGACCGCGACGGCCTCGTCGACGGTCCGCACGTCGTGGTCGGCCCACACGTCGATGCCGTAGGCCCGCAGCAGCGCGGCGGCCTCGTCCTGGTGCAGGCGCCGGCCCTTCGGGTCGACCGACAGGACCGTGTGGACGAGGTCCTCCGCGATGCGGCGGTTGATCCCGGCCGGCGCGACGAGCGTGCCCTGGTCCTTGGCCCGCCACTGGCCGTAGCGGGTGGCGGCGGCGAGGGCCCGCACGGCGTCCTCGGGCATCGCGTAGACGGGGATGGCGCGGGTCGCGCCGCCGGTGCCGCTCACCGTCGCGTGGCCGTCGTCGACGCCGCGCATGCCGAGGAAGGTCGCCGCGATCGGCTTGTCGGCGTCGGCCGCCGTGTCGCGCACCGCCGCCGCGACAGCCTCGTCGCCGGTGACCAGCGGCGGGATGAAGCAGGTGAGCACCGAGTCGACCCGCGGGTCGGCGAACGCCGCCGTCAGCGCCTCACGGAACTCCTCCGCGGTCGCCTCGCTCGGCAGGGAGACGGGGCCGTGGGTCACCGTCAGCTTCCAGCTGGCGCACGCGTCGGCCGTCAGGGTGCCGAGCGCCGTGGAGTTGGCGACGATGGCGACGCGGTCGCCGGCGGGCAGCGGCTGGTGGACGACGAGCTGGGCGACGTCGAAGAGCTGGTGGACGTTCTCGACGCGGATGACGCCTGCCTGCTTGAGCATCGCCGAGAACACCTCGGGCCGGGCCTTGGTGGGACGCACCCGGTGGCCGGGGGGCACGCCGAACCGTGAGAAGCCGGACTTGACGACGATGACCGGCTTGATGAGCGCGAGGTTGCGCGCGATCCGCGAGAACTTGCGCGGGTTGCCCATCGACTCGAGGTAGAGGCCGACGGCATCCGTGCCGTCGTCGTCGATCCAGTACTGCATGAAGTCGTTGCCGGACACGTCGACCCGGTTGCCCGCCGACCCGAACGTCGAGATGCCCAGGTTGCGCCGGGCCGCGGAGGCGAGCACCGCGATGCCGAGCGCGCCCGACTGCGCGAACAGCCCGAGCCGGCCGTGCGGCGGCAGCGTCGGCGCGAGCGAGGCGTTGAGCCGCACCTCCGGGTCGTTGTTGATGAGCCCGAAGGAGTTGGGCCCGACGACGCGCATCCCCGCGCCGCGCGCGCGCCGCACGAGCTCGGTTTGCAGCCGCGCGCCCTCCTTGCCCTCCTCGGCGAACCCCGACGACACGACGAGGAGCGACTTCACGCCGGCCTCGGCGCACTCGTCGACGACCTCGAGGACGGCGTGGGCCGGCACGGCGACGACCGCCAGGTCCACGGGGTCCGGGACGTCGCTCACCGAGGGGTAGGCCCGCCGTCGCCGCAGGGCGCGCACGTTGGGGTTGACCGGGTGGATCCTCCCCGTGAAGCCGGCGTCGACGAGCCGGTCGAGCAGCAGGCTGCCGATCGAGTCCTTGCGCCGGCTCGCGCCGACGACCGCGATGGTGCGCGGGTGGAGCACGCTGCGG
Organism: uncultured Actinomycetota bacterium; assembly: GCA_963757405.1. Classification (GTDB taxonomy): domain Bacteria; phylum Actinomycetota; class Actinomycetes; order Actinomycetales; family Dermatophilaceae; genus Fodinibacter. The sequence goes on from CAVWRI010000022.1 coordinate 259,738, forward strand.
ACGCTGAGCGCCTCGGCGCGGTGCTCGCGCGACATCGCGACGGCCTTGGACTGGTCGGTGGGCTCGATGTCGAAGCCGACCTCGACGATGCCGTCCTCGATGTGCCGGGTCACGTCGTAGCCGGCGTCGGAGAACACCGCGAGCATCTTGCGGTTCTGCGGGAGCACCTCCGCGGTGAAGCGGCTGATGCCCACCTCACGGGCGATCGCGGCGAGGTGCTCGAGGAGCACCGACCCGATGCCCTTGCCCTGGTAGAGGTCGCTGATGTTGAAGGCGACCTCGGCGCTGCGCGCGTCGATGCGGTCGTAGCGTCCGATCCCGATGATCTCCTCGCGCATCGTCACGACGAGCGCGACCCGGTCGACGTAGTCGACGTGGGTGAACCGGTGCACGTCGGCGTCGCTGAGCCGCCGCAGGGGTGCGAAGAAACGCAGGTAGATCGACTCGTCGGACTGCGCCGAGTGGAACCGGTGGATGCCGGCGGTGTCGGTGGGCCGGATCGGCCGCACGTGCGCGACGGTGCCGTCGCGCAGGACGACGTCGGCCTCCCACCGCGCGGGGTACCCCGGTGGCAGCGGCTCGTCCTCCATGGCGCCCATCGTGCCACCCCGCCCCTCGCGTCCGAGGGCGGGCAGACTGTGCCGATGGAGCTGCGCGAGGCCGTCCGCCGCCGACGCATGGTGCGCCGGTTCGACCCCGACGTCGCCGGTGCCCCGCGAGGTCGTCCGCGACCTCGTGGCGCTGGCCGTCCGGGCCCCGAGTGCGGGCTTCAGCCAGGGCTGGGACTTCCTCGCGCTCCTCGACGCGCAGGACCGTGCCGCGTTCTGGGACGCCACGGATGCCGGCACGCCCCCGGATGCCTGGCGGCGCGGGGTCTCGGCCGCCCCGGCCCTCGTCCTCTGCCTGTCCCACCCCGACGCCTACCTCGACCGCTACGCCGAGCCCGACAAGGGGTGGACCGACCGGTCCCCCGACCACTGGCCGGTGCCCTACTGGGACACCGACACGGCGATGGCGGCGATGGTCCTGCTCCTCGGCGCCGAGGACGCGGGGCTCGGCGCCCTGTTCTTCGGCGTCCCGGCGGAGCGGCACGTCGCGGTGCGCGCGGCGCTCGGCATCCCCGACGACCGGCGGGTCGTCGGGGTCGTCGCGCTCGGGACCGAGGTCGCCCGGGTCGCGGGCTCGCCCCGCAGCCGGCCCCGGCGCGCCCTGGACGACGTGCTCCACGAGGGCCGGTTCGGCGCGTCGCGCTGACCCCCGCCGCGGGCCGTGGGTGAGGATGGACGCGTCCCCTGCCGCGGCCCGCGGCACCCACCGACCCCGGAGCCGAGCCCCACCCCATGGCCAAGCGCAGCAGCACGCCTCCGCCCGAGGACTTCGCCGAGCGGATCGTCGACATCGACGTCGAGGAGGAGATGCGCAGCGCCTTCCTCGAGTACTCGTACAGCGTCATCTACTCCCGTGCCCTGCCCGACGCCCGCGACGGACTCAAGCCCGTGCAGCGCCGCATCCTCTACGGCATGAGCGAGCTCGGGCTGCGGCCCGATCGCCCGCACGTGAAGTCGAGCCGGGTCGTCGGCGAGGTCATGGGCAAGTACCACCCGCACGGCGACCAGGCGATCTACGACGCGCTGGTGCGGGTGGCGCAGCCGTTCACGATGCGGCTGCCGCTCGTCGACGGGCACGGCAACTTCGGCTCGCTCGACGACGGCCCGGCGGCGTCGCGCTACACCGAGGCCCGGATGGCGCCGGCGGCGCTGCTCATGGTCGCCGGGCTCGACGAGGACACCGTCGACTACGTCCCCAACTACGACGACTCGCTGCTCCAGCCCGGCGTGATGCCCGCGGCCTACCCCAACCTGCTCGTCAACGGAGCGTCCGGCATCGCCGTCGGCATGGCCACGAACATGGCCCCGCACAACCTCGTCGAGGTCATCGGTGCCGCCCGCCACCTCATCGCCCACCCCGACTGCTCGCTCGACGACCTGATGAGGTTCGTGCCCGGCCCCGACCTGCCCGGCGGCGGCCGGATCATCGGGCTCGACGGCATCCGCGACGCCTACCTCACCGGCCGCGGCACCTTCCGCACCCGCGCCGCCGCCCGCGTCGAGAAGCTCACCCCCCGCCGGATGGGCATCGTCGTCACCGAGCTGCCCTACCTCGTCGGGCCCGAGAAGGTCATCGAGCGGGTCAAGACCCTCGTGCAGTCCAAGAAGCTCCAGGGCATCTCCGACGTCAAGGACCTCACCGACCGCAAGCACGGGCTGCGGCTCGTCTTCGAGGTCAAGAACGGCTTCAACCCCGACGCCGTGCTCGAGCAGCTCTACAAGCTGACGCCGATGGAGGACTCCTTCGGCATCAACAACGTCGCCCTCGTCGACGGCCAGCCCCGCACGCTCGGCCTCAAGGAGCTGCTGCGCACCTACGTCGGCTTCCGGATCGGGGTCGTGCGCCGCCGCACCGAGTACCGGCTCCGCAAGCGCAAGGACCGGCTGCACCTCGTCGAGGGCCTCCTCGTCGCGATCCTCGACATCGACGAGGTCATCCAGCTGATCCGCACCTCCGACGACGCGGCCGTCGCGCGCGCCCGGCTCATCTCGGTGTTCGACCTCTCCGAGGCCCAGGCCGAGTACATCCTCGAGCTCCAGCTGCGCCGGCTGACGAAGTTCTCCCGCATCGAGCTCGAGGCCGAGCGCGACGAGCTCCGGCGCCAGATCGAGGAGCTCGAGGCGATCCTCGCCGACGAGAAGCTCCTCCACCGCACGGTCAGCGGCGAGCTCGCCGACGTCGCCAAGGCCCATGGCACCCCCCGCCGCACCGTGCTCCTCGAGTCGGCCGGCACCCCCGCGACCTCCGCGACGCCGCTCGAGGTCGCCGACGACCCGTGCTGGGTGCTGCTGTCCTCCACCGGCCTGCTCGCCCGCACGTCGTCCGGCGACCCGGTGCCGGCCGAGGGTGGCCGGGCCAAGCACGACGCCGTCGTGGGTGCCGTGCGCACCACCGCGCGGGGCGAGTTCGCGCTCGTCACCTCGGCCGCGCGGATGGTGCGGATGTCGGCCCTCGAGCTGCCGACCCTGCCGCCGCTCGGCGGCGCCCCCAGCCTGTCCGGTGGTGCCCCGCTCGCCGTCTACGTCGACCTGCCCGCCGGCGAGGAGCCGCTGACGATCGTGCCGCTCGACGCCGACGGGGCAGGCGTAGCGCTCGGCACCGCGCAGGGCGTCGTCAAGCGCGTCACGACCGACTACCCCGCTCGCGCCGACTGGGAGGTCATCGGCCTCAGGGACGGCGACCGGGTCGTCGGCGCGGTGGCGCTGCGGGACGGCGCCGAGGACCTCGTCTTCCTCACGAGCGACGCGCAGCTGCTGCGGTTCCCGGCGTCCGCGGTGCGCCCGCAGGGCCGTGCGGCCGGCGGGATGGCCGGCATCCGGCTCTCCCCCAACGCCGTCGTGACGTTCTTCGGGGCCGTGGACCCGACCGCGGATGCCGTCGTCGTCACCTCCTCGGGGGCCTCCGAGGCCCTGCCCGGCACCCAGCCCGGCTCGCTCAAGGTCACCCCCTACGCCGAGTACCCCGCCAAGGGCCGCGGCACGGGCGGCGTTCGCGCGCACCGGTTCCTGCGCGGCGAGGACACCCTCGTCCTCGCCTGGGCCGGTGCGCTGCCCGCGCGGGCGTCCGGTGCCAACGGCGTCGCGCTCGACCTCCCGGAGGCCACGGGCCGGCGCGACGGCTCCGGCACGGCCTACCCGGCGGTCGTCGCGGCCATCGGTGCGCCCGTCCGCTGACCAGCCGCGGAGTTCCCGTGTTACGGAATCGTTACCGGCTGGTGGCGCGCGCCCGTTGCGCGAGTGCGTAAACGCTTTTACGTTGGTCCCGGTTCCCTCATCGCCGAGGCCAACACCCGCCTCGGCGCGACCAGTGAAATGGAGGCGGGCTATGGCCCTCATCTCAAAGCGTCGCTTCGCGGCGTTGTCCGGAGTCCTCGCGGTGGCCCTGACCGCGACGGCCTGCGGAGGCTCGGAGGACGGCGGCGACGCCGGCGCGAGCGCTTCGACGAGCACCATCGACTGTGCGCCCTACAAGGCGTTCGGCGACCTGACGGGCAAGACGGTCTCCGTCTACACGTCGATCACCGCACCCGAGGACGCCCCTCACCAGGCCTCGTACAAGCCGTTCGAGGAGTGCACCGGCGTCACGATCAAGTACGAAGGCTCCAAGGAGTTCGAGGCGCAGCTGCCGGTGCGTGTCAAGGGCGGCAACGCCCCCGACATCGCGTACGTCCCCCAGCCGGGCCTCCTGAAGACACTGGTGGCCACGGGGGAGGTCAAGCCGGCGCCGCCGGAGACCGTTGCCAACATCGACAAGAACATGCCCGACTGGAAGACGTACGGCACCGTCGACGGCACGGTCTACGCGGCCCCGCTCGGCGCGAACGTCAAGTCGTTCGTCTGGTACTCCCCCCAGATGTTCAAGGACGCCGGCTACGAGGTCCCCAAGACCTGGGCCGAGCTCCTCGCGCTGTCCGACAAGATCGTGGCGGACAACCCCGAAGGCGACGTGAAGCCGTGGTGCGCGGGCATCGAGTCCGGTGACGCCACCGGCTGGCCGGCCACCGACTGGATCGAGGACGTCATGCTCCGCACGGCGGGCCCCGAGACCTACGACAAGTGGGTCAAGCACGAGATCCCGTTCAACGACCCCGCGGTCGCGACCGCTCTCGCCGAGGTCGGCAAGATCCTCAAGAACGAGAAGTACGTCAACGGTGGCGTCGGGGACGTCAAGACGATCGCCTCGACGGCCTTCCAGGACGGCGGCCTCCCGATCGTCAACGACGGCACCTGCTACATGCACCGCCAGGCGTCCTTCTACGCGGCCAACTGGCCGAAGGGCACCACGGTCGGTCCCGACGGCGACGTGTGGGCCTTCTACCTGCCCTCGGTCGACGCGAGCACCCGGCCGGTTCTCGGCGGTGGCGAGCTCACCGCCGCCTTCGCCGACCGTCCCGAGGTCAAGGCCTTCCAGACCTACCTCTCCTCGACCGAGTGGGCGAACGAGCGGGCCAAGACCTGTGGCGGGGGCGGCTGCGTGACGGCGAACAAGAACGCCGACCCCGCGCTGCTCACCAACCCGGTCGACAAGCTCTCTGCCGAGATCCTCACCGACAAGGCGGCGACGTTCCGCTTCGACGGCTCGGACCTCATGCCGGGCGCTGTCGGTGCGGGCACGTTCTGGAAGGGCATGACCAACTGGATCACCGGCGAGGACGACAAGACGACGCTCGACTACATCGAGCAGTCCTGGCCGGCCAGCTGACCCCGACCTGAGCCAGGTCCTCGGACCTGACCCGGTCACCCGAGTCGGGGTGGGGCGGAGGCCTTGTGCCCCACCCCGACTCTCCCCTTCACGACTCCACCGGAGGTGAGTCCATGACGTCGACCGTCCTCGTGCGAGTGCCGAGCGCGATCCCTGAGCCGCTCCTGCGCGCTGAGAGTGTCGCCGGCAAGTTCTTCCTGATGTTCTTCGCGATCGCCCTCTTCGCGGTCGTCTTCGGCCTGGTCCTCTTCCTCGCCTCCCTGTTCAGGGGCAAGACCGGAGAGCGCGTCCAAGGTGGGCTCTTCGTCGGGCCTGCGGTGTTCCTCCTCGCGGTCGGCCTCATGTACCCCGCGATCCTCACCATCATCCAGTCCCTGCGGGGACGCTCGGGTGAGGACTCCTTCAGTCTCGCCAACTACACCGCGATGTTCACGCAGCCCGAGCTGCTCCTCGTGCTGCGCAACACGGCCCTGTGGGTGATCCTCGTGCCGTTCCTCGCGACGGGCATCGGTCTCCTGTACGCGATCCTCATCGACCGGGCCCGCGGCGAGGCGTTCGCCAAGGCGCTCATCTTCCTGCCGATGGCGATCTCCTTTGTCGGCGCCGGCATCATCTGGAAGTTCGTCTACCAGTACAAGCAGACGTCGCGGCCCCAGATCGGCCTGCTCAACGGGCTCCTCAAGGCGCTCGGCTTCGAGACCCAGCAGTTCCTCCTCGATGCCCCGCTCAACACCCTCATGCTCATCATCGTCATGGTGTGGATCCAGGCCGGCTTCGCGATGACCGTGCTCTCGGCGGCGATCAAGGCGATCCCCGACGAGATCATCGAGGCGGCCAAGCTCGACGGCGTCCTGGGCTTCAAGATGTTCCGGTTCATCACCCTCCCGAGCATCCGTCCCGCGCTCGTCGTCGTCCTCACGACGATCGGCATCGGCACGCTCAAGGTCTTCGACATCGTCCGGACCATGACGGGCGGCCAGTTCGACACCTCGGTGGTCGCCAACGAGTTCTACAACCAGAGCTTCCGCTACAACGCGCCCGGGCTGGGCGGCGCCCTGGCGGTGCTGCTGTTCATCCTCGTCATCCCCATCGTCATCTACAACATCATCCAGATGCGCAAGGAGGCCTGAGCATGAGCACCCTCCAGCCGGCTGCCACGCCCGAGTCCGTCAACGACGACGCGACGGCGGCGGTCGCCGGGACGACCTCCCCTCGGCGCCGCAGGAAGTCCCGTGCCGGGGACGCGGCCCGCGCCGTCTCCTCCCCGTGGGCCTCGGCCGCCGCGATCATCATCGCCGTGCTGTGGACCATCCCGACCATCGGCCTGCTGGTCACCTCGTTCCGCGACCAGCGGGCGATCAACACGAGCGGGTGGTGGACCGCCTTCCAGCGACCCCGCGGCGTTCACGCTCGAGAACTACCGCGAGGCGCTCGCGCCCGGCACGCTCGGCGAGCCTGTCGCAGTACTTCATCAACACGATCGTCATCACGATCCCCGCGGTGATCCTGCCGCTCTTCCTGGCCTCGCTCGCGGCGTACGCGTTCGCGTGGATGCCGTTCCCGGGTCGCGACGCACTGTTCGTCGCGGTCTTCGCGCTGCAGATCGTGCCCCTGCAGGTCGCCCTCATCCCGCTGCTCGACATCTACGTCAACACGCTGGGGTTCGGCGCGTCCTACTGGAGCGTGTGGCTGTCGCACACGATCTTCGCGCTGCCACTGGCGATCTTCCTCATCCACAACTTCATGCGCGAGCTCCCCGGGCGAGCTCATGGAGGCGGCGCGCGTCGACGGCGCGGGGCACGTGACGATCTTCTTCCGGATCCTCCTGCCCCTGCTCACGCCGGCCCTGGCCGCGTTCGGCATCTTCCAGTTCCTGTGGGTGTGGAACGACCTGCTCGTCTCGCTCGTGTTCCTCGGCGGCACGCCCGACGTCGCCCCGATCACGGTGCGCGTCGCCGAGCTGTCCGGTAGCCGCGGCAGTGCCTGGTACCTCCTGTCGGCGGGTGCGTTCATCGCGATGATCGTCCCCGTCGCTGGTGTTCCTCGCCCTCCAGCGGTACTTCGTCCGCGGCCTGCTCGCGGGCGGGCTCAAGGGCTGACGCCCCCATCCGGGGAAAGGAACGGCCGATCAGCACCATCACCGATGTGGCGCGGGTGGCCGGGGTGTCGGTCGCCACGGTCTCCCGCGCCCTTCGGGGTCTGGACCGGGTCTCCCCGGAGACCCGCGAACGCGTGCTGCGCGTCGCCGAGGACCTGCACTACGTCGCCTCCCCCACGGCGACGTCGCTCGCCTCGGGGCGCACCCGCGTCGTGGCGGTCGTCGCGCCCTTCCTCACCCGCTGGTTCTTCGCGACGCTCGTCAGCGCCATCGAGAAGAGCCTGCGGGCCCGTGAGCACCACGTCATCCTCTTCGACCTCGAGGACGACAGCTACGACCAGCGCCTCCCCCTCTCGCAGAACATGCTGTGGAAGCGGGTCGACGGCGTCATCACGCTCAACGTCCCGATGGCGCCCGAGGAGGTCGAGCTCGTCGACCGCCTCGGGCCTGCCCCTCGTCGCCATCGGGTCCCCCGTGCCCGGCCGGGCCTGCGTGCGCATCGACGACCATGCCGCGATGCGCACCGCCGTCGAGCACCTCGCCGGGCTCGGGCACACCCAGATCGGCTACATCGGCGCGGTCCCGCAGAACGTCGCCCACATCCAGACCCCCCAGGACCGCCTCGAGGCCTTCCTCGGCGCGGTGGCCGAGCATGGGTCTGACCTGCGACGACGGCTGGGTCCTCGGCTCCGACTGGACGGCCGAGGCCGCCGCCCGCGACAGCGCGGTGCTGCTGTCCGGGGCCGACCGCCCGACCGCGATCGTCGCCGCCTCGGACGAGATGGCCATCGGCGTGCGCGAGAGCGCCCGGCGCCTCGGCATGCGCGTGCCCGAGGACCTCTCGATCATCGGGATCGACGACTACGTCCTCTCCGGCGTCCTCGGGCTCACCACGGTGCGCCAGGACGTCGCCGGTCTGGGCACCGCCGCCGCCGAGCTGCTGCTGCGGGCGCTGCTCGACGGCGACCAGTCGACCGACGAGGTCGTCATGCCGACCGAGCTCGTCGCTGCGCGAGTCGACCGGCCCGGTGCCGGCGCCCGCACCGGCATCCGCCTGACCGGAAGCCGGGGGACGCGGGGGGCAGACCGCGTCAGTTCCGCGGCGCGTCGTCGCTGCGCGAGGTCCTCCGGGTCGCGCAGGTAGGTCTTCTTCCCGAAGAACGCCCGGTTGGCGCCCCAGGTGAGCGCCCACAGGACGACACCGATGCCGAGCAGCCAGGCGGCGATCGTGTACTGGATCGGGTCGCGCCCGGTGACCGGCAGCGTGAAGAAGAAGCAGGCGATCGCACCGATGACCGGCATGACCGTCGGCGTGCGGAAGTGCGCCCGGCCGATGTCGTCGCGTCGCAGCACGAGGACGACGACGTTGACGATCGTGAACACCCCGAGGAGCAGCAGCGCGGTCGTGCCACCGAGGGCGGGGACGACCTCGCTGTCGCTCGTGCTGACGAAGTAGATGAGCCCGAAGGCGATGGTCGTCGTGAAGATGATCGCCACCCACGGCGTCTGGCGCCCGTGGTGCACCCTGCCGAGCACCGGCGGCAGGACGTCCTGGCGGGCCATGCCGTAGATGAGCCGGCTCGCCATGAGCATGTTGATGAGCGCCGAGTTGGCCACGGCGAACATCGCGATGAACGGCATGATGCTGTCGACGGGGAAGTCCGGGAGCCCGGCCGAGACGACCTGGGTGAGCGGGGTGTCGCCCTCGCCGAGCTCGCCGACGGGCACCAGGGCCACCGAGAAGATCGCGACGAGGACGTAGATCAGCCCGGTGACGCCGATGCCGGTGAGCATCATCTTCGGGAAGTTCCGCACCGGGTCCTTGGTCTCCTCGGCCATGTTGACGGCGTCCTCGAAGCCGACCATGGCGAAGAACGCGAGCGACGTCGCCGCCGTGATGGCGAGGAAGACGTTCTTGTCACCGGAGGTGTCGAAGACGGTGACGCGGGAGAAGTCGGCCTTGCCGCCCGACGCCGCGTAGATGCCGATGAGGATGACGAGCAGCAGGCCCGAGAGCTCGACGGTCGTCAGCACGACATTGGCCTTGACGCTCTCGCCGACCCCGCGGAAGTTGACCGCCGCGACGAGGAGCATGAAGGACAGGGCGATGCCGAGCACGAGGCTGCTGTTCTCGCTGTCGAGCCCGAACCCGTCGGCGAGGTTGGCGGCGAAGGCGTTCGACGCGGTGGACGCCGAGGTGATGCCGGAGCACATCACCGTGAACGCCACGAGGAACGTCACGAAGTGGATGCCGAACGCCTTGTGCGTGTACAGCGCGGCGCCCGCGGCCCGCGGGTACTTCGTGACGAGCTCGAGGTAGCTGAAGGCGGTGACGAGCGCGATGGCGAAGGCCACGATGAACGGGGCCCAGGCCGCTCCCCCGACCTCGCTCGCCACCCGGCCGGTCAGCGAGTACACGCCCGTGCCGAGGATGTCCCCGATGATGAAGAGCAGGAGCAGCTTCGGGCCGATGGCCCGCTTCAGCTCGGTGCGCTCCTCGCCCTCCACGCGCTCCTGGTCGTGCTCCACCGTGGCGCTCATCGTGCCCTCCCGCCCGCGGGTCCCGTGACACCGCTGTCGAGCCCACTGTGGCCGAGGTCTCGTCCGACGGCAACCAGGCCCGCGGCGTGGCGGGCGGGGACCACGGCATCCGCCCGACCCGCGAGGTCAGGCGTCGATGCGCTCGCGGTCCAGGGCGTCGGCGGAGTCGATGATGAAGTCCTTGCGGGGTCCCACGTCGCCGCCCATGAGCAGCTCGAAGACGTGCGCCGCCGAGTCGAGGTCGGCGGCCGTCACCTTGCGCAGCGTGCGGTGGTGGGGATCCATGGTCGTCTCCGCCAGCTGGTCGGCATCCATCTCGCCCAGGCCCTTGTAGCGCTGGAGCGGCTTGGTCTTCTTCCCGCGCTTGGTGAGCGAGGCCATGGTGCGCCGCATCTCGGCCTCGGAGTAGGTGTAGATGACCTCGTTGGCCTTCGACCCCGGGTTGACCACCTCGATGCGGTGCAGCGGCGGCACCGCGGCGTAGACGCGGCCGGCCTCGACGAGGGGGCGCATGTAGCGGAAGAACAGGGTGAGGAGCAGGGTGCGGATGTGGGCGCCGTCGACGTCGGCGTCGGTCATGATGATGACCTTGCCGTAGCGGGCGGACTCGAGGTCGAAGGTGCGCCCCGAGCCGGCCCCGATGACCTGGATGATCGCGGCGCACTCGGCGTTGCCGAGCATGTCGGTGACCGAGGCCTTCTGGACGTTGAGGATCTTGCCGCGGATCGGCAGGAGCGCCTGGTGGTCGCTGCTGCGGGCGAGCTTGGCGGTGCCGAGCGCACTGTCGCCCTCGACGATGAACAGCTCGGTGCGCTCGACGTCGGTGCTGCGGCAGTCGGCGAGCTTGGCCGGCAGGGTGGAGGACTCGAGGGCGGTCTTGCGGCGCTGGGTCTCCTTGTGCAGCCGCGCGCTGATCCGCGACTTCATCTCGGCGGTGACCTTCTCCAGCAGCAGCGCGGCCTGCTGCTTCTCGGGCCGCTTGGTCGAGACGAGGCGGGCCGTGAGCTCGGTCTCGACGACGCGCGAGACGATGGCGCGCACGGCGTTGGTGCCCAGCACCTCCTTGGTCTGCCCCTCGAACTGCGGCTCGGCGAGGCGCACCGTGACCACCGCCGTGAGCCCGGCGAGGGCGTCGTCCTTCTCGAGCTTGTCGCTGCCGACCTTGAGCCGGCGCGAGTTGACCTCGAGCTGCCTGCGCAGCACCTTGAGCAGGGCCTGCTCGAACCCGGCCAGGTGGGTGCCGCCCTTGGGGGTGGCGATGATGTTGACGAACGAGGAGACCCGGGTGTCGTAGCCGTTGCCCCAGCGCACGGCGACGTCGACGCCGCACTCGCGCTCGACCTCCGTGGGCGTCATGTGGCCCTGGGCGTCGAGCACAGGCACCGTCTCGGTGAAGGTGCCGCTGCCCTGGAGGCGCCAGACCCCGGTGACGGCGTGGTCGGGCGCGAGGAACTCGCAGAACTCGGAGATGCCGCCGTCGTGGAGGAAGACCTCCTCGGTGGGCTCCTCGCCGCGAGCGTCCCGGATGACGATGGTCAGGCCCGGCACGAGGAACGAGGTCTGCCGCGCCCGGGCCACGAGGCCGTCGAGGTCGAAGGCGGCGTCCTTGAGGAAGATCTGGTGGTCGGCCCAGTAGCGGACGCGGGTACCGGTGACGCCGCGCCGGGTGGTGCCCACGACCTCGAGCACGCTCTTGTCGACGTACGGGGTGAAGGTGTGCTCGGGGTCCTTGGTGCCCCGGGCGCCGGCGACGTCGGAGAAGGTGCCCGGCTCGCCACGGCGGAAGCTCATCGCGTAGGTCTTGCCACCGCGGTCGACCTCGACGTCGAGGCGCGAGGACAGCGCGTTGACGACCGAGGCGCCCACGCCGTGCAGACCGCCGGATGCCGTGTACGAGCCGCCGCCGAACTTGCCGCCCGCGTGCAGGCGCGTGAAGACGAGCTCGACCCCGGTCAGGCCCGTGCGGGGCTCGATGTCGACGGGGACGCCGCGGCCGTTGTCGCGGACCTCGACGGAGCCGTCGTGGTGGAGGGTGACCTCGACGTGGTCGCAGTGGCCGCCCAGGGCCTCGTCGACGGCGTTGTCGATGATCTCCCACAGGCAGTGCATGAGCCCGCGGGAGTCGGTGGAGCCGATGTACATCCCGGGACGCTTGCGGACCGCCTCCAGGCCCTCGAGGACCTGCAGGTGGTGGGCGGTGTACTCGGACGCGGACTTGCTCGTCGCGGTCTTCTTCGCAGCGGTCGCAGGCACGTGTCGCAGGGTAGTCGCCGGGTCCGACGAGCCCCGACAGGCTCACCGGGGGCCGCTGGGCCGGAGATCACGATCCGGTCGCAACGTGTCCCGAGTCACCCCACCTGCACGGTGGGAAGCATCCCGCGTGATTGACTGTTGCACCGCGAGCCATCCACCCGGGTGGCGAGCACCGAACACCGAGCAGCACCCCCGAGCGAGCCGAGGAGGCCGACGTGAACGCCGCACTGGCACCAGCAGCCCTGACCGCCGCCGACCGTTGCGACCGCTGCGGCGCGCAGGCCTACGTCCGCGCCACCCTCCACGCCGGCGGAGAGCTCCTGTTCTGCGCGCACCACGGGCGTGAGCACATTCCCGCCCTCGCCGGCCTCGCGGAGATCCGCGACGAGAGCGAGCGCCTCATGGAGCCGACCGCCATCGGCGGACTCTCCGACTGAGGTGGACGCCCTTGCCGACGACGTCGGCATGATCGTCCCACCCCTGCTCATCGTCGTCGGACTCGTCGGCATCGTCCTGCCCGTCCTGCCCGGCCTCCTCGTCGTCCTTGCAGGAGTGCTGCTGTGGGCCCTCATGGAGGGCACCGGCCTGGCCTGGGGGATCTTCGTCGCGAGCCTGCTCGTGGCCGTCGTCGGCTACGTCCTGCAGTACACCCTGCCTGGCCGCCGCATGCGCGAGCGGGGTGTGCAGACCTCGACCCTGGCCCTGGCCGTGCTGTTCGGGATCGTCGGGTTCTTCGTCATCCCCGTGGTCGGCGCGATCGTCGGCTTCGTCCTCGGCATCTTCGTCGTCGAGGTCGGGCGCACCCGGGACCGGTCGCAGGCGTGGGTGCGGACCAAGCACGCCCTCGTCGCGGTGCTGCACAGCATCGGCATCGAGCTCGCCGCCGGGCTCGTCATCGCCTGCCTGTACGTCGCGGGGCTCGTCGCGTCCTGACGCGAGGCCCTCGGGTCGTCACCAGTTGTTCTGGCGGCGCTCCCAGCGCTCGTCGAGCCGGTCCATGAAGGAGCGCTGGCCCTTCTTGCGGCCACCCTTGGCGTGGGGGTCGGTGGTGCCGTCCGGGCGCACGACGCCCAGCCGGGACTTGCGCGGCGGGGTCGCGGCGAAGACCGCGGAGGCGACCATGACGGCGAAGCCGATGGCCCCGACCCACATCGTCGTGTTGACGCCGACGAGCACCAGACCCAGGCCCGCGAGCACCCCCAGTCCGCCGACGAGCCACCGTCGGCGCTGGAGCGACGCCAGTGAACTGCCCTGCATCTGCGAGGCGAACTTCGGGTCCTCGGCAGCGAGCGCCTGCTCCATCTGTTCGAGCATCTTCTGCTCGTGGTCTGAGAGGGGCACGGATCCTCCCGTGGGTCGGCCGAGGCGCCCGGTCGACGCCCCAAAGTTGTCCCTAGGTCCTCAGGATAGGTCTCGCGGTCGTCGTGCGGAAGCGGATGTGTCACGTTGGACCAGACTCGCCGGTCGCACGGCCCCCGAACCGAAGCGCGAGCGGGCCCGGTCGACCGCCCGGTCGGCGTCCCGCCAGCCGTGCTCGGGTTCCCCGATGACCCCCTGGATGGGCGCCTGGGAGGTCTCGACGAGCTTCTCGACGCGCACCCCGACGAGCCGGATGCGGGCCCGCTGCAGCCCGAGGGCGTCGAACAGGCCGATCGCGGCCTCGTGGATCGCGCGTCCGCTGTCGGTCGGCTCGCGCAGCGTGCGCGAGCGGGTGATCGTCGTGAAGTCGCTGAACCGCACCCGGAGGGTGACGGTGCGGCCCGCGAGACCGGCGGCGCGCACCCGGGCCGCGGTGCGCTCGCTCAGGGCGAGCAGCCGGCGGTGGATCTCGGCCGCGTCGTCGATGTCGAACTCGAACGTCTCGTCGCTGCCGATGCTCTTCTCCCGCTGCTCGCGCTCGACCGGGCGCGGGTCACGTCCCCAGGCGAGCTCGTGCAGGTGGTGGCCGGTCGCGTCGCCGAGGCCGCGCACGAGCGTCGCGAGCGGGGTGTGGGCGATGTCGGCGACGGTGCGCAGGCCGAGCCGCACGAGGGCCTCCTCGGTGCGCTCCCCCACCCCCCAGAGCGCGCCCACCGGCAGCTGCTGGACGAACGGCACGACCTCGTCACGGGGCACCACGACCATGCCGTCGGGCTTGGCGAGCCCGGAGGCGAGCTTGGCGACGAACTTCGTCGGCGCGACGCCGACCGAGCAGGTGATGCCCTGCTCGTCGTGGACGGTGTCGCGGATCATCTGCCCGATCGTCGCGGGGCGGCCCACTCGCCGCAGCGCCCCCGAGACGTCGAGGAAGGCCTCGTCGAGCGAGAGCGGCTCGACGACGGGCGTCACCGACCGGAAGATCTCCATGACGGACGCCGAGATCGTCGAGTACAGGGCGTGGTCGGGCGGCAGGACGGTGGCCTGCGGGCACAGCCGGCGGGCGCGGGTCATCGGCATCGCCGAGGTGACCCCGAACCGCCGGGCCTCGTAGGTCGCCGAGAGCACCACCCCGCGGTTGCCGCCGCCGATGATGACGGGCGTGCCGACGAGGTCGGGGTGGGACAGCAGGGTCGCGGACGCGTAGAAGGCGTCCATGTCGACGTGCAGGACGGTGCAGCCCGTGTCGTCGGGCGGCTCCGCGGAGGCCCGCTGCGGGAGGGCGAACTGGCGACGGCTCATGAGCGACCCCCGACGGCGTCAGTCCCGGGTCGCGAGGACGTGGCGGACACTGCCGAGCGCCCCGAGCAGCGGGTGCTCGGGGTGGCGGCTCGCGGCCTCCTCGAGCTCGAGGAGCGCGGTGCGGTCGGCCTCGGAGTCGACGAGGGCCGACGGGACCAGGTCGCTGAAGATGCGCACGCCGTGGCTGTCGACCGGCGTGAGACCGTGCGCGGCGAGGAGGGCGAGCACCTCGGCCTCGTCGAACCGGCGCGGGGCCGGGTCGTCGTCGCCCCAGCGCCCGTCGGGGCGCTCGAGGATCGCGCCGGCCCGGGCGAACTGGCCGGCGAGGGCCCGGGCGAGCACCGCGGGCAGCCGCTGCGCGACGACGAGCGAGAGGGCGCCTCCGGGGGCGAGGACCCCGGCGACGTTGGCGAGGGCGGTGTCGGGGTCGTCGACGACCTCGAGGGTGCCGTGGAGGCAGACGAGGTCGTAGGCCGGCCGCCCGCCGTCGGGGGCGAGGTCGCCGACGGTGTCGGTGTCGCCCTGGACGGGGTGGACCCGCTCGGAGGTGCCGGTCTCCGCGGCCCGCCGGCGCAGCGAGGCGAGCGCGTCCGGGCTGGGGTCGACGACGGTGACGTCGTGCCCGGCCGCGGCGAGCGGGACGGCGGTGCCGCCGGTGCCGCCGCCGAGGTCGAGGACGCGCAGTGGGCGGCCGAGCTCAGTGGAGCGGCGTTCGGCGAGGGCGTCGACGACCGCCTGCACGGCGGCGGTGCGCAGACCGGGCTGGGCGCCGCCCCGGCGGACCCGGGCACGCTCGTCGGCCACGTCGGCTCTCCATTTCGTCGTTCGGTGTCGCAGTCGTTCGGTGTCGCAGTCGTTCGTCGCCGTCGGGCGGTGCCGCGGCAGCAGGTGGGGTGCTCACACCCTAGTGTCCGGAGCTGCCGGGGCTCGCGTGCCACAGCTTGCGCGAGGGCAGCAGCGCGGCGGCCGGCGCCGCGGGGACGACGGGGGCGCCGGCCCCGTCGGGGGCGCCCCGACCGGAGCGTGGGTCGGCCCCCGGGGGACGGGTGTCGGCGTAGGGCGACTGGCGGAAGCCCGACGCGTGCACGAGCACCCGGCGGCCGGTGCGGGCGTCCTGCTCGCGCGCGGCGGCCTCCGCCGCCTCGGCGCGGGCCAGGGCGTCGGACTCCCCCGCGGCGATCGCGGCGTGGACACGCTCGAGGCCGCCGAGCTGCCAGGCGTCCCACAGCGCCGCGAGCTCCCAGGCACCGGTCGCCCGGATCGAGACCCCACGGTCGCCGGTGCGGCGCAGCACCCCGCGCACGAGGAGCAGCCAGGAGTGGAAGACGACCCCGGCGTACGGACCCTGGACGTCCTCGAAGAACGTGCAGTCGGACGGCCCGGTGGAGTCGTCGAGGGTGAGGAAGACGACCCGGCGGCCCGAGCGCACCGGCGGGGTCTGGGTGGCGACCTTGACCCCGGCGACCCACACCTCGCTGCGGCTGCGGGTGGCGAGGAGGTCGCGGCTTCGGGTGACGCCGAGCGCGGTGAGCAGCGGGGCGTAGAACTCCACGACGTGCGCCGAGACGTCGAGGCCGAGCACGTCGAGCTCGGCGCGCACCCGCTCGGGCCCGGTCATCTCGGGCAGCCCGGCGCCGGCCACGAGGCGCGGGCGGTCGCCGAGGTCGAGGGTGAGCTGGGTCGGCTGGGCGTCGGCGGGCACGACCTCGCGGGCGGCCTGCGACTGGGCCGCGGCCTGCTCGCGGACGTCGACCCCCGCCGTCTCGAGGTCGCGGGCCGGGCTGCGCGGCAGGGTGAGCCGTCGCGAGGCGCGCGGGGGTGCTCCTCCCGAGCGCTCCCACCGCTCGAGCTCGGCGACGTGGAGCAGCAGGTCGCGCCGGGTGACCCGGCCGCGCCGCCCGAGACCGCTGCCGCCCATCCCGTGGAGGCTGTCGAAGGCGCCCGCGAGCACGAGCCGCTCGGTGACCGGCCGGCTCACCCGGGCCCGGGTCCAGAAGTCGCCGAGGTCGGCGAAGGGCTGGCCGGCGACGACGCGCGCGACCTCGGCGGCGCTGATCCCCTTGACGTCGGCGAGCGAGAGCCGGATGCCGTAGGGCTGGCGCGCGCGCCGCCACGCCGGCGCGAGCGCGGCATCCGACGCGTCCCCGGCACCCGGCGTGTCCCCGGCACCCGGCGTGTCCCCGGCACCCGGCGTGTCCCCGGCATCCGGCGCGTCGTCGTCGACCCGCTCGAGACGGTAGGTGTCGCCCGAGGCGTTGACGTCGAGGCCGAGCACGGGGATGCCGAAGGAGCGGGCGTCGTCGAGGATGAGCCGCTTCGGGTACATCCCCGGGTCGTGGGTGAGGACGCCGGCGAGGAAGGCCGCGGGGTGGTGCGCCTTGAGCCACGCGGAGTGGAAGGTGGGCAGCGCGAAGGCCGCGGCGTGCGCCTTGCAGAAGCCGAAGCTCGCGAACGACCTCAGCACCTCCCAGATGCGGTCGCGGTCGTCGGCGGAGTAGCCGCGGGCGGCGGCCGCGGGGCGCCACCACGCCTCGACGTCGGTCTGGCCCTTCGGGGTGCCCATGCTGCGGCGCACCTCGTCGGCCTGGGCCAGGCTCACCCCGGTGGTCTCGGCGACGATGAGCAGCACCTGCTCGTGGAAGACGACGACACCCTCGGTCTCCTCGAGCGCCGGGATGAGGCTCGGGTGGAGGAAGCGCCGCTCGCTCCAGCCGTGCCGGCTGTTGAGGAACGGCGTGATCATGTCGGACTTGACCGGCCCGGGCCGGAAGAGGGAGATGTCGACGACGAGGTCGCCGAACCGGCTCGGCCCGAGCTTCCCGACGAGCTCGCGCTGGCCCGGGCTCTCGATCTGGAACATGCCCAGGGTGCGCGTGGTGCGGATCAGGTCGTAGGTGGCCTCGTCGTCGTGCGGCACCTGCGTCTCGTCGTCGAGGTCGATGTGCTCCCCGGACACGCGCTCCACCTCGGCGACGGCGTGGGCCATCGCCGACTGCATGCGGATGCCGAGGACGTCGAGCTTGAGGAAGCCGAGCGTCTCGACGTCGTCCTTGTCGAACTGGCTCATCGGGAAGCCCAGCCAGCTCGCCTCGACCGGGGTGCGGTCGAGCAGGCCGCTGTTGGACAGCACGATGCCGCACGGGTGGAGGGCGATGTGCCGGGGCAGGCCGTCGAGGGCCTCGACGAGGTCGAAGAAGGCCGCGAGGCGCGGGCTGTCGAGGCCGCGGCTGCGCAGCTCGGGCAGGTCGGCGATGGCGTGGCGGGCGTCCCGGGCGCGGATGTGCGGGAACGCCTTGGCGATCTCGTCGACCTCGGTGGGCGGCAGGCCGAGCGCGGCGCCGACGTCGCGCACGGCGTGGCGCACCTTGTAGGTGTCCATCATCGACACGCACGTGACCCGCTCGGCGCCGAACCGGTCGAGGACGGCCTCGTAGATCTCGGTGCGGCGGGCCGACTCGACGTCGACGTCGATGTCGGGCAGCTCGGCGCGCAGCGGGGAGCAGAAGCGCTCCATGAGCAGCCGGTGGCGGATCGGGTCGACCCCGCTGATGCCGAGGAGGTGGTTGACGAGGCTGCCCGCACCGGAGCCGCGGGCGGCGACCCGCACCCCGCGGGCCCGGATGAGGTCGGTGACCTCGGCGACGGTGAGGAAGTAGGTGGGGTAGCCGAGGGCCTCGATGACGCCGAGCTCCTCGTCGAGCCGGTCGAGGACGACCCGGCGCTCGCCCTCACCCGCCCCGGGGTAGCGCCATTCGACGGCGGACCGGCAGCGCTGCGCGAGCACCGCCATCGGGTCGGTGCCGGGCGCGATGCCGAGCACCTCGGCCTCGGGGAGGTGGACCGCGCCGATGCCGAGGTCGTGGCGGGCCTGCTGGGTGCACTCGTCGGCGACGAGGGCGGTCATCGCGACGAGCCGGTCGGCGCGGGCGCGGTCGCCGCCGGTGACCTCGAGCGCGGTGGCGTGCATCGCCGCAGTGCTCGCGAGGTGCCCGGCGTCGGTGACCCGGTCGAGGTGACGCGAGTCGAGCACGACGAGCCGCCGGGCGGCGTCGAGGACGTCGACGGTGCGCACCTGCTCGGGGTCGGCGTGGCGGACCGCGGCGGTGAGCACGGCGGGGACGCCCGCCGCGTCGGCGAGGCCGAGCAGCCGTGCCGCGTGCGACCGGCATCCGGGGGTGCCATCGGGGCCGCCGTGGTGGACGACCTCGACGGCGAGCCCGTCGCGAGGCAGCACGGCCTGCCAGGCGGCGAGCAGGTGGCGGGCCCGGTCGCGGCGGCCGGCGAGGACGGCCCGGCCGACGTCGGAGTCGGGGCCGAGGAGCACGAGCAGGCGGCTCGGCTCTCCACGCACCAGCCGCCCCCCTCCTCCGACCTCGTGCGACTTACGCACGGTTTCACCGGCCGGTGCGCTGCGAGAACCGTGCGTAACCCGCACGGAGTCGGAGGGGTGGGACCACCGGGCGAGGAGGTCGGGGGTCGTGACGGGGATGCCGCGCTCGCCGCGCAGGTGCGTGGCGGTGACGAGCCGGCACAGCGCCGCCCAGCCGGCGCCGGGCGCGGTGCCCGCGACCCGGCCCCGGGCCAGGACGGTGACCCGCGGGCGACGCGGGTCGACGACGGCCCCGCCGCGCACCGGGGTGCGGGGTCGCGGCGGCGGGGCGGATGCCGTGCCCCTCCCGGCGCGGACGGCATCCGGGTCGCTCGCCGCACCGAGGGTGCCGGCTGTACCGAGGTCGCGGGCGGTGCCGAGGCCGCGGGCGGCGGCGAGGTCGCGGGCGGCGCCTGATGCTCGGGCGGGGGCGCCGGCGCCGGCGCGGACCGCACCGGGACCGGTGGCCCCGAGCGCGAGCGGCTCGACGGCGAGGTCGACGCCGAGCACCGGGGCGATGCCGGCGCGGCCGCACGCCGTGGCGAACCGGACCGCGCCGTAGAGGCCGTCGCGGTCGGTGAGGGCGAGCGCGCCCTGGCCGTGTTCGGCGGCGCGCTCGACGAGGTCCTCGGGCATCGAGGCGCCGTAGCGCATCGAGAACCCCGAGGCGACGTGGAGGTGGGCGAACCCGTCCACGACGCCCTCAGGCCGAGCGGACGGGTGCGAGCCGGTGCGGCCGCTGCACCGGGGGCACCCCGAGCCGGCGGGCGGCGAGGTCGACGAAGGTCTCGGCGTCGCGCAGCAGGTCGTCGGCCTCGCGGGCGGTGACCCGCACGAGGCCGGTCTCGACGCCGACGCGCTGCCCGGTCGCGGCGGCGAACCGCTGGGCCCACTCGGTGAGCTCGGGGGCGACCCGGGAGGTGAGCGCCCACACGTCGTGCGGGCCGTCACCACCCGAGGCGAGCCCCGCCCCGGGGCGGGCCGCCGAGCGGGCGGCGACGAGCGCGGCCCCGGCCCGCAGCGCGGCCAGCGAGGCGGCGAGGTAGCGCGCCGACGCGGCGGACGCGGCGTACCCGGAGGTCAGCGCCTCGCGGGAGCGGTCGAGGAGGTCGAGGGTGGTCGCGGCGTGGCTCATCGTGTGTCCTCAGTGTCCTCAGTCGTGGGCTCGCAGGAGGAGCCAGTGGTCGTCGTCACGGCCGAGGTCGAAGACCCCGGTGGTGCCCGACGGTGGGCAGGCCTCGACCCGCCAGACCCGGCGCTGCGGGCTCGGCAGGCCGGGGACGGCCGGGTGGTCGCCGACCTCGCGCCACCACGCCCGGCGCTCCTGCCACGAGGCGAGGACCGCGCACACGGTGTAGCGGCGTCCGCGCCACACGAAGTCGCGGGGCCCGTCGTCGCCGCGGACGCTGACCGGCTCGTCGTGGCGACGGACCATGGCAACCTCCGGGACGGCTCGTCGGGCCCCGTCCGGCCGAGCCGGACGGGGGTCGCCGGGCGGGACCCGGCTCGTCGAACAGGTGTTCGACTACAGGACCACCATAGCCTCCTCCCCCGACGTCGGGTCAACCCCGTCCGCGGTCACTACGCTGGCCACATGACCCCCGAGACGGGCGACCTCGTCCCGCCGCGTGACCGCTCCGGGCACCCCGGCGTCCTGTCGGTCATGGAGACCCTCGCGCTCCACCACGTGACGCCCGAGGTGCGCCACCTGCCCATCGCCGTGCGCACCGCGAGGGCGGCCGCCGAGGCCCTGGGCGTCTCCCCCGCCGAGATCGCGAACAGCCTCGTCTTCGTCGCGACGACGCACGAGGGCGAGCACCTGCCCCTGCTCGTCCTCGCCTCCGGTGGCCACCGCGTCGACGTCGACAAGGTCGCCGACCTCGCCGGCCTGGCCCACGTCGAGCAGGCCGACCCCGTCTACGTGCGCGAGCACACAGGGTTCGCGATCGGCGGGGTCGCACCCGTCGGGCACCCCCAGCACATCCGCACGATCATCGACGTCACCCTCGGCCGCTACGAGACGGTGTGGGCCGCCGCCGGGCACAGCCACTCGGTGTTCGCGACGTCCTACGACGAGCTGATCCGGATCACCGGCGGGCAGCCGATGGACGTCGCCTGACGTCATCCGGATGCCGGTGCGCAGGCGCCCGCGGCACCCGTCCCGCCATCCCTCTGAGTACCCGTACGGATGTGGGGGTGCGGCGAGCCCGACATGCTCGTGCTGCGGCCGCGCCGGTCGCGGGAGTGGGCGTTGAGGGGGGCTCGTGCCCGAGACCGGCGCGGCCCTGCCGTTCCCGGCCGTCGGCGGTCGCGGCTAGCGTGACGCGCATGGCCACCCACTGGACCCTGGGCTGCGACGCCAACGACCCGCAGCGGCTCGCGGCGTTCTGGGCCCGGGCCCTGCGCTACGTCCCCGAGCCCGGCTACGAGGACCCCGACGGCGCCTCCATCGTCGACCCCGACGGCCGTGGACCGGCGATCGGGTTCCTGCGCGTGCCCGAGGGCAAGACCGCCAAGAACCGCGTCCACGTCGACATCAGGGTCGCCGGCGAGCCGCCGTGGGACCCCGTCGAGCGCGAGCGGCTCGTGCGCGAGCGGGTCGCCGAGCTCGAGGCGGCCGGCGCGACGCAGGTGCGCGAGGAGTCCTACGACGGCGAGGGGCTCGGGCACGTCGTCATGCTCGACCCCGAGGGCAACGAGTTCTGCGTCGCCTGAGCAGAGCTGCACGCCACGGCCGGCTCAGGCGACGGCGGCCCTGACCAGCGCCACGACCTGCTTCTCGACCGTCGGGCTCCACCTCAGCATCGCGTACGACGTCGGCCAGAAGTCGCCGTCGTCGAGGTTCGCGGCGTCCTGGAAGCCCAGCGTCGAGAACCGGTACTTGAACTTGCCGGAGTCCTGGAAGAAGACGACGACCTTGCCGTCGGCGTTGGACCAGGCGGGCATGCCGTACCAGGTCTTCGGCTCCAGCTCGGGTGCGGCGGACGTGACCGCCATGTGCACCCGCTCGGCGAGGGCACGGTCGTCCGGCGCCATCTTGGCGATGGCCTCGAGCAGCGCCTCCTGGCCGTCGGCCTTCTTCGCGCCCTTCTTGCCCTCGGCGCGCAGCTCGGCGGCGCGCTGCTTCATCGCGGCGCGCTCGGCGGCGCTGAACCCGTCCCCGGTCTCGCTCTTGGTGGCGGTCATCGTCTCTCCCTCACGACGCTGTCGGCCCGGTGCCGACCTCTAGCTGAAGGCTATGCGTGCCACCCATGGTGACGCTTCTCGATTCCTGACCGGATGCCGTCACGTCCCGACCCTGCCCGGTCGCCCCCGCACCCCGGGCGTACGGTGGGCACGCGGCGCGACCTCGCGGCGGTGCTCTGGTGGAATGAGGACTCGTGGCACGCCCTCTGGTCGCGACCAAGCTCTACGTCCCCCGCCCGCGCCGCGGCGTGGTGGCCCGACCCCGCCTGCTGCACCGGCTCTCCGAGGGCGTGCAGGGCCGGCTCACCCTGGTGGCGGCCCCGGCCGGGTTCGGGAAGACGACCCTGCTCGCCTCGTGGCTCGCGCAGCGCGAGGACGACCACCGGGTCGCGTGGCTCTCGCTCGACGCCTCGGACTCCGACCCCACGTCGTTCTGGACCGGGGTCGTCACGGCCGTCCAGCAGGCCGTGCCCACGGTCGACGCCGCGGTGCTCGAGCTCGCTCCGGCCTCAGCCGAGTCGGCCGACCTCGTGGTCACGGCACTGCTCAACGAGCTCGCGGGGGCACCCGGCGAGGTGTGGCTGGTGCTCGACGACTACCACCTCGCCGACGGCCCGGCGATCTCCCCGGACATGACCTTCCTGCTCGAGCACCTGCCGCCCAACGTGCACGTCGTGGTGAGCACGCGAGCGGACCCCGACCTGCCGCTGGCGCGCTGGCGGGCTCGTGGCGAGCTCGTGGAGGTGCGCGCTGCCGACCTGCGCTTCACGTCGACCGAGGCGACTGCGTACCTCGAGGCAGCCGCACCCGTGCCGCTCAGCGGCGACCAGGTGCGGGCGCTCGAGGACCGCACCGAAGGGTGGATCGCGGCCCTGCAGCTCGCCGCCATCTCCCTGAAGGGACGCGAGGACGTCGCGGAGTTCATCACCGGGTTCACCGGTGACGACCGCTACGTCGTCGACTACCTCGTCGAGGAGGTGCTCGCCCACCAGTCGGCGCCGGTGCGCGAGTTCCTGCTGCACTCCGCGGTGCTCGACCGGCTCACGGGCGCCCTGTGCGACGCCGTCGTCGGCCGGCGTGACGCCGCCGCGATGCTGCGCACCCTCGAGCGCGACAACCTCTTCCTCGTCGCCCTCGACGACCGGCGGGAGTGGTTCCGCTACCACCAGCTGTTCGCCGACGTCCTGCGCGCGCGTCTGCTCGCCGAGCGGCCCGACCTCGTGCCGGTGCTGCACCGGCGTGCCGGCGAGTGGTTCGAGCAGCACGGCTTCACCGACGAGGCCATCGAGCACGCCCTCGCGGCAGGGGACGTCGACCGGGCCACCACCCTCGTCGAGCTGGCCGTGCCCGAGATCCGGCGGCACCGGCAGGAGGCGAAGATGCAGGGCTGGCTGAGCGCCCTGCCCGACGACACGGTGCGGCGCAGCCCGGTGCTCAGCATGTTCGAGGCGGCCCTGCTCCTGGCCGCCGGCGACCTCGACGCCGTCCTCCCCCGGCTCGACGACGCCGAGCGCGCGCTCGGCACCGCCCCCGCCGCCGGCGAGCGCCAGTGGGCCCCCACCGACGAGCTGCGCACCCTGCCGGCCACCATCGCGATGTACCACGCCTCCCTGGCGCAGGCGCGCGGCGATGTCGAGGGCACCGCGCGGCACGCCCGGCGGGCTCTCGACCTCACCGGCCCCGACGACCACCTCGCCCGAGGCGGGGCGGCCGGGTTCCTGGCGATGGCCGCCTGGGCACAGGGCGACGTGCTGCAGGCGTACGAGACGTTCGGCGAGGCCGTGGCGAGCCTGCACGCCGCGGGCGACCTCGTCGACGAGCTGGGCGGCCACGTCGTGCTCGCCGACCTGTGCCGCGCCGCCGGCCGCCCGGTCAGCGCCCGCGAGCTCTGCGAACGCGCCCTGCGGCAGGCCGAGGGCCACGGTGAGCCGGTCGCCCGGGCATCGGCCGAGCTGCACGTGGCACTGGCCGAGCTCGACGTCGAGGTGGGCGACCTCGACAGGGCTCGGGCCCACCTCGAGGCCGCGTCGGCGCTCGCGGACCGCGCCCCGGTGACCGAGAGCCACTTCCGGCTGTTCGTGGCCGAGGCCCTGCTGGCCGCGGCCGAGGGCGATCACCCCGCGGCGACGGGTCACCTGGACCGGGCCGAGCAGCTCCACCGCCCGGGCTTCTTCCCCGACGTGCGGCCGATCTCGACCCTGCGGGCCCGGCTCCAGGTGGCCCGCGGTGACCTCGCCGCCGCGGGTCGCTGGGCGCGCGAGCGCGGGGTGTCCCCCACCGACCCGCCGGCGTTCCTGCGCGAGTACGACCACCTCACCCTGGCGCGGCTGCTCCTCGCGCAGCACCGGGCGCACCTCGACGCCGAGGCGGCCGGCCGGGCGCTCGGTCTCCTGGAACCGCTCCGGGAGGCCGCCACGGCATCCGCACGGGCCGGCAGCCTCGTCGAGGTGCGCCTCCTGACCGCCCTCGCCCACGATGCCCGGGGGCGACGCGAGCAGGCCCTCACGACCCTGGCCGACGCCCTGACCCTCGCCCCCGAGCCCGAGGGATACGCGAGACTCTTCCTCGACGAGGGCGCACCGGCTCTCGAGCTGCTGCGCGCCGCCGACGCCGCAGGCACCGCCGACGGCCACCCCGGTCGCGTGCTCGCGGCCGCAGCCACCGCGGGCACCGGGGCGACCAGGACCGCCGGCCCACCCGGCACCCCACCGCCGACCGAGCCGCTGAGCGAGCGCGAGCTGCAGGTGCTCCGGCGGCTCGCCAGCGAGCTGAGCGGCCCCGAGATCGCCCGCGAGCTGTTCATCTCCCACAACACCCTGCGCACCCACACCAAGCACGTGTTCACCAAGCTCGGCGTCACCAGCCGCCGGGCCGCCGTGGCCCGCGCCCGCGAGCGCGGGCTGCTCGGGCCGGACGCCCGCTGACGATCTCACCCAGCCGGTCACATCATCGGGTGATGCCCGCTCACCCCGCGCCTTCCTAGGTTCGAGGCAGTCCCGCGGCACCCGCCACGGACCCCCAGCCCACGGAGGCCGTCATGCAGATCACCACCAGGAAGCTCACCCGGGCGGCCGGCCTGGCCGCCGTCGCGTCCGGGGCGCTCTTCATCGCCGTGCAGGTCAGGCACCCCGAGATCACCCTCGACGTCGTCACCACCACGGAGTGGACGGTGCGCCAGGGCATGAAGGTGGCGATGGCCACCCTGGCGCTCGCCGGCGTGGCCGGGATGTACCTGCGCCAGGTGCGGCAGATCGGCGTCCTCGGGCTGGTCGGCTACCTCCTGCTCAGCCTGGGCTACCTGCTCATGCTGTGCGTCGAGGTGATCGCCATGACCGTCATCCCGGTGGTCGCCCAGAGCTCACCCGACTACGTCAGCGGCGTCGTCGCCGTGGCCACCAACAGCAGTACGAGCGCGGACCTCGGCCTCTTCGTGCCGCTCAACCTCCTCGTCGGCGTCGGCTACCTGCTCGGCGGCCTGCTGTTCGGCATCGCGCTGTTCCGC
This sequence comes from uncultured Actinomycetota bacterium, assembly GCA_963757405.1. Taxonomy (GTDB): domain Bacteria; phylum Actinomycetota; class Actinomycetes; order Actinomycetales; family Dermatophilaceae; genus Fodinibacter. The sequence goes on from CAVWRI010000022.1 coordinate 285,655, forward strand.
GCCGGCATCCTCGCCCGGTGGGCGTCGGCCCTGCTCGCCGTCGCCGCCGTCGCGACGGCGGCCATCCCGCTGCTGCCGATGGTCAACCAGCGCCTGTTCGCCGTGCCCAACGGCATCGCCATGATCGGCCTGGGCTGGTCGCTGTGGCGCGAGCAGCGTTCCCCGGTGGCTGAGCCCACCCCCCACAGCGCCGACGCACGGCTCGACCCGGCCGGCGCCCGGTGACCACCCACACGGCAGCACGCCCCACCCGGTCGGCACGGCCGACCGGGTGGGTGCCCTTCGCCCTCGTCGCCCTCGTGGTGGTGCCCGCCGTCGCCGGTGCGCTCCGGCTCGTCGAGCTGGCCGGCGGCCCGCTCCTGCTGCCGGCGAACCCGCCGATGGCCGCCTCCCCGGTGCCCGTCGTCGTGCACGTCGTCAGCGCCGTGCCGTATGCCGTGCTCGGCGCGTTCCAGTTCTCCGCCGGGATCCGGCGCCGCCACCCCCGTTGGCACCGGGCCACCGGGCGGCTCGTCGTGCTGCTGGGGCTCGCCGTCGCCCTGTCGGCGCTGTGGATGACCCTCTTCTACGCCCGCCAGCCCGGCACCGGCGCGCTCGCCGTCCTCTTCCGGCTCGCGTTCGGGTCGGGCATGGCCGCCTGCATCGTGCTCGGGTTCGGCGCGATCCGCCGCGGCGACGTCGCCACCCACCGGGCCTGGATGACGCGGGCCTACGCCCTCGCGCTGGGGGCCGGCACCCAGGTGGTCACCCTGGCGGTCGCCGGTGCGGCCTTCGGCACCTCCCCCGTGGCCACCGACCTCGCCCTGGGCGCCGGCTGGGCGATCAACCTCGCCGTCGCCGAGTACGTCATCCACCGCCACGTCGCCCGCCGTGCCGTCGGTGCGCTCGGTGCGGCCGCACCCGTGGGCTCCCGGTGAGCCGGGTCGTCGGTCCCCGCTGGCCGGCCGCCTACGTGCTGCGGGTCGGCGGGCACCTCGACCCACACTGGTCGGCCCGGCTCGGTGGCCTCACGCTGACCCACGCCGACGACGGCACCACGACGCTCACCGGTGCCGTGGCCGACCAGGCCGAGCTGCACGGCATCCTCACCCGGATCCGCGACCTGGGGGTCACGCTCATCTCCGTCGCGCCCCTCGCCCCGTCGACGACACCGTGAGGGATGCGACCCGGCCCTCCCCGACCGGCCGCACACGCGCTGGACCTGCACACAACCTCCACATGTCCTCCACCACCCCCGCCCGGGGTCGCCGGTAGCGTCCGAGCACCGCACCGCCCGACGGCCGCGAGGTCGCGACCGGACCGCCGGCCACCGCACGTGCAGCCCGACCCACGAAGGGGACGACCGTGATCAGCGTTCGAGCACTCACCAAGGAGCACGGCTCGCTCCGCGCCGTCGACGACCTGACGTTCGACGCGAGGGCCGGGACCGTCACTGGCTTCCTCGGTCCCAACGGCGCGGGGAAGTCGACGACGATGCGGGTCGTCATGGGGCTCGACCGGCCCACGTCCGGGACGACCCTGGTCAACGGCCGGCAGTACGCCGGGCTCACGGCACCGCTGCGGGAGGTCGGCGCGCTGCTCGACGCCGGAGCGATGCACCCCGGCCGCACCGGCCACGCACACCTGCGGATCGGGGCTCGCAGCAACGGGATCCCGGTCGCGCGCGTCGAGGAGGTCATCGAGCAGGTCGGGCTCGACGGCGCGTCCCGCCGGCGCATCAAGACGTACTCGCTCGGCATGCGGCAGCGCCTGGGGATCGCGGCCGCCCTGCTGGGCGACCCCGGCGTCCTGCTGTTCGACGAGCCGGTCAACGGCCTGGACCTCGACGGGGTGCGGTGGATCCGTTCCCTGCTCCGGGAGTTCGCGGAGGAGGGACGCACCGTGCTCGTGTCGAGCCACCTCATGAGCGAGATGCAGCTGATCGCCGACCGGGTCGTCATCATCGGGCGCGGCCGGCTCATCGCCGACTCGACGATCGCCGAGGTGCTGCGCGGACTCGGCGGCCAGCGAGTGCGGGTCCGCACCCCGTCCGTGGACGACCTCGCCCGGGCCCTCACGTCGCGGGCGACGTCGGTCGAGCGCAGCGGGCCCGACGAGCTCGAGGTCGACGGCCTCGCGGCGGCCGAGGTCGGGGCGGCCGCCCGCGAGCTCGGCGTCACGCTCCACCACCTCGCCGAGGTGGAGCAGTCGCTGGAGCAGGCCTACCTCAGCCTCACCGAGGACAGCGTCGAGCACCACGGCCGGAGCCCCGAACCGGTGGGCGCCACGGCGGACGGAGCGGTGCGATGAGCACGGCACTCGCGGCGCCCTCCACCGTCGCGGTCCGCCGGGCGTTCGCCAGGACCTGCCGGGCCGAGTGGAGCCGGCTGTGGTCGGTCCGCTCCACGTGGTGGTTCGTCCTGGCCACCGCGGTCGCCGGGCTCGGCATCGGCGTCATCCTCGCGTCCGACGCGGCGTCGAACCCCGGGATGGAGGTCCCGCCGGCCGGCGCGTGGACCGGCGGCCAGTTCGCCGGGATGTTCATCCTGTTCGGCCTCCTCGCGACGTCCGTCGTGACGACGACCGGGGACCACGTCACGGGCGGCATCGTCCCCTCGCTGCAGTGGACGCCGCGGCGCCTCATCCTCCTCACGGCGCGCACCGGGGTGGTCGTCGGGACGGCGACGGCCTACGGGCTGCTGCTCGTCACGCTCGCCAGCCTCGTCGTGTGGCGGTTCGTCCCGTCGTTCGGGCTGCCGGTCGACGGGGGCACCAGCACCCTGGGCGGGATGGCGTTCGTCTTCGCGACCGGGTCCCTGCTGTCGGTCGGCCTGGGTCTGCTCACGCGCAGCACCGCGGGCGGGCTCGTGGGCGTCATCGCCCTCGTCCTCGTGCTGCCGGTCCTCCTCGGCAACCTGCCGTTCGAGGCCGCCCAGCGCCTCGCCGAGGTCATGCCGGGCACGAGCGTCATGCACCTGATCTTCGAGGAGGGACCCGAGGGGATGACGACCACCTCGGCCCGGGTGACCTTGGCCACCTGGGCGACGGTCGCGATGGTCCTCGGCGGGTGGCGCCTCCTCACCAGGGACGCCGACCGCTAGGCCGGCGACGCGGGGACGCCGAGGTCGAGGTTGTCGAAGACCTCGAGCGTCGCGGTCGACCGGTTCATCGTGATGAAGTGGATGCCGGGCGCACCCTCGTCCAGCATCCGCTGCCCGATCTCGGTCGCGATCTCGACCCCGACCGAGCGCACCGCGACGGGGTCGTCCTTGACCGCCTCGAGGCGCGCGACGACGGCCGGCGGCAGCGGGGTGCCCATGAGCTCGGACATCCGGTGGATCTGCTTGAGGTTGGTGACCGGCATCAGGCCGGGGGTGATCGGTAGGTCGCGCAGCGCGGAGACCCGGTCGCGCAGCCGCAGGTAGGTGTCGGCGTCGAAGACCATCTGGGTGATCGCGAAGCTCGCCCCGGCATCCGCCTTGCGGACCAGCACCTCGACGTCGTGGTCGAGGTCGGGGCTGTCGGGGTGGACGTCGGGGAAGGCGGCGACGCCGATCGTGAAGTCGCCCAGCCGGCGGATGAGCGCCACGAGCTGGTCGGCGTGGTCCAGCCCCTCGGGGTGGGGGGTCCACACGCCGCGGACGTTGCCCGGCGGGTCGCCCCGCAGGGCGAGGATGTTGCGCACGCCGGACGCGGCGTAGGACCCCACGACCTGGCGCACCTGCCGCAGGGACATCCCGACGCAGGTGAGGTGCGCGAGCGGCGTCAGCGAGGTCTCGTCGGCGATCCGTCCGGTGACGCGCACGGTGCGGTCCTGGGTCGTGCCGCCGGCGCCGTACGTGACCGACACGAAGGCCGGCCGCAGCCGCTCGAGCTGGCGGATCGCCAGCCAGAGCTGGGCCTCCGCGTCGTCGTCCTTGGGCGGGAAGAACTCGAAGCTGATCGAGGGCCGGTCCTCCGCCAGGCGGGCGGGGATCGACGCCACGAGGTGCTCGGGTCGTCCCCCTCCTCCGTGGTGCGCCATGGCGGTGAGGGTAGTCCAGCCTCCACGCCGTAGGCTCGGGCAGCCAGCATCCGACCACCGCGTGGTCACCCCCAGGAGGTCACCGTGCCCAGCCCGCTCGACACCGCCGACCTGCGGCGACGGGTGCAGGCCTGCCTCGACGCCGAGCTCGCGCGGCAGGCCGGGGTGCTCGCCGAGCTGGGCCCCGACGTCGACGACCTCCTCGCGGCCGTCGCGGACCTGCTGCGCGGCGGGAAGCGGCTGCGGGCGGCCTTCCTCTACTGGGGCCACCGGGCCGCGGGGCGCCCGGACTCCGAGGCCCTCGTGCGCCTCGCGAGCGCCATGGAGCTCTTCCAGGCCGCCGCGCTCATCCACGACGACGTCATGGACGACTCCGACACCAGGCGCGGCAGGCCGGCCGCGCACCGCGCCCTCGCGACCCGCCACGCCGAGCGCGGCTGGGCCGGCGACGGCGACCGCTTCGGCCTCGCGGGGGCCGTGCTCGCCGGGAACCTCTGCCTCACGTGGACCGACGAGGTCTACGCCACGAGCGGGCTCGCTGCCGAGGACCTCGCCCGGGGCCGGGAGGTCTTCGACCGGATGCGCACCCAGCTCATGGCCGGACAGTTCCTCGACGTCGTCGAGTCGATGCGCCCGTGGGACGGCCTGCCCGACGCCGAGCGCGTCGAGCGCGCCGGGCGGGTCATCCGCTACAAGAGCGCGAAGTACAGCGTCGAGCACCCCCTGCTCATCGGCGCGACGACGGGTGGGCTCGACGCCGCGGGCCTCGACGCGCTCTCGCGCTACGGCCTCGACCTCGGCCGCGCCTTCCAGCTGCGCGACGACCTCCTCGGCGTCTTCGGCGACCCCGGGCAGACCGGCAAGCCGGCGGGCGACGACCTGCGCGAGGGCAAGCGCACGGTGCTCCTCGCCCACGCGCTCGCCGGGTCCGGCAGCGCGGCCCGCGGCCGGGTCGAGACCCTCGTCGGTCGCCCCGACCTCGACGGCACCCAGGTCGACGAGCTGCGCGACATCATCGAGGGCTCGGGCGCGGTGGGCGTGCTCGAGGACGAGATCGGCCGCCTCGCGGCCGCCGCGAGGACCGCCCTGCACGAGGCGCCCTCGCTCGACGCGACCGCCCGCGAGCAGCTGGTCGAGCTCGTCGACGTCGCCACGGCGCGCACCGCCTGACCCCGCCCCAACTTTCCCGCCCCATCCAGAAACCTTCAGGTTCGCACCGGTTCGGAAGTGGTGCCCAGCTGAAGGTCCTGGCACCGGGCGGGAAAGGTGGGGTCAGGGCGTCGGCCTAGAAGGCCTCCTCCATCGCGCGGCGGCGCACCTCGGTCTTGAAGCCGGCGCGGATCGCGTCGAGGGGCGTGCCCGGCACGGGCAGCGTGTCGTCGTGGGTGTGCAGCCAGCGGATGATCTCGACGTCGCTCATGCCGCCGTCGGCGAGCACGGTGAAGGTGCCCTTGAGCGCCGGCAGGGGGCCCTCGGCGTCGAGGAACCCGGCGGGCACCGCGACGACCCGGCGCTCGCCGACCCGGTGCGAGAGCAGCTCGCGGTCCTCCACGAGACGGCGGGCCTCCACGAGGCGGACGCCGAGTCGTTCGGCGATGTCGGGGATCGTCACCCAGGTGCCGACGAGGGCCTCCACGTCGTCCACGGGCTCGGGGGCGGGGGCCTCGGGTGCGTCGCTCACGGTCCACAGGGTGCCACAGCGCGGCGCCGACACGGCGACGTTCTCTCCCCGACCGGCTGCTGCACCGCAGGTCACTCCGGTACCGTGTGTCCCACAGATCTCAGGGACACCACAGGAACCACCCGTCACAGCAAGGACGCGCCATGGTCATCTCCGCCCCTCCCGCGACCATTCCCCCGACCGCGCAGCTGCCCGCATCCGTCGTCACCGCCTCGAACCCCGCCCCGCACGGCTGGACCTCCTACACGGTCAGGGACGGGGACACGCTCATCGGCATCGCGGCACGCTTCCGCACGACCGTGGGCGTGCTGGCGGCCAAGAACGAGATCAGCTCGCGCCGCCACATCCTCGCCGGCGCCACGCTGAGCGTGCCCCGCACCTCGGCCGCGGCGAAGGCCCCGGGGAGCTCGCGCGCGGCATCCCGGGTCCACGTCGTGCGCAGCGGCGACACCCTGATCGGGATCTCCGCCCGCTACGGCGTGCCCGTCAGCTCCCTGCTCAAGGCCAACCACCTCCGCGCCACCGCGTTCATCCACCCCGGGCAGAAGGTCGTCGTGCGCGGCGCCGCCGCCAGCGCGACCGCCGCGCGCAGCGCCGCGAAGGGCACCGCGTACACGGTCCGTTCCGGCGACACCCTCGGTGCCATCGCGATCCGCCACCGGACGTCGGTCTCCGCCATCGCCAAGGCCAGCGGCGTCTCGACCCGCTCGATCCTCCACCCGGGCCAGCGGCTCACGGTCCCCGGCCGCCCCGGCAAGGCGACGACGAGGACCTCCGTCCCCGACACGTTCAACGGCGTGAAGTACCCCCGCGCCGTCGCCGAGGCCGCCGCGCGCAACCGCGCCACCCTCGCGAGGCGGTCGGTGCCGAGCCGCAGCGAGACCAAGGCGATGATCGCCAGGACCGCCCGCAAGCACGGCGTCGACCCGCGCCTGGCGCTCGCGATCGCCTACCAGGAGTCCGGCTGGAACCAGCGGGCCGTCTCCCCCGCCAACGCCGTGGGCACCATGCAGGTCATCCCCGCCGCCGGCGACTGGGCGTCCTCGCTGGTCGGACGCCGTCTGGACCTGCTCAAGGCCCAGGACAACATCACCGCCGGCGTCGTCATGCTCCGGGCGCTGGGACGCTCCACCGACCGCACCGAGGATGCCGTCGCGGCGTACTACCAGGGCCTCGGCGCCCTGCAGCAGCACGGGATGTACAGCGACACCACGCTGTACGTCCGCAACGTCATGGCCCTCCGCAAGACCATGTGACGACAGACGGACGGTGACGGTCGGATGCCCGGGACTACGTACACTCCTACGGTGTCATCCACCGGCGACGCCCTCATCGGGCGCACCCTCGACGGCCGCTACCGCGTGGTCCGTCGCATCGCCGACGGCGGAATGGCGACCGTCTACCTGGGCGTCGACGAGCGGCTGGACCGGGAGGTCGCGCTCAAGGTCATGCGTCCCCACCTCGTGCACGACGAGAGCTTCGTCACGCGCTTCCGCCGGGAGGCGCGCTCCTCGGCGTCCCTGTCCCACCCCAACGTCGTCGCCGTCTACGACCAGGGCGAGGACGACGGCACGGTCTTCCTCGCCATGGAGTACGTCCCGGGGCTGACCCTGCGCGAGGTGCTCCACGAGGAGGGCCCGCTGAGCCCCCGCGCCGCGCTCGACGTGCTCGAGCCGCTGCTCCTCGCGCTCGCCGAGGCCCACTCCAAGGGCCTGATCCACCGCGACGTCAAACCCGAGAACGTCATCATCAACGACAACGGCACGGTCAAGGTCGCCGACTTCGGGCTGGCCCGGGCCGTGTCGAGCCAGACCGTGACGAGCACGTCGGGCCTGCTCCTCGGCACCGTCGCCTACCTCTCCCCCGAGCAGGTCGAGCGCGGCATCGCCGACGCGCGCTCCGACGTCTACGCCGCCGGGCTCGTGCTGTTCGAGATGCTCACGAGCACCAAGGCGTTCACCGGGGACACCCCGATCCACGTCGCGTACCAGCACGTCCACGGCGGGGTGCCGGTGCCCTCGGACCGCGTGCCCGGCCTGCCTCCGGCGCTCGACGACCTCGTCGCCGTCGCCACCGCGCGCGACCCGGACGAGCGCCCGACGGATGCCGCCGACTTCCTCGCCCTCGTCCGTCGCACGCGGGCCACGCTGTCCACCGGTGCGCTCGACGCGCGCCCGGCGGGTGCCGCCGCCGCGGCCGCGGCATCCGTGCCCACCGCGACCGCCGCCCTCCCGGTGCAGCCCCGGCCGGCGGCGGCCGCCGCGGGCGCCGGTGCGGCCGGAGGTGGCCTGGCCACCCGGTCGCGCTCCGAGCACACGACCGCGATGACCGTGCCCCCGGCCCCCCTCGAGGGTGTCGTCGTCACCGGGGACGCGGACGACCGCCCGCGCCGCTGGTGGCCCGCGATCGCCGCATCCGCCCTCGTCGCCGCGATCACGGCATGGTTCTTCGTGCTCGGACCCGGCGCCACGGCCACGGTCCCGTCGGTGCAGGGCCGCACGCAGACCGAGGCGGTCGCCGCCGTGCGCACCGCATCCCTCGACCCGCGGGTGAGCGAGGCGTTCGACGAGAAGGTGCCCCAGGGTGTCGTCGTCTCGGTGCAGCCCGCGGCGGGCACCGAGGTGCGCCGGGGCACCGACGTGGCGCTCGTCGTCTCCAAGGGCCCGGAACGCTACGAGGTGCCCCCTGTGGTCGGCATGACGGTCGCCGAGGCGAGCGCCCGGATCGAGGCGGTGAGCCTGAAGGTCGGCAAGCTGACCGAGGCCTTCAGCGAGGACGTGCCCGAGGGGCAGGTCGTCTCGGCCAAGCCCGGCCCGGGTGCCGCCCTGAAGAAGGGCACGGCCGTCGCGATGTCGGTGAGCAAGGGCCGCAAGCCCGTCAAGGTTCCCGACTTCACCGGCAAGAGCGCCGAGACGGCCTCGCGCGAGCTGAGCGACCTCGGCCTCAAGGTGGACGCGAGGCAGCAGGAGAACAGCGACACGGTTCCCAAGGGGCGGGTCATCAGCCAGAGCCCCCGCGACGGCACGCTCTTCCGCGGGGACACGGTGACGCTCGTCGTCTCCAAGGGCCCGGTCATGGTCGACGTCCCGAACGTCGTCGGGCAGCAGGTGCAGCAGGCACGCCAGGCGCTGGAGGCCGCGGGCTTCAAGGTCGCCGTGCGCGAGGCGCTCGGCGGGTTCTTCGGCACCGTGCGCATGCAGGACCCGGCCGCGGGCGGCAAGGCGCCCAAGGGCAGCACCGTCACGCTGACGATCGTCTGACCCGCTCGTGACCGCACCCTCCGGGGGCGTCCGGCACGTTCGGCACGTGCGGCTCGCCACGCTGCTCCTCGTCTCCGTGACGGCGGTGTGGGGCTCGACCTTCTTCCTCATCCGGGACCTCGTCGAGCACGTGCCGCCGGCCGACTTCCTCGCGGTGCGCTTCGGCATCGCCGCGGTCGTGATGTTCGCGCTCTTCCGCCGCCAGACGATGGCCCTGACCCGTCGCGAGGTGCGCGTCGGGGTCGTGCTCGGCGTGCTGTACGGCGCGGCGCAGGTGCTCCAGACGATGGGGCTGCAGCACACCGACGCCTCGGTGTCGGGCTTCATCACCGGCACGTACGTCGTGCTGACGCCCGTGATCGGGGCCATCGTGCTGCGCGACCGGGTCAGCCCGGTGACGTGGGCGGCCGTCGCGCTGGCGACGGTGGGGCTCGCGCTGCTGTCGCTCAACGGCCTCGCGGTCGGGATCGGTGAGGCGCTCACGCTGGTGTCGGCGCTGCTGTACGCCGGGCACATCGTCGGGCTCGGGCACTGGTCGACGCCCGGCGCCGCGGTCGGGCTCGCGACGGTCCAGGCGGCGGTCATCACCCTCGTGACGGCTGTCGTGGCGCGTGCCCGACGGCCTCACCCTGCCGTCGACCGGTGGGCAGTGGGCCTCGCTGCTGTACATGGCGCTCATCGCGGGAGCGCTGGCGCTGTGGGCGCAGACCTGGGCGCAGGCGCACCTCACGGCGACGCGGGCGGCGATCGTCATGGCGCTCGAACCCGTGTTCGCGGCGTTCTTCGCGGTGCTGCTCGGCGGCGAGAGCCTGACCCGGCGGATGCTGGTCGGCGGGGCGCTCGTCGTCGCGGCGATGTACCTCGTCGAGCTGAGGTCCACCCCGCGCGACCCCGACGCGACCGCGGCCGAGGACCCACCCGTCGAGGCGCTCCACCACGACGTCTGACCCCGGCCCGTCGGGCGGTCCTACGCTGGGCTCGTGACCGACGTACGGGGCTCGGAGATCGCCCTCAACCGGGCGTTGTGGGCCGTCGTCAACGAGCGCTTCACGGATGCCGCCGCCGAGGGGATGTGGGCGCGTCCCGAGATGGTGTGGGGACTGTTCGCGGTCCCCGAGCGCACGCTCCGCGTGCTCGGCGAGGTGCGCGGCCTGGACGTCGTCGAGCTCGCGTGCGGCACGGCCTACGTCTCGGCCTGGCTGGCCCGCGCCGGTGCGCGCCCGGTGGCGCTCGACCTCTCCGGCGAGCAGCTGGCGACGGCCCGTCGGCTGCAGCGGTCGGTCGGTCCGGACTTCCCTCTCGTGCAGGCGGATGCCGAGCGCCTCCCTCTCGGGAGCGGGTGCGCCGACCTCGTCGTCAGCGAGCACGGCGCGGCGGCGTGGTGCGACCCGGAGCGCTGGCTGCCCGAGGCGGCGCGGCTGCTCCGGCCGGGGGGCCGGCTCGTCTTCCTCACGAACAGCCACCTGTCGGCGCTGAGCGTGCCCGCCGACGGGGGTGTCGCGGGCGACCGGCTGCTGCGGGGGTACGGCGAGGCCCGCCGCGTGCGGTGGCCCGGCGGCGGGGTGGAGTTCCACCCCTCGCACGGTGACTGGGTGCGGCTGCTGCGCGCGGCCGGGTTCGTCGTCGACGCGATGCACGAGGTCTTCGCGCCGGCGGGTGACGGCGAGCACCCGTTCTACGAGATCGTCTCGCGCGAGTGGGCCGGCCGGTGGCCGGCCGAGGAGCTGTGGGTCGCGACGCGTGCCTGAGGGACGCCACCGACCTACACTCGCGTCATCCTCCGGATCCGGACCGAGACGGGTGAGGGGTGCCATGACCGACTTCGTGACCAAGCCACTCGACACGTCGACGTGGGACGCGTTCGCGGACCTCGCGGAGCGCCACAACGGCGTGTGGGGTGGGTGCTGGTGCACGTGGTTCCACCCGGCGTGCGCCGAGAAGGGCACGGGCCCTGGCGCCAACCGCGCCCTCAAGGAGCGGCTCGTGCGCGAGGGTCTTGCCCACGCGGCGCTCGTCTTCGACGGCGACGCGGCGGTCGCGTGGTGCCAGTACGGCTCTCCCGCAGAGCTGCCCAGCATCTACCACCTCAAGGAGTACACCGCGGGCCTGACGCAGGAGCCCGACGTCCGCATCACGTGCTTCTTCGTCGGCAGGGGATACCGACGCCAGGGCGTGTCGGCGGTGGCGCTCGGCGGGGCGCTGGACCTCATTGCAGCGGCGGGTGGTGGTGTCGTGGAGGGGTACCCGCAGGACACCCGGGGCACCAAGGTCTCGGCCTCGTTCCTCTACAACGGCACGCGCACCCTGTTCGAGCAGGCCGGGTTCGAGTACGACCGCCCCAAGGGCAAGAACCACTGCGTCATGCGCCGGACCGTGGCGCCATGACCCGCTACGTCATCGACGCCCCGACCCTGCTCCACCTCGTGGGCGACGGCGTGCGCGCGTCGACCCCGCGCACCCGCTGGTCGCACCGAACGGCATCCGCTCGCAGGCCCTGCAGCTCCTGCTGGACGACGTCCGCGACGGACCGCTGACCGAGCGGGAGGCGATGGAGCACCACGAGCGCCTCACCGAGCTCACGATGCGGCTCCTCGGGGACCGCGTGTCCCGTCGCACCGCCTGGACCCTCGCCCGGGCGGCGTGGAGGATGGGCGCCCCGAGAGTCGACGGCCGGGGTCAGGCGGCGCGTGACCGCAGGAGGGTGGTCGCGGCGTCGACGGCCGCCCCGGTGCCTGCCTCGTCGACGTCGAGGTGCCAGACCGCGCGCACGCGACCGGGCGCCACGGCATACGTCCGCACGCCGTGCTGGAGGAGCGCCGTGACGAACTCCGGTGCCTGCCAGCCCACTTCGCCGACATCCAGCACGACGATGTTGGTCTCGACCGTGGACGCGTCGACGGATGCCGGGGCAGCCTCGGCGCACGCGGCGGCGAAGCGCGCGGCTCGCGAGTGGTCGTCCGCGAGCCGCTCGAGGTGGTGGTCGAGGGCGTGGATGCCGGCCGCCGCGAGGATGCCGACCTGCCGCATCCCGGCGCCGTACCGCTTGCGCCACACGCGTGCCTCGGCCATCCGCTCGGCCGAGCCGACGAGCACCGAGCCGACCGGTGCGCCGAGCCCCTTGGACAGGCAGACGCTGACCGTGTCGAACTCCGAGCCGTACTCGTCGAGCGGGACTCCGGACGCCACGTGGGCGTTCCAGAGACGCGCGCCGTCGAGGTGCATCGCGACCCCGACGGCCGAGGTGGCGGCCCGCACCGCGCGGATCGCCTCGATCGGCTGCACGGTGCCACCACCGAAGTTGTGGGTGTTCTCGAGCACGACGAGCGAGGTCTCGACCTGGTACGGCCCGACCCCGGTCGTGACGAGCGACATCGGCCCGGCCGGGTCGAGGAGCCCTCGCTCGCTCGGCCAGGAGCGGCTCGTGATGCCGGAGAACGCCGCCGCCGCGCCGAGCTCGGCCCGCAGCACGTGGGCCTGCTGGTCGGCGACGAGCTCCTGGCCCGGCGCGACGTGCAGGCGCACCCCGAGCTGGTTGGCGAGCGACCCCGTGGGGGCGAAGAGCCCGGCCTCGTGCCCGAGCAGGCCCGCGACCTTCTCCTCGAGCGCCCGGACGGTCGGGTCCTCCCCGAACACGTCGTCGCCCACCTCGGCCCCAGCCATCGCCTCCCGCATCGCCGGCGTCGGGCGGGTCAGGGTGTCGGACAACAGGTCTGCGGCATACGCGGTCATCGGTGGCGGTCAGTCCTGGGTCAGCATCTCGGCGACGAGGAACGCCAGCTCGAGGCTCTGCTGGTGGTTCAGGCGCGGGTCGCACACCGACTCGTAGCGCAGGTTGAGGTCGGCGTCGAGGATCTTCTCCGAGCCGCCGAGGCACTCGGTGACGTCGTTGCCGGTGAGCTCGACGTGGATGCCGCCGGGCACGGTGCCGAGGGCGCGGTGCACCTCGAAGAACCCCTCGACCTCCTCGACGACGTCGTCGAAGTCGCGCGTCTTGTAGCCCGACGCCGACTCGAACGTGTTGCCGTGCATGGGGTCGCACACCCACGCGATGGAGGCGCCGGATGCCGTGACCTTCTCGACGATCGTCGGCAGCGCCTCGCGGATCCGGCCGGCGCCCATGCGGGTGATGAAGGTGAGGCGGCCGGGCTCGCGGTCGGGGTCGATCTTGTCGATGATCCGCAGGAGGTCGTCGGTGTCGGCGTTCGCGGAGACCTTGACCCCCACCGGGTTGCGCACCGAGGCGACGAAGTCCACGTGCGCGCCGCCGAGGTCGCGCGTGCGCTCCCCGACCCACACGAAGTGGCCGGAGGTGTCGTACAGGTGCCCGGTGCGCGAGTCGACGCGGGTCATCGGTCGCTCGTAGTCGAGCACGAGCGCCTCGTGCGCCGAGAAGAACTCGGTCGTGCGCATCGCCTCGAAGTCGGCGCCGCACGCGTTCATGAACTTCATCGCCTTGTCGATGTCGCGGGCGAGGCGCTCGTAGCGGGCGTTCGCCGCATTCGCGACGAAGCCCTTGTTCCAGTCGTGGACGTGCCGCAGGTCGGCGAAGCCGCCCATCGTGAACGCGCGCACGAGGTTCAGGGTCGCGCTGCTCGCGTGGTAGGCCCGCACGAGACGCTGGGGGTCGGGCCGGCGCGAGTCCTCGGTGAACTCGAAGTCGTTGACCATGTCGCCGCGGTAGGCCGGCAGGGTGACGCCCTCGCGGGTCTCGTCGCCGCTGCTGCGGGGCTTGGCGTACTGCCCCGCCATCCGACCGACCTTGACGACCGGCACGGACGCGCCGTAGGTGAGCACGGCCGCCATCTGGAGGATCGTCTTGACCCGGTCGCGGATGTTGTCGGCGGTCGCGGACGCGAACGTCTCGGCGCAGTCGCCGCCCTGGAGCACGAACGCCTCGCCGCGCGCGACGGCGGCCATCCGCTCCTTGAGCACGTCGCACTCGCCCGCGAACACGAGCGGGGGGTAGCTCGAGAGTGTCGCCACGGCCTCGTCGAGCGCGGCGCGGTCGGGCCAGACCGGCTGCTGGGCGGCAGGCAGGTCGGCACCGGCGGCGAGCCGCTGGCGGGGGTCGGGGACGGTCGTCGTGCTCACGATGGCAAGGATAGGTGCCGCCCGCGCGGCCACCGCTCGTGGCCCGCATGGCGGTATGCCGTGCCGACGGCATCCGGATGCCGTGCGCGCCCGTCCCGCGACCTCAGGACCGCGGGCTCTGGTCGTCCTCCAGCCCCCGCGCGAGGGCGAAGCGGACGAGCTCGACCCGGTTGTGGAGGTGGAGCTTTCCGAGGGTGTTCTGCACGTGGTTCTGCACCGTGCGGTGGGACAGGAAGAGCTCGCCGGCGATCTCCTTGTAGGACATCCCCGTGGCGACGAGCCGCAGCACCTCGGTCTCGCGCTCGGTGAGCTCGGGGATGGGCCGGTGCGTGCCCCCGCGCGCGGGTTCGGGGGCGCTCTCGGGCTCGGACGCCATCCGGCGGAACTCCCCGAGGACGAGGCCCGCGAGCCCGGGCGTGAACACCGCCTCCCCGCGGGCCGTGGCGCGCACGGCATCCACGATCTCCTGCGCGGACGCGGACTTGACGAGGTAGCCGGTGGCCCCGGCCTTGATCGCCGCCAGGACGTCCTGCTGCTCCCCGCTCGCGGACAGGATGAGGACTCGGGTCGGGAGGTCGCCGAGGGCGCGGCACACCTCGTCGCCGCGCATGCCCGGCAGGTTGAGGTCGAGGACGAGCACGTCGGGGCGCGTGGCGCGGGCGCGCCGGACGGTCGACGGCCCGTCGGCCGCGGTGGCGACGACCCGGATGCCGGCGCCGGTGAGGTCGCGCTCGAGGGCCGACAGCCACAGGGGGTGGTCGTCCGCGACGAGCACGGTCGGGCCCTGGCCGGCGTCGGGGGCACCCGGGCGTGCCGCGGGCGCGGGCGCGGCGAGGTCGTCCTCGGTGGGCGGGGTGCTCTCGGTCATCGACGCTCCTCGGTGGTGCGGGGGACGCTGGTGCGGGGGACGGTCATCCGGACGACGCAGCCGCCGCCGGGGCGGGTCGTCCAGGTCACGGAGCCGCCGAGGTCCTCGACCCGGCCGCGGATCGAGGAGCTGACGCCCATCCGGCCGCGCTCGGCGGCGCCGAGGACGTCGGCGGCCTCGGCCCCGACGCCGTCGTCGCGGATCGTCAGCTCGACGCCCGCGGAGTCCCCCTCCAGGAGGACCCAGGCGCGGGCACCCGGCCCGGCGTGGCGCGCGACGTTGTCGAGGGCGGCGGCGACCGCGGCGTCGACCTCGTGCGCGACCAGGCCGTCGACGACGACGGGGTCGGCCGGCACGGACACCAGCACGTCGGGTCGTTCGCGGGCCGTGAGGAGGCGGCGCAGGTCGACCTCGCCCTCGCCGCCGCGCAGGTCGACCTCGGAGTCGGGCACGTCGGGCGCGCCGGTGCCGGAGACGAAGCGCCGCAGCGAGCGCTCCTGCTCGGCGGCGAGGACCGCCAGCTCGGCCGCCTCGCCCCCGATCTCGTCGCCGCGGCGGTGGATGTAGGCGAGCGACTGGAGGACGCCGTCGTGGACGACGCGGGCGATGCGCTCGCGCTCGTGGAGGCGCTCGCGCTCGAGGAGCACCTGCTCCTCGCGCTCGAGGCCACTGCGGGCGAGGTCGACGGCCAGCCCGATGAGCCCGCCGAGGAGGAAGAGCAGCACGATGTTGTGGACCGTCGACTGGGTGGGGGTGCCCACCTCGATGAGGTCGGCCACGGCGATGACCGTCGCGGCGAGGAGGCCACCCCGTGCCCCGGCGACCACCGCTCCCCCAGCGACCGAGCCGGCGGCCCAGATCGTGGGGATCGTGAACTGCCCGGCAGCGATCGCCTCAGGCGTCTCGGCGAGCATCGTCGCGAGCACCCCCACGACGGCGATCGACACCTCGATGACGACGACCCGCACGCTGCGTCGCCGGTAGAACAGCAGCCCCACCGACCAGGCCAGCATGACGCCGAGGACGACCGCGGCGACCCAGGGCCGCACCATCGTCTCGTGGCGCTGCCAGGTCAGCCAGACGGCATACAGGGCGGCGAGCGGCCGGAAGATGTCGAGCCCCCGGTGGAACGACTCGACGACGACCGGCTCGCGCCGGCCGGTCCGCGGTGACCGCGGTCCGAGCACCCCCATGCCGACCCCGTCAGCTCGCGCGGCGCTGCGGACCGGCGTCGTCGTCGAGGCCCTCGGCGTCGAGGACCCCCTCGAGCTCGGACACCGCACGCCCCGGCTGGGCCGCCTCTGCGGCCTCCTTGGCCTTGTTCTTCCGGTCGCGGGCGATCCGGTCCTTCATCGCCGTCGCGTACATGTCGACGTACTCCTGGCCGGAGAGCTCCATCAGCGCGTACATGATCTCGTCGGTGATCGAGCGCAGGACGAAGCGGTCGCTCTCCATGCCCTCGTACCGCGAGAAGTCCAGCGGGGTGCCGATGCGCACGCCGACCCGGATGAGCTTGGGGATCTTGGTGCCGGTGGGCTGGGCCTTGTCGGTGTCGATCATCGCGACGGGGATGACGGGCACGCCGGCCTCGAGCGCCATCCGGGCCACGCCGGTCTTGCCCTTGTAGAGGCGGCCGTCGGGGCTGCGGGTGCCCTCGGGGTACAGGCCGAGCAGCTCGCTGCGGCGCAGCACCTTCAGGCCGGAGCGGAGGGCCGCCTCGCTGGCCCGGCCGCCGGAGCGGTCGACGGGCAGCTGGCCGACGCCCTTGAAGAACGCCGCCGTCATCCGGCCCTTGAGCCCCTCGCCCGTGAAGTAGTCGGACTTCGCGAGGAAGGTCATCCGGCGGGGCACGACGAGGGGCAGGAAGATGGAGTCGGAGAAGGACAGGTGGTTGCTCGCGAAGATCGCGGGACCGGTCTCGGGGATGTGCTCGGCGCCCTCGACCCAGGGCCGGAAGAGCAGGCGGAGGATCGGTCCCAGGACGACCGTCTTCAGCACCCAGTAGAACACCGGACCACCCTTCCTCGCGCGACGCCCAGACTCTAGTGCACTGGATCACACTGCCGAACTGCCACACGGCCGTGCGAAGATCGTGGTCCACGGACGCGACATGAGGAGGCGTGGTGCCCGAGCGGCCCGGTGACATGGACGAGCGCGACGTCGACGCGCGCTTCGCCTCGATCGTCGCTCGCTGGGATGGCCCGGTCCCCGCCGCCGACGAGACGCCCGGTGAGGGCAGCGCGCCGGATGCCGCGGACCCGACGGCTGCCGCTCCCGCCGCTCCCGCCGGTCCGGCCACGGCGGGCGACGCCACGGCACCCGAGCGGCATCCCGCCGCCGACCGCGCCCAGGACGACACGACGGATGCCGGGGAGCCGGCGCCGCAGCCACCCCTCCCCCGCTCGCCGTGGGTCAACCCGTCGCCGCTCGACGTCGTCGTGCCGCCGTCGGCCTGGCGCACGGCCGAGCCCGCCGACCCCACGACCGAGGCGGCCGCCACTGCCGCAGAGGCCGCGCTGGAGGACGAGCACTTCGAGCCGCCCGAGGTCGTCCTCCCGCCGCAGGAGGACCTCCACTTCTGGGGTGCGGTCATCGGCCTCGTCGCCGGCCCGCTCATGCTGCTCTACGTCGTCTTCGCCCGGCCGTTCCACAGCACGCGGTGGTTCGTCATCGCGATCGTCGTCTCGCTCGTCGGCTTCGGCCTGCTGATCCTGCGCCAGCCCCGGCACCGCGACCCCACGAGCGGCGACGACGGCGCCCGCGTCTGACCGACCTGCGTCCTGCGCCCCGCCCGACGAGGTCCCGCGACACGGACGCATCGCCGCGCCGGCACCCCTCGAGGTCCCACGACGCGCTGATGGTCGAGCTCTGAGGTCAGCGTGTCGCGGGATCTCGACCGGGGGGGGCTCAGCCGCCGAGGCCGAGGTCGAGGTCGACCCATGTCGCGCGGTGGTCGCTGGCCCGGGCCCACGCGGCATCCGGCACGAGCACCTCGCGGTGCGGCAGCACCTGCAGCGCCGGCGAGGCGAAGACGACGTCGAGCCGCCGCCGGGGCGCCCGCGCGGGGAACGTCGGCCGGGCCGGCGAGACGAGCCGCAGCCGGTCGGGCACGTCGATGAGCCGCCACGCTCCCCCGCTCTCCTCCTCGTTGAGGTCGCCGGCCAGCACGAGCGGCCCCCGGTCGGAGAGCGCCTGGAGGATCCGCTCGGTGTGAGCGACCCGCTCGCCGGGCTTGAGGCTGAGGTGCACCGACACGGCCGTCAGCTCGCCGCCGCCCGGCACGCCGACCCGCACCACGGCATACCCACGGGTGCGGTCGGGCCAGCGCACCGGCAGCCGGGTGTGGTGTCCCTCCAGGACGCGCACCCGGTCCGACGTGAAGATCGTCGTGCCGCCGCTGCCCCGGTGGCGCCCGGTCCAGCGCAGGCCGCACGCCGTGGCGAAGCGCCGCACCCGCCAGCCGCCGAAGAGCCGGCGCGGCACCTCCTGGAGGCAGAGCACGTCGGGGTCGACGGCACGCACGATCCGCGCGGCGAGGTGGTGGTCGTCGAGGAAGTCGCGCGTGTTGTAGGACGCGACGCGCACGGCGTGCTCGGCCGGGGGCACGGCCCGGTCAGCCGGTGACGACGTCGGTGCGAGCGAGGTCGGCAGCCCCGACGAGCCCGGCCTCGTTGCCGAGCTGGGCCGCGACGATGGTCGCCTCGGGCCGGTAGCCGCGACCGGTGAGCTGGCGGCGGAACGCCTCCCGGGCCGGGCCGAGGAGCAGGTCGCCGGCCGCGCTGACCCCGCCCCCGATGACGAAGGTGCCCGGGTCGAGGGCCGCGGCGAGGTCGGCCATCCCGATGCCGAGCCAGCGCCCGATCTCCGACAGCAGCTCACGGGCGAGCGGGTCGCCGTCGCGGGCGGCCTCGGTGACGAGCGGACCGGTGAGGTCCTCGGGGTGGCCACCGACGCGGTCGAACAGGTCGGAGACGACCGGGCTTCCCGCCGACATGAGGGCTTGGGCCTCGCGGACGAGGGCGTTGCCCGACGCGTACTGCTCCCAGCAGCCACGGTTGCCGCACTCGCAGCGGATGCCGTCGGGCACCACCTGCATGTGGCCGAACTCCCCGGCGATGCCGAACCGGCCGCGGATGACGCGCCCGTCGAGGACGATCCCGCCGCCGATGCCCGTGCCGAGGTTGACCATGACGAGGTGGCTCTCGCCGCGCCCCGCGCCGTAGCGGTGCTCGGCCCAGACCGCGGCGTTCGCGTCGTTGTCGACGAACACCGGGAGGTGCACGCGCGAGCGGAGCGCCTCGCGCAGCGGCTCGTTGCGCCACGACAGGTGCGGCGCGAAGACGACGGTGGCGCGGTCGGCCGCGACGAAGCCCGCCGCCCCGATGCCGACGGCCGCGATCTCGTCGTTGCCGACCGAGAGCAGCTCGTCGACGACCGAGACGATCGTGTCCTCGACGACGTTCGGGCTCGTGGAGCGGTGGGGGGTGTCGCGTCGGGTGCGGCGCAGCACCGTGCCGTCGGCGTCGACGACCCCACCGGCCACCTTGGTGCCGCCGATGTCGATGCCGATCGCGAGGGGTCCGTCAGCCACGGGGCTCCTCCTGCGGGTCGTCGGCGTCACGGACGGGGATGGGCCGGCTCGCGGTGGGGGCGGGACGACGGGTCGCCGCGGGCGCGTCGGGACCCTCGGAGGTCTGGGTCGCGCGCGCGCTGGCCAGGTCGGCGAGCACGCTCGCGGCGACCCCGGCGAGGTCGGCGAGGCGGGTCAGCGTCTCGGGGCTCAGCGAGCGGACGACCGCCGCCCCGCGGCAGAGCGGGCACCACGTGCAGAACGGGTCGTGCGCCGCGCCACCCTCCGGACCGGAGCCGGGGTCCGCCGCGTCGTCCGTGCCCCCGGCCGACGGCCCGGATGCCGTACCGGCGGCCGGCGCGTCGGCGCCGGCCGGTGCGTCGGCGCCGGCGCCGGTCGCGCGCGTGGCGGGTCCGCCGTCGGCCCCCTCGGTCGGGCCGGCTGCTGCCTGGGCCTCGGCGGCGGACCGGCGCAGGCTCTCGAGGAGCCGGGTGGCCTCGTCGGCCACCGACCCCACCTGCTCGTCCCAGCGCTCAGCGGCCACTGGCCCACAGCTCCTCGTCGCGCTCGAAGCGCACCCGCAGCTCGCCGTTCCCCACGGCGGCATTCTGGACGATGCACCGCCGGAGCACCGAGGGCAGGGTCACGACGCGTCGCTGGTCGCCGACCTCGATGACGAGGTCGTCCTCGCGACGGGCCAGGTCGACCTCGCCGGCGCTCACGAGCGGCAGCGGCAGGGTGAGCACGAACTCGTCCCCGTCGGCCTCGACGCGCATCCGTGGCACGTCGACGTCGTCGAGCAGCGGCGGGGCGGCGGTCCCGTCGGCGGTGGTGGCGTCGGCGAGGGCGGTGAGCGCGTCGGGGCCGATCGGTTCGCCCGCGAGGTACGGCGCGAGCAGCAGCGGGATGCCGTGGAAGGACTCCCGCACCTGGTCCAGCCCGGCGGCCTGCGCGCTCGTCCACGCCGTCCGCCACTCGTCGGTGTCCCCGGGCCGCGGGGCGGGGAGGAGCCGGTTGACGACGACGGCGTCGACGGCATACCCGTGCAGTGACAGCGAGGTGAGCACGCGCCGGCTCTCGGCGATGACGACGCGCTCCGGGGTCAGCACGACGCGCACGCTGGCCCGCGGCGAGGTGAGCAGGGCGCGCACGCCGACCATGAGCTCGCGCCACGCCCGCACCGTGCCGAGCACCTCGGGGCCGGGGGTCGGGATGCCGGTCGCGGCGGTGGCCGCCGGCCGCAGGACCGTGAGGAGGCGGCGCTGCGCGGGCAGCAGCCGGTCGAGGTGCCAGCCGAGCACCTCGGGCAGGGCGAGCAGCCGCAGGGTCTCTGCAGTGGGGGCGCAGTCGACGACGACGACGTCCCAGTCACCGCTGTCGGCCTGGTGCGCGAGAGCCGCGAGGGCGGCGACCTCCTCGACGCCGGGCAGGGCGGTCAGCTCGTCCGCGACGACGGCGTCGACCCCCATCGCGTCGAGGACGCCCAGGAGGTAGTCGCGCACGACCTGCCAGTCGGCCTCGACGCCGGTGTGCGCGCCGACGGCGAGCGCGTGCAGGCCGGGCTCGACCTCGTGGGTGTCACGCCAGGTCTGCGCGGCCCGCAGGTCGACGTCGAGGGCGTCACCGAGGCTGTGGGCGGCATCCGTCGACATGACGAGGGTCCGCAGGCCCGAGCGGGCGGCGCGGACCGCGGTGGCGGCGGCCGTCGTGGTCTTGCCGACGCCGCCCTTGCCGGTGACGAGGACGACACGGGGCATGGTGGCGCTCAGCCCTCGACGCGCTTCTTGAGCTCAGCCAGGGCGGTGTTGATGATGTGCTTCTCGGCCTTGCGCTTGAGCATCCCGATCATCGGCATCGTGAGGTCGACCTCGAGGTGGTAGGTCACGTGCGTGCCCCCCGGGACGCGGTCGAGGCGGTAGCTCCCGTCGAGGCCCTTGAGCAGCGTGGCGCGCACCAGGTGCCACGCCACGGTGCCGGTGCCGTCCTCCGCGATGTCCCAGTCGTACTCGAGGACGTAGTGGTCCTTGATCGCGCCGGCGTTGAGGTCGAACTCGACCTGGTCGGCCCAGCCGTCGCCGTCCTCGCTCAGCACGGTGCACGACGTGACCTGCTCGGCCCACTCGGGATAGCGCTCGAAGTCGGCGATGACGTCGAGGACGGCGCCGGGTTCGGCGGCGATCTCGACGGTGGACTGCGTGCGGTCGGCCATGGAGGGGAGGTTACCGGGTGGGGCGGGGGTCCTAGAGTTGTGGTGTCCCCACTCACCCGCCCCGAAGGAGTGGCCTTCCGTGCACGAGAAGTCCATGCCGCTCGTCCTGCCCGCGACCACCGAGGGAAGCCTCGCCGACATCCCGGCCCGCAACGCGGCCGAGCACCCGGGCGCGGTCGCCTTCTCGGTCCGTTCGGGCGGTGGATGGACCGACGTCACGGCCGCGACCTTCGCCGCCGACGTCGCCGCGCTCGCCAAGGGATTCATCGCGGCCGGCATCGCCCCGGGCGACGCCGTCGGCATCATGAGCCGCACCCGCTACGAGTGGACGGTCGCCGACTTCGCACTGTGGTCGGCCGGCGCGGTGCCGGTGCCCATCTACGAGACGTCATCCCCGGACCAGGTGCAGTGGATCCTCGCCGACTCGGGCGCCGTGGGCGTCGTCGTCGAGACCGCGGCCCACCTCGCGGCCGTCGAGCAGGGCCGCGGCGCCCTCGAGGGCCTGCGCCACGTGTGGGTCATCGACCAGGGCGACATCGACACCCTGAGCCTCGACGGCAACGACGTCGACGACGCCGAGCTGCAGGCCCGTCGGGCCGACCTCCACCGCGACAGCCTCGCCACGGTCATCTACACGTCGGGCACGACCGGGCGCCCCAAGGGCGTCGAGCTGACCCACGGCAACTTCCTCACCCTGGCCGAGAACACCGCCGAGGAGATCGCCGAGGTCGTCAAGGCCACCGGGTCCTCGACGCTGCTCTTCCTCCCCCTCGCGCACGTCTTCGCCCGCTTCATCGAGGTGCTCGCCGTGACGGCCCGGGTGCGCATGGGTCACTCCTCCGACCTCAAGTCCCTCCTCGACGACTTCGCGTCGTTCCAGCCGACGTTCATCCTCGCGGTGCCCCGCGTGTTCGAGAAGGTCTTCAACTCCGCCGAGGCCAAGGCCGAGGCCGGCGGCAAGGGCAGGATCTTCGCCGGGGCGGCCGCCACGGCGGTCGCGTGGTCGGAGTCGCAGGATGCCGGGGGCGTGCCTCTCGGCCTGCGGGTGCGGCACGCGGTCTTCGACAAGCTCGTCTACGCCAAGCTGCGTGAGGCGATGGGCGGCAAGGTCCAGTACGCCGTGTCCGGCGGTGCGCCGCTCGGCACGCGACTCGGCCACTTCTACCGGGGCATCGGCATCACGATCCTCGAGGGCTACGGCCTCACCGAGACCACGGCCCCCGCCACGGTCAACCGTCCGTCGAGCCTGCGCATCGGCACCGTCGGCCAGCCGCTGCCCGGCATCGACGTGCGGGTCGCCGACGACGGCGAGATCCTCTTGCGCGGCGTCAACGTGTTCCGCGGCTATCGCGGCAACACCACGGCCACCGGGGAGTCGGTACGCGACGGGTGGTTCCACACCGGGGACATCGGCGAGCTCGACGACGAGGGCTTCCTGCGGATCACCGGTCGCAAGAAGGAGATCCTCGTGACCGCGGGCGGCAAGAACGTCGCGCCCGCCGTCCTCGAGGACCGCCTGCGCGCCCACCCCCTCATCAGCCAGTGCATCGTCGTCGGCGACGGCAAGCCGTTCATCGCGGCGCTCGTCACTCTCGACGAGGAGATGTACCCCGGGTGGGCCGCCAACAACGGCCTCGACGGGGTCTCGTTCGCGGCCGCCCGCACCGACGAGCGCGTCCTGGCCGAGATCCAGCGGGCCGTCGACGACGCGAACACCGCTGTCTCCAAGGCGGAGTCGATCCGCAAGTTCACGATCCTCGAGGGCGACTTCACCGAGGAGTCCGGGCACCTCACCCCCTCGCTGAAGCTCAAGCGCAACGTCGTGATGCGCGACTTCGGCGACGAGGTCGACGCGCTCTACGGTGGCTGAGCCCTCGGCCCCGAGCCCCGGGCCGGGGTCCTCGCTCGCGTCCGACGCGGCTGCCCAGGCACCGCGCGGCGTCTTCGCGTCGCCGGCGCCGGCCGGGTGGCGACGGCACGTCCCGCTGGCATCGGTCGTGCTCGGCGTCGCGTGGCTCGCGTGGTTCGGCGTGCTCCAGTGGAGCGTCGTGCGCTTCCGCGTGCCGATCCTGCTGACCCTCACCGCGTGCACCGTCCTCCTCGCGTGGTGGCTGGCACGCCGCCTCGACGTGCCGCTCCCCCGCTGGCTCGCGCCGGCGGTGCTCGTCGGGTCCGTCGCGATCACGCTGACCGTCCCGCTGTTCAGCTACGTCCGCGGCGGCTGGCTCACGGCGGCGCTCGCGGTCCTCACCGTCGGCGGCCTGGGCTGTGCCGCACTGCTGGCCCGGCCCGGACGCCGGGCGGCGCTCGCGGCATACGGCCTGGCGGTGGCGACCCACGTGGCGCTCGCCGTCGTCGCGATCGTCGGGGACGAGGCGCCCAGGATCGACGTCTGGGTCGTGCTCCAGCAGGGGGCCGACGCTCTGGGCCGGGGCGAGAACCTCTACACGCAGCAGTGGACCGACTCGCCCGGCATCCAGGACTTCTTCCCCTACCTGCCGTGGATGGCCGTGCTCACGGCGCCCGGCCGGTGGTTCGCCGGCGACGTGCGGTGGGCCGTCCTCGCGTGGTCGCTCGTGCTCTTCGCCGGCCTGTGGGCACTCGCCCGCGGCCGCGTGGAGCGGGCAGCCGCCGTCACCGCGGTGCTCGTGCTCGCCCCGGGCGCCCTCACGCAGGTCGACCAGGCCTGGACCGAGCCCGTGCTCGCGGCCCTCGTCGTCTGGTGGGCCGTGCTCGTGCGGCGCGGGCACGCGTGGTGGGCGATCGTGCCGCTGGCGCTCGCCTGCGCGAGCAAGCAGCACCTGGCCCTGCTCGCCCCGGTGCTCCTCGTCTGGGCGCCGTTCGGGGCGCGCCGCACGCTGGCGACCGGCGGCCTCGCCGGGCTGCTCATGCTGCCGTGGGTGGTCGCCGACCCGGCGGCGTTCGTCGGCGACACGGTGACGACGCTGCTCGAGTTCCACCCGATCCGGTTCGCCAACACCTGGTACCTGTACGCCCTCAACGAGCACGACGTCACCCTGCCGTTCGCGGTCACCGGGGCGGCCATGGTCGGCGCGGTCGCGGTCGCCACGTATGCCGTGTGGCGCCGGCAGCCCTGCGCCGCCGAGCTGCTGCGGTGGCTGGCCCTGGTGCTCGCCGTCGCGAACCTCGTGAACAAGCAGGCGTTCTACAACCAGTTCTGGCTCGTCGGCGCCCTCGTGGCCGCCTCGCTCGCGGTGGCGCCCCCGGACGACGTGACCGCGGCCGGGGCCGGGGCCGACGAGAGCGCACCCGATGCGGAGGTCAGCGGGCGAGGTCGCTCAGGCGCTCCTGCCACGCCCGGGTGAGCTCGGCGCGGCTCGTGCCGAGGACACGCTGCAGCGCCCGGTCGGTCGCTGCCTCGGCGTCCTCCGGCGAGCCCGTCGACGATGCCGCCACGAGGAGCCGCCGCAGGCCGTCCTCCCCGTGCTCGTCGGCGACCAGCTCGACGGCCTGCCAGGCGGCCAGGTAGGGCACCTCGATCTCGCCCGAGGCGGGGTCGAGCTCGGCCGGACCGGGGAGCGCGGTGGGCGCCCGTCCCGCGCGGACCTCGGCGAGCAGCGGTTCGAGCAGCCGCGCGTCGGGGACGTCCGCACGGTCGTAGCCGACGTGGTCGGCGTACCCCTCGGCCAGCCAGCCCGCGGCTCTTCCGGGCACCGACGCCTGCACCGCGACGTGGGCGAGCTCGTGGGTGAGCACGACGGCGCGCCCGGAGTCGGTGAGCCGGGCGTCGGCCGTGGGGTCGATGACGATGCGGTCGCCGGTCGAGCGACCGTCGGCGCCCGTGGGCCCCTCCGTGGTGGCGGCGACCTCGGCGACGCCTGGTCCGGGGGTGCGGCCGAGCAGGGCGTCGGCCTCCTGCGCGGTCCCGGGGGCGAGGACGAGGACGCGGTCGGGCGTGCCGTCCCAGACGTCCTGCAGTCCGGGTAGGGCCCGGTCGGCGACGGCGGCGTGCTCGCGGAGGCGAGCCGTGGGCACCGTGCCGGCGACGACGCCGTGCTCACCGCGGTGGACCCGCAGGTCCGGCATGGCGACCCACGGCATGGCCGCCCCGGGGCCGACCGGTGTCTCCGAGGCCACGTCCCACCCGGTGCCCGACCGTACGAGGGTGTACGCCAGCCGTGCCGTGCGGTCACCCTGGTCGAGGTCGTCGACGCGGTACCGGACGTCGACCTCGGCGCGCGCCGTGTCGAGCGGCGTCGTGGCCGTCGTGGCCGTCGCGGCCGTCGTGGCCGTCGTGGCCGTCGTCGGTCCGGTGTCGACGACGGGCGGGCCGACCTCGAGGCGTGTGGCCCGCAGCGCGCGGGCGGCGGCGTACGAGGCGAGCTGGCGGCGCCCCGCCGCCGACGTGGGGTCGGCGACGGTCGCGGCATACGCCTGCTCGTCCCCGGCGACGACGGCCGCCGCGCGGGCCTGCAGCAGCGCGGCGATCGCACCCACGTCCTCTGGCGGGAGCGACGCCGCAGCGGTGCCCGCGGCAACGGACGCCGATGACGCGGGGCCGGCGCCGTCGTCGCCGCCCCCGCTCGTGCACCCACCCAGACCGGCCGCGACCGCGACGGCGGCCACCGCGACGGCGACCGGCCACCTGTGCCGGGCACGGCGTGGCCGGGCGGTCAGGATGTCGGGCACCGGCCCATCGTAGGAAGCCTCAGCCGACGGCGCGGCCACCCTCCCCTGCCGCGACGGATCGCGCGGCCGGCGGCTCCAGGCTGGCCCGGGCACGCGACGCCGTCTCGGGGTCGACGAGGCCCGCCTGCACGAGCCGGGTCAGCACGGCCCGCTCCTCGGGGTCGAGGGTGTGGTCGACGCGCAGCGAGGGCGCGGTGAGGTCGAGCAGGACGGGCACCATGCAGTCCCCGCACTGCAGCTCGCGTACCGGGCACGTGCGGCACTCGACGGTCATCGTGGTGTCGTGGCTGGCCATCGCGTCTCACCCCTTCCAGGTGGTCTGCGCCCACGCTAGGAGAGACCACCGACACCCCATCCGCGCGCCTCATGAGGGGTGTCGGTGCGGACACCTACGGTCGCGGCATGGCGATGGTCCAGGGCACGTTCGACGACCTGGGCACCTCCCTGTCGACCGTGACCTTCGTCGTCGTCGACCTCGAGACCACCGGCGGGAGCCCCGCCGAGTGCGGCATCACCGAGATCGGCGCGGTCAAGGTGCGCGCCGGCGAGGTCGTCGGCGAGCTCCAGACCCTCGTCAACCCCGGGTCCCCCATCCCGTCGTTCATCTCCGTGCTCACGGGCATCACCGACGCCATGGTGGCCGGGGCTCCCCGCATCGAGGCCGCGTTCCCGGCGTTCCTCGAGTTCGCCGCCGGCTCGGTGCTCGTCGCGCACAACGCCGGGTTCGACATCTCCTTCCTCAAGGCCGCGGCGCGGCGCACCGGCCACGAGTGGCCCGGCTTCCCGGTGCTCGACACCGTGCACCTCGCCCGCCAGCTCGTGCACCGCGACGAGGCGCCCAACCACCGGCTCGGCACCCTCGCCCGCCTCTTCCGGGCCACGACGACGCCCGACCACCGCGCCCTCCACGACGCCCGGGCGACCGTCGACGTCCTCCACGGCCTCCTCGAGCGCGTCGGCTCGCTCGGGGTCCACTCCCTCGAGGAGCTCCTCGACTACACCGCGCGCGTCTCTCCCGCCCGGCGCCGCAAGCGCCACCTCGCCGACGACCTCCCCGACGCCCCCGGCGTCTATCTCTTCAAGGACGGGCAAGGGCACGTCCTGTACGTCGGCACGTCGGTCTCCATCCGCACCCGCGTGCGGTCCTACTTCACGGCCTCCGAGCACCGGCGGCGGATGGGCGAGATGGTCCGCATCGCCGAGTCCGTCAGCCCGATCGTCTGCGCGACCACCCTCGAGGCCGAGGTGCGCGAGCTGCGGCTCATCGCCCAGCACAAGCCCCGCTACAACCGCCGGTCCCGCAACCCCGAGAAGGCCCTGTGGGTCAAGCTCACCGTCGAGCCGTTCCCGCGCCTGTCCATCGTGCGCACCGTCGTCGAGGACGGTGCTCGGTATGCCGGGCCGTTCGGCTCCCGCTCGGCGGCGGAGGCCGCGGTGGCCGCCGTCCACGAGGTGCTGCCGCTGCGCCAGTGCCTGGAGCGGCTCTCGCCGACGAAGCCGCGCTCGGCGTGCGCCCTTGCCGACATGGGCCGCTGCGGGGCGCCCTGCACCGGTGCCCAGTCCGTCGCCGACTACGCCGCGGTCGTCGACCGCGCCGCCGAGCTGCTCGCCGGGGACACCCGCGACCTCCTGACGGCGCTCCGGGAGCGGATGTCCACGCTCAGTGCCGCGGAGCGCTTCGAGGACGCCCAGATGGTCCGCGAGCGGCTCGTGGCGCTGGTGCGCGGCACCTCGCGCTCGCAGCGCCTGGACCCCCTCGCCCGCATCCCCCAGCTCGTCGCCGCCCGGCGCTCCGTCCTCGGCGGCTGGGAGGTCGTCTGCGTCCGCCACGGCCGCCTCGCCGGCAGCACCACGTCACCGCGCGGCGCCGACCCGATGCCGTACATCGCGGCGCTCTGCGCGAGCGCCGAGGTCGTGGCACCACCGGCGCCCCCGATGCCGGCCGCGACGCCCGAGGAGAGCGAGAAGGTGCTGCGGTGGCTCGAGTCCCCCGGTGTGCGCGTCGTCGAGGTCGACGGCGCGTGGACCTGCCCGGTCGGCGGTGCCGCCCCGGTGCGGGCCGAGCTCGAGCCCCTCGAGACGGCGCGGCGCGAGGTCGCTGGCTTCGCCGGCACCCGCTGACACCCGCGCGCCGAGGGCCGGCCGGGGTCGACGGGGCCACCAGGCACGACCGCGCGGCGCGGCATGCGGGTCGACGACCCGTGCCGCGGCCCCGGCTAGTCTGAGCCGGTGATCACCGCCATCGTCCTCATCACCGCCGACGTCGACCGCATCCCCGAGGTCGCGCAGGAGATCGCCGACCTCGAGGGCGTCACCGAGGTCTACTCGGTCGCCGGCGACGCCGACCTCATCGCGATGGTGCGGGTCCGGCAGCACGAGGACCTCGCCGACACGATCGCCGACCGCCTCAACAAGGTCACCGGGGTCACCGGCACCAACACGCACATCGCCTTCCGCACCTACTCCTCGCACGACCTCGAGGCGGCCTTCAGCCTCGGTCTCGAGGGCTGAGCGGGCCGCCAACCGAAACCCAGGCCGCAACTTCCCGGCCGGAGCGACAACCTTCAGGTGAGCACCCCTTCGGAACCGGTGCGAACCTGAAGGTTCCGGGATGGGGCGGGAAAGGTGTGACAGCGGCTCAGCCGGCGTGCGAGCGGGTGACCTCGACCCAGCGCGCGAGCAGGTGGCGCGCCGCCCCCGAGTCGATGGCCGCCGCCGCCCGGTCCATGCCCTCGCGCACCGCGACCGTGAGCGCCTCCTGCGAGACGGTGGGCTCGGCGAGGCCGGATGCCGTCGCCAGCGCGATACCCGCGTTGAGCACGACCGCGTCGCGCACCGGGCCACGCGCCCCGGCGAGGAGGTCGCGTGCCACCTGCGCGTTGTGCTCGGCGTCGCCACCGCGCAGCGCCTCGACCGGGCTGCGCTCGAGGCCGAGGTCGGAGGGGTCGAGGGTCAGCCGGGTGACCGTGCCCTCGCGGACCCACCACACGGTGGACGTCGTCGCGAGGGTGAGCTCGTCGAGGCCGTCGTCGCCGCGGAAGACAGCAGCCGGGCGACCGCGCCCCGCGAACACCCCGGCGATGAGCGGGGCGATCCGCGCGTCGGCCACACCGACCGCGGCATACGTCGGCTGGGCCGGGTTGGTCAGCGGGCCGAGCGCGTTGAACGCGGTGCCCACCCCCAGGTCGCGCCGGGCGACCGCCGCGTGACGCATCGAGGGGTGGAAGGCGATGGCGAAGCAGAAGGTGATGCCGGCCTGCCCGGCCACCTCGGCGACCTGCGCCGGCGTCAGCGTGAGCGACACGCCGAGAGCCTCGAGGACGTCGGCGGACCCCGAGCTCGACGACGCCGCCCGGTTGCCGTGCTTGACGACGCGCAGCCCCGTGGAGGCGATGACCATCGCGGCCATCGTCGAGATGTTGACCGAGTGCATGCGGTCGCCGCCGGTGCCGACGATGTCGATGGTGGGTCCGGGCACCTCGATGCGGTGCGCGTGCTCGAGCATGACGTCGGCGATGCCGCGCAGCTCCTCGACCGACTCACCCTTGGCGCGCAGGGCGACGAGGAAGCCGGCGAGCTGCACGGGCGAGGCCTCGCCGGTCATGACCTCGGTCATCGCCCAGCGGGACTGCTCCGCGGAGAGGTCCTCGCGGCGCAGGAGCGCGGCGAGCAGGTCCGGCCACGTCGGGCCGGTGGTCGACGGTGTCGACACGCGGTCAGCCCACCGCGACCCGGGTGCGGGCCAGGGCCGCGATGGCCTCCGACACGGCGATCGGGTCGAGGGGGTGCGACACGGCCTCGTCGGCGAGCGACCAGCCGGCGAGCCAGCCGTCCTGCGGGCGACCGGTGAGCACGAGGATCGGGGGGCAGCGGAAGATCTCGTTCTTCAGCTGGCGGCACAGGCCCAGGCCCCCCAGCGGGGCCGCCTCGCCGTCGAGCACGACGACGTCGTGACCGCCGGCGTCCATGGCCTCGACGACGGCCTCGGCCGTCGCGCACTCCCGCCAGGCGACGATCTCGACGTCGCGCGCGGGGCGCCGCCCGGCGGCCGCCCGCACGGCGTCGCGGGTCGTGATGTCGTCGCTGTAGAGCAGGACCGACACGCGGTGGACGCCGTCGGTCGCCGGGGACTGCGCGGGGCTCCCGGCAGCGTGCGATGAGGTCATGCGGGCATCGTACCGGTGGCCTGCAGACACCCTTGTCGAGGCTTTCGGGGGGTCCTCGCAGCGCCGGTGGGCAGTTCCGGCCATAATGTGCTCGTGGCGACTCACACTGCACCCCAGACCCGGCCCGCGGGCCCCGTCCCGTCGATCCCCGGCTCGGGTCCGGTGACCCGCCCGAACATGGTCGCGGTCGGCACCATGGTGTGGCTCTCGAGCGAGCTGATGTTCTTCGCGGCGCTCTTCGCGTTCTACTTCACGATCCGGGGGCACGAGCCCCAGCTGTGGGACGAGCGCACCGCGATGCTCAACGTCCCCTTCGCGCTCGCGAACACCATCGTCCTCGTCGTGTCCTCGGTGTGGTGCCAGCTCGGCGTCCTCCAGGCGGAGAAGGGCATCGTGTCCCGCCCCCCGGGCACCAGGCTGACCAAGGTCACGGCCTGGGGCATGCGCGAGTGGTACGTCCTCACCTACTTCTTCGGCTCGGTCTTCATCGCCGGCCAGATCTACGAGTACGCCCACCTTGTCATGGAGCGCGTGACGCTCTCCTCGGACCCCTACGGCTCGGTGTTCTACCTCGCCACCGGCTTCCACGGCCTCCACGTCACCGGCGGCCTCATCGCCTTCCTCCTCATCATCGGGCGCACCTTCACGACCCGTCGCTACACGCACACCCAGGCCACCGGTGCCGTCGTCACGTCCTACTACTGGCACTTCGTCGACGTCGTCTGGATCGCCCTGTTCATCATGATCTACGTTCTCCAGTGACCCCTTCCGCCCCGGATCCGACGACCGAACCGCAGACGACGACAGGAACGCACCCGTGAACGCACTGGCAGCCCGCCGCCGGCACCCGGCGGCGATCGCCATCCTGATCCTGCTCGGCCTGTTCCTCACGGGTGCCGCCTACGCCGCGGTCGCTCCCAAGGAGGCGGACGCCACCACGCGCGCGCTCCCGGCCCAGTCCGTCGAGGAGGGCAAGGCCCTGTTCCGGGCCAACTGCTCGTCGTGCCACGGCCTCAACGCCGAGGGCCGCCCCACCGGTGACGGCAACGAGATCGCCGGACCGTCGCTGGCCGGTGTGGGTGCCGCCGCGGTCGACTTCCAGATGGGCACCGGTCGGATGCCGCTGGCGGCGCCCGGCATCCAGGCAGGGGCCACCGAGCCGGTCCTCTTCAGCCAGGAGCAGATCGACTCCGTCGCCGCCTACGTCGCCTCCCTCGCGCCGGGGCCGGCGGTGCCGAGCGACGAGGCCGTCGACCCCGCCCTGGGTGACCCCGCCCGCGGTGGCGAGCTCTTCCGCGTCAACTGCGCCATGTGCCACAACTTCGCCGGTGCCGGCGGGGCGCTGACCCGTGGCAAGTACGCTCCCGCGCTCACCGGCACCAGCGGGCGCCACATCTACCAGGCGATGGTCACCGGCCCGCAGAGCATGCCGGTGTTCAACGACACCAACATCGACCCCGAGGGCAAGCGCGACATCATCGCGTTCCTCGACACGATCGGCGACCAGGAGAACCCGGGCGGCATGGCCCTGGGCTCCCTCGGCCCGGTGCCCGAGGGCATGTTCGCGTGGATCTTCGGCCTCGGCATCCTCATCGGCTGCGCCGTCTGGCTCGGCTCGAAGTCGGCCTAGCCCTCACCCGTCCCCACCCGCACATCGACGACAGATCGGTAACCCGATGAACGAGCAGGACACCACCCCCGGCAGCGAGGTGGCCCCGACCAGCGACCACGGCACCGCCGTCCTCGAGCAGGGCCATGGTGACGGTGGGCTCCCCGAACGCTTCACCAACCCGGGGATGCCGGTGCACGTCCCCCGCGCCGCCGACCTCAGCGAGGACGCCGCCCGCCGGGCCGAGAAGCAGGTCGCCGCGCTCTTCACGATCTCGATCGTCGCCACGCTGCTCTTCATCGTCGCGTACTTCGCCATCGACATCACCACCATCGTGTTCGTGCCGGTCATCGGGATGACGAGCGCGTCGCACGTCGCCCTGGGCGTCACCCTCGCGCTCAGCCTGCTCGGCATCGGGCTCGGTGCCGTGCACTGGGCCAAGACCCTCATGTCCGACGAGGAGCACGTCGAGGAGCGCCATCCGCTGCGGGCGTCGGACGAGTCCCGCGACCGCGTCGTCTCCTCCATGAAGGACGGCGGCTCCAGCTCGCAGCTCCTGCGTCGCCCCCTCATCATGTACACCCTCGGCGGAGCCCTCGGCCTGTTCGCCATCCCGCTCGTCCTCCAGGTCGCCGGCAGCCTGGGCAGGATGCCCGAGAAGAGCCTGTCTCTGACCTTCTGGAACGGCGGACCCAGCGGTCCCGGCGAGGAGCCCACGTTCAAGCCGCTGCGTCTGGTGCGCGACCCCGAGAACACCCCGATCAAGGCCGAGGACGTCACCCAGGGCTCGGTCTTCCACGTCCTGCCCGAGGGGCTGCTCGACCTCGAGAGCGGCCTGCTCGAGGAGAAGGCGAAGGCTGCCGTCATCCTCATCCGCCTCGACCCCGACATCATCGAGAGCCAGAAGCAGCGCGACTGGGGCTACAACGGGATCGTCGCCTACTCCAAGATCTGCACCCACGTCGGCTGCCCGGTCGGTCTCTACGAGCAGAACACCCACCACCTCCTGTGCCCGTGCCACCAGTCGACGTTCGACGTGCCGCGGGACTGCAAGGTGATCTTCGGCCCGGCCCGGCGACCGCTGCCGCAGCTCAAGATCACCGTCGACGACGAGGGCTACCTCGTCTCCGCACAGCCGTTCGCCGAAGCGGTCGGCCCGAGCTTCTGGGAGCGTGGCTGATGAGCACTGCACCCGCCCGACCCGCCGACGCGCTGCGCGACGGCGACCGCCCCGCCGAGAGCCAGCCCTCCGGCGCCGTCCGGGCCGTCGGCGGTGTCGCCGGCTGGGTCGACGACCGCACGGGGGCCGCCAAGCCGGTCGGCTACCTCATGAAGAAGGTCTTCCCGGACCACTGGTCGTTCATGCTCGGCGAGATCGCGATGTACTCGCTGATCGTCTGCCTGCTGACCGGTGCGTTCCTCACCTTCTGGTTCATCCCGAGCGCCGGACACACCGTGTACGAGGGCTCCTACGTCCCGCTGCGCGGCGTCAGCATGTCCGAGGCCTACGCGTCGACGCTGAACATCTCGTTCGACATCAAGGGCGGGCTCATCATCCGCCAGATCCACCACTGGTCCGCGCTGATGTTCATCGTGGCCCTCACGGTGCACATGTTCCGGGTGTTCTTCACCGGCGCGTTCCGCAAGCCCCGCGAGGTCAACTGGGTCATCGGCTCGGTCATGGCCCTCCTGGCGATCATCGAGGGCTTCGCCGGCTACTCGCTCCCGGACGACCTGCTGTCCGGCACCGGCCTGCGCGCCATGGCCGGCTTCGTCCAGACGGCTCCGGTCATCGGGTCCTACCTCGTCTACGGCATCTTCGGCGGCCCGTTCCCCGGCGAGATGATCATCCCGCGGCTCTACAGCGCCCACATCCTGCTCATCCCGGCGATCCTCGTCGGGCTGTTCACGGCGCACGTCGGGCTCGTGTTCCTCCAGAAGCACACCCAGTTCCCCGGCCCGGGCCGCACGAACGAGAACGTCGTCGGCTTCCCGGTCATGCCGGTCTACGCGGCCAAGGCCGGTGGCTTCTTCTTCATCGTCTTCGGCGTCATCGCCCTCATCTCGGCGGTCGTGCAGATCAACCCGATCTGGGGCTACGGTCCCTACGACCCCTCTCCGGTGACGGCGGGCGCCCAGCCCGACTGGTACATGGGCTTCGCCGACGGCGCCCTGCGGCTGCTGCCCTCGTGGCTCGAGTTCACGTTCTTCGGCTACACGCTGTCGCTCAACATCGCGCTGGGCGCTCTGGTGCTGCTGCCGGTCGTCTACACGGTGCTCGGCATCTACCCGTTCGTCGAGAAATGGGTCACCGGCGACGAGCGCGAGCACCACCTTCTCGACCGTCCCCGCAACAACCCGGTCCGCACCGGCATCGGGATGGCCGGCATCACGGCCTACTCCGTGTTCATGTTCGCCGCGGGCAACGACATCATGGCGATCAAGCTGAACATGTCGATCAACGACATCACCTGGTTCTTCCGGATCAGCCTGTTCGTCCTGCCGCCGCTGATGTTCTGGGTGACGAAGCGGATCTGCCTGTCGCTGCAGCGCCGCGACCGCGACACCGTCCTGCACGGCCGCGAGACCGGCACGATCATCCGCCAGCCCGACGGCCGGTTCTTCGAGCGCCACGACACCGCGGTGACGCCCGACCGGTGGATCCTCGTCCAGCACGAGCCGGTCGCGCCGATCGAGCTCGAGGCGTCGGTCGACGAGAACGGCGTCGCGCGGAAGGCGGGTCGACTCGAGCGGGCCCGGGCCGCCATGTCGCGGTTCTACTTCGCCGACGCGGTCAACCCGGTCACCCCGGCCGAGCTCGCCGCCGCCCACCACGTCGGTCCCGACCACGAGGCGATCGAGCCCTCCGCCTCCGGTGGGGCCCGGCCGATCG
This sequence comes from uncultured Actinomycetota bacterium, assembly GCA_963757405.1. Taxonomy (GTDB): domain Bacteria; phylum Actinomycetota; class Actinomycetes; order Actinomycetales; family Dermatophilaceae; genus Fodinibacter. The sequence goes on from CAVWRI010000022.1 coordinate 320,655, forward strand.
AGGCCGCCGAGAGCGAGGCCGAAACCGCCGGCCGTCACTGACGTCCGCACCTCGCGGGCTCAGGAGCACTCCGCGAACTCAGGAGCATTCCGCGAACTCAGGAGCACTTCGCCGAGTCAGGGGTGTATACGGTCCTGACTCGGCGAGAACCTCCTGAGTCGACGGGCTGCCCCTGACTCCGCGCACGGGTCACCGCAACGGATGCCGGCCGGCGTGCCAGCGTCAGGATGCCGCGAGGAGCCGCGCCAGGGTCGACCGCCCGGCGGCGTCGTCCACGGCGACCTCCAGGACCTTGGTCCGCGACCGCTCCCCCGTGACGAGCGTGACGTCGCGGGTCCTGACGCCGAAGGCCGCCGCCACCGCCGCACACACGGCGGCCGTGGCGGCCCCGTCGACCGCCCGGGCGGCCACCGACACCCCGAGGACGTCCTCGTCACCCCAGCGGCCGCGGACGCGCGTCCTCGAGGCCCCGGGGCGGACCCGGACGGTGATGCGCACCGGCCCATGATGGCAGGCTGGCCCCGTGCAGCCCCTGAGCGACGAGGAGTTCGACGCGATCGTCGAGGAGTCCCTCGACGACGTGCCGGCCGAGCTCCTCGGCATGCTCGACAACGTCGTCTTCCTCGTCGAGGAGGAGCCGCCCGCGGACGACCCCGACCTGCTCGGCATCTACGAGGGCACGCCGTTGACCGAACGGGGCGAGTGGTGGGGCCACGGGTCGCTGCCCGACCGCATCACGCTCTTCCGCGGGCCGCTGAGCCGGATGTGCGACGACGTCGAGGACCTGCGCGAGGAGATCGCCGTCACCGTCGTCCACGAGATCGCCCACCACTTCGGTATCGAGGAGGAGACCCTCCACGAGCTGGGCTGGGGCTGAGCCACCCCCGAGGCGCACGCGGCACGGCATCCACCACCTCCCCGGGACCCGGAGCGGCCCACCCGGTGAGCCGGGTGGGCCGCTTCCGATAAGGCGCCAGGCGCCGGGCGTCAGTGGGCGTGCTCGCCCTTGAAGTACTCGAAGGTCCAGCCGATGAGGGCCGGCACCGCGAAGAACGCGCCGATGTAGACCAGCCACCAGCCGACCGCGAGCCCGAGGAAGCAGATGGCGGCCGAGGCGCCGAGGAAGAGCGGCCACCAGCTGTGCGGGCTGAAGAAGCCGAACTCGCCCTGGATCTCGTCGATGTCCCCCAGCGGGTCGTCCGAGGGGTCGGGCTCCAGGCGGCGCCGGGTGATCCAGAGGTACCAGCCGATCATGAAGCCGAGCAGCCCCGCGAGGACGAGCCCCATGACGCCGACCCACTCGATGCCCATGTCGGCCGACGACGTCCAGAACGCGTAGATGGCCGCCACCGTGAAGGCGAAGACCCCGACCAGCACGCCGATGCGCTCCATGGCCCGCATGCGTCAGCTCTCCTTCTTGTCGTCGTCGACGAACGCGTTGCTGCCGAGGTCCGCCGGGCCGAGGGCCGAGACGAGCGCGTGGTCGTCGGCGGCCCGCTCGTCGTGGCGACCGCCGGGGAGCGACTCGGGGTGGTGCAGGTCGAACGCCGGCCGCTCGGAGCGGATCCGCGGGATGCGGTCGAAGTTGTGCCGGGGCGGCGGGCACGAGGTGGCCCACTCGAGGGAGGCGCCGTACCCCCACGGGTCGTCGGTCTCCACGAGCGGGGCGCTGCGCCAGGTCTTCCACACGTTGTAGAGGAACGGGATCATCGACAGGCCCAGGAGGAACGCTCCGGCCGTCGAGATCTGGTTTCCGAGGAGGAAGCCGTCCTCGGGCAGGTAGTCGGCGTAGCGGCGGGGCATGCCCTGCATGCCGAGCAGGTGCTGCACGAAGAACGTCATGTGGAAGCCGATGAACAGCATCCAGAAGTGGATCTTCCCGAGGGTCTCGTCGAGCATCCGGCCGGTCAGCTTCGGCCACCAGAAGTAGAACCCGGCGAACATCGCGAACACGACGGTGCCGAAGACGACGTAGTGGAAGTGCGCGACGACGAAGTAGCTGTCGGAGAGCTGGAAGTCCAGCGTCGGCGTCGCGAGGATGATGCCGGTCAGCCCGCCGAGGAGGAACGTGACGAGGAACCCGTTCGCCCACAACATCGGCGTGGAGTAGTCGATCTTCCCGCCCCACATCGTGCCGATCCAGTTGAAGAACTTCACGCCGGTCGGCACCGCGATGAGCATCGTCATGATCGCGAAGAACGGCAGGAGCACCTGGCCGGTGACGTACATGTGGTGGGCCCAGACGCTGACCGAGAGGGCCGCGATGGCGATCGTCGCGTAGACGAGGGTCTTGTAGCCGAAGATCGGCTTGCGCGAGAACACCGGCAGCACCTCGGAGATGATCCCGAAGAACGGCAGCGCGATGATGTAGACCTCGGGGTGACCGAAGAACCAGAACATGTGCTGCCACAGCATCGCCCCGCCGTTCTCGGGGTCGAAGACGTGCGCCCCGAGGCGGCGGTCGGCGCCGAGCGCGAAGAGCGCGGCGGCCAGGGCCGGGAAGGCGATGAGCACGAGGATCGACGTCACGAGGACGGTCCACGTGAAGATCGGGATCCGGAACATCGTCATGCCGGGGGCGCGCATGCACAGGATCGTCGTGATGAAGTTGACCGCACCGAGGATGGTGCCGAAACCGGCCAGGGCGAGGCCGAAGACCCACAGGTCCCCACCGAGGCCGGGGCTGTAGGTGTTGTCCGACAGCGGTGCGTACGCGAACCAGCCGAACGACGCGGCGCCGCTGGGGGTGAGGAACCCGGCACCGGCGATGAGCCCGCCGAAGAGGTAGAGCCAGTACGCGAGCATGTTCAGCCGCGGGAAGGCGACGTCGGGGGCGCCGATCTGCAGCGGCATCAGCGCGTTCGCGAAGCCGGCGAAGAGCGGCGTCGCGAAGAGCAGCAGCATGATCGTGCCGTGCATGGTGAACAGCTGGTTGTACTGGTCGGGGTTGTCCACGAGCTGGAGACCGGGGTTGGCGAGCTCGGCCCGGATGATCAGCGCCATGATGCCGCCGAGCATGAACCAGATGAACGAGGTGATGAAGTAGAGGTTGCCGATGACCTTGTGGTCGGTCGTCGTGACCCACTTGATGACGGTGCTGCCGGGCGCGATGCGCCGGACGCGGGCCGGGGCCGCGGTCGTGGTGCGCAGCATCGTGGGTTGTGTGGCGGCGCTCATGCTCAGTTCCCTCCGACGACGGTGACGACCTGGCCGTCCATCAGCTCTGACCGGTTGATCACGTTGTTGAGGAGCCCGGTCTGGCCGGCGGCGCGCAGCTCGGCGACGTGCGCGTCGTACTCCGACCGCGGGACGACCTTGACGGTGAAGAGCATCTGCGAGTG
>CAVWRI010000023.1:0-75773 GCA_963757405.1 uncultured Actinomycetota bacterium
GCCCCCGGCGACGCGCCCCACCCCGGCCCCGACCACATGGCCGGCGTCGAGGCGATGCGCGCGATGAACCCGAGCTCCCTGATGCACCGGATGGGCATCGAGGTCGTCGAGGCCACCCCCGACCGGCTCGTCGCGACGATGCCCGTCGAGGGCAACACCCAGCCGTACGGCCTGCTCCACGGGGGCGCGTCGGTCGTGCTCGCCGAGACGCTCGGGTCGATCGGTGCCGCGCTGCACGCCGGCCCCGACAAGGCGGTCGTCGGCCTCGACATCAACGCCTCCCACCACCGCGCCGCGCGGTCGGGGCTCGTCACCGGGACGGCGACGGCGATCAGCCTCGGCCGCACGCTCGCGTGCTACGAGGTCGTCGTCACCGACGAGGACGGCAAGCGGGTGTGCACGAGCCGGATCACCTGCCTCATCCGCGGGAGCGCGCCCGGCTCCTGACCCGCGCCCAGGCCCCGGGCCCCGGATGCCGTGCCGTCAGACGGGGCGGGACGGCGCCGCGAACGCGCGGCTGCGCAGGGAGCGCCGGCGGCGCAGCAGCTCGTGACCGGTCTCCGAGCTCTCGGGGGCGATCTTGCGGCGCAGCTGGGTCGTCGACACGACGCGCCGCACGATGACCGACGAGAAGCCGAGCCGCGCGAAGAACCGGTTGGCGTCGCGGCTCGTCGTCGGCACGTTGGACACGACGATCTCGCAGCCCGCCCGCTCCGCGCAGGAGAGCACGGCCGCGATGAGCGACTTCGCGACACCGTGCCGGCGGGCGTCGGGACCGACCCACAGCTGCTCGATGGCGAGCTCCGCCGAGGGGCTGAGGCCGAAGGGGTTCTCGGTGGTGATCGCGTAGCCGACGGCCTCGCCGTCGAGCCTGGCGACCCACGCCTGCACGCCGGGGCGGCGCAGCGCCGTGGTGAGCCGGCCCTCGGTGACGCAGCGCGCCGCGGCCTCCTTGCTCGACCCGCCGTCGATGCGCGCCGCGAGCCACAGCCCCGTGATGTCGCGCAGGTCGTCGTGGTCGACCGTGCACACGTCCACCGTCCGCCTGGCCACGGCACCTCCGTCGTCGGTCCGCCGGCGCGATCGGGCGCCGGGCGAGAGGAACACACTCAAGCACACGACACTAGACCGTGGGTGCCCCGGGCGGTAGCCCGATGAACCAGGATTCAACCACCTGCGTAGGCTGCCCCGGTGACCTCGCTCTTCCCCGGTTCCGGGACCGTTCTCAACGTTCTCACAGTCCTGGTCGGCGCCGGTCTCGGGATGGCGGTCGGCCACCGGCTCAAGGAGCACACCCGTTCGGTCGTCACCGACGTGCTGGGCCTGGTGACGCTGCTGGTCGCGGGCCTGTCGGCGATGTCCGTGACCGACCCCGCCCTGCGGGAGGCCGTGGGCGCCGGCGTCCCGGTGCTCGTCGTGCTCGGCTCGCTGCTCATCGGCTCGATCACCGGCTCGATGCTGCGCATCGAGGCCCGGCTCGAGGGGCTCGCCGGCACGATCCAGGCCTGGGTGGCCCGCCGCTGGCCCAGCGAGGGGGGCACCGACGACGCCTCCCGCGAGCGGTTCATCGAGGGCTGGCTCACGGCATCCCTGCTGTTCTGCGTCGGTCCGCTGACGATCCTCGGCTCGCTCAACGACGGCCTCGGGCGGGGCATCGACCAGCTCGCGCTCAAGGCGGTGCTCGACGGGTTCGCGGCGATGGCCTTCGCGGCGAGCTTCGGCGTCGGCGTGCTGCTCTCGGCGGTCTCCGTGCTCGTCGTGCAGGGCACGCTCACCCTCGTCGGCGTCCTGCTCGGGTCCTTCGTGCCGGACGCCCACATCGCCGCGCTCACCGCCACCGGCGGGCTCATGCTGGCCGGCATCGCGCTGCGCCTGCTGCGCGTGCGCGACATCCCCGTGGGCGACATGCTGCCGGCTCTGCTCGTCGCTCCCCTGCTGACCCAGCTCGTCGTCTGGCTGCGCTGAGCGGCTCCCGGACGGTCAGGCCTTCTCCATCCCGGCGATGACCGCCTCGGCGACCTCGCGCATCCCCATCCGGCGGTCCATGGCCGTCTTCTGGATCCACCGGAAGGCGTCGGCCTCGGTGATCTTGAGCTTGGTCATGAGCACGCCCTTGGCGCGGTCGACGGCCTTGCGGGTCTCGAGCCGGTCGCCGAGGTCGGCGACCTCGGCCTCGAGCGTCTTCATCTCGCCCCAGCGCGAGAGGGCGATGTCGATGGCCGGGGTGACGTCCCCGGCCGTGAAGGGCTTGACGATGTAGGCCATGACGCCGGCGTCACGGGCCCGCTCGACGAGCTCGGTCTGGCTGAACGCCGTGAGCATGACGACGGGGCAGATGCGCTCCTTGCCGATCTGCTCGGCCGCCGTGATGCCGTCCATGACCGGCATCTTGACGTCCATGATGACGATGTCCGGCTTGAGGTCGAGCGCCATGGCGACGGCCTGCTCGCCGTCACCGGCCTGGCCGACCACGTCGTAGCCGGCCTCACCGAGCATCTCGGCGAGGTCGAGGCGGATGATCGCCTCGTCCTCGGCCACGAGCACGCGGCGGGCAGCAGGGGGCGGGGCAGCCGTGGTCTCACTCATGTGCCGGGAGCGGGGATCGAACCCGCACGCCCTCGCGGGCAGAGCATTTTGAGTGCTCCGTGTCTGCCATTCCACCACCCCGGCCGGGACGCCGTCAGCATACCGACGGCGGTGTCCCCGGTGCTCAGACGGCCCCCGGTGCGAGCTCGCTGTAGGCGGGCGCCACGCGGTTCTTGGCGTCGCCGATGCGGTGCACGCGCAGGGCGTTCGTCGACCCGGGGATGCCGGGGGGCGAGCCGGCGACGATGACGACGTGCTCGCCCTCGACGACGCGGCCGGCGGCGAGCAGCACCTCGTCGACCTGCATCGCCATCTCGTCGGTGTGGCGGGTCTCGCCGACGAGGAAGGTCTCGACGCCCCACGTCAGGGCGAGCTGGCTGCGCGTCCACTGGTTCGGCGTGAACGCGAGCTGCGGGATGCTGGGCCGCACGCGGGACAGGCGCCGCGTGGAGTCGCCGCTCGTCGTGAAGGTGATGAGGTACTTCGCGCCGAGCAGGTCGCCGATGTCGGCGGCCGCGGCCGTGATCGCCCCGCCCTTGGAGCTCGGGCGGGTGCCGAGCGGACGGATGCGGTGCAGGCCGTGGTCCTCGGTGTTCTCGATGATCCGGGCCATCGTGCGCACCGCGGCGAAGGGGTTCTTGCCGATGCTCGTCTCGCCGGACAGCATGAGCGCGTCGGCGCCGTCGAGCACGGCGTTCGCCGCGTCGGAGGCCTCGGCTCGCGTCGGGCGGCTGTTCTCGATCATCGACTCGAGCACCTGGGTCGCGACGATGACGGGCTTGGCGCGGCGGCGGGCGATCTCGCAGGCGCGCTTCTGGACCAGCGGCACCTCCTCGAGCGGCATCTCGACGCCGAGGTCGCCGCGGGCCACCATGACGCCGTCGAAGGCCCGGATGATCTCGTCGAGGTTCTCCACCGCCTGGGGCTTCTCGATCTTGGCGATGACGGGCAGGCGCAGGCCCTCCTCGTCCATGATCTGGTGCACGTCGCGGATGTCCTCGGCGGTGCGGACGAAGGACAGCGCGATCATGTCGACGCGCATCCGCAGCGCCCAGCGCAGGTCGTCCTTGTCCTTCTCGGACATCGCGGGCACGGACACCGCGACGCCGGGGAGGTTGATGCCCTTGTTGTTCGAGAGCTTGCCGCCCTCGAGCACCTGGCAGACGACGTCGGTCTCGGTGACCTCGGTCGCGATGAGGGCCAGCTTGCCGTCGTCGATGAGGATGCGGTCGCCGGCGGAGACGTCGCCGGGCAGGCCCTCGTAGGTCGTCCCGACCTCCTTCTGGTCGCCCGGGACGTCACGCGTGGTGATGGTGAACGACGCACCCGGCACGAGGTCGATCGGCCCGTCCTCGAAGCGGGCCGTGCGGATCTTGGGGCCCTGGAGGTCGACGAGGATGCCGACCGCGCGGCCGGTGACGTCGCTCGCCCTCCGCACGTCGTGGTAGACCCGCTCGTGGTCGGCGTGCTCGCCGTGGCTGAGGTTGAGCCGGGCGACGTCCATCCCGGCGCGGACGAGCTCCTTGAGGTTCTCGGCCGAGCTCGTGGCGGGTCCGAGGGTGCAGACGATCTTGGCGCGACGCATACGGCAACCCTATCCGTGGAACCGTTTCCACCCGTGACGCGGGCCACATCCCGGACCCGTCGCAACGGGGCCCGGCGGTCAGGGCATCAGGGGTCGGTCCGTGGGGTTGACGGGGCGCGGCAGGCGCGACGGCTTGCCCATGAGCCAGGCGTCCACGCCGTGCGCTGCCGCCCGGCCCTCGGCGATGGCCCAGACGATGAGCGACTGGCCGCGGCCGGCGTCCCCCGCGACGAAGATGCCGGGGACGTCGGTCATGTAGGTGTCGTCGCGGGCGGCGTTCGTGCGCTCGTCGCGCTCGACGCCGAGCTGGTCGAGCAGCTCCTGCTGCGGGCCGAGGAAGCCCATGGCGAGGAGGACGAGCTGGGCCGGGATCTCCCGCTCCGTGCCCTCGACCTTCTCGAAGCCGCTCTCGCCCATCCGCACCTCGTGGAGGCGCAGCGCCCTGGCGCGGCCCTGCTCGTCACCGACGATCTCGCTCGTCGACACGGCGTAGACCCGGTCGCCGCCCTCCTCGTGCGCCGAGGCGACGCGGAAGGTCATCGGGTAGGTCGGCCACGGCTGGTGCGCGGCCCGCTCGGCGGCGGGCTGCGGCATGATCTCCAGGCTCGTCACCGACAGCGCGCCCTGGCGGTGCGCGGTGCCGATGCAGTCGGCGCCGGTGTCGCCGCCGCCGATGACGACGACGTGCTTGCCCTGGGCGGTCACCTGGCCCTCCACGCTCTGGCCGAGCGCGACGCGGTTGGCCGGCGGCAGGAAGTCCATCGCCTGCATGACCCCGTCGAGCTCGCGGCCGGGCACCGGCAGCTCGCGCGGCACCGTGGCCCCGATCGCGACGACGACCGCGTCGAAGCGCTTGCGGAGGTCCGCGCCGGTGAGCTCGCGGCCCACCTCGACGCCGGTGCGGAAGCGGGTGCCCTCGGACTTCATCTGGGCGATGCGCCGGTCGAGGACGGACTTCTCCATCTTGAACTCGGGGATGCCGTAGCGCAGCAGGCCGCCCGGCGCGTCGGCGCGCTCGTAGACCGCGACGGTGTGGCCCGCACGGGTCAGCTGCTGGGCGGCGGCGAGCCCGGCCGGACCGGAGCCGACGACGGCCACGGTCTTGCCGGAGAGCCGCTCGGGGGCGACGGGGGTGACCGTGCCGTTGGCGAAGGCCCGGTCGATGATGCTGACCTCGACCTGCTTGATCGTCACCGCGGGCTGGTTGATGCCGAGCACGCACGCCGACTCGCACGGCGCCGGGCAGAGCCGGCCGGTGAACTCGGGGAAGTTGTTCGTCGCGTGGAGCCGGTCGATGGCCTGGCGCCACTCCCCCTTCCACGCGAGGTCGTTCCACTCGGGGATGAGGTTTCCGAGCGGACAACCGCTGTGGCAGAACGGGATCCCGCAGTCCATGCAGCGGCCGGCCTGACGCTGCAGCTCGGTGACCGGCTGCTCCTCGTAGACCTCCTTCCAGTCCTTGATGCGGACCGGCACCGGTCGGCGACGGGGCAGCTCGCGCTCGCGCGTCTTGAGAAAGCCCTGGGGGTCAGCCACGGGAGGCCTCCATGATCCGCTCCCACACCTGGGTGCCGTCGGGGTCCAGACCCTCCGTCTTCGCCCTCGCGCGGACGTCGAGGACGCGCTGGTAGGCACGGGGCAGGACCAGGGTGAGGGACGACCGGGCGGAGTCCCAGTCGGCGAGGAGCTGCGCGGCGACGGCCGAGTCGGTCCACTGCACGTGGCGCTCGAGCAGGTCGCGGACGACGAGCTCGTCCTCGGGACGCAGCGGACCGACGTCGACGAGCTCGGGGTTGACGTGGCTCCGGTCGAGATCGAGGACGTAGGCGAGGCCGCCGGACATGCCTGCCGCGACGTTGCGCCCGGTCGGGCCGAGGATCAGGGCGGTGCCACCGGTCATGTACTCGAGGCCGTGGTCCCCCACGCCCTCGACGACCGCGGTCGCCCCCGAGTTGCGGACGCAGAAGCGCTCGCCGACCCGGCCGCGCAGGAAGATCTCGCCGGACGTCGCGCCGTACGCGATGACGTTGCCGGCGATGACGTTCTCCTCGGCCACGAGGGCCGAGCCCGCGGCGGGCCGGATGACGACGCGACCGCCCGACAGGCCCTTGCCGACGTAGTCGTTGGCGTCCCCCTCGAGACGCAGCGTGATGCCGGCCGGGAGGAAGGCGCCGAGGCTCTGGCCGGCCGAGCCGGTGAGCGTGATGTCGATGGTGCCGTCGGGCAGCCCCTGGGGGTGCACCTTGGTGACCTCGTGCCCGAGCATCGTGCCGACCGTGCGGTTGACGTTGCGGATCGGGAAGCGGGCCGTGACGGGGGCCCCGTGGTCGAGGGCGTCGCGCGAGGTCGCGATGAGCTGGTGGTCGAGGGCCTTCTCCAGCCCGTGGTCCTGGCCGACCGTGTGCCGCGTGCCGGAGCCGTCGGGGCTCTCGACCCGGGCGAGGATCGGGCTGAGGTCCAGGCCGGACGCCTTCCAGTGCGAGACGGCCTTCGTCGTGTCGAGGTGCTGGATCTGGCCGATCGCCTCCTCGATGGTGCGGAAGCCCAGCGCCGCGAGGTGCTCGCGCACCTCCTCGGCGACGTACTCGAAGAAGGTCTCGACGAACTCCGGCGTGCCGGAGAAGCGCGCCCGGAGCTCGGGGTTCTGGGTCGCGATGCCGACCGGACAGGTGTCGAGGTGGCAGACCCGCATGAGGATGCAGCCGGACACGACGAGCGGCGCCGTCGCGAAGCCGAACTCCTCGGCGCCGAGCAGCGCGGCGATGACGACGTCGCGGCCGGTCTTGATCTGGCCGTCGACCTGCACGACGATCCGGTCGCGCAGCCCGTTGAGCACGAGCGTCTGCTGGGTCTCGGCGAGGCCGAGCTCCCACGGTCCACCGGCGTGCTTGAGGCTCGTCAGCGGGCTCGCGCCGGTGCCGCCGTCGTTGCCCGAGATGAGCACGACGTCGGCGTGGGCCTTGCTCACGCCCGCTGCGACCGTGCCGACGCCGACCTCGGAGACGAGCTTGACGTGCACGCGGGCCTGCGGGTTGGCGTTCTTGAGGTCGTGGATGAGCTGGGCGAGGTCCTCGATCGAGTAGATGTCGTGGTGCGGCGGCGGGCTGATCAGCCCGACGCCGGGCGTCGAGTGCCGGGTGCGCGCCACCCACGGGTAGACCTTGCTGCCGGGCAGCTGGCCGCCCTCACCGGGCTTGGCGCCCTGCGCCATCTTGATCTGGATGTCGTCGGCGTGGGTGAGGTAGAGCGAGGTGACGCCGAAGCGGCCCGAGGCCACCTGCTTGATCGCCGAGCGGCGCTCGGGGTCCATGAGGCGGTCGGCGTCCTCGCCGCCCTCGCCCGTGTTGGAGCGGGCCTTGAGGCGGTTCATCGCGATGGCGAGCGTCTCGTGGGCCTCCTGGCTGATCGAGCCGTAGCTCATCGCGCCGGTGTTGAACCGCTTGACGATCTCGCTGACCGGCTCGACCTCGTCGATCGGCACGGGGGTGCGCCGCTCGCCGCCGCCGAGCTCGAAGAGCCCGCGCAGGGTCATCAGGCGGCCGGCCTGGTCGTCGACCCGGCGGGTGTACTGCTTGAACACGTCGTACCGGCGCGCCCGGGTCGCGTGCTGGAGGCGGAACACCGTCTCGGGGTCGAACAGGTGCGGCTCCCCCTCGCGGCGCCACTGGTACTCGCCGCCGACCAGGAGCTTGCGGTGCGCCTGCCGGATGCCGTCGGGCGGGTAGGCCATCGCATGCCGGGCCGCGGTCTCGGCCGCGAGCACGTCGAGCCCGACGCCGCCGAGCTGGCTCACGGTGCCGGTGAAGAACTCGTCGACGAGGTCCTGCGACAGGCCGATCGCCTCGAACACCTGGGCGCCACGGTACGAGGCGACGGTGGAGATGCCCATCTTCGACATGACCTTGAGGACGCCCTTGCCGAGCGCCTTGATGAGGTTGGCGACCGCCTTCTCCTCGGTGACCTCGGTGATGGCGCCGCTGCGAACCATGTCCTCGACGGTCTCCATCGCGAGGTAGGGGTTGATCGCGGCGGCGCCGTACCCGACGAGGAGCGCCACGTGGTGCACCTCGCGGACGTCGCCGGCCTCGACGAGGAGACCGACCTGGGTGCGCGTCTTCTCGCGGATGAGGTGGTGGTGGACCGCGGACGTGAGCAGCAACGAGGGGATCGGCGCGAGGTCGCGGTCGGACTCGCGGTCGGACAGCACGACGAAGCGGGCGCCGCCCGCGATCGCCGCGGAGACCTCACCGAAGATCTCGTGGAGCCGGGCGCGCAGCGCGGCCTCGCCGCCGGTGACGTCGTAGGTGCCCTTGACGACGACCGTGCTGTAGCCGGGCAGGTCGCCGTCGGCGTTGATGTGCACGATCTTCGCGAGCTCGTCGTTGTCGAGCACGGGGAACGGCAGCACCACCTGGCGGGCGTGGGCCGGCGTGGCGTCGAGGACGTTGCCCTCCGGGCCGATCGTCGAGCCGAGCGAGGTGACGAGCTCCTCGCGGATGGCGTCGAGCGGCGGGTTCGTCACCTGCGCGAAGAGCTGGCTGAAGTAGTCGAAGACGAGCCGTGGCCGGTCGGAGAGCACGGCGAGCGGGGTGTCGGTGCCCATCGAGCCGAGGGCCTCGGCGCCGGTGCGGGCCATCGGCGCGATGAGGATCTTCAGCTCCTCCTCGGTGTAGCCGAAGGTGCGCTGGCGGCGGGCGACGGAGGCCGCCGTGTGGATGATGTGCTCGCGGTCGGGCAGGTCGGCGAGCTCGATGAGGCCCGCGTGCAGCCACTCCTCGTAGGGCTTCTCCCCGGCCAGGGAGGACTTGACCTCCTCGTCGCTGACGATCCGGCCGGCGGCGGTGTCGACGAGGAACATCCGGCCCGGCTGGAGGCGCCCGCGCCGCACGACGTTCTCCGGCTCGAGGTCGAGGACGCCGGCCTCGGAGGCGAGCACGACGAGCCCGTCGTCGGTGACCCAGTAGCGGCCGGGGCGCAGGCCGTTGCGGTCGAGCACCGCCCCGATGAGCGTGCCGTCGGTGAAGGTCACGCACGCGGGTCCGTCCCACGGCTCCATGAACGTCGAGTGGAACTCGTAGAAGGCCTTGCGGGCGGGGTCCATCGACTCGTGGTTCTCCCACGCCTCGGGGATCATCATCAGCACCGAGTGCGGCAGTGACCGGCCGCCGAGGTGGAGCAGCTCGAGCACCTCGTCGAAGGTCGCCGAGTCGGACGCCCCGGGGGTGCAGGTCGGGAAGATCCGGTCGAGGTCGCCGGGGATGACGTCGGAGCGCACCTGGCTCTCGCGGGCCCGCATCCAGTTGCGGTTGCCCTTGACGGTGTTGATCTCGCCGTTGTGCGCGATGAGCCGGTAGGGGTGCGCGAGGGGCCAGCTCGGGAAGGTGTTCGTCGAGAAGCGCGAGTGGACGAGCGCGAGCTCGGAGGCGAAGCGCTCGTCCGACAGGTCCCGGAAGAACGGCTCGAGCTGCCCGGTGGTCAGCATGCCCTTGTAGACGACGGTGCGGGCCGACAGCGACGGGAAGTACACCTCGACCTCGTGCTCCGCGCGCTTGCGCAGGCAGTAGGCGACGCGGTCCAGCTCGATGCCGGCCAGTCCCTCCTCGGAGGCGACGAAGAGCTGGCGGAAGTACGGCATGCACTCGCGGGCGGTGCGGCCGACGAGGTCGGGCGTGACGGGCACGTCACGCCACGCGACGACGCGCAGCCCCTCCTCGACGGCGATCTCGCCGATGCGGCGCTCTGCCTCGGCCCGCTCGCCGGCCTCCGTCGGCAGGTAGGCCATGCCCACGGCGTAGGCCCCGGCCGGCGGCAGCGCGGTGTCGATCACCGCGCGGAAGAACGCGTCGGGGACCTGGATGAGGATGCCGGCGCCGTCGCCGACGAGGGGGTCGGCGCCGGTCGCGCCGCGGTGGTCGAGGTTGCGCAGCGCGTCGAGGGCGTGGACGACGATGTCGTGGCCGGCGCTCCCCCGCATCGTCGCCACCAGGGCCACGCCGCACGCGTCGTGCTCGTGCTCGCGGCGGTAGAGCCCCGTGTCGGCGGGCTGGGTGGAGAAGCGGGCGACGGTCACGTCGGATCACCGTCCTCGGGGTCGTCGATCCCTGGGGACCGGGCACGGCAAGGTCAGGCGCGGACGGCTCTGGCCACGTGCCGGAAGAATATCCCCGGACCCTCTCGTCTTGCCATCTGAGCCGGGCTATCCCACATCCTGGGACTCGGGTTCGTCCACCGGGACGGGCTCGGGGCGTGGCCGGCGGCCCGTGTACCAGTAGATCCAGACCCCGAGGACGAACACGACGATGCTCGTCCACACGTTGAGCCGTTGCCCCAGGATGAGCTGGGCCTCGTCGGTGCGCATCGTCTCGATGACGATCCGCCCGACCGGGTACCCGGCCACGTAGAGCCCCATGAGCTGGCCCGGCGCCAGGTCGCGCCGCTTGTCGACGACGAGCAGCCCGACCCCCAGCAGGACGAGGAAGACCGCCTCGTAGAGGAACGTCGGGTGGAAGACCCCGAGCAGCACGGGCTCCCCCGCCGCGTCGACGACGGCTCGGCCGGCCGACTGGTCCCACTCGTGGATCTCCAGCCCCCACGGCAGCGTCGTCGGGCCGCCGTACAGCTCGTTGTTGAACCAGTTGCCGAACCGGCCGATCGCCTGCGCGAACGCGACGCCGGGCACGGCCGCATCCGCGAAGGCCAGGAACGACAGGCCGTGGCGACGGCATCCGATCCACGCCCCCAGCGCCCCGAGCGCGACGGCGCCCCAGATGCCGAGCCCGCCCTCCCACACCTTGAGGGCGTCCAGGGGGTCGCCGTCGGGGCCCCAGTAGGGGCCGGGGGTCGTGATGACGTGGTAGAGCCGGCCGCCGACGATGCCGAAGAGGACGGCCCAGGCGCCGACGTCGAGCGCCTGCCCCGGCTCGCCGCCGCGCGGCACGAGGCGGCGGCCGGTGAGCCAGACGGCGACGACGATGCCGATGAGGATGCACAGCGCGTACATCCGGACCGGCAGCGGCCCGAGGTTGAGGACCCCGACGGTGGGGCTCGGCAGGTAGGTGGTCACTTGGTGGCGTTCTCGATGGCCTGGGTGAGCAGCTCGGGCGAGGCGATCGAGCCCAGCTCGACCTCCTCGCCGTCGATCTTCACGGTCGGGGTGCCGCGCACGCCGTCGGCGAAGCTCTGCTCCTCGACGGAGTTGACGTAGTCGACGTACTTCCCGGCGTCGTGGCAGGCCTGCCACGTCGTGAGCGCCTCGCCGGTGACGCCGGCGGTCTCGGCGAAGCCCTTGAGCTGGGCGTCGCTGAAGCCGTCACCCTCGCGGGCCGGCTGGTTCGGGAAGACCTGGTCGTGGAACTCCTGGAACTTCCCGGCGTCCGAGGCGCAGAACGCGGCGTTGCCGGCCCGGGTGGAGGCGTCGTTGCCGAGGTTGTCGTCGAGGAAGTTCTTCACGTGGTAGACGAGCTTGATCTTGCCCTCCTGCGCCAGGCCCGTGAACGTGCTGCCGACCACGGCCTCGAAGCTCGCGCACGCCGGGCACTGGAAGTCCTCGTAGAGGTCGACGACCGGGGCGTTCGCGGCCGGGGTGACGTCCTGGAAGGCGGGGTACCCCTCGCCGAGGGCGCTGACGCCGGTGGGGAGCGCGTTGCCGCCACCGGTCACCTCGTCCTTCGACGACTGCTCGACCCAGATGACCCCGCCGACCACGGCGATGATCGCCACGATGACGACGACGGCCGCGACGACCACCTTGTTGACCCCGGCACCCCCCGACCCGCGGGCGGCGTCGATCTTGGCCTGGCGGCCCGAGGCGGGCGGGGTGGAGGGCTTCTTGGCCATGGGGTCAGGGGCTCCTGTCAGTGTCCGAAGAGGAAGCGGTCGAGGGAGGCGAGGGTGCGGGGTCGCCACACGAGCCACGCGCCGGCGAGGGCGAATCCCGCGTCACGCGCGATCTCCTGCGGGTACCTCGTCTCGGCGGCGCCGATCTGCCCGCCACCGCCGAAGCAGCCGCAGTCGATCGTCAGGCCGCGAGCCCATGCCTGGGAGATGCCGACGATGAACGCCAGCATGAGCAGCGTGGAGATCACCGCCACCGGCCGGGTGAACAGGCCGAGCAGCAGGAGCACCCCGAGGACGATCTCGACGAAGGGCAGCGCGAGGCCGATCCAGCCGGCGAGGTCCATCGGGAGGATCTCGTAGGCCTGCACGGCGCGCTCGGAGGTCAGCGGGTGGCCCACCTTGACGGCGCCCGCGTAGACGAGCACGGCGCCGAGGAGGAGCCGGGCCACGAGGCCGACGGCGTCGAGGAGCCGCTCGCGGCCCGACGTGGTCCGACCGTCGCCGGAGACCGGGGTGTCGTGCTCCGCCTCGGTGCTCACGGGCGTCCGCTCCTCACTCCGTCGGCCAGCTCGGCCGTCAGGGCGCGCAACGCGTCGAGGTGGTCGGGGAGTTCCCCGGGGCCGCTGAGGGTGCGCACGAGGGCCGAGCCGACGATGACGCCGTCGGCGAACTCCGCGAGCTCGGCGGCCTGGGCGCCGGTCGAGACACCGAGACCGACGCACACCGGCAGGTCGGTGACCGCCCGGGTGCGGGCGACGAGGTCGCGGGCGTCGGCGTCGACCGTGGTGCGGGCACCGGTGACGCCCATCGTCGAGGCGGCGTAGACGAAGCCGCGGCACGCCTCGGTGACCTTGGCGAGCCGCTCGGGCGTCGAGGAGGGCGCCACGAGGAAGACCCGGTCGAGGCCGTGCTCGTCGCTCGCGGCGATCCACTCCTCCGCCTCGTCGGGCACGAGGTCGGGCGTGATGAGGCCGGCGCCCCCGTGCGCCGCGAGGTCGGCGGCGAAGCGCTCGACCCCACGCCGGAGCACGAGGTTCCAGTAGGTCATGACGAGGGGGGTCCCCCCGGCGGCGCGCACGGCATCCGTCGCGCGGAACACGTCGTCGACGCGGGTGCCACCCGCGAGCGCCGCCGCGGCGGCGTGCTGGATGACCGGGCCGTCCATCAGGGGGTCGCTGTAGGGGACGCCGACCTCGACGACGTCGCAGCCCGCCTCGACGAGCACGCGCATCGCGTCGATCGAACCCTCGACGGTCGGGAAGCCGACGGGGAGGTAGCCGACGAGGGCGGCACGGCCCTCGTCGCGGCAGCGGCGCAGGACCTCCTCGACACCCCGCACGGCGGTCGTCACGGCGACCCCTCGTCGACGAGCCCGAACCACTCGGCGGCGGTGTGCATGTCCTTGTCGCCGCGGCCCGAGAGGTTGACGAGCAGGAGGGCGTCCGGGCCCAGCTCGCGCCCGACCTCGATGGCACCCCAGAGCGCGTGCGCCGACTCGAGCGCGGGGATGATGCCCTCGGTGCGGCACAGCAGGCTGAAGGCCTCCATGACCTGGTCGTCGGTGGCGTACCGGTACTCGGCGCGGCCGCTGTCGCGCAGCCACGAGTGCTCGGGCCCGACGCTCGGGTAGTCGAGGCCGGCGGAGATCGAGTGGGACTCGACCGTCTGGCCGTCGTCGTCCTGCATGAGGTAGCTCATCGCGCCGTGGAGCACACCGGGCGAGGCGGAGGCCTCCGCGAAGCGTGCCGCGTGCCGGCCCGACGCGATACCCGCTCCCCCGGCCTCGACGCCGACGAGGCGCACGCCCTCGTCGGGGATGAAGCGGTGGAAGATGCCCATGGCGTTGGACCCGCCGCCGACACACGCGATGACGGCGTCGGGGAGGCGGCCGGTGAGCTCGAGCACCTGGGCCCGGGCCTCCTCGCCGATGATCCGGTGGAAGTCGCGCACCATCTCGGGGAACGGGTGCGGGCCGGTCACGGTGCCGATGAGGTAGTGGGTGGTGCCGACGTTGGTGACCCAGTCGCGCAGCGCCTCGTTGATGGCGTCCTTGAGGGTGGCGCTGCCGTGCTCGACCGGCACGACCTCGGCGCCGAGGATCCTCATCCGGGCGACGTTGAGGGCCTGGCGCTCGGTGTCGACCCTGCCCATGTAGATGCGGCACTCCAGGCCCATGAGCGCGGCGGCGGTCGCGGTGGCCACGCCGTGC
Organism: uncultured Actinomycetota bacterium; assembly: GCA_963757405.1. Taxonomy (GTDB): domain Bacteria; phylum Actinomycetota; class Actinomycetes; order Actinomycetales; family Dermatophilaceae; genus Fodinibacter. The sequence goes on from CAVWRI010000023.1 coordinate 14,217, forward strand.
TGGCCGGCGCCCGTCTCGGCGATGACCCGGGTCTTGCCCATCCGCTTGGTGAGCAGCGCCTGGGCCAGGACGTTGTTGATCTTGTGCGAGCCGGTGTGGTTGAGGTCCTCGCGCTTGAGGACGACGCGCGCCCCGCCGGCGTGCGCGGCGAAGCGCGGCACCTCGGTGATGATGCTCGGCCGGCCCGTGTAGGTGCGGTGCAGCCGGTCGAGCTCGTCGAGGAAGTCAGGGTCGACCATCGCCTTCTGGCGGGCCTCGTCGAGCTGCTCGAGCGCCGGGATGAGCGCCTCGGGGACGTAGCGCCCGCCGAAGGGCCCGAAGCGCCCGGGTCGGGGCAGCTCCTCGGGGACGAGGTCGCCGGTGGTCGGGTCGCCGGCCAGGCCGTCGGTGCTCGGGTCGCTGGTGGGGTCGGTGGTCCGGTCGGTCACGCGGAGACCGTCCCGGTCGGTCGGGCCCCGGCGGCCACCATCGCGGCGGCACCGGCTCGGGGGTCGCCGGTGCGCACGAGCGCCTCCCCCACGAGCACGGCATCCGCACCCTGCGCGGCGTAGGCCGCGGCGTCGGCGGGGCCGGCGATGCCGGACTCGGCGACGGTCACGACGCCCTCGGGGATGAGGGGGCGCAGGCGCGAGAACGTCTCGGGGTGGATGTCGAGGGTCTTGAGGTTGCGGGCGTTGACGCCGATGACGCTCGCGCCGGCGTCGACCGCGCGCTGGGTCTCGACCTCGTCGTGGACCTCGACGAGCGAGGTCATGCCGAGCTCGCCCGCCCGGGCGAGCATCGTGGTGAGCTCGGCGTCGGTGAGGGCGGCGACGATGAGCAGCACGAGGTCGGCACCGTGGGCACGGGCCTCCCACAGCTGGTAGTCGCTGACCATGAAGTCCTTGCGCAGCACGGGCACGTCGACGGCGGCGCGCACGGCGTCGAGGTCGTCGAGGCTGCCGCCGAAGCGGCGCTGCTCGGTGAGCACCGACACGGCGCTGGCACCGCCGGCCGCGTAGGCGGCGGCGAGCGCGGCGGGGTCGGGGATGTCGGAGAGGGCGCCCTTGCTCGGGCTCGCGCGCTTGACCTCCGCGATGAGCGACAGGCCCGGCGTCCGCAGGACCGCCTCGGCGTCGAGGGCCGGGCGCGCGGCGAGGACGGCGGTCTCGACGTCGGCGAACGACGTGCGGCGCTCGCGCTGCGCGAGGTCCTCGCGGACCCCGGCGACGATGGACTCGAGGACGGTGGTCACGGACGGACCGTCATCACTGGATCGAGGGGGCCCCGTCGCGGTCGCGCTGGGCCGCTCCGTACCCGGCCATGGAGAGGACCTTGCCCGCGACGACACCGACGACGGCGAGGACGGCACCGCCGATGAACAGCCAGAGGTTCGGCCACAGCACGGCGGCGGCCATGATGGCCGAGGCGATGATGACGATCGTCACCGTGGTCCAGGCGGCAAGGCTGTGCCCGTGGTCTTCGTGCTCGCTCATCTCGTCTCCCATCGTGCGGGTCTGCCGACCCTGGTCTGCTCGCTCCGATTCTGTCAGGTCGGCTCGTCGGGACCCACATCGGTGGGGTCGCGTCCGGCCGACAGCTCGTCCCAGTCGCTGCGCACCCTCTCGCCGCGCGGCCCGGCGACGTCGGTGCCCCCGGTGGCGGGCGCCTCGTAGCGCTGCGAGGGACCTCCCCACGTCCGGAGGCCGACGAGCGCGCCGACCAGCCCGAGCAGGGCGACGGCGCAGGCCAGCAGGGCGACCCACGGCCACACCGTCGCCTCGGCGACCGTCTCCACCGAGCCGGTGCGCCCCACCCGCGAGGCCCCCACCGGGCCGAGGACGCCGTCGGGGTCGACGATGACCCGCACGGCGAGCGCAGCGGCGATGCCGAGGCACAGGGCGTACCCGACGAGGGCCACGACGCGGGCGACCCGTCCGGCCGCGACGATCGCCACCGCGGCCGCCGCGACCGCCAGGGCGACCGCCGTGAGGCCGGGGGCCACCTCGGCGCCCGTGGCGCTGATCCGGGTCGCGCCGAGCACGGCGTCGTCGACGGCGCCGGTGACCCACGGGCGGAAGGCGGAGACGAGCAGCGTGCCCGCCCCGAGCAGGGCGAGCAGGACGACGACGCCCTTGCTCGACAGCCGGCTCACGTGACGGTCCGCATCGCGCCGGCCGTCGCGACCGCCCGGAGGGCCGCCGTCGCCTTGTGCACGCACTCCTCGTGCTCGCGGGCGGGCACCGAGTCCGCGACGATGCCGGCGCCGGCCTGCACGTGGGCCACCCCGTCGGCGACGACCGCCGTGCGGATCGCGATCGCCATGTCGAGGTCGCCGTGGAAGTCGAGGTAGCCGACGACGCCGCCGTAGACGCCGCGCCGGGAGGGCTCGTACTGCTCGATGAGGGCGAGCGCGCGCGGCTTCGGCGCGCCCGAGAGCGTCCCGGCCGGGAAGGTCGAGACCAGCACGTCGTAGGCGCTCACGCCGGGGCGGGTCTCCCCCACGACCGTGGACTCGATGTGCATGACGTGGCTGTAGCGGCGGACGTCCATGAACTCGACGACGTCGACGGTGCCCGGCCGGCACACCCGCTGCAGGTCGTTGCGGCCCAGGTCGACGAGCATGACGTGCTCGGAGCGCTCCTTGGGGTCGGCGAGCAGCTCCTCGGCGAGCCGGACGTCGTCCTCCGGGGTCTTGCCGCGGGGCCGCGACCCGGCGATGGGGTGGGTGATGGCGCGCTCGCCGGTGACGCGGACCAGCGCCTCGGGACTGCTGCCGACGACGGCGTACGACGAGCCGTCGGGGTGCGGGAGCCGGAAGAGGTACATGTAGGGGCTCGGGTTCGAGGCCCGCAGGGCGCGGTAGACGTCGAGCGGGTCGGCCGGGCAGTCCAGGCTGAACCGCTGCGAGACGACGACCTGGAAGACCTCGCCGGCCCGGATGTCCTCCTTGGCGAGCTCGACGACCTCCTCGTAGCGCTCGCGCGTCGTGTTCGACCCCACCCGGGCCATGGCCGCGTCGACGGCCTCGGTGTCGACGACCGCGACGGTGCTCTCGGCGGGGGCGGCGAGGGCGCGCGTCATCGCGTCGAGGCGGGCCACGGCATCCGCCCACGCCTGTTCGACGCGGTCGTCGGTGTCGTCGTAGTTGACCGCGTTGGCGACGAGGAGGATCGAGCCGTCGGCGTGGTCGAGGACCGCGAGGTCGGTGGCGAGCATGAGCGCGAGCTCGGGCAGGCGCAGCTCGTCGGGCGTGGTCGCGGGAACGCGCTCCCAGCGCCGCACGGCGTCGTAGGTGATGGCGCCGACCATGCCGCCGGTGAGGGGCGGCAGGCCGGCGATCGGCTCGGTGGCGAGGGCCTGCATCGTGCCGCGGAGGGCGTCGGTGGCGAGCCCGGTCGTGGGCACGCCCACGGGCGGGTCGCCGATCCAGTGCACCTCCCCGTCGCGCTCGGTGAGGGTCGCGTGGCTCCCCGCCCCGACGATCGACCAGCGCGACCAGACGCCGCCGTGCTCGGCCGACTCGAGGAGGAAGGTGCCCGGACGGTCGCCGGCGAGCTTGCGGTAGACCCCGACCGGGGTCTCCGCGTCACCCATGAGGCGGCGGACGACGGGGATCACCCGGCGGTCCGCCGCGAGGACCCCGAAGACGTCGAGGCTGGGCCACGTCTGCCCGTAGGCGAGGTCGGGGGTCGTCGCCGAGCCGGCGGGCCCGGATGCCGTGCTCACGCCGAGCCGTCCGGGTCGCCGACGGCGGCGTCGAGGTCGTCGGCGTCGAAGCACGTGCGGTCCCCGGTGTGGCAGGCCGCGCCGACCTGGTCGACCCGGACGAGGAGGGCGTCGCCGTCGCAGTCGAGGGCGACCGAGCGCACGTGCTGCACGTGCCCGGAGGTGTCGCCCTTGCGCCAGTACTCCTGACGGCTGCGGGACCAGTACGTCACGCGGCCCTCGGTGAGGGTGCGGCGCAGCGCCTCGTCGTCCATCCAGCCCAGCATGAGCACCTCGCCGGTGTCGTGCTGCTGGACGACGGCCGCCACGAGGCCCGCCGCGTCACGCCTGAGGCGCGCGGCGACGGCGGGGTCCAACGCAGGGCTCGGGGACTCGGGGGTGGGCACCCGGTCATTCTGCCGTGGCAGCGGAGACGACCGGGTCGGGGGCCGTCCCGCGGACCGGGACCGGCGGCATCCGTCGGTCGAGCGCGCACAGGACCGCGACGAGGCCCAGGAAGAGCACGCTCACGCCGACGCAGGTCACCGCGACGGCTGCGGCCCCCTCGAGGCCGACGTCGAGGAACGGGTACGGGTACCAGCCGGTGACCGCGCCCACGCCCAGCGTCCAGACGAGCCAGGCGGCGGGCCAGACGAACGCGAGGACGGCGTCGCTCCACGGGGCCCGCGGCCGCGGACCGGCGACGAGCCAGCCGAGGACCGCCAGCACCGGCACGACCATGTGGAGCAGCTTGTCGGCCACCCAGTCCGCGCCGTCGAGGTCGAGCAGCGGGCGCAGCAGCACGAAGTGGACCAGCCCGGTCACCGTGATGCCGACGACGGCACCGGCGCGCACGGCCCGCCACCAGCGCCCGTCACGCAGCGGGTCGCGGGCGAGCTGGACCGCGGTGACCGCGACGAGCAGGTTGCTCTGGATCGTGAAGTAGGAGACGAGGCGCCCGAGCCGGGTGAGGAGCGGTGGCACCTCGGTCTCGTCGAGCACGCTGGAGCCCTGGACCACGAGCACCGTCTGGAGCACGAGGGCGGCGACGGCCACGACGGCCGTCACGAGGTGGACGGTGCGGGCGCGGGAGGCGGTCACCCCACCGAGCGTAGAGGTGGGGGCGGCGGCCGCCGTGGAGGTTCACCGGCGGCGGACGCATGATGGTCCCCATGACCACCGATGCGCAGGTCCCGGTCGCCCGGGCCGAACGACTGGCCCTGTGCGACACCTTCGTCGAGCTCGGACCGGACGCCCCGACCCTGTGCGACCCCTGGCGCACCCGTGACCTCGCGGCCCACCTCGTGATCCGTGAGCGACGCCCGGACGCCGCCGCCGGCATCTGGCTCTCGGCCCTCGCCGGGCACACCGAGCGCGTGCAGACCGGCATCGCGCAGGGCGACTGGGCGCGCCTCGTCGAGACCATCCGCACGGGCCCGCCGTGGTGGTCGCCGGCGCGCCTGGAGCGGGTCGACGCGGTCTTCAACACCGTCGAGCTGATCGTCCACCACGAGGACGCGCTGCGCGGTGACGGCGCGGTCGGACCGCGGCGCGAGGTGCCCGAGCGCACCGCCCGCGCCGTCGTGGCGTCCCTGCGGAAGTCCGCCTCGCTCATGGTCCGGCGCTCGCCGGTCGGGGTGCGGCTCGTCGCACCGGGCCGCGAGCCGATCCCCGCCGGACCGGAGACGCGGGTGGTCACCGTGAGCGGGGAGCCGGTCGAGCTGCTCCTCCTCTGCTACGGCCGGATGCGGGTCGCGGCCGTCGAGCTGGACGGGACGCCCGAGGACGTCCGGGCCCTGAGGAACGCCACCCTCGGCGTCTCCTGAGGCGACCCCCGCGCACGTGCGGGGTGATGGATGTCACCTGGCCGACCTGACAGCAACAACCCCGCACGTGCGGGCCGGGGCGGCGTCGACGCGGGGCCGACGGTCCTCGTCAGCGGACCGGCTGGCCGTCGGCGCGCAGCGCGTCCTTGACCTCGCCGATCGTCAGCTCGCCGAAGTGGAAGACGCTGGCCGCGAGCACGGCATCCGCACCGGCCCGCACGGCGGGTGCGAAGTGCTCCACCGCGCCCGCACCACCGGACGCGATGACCGGCACCGTCACCTCGGCGCGCACGAGGCGGATGAGCTCGAGGTCGAAGCCGTCCTTGGTGCCGTCGGCGTCCATCGAGTTGAGGAGGATCTCGCCGGCGCCGAGAAGGGCCGCGCGGGCACACCAGGCGACGGCGTCGATGCCGGTGCGGGTCCGGCCCCCGTGGGTCGTCACCTCGAACCCCCCGACGGGAGCCCCTGACGCGTCCCGCCGGCGGCGCACGTCGGCCGAGAGCACGAGCACCTGCGCACCGAACCGGTCGGCCGTCTCGGCGATCAGCTCGGGCCGGGCGATCGCGGCCGTGTTGACGCCCACCTTGTCGGCACCCGCACGCAGCAGCCGGTCGACGTCGTCGACGGTGCGCACCCCTCCCCCGACGGTGAGGGGGATGAAGACCTCCTCGGCGGTTCGTGCGACGACGTCGTACATCGTCGCGCGGTCGCCGCTGCTCGCCGTGACGTCGAGGAAGGTCAGCTCGTCGGCGCCCTGCTCCCCGTAGCGACGGGCGAGCGCGACGGGGTCGCCGGCGTCCCGCAGGTTCTCGAAGTTGACCCCCTTGACGACCCGACCGTCGTCGACGTCGAGGCACGGGATGACGCGGACCGCCACGGACATGCGCCCAATGTAGCCAGCACTAGAGTCGCGGCCATGACCCTCCCGCCGGTCGAGCGGCCCGGGGCCGCCGCCCCGGGCCGGGTCGCCCGAGCCGACCCCGGCCACGTCGCGGCCGTCGTGGCCCTGACCCGTGCGGCCGCACCGGCCGTCCCCTACCCCGCCGTCCACGCCGGCGGCACCGTCGTCGTCGCGGTCGACGGACGCAGCGGCTCGGGCAAGACGCTGCTCGCCACGGCCGTGGCGGACGCCCTCGCGTGTCCCGTCGTGCACCTCGACGACGTCTACCCGGGCTGGGACGGCCTCGAGGCCGGCGTCGCCCTCCTCACCGAGCACGTCCTCGCGCCGCTCGCCCGTGGCGAGCAGGCGGCCTACCCGCGGTGGGACTGGATGCGGTCGCGACCGGGTCGCACCGTCACGGTGGATGCCGGGCCGCTCCTCGTCGTGGAGGGCTGCGGCGTGCTCGTGCCACCGGCGGCCGCGTACGCCGCCGTCCGGGTCTGGCTGGAGGCCCCCGACGACGTGCGCAGGGAACGGGCGCTCTCCCGCGACGGTGAGACCTACGCGCCGCACTGGGACCGCTGGGCCGCCCAGGAGGATTCCGTGTACGTCGTGGCGCGCCCGCGCGACACCGCGCACCTCGTGCTGCGCACGGGTGCCGCGTGACCGTCGACGCGCTGCGCCCGGGCCTGGCCCGTGGCGTGCGACGGCTGCGGGACCGCTGGGTGCTCATCGTCCAGATCGGCGTCGCGGTGCTCGTCGCGTGGCTCGTCGCCAAGAACGTGCTCGGCCACCCGACGCCGTTCTTCGCCCCCGTGACGGCGATCCTCTGCCTCGGGCTCACCTACGGGCAGCGCCTGCGGCGGATGGCCGAGGTGACGATCGGGGTCGCGATCGGCGTGCTCGTCGGCGACCTCGTCGTCCTCGTGCTCGGCACCGGCGCCTGGCAGATGGCCCTCGTCGTCGTCATCGCGATGAGCATCGCCGTCGTGCTCTCGTCGGGCCAGCTCCTCGTCATCCAGGCCGGGGTGCAGGCCGTGTTCATCGTCGCGCTCGTCGCCGACCAGAGCGCCGCGCTCTCCCGGTGGCTCGACGCCCTCGTCGGGGGTGTCGTCGCGCTCGTCATCGGGGCGGTCGCCCCGACCTCCCCGATCCGGAGACCGCGGGCCGTGGCCGCCCGCACCGTGCGCGACGTGTCCTCGACGCTGCGGGACGTCGTGGCGGCCCTGCGCCGGCGCGACCGGGCCCTCGCCGACGCGGCGCTGCGCGATTCGCGCGCCCTGGAGGGCCGCCTCACCGAGCTGCGCACCGCGGCAGCCGAGGGTGTCGCGGTCGTGCGCCAGTCGCCGCTCCTGCGCGGCCACGCCCCGATGGCCCGGGCAGGGTCCGACCTCGTCGTGCCGCTCGACCGGTGCGTGCGCAACCTTCGCGTCCTCGCGCGCCGCGCCTCGGTGGCGGTGGCCCGCGGCGAGGTGGTGCCCGAGCGCTACGTCGACCTCGTCTCGGCGCTCGCCGACGCGGCCGACGACCTCGCCCGCATCCTCGACGAGCACGCGACGCCGTCGGCGGCCCGCGGCGTCCTCGAACGCGTCGCGGGGCTGTCGGCCCGGGTCGACCCTGCTGCCGGGCTGTCGGCCGAGATGATCCGGGGACAGGTGCGCTCGATGGTCGTCGACCTGCTCGTCGTCGCCGGCCTCGACGACGATGAGGCGCTCCAGCTCGTCCCCGAGTCCCACCTCCCCTGACCCCTCTGCCATGCTCGGGCCGGTGACCTCCCGCCCGCCCGAGCCCGGCCCGGATGCCGTCGCACCCCGCACGCCCGCGGTCACCGTCGTCGTCGCGATCGTGCTCGTCGCGGCCAACCTGCGCACCCTCATGGCGAGCCTGCCGCCGCTCGCGGAGACCGTCCGCGGCGACCTGGGCCTGTCGAGCGCGTGGATGGGTGTGCTCACGACGCTGCCGGTGCTCTGCATGGGCCTGCTCGCCCCCGTCGCCAACCAGGTGGCCCGCCGGGTGGGCTCGGCGGTGTCCGTCGGACTCGGTGTCGCGACCATCCTCGTCGGCCTCGTGCTGCGCGGTCTCGGGGACGGTGCGACCTGGTCGCTCTACGGCGGGACCTTCGTCGCCGGCGCGGGGATCGCCCTCGCCGGCACCCTCCTGCCGGGCATCGTCAAGGCCGTCTTCCCGGCGCGTCGGGCGGGCCTCGGCACGGGGCTGACGATGGTCTCGATGATGGGCGCGGCGGCCGTCGCCTCGGCGGTCGCGGTGCCGCTCGCCGCGGCGCTCGGCGGCTGGTCCCGCTCGCTGCTCGTGTGGGCTCCGGTCGCGGCCCTCGCGCTCGTCGCGTGGGTGCCGGTCGCGCGGGCGGTGCACCGGCACACCCTGCCCGACGACGAGCCCGACGACGTCTCGCACGCCCTGCCCTGGGCCAGCGTGACGGCCTGGCTCCTGGCGACCTACCTGGCCTGCCAGTCGTGGCAGTTCTACTCGTCGCTCGCCTGGCTCGCCCCGACCTACGAGTCCCACGGCTGGAACGCGCGTGACGCCGGCATCCTCATGGCGGTGTTCACCGGGGCCCAGCTGGTCTCGGGCCTCGTCGCGCCGACGCTGCTCGACCGGGTGCCCGACGCCCGGGTGCTGCTCGTCGTCGCGGGGGTGCTCGGTGGCTCCGGTGAGCTCGGCGTGTGGCTCGCCCCGGACGCCGCCCCGTGGCTGTGGGCGCTGCTCCTCGGCGCCGGTCAGGGCGCCGCCTTCGCGCTCGGCCTCGTGCTCCTCGTGCGGTACGCCGTGACGCCGCGGGACAGCGCCCGGCTCACGGCGATGGCGTTCCTCGTCAGCTACACGGTCGCGGCGTTCGGGCCGGCGGTGACAGGGCTCCTCGAGGACGCCGCGGGCAGCTTCACCCCGGTGTGGGGGGTGCTCGCCCTCGTCATGGTGCCCCAGCTGCTCGTCTCGCTCCGGCTCCACCCGCGGCTGCCGAAGGTGGGCTCAGGGTCCGGCTGACCCATCGGCCCCGACAGCGCTCGACGGTGCTGCCACACCGCCGGTGGCCAGGGCGAGAGCGCTGGCCACCACCACGACGGCCGTGGCCACCTGCGGTGGCCACGACCGTCGCTGCGCCCCCTCGATCCGGACCCGCTGCCCACCTCGGGCCATGGCCGCCTCCCCTGTGCGGCCCGGGGCCGGCGGTCGCCACCGCTCGCCCTCCCCCGACCCGCTCCACGCTACGGGGGGCCCTTCGGCGCGCACCAGAGGGCGCTGATCAGGCCTCGTGATCGGTTGCGGGTTCCGCCGGCGGGGGGACCCGCACCGGAGCAGCACCCGCCGGCACCGGTGCCACGGCCCGGACGGCCGCCTCCGCCGCCGCGACGAGGTCGTCGGCCCCGGCCCAGCCCTCGCGGGTCACCACCTGGAGGGGGGCCCAGCGCTCCTCCGCCAGGGGACGCACGACGGCACCGGACGACGCCGGGACGGCGACGTCCGAGGGCCAGAGCCCGACGAGCCCGGTGCGGGCCACCTCGACGGCCATGGCGTGCGTCTCCTCGCTGCCCAGCCGCACCCCGGTGGCCGCCGCGAGCGGGTGCTCGGTGAGGAGCCAGAAGCGGGCGAACGCCTCGCTCATCTCCTGCGGCGGCACGGCGCGGATGAGCGGCACCACGTCGTCCAGGGCGAGGGACGCCCGCACGGCGAGCCAGTGGTGGGTCGGGACGATGACGGCGACCCGCACCCGGCCGACCGTCGTGACGCGACGGCGGCCGACCTCGTCGACCGGGCCGTGCAGCAGCACGGCCTCGACGTCGCCCCGGTCGAGCGCCGGAAGAGCGGTGCTGAACACGAGCGGCACCGCCGTGGGCTCCAGGTCGGGGCGCCGGGTCACGAGCGCCTGGAGGGCGGGCCAGGTCGCCGCCCCGATGCCGCCCGGTCCGATCCCGATCCGGACCCGGCGACGAGGACGCTCCTCACCCCTCGGTCCTCCGGGCCGCGACGCCGTGCGCCCGAGGAGGTCGTCGACGGCCCGCAGGACGTCGCGGGCCACGGGGAGCAGGTCCTCGCCGTCCGACGACACCCGCGTGCCGCCCGGCCCCCGGTCGAAGAGGGCGACCCCGAGGGTGCGCTCGAGCTGGTGGATCTGGGCGGTCAGCGTCGGCTGGCTCACGAAGAGGCGGGCCGCGGCCCGCCGGAAGTTCAGCTCCTCCGCGAGCGCGACGAAGGCGCGGACCTGCTCGACCCGCATCGCTCCCCCCACCGTCGACCGGGACGGCCGCCCGGATGCCGGACGGCCCACTACCGAATATCCTCCTCCGTCCCTGACTCCGCACGCCGGGCGCCCGACGCGGCACTAGCGTCCTCTCAGGTCATCCCCGCAGGTCGCGGAGCTGTCCGGTGTGGGCCGTCAGGTGCCGGGAGGCCTGGGTCTGGACCGCGAGGCTCCCCCAGGGCAGGGTCGCGTCGAGCGCCACCTCGCCGTCGTGGAGCAGCCGGCAGTGCACCGGCGTCGCGAGCTGGTCGGCCCCCAGCCGCCGCACCGCCGCGGTCGTCGTCGCGGCGATCTCCCGGCCACGGGCCACGAGCGCCTCCAGGTCGCCCTGGGCCGAGATGAAGGCCGTCAGCACCCCGGGGTCCTGGCAGACGACGTTCGTGAACTCCAGGTCGTTGCGCCCGTGGACCACCGCCTGCGCCACCGCCGTCATCGCGAGGTCGCTGAGGGCGACGTGCGCGACGACGCGGGCGGCATCCCACTCCCCGGGCGGTGGGGCACCGAAGCCGCCCCGCAGCGCCTCCGCGAAGAAGGTGTCGTAGGCGGCGACCAGGGCCGTGACGTCGGCCGCGTCGGGGCGGGGCTCGGCGCCGTCGGCGTAGTGGTCGAGGACGTGGCCCCAGGCACCCGGGCCGACGTACCCCCGCCGGCGCACGACGGCATCCTCGCCGAACCGCTCCCACCCGCGGTGCTCGAGCTCGACCCTCGTGCCGCCGCCGTCGGCCGGGGCGAACCGCACCTCGACCTCCGAGGCGTCGTCGGCGTCGAGGCCGGGGTGCCACGTGACGACCACCCGGTGCGGGGGCTCCCAGCGCAGCACCTCGCCCCACACCGAGGTGCGCCCGTCGGTCGCGCGCTCCACGAGGAGGCCGTCCTCGAAGGCCAGCCCACCGGCGTCCGCCCCGAACACGCCGTGGGTGGGCAGCGGCCACCACGCGCCGATCCGGTCGGTGAACACCGCGAACGCCTCGTCGACCGGCCGCGCGACGTGGGCCGCGCGCAGGACCGGCGGACGGGATGCCGTGCCCGTCACGACCGGCCCTCGCCCTCGGCGTGCGCGACGAACGCGGCGAGGGCGTCGTCCCAGAAGCCGTCGACCCAGGCGCGCAGCCCGGCGAGGCCGTCGAGGTCCACCGCGTGGAGGCGGCGGGTGCCCTCCGCGCGGACCGTGACGAGCCCCGCCTCGCGCAGCACCCGCAGGTGCTGGGAGACCGCCGGCTGGCTCACGGCGGTCGCGTCGGTCAGCTCGCGCACGCTGCGCTCCCCACCGCGCAGGAGCTCGAGGACGGCCCGCCGGGTCGGGTCGCCGAGGGCGTCGAGGACCCGCGCCTCGCTCGTGCTCGTTCCATAGGCCATGCCTTATGATAAGCCCACGATGATGGTAGCTGTCAAGCCCGCTGCGCGTCCGGTTCAGCGGCCCCGCGCACGGTGCCGGGCGACGAGCGCGGCGAGGCGGCGCGCCTCGTGCCGGGAGCGGTCGCCGTCCGAGCGCTGCACGGCCATGACGGCCAGGTCGTCGCCGTCGTCGAGCTCGAGCGAGACCCAGGGGGCGCCGTCGGGGAACCGCACCTCGACGACCTCGTCCCACGCCACCCGGCGGGTCACGACGAGGTTGCGCACGGTCAGGCCGTCGGCGTCGGGGACGGCGCGGATGCCGGCGTAGCGCAACAGGAAGGCCGCGATCCCGGCGCCGAAGGCGACGAGGAGGAGCTGGTCACCCGGGCCCCACTCCCCCGACGCCCCGAGCCCGACGGCGACACCGGTGCAGATCGCGAGGGTCGCGGCCGCCATGACGAGCGGCATCGCACGTCCGCGGCGCGGCCGGAACGGGGCGTCCGGCGCCCCGCCGCCGCTCGCGTCGTCGCTCACAGCCGGCAGGCGGTGATGTCGGTGACGAGGATCGCCCGGGCGCCGAGGTCGTAGAGCTCGTCCATGACGGCGTTCGTGCCCGAGCGGGGCACCATCGCCCGCACCGCGCACCAGTCGCGGTTCTGCAGCGAGGAGACGGTCGGGGACTCCAGGCCGGGCGTGATGGCGCACGCGGCGTCGACGAGCGTCGCCGGGACGTCGTAGTCGAGCATGACGTAGTGACGGGCGGTGATGACGCCGAGCAGGCGCCGGCGCAGCACCTCGACCGATGCGGTCTCCTCGCTCCCCTCGCGGCGCACGAGCACGGCCTCGCTGCGCAGGATCGGCTCGCCGAAGACCTCGAGCCCCTGCGAGCGCAGCGTGCCGCCCGTCTCGACGACGTCGGCGATGACGTCGGCGACGCCGAGGGTGATCGCCGTCTCGACGGCCCCGTCGAGCCGCACGACCTGGGCGGTGACGCCGTGGTCCGCGAGGTGCTTCTCGACCAGGCCCTGGTAGCTCGTCGCCACGCGGTGGCCACCGACGTCGGCGAGCGAGCTCGCGGTGCCGGGCCGGGCGGCATACCGGAAGGTCGACGTGCCGAAGCCCAGGCCCAGGACCTCGACGGCGGCGGAGCCCGAGTCGAGGAGCAGGTCCCGGCCGGTCACGCCGCAGTCGACGGTGCCGGAGCCGACGTAGACGGCGATGTCACGGGGACGGAGGTAGAACAGCTCGACGCCGTTGTCGGCGTCGGTGACGACGAGCTCCTTGAGGTCTCGACGGGTGCGGTAGCCCGCCTCGCGGAGCATGGCGGCCGCGGGCTCGGACAGCGAGCCCTTGTTGGGGACGGCGATGCGCAGCATGGTCGTGGTCTCTCGGGGGTCTGGGGTGCGGACGAGTGGGGGCGGCGGCAGGCCCGGGGCCGGGCCTCAGAGATGCCGGTAGACGTCGTCCGGCGAGATGTCTGCGGCGAGCATGAGCACCTGCAGGTGGTACAGGAGCTGGCTGATCTCCTCCGCCGTGCGCTCCTGCCCCTCGTGCTCGGCGGCCATCCACACCTCGGCGGCCTCCTCGACGATCTTCTTGCCGATCGCGTGCACGCCGGCGTCCAGGGCCGCGACGGTGCCCGACCCGGCGGGTCGGGTGCGGGCCTTCTCGGCCAGCTCGGCGTACAGCGCGTCGAACGTCTTCACGAGGGACAAGCCTACGGGGGCGGGGGTGCGCACCCTCGCCCCCGTCCGACGGGCGGAGCGGGCTCAGCCGACGGGGTCGAGCTCGCGGGCCTCGAGCGCGTCGGGCTGCTCGGTGCGGGAGGCCTTGAGCCACACGAAGAACCCGTAGAGGACCAGGCCGCCGTAGACGGCGTAGAGCACCGCGGTCGGGTAGTAGCCGCTGTGCCAGAGCAGGGGCACGCCGACGAGGTCGACCGCGATCCACATGAGCCAGAAGTCGTTCCAGCCGCGGGCCATCGCGTAGGTCGCCATCATCGAGCCGACGAGGATCCAGGCGTCGCACCAGAAGTACCAGCGCGGTGCGGGCCACGCTGCCCCGAGCGAGGCCAGCGCCCACTGGGCCACGAGGACGAGGCCGACCCACGCGAGGACGTAGGCCGTGCGCTCGCGGGCGGCGGCCCAGCGCGGCGTGATGGCCGGGGTGTCGTCGGGGGCACCAGCAGCGATGCGGGCGCGCTTGTGCTCCTCCCAGCGCCACCAGCCGTAGAGGCTCGTGATGATGAAGAAGACCTGCCGGCCCGCCTGCCCGAACAGCGGGGTGCGGGCGTCGGCGTCGAACGTCGCGGAGACGAAGATGACGAACAGCAGCAGGTTGCCGACGATGCCGATCGGCCACGCCCACACCTTGCGGCGCATCCCGAGGATCGCCGACGCGAAGCCGAAGAGGTTCCCGACGATCTCGATCCACGGCAGCGGGTAGCCCGCGACGGTCACGGACTCGTGCTGGATCCACGCGAGGAGCTCGCGGAACCCGTTCACGCCGTGACCGCCTCGAGGGGCGCGACGCGGCGCAGGGTCGCCGCGGTCGCCACGGCGGCGACCGCGGCCTCGTGGCCCTTGTCCTCGCGCGAGCCGGGCAGGCCGGCGCGGTCACGGGCCTGGGCGTCGTCGTCGCACGTGAGCACCCCGAAGCCGACCGGGACCCCGGTGCGGACGGCGACCTCGGTGAGCGCCGCGGTCGCGCTCTGGCAGACGTAGTCGAAGTGCGGGGTGCCGCCGCGCACGACGACGCCGAGGGCGACGAGGGCGTCGTGCGTTCGGGGCGAGCCGGGCGCACGCGACGCCCAGCTCGACGGTCCCGGGAACGCGGACGACGAGGGGGTCCTCGACGCCGCTGTCGGCGAGCCCGCGCAGCGCCCCGGCGAGGAGACCGTCCATGACCTCCTCGTGCCAGGACGCGGCGACGACCGCCACGCGCAGCCCCTGCCCCTCGGCCGTGACCGCCGGGGCTCCGTGTCCGCTCATCCTCGTGCTCCTTCGTGCGTGCGTTGCTGTGTGGTCGGCGTCGCGGCGCTCACGCCGTCGTGCCCGTCTGCGTCTGGTCGAGGACGAGGTCGTGCCCCATCCGGTCGCGCTTGGTGCGCAGGTAGCGCGCGTTGGTCGGCAGCGGCGCCATGCGCAGCCGCTCGACCGCGGCCACCTCGACGCCGTGCGCGCGCAGCCCCTCGACCTTGGCGGGGTTGTTCGTGAGCAGCCGGACCGCGGTGAGCCCGAGGTCGACGAGGATGCCGGCCGCGGCGGCGTACTCGCGCGCGTCGACGGGCAGCCCGAGCTCGAGCTGGGCGTCGACCGTGTCGAGCCCGCCGTCCTGGAGCCGGTACGCGCGCAGCTTCTCGGCGAGGCCGACGCCCCGGCCCTCGTGCCCGCGCAGGTACACGACGACACCGCCCTCCTCGGCGACCCGCTCGAGCGAGCGGGCCAGCTGCGGACCGCAGTCGCAGCGCTGCGAGCCGAGGACGTCGCCGGTGAGGCACTCGGAGTGCACCCGGACGAGCGGGGCCCGCCCCTCGGCGCCCTTCGGGCTCACGAGGGCGAGGTGCTCGTCGCCGGTGACGAGGTCGCGGTAGCCGAGGGTGCGGAACGTGCCGTGGGACGTCGGCAGGACGGTGTCGGCGACCCGCTCGACCCGGTCGTGGCGCTGCCGCCACGCGACGAGGTCGGCGATGGCGAGTACCGGCAGCCCCTCCCGCGCGGCGAGGGCGAGGACGCCCGGCATCCGGGTCATCGAGCCGTCGTCCTCGACGAGCTCGCCGATGACGCCGACCGGCGCGAGGCCGGCGAGCCGGCACAGGTCGACGGTGGCCTCGGTGTGGCCGGGCCGCACGAGCACGCCGCCCGCGCGCGCCCGCAGGGGCACGAGGTGGCCGGGTCGGCGCAGGTCGGATGCCGTCGCGTCCGGGTCCGCGAGCACGCGCGCCGTGCGGGCGCGGTCGGCGGCGGAGATGCCGGTCGTGACCCCCACGGCGGCGTCGACGGTGACGGTGTAGGCGGTGCCGAGGGGGTCGGCGTTCTCGGCGACCATGAGCGGGAGCTGGAGCGTGTCGGCGATCTCGCCCGTGAGGGGGGCGCAGAGGTAGCCCGACGTGTGACGCACGGTCCAGGCGACCCACGCATCGGTCAGGGTCTGCGCAGCGAGGACGACGTCGCCCTCGTTCTCGCGGTGGGCGTCGTCGACGACGAGCACCGGACGGCCCTCGCGCAGGGCGTCGAGGGCGTCATCGACCGTGGAGAGGGGGGTCATGCCGTGGCCTCCTTGGGGGCGAACCGGGCGGCGAGCAGCCGCTCGACGTACTTCGCGAGGACGTCGACCTCGAGGTTGACGGGGTCGCCGACGCGCTTGGTGCCGAGCGTCGTCAGCTCGAGCGTCGTGGGGATGAGCGAGACGGAGAAGGCGCTGTCGCCGACGTCGACGACGGTGAGGCTGACGCCGTCGACCGTGATCGAGCCCTTCTCGACGAGGTAGGGGGTGAGCTCGCCCGGGAGGGAGACCTCGACGACCTCCCAGCGGTCGCCCGGCGTGCGGGCCGAGATGGTGCCGGTGCCGTCGACGTGGCCCTGCACGACGTGCCCGCCGAAGCGGCCCGAGGCGCGCCATGGCGCGTTCGAGGTTGACCCGGTCCCCGGGGCGCAGTGCGCCGAGGCTCGACCGGTGCAGGGTCTCGGCCATGACGTCGACGGTGAACGCCCCCTCGCCGTGCTCGACGACGGTGAGGCACACGCCGTTGACGGCGATCGAGGCGCCGTGCTCGGTGTCGCTCGTGACGAGGGGCCCGTGGATGCTCAGCCGGGCCGAGTCGGCCCCGTGGTCGAGAGCCGTGACGGTGCCGAGCTCCTCGACGATGCCGGTGAACATGGCGGTCAGCTCCTTGCCAGGGGTCGGGCGGTGATCCGGACGTCCGGACCGAGGACGGTGACGTCCGTGGGCAGGAGGCGCACGGCATCCGTGATGGTGGTGACGCCGAGGTCGGCGGTGACGGAGGGGCCGGCGCCGAGCAGGGCGGGCGCGACGTAGGCGACGACCTCGTCGACGAGGCCGGCGGCGAGGAAGGCGGCGCTCAGCGTGGGGCCGCCCTCGAGCAGCACGCGGTGGATGCCGCGGGCGTGGAGCGTGGCGAGCACCTCGGCGGGGTCGCGGGTGGCGAGCACCAGGGTCTCGGCCGCGTCGTCGAGGAGGCGCGCGCCGGCGGGGAGCGGGCGGTGGCCGACGACGACGCGAAGTGGCTGGCGGGCGGTGTCGCGGCCGTCGGTGCCCTCCGTGTCGCGGACGGTGAGCTGCGGGTCGTCGGCGAGGGCCGTGCCGGTGCCGACGACGACGGCGCCGCAGCGGGCACGCAGCGCGTGGACGTCGGCACGGGCGGCCTCCCCGGTGATCCAGCGGCTCGACCCGTCGGCGGCGGCGACCCGGCCGTCGAGCGTCGAGGCGCTCTTCGCGACGACCCAGGGGCGGCCGGTGCGCCGGGCGTGCAGCCACGAGGCGTTGAGCTCCTCGGCCTGGTCCTCGAGCACCCCGCCCTCGACGCTCACGCCGGCGCCGGCCAGGGTCGCCGCGCCACCGGCGGCGGCCGGGTCGGGGTCGGCGACGGCGAAGACGACGCGGGACACCCCGGCCTCGACGAGCGCCCGGGAGCACGGACCGGTGCGGCCGGTGTGGTTGCAGGGCTCGAGCGTGACGTAGGCGGTGCCGCCGAGGGCGGCCTCCCCCGCATCGGTGAGGGCCTCGACCTCGGCGTGCGGGGTCCCTGCGCCGCGGTGGTGCCCCACGCCGACGACGCGGCCGTCGGCATCCGCCACGACGCACCCGACGCGCGGGTTGGGGTCGGCCTCGGGGCCGAGGCGGGCAGTGTCGAGCGCCCGCTGCATCAGCGCGGTGCCCTCGTCCATGTCCTGCCCTCATGCCTCGAACCGGTCTGCGGTCGGGCTCCGGGCGGATGGCCGGCGAGGCGACGCACCAACGGGTGCGCCGACGATGCGGCTGCCGACGAGACCCCACGGGTCCCGTCGGCACGTGCTGCCTACCATCCGGACTTTCACCGTCGGTCCTGGAGTTCCACCAGGTCAACCGACCGCTGGATGCGGTCGGGTCGCGGACTGTCACCGCCGGTTCGGACTTGCACCGACCCCGGAGCACGTGTGGAGCCAGTATGCCGCAGGCTCGGCGCGGTGTCCCCATGCGGCCGCTGTGCATCCGCTCACCCGCGAAATGCGGTGGATCGTGACGGGGCGGCGGTGCTGCACTGTCCGCGTGCGCCATCCCACCCCCGAGCTGTTCCGCGGCCTCGCACGCTCGTCGCCGTGGCGCTGGCGCGCGCTGTCGTTCGAGCTGCACCGCCGTCCGCTGCACGGGCCGGACCACGTCGTGCTCGGTCGCCTCGTGCGAGGTGTCGGCCTCGAGGTGCGCCTGCCGCACGGGGAGCTGCAGCGTCACGACGCCGAGCGCGGCACCATCGGGTCCTTCGGCCCCGGCATCCGTTCGGGGACCCGGGTGCTGCCCTACGCGTGGGAGCTGCCGGTCGAGGTCGATGCCGACGACCTCGTCGTGACGCGGCCCAGCGTGCCGATGGCCGACGACCCGATGTGGCAGGACTACCAGTTCGTCGCGATGCTCGACCCGGTGGAGCTCGCCGACGGGATGCCCCGCGACCCCGGCCCCGACTGGGACCCGGATGCCGTGCGCCCGGCGGCCCTGGACGTCCACCGGGTCGACACGACGACGCGGCTGGGGCGCGAGACGTGGTGGGCCGAGGTGAGCCCGCGCGAGGAGTACGACCCGCGCTGCTCGTGCTGCCCACTGCTGCTTCGGCCGGGTCAGCGAGGACATCGAGGCAGCGGCCGGCGGGCGGACCCTGCGTGGCGATCGGGCGGGGCTCGGGTACGCCACGGCCTACCTCGTGGGCCTCGACGTGGCGACCGGGGTGTGCGTCCACGTCGAGCACCTCGACGGGGACCACGCCGGACGGGGGTTCTCGCTCGACGTGCTGGGCGTCGACGAGGAGGCGGACCTGGGTGGTTAGGACGGCTCGCGCAGCCTGCCGCTCGTCGCCAGGTCCGGTTCGGTGCACGAGGACAGGTCGAAGCAGCAAGGTCGCCGCTTCCCGCCGTCCATCTTCGAGATGCTCACCTCGACCCGGCGCTGCCGCGTCGCGGGGTTCGCCGTCGCCCGGACCCAGCGGACCCACTCCCACCTGGCCATCGGGGTGATGTCCTCCCAGACGCCGCGGATGCTCGCGGGTGCCGCGTCCAGGGCTGCGGCCAGGTCTTCGGGCACGTCCGGCTCCGGCCAGTCCGGCGCCACCTCGAGGGTCATCTCGACGCTGTCCCCGGGGCCGATCCCGGCGGCCTGCTGGAGGTGGCGGTCGACGCGGACCCAGTGGCCCTTGCGCCCATCCGGCTCCACCACGGTCTCGAACGGGTGACCGTCGATCGTCGCGTGCACGGCCACCTGCCCCCGCGACGGAAGCTGCTCGCTCGCCGCCTCCGGCAGCCGCACGAGGCTGATGTCGTCGATGGTGGACAGCCGGGCCTCGAGCCGGATGGTCGTGGACTGCGCGCCTCGGGTGGTGGCCATGACCTCGACGTCCTTCCCTCGGTCCTGGGACCCGGGACCGGCGGCGATGCGCGGTGGGTCCCTTCTCGTGAGGTCTCGAGCCTACTGTCGGTCTGGGCACCACGCCGGGACCGGGGCCGTGGTGAGGAGGTCAGGACCCCGCACGTGCGGGCTCATCGCGGTCCGATCGGCCGGACGACAGCAACAACCCCGCACATGCGGGCCGTCCGCCGGCTACTCGACGACGACGCCCATCGCCACGAGCAGCCCCGCCGCCCCGAAGGCGTCCACCCGCAGCCCCCGTACCCGGTTCTCGGACGGGTCGAAGACGTACCCCGTCGCTCCCAGCAGGCTCGCCGCCCGGAGGTCGGTCCCCACGAAGACCGCCCCGGCGAGGCCACACCCGCCGAGGTCCACCCCCTGCGCGTCCGCACCCCCGAAGTCGGCCTCCCGCAGCGAGCAGTCCACCAGTCGCGACCCCGCCATCGAGGCCCCTTGGAACGAGGCGAGGTCGAGCCGGCACCGCTCGAAGTCCCACGGCCGAGCCGACAAGGGAGCCGGTGCGGCCCGCGTCCACGTCACCGCGAGCGCCGTGCAGTCGACGAACGTGCAGTCCGTGAAGCGCGACCCGTCGAGGTCGACCCGGTTGAGGTTGCACGCCGAGAACACGCACTCGGTGAAGGTGCAGCCGCGCAGCACGGCCCCCTCCAGCACCGCCCGGTCGAACCGGCATCCCTCGAGCTCGACACCCTCCAGCACCTCGCCCGGGGCGAGCCCCTCCGTGAAGGTGGCATCCGCGGCGTACCGCTCCGCCCCGTCGAACCGGTCGAGCAGGGATGCCGTCGCGCTCATGCGTGCGCGTGGCGTGCGGCGAGGGCACGCAGCTCGTCGATGGCGCCCGACACCGACTCGGCGCCGTAGACCGCCGAGCCCGCGACGAACACGTCGGCGCCGGCCTCCGCGCACTGCTCGATGGTCGATGCCGACACTCCCCCGTCGACCTGGACCCACACCTCGCCTCCGTGGCGTCGCACGGCCTCGCGGACCGCGCGCACCTTGGCCATCTGGTCGGCCATGAACGACTGCCCACCGAAGCCCGGCTCGACGGTCATGACGAGCACCATGTCGACCTCGGGCAGGAGGTCGGCGTAGGGGGCGAAGGGCGTGCCGGGCTTCACGGCGAACGCCGCCCGCGCGCCCGCGGCGCGGATCGCGCGGGCCGTGCCGACGGCATCCCGCACCGCCTCGACGTGGAAGGTGACCGACTGCGCACCGGCCTCGGCGTACCCGGGCGCCCAGCGGTCGGGGTCCTCGATCATGAGGTGGCAGTCGACGGGGACCGGCGACACCTTGAGCAGCGCCTCGACGACGGGCAGCCCGAGCGTGAGGTTGGGGACGAAGTGGTTGTCCATGACGTCGACGTGCGCCCAGTCGGCGTTCGCGATGCGCCCGAGCTCCGCCTCGAGGTTGGCGAAGTCGGCGGACAGGATCGACGGGGAGATCTGCACGGGACGACCCTAGCGACCCCGGCGCCGACCCCGGATGCCCGCCTGCCTCAGCGCACCATCCGGATGCCGGGAAGCCCCGTGTCCTCGTGCGGCGCCTCGACGCCGTCACGCTCGAAGCCGAGCTTGCGGTAGAACGCCTCGGCGCGGGGGTTGCCGTCGAACACCCACAGCTCGGCCGGCCGGTCGCCCAGGACGTGCTCCGCGAGCTCGCGGGCCAGCCCCGTGCCGTGGTGCTCGCGCGCGACGTACAGGGCCCTGAGCTCCAGCGGCCGCGCGGGATCGATGCCACCCCCGGGGCGCGAGGGACCCGCGACCACCAGCGCGACCGCCGCTCCGGCGTCGTCGAAGACGGCCACGCGCGTCTCGTCGTCCGCGGCGGGTGCGGAGAGGATGCCGCGCCACCGTGCGATGTGGTCGTGGACGGTGTACCGCTCGAACCAGTCGTCGGGGAGCAGGTCGGCGTAGGCGTCCTGCCAGGCCCGGTGGTGCATGCGGCCGACCGCCTCGGCGTCCTCGGGCCCCGGGGATCGCCAGACGAGCCGGTCGCCGGGCGGCACGGTCAGGCCGCCTTCCTCAGCAGCGCGAAGAACATCGCGTCGGAGCCGTGGACGTGGGGCCAGAGCTGGACGTAGGGGCCGTCACCGAGCCCGTCGACCGGCTGCCCGGCGGCGTCCGTGAAGAGCGGTCGCGCGTCGACGACCTCGACGTCTGAACGCTTCTTCACGACGTCGGACACGACGAACCGCGTCTCGGCGACGTGCGGGCTGCACGTGACGTAGGCGACGACCCCACCCGGCGCGACGGCGTCCAGCGCCGACGCGAGCAGGGCGCGCTGCAGCGGCGCGAGGCCGGCCACGTCGGACGGCTGCCGCCGCCAGCGGGCCTCCGGTCGACGCCGCAGGGCTCCGAGGCCGGTGCACGGGGCGTCGACGAGGACCCGGGCGTAGGCCGCCGGCTCGTCCGCGCCGACCTCGCGGCCGTCGGCGGTGCGCACGTCCACGGTGCGGCCGAGGCCGCGGGCGTGCCGGATGAGCGCGCCGAGCGTCGAGCGCACGAGGTCGGCCCGGTGCGGGCTCACCTCGACGGCGGTGAGGTCGGCACCACGCTCGACCGCGAGGGCTCCGAGGACGCCGGACTTGCCGCCCGGGCCCGCGCACAGGTCGAGCCAGCGCGCCGGGACGTCGGGACCGACCTCGGCCCGGGCCAGCGCGAGGGCGACGAGCTGGGAGCCGTCATCCTGCACCGCCGCCCGCCCGTCGCGGACCGCGGCCACCGCCCCCGGGTCACCCGAGTGCAGGACCGCCCCGATCGGGGACAGGCGGCTGGGCTCGGCGTCGGTGCCGACGAGCAGGTCGTCGACGGTGGCCAGGCCCGGGCGGGCGACGAGGTGGACGCGTGGGGGGTCGTTGTCGGCCTCGAGGAGGGCCTCCAGCTCGGCGTCGACCGTGGCCGGGGTGGCGCGGCCGTGGCCGAGCAGGGCGGCGCGCAGGGCGGCGACGACCCACTCGGGGTGGCTGTGCCGGATGCTGAGGGCGGCCGCTCCCCCGTTCTCGGGGGCGACGGCATCCCGCCACTCCTCAGGCGGTTCGTTCGCTGATCCGGCGCATCACGGCGTTGACGAACCCGCCCGCCCCGGCACCCGCGACGACCTTGGACAGGCCGACCGTCTGGTCGGCGGCGGCGTGGGTGGCGACCCGCATGCCGAGCAGCTGGTGGGCGCCCAGGCGCAGGACGTCGAGCACCTGGGGGTCGATGCGGGTCGTCGGCCGTCCGGCGGCCTCGGCGATGACGGCGTCGTAGAAGCCCTGCCAGCGGATCGTCCCGAACCCGAGCTCGGTGGCGAAGGCGGCGTCGCGACCCTCGAGCCGGTGCCGGCGCAGGATGTTCGGCATCTCGAGGTTGGCGTAGGCCCCCTCGTCGACGGCCCGCAGCAGCGTGTAGGCGGCGAAGCGGGTGGGCTCGGCGCGCCGGGTGCGCTCCGACGGTGCGGTGGCACTGCGGCGACGTGGGCCCCCGCCGGTCGCCGCCGCTGCCACTCCCGGCGGCTCCGCCGCGCTGGTCCCGTCCGTCAGCCATCGAGGCGGTCTCCCGTCGTGACGCGGACCCCGCGGGCCCAGTCGGCCGCGGGCATCGGCTTCTTCCCGTGCGGGCGGACCTCGCCGAGCTCGACGGGTCCCGACCCGGTGCCGACGAGCGACGGCCCGTTTCGTG
Organism: uncultured Actinomycetota bacterium; assembly: GCA_963757405.1. Lineage (GTDB taxonomy): Bacteria > Actinomycetota > Actinomycetes > Actinomycetales > Dermatophilaceae > Fodinibacter. The sequence goes on from CAVWRI010000023.1 coordinate 37,491, forward strand.
ACGCGCAGCTCCCCGGGCGCGAGCGGCTCCGCGTCCGGCGCCACGGAGGAACCGCCACCCGCCGCGGACGGCATCCGCACCGGTCCGAGCTTGAGCCGCTCCCCGTGCAGGGTCGTCCACGCGCCGGGCGCGGGCGTGCAGCCACGCACGTGGCGGTCGACGACGTGGGCCGGCAGGGTCCACCGCACGCGGGCCTCGTCGGTCGTGAGCTTGGGGGCGTGGCTGACGCCGTCGGGGGGCTGGGGCACGGCGCGCAGCGATCCGTCCGCGAGACCGTCCATCGTCGCGACGAGGAGGCCGGCTCCGGCGTGGGCCAGCCGGTCGAGCAGCGCGCCAGCGGTGTCGTCGGGACGCACCGTCTCGGTGAGGGTGCCGAGCACGGGTCCGGTGTCGAGGCCCTCCTCGAGGAGGAAGGTCGTGGCGCCCGTGACCTCGTCGCCGGCCATGACGGCGCGCTGCACCGGGGCCGCGCCGCGCCAGGCGGGCAGCAGCGAGAAGTGGAGGTTCACCCACCCGTGGGCGGGCACGTCGAGGGCCGACCGAGGGACCAGGGCGCCGTAGGCGACGACCGGGCAGCAGTCGGGTGCGATCGCGGCCAGCCGCGGTCGAGGAACTCGGGGTCGCGCGGCGTCGGGGGCGTCAGCACCTCGAGGCCGTGCTCGAGCGCGACCTCCTTGACCGGCGAGGGCGCCAGGGTGCGGCCGCGGCCGCTGCGCGCGTCGGGTCGGGTCACGACGGCGACGACCTCGTGGCTCGACGCGAGCAGGGCGAGGAGCGAGGGCACCGCGGTGTCGGGGGTGCCGGCGACGACGAGCCGCACTCAGGGCCTCCCGAAGGCCGCGTGCGGGCTGACCCTGACGACCGGCGGCGCCTCGGCCCAGTCGCGCCTCGCGCACCAGGCGCATCGCCTCCCGGCGCTGCTCGGCGTCGAGGCGGTCGACGAAGAGGATGCCGTCGAGGTGGTCGGTCTCGTGCTGCACGGCGCGGGCGAGCAGGTGGGTGCCCTCGACCGTGGCGGGCTCGCCGAGCATCGTCCAGCCGCGGGCGACGACGTGCACCGCGCGCGGGGTGTCGAAGTGCAGCCCGGGGAAGGACAGGCAGCCCTCGGGACCGCTCTCCTCCTCCTCGCCCAGGCTGAGGTCGGGGTTGACGAGGTGACCGACGACCCCGTCGACGTGGTAGGTGAACACGCGCAGCCCGACACCGAGCTGGGGCGCGGCGAGCCCGGCCCCACCGGCGTCGAGCATCGTGTCGGTGAGGTCGCCGACGAGGCGCCTGCAGCTCGGCGTCGAAGTCGACGACCGGGTCCGCGGGGGTCCGCAGCACGGGGTCGCCGAACAGGCGGATCGGGGTGACGCTCACGCCCGGGAGTCTAGGGGCGCGTGCCGGCGACCCGGGCCGTCAGGTCGTGGGATCCGGCGGGTCGACGCGCACGGTGACCGGCTCGGGGTCCTTGCGCGCGGACGCCCGGGCCCGCATCGCGGCGAGCTCGCGGGTCAGCACCGGACCGTCCGGACGCGGGACCGTGACGATGGTGCGCCAGCGCTCCTCCGGGCCCTGCGGCAACGGTCCGAGCACCGCGGCGGATGCCGGGAGCGCGAGCTCGCCGACCGCGGCCTCGAGTGCCGCGCGCGGACCCGTGAGCGTCGCGAGCCGGGCCGTCGGCGGCAGCGACAGCTCACGCCGCTCGGTGAGCTCGCGGTCGGCGAACCACGCCGGGTCCCAGCGCACGAGCGCCTCGACGGCCGGCACCGACACGTCGGTGGGGGCGCCCGCGAGGACGACACGACCGCCCTCGGATGCCGGTCGCACGAGCGCGGCGGCCGCCAGCCAGCGCCGCAGGGCCTCCTCCCCTGCGAGCAGGGTGGGCCGGTCGAGGAGAGCCCAGGCGTCGAGGAGCAGGGCCGCGGCGTACCCCTGCGGCGCGACCGGCTCGGCCCCCGGCGTCGACACGACGAGCCGGGGACCGTCGCCGACGACGTCGAGCACGGTGCCCGCACCGGACCGCTCGACGGGACCCCGGGGAACGCCCGACCGAGCTCCTCGGCCGTGCGCCGGGCCCCCACGACCGACGACCGAAGCCGGTGGCCTCCGCAGGCCGGGCAGGCGAAGGCCGTCTCGACCCGCCCGCACCAGCGGCACCCGGGCGGACCCTGCGGCCCCGGCAGGGCCAGCGGCCCCGCGCACACGGTGCAGCGCGCCGGCCGGCGGCAGTCCTGGCAGGACAGCGACGGGAGGTAGCCGCGGCGCGGCACCTGCACGAGCACCGGCCCGTGGGCCAGCGCGTCCTTGGCCGTGCGCCACGCCACGGCTCGGGCAGGTGCGCCGCCGCGGCGGCCGGGTCTCGGTCGGGGTCGTGCCCCTCGCCCGCGACCCGCACCGACGGCACGGCCGGCCGCAGCTGGCTCGCGGGCGGCCTCCACGGGGGTCAGCACCTGCCGTTCCACGAGGTCGGCGACGGCGACCGAGCGGCTGACGCCGGCCGACAGCACCGCCGCGCCCTCCTGCCCGGCCCGGGCGAGCAGCACCTCCCGGACGTGGGGGTACGGCGCGCGTGGCTCCTCGAGCAGGTCGTCGCCGTCGTCCCACCACGCGACGAGCCCGAGGTCGTGCACCGGGGCGAACGCCGCCGCCCGGGTGCCGACGACGACCTGCGCGTGCCCCCGCAGCACCTTGAGGTATGCCGTGTAGCGCGCCTGGGGTCCCTGGTCGGCCGTGAGCCGGGTGTGCCGTCCGGTCCCGAGCACCTCGGCGAGCGCGGCCTCGACGCGCACGACGTCGCGGTGGTCGGGCACGACGAGCACCGCACCCCGTCCGCCCTCGACGGCGGCCCGGGCAGCCTCCGCGAGCAGCACCGGCCAGTCGCGGCCGGCCGGCGCGGGGAGCGCCAGGAGCGAGGCGGCGGGGTCACCGCCGTCGGCGACCCGGGACAGGAAGGCGGGACCGGCGGCATACGGCGACCACGCCTGCGGATCGCGGCCCACGAGGTCGGCCCGGTCGGGCGGTTCGACGGGGAGGGCCTTCTCGGCGGTCGCGTGCCGGGGAGGCACGGCCAGGCGCAGGACGTCGCCGAGCGAGCCGGCATACCGGTCGGCGACGGCCCGGGCGGCGGCGAGCACCGCGGGCGTGAGCACCGGCTCCGCCGAGACGACCTTGCGCAACGGGCTGAGCCGGCCCAGGTGCTCGGCGTCGGCCCGGCGCTCGAGGACGAACCCGTCGAGGTCCTGGCCCGCGAAGCGGACCTTGACCCGCACCCCCGGCTGCGCCGTCCCGGCCATCGACGACGGGACGGTGTACTCGAACGGGCGGTCGAGGTGGGCGAGCCCGGTGTCGACCTGCACGAGGGCCACCGGGAGCTCCTCGGTCGTGGGGTCCTCGCCGGCGAGGCGGGCGGGGGCGGCGCACGGAGGCCCGCGGCGTCAGCAGCGCCAGCTGCTCGCCGTCGTCGTCCTGCTCCACCTCGCCCACGGCCCCGAAACTAGCGGAGCCCACCGACCCCGTGAGGGGCCGGTGGGCTCTCGCTGTGGACGGTGTGGGGGCTCAGCCCTGCACGGCGCGCTGCAGCGCCTCGACGCGGTCGGTGCGCTCCCAGGTGAAGGGGTTCTCGACGCCGTCGGCCCGGGTGCGGCCGAAGTGGCCGTAGGCCGCCGTCGGCTTGTAGATCGGGCGCAGCAGGTCCAGGTCGTCGAGGATCGCCGCCGGGCGCAGGTCGAAGGTCGACAGGATCGCGGCCTGGATCCGCTCGGCCGGGACGGTCTCGGTGCCGAAGGTCTCGACGTACAGGCCGACCGGCTGGGCCTTGCCGATCGCGTAGGCGACCTGGACCTCGCAGCGACGGGCCAGGCCCGCGGCGACGACGTTCTTGGCGACCCAGCGGGTGGCGTAGGCGGCCGAGCGGTCGACCTTCGAGGGGTCCTTGCCCGAGAAGGCACCGCCGCCGTGGCGGGCCATGCCGCCGTAGGTGTCGACGATGATCTTGCGACCGGTGAGGCCGGCGTCGCCCATCGGGCCACCGATGACGAACTTGCCGGTGGGGTTGATGTAGGCGCGGTAGTCGTCGGTGAGCAGGGAGGTGCCGGCGTCGTGCAGCTCGGCGAGGACCGGGTCGATGACGTGGGCGCGGATGTCGGGCTCGAGCATGCCGTCGAGCGAGATGTCCTCGGCGTGCTGGCTCGACACGACCACGGCGTCGAGGGAGACCGCACGGTCACCGTCGTACGCGATGGTCACCTGGGTCTTGCCGTCGGGGCGCAGGTAGGAGAGCTCGCCGCTCTTGCGGACCGCGGTGAGGCGCTCGGCGAGGCGGTGCGCGAGGAAGATCGGCAGCGGCATCAGCTCGGGGGTGTCGTCGCAGGCGTAGCCGAACATCAGGCCCTGGTCGCCGGCGCCCTGCTTGTCCAGCGGGTCGACCGCGCCGGTGCGGCTCTCGAACGCCGTGTCGACGCCCTGCGCGATGTCGGGGCTCTGCTGGCCGATCGAGGCGCTGACGCCGCAGGACGCGCCGTCGAAGCCCTTCGTCGAGCTGTCGTACCCGATCGTGAGCACCGTGTCGCGGACGATCTTGGGGATCTCGACGTAGGCCTCGGTGGTCACCTCGCCCGCCACGTGGACGAGCCCGGTGGTCACCATGGTCTCGACCGCGACCCGGCTGCGGGGGTCCTGCGCCAGCATCGCGTCGAGGATCGAGTCCGAGATCTGGTCACAGATCTTGTCCGGGTGTCCCTCGGTGACGGACTCGGACGTGAACAGGCGTGCGGACACGGAACTCCTTCGGGTGGTGGGGCGACCGCGGCCACTGGCCGGGGTGTGCGCCGCACAATCTACCCGGGGCGGGCCGCGTGGTTGCCGACATGGTCCGCGACGCGGAGGTACGTCTGCGATCATGGGCCGCGTGTCTGAGGGCTCGAACCATGTGGCCACGACGGGAGACACGGGCAACCCTGCGCCCGTGAGCCCCGTCGATGAGGCGTTGTCCCTCCTCACGCGAGCCCAGCTCCTCGCCGACCAGCTGCGCGCCGACGCCAACCGCGAGGTGTCCGAGGCCCGCACCGAGGCGTCGCGCGTCCGGGGCGAGACCCAGGCGGCCACGCACGAGCTCGACGAGCTGCAGGCGACCCTGTCGGCGGCGCGCGAGGAGGCCGAGCGGCGGCTCGAGGAGACCCGCGCCGAGGTCGAGATCATGCTCGCCGACGCGGCGGACCAGGCCTCGCTGCTGCGGGCCCGGGCGACCAAGGCGAGCGACGAGGCGATCGCCATCGCCGAGGAGCAGGCCGCGGCCCGGCTCGCCGACGCCGAGGCGCGGGCCGAGGCCCTCCTCGACCGCGCCCGCACCGAGCACGAGACGACGATGACCCGCCTCGCCGAGGAGGAGCGCGCCCACCAGGAGCGCTGGGGGCAGGAGCACGAGGCCCACACCGCCGAGCTCGCCACCCTGCGGGCCAGCACGCTCGCCGACCTCGACCGGCTCCGCCGGGAGAGCGAGGAGTACGCCGTCGGCCACCGCGGCGAGGCCGAGGCCGAGGCCGCCGCCCGGCTGGCCGAGGTGCAGGCGCGCGACGAGCTGCAGCGCGCCGAGGCCGACGCGCTCCTCACGTCGACCCGCGCGGACGCCGACCGGGTGCTGACCGACGCCGAGGCGGAGGCCGCGGCGGTCGTCGCGAGCGCGGAGGCGCACCTCGCGTGGGCGCAGGGCACCGTGCGCGAGATCCTCGACCGCTCCGAGGCGGATGCCGAGGCGCGGGCCCGCCGCCACCACCAGGAGCTCGCCGAGCGGGCGCGCAGCCACCGCCACCGGGTGCAGACCATCCTCGGCAGCGCCACGGCCAAGAGCCGCGACCGGCTCGCCGAGGCCGACTCGGAGTCGACCCGGATGCGCGAGCAGGCCGCATCGGTCCTCGCCGAGGCGCAGGCGGATGCCGCGCGCACCCGGGATGCCGCGCAGCGCGAGTCCGACCGGCTCCTCGCCGAGGCCAGGACTCGCGAGGTCGGAGGCGCGCGAGCGTGCCGACCGGCGCCTCGCGGAGGCGGAGCAGGGGGCCCGGCTCGGTGCGCCAGAGCACGGCCGAGGACGTCGAGCGCATGCACCGCGAGGCCCACGAGTACCACTCGGCCGCGCGGGCCGAGATCATCAAGGCCTCGGAGGAGGCCCGTGAGCGGGCCGACACCGTGCGCGCCGAGGCCCAGGCGGCCGTCGAGCGCGCCCGGGCCGAGGTGCATACACTCGCCGCGCGCCGCGACGCGATCACCGCCCAGCTGGGCAACCTCACCGGGGTCATCGACGCCCTCGCCGTCCCGGAAGACCACCACCCCTCCCCGTCCACCACCTCCACCCCTGCCCAGGAGCCCTCATGACCAACCCCGAGTTCCCCACCGTCTTCCGCGGCTACGACCCCGTCCAGGTCGACCAGCACGTCACCGCCCTCCAGCAGGCCGCCGAGGCGGCCCGCCAGGAGGCGTCGCAGAGCGCCGTCGAGCTGACCAAGCTGCGCCAGGCGCACGAGGCGCTCGGCCGCCGAGCTCGACACCCAGCGGCGCACCGTCGCCGACCTCGAGGAGCAGGGCCGCCGGGTCTCGAGCCCGACCTTCGCCGACCTCGGCGAGCGGATCGGCGCCATGCTCGGTCTCGCCGACGAGGAGGCCGCCGCGATGCGCGAGTCCGCGACCGCCGAGATCGAGCAGGCCCGCCGGGCCGCCGACGAGGACGCGGCCCTCGTGCGCGCCGAGGCCGACCGGTACGCCGAGGAGGTGCGCTCGCGCGCCGACGTCGAGCTCCTCCGAGACGCTCTCGCGGGCCAAGAAGGAGGCCGACTCGATCATCGACGACGCCGCCCGCGAGGCCGCGGCCCGCCGCGAGGAGGCCGAGGCCTACTTCGAGAAGCAGCGCGCCACCGCCGCCGCATCCGCCGCCGACTTCGAGCGCACGCTCGGCGAGCGCCGCGAGAAGTCCTCCGCCGAGTTCACCGCGCAGATGGCCAAGCAGGACCAGGCCCTCGCCGCCGTGCAGGAGCGCGCCGACCTCCTGGCCCGCGAGGCCGAGGAGGACCGCCAGAGCAAGGCCACCGAGGCCGCCCGCGTCCTCGAGAACGCCCGGGCGGAGGCACGCGCCCTCGTCACCTCGGCCAAGGAGCAGGCCGAGCGCGTGCGCCGCGACTCCGAGCGCGAGCTCGCCGCCGCGACCGCCCGCCGCGACAGCATCACGGCCCAGCTGAGCAACGTGCGCAACATGCTCGCCACGCTCGGTGGCGGCGCCGCGCTCGGGGCGCTCACCGACGACGAGGCCGCCGCCGAGTGCGGCCCCCGAGGCCGTCGACGAGGCGGCCCCGGTCGAGGACGCCGAGGTGGTCGAGGCGCACGACGAGGCCGAGGTCACCGACGATGCCGGTGACGCGTCCACCGAGGACGCCGGCACCGACGCGAGCGACGTCACGGACGTCGCCGACGACACCGAGGAGTCCGACGACACCGAGGAGTCCGACGACACCGAGCACTCGGACGGCGAGCAGTCCGAGGGCGAGCACGCCGAGCACGCCGAGGAGTCCGGGCACAGCGGTGGCAAGTCGAAGGCGCACGCCCGCCGCTGACCGCCGCACGCAGCACGAGGGGGCACCCACCGGCCGGTGGATGCCCCCTCGTCGTCGACGCCGCCGGCGCGACGTCCCCGGGTATCAGCCGAAGGTGCCCGCGATGCCGCCGATCAGGTCGGCGGGGTTGATGCCCAGCGCGTGGAGCTCGGCGCGATGGTCCTCGGTGTCGACCGTCGGGGGGAGCTCGGCCTCGACGCGGTCCGCGAGGTCGTCCTCGCCCCGGCCCCGCAGGGCCTCGATGATCTCCTGCTTGTCGATCTCCACGGGGCAATCCTCCTCGGTGGTGGTCCCGGTGTCGAGGGTCAGTAGCCGACCCGTGACCGGTCGACGGTGCGGTGGAAGCGCATGCCCGCGCGCCCGCCGAGCAGCGACGCGGCCAGCGAGATGGCCGCGACCGCGACCCCCGCGAGGAGCCCCAGGCTGAGATCGCCGGCGAGCGCCGGCAGGCGCGGAACGCCGTCGAGCGCGGCGAGGACGTCGTACTCCTCGCCCGCCACGGCCGCGAGGCCGGCCGCGAGCACGGTCACGAGCAGGGCCCACAGCCAGACGGCCAGCCCTTGACGGGTGCCGTCGAAGCGCGCCATCCGGCCCGCGGCGTACCCCCCGCACCAGAAGGACGCGCCGAGCACGAGGGCCCCGACCAGCGCGCTCGCCAGGGCTCCGGCGCCGGGGTCCTCGCGCACCTGGTCCGTGACGTCCTCGAGCGTGGTCCCGGTCGTGACGCCGAACGCCGTCGCGGCGAGCGCCAGGACGGCGGTGAGGACGACCGCCGTCCCGATCGCGGTGAGCCAGCCGAGAAGGGCGACCCCGACCTTGACGCCGCCGTGCTCGGCCTGTTCGGTGCGGGCGTCGTCGTCGCCCGAGGCGTACGGGTCCTCGGTGTGCGCGCCCGCGGTGTACGCCGCGCGGTCCCAGTAGCCCCGGTCGCTCCCCTCGTCGGCATGGTCCGGTGCGCCGGGCACGCCGGTCCTGTGGGTCCCGGCACGGTCCTCGGTGCTCATGGCGTGTCCTTTCCCGCGGTGACGGTCGACACCCATTCTCGCCCCGGTCCGGCCTAGAACAGGTCGACGACTGCGTCCCAGACCGCGTCGGCGACGACGCCCTTGGGCGCCGGGCCGACCACGGTCACCGCGTCGGACCCGCGGCGCAGCAGGTGCACGGTGTTCTCGTCCTGGCCGAAGGTCACGCCGACGCCCACCTCGTTGACGACGAGCAGGTCGCAGCCCTTGCGCTCGAGCTTGGCCCGGCCGTGGTCGAGCACCGAGGTGGCGTCGTCCCCGGTCTCGGCGGCGAAGCCGACGATGACCGGCGTGGTCGCGCTCCCCCGGTCGCGCACGAGCCCGGAGAGCACGTCGGGGTTGCGCACCAGCGGGACGACGGGGACGGAGTGGTCGGCTCCGCCGTCGGGCGCCGGCCCGTGGGTCTTCTTGATCTTGTGCTCGGCGTACGCCGCGGGGCGGAAGTCGGCGACGGCGGCGGCCATGACGACGGCATCGGCGCCGCGGACGGCATCCGTGACCGCCGTCTCGAGCTCGAGGGCCGTCTCGACGGTCACGACCTCGACGCCGGCCGGGGCGGGCAGGGGCGAGGAGGAGACGAGGGTGACGCGGGCGCCGCGGCGGGCGGCCGCCTCGGCGAGGGCGTAACCCTGCTTGCCGGAGCTGCGGTTGCCGAGGTAGCGCACCGGGTCGAGGGGCTCCCGGGTGCCGCCGGCGGTGACGACGACGTGGCGGCCGGCGAGGTCGAGGGCGCCGGATGCGGTGGCACCGGTCGCGCGACCGGCGGCGGCGGCCGAGCGGGCGAGCTCGCGCTCGCACACCGCGTAGAGGTCCTCGGGCTCGGGCAGCCGGCCCGGGCCGGTGTCCTGGCCGGTGAGGCGGCCGGAGGCGGGCGGGACGACGTGGACGCCGCGCTCGGTGAGCGTCGCGACGTTGGCCTGCGTCGCCGGGTGGTCCCACATCTCGGTGTGCATCGCCGGCGCCATGACGACGGGGCAGCGCGCCGTGAGCAGGACGTTCGTGAGGAGGTCGTCGGCCTGCCCGGTCGCGGCGCGCGCGAGCAGGTCGGCCGTGGCCGGGGCGACGACGACGAGGTCGGCCTCCTGGCCGATCCGGACGTGCGGGACCTCGGTGATGTCGGACCACACGTCGGTGTGGACCCTCTTGCCCGACAGGGCGGACCACGTGGCCTCGCCGACGAAGTGCAGAGCGGCGGCCGTGGGCACGACGGTGACGTCGTGGCCGCCCTCGGTGAGCAGGCGCAGGAGCGAGCAGGCCTTGTAGGCCGCGATGCCCCCGGCCACGCCGAGGACGACCCTCACGGGGTCACTCCTCCGTGGGCTCGGAGGTGAGGAGACCCTCGTTGATCTCGCGCAGCGCGATGGACATCGGCTTCTCGTGGACCTCGGAGTCGACCAGCGGGCCGACGTACTCGAGGAGGCCCTCCTGGAGCTGGGCGTAGTAGGCGTTGATCTGGCGGGCCCGCTTGGCCGAGTAGAGGACGAGCGCGTACTTGGAGTCGGCGCGCTCGAGGAGCTCGTCGATCGGGGGGTTGGTGATACCGATGGGGTCGGCCACGGTTCCGGACACGCTGGGTCTCACTTCGCTTCGGGGACGGGGTTTCTCATCAATGATACGAGTTCGTCGGCCGCGCGCCGAACGTCGTCGTTGAGGACGGTGACGTCGAACTCCGAGACGGCGGCCAGCTCGACCCGCGCGGTGGCGAGCCGGGCCTCGCGCTCCTCGGCGTCCTCGGTGCCCCGGCCGACGAGCCGGCGCACGAGCTCGTCCCACGCCGGGGGCGCCAGGAAGACGAAGAGCGCGTCGGGCATCGACTCCCGCACCTGGCGGGCGCCCTGGAGGTCGATCTCGAGCAGGGCCGGGCGACCGGCCGCGAGCGCCTGCTCGACCGGGGCGCGGGGGGTGCCGTACTTCGCACGCCCGTGCACGACGGCCCACTCGAGCAGCTCGCCCGCGCGGGCCATCCGGTCGAACTCCTCGTCGTCCACGAAGTGGTAGTGGACGCCCTCGACCTCACCGGGTCGGGGACGGCGGGTCGTCGCGGACACCGAGAGCCACACCTCGGGGTGGTGCTCACGGACGTATGCCGCGACGGTCCCCTTCCCGACCGCGGTGGGTCCGGCGAGGACGGTGAGGCGGGACCGGCCCGTCACGCCCGCCCGAAGCGGTCGAGGAGTGCGGCGACCTGGTTCTGCCCGAGACCACGGACGCGACGGCTCTCGGAGATGCCGACCTCCTCCATGATCTGGCGGGCCCGCACGCGGCCGACCCCCGGCAGGGACTCCAGGAGCGCGGAGACGCGCATCTTGCCGATGACGTCGTTGGACTTGCCGGTGGTGATGACCTCGTCGAGCGAGGCCCCGGAGTGCTTCAGGCGGTGCTTGACCTCGGCCCGCTCGCGACGTGAGGCGGCGGCCTTCTCGAGGGCTGCGGAACGCTGTTCTTGGGTGAGGGGCGGAAGGGCCACAGCAAGATTCCTTGTCGACATGCAGGAGCTGGCTTCTCAACTCCCGGCGGTACCCGACCGACTCTAGCGCGCAGGTCAGGCGCCTGCTCGACCCGCGCCCCGCGTGCGGTGTGTCGAACCTCGCAGGTCGCCGCCGGTGCGCCTCAGACCGCCGCGCGGACGGCCTCGGCCTCGCGGGCGGCGGCCTCGGTGAGGGCCGCCACCGACGGCCCGGCCGACGAGCACCGAGCGCGAGACGTTCGGCAGGACGTTCGCCGTGGCGTCGCCGAAGACCGACCGCAGGTCGCCCGGGCCGGCCCCCTGGGCGCCGAGGCCCGGGGCGAGCAGCGGAGCGGCGCTGGCGGCGAGGTCGAGCCCGAGGCGGGTGACGGCATCCCCCACCGTGGCGCCCACGACGAGCCCGACGTGCCCCATGCTGCCCGCGTGCGGCGGCCGCGGCGTTGTCGGCGGCGGCCCCGGCGACGACGGATGCCGCGACGGACCGGCCGCCGGCCTCGGCGTGCTGCACCTCGGGTCCCTCGGGGTTCGAGGTCAGGGCGAGGACGAACACCCCGCGCCCGGTGGCGGCGGCGAGGTCGAGGGCGGGGCGCAGCGACCCGTAGCCGAGGAAGGGGCTCACCGTGAGGGCATCGGCGCGGCCCGGCCCCTCGTCGGAGAGGAACGCCTGCGCGTAGGCCTCCATCGTCGAGCCGATGTCGCCGCGCTTGGCGTCGAGGATCGTCATCGTGCCGCTCTCGCGCAGGTCGGCGAGCACCCGCTCGAGCACCGCGACACCCGGCGAGCCGAACACCTCGAAGAACGCCGGACTGCGGCTTGACGACGGCCACCCGCCCGGCGAACGCCTCGACGCAGGTCATCGCGAAGCGCTCGAGCCCCGACACGTCGACGGGCAGCCCCCACGCCTCGAGCAGGGCCCGGTGCGGGTCGATGCCGACGCAGAGCGGGCCGTGGGCGTCCATGGCGGCGCGCAGGCGCACGCCGAAGGGAGTGGGGGTCACGGGCGGGCGGTCCTCTCGTGGGCGATGCCGACGACGTCGGCGAAACGGGTGAAGCCGTGGCGGGCGACCTCGGCCTCGAGCTCGTCGACGACCCGGCGGGGTCGCGACGGGTCGTTGAACGTCGCGGTGCCGACCTGCACCGCGGATGCGCCCGGCGGCGACGAGCTCGAGGGCGTCGCGGCCCGTGCGCACGCCCCCGACCCCGATGAGCGGCGCGACCGGCATCCGGCCCTCGCGCATCGCCGCGGTCACCTGCCACAGCGCGCGCACGGCGACGGGTCGCACGGCCGGACCGGAGAGGCCGCCGGTGACACCCGCCAGCTGCGGGACGCAGCAGGTCGGTGTCGATGACCATGCCGAGGAGGGTGTTGATCATCGTCAGGCCGTCGGCGCCGCTGCGCCCAGGGCGGCCTCGGCGATCGTGACGATGTCGGTGACGTCGGGCGTCAGCTTGGCGAAGATCGGTGTGCCCGAGGGCAGCCGCTCACGCACGATCCGCACGACGCGGTCGGAGGACACCGGGTCGCAGGCGAAGACGAGGCCGCGGTTGGCGACGTTCGGGCAGGAGATGTTGACCTCGACCCCGACGACCGCGTCGAACGACCGGGCTGCTCGCCAGCCGCTCGGCGACGTCGCCGAACTCCTCGGCGGTGTTGCCGGCGATCGAGACGAGCACCCGCGCGCCGACCGACGCCAGCCACGCGAGGTCCTTCTCGACGAAGGCGTCGATGCCCGGGCCCTGGAGGCCGATCGAGTTGAGCATGCCGGATGCCGTCTCGGCCATCCGCGGCGTGCCGCGGCCGGAGCGCGGCGCGGCCATGACGGTCTTCGTGACGAAGGCGCCGAGCTCGGAGACCGGGAAGAAGCGGTGCAGCTCCTGCCCGTTGGCCGCGCAGCCGGATGCCGTCATCACCGGGTTGGGCAGGCGTGAGCGGCCCGAGCGTCGTCGCCAGGTCGACCATCAGTGGCCACCCGCCCGGGGGGCGCCGTAGGCGTCGGCCGGGACGCGGCCGATGCCGTCGCCGAAGGCGTCCCAGCGCACGCGGTCGCCCCGGAAGACCGGGCCCTCGACGCACGAGCGCACCATCCTCGTCACGCCGTCGTTGCCCGTGACCGGCAGGACGCAGGTCATGCACACGCCGACCCCGCACGCCATCGACTCCTCGACGGCGACCTGGGCGACGGCGCCGTGGGCCGCGGCGACGTCGGTGACCGACCGCAGCATCGCCATCGGGCCGCAGCCGTAGACGACGCCGGCGCCGGTGCGGTCGATGACGTCGCCGAGCACGTCGGAGACCCAGCCCCGGCGACCGGCCGAGCCGTCGTCGGTGGTCACGCTGACGCCGTCGGCCGTGCGGCGCGCCTCGACGACCCCGAAGAGCCGGTCCTCGGAGGCCGCACCCAGCACCATCTCGACGTGGCAGCCCCGCCCGCGCAGCGCCTCGGCGAGCCAGAACAGCGGCGCCGAGCCGTAGCCGCCGCCGACGAGCACGCACGCGACCGGCTCGGCCGGCAGCGGGAACGGGCGCCCGAGGGGGGCGACGACGTCGACGGGGTCGTGCACCCGCAGCTGCGTCAGCCACTGCGTGCCCGGTCCGTGGGCGGCGACGACGACGTCGACGGTGCCACCGTAGGTGCCCGACGGCTTGACCTTGTGGATCGAGAAGCAGCGCCGCAGGAGGTTGGCCGAGGTCGGGCCCCCCACGGAGAGCGCGACGAACTGGCCCGGGCGGGCGAGCTCGGCGACGCCCGGCGCGACGAGGGTGAGGTGGTGGTAGGCCCCGACCCGGCGGGTCGCGATGAGCTCGCCGGTGACCTGGACGACGCCGCTCACGCCCGCGCCTCCACGCCGTACAGGTCGAGGGCGGCCGCGTGGTCCTGGAGCGAGGTGACGTCGAGGTCGCCGGTGATGACGGCCTCGATGGCCTGCACCGCGGCGGCGAGCTGCTGGACCGTGGTGATGATCGGCTTGTCCATCGCCGTGGTGGCGGCTCGGATCGCGTAGCCGTCGGCCCGCGCCGAGGCGCTGGGGCCGCTCGGGCTGTTGACGACCATGTCGATCTCGCCGGCGTTGATCCAGTCGACGATCGAGCGGCCCTCGGGACCACGCTCGGCGTGCTTGAGCACGACCTCGGCCTCGATCGCGTTGCGGCGCAGCACATCCGCGGTGCCGGACGTCGAGACGATGCGGAAGCCCAGGTCGACGAGGCGCTTGACCGGGAAGATGATCGCGCGCTTGTCGCGGTTGGCCACCGACACGAACACCGTTCCCGTCGTGGGGAGCCCGCTGATCGCGCCGAGCTGGGCCTTCGCGAAGGCCCGCCCGAAGTCGGTGTCGATGCCCATGACCTCGCCGGTGGAGCGCATCTCCGGGCCGAGCAGGCTGTCGACGACGAGGCCCTCGTTCGTGCGGAACCGCTTGAAGGGAAGCACGGCCTCCTTGACCGACATCGGCGCGTGCACCGGCATCCGGCCGCCGTCGGTGTGGGCCGGCAGCACGCCCTCGGCCCGCAGCTCGGCGATGCTCGCGCCGAGCATGATCCGGGCCGCGGCGTTCGCGAGCGGCACGCCGGTCGCCTTCGCGACGAACGGCACCGTGCGCGACGCGCGGGGGTTGGCCTCGAGGACGTAGAGGATGTCCTGGGCCAGGGCGAACTGCACGTTCATCAGACCCCGGACGCCGATGCCCTGCGCCAGCTTGAGCGTCGACACGCGCACCCGCTCGAGCTCGCTGTCGCCGAGGGTGACCGGCGGGAGGGTGCACGAGGAGTCGCCGGAGTGGATGCCGGCCTCCTCGATGTGCTCCATGATCCCGCCGAGGTACATCTCCTCGCCGTCGTAGAGCACGTCGACGTCGATCTCGATCGCGTCGTCGAGGAAGCGGTCGACGAGCACGGGGTGGTCGGGGCTGGCGACCGTCGCCCGCTCGACGTAACCGCTGAGCGTCTCGTCGTCGTAGACGATCTCCATGCCGCGCCCGCCGAGCACGTAGGACGGGCGGACGAGCACCGGGTAGCCGATCTCCCGGGCGATCTCGACGGCCTCGTGCCCGCTGTACGCGGTGCCGTGCTTGGGCGCGGGCAGGCCGGCCTCGGCGAGCACGCGGCCGAACGCGCCGCGGTCCTCGGCGAGGTCGATCGCCTCGGGGGAGGTGCCGACGATCGGCACGCCCTCGGCCTTGAGCGCCTTGGCCAGGCCCAGCGGCGTCTGCCCGCCGAGCTGGACGATGACCCCCGCGATGGGGCCGGCCTTGCTCTCGACGTGGACGACCTCGAGGACGTCCTCGAGGGTGAGCGGCTCGAAGTACAGGCGGCTGCTGGTGTCGTAGTCGGTCGAGACCGTCTCGGGGTTGCAGTTGACCATGATCGGTGTCGTAGCCGGCGTCGCGCAGGGCGAAGGAGGCGTGCACGCAGGAGTAGTCGAACTCGACGCCCTGGCCGATGCGGTTGGGGCCCGAGCCGAGGATGAGCACCGCGGGACGCTCGCGCGGGGCGACCTCGTCCTCCTCGTCGTAGGTGCTGTAGTGGTAGGGCGTCTGGGCCGCGAACTCGGCCGCGCAGGTGTCGACCGTCTTGTAGACGGGCCGCACGCCGAGGGCGTGACGCACCCCGCGGACCACGGCCTCCGGCATCCCGCGCAGCACCGCGATCTGGGCGTCGCTGAAGCCGTGCCGCTTGGCGAGGCGCAGCAGCTGGGGGTCGAGGCCGGGGGCGTCGGCGACGGCATCCGCGACGTCCTCGATGAGCGCGATCTGGTCGAGGAACCACGGGTCGATGCCGGTCGCCTCGTGCACGTCCTCGACGGACAGGCCTCCGCGCAGCGCCTGCTGGACGAGGACGATCCGGCCGTCGGTGGGCCGGCGGGCCTGGTCGAGGAGCGCGCGGGCCTGCTCGGTCGTCGGACGCGGGCCCTCCCAGTGGAAGCTGCTGCCCTTCTTCTCGAGCGAGCGCAGCGCCTTCTGCAGCGCCTCGGTGAACGAGCGGCCGATCGACATCGCCTCGCCGACCGACTTCATCGTCGTCGTGAGGGTGTCGTCGGCGGCGGGGAACTTCTCGAACGCGAACCGCGGCACCTTGACGACGACGTAGTCGAGCGTCGGCTCGAAGGATGCCGGGGTCTCGCGGGTGATGTCGTTGGGCACCTCGTCGAGGGTGTAGCCGATCGCCATCTTCGCGGCGATCTTCGCGATCGGGAAGCCAGTGGCCTTGGACGCCAGGGCCGACGAGCGCGAGACGCGGGGGTTCATCTCGATGACGATGATCCGGCCGTCGACGGGGTTGACCGCGAACTGGATGTTGCAGCCGCCGGTGTCGACGCCGACCTCGCGGATCACCGCGATGCCGATGTCGCGCAGCCGCTGGTACTCGCGGTCGGTGAGGGTGAGCGCCGGGGCGACGGTGATCGAGTCACCGGTGTGCACGCCCATCGGGTCGAGGTTCTCGATCGAGCAGACGACGACGACGTTGTCGGCGTGGTCGCGCATCACCTCGAGCTCGTACTCCTTCCAGCCCAGGATCGACTCCTCGAGGAGCACCTCGGTGACCGGGCTGTACTGCAGGCCGGCGCCGGCGATGCGCACGAGCTCGTCCTCGTCGTGCGCGAACCCGCTGCCGAGGCCGCCCATCGTGAACGACGGGCCGCACGACGACCGGGTAGCCGAGCTCGTCGGCCGCGGCGAGCACCTCGCCCATCGTGTGGCAGATGATCGAGCGGGCCGACTCGGCGCCGCACCGCTGCGACGACGCCCTTGAACTTCTCGCGGTCCTCGCCGAGCTCGATCGCCTCGACGTTGGCGCCGATGAGCGGGCAGTCGTACTTCTCGAGGATGCCGCGGTGGTGCAGGTCCATCGCGCAGTTGAGTGCCGTCTGGCCACCCAGCGTGGCGAGCACGGCATCGGGCCGCTCCTTGGCGATGATCTTCTCGACGATCTCCGGGGTGATCGGCTCGACGTAGGTCGCGTCGGCGAACTCGGGGTCGGTCATGATCGTCGCGGGGTTGGAGTTGACGAGGACGACGCGGATGCCCTCCTCGCGCAGGACGCGGCACGCCTGGGTGCCGGAGTAGTCGAACTCGCAGGCCTGGCCGATGACGATCGGGCCGGAGCCGATGACGAGCACGCTCTTGATGTCGTCGCGCTTGGGCATCAGGCACGCACCTCCGGCTCGGTCGTCGTGGCGTTCGGGAGGGCCGGACATCAGGTCGACGAAGCGGTCGAAGAGGTAGGCGGCGTCGTGCGGGCCGGCCGCGGCCTCGGGGTGGTACTGCACGGAGAAGGCCGGAACGTCGAGGCACTCCAGGCCCTCGACGACGTCGTCGTTGAGGCAGACGTGGCTGACCCGCACCCGCCCGAAGGGCGTGTCGCTCTCGCGGTCGAGCGGGGCGTCGACGGCGAAGCCGTGGTTGTGCGCGGTGACCTCGACCTTGCCGGTCGTGCGGTCCATGACCGGCTGGTTGATGCCGCGGTGGCCGTACTTGAGCTTGTAGGTGCCGAAACCGAGCGCCCGGCCGAGGATCTGGTTGCCGAAGCAGATGCCGAAGTAGGGGATCCGCTCGGTGAGCACGGCCCGGAGGAGCTCGGCCTGCCGCTCGGCGGTGGCCGGGTCGCCGGGGCCGTTGGAGAAGAAGACCCCGTCGGGTGCGACGGCGCGCACGTCCTCGATCGTCGCCGTGGCGGGCAGCACGTGCACCTCGATGCCGCGCGTGGCCATCATCTGCGGCGTCATCGCCTTGATGCCGAGGTCGACCGCGGCCACGGTGAAGCGCCTCTCCCCCACCGCATCCACGACGTATGCCGTGTCGGTCGCGACCTGCTCGGCCAGCGCCGCGCCCGCCATGGGCGGCGCGTCGGCGACGCGGGTGAGGAGCTGGTCGCCCGGGGTGCTCGCAGCGTCCCCGGAGAAGATGCCGACGCGCATGGCGCCGCGCTCGCGCAGGTGCCGGGTGAGGGCGCGGGTGTCGAGGTCGCAGATGCCGACCACGCCCTGTGCGTCGAGCTCGTCCTCGAGGGAGCGCCGGGAGCGCCAGCTCGACGGACGCAGGGCGGGGTCGCGCACGACGTAGCCGGCGACCCAGATGCGCCCCGACTCGTCGTCCTCGTCGTTCCATCCCGTGTTGCCGACGTGCGGTGCCGTCATGACGACGACCTGGCGGTGGTAGCTCGGGTCGGTGAGGGTCTCCTGGTAGCCGGTCATGCCGGTGGAGAAGACCGCCTCGCCGACCGTGCTGCCGCGGTGGCCGTAGGCGCGGCCGGTGAAGGTGCGGCCGTCCTCGAGCACGAGCACGGCGGGCTCGCGGGTGGTCAGCATGCGGTGGGCTCCCCTCCTCGCGCGGACACGTGCCCGCGCAGGATCGTCGTGTGGACGGCGCCGGTGAGCGTGCGGCCGTGCCACGGGGTGTTGCGGGACAGGGACTGCGAGGAGTCGCGGTCGACGGTGACCGTGGCGGCGGGGTCGACGAGCACGAGGTTGGCGGGCTCGCCGGCGGCGACCGGCCGGCCGTGCTCGGCGAGCCCCGCGACCTGGGCCGGCCCGACGGACATGAC
Source organism: uncultured Actinomycetota bacterium (assembly GCA_963757405.1). Lineage (GTDB taxonomy): Bacteria > Actinomycetota > Actinomycetes > Actinomycetales > Dermatophilaceae > Fodinibacter. The sequence goes on from CAVWRI010000023.1 coordinate 56,100, forward strand.
GCGGGCCAGGTCGGCCCAGCCGAGCCGCCCGTCGGCGACGAGCAGGTCGTGCACGACGGCGAACGCGGTCTCGAGGCCGAGCATGCCGAACGCCGCGTCGACGAACGCGTGCTCCTTGTCGTGCCGCGCGTGCGGGGCGTGGTCGGTGGCGACCGCGTCGATGGTGCCGTCGAGGAGGCCGTCGACGAGGGCCTGGCGGTCCTCGTCGGGGCGCAGCGGCGGGTTGACCTTGAAGACCGGGTCGTAGCCGGTGAGCAGGTCGGTGCCGAGGGCGAGGTGGTGCGGGGTGACCTCGGCCGTCATCCGGATGCCGCGGGCCTTGGCCCAGCGCACGACGTCGAGCCCCTCGGCGGTGCTCACGTGCGCGACGTGGACCCGCGAGCGGGTGTGCTCGGCGAGCATCGCGTCGCGGGCGATGATGCTGGCCTCGGCGACCGGCGGCCACCCCGGCAGGCCGAGCCGGCCCGAGACCTCGCCCTCGTGGCAGCAGGCCTGCGGCCCGGCGAGGCTGGGGTCCTGGCTGTGCTGCGAGACGACCCCGCCGAACGCGCGGACGTACTCCAGCGCCCGGCGCATGACGCGGCCGTCGGCGACGCAGCGGCCGTCGTCGGAGAACACCCGGACGCCGGCCCGCGAGCGGTGCATGAGCCCGAGCTCGGCGAGCTCGAGGCCCTCGAGGCCCTTGGTGACCGCGCCGACCGGGACGACGTCGACGAGCCCGGCGGTGCGCCCGAGGTCGAGGATCCGCTCGGCCGCCTCGGCCGTGTCGGTGACCGGGGTGGTGTTGGCCATGGCGAGCACCGCGGTGTAGCCGCCGACCGCCGCGGCCCGCGAGCCGGACCCGATCGTCTCGGCGTCCTCGCGGCCGGGCTCGCGCAGGTGGGTGTGGAGGTCCACGAACCCCGGGAGGAGGACGAGGCCGTCGGCGTCGACGCGCTCGGCGTCCCGGGGGGCGTCGACGGTCCCGACCTGCGCGACGACGCCGTCGGTGAGCAGCACGTCGCCGCGCTGGGAGGATCCGTCGACGGCATACCAGGTGGGTCCGGTGAGGAGGAGCGAGCTCACGCGGCCACCTCCTCGCCGGCGAGGAGGTGGTAGAGGACGGACATCCGCACCGCCACCCCCGCCGAGACCTGGTCGAGCACGAGGCTGCGGGCGGCGTCGGCGGCGTCGGCGCTGATCTCGAGGCCGCGGTTCATCGGTCCGGGGTGGCAGATGACGGCCTCCGGGTTGGCGTCGGCGAGCGCCCGGAGGCGGTCGCGGGTCAGGCCGAACCCGACGGTGTACTCGCGCGGGGTCGGGAAGAAGCCGCCGCTCATCCGCTCGCGCTGGACGCGGAGCATCATCACGGCATCCGGCCCGGAGGCCAGGACGGCGTCGAGGTCGTCGGTGAGCTCGAGGCCGTCGGCGGCGGCCCACGGCCCGATGCCGCTCGGCATCAGCGTGGGGGGCGCGACGAGCGTGACGTGGGCGCCGAGGGTCCGCAGCGTGATCGCGTTCGAGCGGAAGACCCGGCTGTGGGTGAGGTCCCCGACGATGGCGACCCGGGCGCCCTCGAGGTCGCCGAGGCGCTGCTCCATCGTGTAGGCGTCGAGCAGGGCCTGGGTCGGGTGCTCGTGGGTGCCGTCACCCGCGTTGATGACGCTCGCGTCGACCCACTGGGACACCTGGTGGGCGGCACCGCTCGCCATGTGGCGGATGACGAGCGCGTCGACCGACATCGCGTCGATGGTGCGCACGGTGTCGCGCAGCGACTCGCCCTTGCTCGCGGAGGAGCCCTTCCCGGTGATGTTGATGGTGTCGGCCGACATCCACTTGCCCGCGATCTCGAAGCTGCTGCGGGTGCGGGTGGAGTCCTCGAAGAAGAGGTTGATGACGGTGCGGCCGCGCAGCGTCGGCAGCTTCTTGACGTCGCGGCGCTGCACCTCGTGCATCTCGGATGCCGTCGCGAGCAGCATCCGCACGTCGTCGCGGGTGAGGTCGGCGCTGGAGAGGAGGTGGCGCTTCATCGGGCGTCACCCCCCGAGATCCGCACGACGTCCTCGATGCCGTCGTGGCCGGAGAGGCGGACCTGGACCTTCTCGGTGTGGCTCGTCGGGAGGTTCTTCCCGACGTGGTCGGCGCGGATCGGCAGCTCGCGGTGGCCGCGGTCGACGAGCACCGCCAGGCGCACGGCCCGGGGGCGACCGAGGTCGGACAGGGCGTCGAGCGCGGCGCGGATCGTGCGGCCGGAGTAGAGGACGTCGTCGACGAGGACGACCACCTTGTCGTCGATGCCGCCGGCCGGGATGTCCGTGCGCATCGGGGCGCGCGTGGGCTGGTGGCGCAGGTCGTCGCGGTGCATCGTGATGTCGAGGCTGCCGGTGGGGACGTGGGCGCCGCCCTCGACCTCACGGATCAGGTCCTCGAGGCGATGGGCCAGCTCGACGCCGCGGCTCGGGATGCCCAGGAGCACGAGGTCGGCGGGACCCTTGTTGTGCTCGAGGATCTCGTGCGCGATGCGGCGCAGGGCCCGGGACACGTCGCTCGCGGTGAGGACGGTACGGCCGTCGGGGTCGAGGGGGTGCCCGGGGGGCACGGTGTTCTCGGCGCGCGTCAAGACGCGGACCTCCTTCCCTGCCTCACGGGACAGGTCGTTAAAGGATGTCGGGGTGCGCGGCACACTCTACGGGGTCGCGACCGGGTCCTCCGACGGGGCTCGCGGAGCGGACGGGCGGAAGCCGGAGCACATCAGCCGCACTGCGTCACCCGGTCGTACTGCGTGACCCGGTCGTACTGCGTCACCCGGTCGTGGTGTCGAGGGAGGCGCGCACGGGGAGGTATCACGGGGGCTGTGGCGAGCCTCCTTCGAGTGTCGGGCACCGTCCGGATCACGAGATCGTCATAACGCGGGACTATGCAACCCCAAACGTGACGTGATGGAATGCTCCGGTCAGCGACACCGCAGACCACCTGCCGCGAAGGAGGCACCCGTGCAGACCACCGTCCCGCCCGTCCAGAGCCCCGACGCGACCTGTGCCGGTGCCGGTGCCGTCCGTCCGCCCGTCGTGGCGCCGCAGGCGATCTTCCCGCCGAAGGACGCCGACGCCGAGACCCGCCGCCGCTGGCTGGCGTCCTCGCCGTGGCCGGAGGTCGTCTTCGCCTCCGCCGGCGCCTGACGCGCGTTTCGTCCCGCGGTGCGGGCAGTGAGGGGCCCCGGTGGCGAGGGGTGCTCACCACCGGGGCCCCGTGCACTACAGCGCGCGACCTGCCTCAGAAGGCGCCGCGGTCATACGTGTCGCCGTAGTACGTGCCCAGGCGGTCCCGGTACGCGACGTCGTTGGACATGGTCGAGTCGTCGAACTCCGGAGAGGCCTTGATCTGGTCCTTGGTCCGGTCCACGTAGACCTTGTCCTCGTTCCAGTCGACCCGGTCGATCGTGCCTGCGGGAAGCATCACCTTCCTGCCGAAGATCCACGGTCCCGTGTCGACGACGACATAGCTGCTGCCGACGTCGAGGGTGGCCCGGTCGATCTTGCCGATCGACCCGTCGACGGCCTCCACGGAGAAGCCCGTCAGGTCCTTGCCGCGTGACGACACCTCAGCGCTCTCCCGATAGTTCCAGGCATCCCAGTTTCGGGTGGCCATGGCGTTCTCCTTTCGTTCGAGTGTTGCGGGCACCACGCCCGCTACCCGCTGGTGGCCACGTGAAACCCCCACCGACTCGCGGACTGCTCTCACCATCTCCTCAGGTGTCCAGCCGCCGAACCATGGCGACCCGCCGACCGTGCCGCTCCATCCCGAACCGCTCCTCGGTCGCGCGGAACCGCAGCAGGTGGTCCGGCAGCGGCTCGAGCACGGCATACCCGTGGCGGGCGTACCAGGGGCCGTTCCACGGGACGTCGGCGTAGGTCATGAGGGTGACCTCGTGGCCGCCGCGTCGCGCCACCTCCTCGTGGACGGCGGCGAGCAGCGCGGCGCCGGCGCCGCGTCGGGAGCGGGCGGGCTCGACGGCGACCTGATCGAGGTGCCAGCGCCCGGCGAGGTCGAGCACGTGGGCGAAGCCGATGACCGTCCCGTCGTCGTCGACGGCGACGAGCAGGAAGCCGGGCTCGGCGGCCCGCGCCTCTCCCGGGGGTCGGTGGCGGCCAGTCGACCCCGCCGAAGCGCTGCACGAAGAGGCTGTCGGCGGCGTCCTCGATGCCGGCCAGCGCGGGAGGTCGGCGGGCTCGGCGGGGCGGACCGTGACCATGGGCCGAGTATGCCGCCGCCGTGCGAGGTGGCCGACGCGACGGTCGGCGAGGATCATCGGCCTGGAGGGGTGGCCCACCCGAGCCGCCCACGGACGAAAGGGTCTGGCCATGGCGCACACGTACGGCATCACCGAGGTCGTCGGCACGTCGACGACGTCGATCGACGACGCGATCACGACCGCGGTGGCCAGGGCCTCCACGACGGTGCGCGGGCTGGACTGGTTCGAGGTCACCGAGATCCGCGGGCACCTCCGGAGGGCGCCATCGCCCACTACCAGGTCGGCCTGAAGATCGGCTTCCGCCTCGAGGAGTGAGCTGCTGGGGGTTCGGCGAACGAGGGCCGGCTGGTCCGGGCTCGCCGGAGGGGAGGTAGGTGCCCACCAAGAGGTCCGGATCGGGCGGCGGCCCGGTCTTCGGTCGGCCGCGCGGCGGCCAGCGACCCCGGGTCGGCGGGTCGGCGTCCCGCACCGCCTCCCCGTCAGGCGAGGGTCGGCTTGACCTCGGCGAGCCGGCCGAGGAGGCCGTTGACGAACCGCGGGCTGTCGTCGGTGGACAGCTCCGTCGCCAGACCGACCCACTCGCTGATCGCCACGCCCTCGGGCACGTCCGGCGAGTACAGCACCTCGTACGCCCCGAGGCGCAGGATCGCGCGGTCCACGGCCGGCATCCGGTCGAGCGTCCAGCCCTGGGAGTACGTCGAGATGAGCTCGTCGACCTGCGTCCAGTGCTCGACGACACCGCTGACGAGGTCCGCGGTGAACTCCGACAGGGGCGCCTCGGTCACCGGTGCCGCGAGTCGCTCACGGAGCAGCTCGGCGGCGTTGACCTTGCGCTGCTCGGCCTCGAAGAGGAGGTCGAGCGCGCGCTTGCGGGCCTTGGTGCGGGCGGCCACGGGTCAGCTGACCCGACCGAGGTAGGACCCGTCGCGGGTGTCGACCTTCACCTTGGTGCCGGTCTCGAGGAACAGCGGCACCGCGATCTCGGCGCCGGTCTCGAGCGTGGCGGGCTTGGTGCCACCGGTGGAGCGGTCGCCCTGGAGGCCGGGCTCGGTGTAGGTGATCTCGAGGACCACCGAGGCCGGGAGCTCGATGAACAGGACGCTGCCCTCGTGGCGGGCCACGATCGCCTCCTGGTTCTCGAGCATGTACTTGGCGGAGTCGCCGACGACATCGGGGCTCACCGAGATCTGGTCGTAGGTGTCGCCGTCCATGAAGATGAAGTCGGTGCCGTCGTTGTACAGGTACTGCATGTTCCGCTTGTCGACGCTCGCGGTCTCGACCTTGACGCCGGCGTTGAAGGTCTTGTCGACGACCTTGCCGCTCAGGACGTTCTTCAGCTTGGTGCGGACGAAGGCGGGGCCCTTGCCGGGCTTGACGTGCTGGAACTCCACGACGGTCCAGAGCTGGCCCTCGAGGTTGAGGACGAGGCCGTTCTTGAGGTCGTTGGTCGATGCCACGGGTGCTTCTCCGCTTTCGTCACGTTCGGTGTGCCGTGCGCCCGGATGCGGGCGCGCGTCACCCCCGGCGAGGGGGTGGGGATCTCGAGAATCCTATCGCGACCCGGCGCCCACCCGTCGCGCCCGCCGGTCGGCGTGACGGCGGCAGCCGCCGCGCGCTCCCGCTCAGACGCCGATCGTGAGGTTGGCGACGAAGCCGCCGGCCGCGTCCCCGGTCACCGTCGCGAGCTGGTGGATGCCGCCGTCGTCACCGAAGACCATGTCCCCCGTCAGCGACGTGCGCGCCAGGTTCGAGGCGCTCGACGGGTAGGTCGAGGTGTCGGCGTAGACGGCCTCGGACGCCGCCTGCGGCAGGGCGACCTGGCTCGTCTTGACGATCTGCCCGTCGCTCGTGGCCTCCTTGGTGCTGCGGTAGACCTCGAAGTGGATGTGCGGCCAGCGCCCGTCGTAGCAACCGGGGAAGACCGTCGTGAAGCTCGCCGTGCCCGAGGCGTCGGTCGGCTGCACGCCCCGCAGGTAGTTCTCGTTCTCGACGCCCTGCGAGTACATCGAGTAGCGGCCCTGCCCGTCGGCGTGCCAGGCGTAGACCGCGACGCCCTCGAGCGCGGCGTACCCGGCCGACGAGTCGAGCACGGTGAGGTTGACCGTGAGCGGCACCCCGGCCGCCGTCGTCGTCGACGTGCCGAACGACGAGCGGATGTCCTGGCGCACGATGCCCGAGTCGTCCAGCACGTCCGCGCCGTTGCTCCCGTCGCCCGGGTAGGGACCGGCCGTCTCGTCGGGCACCACCGAGTCGACCGCAGCCGCGGTCCCGGATGCCGTGGCGCTCGCGGATGCCGTCGCGCTCGCGGAAGCGCTGTCCGTCGCCGCGGCTGACGTTCCGGCAGACGTCGAGGCCCCGTCCGAGCAGCCCACCAGGGCGAGCAGCCCCGCCCCGGAGATGAGCCCGAGCGCGGAGCGCCGAGCCATGAGGGTGCGGACGTCGAACTCCAGGCCGCGGTCGTGGTCCGGGTGGACCGGCGGCTCGGCGGAGGTGGGCGGGGTCTGCGTCGGGGTGCTCATGCCCTCAACGATGCGCTGCCTCACGGTGCCCTCGCCATGCGTCCGCTGTGCACTCCCTGTGCCCTCGTCGATCGGGTCCCCCGCGGGATGCCGGTGACCCCTCACGAGGCCGGCGCCGCGAGGTCGATCCAGGTGTTGCGCGGCTGCGGCCGGACGCCCTGCTCGGCGAGGAGCCGGGCGAGGCGTGCCGGCTCGCGGGCGTCGGCCCACGTCCACCGCGCGACCCTCACGAGCCGCCGCAGGCGGTCCTCGCGTCGCTTCTCGCGCCACAGCACCTCTGCCGCGTGCGCCGGGTCGGCCCCGTCCGTCACGGCGTACTTCGTGCGGCCGTCGAACTCCCCCACCACGCCCGGCCACCCGAAGTCGGCCACTCCGGCGACGCCGTCCTCGTCGCGGACGACGACCTGCAGGTCGGGACGGGGGAGGTTGAGCCCGAACATCGCGGCCCGGGACAGGCTCTCCCCCGGCGACATCGCGCGGGCGTCGGCGAGGTCGGCGACCAGCAGACCCGAGGGACGGCCCTTGACGCGGGCGGGTACGTCGGCCGCGGCATCCGACAGCTCGCTGCGGGTGCAGAGGCCATGCCGCAGAGCGTGGTCGGCAGCGCTCAGGCCAGAGGCGAGCGATCCCGTGCGGGCGAGGTCGACGACGGTCCGCGCCACCCCGGTGAGTCGGATGCCGCTGACGAGGACGGCATCCGCCGGCGCGCCGACGTGCACCCGGAGCAGCCGTGACCCCCGAGTGCGCGGGCCGGTCGCGAGCACCGTGACGTGGCTCGGCCACGGCTCGATGCGCGGCAGTCCCCAGACCGCGGCCGCGGACTCGAGCGCGAAGACGTGCTGCCCGGGCTTTCGGCAGACCAGGTCGGTGGCGTGGACGAGGGCCGCGTGGCGCTGTTCGGGCGTCAGGGCCGCCCAGGCCGGTCTCTCGACCCAGACGCCGTGCCGGACGTGGTGCCACCCGGCGCGGCCGGGGTCGATGCCGACCCGCCGCAGGTCCGGGGCCAGGCGCAACAGACCCGGGTCGAACGGGGTCGGGGCCGGGTCACCGAGCATCCGTCGACGATCGCAGAGCCCCGGTCCACGGCGCCGGCGTCATCCACAGGCGCCGCTGCCTTCGAGGACGGCCTGCTGGGCTCTGGTCCACCTGCGGGCGTGGCGGTGCGGTCGCGCCGCCATCCCCGAAGGTCACCGCCATCCCCGCAGACGAACCAGAGCCGGGGTCGGCGAGCGGCGGAGCGGGGCCCGGCCTCAGGGCTCAGGCCTCAAGCTCAGGGCTCAGGCGGGGCGGATGGCCTCGAACGCCCCGCGCAGCCAGCCGTCGTCGGGCCCCTCGAGCCGCACCGGCCGCCCGACGTCCTCGAGCACGACGAACCGCAGCTGCGCCCCCCGGGCCTTCTTGTCCCGGCGCATCGCCGTGAGCAGGTCCTCCCACGACGCCCCCGCGTACGACGTCGGCAGCCCCACCGCCGAGAGCACCTCGCGGTGCCGCGCCACGACGCCCGCGCCGAGGTGACCCGAGCGCAGGGCGAGCTCCGCGGCATACGTCATGCCGATCGCGACGGCCTCGCCGTGGCGGCGCCGGTAGGCCTCGACCTGCTCGACGGCGTGCCCGAAGGTGTGCCCGTAGTTGAGGATCTCGCGCAGCCAGGACTCGGTGAGGTCCTGCGCGACGACGTCGGCCTTGACGACGACCGACCGCTCGACGAGCTCACGGACGTGCGGACCGTCCCACCGCGTCGCGCCCTCGGGGTCGGCCTCGACCAGCTCGAGGATCCGCGGGTCGGCGATGAAGCCGGTCTTGACGACCTCGGCCAGGCCGGCGACGAGGTCGGCCCGCGGCAGCGTCTCCAGGGCGTCCAGGTCGCAGAGCACGCCCGCCGGCTCGTGGAACGCGCCGACGAGGTTCTTGCCCTCGGTCGTGTTGATGCCGGTCTTGCCGCCGACGGCCGCGTCGACCATCGCGAGCAGCGTCGTCGGGACGTGGACGACCGCCACGCCACGCAGCCACGTCGCCGCGACGAAACCGGCGACGTCGGTGACCGTGCCACCACCCACGGAGACGACGGCATCCGAGCGGGTGAACGCGTGCTGCCCCAACGTGGCCCACAGCCCGGCCGCGACCTCGGCTGTCTTGGCGACCTCGTTGTCGGGCACCGCCACCTCGTGCACGGTGAGCCCGGCGGCCCGCAGGCGGGCGACGACGGGCCTCGCGAGCCGGGCCAGCGCGTCGGGCCGCACGACGAGCACCTGGCGCACCCCGTCGCCGAGGAGGTCCGTGACGCGGCCGGACACCCCGTGGCCGACGACGACGTCGTAGGCGTCGCCGACGCCGATGACCCTCGCGTCGGAGGTCATGCCTCCCCCAGCAGCCCGACGATCTCGGCGGCGACGTCCTCCGGCGTCCGGCCCGCGGTGTCGACCCGGTGCGTGCTGACCCGCTCGTAGACGGGCCGGCGGTCGTTCATGAGCCGCACCCACGACGCGCGCGGGTTGACGGCGAGCAGCGGACGGCTGCGGTCGAAGCCGACGCGCTTCGACGCGTCCGCGATGCCGACGTCGAGGAAGACGACCGTCTCGCCCTGGAGCACCTGCTCGGTGCCCGGGTCCACGGGCGCGCCGCCCCCCACGGCGATGACGCCGTCCTCGTCGGCGACCGCTCGGGCGACCTCGGCCCGCTCGAGCGCGCGGAAGGCCGGCTCGCCGTCCTCGACGAAGATGTCGGAGATCGACCGGCCCTGGGCCTGCTCGATGGCGGCGTCGGTGTCGTGCAGCGGCAGGCCGAGGAGATCCGCGAGCGCGGCCCCCACGGTGGACTTGCCGGACCCCGGCGGGCCGACGAGCACGACCCGCGCCATCAGTCCTCCCAGGTGCGCATGGAGGCCGGGATCGCGGCGAGGTACGACGCGTGGTTGCGCGCCGTCTCGGACACCGAGTCGCCGCCGAACTTCTCCAGGCACGCCTCGGCGAGCACGAGGGCGACCATCGCCTCGGCGACGACCCCGGCCGCGGGCACCGCGCACACGTCGGACCGCTGGTGGATGGCGCGCGCGGGCTCGTCGGACGCGACGTCGACGGTCTCGAGCGCACGGGGCACGGTCGAGATCGGCTTCATCGCGGCGCGCACCCGCAGCAGGCCGCCGACCGACATCCCGCCCTCGGTGCCGCCGGCGCGTCCGGTGCGGCGGCGGATGACGCCGTCGGCACCTCGCTCCATCTCGTCGTGCGCCACCGAGCCGCGGCGCGCGGCGGTGCGGAAGCCGTCGCCGACCTCGACGCCCTTGATCGCCTGGATGCCCATGAGCCCGGCCGCGAGGCGGGCGTCGAGCCGGCGGTCCCAGTGCACGTGCGACCCCAGGCCCGGCGGCAGCCCCGTGACGACGACCTCGACCACACCGCCCAGGGTGTCGCCGTCCCTGTGGGCGGCGTCGACCTCGGCGACCATCGCCGCCGAGCCGGCCGGGTCGAACGCGCGCACCGGGTCGGCGTCGAGCACCTCGACGTCGTCGGCGGTGGGCAGCGGGGCGTCCTCGGCGACCGACGCCGCGCCGATGGCGACGGTGTGGGAGACGAGGCGGATGCCGTACGCCTGGTCGAGGAAGCGCGCGGCCACCTCGCCCAGGGCCACCCGGGCCGCGGTCTCGCGGGCCGAGGCGCGCTCGAGCACCGGGCGGGCGTCCTCGAACGCGTACTTCTGCATCCCGACGAGGTCGGCGTGGCCGGGCCGGGGGCGGGTGAGCGGCCGGTTGCGGGCGATCTCCTTCTCGGCGTTGACGTCGTCCGCGGCGGCCAGCTCGTCCGCCTCGACCGGGTCGGGGCTCATGACCGTGCTCCACTTCGGCCACTCGGTGTTCCCGACCCGGATCGCGACCGGCGACCCGAGGGTGCGGCCGTGGCGGACGCCGCCGAGGAACTCGACCTCGTCCTGCTCGAACCTCATCCGGGCGCCGCGGCCGTAGCCGAGGCGACGGCGGGCGAGTGCGGCGGCGACATCGGCCGTCGTGACCTCGACGCCGGCGGGCAGCCCGTCCATGGTCGCGACGAGCGCGGGCCCGTGGGACTCCCCGGCGGTCAACCAGCGCAGCATGGCAAGGATCCTGTCACGCGCGCCTCAGCCGCCCATGAGCCAGGTCAGGATCCGGGACGTCAGGACGATCGCGACCCACGCCCCCAGGCACATCGCCGGGCCGTACGCGATCGAGGTCTTCAGGCCCGCCCGGCCGAGGACGAGCAGCGCGACGGCACCGAGCCCCCCGATGAGGAAGCCGGCCATCAGCCCCACGGCCAGGTGCGCCGGGCTCAGCCACCCGAGGAGCGCCCCGATGACCGGTGCGAGCCGCACGTCACCACCCCCGACGCCGCCTCCCGGCAGGAGGCCGAGCACGAGGTAGATGCCGCCCATGACGGCGGCCCCGATGAGCGCGCCCTGCCAGCGCGGCTCCCCGGTCGCCACCGTCGCGACGACGAGCAGCGCGCCCAGCCACCACGCGGTCGGCACGACGAGGCCCACCGGCAGGCGGTGCACGTCGAGGTCGATCCAGGTCAGCCCCACGGTGAGCCACGCGAAGAGCAGGTAGGTCGGGAGCACGGCCCAGTCCCCGACGCCCCCGATGGCCCACGCCGCCAGCGCCGACAGCAGCGCCGTGAGCAGCCCCGGCCACCACGGGCGCCCCGGCGCGTGGTCGGCCTCGTCCTCGGCGATGCGGTAGCCGCCGGTCGCGAGGCGGAGCCCGGTGAGGTGGCCGACGACCCCCATGACGAGTGCCGCGACGAGCACGACCCACCAGGGCGTCACCGCTCCCCCAGCGCCGCTCGACCGGCCTCCGCCATCGCCGCGACCGGCGCCTCGCGGCCGGTGAACAGCCGGAACTGCTCGGCGGCCTGCTCCACCAGCATGTCGAGCCCCGGCACCACGGTCATCCCCGCCGCCTCGGCGGCCCGGGCCGGCGGGGTCGGCCACCCGGCGTACACGACGTCGAGCAGCACCCCGGGGTGCGCGGCGGGGACCGTGGCGGCGACGGCATCCCCCGCGTCCGCCGGCACGGTGGAGACGACGACGTCGTCCCGGGTGCTCAGCCACGGGCCGATCCCGGCGACCGAGCCGCTGCGGATGCCGTGGCCGAGCGCCCACGCGAGCAGGTCGGCCGCCTTCGCGGTGTCCCGGGCCCGCACGGTGAGGGTCGAGACGCCGAGCTCGGCGAGGGCGAGGACGGCGGAACGTGCGGTCGCGCCGGCACCCAGGACGAGCCCGCGGCTCGGGGTGTCAGCGAGGTGCGGGCGCAGCGCCCGGACGATCCCGGCGACGTCGGTGTTCGTCGCGTCCCACCCGCCGTCGTCGCGGCGGACCAGGGTGTTGGCCGCCGCGGCCCTGGTCGCGACCTCGGACACGGTGGTCGCGACGGAGAGCGCGACCTCCTTGAGCGGCATGGTCAGCGACAGGCCGCGCCACGAGGGGTCGAGGCCCGCGACGAACGACGGCAGACCGGCGGCGTCGACCTCGTGCGCGTCGTAGGACCAGCCCTCGAGCCCGGCCGCGGCGTACCCCGCCCGGTGCAGGACCGGGGAGAGGGAGTGCGCGACCGGCGAGCCGAGGACCGCCGCCCTCAGCACTTGCCCGGGTTGGCGCTGCACCAGGCCTGGAACTCCTGGACGTTGCGGTCGTGCTCGGCCTGGGTCTCCGCGAACTTCGTCTCGCCCGTGCTCGGGTCGACGGTCACGAAGAAGTGCCAGTCGCCGTCGGCCGGGTTGGCCGCCGCCTCGATCGAGGCGGCACCCGGGTTGCCGATCGGGCCGGGGGGCAGACCCTGCACCTTGTAGGTGTTGTAGGGGCTGTCCGCGGCGCGCTGTGCGTCGGTCGTGCCGGCCTTTCCGCGCTCCTGGGCGACGAAGTGCACGGTGGAGTCCATCTGGAGCAGGCCGTAGTTCGGCGGGCCGTCGTCGAGGCGGTTGAGGATGACGCGCGCCACCTTGGCGCGGTCGGCGTCGCCGTTGACCTCGCCCTCGACGATCGACGCGATCGTCAGGGTGCGCTGCCACTCATCACGGGGGATGCCGGCATCCTCGAGCGCCTTGACGGTCTGCCCGACCATGGCCTTCAGCTGCTGCTCGGCGGTGGTCTTGTCCTCGAACTCGTAGGTCGACGGGAACAGCCAGCCCTCGACGTCGCCGTCGGCCTCCTTCGGCAGCCCGATCGCCTTGGCGTCCTTCGCGGCCTTCTCGTAGTCCTCGACCGGCACGCCGGTCGACTTCGACAGCGCGGCGAAGGTCTCGGCCGTCCACAGCCCCTCGCGGACCGTGGTGCGGTTGACGACCCGGTTGGCGGGGTCGGTGAGCGTGTCGAAGGCGTCCTGCGCGCGCATGCCCTTGAGCAGGGCGTAGGTGCCGGGCTGGATGGCCGCGGCCCGCTTGGGGTCGCCGGCCGCCGCCTCGAGGTAGGCGGTGCGGGTCTTGACGACGCCCGCGTCGCGCAGCGTCGTGGCGATGTCCTCGCCGGTCTCGCCGGCCTTGACCACGACGTCGACCTTGCCCTCGCCCGGGCCGGCGTAGTCCTCGCCCGCGGACTGGCTGAACAGGCCGGTCACCATGGGCGCCAGGACGCCGTAGGCCGCCCAGCAGGCGCCGCCCACGAGGAGCACGGCGACCAGCAGCACGAGCCAGCGCCGGTTGCTCCGGCGTGGGGGACGCCGGCGCCGCTCACGCACCTCGCTGCGCTTGCGGATCGGCTCCTCCGCAGCTGCGTCGCCCCCGAAGATCGTCTCGGTGAAGTCGTGCTGGGTCACCGTCTCGCGTCCTTCGTCCGTGGCTTGCGCCGTCCTGGTGTGACCCGCTCCCCGGGAGGGGCGCCGGTGCTGCGCTCCGTGTCGAGGGCCGTCTGCAGGATCAGCACGGCGGCGGCCTGGTCGACCACCGCGCGCTGTCGCCTGCCGGCGACCCCGCTGTCACGGAGTGCGCGGTGCGCGTCGACACTCGTCAGGCGCTCGTCCACGAGTCGCACCCAGACCGGGGCGACGCGCGCCGCCACCACGGCAGCATACGCACGCGCGGCCGCCGCAGCGGGCCCTTCGTCCCCGGAGAGCGAACGTGGCAGGCCCACGACCACCCCGACGGCACGGTGCTCGGCGACCAGCGCGGCGAGGGCCTCGACGTCGGGGTCGCCGGGTGCCGGAGGCGTCCCCGCCTCGCGGGCGAGCGTCTCGACGGGCGTCGCGAGGATGCCGTCGGGGTCGCTCCGGGCGACCCCGACCCGCACGCTGCCCACGTCGACACCGAGCCGCACCCCCCGCTCGGGGGCACGGTCCGGCGCGGTCGGCTCCGGCATCAGCCGGCGAGCTCCCCGACCCGCCACTCGACGGCCGCGATCGCGTCACGGACCTTCGACGCGTCCTGCCCGCCGCCCTGCGCGATGTCGTCCTTGCCGCCGCCACCGCCACCGAGGGCGCCGGCCGCGATGCGCACGAGGTCGCCCGCCCGGATGCCGCGCTCGCGCGCCGCCTCGTTCGTCGCGACGACCACGACCGGTCGGCCCTTGGCGGCGCCGGTGATGGCGACGACGCTCGGGCGGTCGGCGCCGAGGCGTCCGCGCAGGTCGAGGACCATCGTGCGGACGTCGTCGGCACCGGCCTCACCGGCGTCGTGGCCGAGGAACGTGACGCCGTTGACGTCGCGCGCCTGCTCGGTGAGGTTGCCCGCGGCCGCCTGGACCTGCGTGCGGCGGGCCCGCTCGAGCTCGCGCTCGGCGTCCTTGAGCCGGGTCACCATGGCGCCGACCCGCTCGGCGAGCTCGTCGGGCCGCGCGCCGACGAGGCTGCTCAGCTCGGCGACGATCGCCCGCTCGCGGGCCAGGTAGCGCAGCGCGTCGATGCCGACGAACGCCTCGACGCGGCGCACGCCCGAGCCCACCGACGACTCGCCGGTCACGGTGAGCGCGCCGATCTGGCTCGAGTGCTGCACGTGGGTGCCACCGCACAGCTCGCGGCTCCACGGCCCGCCGATCTCGACGACGCGCACGTCCTCGCCGTAGGTCTCGCCGAACAGCGCGAGGGCGCCGATCTCACGGGCCCGCGGCAGCGGCATGAACGTCGCGGACACCGGGAGGTCCTTGCGGACCGCGAGGTTGGCGACCTCCTCGATCTCGCTGCGGGTCGCGGCCGACAGGGCCTGCCCCCACGCGAAGTCGAGCCGGAGGTAGCCGGGCTTGTTGTACGAGCCGGACTGCAGCGCCGACGGGCCGAGCACCTGGCGCAGGGCGGCGTGGACGACGTGCGTGCCGGAGTGCGCCTGGCACGCCGAGAGCCGCCACTCGGGGTCGACCTCCGCGAGCACGGGCGCGCCCGCGCGCAGCGGCCCCGCGACGACCTCGACGGTGTGCGCGACGAGCCCCTTGACCGGGCGCTGGACGTCGACGACCTTCAGGTGCACGCCGTCGGCGGTGATGACGCCCTCGTCGGCGACCTGGCCCCCGGACTCGGCGTAGAACGGCGTGCGGTCCAGGACCACCTGGCCGCGCTGGCCCGGCTCGATCTCCTGCACCGACTCGCCGTCGACGACGAGGCCGACGACGGTGGCCTCGCTCGTCAGCTCCTCGTAGGCGCGGAAGTCGGTCGCCCCGACGCGCGCGCAGGTCGCGCCACACCTCGGTGTTCGCGTGGCCGGACCTCTTGGACTTCGCGTCGGCCTTGGCCCGCTGGCGCTGCTCCTGCATCAGCCGGGTGAAGCCCTCGCGGTCGACCTCGAGCCCCTGCTCGGCGGCCATCTCGAGGGTCAGGTCGATCGGGAAGCCGTAGGTGTCGTGCAGCTGGAACGCCTGGTCGCCCGCGAGGGTCGCCCCGCCGGACTCCTTGGTGCGCGCCACGGCCGTGTCCAGGATCGTCGTCCCCGCGGTGAGGGTGCGCCGGAAGGCCTCCTCCTCCGCGTAGGCGATCTGGCTGATCCGGTCGAAGCCGGTGCCGAGCTCGGGGTAGGACTGCTGCATCCGCTCCACCGAGATCGGGAGGAGCTCGGGCAGGCAGGGGTCCTCGTACCCGAGGAGGCGCATCGAGCGCACCGCCCGGCGCAGCATCCGGCGCAGGACGTAGCCGCGGCCCTCGTTGCCGGGGGTGACGCCGTCGCCGATGAGCATGAGCGAGGAGCGCACGTGGTCGGCCACGACGCGCAGCCGGACGTCGTCGGGGTGCGACTCGCTGACCATGTGCCCGGACAGCGCGCCGTAGCGCTTCCCGGTGAGGTCGGCCGCACGCTCGAGGACGGGGTAGACCTCGTCGATCTCGTAGAGGTTGTCGACGCCCTGGAGCAGGGTCGCCATGCGCTCCAGGCCCATGCCCGTGTCGATGTTGCGCTGCGGCAGCGGGCCGACGATGTCGAAGTCGTCCTTGGCCCGGACGGCGGAGAGCTCCTCCTGCATGAAGACGAGGTTCCAGAACTCGAGGTAGCGGTCCTCGTCGACGGCCGGGCCGCCCTCGCGGCCGTACTCCGTGCCGCGGTCGAGGTAGATCTCGCTGCACGGGCCCGCGGGGCCGGGCACCCCCATGTGCCAGTAGTTGTCGAGCTTGCCGCGGCGGGTGATCCGCTCCACGGGCACACCGATCCGGTCGCGCCAGATCGCGAACGCCTCGTCGTCGTCCTCGTAGACGGTGGGCCAGATCAGGTCGGCGTCCAGCCCGTAGCCGCCGCGGTCCTGGGGCGAGGTCACGAGCTCCCAGGCGAGGGTGATGGCCCCCTCCTTGAAGTAGTCGCCGAAGGAGAAGTTGCCGTTCATCTGGAAGAACGTGCCGTGCCGCGAGGTCTTGCCGACCTCCTCGATGTCGCCGGTGCGCACGCACTTCTGCACGCTCGTCGCCCGGTCCCACTGCGGGGTCTCCTGGCCGAGGAAGTACGGCTTGAAGGGCACCATGCCGGCGTTGACGAACAGGAGGTTCGGGTCGTCGTGGACGAGCGGCGCGGAGGGGACGACGGTGTGGCCGTTCTTCTCGAAGAACGCCAGCCAGCGTCGCCGGATCTCAGCGGTTTCCATGGGAGATCAGTCCTTGGGGGTCATGGGTGCCACCGGGCACGGGCACGCGACATCGTATGCCGGTCCGCACCGGGTGGCCCGGTCGGGTTCGGGCGGGCGTGGGGAGGGACGGGGGCGCAGCCGGCCCCTACGGAGCTCGCTCACCGGTGGGGTCGAGCAGGAGGGCACGGGCCTCCTCGGGCGACAGGGAGCGACCCGGGTCGCCGGAGCCGAGCGCGGATGCCGTGGGCACGGCCCGGCGGGCGGGGTCGCGGTCCCAGCCGGCCTCGACGTCGAGGTCGGGCGTCGTCGCACCGGCGGCGTGCCGGGGCGCCCGGGTCGTCGCGTCGGCGCGCACGGCGACCTCGACGGCCTCGCGCAGCTCGGACTCACGGCGTGCGGAGGCCTCCCGGACGGTCGCGACGAAGCGCCGCGTCACCGGAAGGCGCCACACGGCATACCCCGCGCCGACGGCGACGACGGCGAGGAGCACGGTGCGGCGGGTCACGCCTTCGCCTTCCGCAGGCCCGCCACCGCGGTGCGGACGCCGTAGCTGAAGGCGGCGACCTTGATGAGGGGCGAGCCGATCGTCGCGGCCGCGACCGAGGTGAGGGCGGAGGCGTTCGTCGTCATCGTCGAGACCGAGCTCGTGATGGTGTCGACGCGGGTCAGCTGGTCGTTGGTGAGGCTGACCGTGTCGGTGAGGCCCTTGAGCGTGGGCTGGACGTTGTCGCTCGTCGTGCGCAGGCTCACGGCCGTGTCGTCGAGGATGCGACCGGCCTTGGTCACGAGGCCGGCGAGCCGCACCACGAGGTAGGCGAACGCGAGCGCCGCCACGAGACCTGCGATCCCTCCGAGCGTCACCGTCATGGCGGGAAGCCTAGCGCCGGGACGCGCGAGCGCCGCCCCCGCCACCACCGCCGAGGACCGCGCTGATCCCGAGCACGTAGCCGAAGTCGTACCAGTTCCCGGAGTTGCGCACCTCGTAGATGCTCACGTCGTCCGTGAACAGGGAGATCACGAAGGTCACGGGCACGATGAAGCCCTGCCACAGGCCGAGCCAGAAGCCGGCGGGGTCCGGACCGGTGTCGAGCTCGGGGTTGGGGCCGGCGGCGCAGGCCGCCAGGAGCACCAGGCTTGCGGCGGCGAGAGCGACCGTCGTCGCGCTGCGGCGCAGGAGCGGGGCACGGTCGGGCGTGTGTGGCACGGGAACCACCTCCGCCGCCCATCGTCGCGGCGTCGGCGGCGGCCGCGCCTCACCCGCCGCGGGGGACCAGCGAGCGGTCGCCGTCACTGCCGTCCGAGGCGCCCCTTGAGCCACGTCCAGCGGTCCTGCAGCCGCGCCTCGAACCCGCGGTCGGTCGGGCGGTAGTAGTCGGTGGAGCCGGCGAGGTCGTCGGGGAGGTACTGCTGCGCGGCGACGCCGTCGGGCTCGTCGTGGGCGTAGACGTAGCCCTTGCCGTGACCGAGGCGAGCGGCGCCGGCATACCCGCTGCCCCGCAGGTGCGGGGGCACCGGGCCGCCGCGTCCGGCGCGGACGTCGGCGATGGCCTCGTTGATGCCGGTGTAGGCGGCGTTGGACTTCGGTGCCAGGGCGTTGTGGACGACGGCCTGGGCGAGGATGATCCGCGCCTCCGGCATGCCGATCTGCGCCACCGCGTGCATCGCGGCGACGGCGGTCTGCAGCGCCGTCGGGTCGGCCAGGCCGACGTCCTCCGAGGCGGCGATGACGACCCGGCGGGCGATGAAGCGGGGGTCCTCCCCCGCCTCGAGCATCCGGGCGAGGTAGTGCAGCGCCGCGTCGACGTCGGAGCCGCGCATCGACTTGATGAGCGCCGACGCGACGTCGTAGTGCTGGTCGCCGGTGCGGTCGTAGCGGACCGCGGCGTGGGCCACCGCCTGCTCGGTCTGCGCCAGGGTCAGCGGCAGCACGTCCGGCCGCTCGGCCCCCGGCGCCAGGGCGTCCTCGGCGACGCCGGCGGCCGCCTCGAGGTAGGTCAGCGCGCGCCGGGCGTCGCCGCCGGCCAGCCGCACGAGGTGGTCGCGGGCGTCGTCGTGCAGGTCGTAGGCCCCGGCGAGCCCCCGCTCCTCGGCGACCGCGGAGGCGAGCACGTCGACGACGTCGTCGTCGGTGAGCGGCACCAGCGTGACGAGCATCGACCGCGACAGCAGCGGCGCGATGACGGCGAACGACGGGTTCTCGGTCGTCGCCGCGACGAGCACGACCTGGCGGTTCTCGACGCCCGGCAGCAGGGCGTCCTGCTGGGCCTTGGTGAAGCGGTGGATCTCGTCGAGGAAGAGCACCGTCTGGCGGCCGTACATGTCGCGCGCGCGGTTGGCGTGCTCCATGACCGCCCGCACGTCCTTGACGCCCGCGGTGACGGCCGAGAGCTCGACGAACTCGCGGTCGGCGGCGGTCGCGACCAGGTGCGCCAGCGTCGTCTTGCCGGTGCCGGGCGGACCCCAGAGGATCGCCGACAGGGGGCCCGCCGCTCCCCCGCTGCCCTCGATGAGCCGGCGCAGGGGACTGCCCGGGCGGAGCACGTCGCCCTGGCCGCGCACCTCCTCGACCGTGCGTGGCCGCATCCGTACCGCGAGCGGCCGTAGGGATGCCGTGCCACCAGCAGCCGCGCCGCCGGCTCCCCCGGCGGCCGCTGCGCCGAAGAGGTCGGTGTCGTCGAGGCTCACCCGGTGAGGCTACCCACCGCGACCGACGTCGCGGACCGCCGCTCAGTAGTAGCCGGTCTCGCCGTCGACCATCTCGCGCACGAGGTCGAGGTGTCCGGCGTGCCGGGCGGTCTCCTCGAGCATGTGCAGGAGCATCCAGCGCAGGGTCGCCTCCCCGACCGAGTGCAGCGCGGTGCTGCCGGTGTCGTCGAGCGAGCGGGCGGCGATGGCGTCGTCGGACCGGGCGCACTCGGCGTCGTACTCCTCGAG
>CAVWRI010000024.1:0-43746 GCA_963757405.1 uncultured Actinomycetota bacterium
CGCGACGACCGCGACGCCGCGGCCCGGCGCCAGCTGCGGCTGCTCACCTGGGGTCTCGTACCCAGCTGGTCCAAGGACCCGAAGGGGGGCGCACGGATGATCAACGCGCGCGTCGAGTCGGTCGCCGACAAGCCGGCGTTCGCCCGCGCGCTCGCCGCCCGGCGCTGCCTGGTGCCCGCACGGGGCTGGTACGAGTGGCAGGTCTCGCCCACGGCGCGCGACGCGAAGGGCAAGCCCCGCAAGCAGCCCTTCTTCACCGCACGGGCCGACGGCGCCAGCGTCGCGATGGCGGGCCTGTACGAGTTCTGGCGCGACCCCGGCATCGCCGACCCCGACGACCCGATGGCGTGGCTCACGACCTTCAGCGTCATCACCGGCCCGGCGGAGCCGGGGCTGGACCGCATCCACGACCGCCAGCCGCTCGTGCTCGAGCCCGAGGAGTGGGCGATGTGGCTCGACCCGCGCACCGGCGCCGCCGACGTGCTGGGCCTGCTCGAGGAGCGACCGGCCGGGCGATTCACGGCCCACGCCGTCTCCGCCGCCGTGAGCAGCAACCGGGTCAACGGGCCGCAGCTGCTCGACCCCCTGCCGCGCGGGGAGCTCGTCGGGGTCGTCGACCCGGTGACCGGCGAGGTGATCGGCGGGTGACGGAGCGTCTCGTCGACACCCCGGAGGGACCCGCCCGCACCACGACGACCGACCCCGGGGGCGACCCGGTGGGCACGCTGGTGCTCGGCCACGGCGCCGGGGGCCTGCGGTGGACCCTCGACGTCCTCGCCACCCGGGATGCCGCCGTCGCCCGCGGGTGGCAGGTCGTCCTCGTCGACCAGCCCTGGCGGGTCGCGGAGCGCCGCGTCGGGCCACGCCCACCCGTCCTGGACACCGCCTGGCTGCCGGTCCTCGCCGACGTCGACGGGCGCCGCGGGCCGGGACGCCTCGTCGTCGGCGGGCGCAGCGCGGGGGCGCGCGTCGCCTGCCGCACGGCCGCCGAGGTCGGCGCATCGGCCGTCGTCGCCCTCTCCTTCCCGCTCCACCCGCCCGGGAAGCCGCACCAGTCCCGCGCGGTGGAGCTGGCGCAGCCGGCGGCATCCGGCATCCCCGTGCACGTCGTGCAGGGGACCACGGACCCCTTCGGCCGCCCCGACGAGGTCGCCGCGGTCCTGCCCGCGGGCGCGACCCTCGACACCGTGCCGGGCCCGCACTCCCTCGGGCGGGTGGCCGACCGGGTGGCCGCGATCGTGGTCGAACGCCTCTCCGGTGGGGAATGACGGACCCGGGACCAGCGTTGACCGCCACGTCCTCGCACCGCTCCCGAAAGGTCGCCCGTGTTCGTCCTCGACACCTCAGCCCCCAGCCGGGCCCGGATAGGCTGGGACGCGATGACCACACCACCGACCCCCCTCGAGGACACCCCGACCGTCGAGGTCGACGTCGCCACGGAGACCACCGCAGACCGCCAGGCACGCTTCGAGCGGGAGGCGCTGCCCCTCCTCGACCAGCTGTACGCCGCGGCCATGCGCACGACGCGCAACCCCGCCGACGCCGAGGACCTCCTCCAGGAGACCTACGCCAAGGCCTACGCCGCCTTCCACCAGTACCAGCCCGGCACCAACCTCAAGGCGTGGATGTACCGCATCCTCACCAACACCTACATCAACACCTACCGCAAGAAGCAGCGCGAGCCGCTGCAGTCCGACGCCGCCGAGGTCGAGGACTACCAGCTCGCCCGGGCCGAGTCGCACACCTCCGTCGGGCTGAAGTCCGCCGAGGCGCAGGCGCTCGAGCACCTGCCCGACACCGAGGTCAAGCGCGCGCTCCAGGAGCTGCCCGACGACTTCCGGATGGCGGTGTACCTCGCCGACGTCGAGGGGTTCGCCTACAAGGAGATCGCCGAGATCATGGGCACGCCGATCGGCACGGTCATGTCGCGGCTGCACCGCGGTCGCCGCCAGCTGCGGGCCCTGCTCACCGAGTACGCCCGCGAGCGCGGCTTCGGCACCCAGGAGGAGTCATGACCCAGGACGCCCACGCCGGCCACGGCGACTGTTCCGAGGTCCTGCACCGCATCTACGAGTACCTCGACGGCGAGATGAGCGCGGACGACGTCCGGCGCGTCGCCACCCACCTGTCGGAGTGCCAGCCCTGCCTGGCCGAGCACGACCTCGACATGGCTCTGAAACAGGCTGTGCGCCGGTCCTGTTCGCAGGAGTCGGCCCCGGCCGCGGTGCGCCTGCAGATCCTCCAGCGCATCACGGCGGTGCGCGTCGAGAACGAGGGTTGACGGCCGGCTGACAGCCCGCCGGCGACCCTGCGCCACCGTCCGGACGACAGAACACCCGGTGTGCCAACTGGCACACCGGGTGTCGTCGTCTCAGCGGACGCTCAGGCGTTGGGCTTGCGGCCGTGGTTGGCCTTGTTGCCCTTGCGCGAGCGGCGCTTGCGGGCGCGCTTGCTCATCGGGTGCCTTTCATCGGGGTCGTCCTCGCACGGTCGCGGGACACGCGGAGGTGACACCGATTGTCGCACACCCTGCGGCATGGGAAACTCGGTCCCTCGGGACCCGTCCCCTGCGGTGCCCGAACCGCCTCTGAAAGGAACATTCCCATGACCAGGATGCGCGCCCTCGTCCTCGCAACCGCCCTCGCCGCCGTGGCTCTCATCACGCCGGCCGCCGCCCAGGCCGCCCCGCCGTCGTCCTCCTCGGTGGTCGCGGTCCAGCAGAACTGGAAGTGGAACGACTGACGCCGTCCCTGAGGGATGACCGTCGAGCCCCCTGCCGTCCGGTCGGAGGGTCCGCCACCACCTGACGTGGTGACCGGGATCTACATCGCCGCCGTGGCGGCGCTGGGTCTCGGCCTCACCGCGTGGGCCGTCACGTCGCAGGGTCTGGTCATCGACCAGACCCTCGTCGTGCTGGGGCTCCTCGCCGTCCTGACCTGGTGGTCCGGGCCCCCCGTCGACGGTCGCTACTTCATCACCTTCTCCAGCATCATCCTGCTGGCGGCGATGGCGCTCCTCGGCCCGGCGGGGGCCGGGATCATCGGCGTCATCTCCGGTCCGCTCGAACGTGGGCCGCTCTCGCTGCGTGCCCGGGTGTTCAACCTGGGGATGACGGCGACCCTCGGCGTGCTCGGGGGGTATGCCTACGTCGCGGCCGGCGGCCAGACCGACACCGCCGGCCTCGTCGGCGCGGGTCCGATCGTGCGCGAGATCGGGGTGCCCATCCTCGTGGCCGACCTCGTGCAGGTCGCCGTCAACCTCGTCCTCATCGTGGGGGTCATCCGCCTTGCCGACGGCGGGTCGATGCGGGCGCGGGCGGGACAGCTGCTGCGCAGCACCGGCCCCGCGTACCTGGGATACGGCGTCGTCGCCTTCCTCATGGTCGTGCTCTGGGAGCCGGCAGGTCTCGGCCCGTTCAGCGTCGTCCTCGTCCTCGCCCCGCTGTTCGTCGCACGGTGGGCCTACGCGCAGTACGCCGAGGAGGCCAAGGCCCACGAGCAGACACTCGACGTGCTCGTGGCCTCCGTCGAGGCCAAGGCGCCGCACCTCGCGGGCCACAGCGCCCGCGTCGCGGACCTCAGCGCGCAGATGGCCGAGTACCTCGGCCTGCGCGGACAGGCGGTCGCCGACACCCGGGTGGCTGCGATGCTCCACGACCTCGGCCAGACCACCCTGCCAACCGGGCTCGTGCGCGGCGTCGGGGTCGGACCCGTTGCCGGCGCGCTCGAGGACTACCCGGCCCGCGGGGTCGAGGTGCTGCGGGGCATCAGCTTCCTGTCCGGGTCCCTCGACGCCGTCGCGCGCCATCGTGAGGTGCTGTGGCGTGTCCCGGCGACGGAGGGGGTCGACCCCGCCCTCGTCGTCGGCATCGCGGACGAGTTCGACCTGCTGACCGAGGTGGGCACCCCCGACGGGGTGCTCCTCGACGCCGACGAGGCGTTCGAGCGCCTGCGCGCGAACCCCGGCGCGCGCGAGGACGTCGTGCTGGCCCTCCAGCACGCCCTGACCCGCCGGGGCGCCGTGGTGCAGCCGTGAGGCGCACGGTGCCCCGCCCCGGCCGACCCCGGGCCTGGTTCGTGATCGCCGCCGGGGCGCTCGTGCTGCTCAACGGCGTGTGGGTCGCCGGGCGCGACCTGCCGCACCTCATCGTCGTCCACGAGGTGACGATCATCGCGTTCGTCCTCGCCGTCGCCGGTGGAGAGCTCGCCCGGCTGCGGATGCCGAGCGGCCGCGACACCGCTCCGCTCGCCTCCGCGTCGGCCATGGCGGTGGCCTTCATCGGCGTGATCGACGGGGAGCCCACGTTCGACGTCGACGCCGGCTTCGTCGTGCTCGTGGTCGCCGGCGGCATCCTGCTCGCCGCCGTCGTCGACCGGCTCCGTGGCCGGGGCGTCGCCGTGGCCCAGGCCGCCTCGCGCCTCATCGGCGTGGCCGTCGCGGCATCCCTCGCCCGGGACGCCGGACCGAAGGGCGGCACGCTGTGGGACCTCGCGCTCGACCCCAGCGTGCCGCGCCCGAGCGTCGCGCTCGGCATGGTCGCCGTGGCCGCCGTGGGGCTGGCCGTCGAGACGGTGCTGACGTCGGCGGTGCGCTCCGAGCGGCAGCGCACACCGTGGTCGACGGCGCTGCGCGACGAGTTCATGGAGGTGGCGCCCCTGACCTACGCCGTGGTCGGCTCGGGCCCGCTCGTCGCCCTCATGGCCCCCTCGTTCGGGCTGGCCTCGCTGCCCGCCGCGCTGTTCCCGCTGGCCATCACCTATGTCGCGGTGGCGCGCTACGCGCGCAACCGGATGACGTACCGCCAGACGATCGCCACGCTCTCGCAGCTCACCGAGGCCGGTGGCTACACCCCGCACGCGCACGCCGAGCGGGTCGCCGACCTCAGCGTCCGGATCGGGCGCGTGCTCGGGATGCCTGACGGCTCCCTGCGCGAGGTCGAGTACGCCGCGCTCCTGCACGACCTCGGGCAGATCTCCCTCGGCGAGCCCATCCCCGGCGGCGCGACCGTGCTCGCGGCGCCGAGCGACCAGGCCGAGATCGCCTTGGAGGGAGCTCGGATCATCCGCCGGGCCGAGGGGCTGGACACGGTCGCCGGCTACGTCGAGGCCCAGACGACGCGCTACCGGCAGGTCCTCGAGCTCGGCGAGGCGGTGCCGCTCGCGAGCCGGATCATCAAGGTCGCCAACGCCTTCGACGACCTCACGGGCGGGCGCGGCGACCCCGTGGAGGTCGAGGCCGCGATCGAACGCATCCACCTCGGCCTGGGCTACGAGTACGACCCCGAGGTCGTCGAAGCCCTCACCGTGGCGACCGCCGACGCCACCGTGGGCCGCGTCGGGGAGCGCGAGCCGGTCGCGCGCTAGCATCGGGTGCCCTGCCCCCTGCCCGGAGAGGTCCTGTGGATCGCCTCGCCCCCGTCGTCTTCCACGATGCGTGGGGATCGCACGTCTCCATCGCCAGCCTCCAGGGCCGTGACATCCCGAGCCCCGAGCCCGAGTCCGAGCTGTGGATGGGGGCTCACGAGGAGGGACCGTCCGGCACCTCCCGCGAGGGGGCGCCCGACCTCGCGGCCGTGGTCGCGGCCGACCCCGAGGGTGAGCTCGGCGCCGACTGCGTCGAGCGCTTCGGCCCCCGGCTTCCCTTCCTGCTCAAGGTGCTCGCGCCGGGGCGGGCCATCTCGATCCAGGCCCACCCGACCGCCGAGCAGGCCCGTGGACTGCGGGCCACCACCGGTGAGGGCGTCTACGTCGACGACTGGGCGAAGCCCGAGCTCCTCCTCGCGATCGCGCCCTTCGAGGTCTTCGTCGGGATGCGCACCCACGCCGAGGTCGCGACGCTGGCGGCCCGGCTGAGCGTGCCCCGGCTCACGACGATCGTCGAGTGCGCCGCCTCGGCCGCCGACCCCGCGCACGCGCTGCTCGCCGGCGTCCTCGCGACGCCGGCCGACGAGGCCGCCGACTTCGCCCGCGAGGTCGTGGCCGCCTGCGTCCGGCTCGGGGGCGGGGGCGACGACCTCGGCGACGCGAGCGCGGCCGTCGCGCGCGTCGCCGAGGAGCACCCCGACGACATCGGCCTCGTCGTGCTGCTGCTCATGCACCACCGGGTGCTCCAGCCGGGGGAGTACGTCGACGTCGCGGCGGGGGTGCTCCACTCCTACGTCAGGGGCCTCGGCATCGAGGTGCTTGCGAACTCCGACAACGTCGTGCGGGCCGGGCTGACCTCCAAGGAGGTCAACGTGCCCGAGCTGCTGCGGATCGTCGACCCCCGGGCCGACGGGGTCGTCGGCCGTGGCCGCGTCGTCGAGCCCGGCCTCGAGGTGTTCGACAGTGCCTCCGACCGGTTCCTGCTCCACCGGGTCACCCCCGGCCGGGCGCTGCCCGACGGCCTGGCGCCACGGATCGTGTTCTGCCTGCGCGGCCGCGTCACGCTGACCGGGGCATCAGGCACCCTCGAGCTCGGCGACGTCGAGTCGGCCTTCCTGCCCGCGGGCGAGGGAGCCGTCGGCGTCGAGGGCTCCGGGGAGGTCTACGTCGTCACGGTGCCCGACGCCTGACCACCGACGAGGAGGGCCCTGCGGCACGTGCCGCAGGGCCCTCCTCGTCAGGCGTCGACCTCGGGTCAGGCCGCCTTGGTCTCCGCGAAGATGCGCGCGATCTCGTCGATCTTGGCGAGCAGCTCGTCGGCCTTCGCGGCGTCGAGCTCACCCTTGGTGCCGGACGCGCCCGCGAGCTTGGTGGCCTCGTTGAACAGGGTGTGCAGCTCGGGGTACTTCTCGAAGTGCGGGGCCTTGAAGTAGTCGGTCCAGAGCACCCAGAGGTGGTGCTTGACGAGCTCGGAGCGCTGCTCCTTGATGACGATGGCCCGCGTGCGGAAGTCGGGGTCGTCGTTGTCCGCGACCTTGGCGATGATCGCCTTGATGGACTCCGCCTCGATGCGGGCCTGGGCCGGGTCGTAGACGCCGCACGGCAGGTCGCAGTGCGCCGAGACGTCGGTGATGCGGAACAGGGACAGCATGGTCTCTCACTCCTGAGGTCGGGGGACGTGCGGTCCCGTTCAACCTACCCCAGCGGTCGCCACACCAACCCGACGGCCAGGGCCACGACGTCGCTGCCCGGCACGGAGCCGACGTCGAAGGACGTGACCCCCTCGGCCGGGTTGTCCGAGTCGACCCACCAGCGACCCGCGTCGTCGGGATCGGGTCCGGCGAGGCGCTTGACGGACAGGGGCCTGGGGATGCCGTGCGCGTCGGGCGGGAGCCGCACGACCGCGACCCTGCCCGCCCGGGGACGGAGCCCCCGCACGACGAGCAGGACGTCGCCGTCGCGGTACGTCGGCAGCATCGAGCGGCCGCGCACGCGCACGAGCGCCGGCCGGGGCACCCGCGCCCGCCACGGCATCCGGCCCGCCGCGGACCCCGATACGGCACCGCCTCCGGCCGGGGTCACCCGGGGGGAGGCGACGCCGACGGCTCCTCGGGGTCCTCGACGCCGATGTCCTCGAAGGCGGCGGCCTGGCCGGTGACGGTCTCGACGACCGCCTGGGCGTGTGCCTGCTCCTCCCGCCTCATGCGCGACAGGAACGTCCGGGTGCGCTCGTGCTGGGGGTTGCCGATGACCTGGGTCGGGGGGCCCTCCTCGACGACGACCCCGGCATCCATGAAGACGACGCGGTCGGCGACCTCGCGGGCGAAGCCCATCTCGTGCGTCACGACGATCATCGTCATGCCACCGCGGGCCAGGTCGCGCATCACCTTGAGTACCTCGCCGACGAGCTCGGGGTCGAGGGCGCTCGTCGGCTCGTCGAAGAGCATCAGCTTGGGGTCCATGGCGAGGGCCCGGGCGATGGCGACGCGCTGCTGCTGGCCGCCGGAGAGCTGCGCGGGGTAGGCCGTCGGCTTGTCCCCGAGCCCGACCTGCTCGAGCAGCTCGAGGGCCTTGGCCCGGGCCTCCTTCTTCGGCGTTCCCTTGACCTGGACGGGTGCCTCGACGACGTTCTCGAGAACCGTCATGTGGGGGAAGAGGTTGAACCGCTGGAAGCACATGCCGATGTCCCGGCGCTGCGCGGCGATCTCCTTGTCCTTGAGGCGGTGCAGCCGGCCGTCGCGCTCGGCGTAGCCCATGAGGTCGCCGTCGACCCAGATGCGGCCGCCGTCGATCGTCTCGAGCTGGTTGATGCAGCGCAGGAACGTCGTCTTGCCCGAGCCCGAGGGCCCGAGGAGCACGACGACCTCGCCGCGGTGGACGTCCATGTCGATGCCCTTGAGCACCTCCGTGCCGTGGAAGGCCTTCGTGATGTTGACGGCGTGGACGAGGAGGGTGTCGGCGGCCGGCTCGGCCGTGGTCTGCGCCATCAGTGGTCGGCCCCGATCTTGGTCAGCCTGAACTGGGTCTTCTGCGGCACGGCGCCGAAGCCGCGGCCGTAGTAGCGCTCCAGGCGGGACTGCCCGACCATGAGGATCGAGCAGACGATGAGGTACCAGATCGTCGCCGCGACGATGCCCGGCATGATCTGGAAGCTCCGCTGGCCGAACTGGTAGCTCTGGTAGAAGAGCTCGACGATGACGGGCACCGCCGCGAGCAGCGAGGTGTCCTTGACCATGGCGATCGTCTCGTTGCCGGTCGGCGGCACGATGACCCGCATCGCCTGGGGGAGCACGACCCGGCGCATCGTCTTGCCCGGCGGCATGCCGAGCGCCTGCGCGGCCTCGGACTGGCCCTCGTCGACCGAGAGGATGCCGGCCCGCGCGATCTCGGCCATGTACGCGGCCTCGGAGAGCCCGAGGCCGAGGATGCCGACCCAGATGGTGCTCGAGATGCTGTTGTAGTCGAGCTGGAGGAACGTGAGCGCGGAGTCCAGGCCCAGGACGTCGGCGACCTGCTGCCCGAAGGGCAGGCCGATGTCGAAGGTGGGGTAGAGGAAGCCGATGCCCGTGCCGAGCAGCACGAGCAGGACGTAGCGGGGGATCGCGCGGAAGAACCAGGTGTAGACGAACGCGACGCCGCGCAGGACGGGGTTCGTGGACAGCCGCATGACCGCGAGGACGACGCCGAGACCGATGCCGAGCACCATCGCACCGACGGTGCCGAAGATCGTGCCCTTCCACAGGCCCTCGATGACGGGGGTCTGCTGCATGATCTCGAACGCGAACGGGAAGTTCCAGCGCTCGTTGGTCACGAACGAGCTGATGACCATCGCGACGACGATCGCGATGAGGACCACGGCCACCCAGCGTCCCGGGTGCCGGACCGGCCGGGCGTCGATGACGCCCGGCCGGTCCTGCGTCGGTGCGGTCATGGGGTCAGGAGACCTGGGGGTTCACGGCGAAGTCGGTGATCGCGCCGCCCTCGGTCTTCCACTTCGTGAGGATCTGGTCGTAGGTGCCGTCGGCCTTGAGCTGCTTGAGGGCCTCGACGATCGCGCCGCCGAAGTCGGTCGCGTCCTTGGGGAGGACGTAGCCGTAGGGGGCCGAGTCGTACTGCTCGCCGAGCAGCTCGAGGGTGCCACCCGTGGAGTCGACGGCGGCGATCGCCGGCGGGAGGTCGACGAGCATGGCGTCGGCCTTGCCGGACTGGACGCTCGCGGTGACCTTCGCCTGGTCGGCGTCGACGAGCACCTTGATCTCGGGCTTGCCGGCGTCGGTGCACGCCTTCTGGCGCGTCGGGATGTCCTTGTCGGCCTGGACGGTGCCCTTCTGGACGCCGACGGTCTTGCCGCACGCGTCGTCGGGGTCGATGCCCTTCGGGTTGCCCTTCTGGGTGACCCACTGCGTGCCGGCCTTGAAGTAGCTGACCATCGTCGCCTGCTCCATGCGCTCGGCGTTGACGCTGAAGCTGGAGACGCCGACGTCGTACTTCCCGCTCTGGACGCCGAGGATGATGGCGTCGAACGCGGAGGGGACCCACTGGGTCTTGACACCGAACTTGGCCATGACCGCGTCGAAGAGCTCGACGTCCATCCCGATGACGGTCTTGCCGTCGGCGTCGAGGTACTCGTTGGGCTGGTAGGTGGCGTCGGTGCCGATGACGATGGTGCCCGCGTCCTTGATCTTGGCCGGCAGCTTCGCCGCGAGGGCCTCGTCGACGGTCGGCGCGCTCGCCGACGTCGCGGGGGCACTGGTGGTGCCGCCCTCCGACAGCGAGTCCGAGCCGCAGGCGGTGAGGGCGAGGGCGGTCGTGGCGACGGCGGCCACGACCAGCGCGCGGGTGCGCATCATGAAAGTCCTTTCGCAGGGTGCGCCGGGGAGGGGACCCCGGTGCGTGGTGTGGCGTCGATCCTGCCACCGCGGGCAGCGAGGTGACGTCACACCGACATAACAACTGTGCGTGTCGGGGCCCCACGCGGCGCGACCTGCGTCACACCGGCGTGCCTGTCGCCCGCCGGGCGTGCGTGCCATGATGGCCACCTGCCCGCGGCCACCCCCGCGGACCGCGAACGCCCGAGCCGCACCCCCCTCGGACCGCACCCCTGGCCCCCCGCTCGCCGCGGCCGGGCCCCGTGCCACCCTCGCGAGGAGCCGTTCCCATGGCAGCGTCGCCCCACGTCCCGTTCTTCGACCCCGAGAGCCCGGTCTTCCGCGCTCACGAGGGCGGGAAGCTGGGGGTACACGCGACGCAGCCGCTGCGCGACCGGGACGACCTGGCCCTGCTCTACACGCCGGGCGTCGCCGAGGTGTCCCTCGCCATCGCGGCCGACCCGTCGCTCTCGACCCGGTACACCGCGCGCGGCAACACCGTCGCCGTCATCAGCGACGGAACCGCGGTGCTCGGCCTCGGCGACATCGGGCCGCTCGGGGCCATGCCGGTCATGGAGGGCAAGGCGGTGCTCTTCAAGCACTTCGCCGGGCATCGACGCCATCCCGGTCGTCATGGAGAGCGGCACCGCCGACGAGCTCGTCGAGGCGATCGTCCGCATCGCGCCGTCCTTCGGCGGCATCAACCTCGAGGACATCTCCGCGCCCCGCTGCTTCGACATCGAGGAGCAGCTCAAGGAGCGGCTCGACATCCCGGTCTTCCACGACGACCAGCACGGCACCGCGATCGTCGTGCTCGCCGGGCTGCTCAACGGGGTTCGCGTCCTCCGCCGGACCCTGCCCGACCTGCGCGTCGTCGTCTCCGGCGCGGGGGCCGCCGGCGTCGCCGTGACCCGCCTGCTCCAGCGGGCGGGGGTGCGCGACGTCGTCGTCTGCGACTCGCGCGGCATCATCTCGCCCTCGCGCGCGGACCTGACCGGCCACAAGGCCCGGCTGGCGAGCCTCGACGAACCCCCGATGCCTCGAGGGGCCGTTGGGTGTGGCGCTCGAGGGGGCCGACGTCTTCGTCGGCGTCTCCGGTGGCACCGTCCCAGAGAACGAGGTGGCCGCGATGGCGCCCCGGGCGATGGTCTTCGCGCTGGCGAACCCGACGCCCGAGGTGCACCCGGACATCGCCCGGCGGCACGCTGCGATCGTCGCCACCGGCCGCTCCGACTTCCCGAACCAGATCAACAACGTCCTGGCCTTCCCCGGCATCTTCCGGGGCGCGCTCGACGCGGGCGCCACGCGGATCACCGAGGCGATGAAGCTCGCGGCGGCGCAGGCCATCGCCGACCTCGTGCCCGAGCCCACGGCCGAGATGATCGTGCCGTCGGTGTTCCAGGAGGGCGTCGCCGAGGTCGTCGCGGCCGCAGTCCGCCGGCTCGCCCCGACCGCCACGCACCGGGACCGCGCTACGTCGCCGTGACCTAGGCTGACGGCGAGATGACTGCCGCCGACCACGCCACCGCCCCAGACCTCGACGAAGGCATCGCGAAGGTCCGGGTCCTCACGGTGTGCACGGGTAACATCTGCCGCTCGCCGTACGCCGCGCTCCTCCTCCGAGAAGGGCTGCAGTGGGCCCGTCCCGGGGCCTTCGAGGTGACCAGCGCCGGCACGCACGCGCTGGTCGGCCGGCCGATGGAGGAGGCGTCGGCAGCCCTGCTGGCCGCCAAGGGCCTGACCGACGACGACTTCCGGGCCCGGCTGCTCACCCACCAGCTGGTCCGCGACCAGGCGCTGGTGCTCGTCATGGCGTCGGAGCACAAGGACGTCGTCATCGACGAGTCCCCGGCGGCGCACCGCCGCACCCTGACCATTCGCGAGCTCGCGCACGTGCTCGAGGACGTCGGCACCCGGCACGACTGGCACACCCTCCTCGCCGACGCAGGCGCCGACGACGTGGTCTCGAGGTGGACGGTGCTGCCGGCCATCGTCGCCGCGCACCGGCGTCGGATGCGGCGCGAGGACCGCGACGTCGTCGACCCCTACAAGCGGGGTGCGAGCGCCTTCGAGCGGATGAGCCAGGAGGTCGACCCGGCGGTGCGCGGCATCGTGCGCTGGGAGCGTCAGTTCTCGCGCTGAGCCAGCGTGCGCGCCCACGCGGCGCACCCGGCATCCGTCGGCAGGAGCCCGGATGCCGTCGCCTCGGCGAGCGAGGGCGCCGCCTCGTCCTTGGGGGAGAGGATCGGGGTGATGCCGTCGGGCAGGGTGATCCCGACCTCCGGGTCGAGCGGGTGGATGCCGTGCTCGCCGGCCGGGTCGTAGGCCGCGGTGCAGAGGTACATCGCCGTCGTGCCGTCCTCGAGCGCGCAGAACGCGTGGCCCAGTCCCTCCGAGAGGTAGACCGCGCGCCGGTCGACGGCGTCGAGGGTCACCGACTCCCACTGGCCGAACGTCGGCGAGCCGACCCGGATGTCGACGACGTAGTCGACGAGCGAGCCCGTGAGCGCCGTGACGTACTTGCCCTGTCCGGGCGGAACGTCGGCGAAGTGGATGCCGCGCACCGTGCCCCGCGAGGAGACCGACACGTTGGTCTGGACGATGTCCGGCCGGTGGCCGAGGTGCTCGGCGAGCCGGTCGCCGCGGAAGGACTCGAGGAAGACACCGCGGTCGTCCGGGAACTGCCGCGGGGTGACGACGTAGGCGCCGGGGATCGACAGGGCCTCGATCCGCATCAGGTGCCCGACCGCCGTCGCGCCAGGCAGGTGTGGATGTAGTCGCCGTATCCGGACTTCGCGAGCTCGTCGCCGAGCCGTCGGAAGGTCTCGTCGTCGATCCAGCCCGCGCGCCAGGCGATCTCCTCGACGCAGCCGATCTTGTGGCCCTGTCGTGCCTCGACGACGTGGACGAACTGGCTGGCGTCCATGAGGCCCTCGAACGTGCCGGTGTCGAACCACGCGGTGCCGCGGGGGAGCACCGTCACCGTCAGGTCGCCGCGCTGGAGGTAGGCGTCGTTGACCGCCGTGATCTCGAGCTCGCCGCGCGGGCTGGGGGTGAGGTTGCGGGCGATGTCGACCACGTCGTTGTCGTAGAAGTAGAGGCCCGGCACGGCGTAGTCCGAGCGCGGCTGCTCCGGCTTCTCCTCGATCGACAGCACCGTGCCGTCGTCGTCGAACTCCACGACGCCGTAGGCCGTCGGGTCGCTGACGTGGTGCGCGAAGATGTGGCCGCCGCGCACGTCGGTGAGCGCGCGCAGGGCCGTGCCGAGGCCCGTGCCGTAGAAGATGTTGTCGCCGAGGACGAGGGCCACGGAGTCGTCACCGATGAAGTCGGCGCCGATGACGAAGGCCTGCGCGAGTCCGTCGGGGCTGGGCTGCACGGCATACGAGATCTCGATGCCCCACTGCGTCCCGTCGCCGAGCAGCCGCTCGAACTGGTCGGCGTCCTGGGGCGTCGTGATGACGAGGACCTCGCGGATCCCCGCCATCATCAGCGTCGACAGCGGGTAGTAGACCATCGGCTTGTCGTAGATCGGCATGAGCTGCTTGGAGATGCCCCGGGTGATGGGGTGCAGCCGGGTGCCCGACCCGCCGGCGAGGATGATGCCCTTCATGATCCCCGACCCTATCGGCCAGCCGGTGGGTCCGTGGACGACGACTACCCTTGCCCGCATGAAGGTTCTCGTCACCGGTGGCGCCGGGTTCATCGGCAGCAACTTCGTCCACCTCACCCTCGCGACCCGCCCGGACGCCCAGGTCACCGTCCTGGACGCGCTGACGTACGCCGGGTCGACGGCCTCGCTCGACGGTGCCGCGGACCGCATCACCTTCGTCGAGGGGGACGTCGCGGATGCCGAGCTCGTCGACCGGCTCGTCGCCGACGCGGACGTCGTCGTGCACTTCGCGGCCGAGTCGCACAACGACAACTCGCTCGAGGACCCGAGCCCGTTCGTGCGCACCAACCTCATCGGGACCTTCACCCTCCTCGAGGCAGCGCGCCGCCACGACGTGCGCTACCACCACATCTCCACCGACGAGGTCTACGGCGACCTCGAGCTCGACGACCCGAAGAAGTTCACCGAGGACACCCCGTACAACCCGAGCTCGCCCTACTCGTCGACGAAGGCCGGCTCCGACCTGCTCGTGCGGGCGTGGGTGCGCTCTTTCGGGCTGCGTGCGACGATCTCGAACTGCTCCAACAACTACGGGCCGCGCCAGCACGTCGAGAAGTTCATCCCGCGGCAGATCACGAACGTCATCGACGGCGTGCGGCCCAAGCTCTACGGCGCCGGGCTCAACGTGCGCGACTGGATCCACGTCGACGACCACAACGAGGCCGTCTGGACGATCATCGACAAGGGCGTCATCGGCGAGACCTACCTCATCGGCGCCGACGGTGAGGTCAACAACCGCGACGTCGTCCGGATGATCCTCGAGCTCATGGGCCAGGAGGCGGACGCGTACGACCACGTCACCGACCGCGCGGGCCACGACCTGCGCTACGCCATCGAGGCCGGCCGGCTGCGCACCGAGCTGGGGTGGACCCCGCGCTACGAGTCCTTCCGCGACGGGCTGGCGGCGACGATCGACTGGTACCGCGAGAACGAGGCGTGGTGGCGCCCCATGAAGGACGCCACCGAGGCGAGGTACGCCCGCACGCAGCACGTCGTCGCGCCCTGATGGCGCGCTGGCTCGTCGCCGGTGCCGGCGGCATGCTCGGGCGCGACCTCGTCGCGGTGGCCCGGTCCGCCGGGCACGACGTGACGGCCGCGACCCGCGCCGACCTCGACGTCCTCGACCCCGCCGCGTGCCGGGCCCTCGTCGCCGGGCACGACGTCGTGGTCAACTGCGCCGCCTACACGGCGGTCGACGACGCGGAGACCGAGGAGGCCACGGCATTCGCCGTCAACGCGGTCGGGGCCGCCAACCTCGCCCGGGCGGCGGAGGCCGAGGGCGCGGCCCTGGTGCAGGTCTCCACCGACTACGTCTTCTCCGGCGACGCGACCGAGCCGTATGCCGCCGACGCGACCGTCGCGCCGCGCTCGGCCTACGGCCGCACGAAGGCCGCGGGGGAGTGGGCCGTGCGGGCCGAGTGCTCGCGGGCGTGGGTCGTGCGCACCGCGTGGCTCTACGGCGCCTCGGGCCCGAGCTTCCCCGGGACGATGCGGCGCCTCGCCGCCGAGCGCG
Organism: uncultured Actinomycetota bacterium; assembly: GCA_963757405.1. Lineage (GTDB taxonomy): Bacteria > Actinomycetota > Actinomycetes > Actinomycetales > Dermatophilaceae > Fodinibacter. The sequence continues at coordinate 15,418 of CAVWRI010000024.1, forward strand.
AGACCCTCACGGTCGTCGACGACCAGGTCGGGCAGCCGACGTGGACGGTCGACCTCGCCGACGGCATCGTGCGCCTCGTCGACGCGGGCGCGGCGTACGGCACGTGGCACGCCACGAGCCGCGGCAGCGCGTCGTGGTTCGACCTCGCGCGGGCCGTCTTCGAGGAGCTCGGGCTGGATCCCGAGCGGGTCCGCCCCACGACGAGCGCGGAGTTCCCGCGACCCGCGCCGCGACCGGCCTACAGCGTGCTGTCGCACGACGGGTGGACGGCCGCCGGCCTGGACCCGCTGCCGCACTGGCGGGACGCGCTGCGCCGGGCCGCGCCGGCGGTGCTCGGAGGCTGAGCCGGTCCCGCCGCGCCCCTTGCGACCTGCCGGGATGCCGCGTCCCCCGGCGCCGTGCCTAGACTCGCCGGGTGCTCAAGTCCATCGTCGATCGTGCCCAGGCCGCCGTCCTGCCCCGAACCCACCACGGAACCTCACCGGCGGGTGTCAAGCTGCCCCCGGCGGTCTACCGGATGGGCGGGGCGCACTTCAGGACGGACTCGGCGTTCGTGGCCTCCGCGGTCACCGAGGTCGGCCGGCTCGAGGAGAGGATCGGGCTGTCGCCGTCCTCGCGACTGCTCGACTGGGGTTGCGGCGCAGGGCGACTCGCGGTCGGCATCGTCGAGCGGATGGGGCGCGTCGACCGGTACCACGGCGTCGACATCCAGAAGCACCTCGTCGACTGGGCCCAGCGCCACCTCGGGGACCGCCCGGGCTTCACGTTCACCCACGTCGACCTCGCCAACGCGCGCTACAACCCCGGCGGCTCGCACGAGCGGACCATCCCCGGCGCGAGCGGCGACTACGACGGCTTCTACGCCTACAGCGTGTTCTCCCACCTCACGGGCGAGGACGCCGCCGCCTACCTCGCCGAGGTCTCGCGCCTGCTCGCCCCCTGCGGCCGGGCGTTCGTCACCGCCTTCGTCGAGGAGGACGTGCCGGAGCAGGAGGAGAACCCCGCCGGGTACGGCCCCCTGAGCTGGTCGGGCCCGTTGCACTGCGTGCGCTTCGAGCGGGGCTTCTTCGAGGGCATGGTGCGCGACGCCGGCCTCGAGGTCGAGACGTTCGAGCACGGCCGGGAGACCGACGGGCAGTCGCTGTACATCCTGCGCGCGCCCGCCGCGTCGTAGGGTCGGCGCATGCTCGCCGCCACCGCCGTCAGCCAGTCCGCCGACGACCCGCTCTCGGGTCTCGAGGTCGGCGAGCGGCCCGACCCCACGGTGCCCGACGGCTGGGTCCCGTGCGGCTGCGCACCGCCGCGCTGAACCACCACGACGTGTGGTCGCTGCGCGGCGTGGGCCTGCCCGCCGACCGCCTCCCGATGGTCCTCGGCTGCGACGGCGCGGGCGTCGACCCGGACGGCAACGAGGTGCTCGTCCACGCCGTCGTGGCCTCGCCGGGCTGGACCGGCGACGAGACCCTCGACCCGCGCCGCAGCCTCCTGTCGGAGGTCCACGACGGCACCCTCGCCGAGGTCGTCGCCGTGCCGCGCGGCAACCTCGTGCCCAAGCCGGACGGGACTGTCGTGGGAGCACGCGGCATGCCTGCCCACCGCCTGGCTGACGGCGTACCGCATGCTCTTCACGAACGCGCCGGTGCAGCCGGGAGCGACCGTGCTCGTGCAGGGCGCGGCGGGAGGGGTCGCGACGGCGCTCGTGCAGCTCGGGACGGCGGCCGGCATCCGGATGTGGGTCACGAGCCGGGACGCGGCCAAGGGCGAGCAGGCCGTGGCGCTCGGCGCGGACCAGCGCGTTCGAGAGCGGGGCCCGGCTGCCCGAGCGCGTCGACGCCGTCATGGAGACCGTGGGCGCCGCGACGTGGTCGCACTCGGTCAACAGCCTGCGGCCGGGCGGGACCGTCGTCATCTCCGGGCGCCACGTCGGGCGACGCCCCCGCGAAGGCGGAGCTGACCAAGATCTTCTTCAAGCAGCTGCGCGTCATCGGCTCGACCATGGGCACCCGTGACGAGCTCGAGCGGCTGGCCCGCTTCGTCGTCGAGGCCGGCATCGAGCCGCTCGTCGACTCGGTGCTGCCGCTGGCGCAGGCGCGCGACGGGTTCGCCCGGATGGTCGACGGGCAGGTCAGCCGGGAAGGTGGTCTTCACCGTCTGAGCCGGTGTGCGGACGCGCCACCGGGTCGCGGGCCGGTCGCTACCGACAGGTAACGTGGGTCCCGACCACCCGTCGACCAGAGGAGCAGCCGTGAGCGCGACGTCGGCCGAGCAGTCGGTGACCCTGCACGGCCACGCGTTCTCCTACGCCGACAGCGGGTCCGGGCCGGTGCTGCTCTTCATCCACGGGCTGCTCGGGTCGCAGCGGCAGTGGGCGCACCTCGTGGACCGCCTCGACGACGACCACCGCGTCATCGTGCCCGACCTGTTCGGCCACGGGCAGTCCGCGAAGCCGATGGGCGACTACTCGCTCGGGGCGCACGCGGCGACGCTGCGCGACCTGCTCGACCGGCTCGGCATCGAGCACGGTGACCCTCGTCGGCCACTCGCTCGGCGGTGGCATCGCCATGGTGTTCTCCTACCTGTTCCCCGAGCGCGTCGACCGGCTCGTGCTCGTCGCGAGCGGCGGGCTCGGCCGCGAGGTGAGCCCGCTCCTGCGGTCGGCGACGCTGCCGGGGGCGGAGTACGTCCTCCCGGTGCTGGCCTCGGGCTGGGTGCGTGGCCGCATCGCGTCGGCCGGCCGGGCGCTCGGCGCCGTCGGGCTGCGCCCGGGCCCCGACGTCCGCGAGGTGTGGCAGGGCTTCACCTCCCTCGGCGACGCCGACACCCGGCGCGCGTTCCTCGCCACGACCCGCGCGGTCATCGACCCCGGGGGCCAGAGCGTCACGGCCCACGACTACCTGCCCGAGGCTGACGCCGCTGCCGACCCTCGTCGTGTGGGGCACCCGCGACCGGATGATCCCCGCCTGGCACGCGGCATCCGCCACGACCTCCATCGAGGGGTGCCGGGTCGAGCTGTTCCAGCGGTGCCGGGCACTTCCCGCACCTCGACGACCCCGACCGCTTCGCCGACCTCGTGCGGGAGTTCGTCGCCGACACCGGCTGAGCCGCGACCGGCCGGCAGGCGATCGGCGACCGGCTCAGCCGATCTGGAGCCAGTCGGTCCAGCCGTTGTGCAGCACGAGCCAGGCGATGAGGCCGTAGCCGGCCTGGCCGGGGTGGTGCTCGACCCGGGTCGTCGCGAGGTCGGTGCGCCACTGGTCGTGCCCGAGCAGCGGCGCGAAGCAGTCGACGAAGGGGACGCCGCGTCGCGCGCAGACGTCTCCCTGGGCCTCGACCAGCACCTCGAGGCGGGCGTTGAGCTCGGGGTCGTCGGTGGGCGGCGGGCTCACGACGAACGTCCCGACGCCCGAGGTCGCCGCGTCGTCGAGGAGGTTCGCGAGGTTGAGCCGGTGCCGTGCGAGCGTGATGCCGCTTCAGCACGTCGTCGGTGCCGACCGAGACGACGACCCGGCGCTCGGTGCGCCCTGCCCAGCGCAGCGGCACCTCGCTCGCCCAGCGCTGGAGCACGTCGGCGGAGGTGTCGCCGCGCACGCCGAGGTTGTAGGCCGTCAGCTCGAGGTCAGGGTCCTGGGTGCGGCCGACGACGCGGGTGACCCACCCCTGGCCCTTGGGGTCGCCGACGCCGGCGACGAGGGAGGAGCCGAGGAAGACGAGCGCGAGGTCGCGGGGGCCCTCGGGCACCACCTGCGCGTCGGCGCTCGGGCGGAACTCGATCGGGGCGTGGCCGCCGTCGTCCGGCTGCACGTCAGGCATGGGGAAGGTCACTCGTCCTCGTCGTCCAGGCGGGCCAGCCACGTCGCGAGCCGCTCCACGGGCACCTCGAAGTCGGGGTGGAGGTCGACGAAGGTGCGCAGCTGCTCGGCGAGCCAGTCGAAGGTGACCTCCTCGTCACCGCGACGGGCCTGCAGCTCCTCGATGCCGCGGTCCGTGAAGTACACGCTGCGAGGCTACCCGTCCGCGTGGCACGCGGACGGGACCGCCACGGTCAGCGGTCGAAGGCCCGTGCGACGAGGTCGGCCTGCTCGACCTGGTGCTTCTTCGTGGACCCGGTGGCCGGCGAGGCCGAGGGGGCCCGGGACACGATGCGCAGCGGCCGGTGCTCGCCCTCGGCCGCGAGCGCCTCGGGCAGGTTGAGCGCGAGGAAGGGCCACGCGCCCTGGTTCCTCGGCTCGTCCTGCACGACGACGACGTCGGCCCGGGGGTGCTTGGCGAGCTCGCGGGCCAGCTCGGCGGCCGCGAGCGGGTAGTACTGCTCGAGGCGGAGGACGGCCGTGGACGTGTCGCCGCGCTTCTCGCGCTCGGCCTCGAGGTCGTAGACGACCTTGCCGGCCGCGACGAGCACGCGGGTGACGTCGCCGCTCGGTCGCACCCTCGCGGTCGGGCATGACCGGCCGGAAGCCGCCCGTCGTGAACTCCTCCGCGGGGCTGCTCGCGCGCCTTGAGGCGCAGCATCGACTTCGGGGTGAACACGATGAGCGGGCCGGCGCGGCCGGGCGTAGGCCTGGCGGCGCAGGAGGTGGAAGTACGACGCGGGCGTGGAGGGGTAGGCGACCGTCATGTTGTGCTCGGCGCACATCGCGAGGAAGCGCTCGATGCGGGCGGAGGAGTGGTCGGGGCCCTGGCCCTCGTAGCCGTGGGGGAGGAGCAGCACGACCGAGGAGCGCTGCCCCCACTTCTGCTCCGAGCTCGAGATGAACTCGTCGACGATGGTCTGGGCGCCGTTGAAGAAGTCGCCGAACTGCGCCTCCCACAGCACGAGCGCGTCGGGGCGCTCGACGGAGTAGCCGTACTCGAAGCCCATGGCGGCGAACTCGGACAGCAGGCTGTCGTAGACCCAGAACTTGCCCTGGCCCTCGCCGAGGTAGAGCAGCGGGGTCCACTCGGCGGCGTTCTGCTTGTCGATGAGCACCGCGTGGCGCTGCACGAACGTGCCGCGGCGGCTGTCCTGCCCGGCGAGGCGCACCGGGGTGCCCTCGATGAGGAGGGAGCCGAACGCGAGGAGCTCGCCCGTGCCCCAGTCGATGCCGCCCTCGCGCACGCTCGCGGAGCGCTTCTCGAGCATCTGGCGCAGCTTGGGGTGCACCGTGAACGCGTCGGGCACGTCGACGAAGGCGTCGCCGATGCGGTGCAGCATCTCGGTGCTGATCGCGGTGTCGGTGGAGGAGTGCGTCGTCGCGTCGGCGTCACGGGCCTGGGCGCGCGGCGGCTCGAGACCCGTGTGGCCCTCGACGTCGGTGCCCGAGTAGCTCTCGTCGGCGGCCTCCTTCTCGGACGCCTTGACCGCTGCCTTGGTCTCGACGAAGACGCGCTCGAGCTGCTGCTGGTAGTCGCGCAGCGCGGCCTCGGCGTCCTCGACGGTGATGTCGCCACGACCGATGAGCGACTCGGTGTAGAGCTTGCGGACGCTGCGCTTGGCCTCGATGAGGTTGTACATCAGCGGCTGCGTCATCGACGGGTCGTCGCCCTCGTTGTGGCCGCGACGGCGGTAGCAGACCATGTCGATGACGACGTCCTTGTGGAAGTCCTTGCGGAACTCGTAGGCCAGCTCGGCGACCCGCACGCAGGCCTCCGGGTCGTCGCCGTTGACGTGGAAGATCGGCGCCTGGATCATCCGGGCGACGTCGGTGGAGTACGTCGAGGAGCGCGAGCTGCTCGGCGACGTCGTGAAGCCGACCTGGTTGTTGATGACGACGTGCACCGTGCCGCCGGTGCGGTAGCCGCGCAGCTGGGAGAGGTTGAGCGTCTCGGCGACGACCCCCTGGCCGGCGAACGCCGCGTCGCCGTGCATGAGCACGGGCAGGACGGTGAAGTCCTCGCCGGCGAGGTTGAGGCGGTCCTGCTTGGCGCGCACGATGCCCTCGAGCACGGGGTTGACGGCCTCGAGGTGCGAGGGGTTCGCGGCGAGGTACACCTTGGTCGTGTTGCCGCCCTCCGCGGTGAACGTGCCCTCGGTGCCGAGGTGGTACTTGACGTCGCCGGAGCCCTGCACCGAGCGGGGGTCCTGCTTGCCCTCGAACTCGCGGAAGATCTGGCCGTACGACTTGCCGGCGATGTTGGCGAGCACGTTGAGGCGACCACGGTGCGGCATCCCGATGCAGACCTCGTCGAGGTCGTCCTCGGCGGCGAGGGAGAGCACCCGGTCCAGCAGGGCGATGACGGACTCGCCGCCCTCGAGCGAGAAGCGCTTCTGGCCGACGAACTTGGTCTGCAGGAACGTCTCGAAGGCCTCGGCGGCGTTGAGCCGGCGCAGGATGCGCAGCTGCTCGTCGCGGGTGGTCTTGGCGTAGCCGACCTCGATCTTGGACTGGATCCACTCGCGCTGGTCGGGGTCCTGGATGTGCATGTACTCGACGCCGATGGTGCGGCAGTACGAGTCGCGCAGGACGCCGAGGATCTTGCGGAGCTTGAGGAACGGGGCGCCGCCGAAGCCGCCGGTGGCGAAGGTGCGGTCGAGGTCCCAGAGGGTCAGGCCGTGCGTCGTGACGTCGAGGTCCTGGTGGCGCCGCTGCTTGTACTCCAGCGGGTCGGTGTCGGCCATGAGGTGGCCGCGCACGCGGTACGCGTGGATGAGCTCCTGGACGCGGGCGACCTTGTTGATGTCGTCGTCGTGCGAGGTGTCGACGTCCTGGACCCAGCGGATCGGCTCGTAGGGGATGCGCAGGCTCTCGAAGATCTCGTCGTAGAAGCCGTGGTCGCCGAGAAGCAGGCCGTGGACCAGGCGCAGGAAGTCGCCGGACTGGGCGCCCTGGATGATCCGGTGGTCGTAGGTGCTCGTGAGGGTGAGGATCTTGCTCACGGCGTTGCGGTTGAGCGTCTCCTGGCTCGCGCCGGCCCACTCCGCCGGGTAGTCCATGGCGCCGACGCCGATGATCGTGCCCTGGCCCTGCATGAGCCGCGGCACCGAGTGCACCGTGCCGATCGTGCCCGGGTTGGTCAGCGAGATCGACGTCCCCTGGAAGTCCTCGACGGTGAGCTTGCCGCCGCGGGCCTTCCTCACCATCTCCTCGTAGGCGGTCCAGAAGTGGGCGAAGTCCATGGTCTCCGCCGCCTTGATCGACGGCACGAGCAGCTGGCGGGTGCCGTCGGGCTTGGCCATGTCGATGGCGAGGCCGAGGTTGACGTGGGCCGGGGTCACGAGGACCGGCTTGCCCTTCTCGTCGTGGCCGAAGCCGTTGTTCATCTCGGGCATGACGCCGAGCGCCTTGACGAGCGCGAACCCGATGACGTGCGTGAAGCTCACCTTGCCGCCGCGGCTGCGGGCCAGGTGGTTGTTGACGACGATGCGGTTGTCGATGAGGAGCTTGGCGGGCACCGCGCGCACCGACGTGGCGGTCGGCACCTCGAGCGAGCTCTCCATGTTCGTGACGACCCGGGCGCTGGCGCCGCGGATCGGGGACTGCTGGGCGTCGCCCAGCGGGGCGGACGCCTTGGGGGCCTCCGGCTCACGCGGCTTGGGGGCGGCGGAGGCGGGCGGCTCCTGGCGGGCCGGTGCGCCCTCCTTCGCCTGGGGGGCGGCGGGGGCCGGCTGCGCCGGGGCGGCCTGGGCCGGGCGCGTGGTGGCCGGGGCGGCGGCCGGGGCCTGTGCCGTCGGGGCGGGTGCGGGGGCGGCGCCCGTGGTCGGGGCCTTGGTCGTCGGGGTGGCCTGGGTGGTGGTGGCCGAGGCGGTGGTGGGCGCGGATGCCGGGGCGCCGTTCCCCCCGGGGAGGCCGTTGGGGTCGATGCGGCCGCCGTGGCCCGGGGTGCCGCGACCGTGCGCGGCCTCCCCCGGCTCGTAGTCCTTGAAGAAGTCCCACCACGCCTTGTCGACGCTGTTCTTGTCCTTCTGGTACTGCTCGTACAGCTCGTCGACCAGCCACTCGTTCGGTCCGAAGGAGGTCAGGGGGTCGCTGGACGGGGACTGCTCGGCCACGGAGGATGCGCCTCTTTCTCGGCTCGTCGGCTCGCGAGGGGTGGGTACCCGTCCAGCCTATCCCCGCTGATGGGACGGCACACCGCCGGACGACGAGCGGTGGACGCTGCGCGACGGCCGGTGCGACGCGTGGGCGTCACACCGGCCGTCGTCAGTGCCGCCGGTCCCGTCTCAGCTGATGTCGGCCCGGGTGGTGCGCCAGATGCCGAACCCGGCGAGCAGGGAGGCGTAGGCCGCCAGCACGAGGGCGGCCGCCCACCAGTCGAGGCGGACCTCGTCGGGACTGTTCTGCACGGCGTTGATCACCGCGTTCGTCGCCGAGGACGGCAGGAACTGGGCAATGTGCTCGCGGCCGAACTCCCAGAAGCTCATGGCGAAGCCGAGCAGTGGCTCGACGATCCACGCGACCCCGATGCCGATGAGCAGCGCCGCGACCTGGTTGGGGATGAGGATGCCGATGCCGAGGCCGATGAGCGCCCACAGGCCGAGCACGAGCAGGCTGAGCGCGAGCGTCCGGACGATCGTCGAGGACGGGAAGGCGTCCTGGTCCCGCAGGGTCAGGACCACCGAGCCCACGCTGACCGAGCCCAGGAGGCTGATCAGGCCGTAGATCGCACCGATGCCGAGCAGCGCGACGACCTTGGCGAGCATCGCCTGCAGCCGCTTCGGTGTGGACAGGAAGGTGCCCGAGATCGTCTTGTGCCGGTACTCGGAGCCGATCTGGAGGACGCCGATCGTGAGGAGCAGGAGGTAGCCGATCGAGATGCCGCCGACGTACACGGTGTTGGCGATCTGGGTCGCGTCGCCGGTCGGGACCCCTCCGGGGCCACCCGTTCCCGCCTGGTCACCCGTGAGGAGGAACCCGAAGAGCGCGGCGAACGCGGCGCCCGCGAGGAAGATGCCGATCGCCATCCCCCACCACAGCCGGGTCGTGAAGAACTTGCGGAACTCGCTGCGGATCGCGGGGATCACAGGTTCGCCCCTTCCTGGCCGGCCACGGCGTCCCTCTCGGCGGGAGCACCGCCCCCGACGGTCTCGTTGCGGTTGGTGCCCTCGGTGAGCTGGAAGAACAGCGCCTCCAGGTCGGCACGACGGGGCTCGAGCCCGTAGATCGGCAGCCCGGCCCGCAGGGCGACGTCGCCCACGAGCCGCAGGTCGGTGGTGTCCGCGACGAGCGAGCCGTCGGGACCCGGGGTGCTCGTGACGTCGGCGACGCGCAGGGCGCCGGCGAGCCGTGCGGGGTCGGACGTCCGGACGACCGCACCGGGCGTGCCGTGGAGCTCGGACATGGCGCCGGCCCGGATGAGGCGCCCGTTGGCGATGATGACGACCTCGTCGACGGTCTGCTCGACCTCCTGGAGGAGGTGGCTCGACACGAGGATCGTCTTGCCCTCGCTGCTCAGGTGGCGCAGGAACCCGCGCAGCCAGCGGATGCCCTCCGGGTCCAGGCCGTTCGACGGCTCGTCGAGGACGAGCACGCGGGGGTCGCCGAGGAGCGCGGCCGCGAGGCCGAGTCGCTGGCGCATGCCCATGCTGTACTCCCCGGCGCGCTTGCGGGCGGCCGCGGGGATGCCGGTCAGCTCGAGCAGCTCGTCGACCCGACTCAGCGGCACCGAGCCGGCATCCGCGAGGACGCGCAGGTGGTCGCGGCCGCTGCGGCCCGGGTGGAAGTTCGTCGCCTCCAGCGCGGCCCCCACGGTGCCGAGCGGGTCGTCGAGGTCCACGTAGCGCCGGCCGTCGATCGTCGCGGTGCCGCTCGTGGCGTGGACGAGCCCGAGCAGCATCCGGAGCGTGGTGGTCTTGCCGGCGCCGTTGGGCCCGAGGAAGCCGGTGATCCGGCCGGGCTCGACGTCGAAGCTCAGGTCGTCGACGGCGACGAAGGACCCGAACTTCTTGCTCAGCCCCCGGATCTCGATCCTCGCCCCCGTCGTCGTCGTGCTCATGTGGTGCCTCGTGGTGTCATGCGCCGATCCTTGCAGCCTCACCCGGCGTCGGGGTCAACCCCCCGGTGGATCCGGCTCCCCCTCGGGGTGGACCCCCGCGGACGCCGGCATCGCGGTCCCGGGTGTCCGCCGCGCGAACCGCGGACCGGGAGCCGGGGCGCGGGCCGTACGCTGGACCAGCCATGCACCCTCCTGAACCGGCCGCCCCATGACCGAATGGCTCCTGCTGCTGCTCGGCGTCGTGCTCACCGTGGGCACCGCGTTGTTCGTCGCGGCCGAGTTCTCGCTCGTCGCCCTCGACCGACCGACCGTGCAGCGCGCGGTCGACGCGGGGGAGCCGGGGGCCAGGTCGGTGCTGGCCTCCCACCGGAGGCTGTCGACCCAGCTCTCGGCGTGCCAGCTCGGCATCACGCTGACCACGCTGGTCCTCGGCTTCATCGCGAGCCCGTCGATCGGTGCCCTGCTCCTCGGCCCGCTCGAGGACCTGGGGCTGTCGTCGTCGGCGGCGGCGTCGACGGCCTCGGTCCTCGCGATGCTCATCGCGACGGTGTTCTCGATGATCGTCGGCGAGATGGTGCCCAAGACCCTGGCGATCTCGCTGCCCCTCGCCACGGCCAAGGTCGCCGCGGCCCCGGTGCGCTGGTTCGGCGTCGCGACGAAGCCGATGATCGCCCTGCTCAACGGGGTCGCCAACCGCACGCTCGTCGCGCTCGGCATCGAGCCGCACGAGGAGCTGTCGGCGGCCCGCAGCCCCGCCGAGCTGGCGTCCCTCGTGCGCACGTCCGCCGAGGCCGGCACCCTCGGCCGCGGCACGGCGCGTCTCGTCACGGCATCCCTCGGCTTCGCCGACCAGACCGCGGCCGACGTCATGACGCCCCGCTCGCGCGCGACGTCGATCGACCGCACCGCCACAGCGGCCGACCTCGTCGCGCTGGCGCGGGTCACCGGTCACTCGCGCTTCCCCGTCGTCGGCGCGGACTGGGACGACATCGACGGGATCGTGCACGTCAAGAAGGCCATCGCCGTGCCCTTCGGCCGCCGCGGGGACGTGCCCGTGTCGGCGCTCATGGTGCAGGCCGTGCTCGTCCCCGAGACCCTGCGACTCGACCCGCTGCTCCTCCAGCTGCGCCAGGGCGGGATGCAGCTCGCCGTCGTGGTCGACGAGTACGGCGGCACCTCTGGTGTCGTCACGCTGGAGGACCTCGTCGAGGAGATCGTCGGCGAGGTCAGCGACGAGCACGACCGCTCGCAGACCACCGGGCGCCGCCTGCCCGACGGCTCGTGGACCGTCCCCGGGCTGTGGCGTCCCGACGAGGTGCGCAGCCGGGTGGGTGCGGGCATCCCCGACGGCCCGGCGTACGAGACCGTCGGCGGCTGGGTCATGGCGACGCTGGGCCGCGTGCCTGCGGTCGGCGACGCCGTCGAGGCCGACGGGTGGACCGCCCGGGTCGTCGACATGGACGGACACCGCGTCGACCGGGTGCGCCTGGAGCGCACGGCTCGCCCGTCGGCCGACGAGAGCGACGACGACGAGGTGCGCACCACCGACGCCGGGAGGGCGGACGCCGCGCCGGGTGCCGCGTCCGGTGGTCCGGGGAGGGCCGACGCGTGACCACGATCCTCGTCACCGTGCTCCTCCTCGCCGCGAACGCCTTCTTCGTCGGGGCGGAGTTCGCCGCGATGTCCGCCCGCCGCAGCCAGCTCGAGCCGCTCGCGGACCAGGGCAGCAAGGGGGCGCAGATCGCGCTCGACGCCCTCCAGCGCACCGGCATCCTGCTGGCCACCAGCCAGCTCGGCATCACCGTGTGCTCGGTGCTGCTCGGTGCCGTGTCCGAGGCCGCGCTGCACCACGCCCTGGTGCCGGTCGTCGAGGCCGTGGGGCTGTCCGAGGTCGTCGCGGATGCCGTGGCGCTGGTGCTCGCGCTCGCGGTCGTCGTGTTCCTCCACGTCGTCTACGGCGAGATGATCCCCAAGAACATCTCGATCGCCCGGCCCGAGCGCGCGGCCGTCATCCTCGTGCCGCCGCTCGTCATGGTGTCCAAGGTCGTCGCCCCGGTGATCCACGCGATGGACTGGCTGTCCAAGGCGCTGATCCGCCTCTTCGGCGTCGAGCCCAAGGACGAGGTGGCGTCGGCGTTCACCGCCGAGGAGGTCGCCCACATCCTCGACGAGTCGCGCCACGAGGGTCTCGTCGAGGTCGAGCACTACGAGCGGCTCGGCGCGGCACTGCAGTTCAGCGACAAGGACGCCGCAGACGTGGGTGTGCCGGTGTCCTCGCTCGTCACCGTCACCCGGGCGGCGACCCCGGTCGACATCGAGCGGCTCGTCGCCCGGCACGGCTACTCGCGCTTCCCCGTCGTCGACGACGCGGGCGAGCTGGAGGGCTACCTCCACCTCAAGGACGTCCTCTACGCCGACGAGGAGGAGCGGCTCCAGCCGGTGCCCGCCAAGCGGGTGCGCCGGATGGCGAACGTGCGCCGCGAGGACGAGGTGGAGTCGGTGCTCCAGACGATGCAGGCCACCGGGTCGCACCTCGCGCGGGTCGTCGAGGAGGACGGCAGCGTCGTCGGCGTCGTGTTCCTCGAGGACGTCATCGAGGAGCTCGTCGGCGAGGTGTCCGACGCCTCCCAGCGCGCTGCTGACCCCGGCCGCCGGCGCTGACCCGCGCCGGCTCGGGGAGCCGTGGGTGCTCGCCCGGCGTCGCCCGGCGTCGCGGGGCGTCTGCGCCCCTAGGGTCCGGAGGGCGCGCGGACGCCGGGCCGGGCCAGGTGCGTGTGCACGGATGACACCACCACCGACCCCTCGCCGACGGCGGAGGCCACGCGCTTGAGCGACCCACGTCGGACGTCACCGACCGCGAACACGCCCCGCAGCGAGGTCTCCAGGGGGCGGGGCGCTCCGTCGTGGGGCCACGCCCGACGCCCTCCCTCGGCGAGGACGTCGGCACCGGTCAGCACGTACCCCCACCGGTCGCGCAGGATCGTCGCCGGCAGCCACTCCGTGCGCGGCGTCGCTCCGACGAGGACGAACAGGGCGTCCGTCGGCTCGGTCGCCTCCGCGCCGGTGGCGAGGTCTCGCACGAGAATGTGCTCGAGGTGGCCCTGCCCGCCGCCGCCGACGACAGCGGACTGCAGCCGCACCTCGACACCGGCCGCCGCAAGGGTGTCGACGAGGTACGTGGACATGCTCTCCGCCAGGGTCGGGCCGCGCACGAGCAGCGTCACCCGGCAGGCGTACCGGGCCAGGTGCAGCGCCGCCTGGCCCGCCGAGTTGCCGCCGCCCACGACGTGCGCTCGGCCGTCGCGCAACCCCTTCGCGTCGAACGCGGTCGCGCCGTAGTAGACGCCGGCCGACTCGTACGCGAGCAGTGCCGGCACGCCGAGCCGGCGGTAGGAGACGCCGGTGGCGAGCACGGCGGAGCGGGCGCGGACCTCGCGGTCGGGCTCGATACCCACGACGAGCCCCTCGTCGTCCTGCCGCAGCGAGACCGCCGCGCGGGAGTGCGCGAAGGAGCACCCGAACACCCACGCCTGCTGGTAGGCGCGCTGCGCGAGCTCCGCACCGGAGACGCCCCGGGCGAAGCCGAGGTAGTTGCGGATCAACGAGCTCGAGCCGGCCTGCCCCCCGATCGACTCCCGCTCCACGACGAGCGTCCGCAGGCCTTCCGACGACGCGTAGACGGCCGCGGCGAGCCCGGCCGGTCCGGCGCCCACGACGACGAGGTCGAACACCGCGTCGTCGGGCACGTCGACCGCAAGCCCGAAGGCAGCCACCAGCTCGGCGTTGCTCGGGTCGAGGAGCGCCCGCCCGTCGTGCAGGAGCACCACGGTGGAGGACGGTGCCGGTTCCAGCCCCGAGCCGGCCAGCCGGGCGAGGGCCTCCGGTGTCCCGCTCGGCAGGAAGGCGTGGGGGATGCCGGTGCGGGCCAGCAGGCCGCGGATCTCGTGCGAGCGTGCTGTCGACGGGTCTCCGACGACCGAGACCTCCCGCGGCCGGAGCCCGATGGCCCGGTCCCACTCGACGAGGAACTCGGTCACCGTGCGGTGGAAGTACTCGTCCGGCGAGTGCCACGGCCGGATGACGTAGTAGTCGATCTGGCCCTGGGCCATGAGCGTCATGATCTGGTCCGCGGTGCTGCGGTCGCCCCAGGCGCCCCACTCCACGAGCAGGCCCCGCCGCACGTCGGGAAACACGTCGGCGGCCAGCCGGAAGACCGTGCGGCCGTCCTCGAGGAGCCCGGGGTCGTCGGCGAGCAGGATGGCGACCTGCCGTCCGTCGTCCGCCACCGCGCGCAGGACGGCGGCGGTCTCGGCCGCGGTCCTCGCGGACACGACGTCGTACGAGGCGGAGTAGCGCTCGTCGAGCTGCGTGACGACCGCGGCCCGGCGCTCGTCGTCCTGGGCGCAGACCAGCAGGACGGCCGCGGACCGACGTCCGGAAGTCGACACTGGCATGTGCTCTCCGCTCCGGTCCGCGCTGTCGCCAGAGGGGTCGTGACCGTCCGAGGGTAGTCCCGGGACCACCCGGCCACCAAGGGTCGAAGGTGCGCACGCCGGCCCGACGCGACGCCGTGTGCGGGCATTGTCGGGACCCGCGCACCGGTCGATGATGTGGGGCATGGACGCCCTCCCGTCCACCGAGGTCACGATGCTTTTCACCGACATCGAGGGCTCGACCCGGTTGCTGAACCGGCTCGGTCCCGCCTACGCCGACGTCCTGGCGAGCCACCGCGACATCCTTCGTCGGGCGTTCGACAAGGCCCGGGGCCGCGAGCTGGGCACCGAGGGCGACAGCTTCTTCGTCGTGTTCGGGTCCGCGGTCGACGGTGTCGCGGCGGCCGCCGAGGGGCAGCACGACCTCGAGGACCATGCCTGGCCCGAGGGAGTGGCCCTACGGGTGCGCATGGGCCTGCACACGGGCCACCCGGAGTCGTTCGAGGACAACCTCGTCGGCCTCGACGTGCACCTGGGCGCCCGCGTCTCCTCGACGGCGCACGGCGGGCAGGTCGTGCTCACGACGGCCACCGTGGACCGGGCACGGGACCGGTTGCCGCCCGGCACCTCCTTGGTCGACCTGGGCACGCACCGGCTCAAGGACATCGAGGACCCCCAGCGCCTCTACCAGCTCGTGGTCCCCGGGCTGCCGGACAGGTTCCCGCCCCTGCGCAGCCTGGGCGCTCCGGGCAGCCTGCCGGTCGCGGCGACCGCTCTCGTGGGCCGTGAGGCCGAGCTGGCCTCCCTCAGCGCGCTGCTGAGCCGCGACGGGCCTCGGCTCGTCACCCTGACCGGGCCGGGGGGCAGCGGCAAGACCCGGCTCTCGGTCGCGGTCGCGCAGGATGTCGCGGGGAGCCACGTCGACGGCGTCCACTTCGTGGAGCTGGCCAATGCGACGGAGGACGACATCGCGTGGACCGCGATCGCTGAGTCGCTCGGTCGCGCCGGGGACACCGAGGCCGGCCTCCTCGAGCACCTGCACGACCCCGCCCTGCTGCTCGTGCTCGACAACCTCGAGCAGCTGCCGGGCTCCGGCGTCACCGTCGTGAGCCGGCTGCTCGCCGGCACGCGTCGGGTGCGTGTGCTGGCCACCAGCCGGCGTCCGCTGCGCGTCGTCGGCGAGCAGGAGTTCCCGGTGCCTCCTCTGGGCCTACCGGACCCAGGTCGGCCGATGCCCGGTGTCGAGGTCGCTGCTCGCGCCGGATCGGTGCGGCTGTTCGTCCAGCAGGCACGGCTCGTCGACCCCGATTTCACGCTCACCGAGGACAACGTGGCCGACGTCGTCGCCCTCTGCGCCCGCCTGGACGGTCTCCCGCTCGCGGTCGAGCTGGCGGCGGCCCGCGTGCGTCTGCTCCCACCCCGGGCGATGCTCGACCACCTGGACGAGGCGTTGGGTCTGCCGCTCCCGGGTCATCCGGAGCGGCAGCAGACCCTCCGGGCCACTGTCGACTGGAGCTACCGGATGATCGGGGACGCCGAACAGCGCGCGTTCCGAGGGCTCTCGACATTCGGTGAGTTCGGCGGGACGTTCGACGCCGTCGCGGCCGTCCTTGACCTGCCGTCGTCGCTGGCCGTCGTGTCCGGCCTGCTCGACGCGTCGCTCGTGCGGGTCGACGACGACCCGGCCGGAGCGCGGGTCCGGATGCTGCGGACGGTGCGGGCCGTGGCCCGGGACCTCGCGGTGGGCGAGGGGGAGATCGACGACCTGCAGCGTCGGCACGCGCAGCACTACCTGGCCCTCGTCGAGCGCGACGGCGAGCGACTGCGAGGGCCGGACGCGATGGCGGCACGCGGTGCGATCGAGCGCGAGATGGACAACCTGCGCGCGGCCCTCGACTGGTCGCTCGGCGACGCCGAGAAGGGAGGGCCCGACGACGAGGACCGGACCGCCATCGGCATCCGTCTGTGCACGGCACTCGGCTGGTTCTGGTACCAGACCGGCTACGACACGGAGAGTGGCCGCTGGCTGGAGCGGGCGACGCGTGCAGCGGCCACGCACCAGGGGCCGCAGTTCGCCCGGCTGCTGCACAGCTTCGCGCTCCTGCGCCTGCAGCAGGGTGACGTCGCGAGGGGCAAGGAGATCCTGGCCAAGTCGCTCCTGTTGTGGACCCGCGCGGGGGACCGCGTCGGGGAGTCCATGGCCCTGAACAGCCTGGGTGTCGCGTACCGCAGCCTGGGTGACACCGACCGCGCGCGGACGCTGCTCCGGCAGAGCGCCGAGGTGGCCCGGTCGCTGGGGAACCGTCAACGAGAGACGACCGCGCTCTCGAACCTCGCCCTCGTCGAGGTCGACATCGGCCACCCGGACGCCGCGCTGCCGCTCCTCGCACGCGCCGAGCGGCTCGACCTCGAGCTGGGCAACGCGTGGGGGCTCGCGGCGGACCGGGTGAACATCGCCACCGCGCTGCTCGCCGCGTCGCGCCCGGCCGAGGCGATCGACCTGCTGAGGGACGTCGCGACCACCGTGACCGAGCACGGCGACCCCGATCTCACCCTCGGCGTCCTGGAGCAGGCCGCGGTGGCCGCGTCCCTGACGGGCGACGACGCCCGAGCGGTGCGCCTCGCCGCGTGTGCGGACGCGCAACGGGCCGCAGGCGGGATGCCGCTGGCCGAGCCGGACCGGGCCTTCCTCGAGCGCCACCTCTCCGGCTCCCGGACGGCGCTGGGCGAGGCCGCGGCCAGCGTCGACGAAGCGGGGCGTTCCCTCACCGTTGCCGCTGCCCTCGCCGAGGCGGTCGGGCTGCGCGGCCCTGACCAGGCTGCGTCGATCGAAGGCCCCCGGGTCTGAACCCCGGCGACGTCCCGGAGGTCGCCGTCGTGACGACCGACATCGCACGCAGGGAGCACGCTGGACGCCCGCTGACTGCAGTCCTGCAGGTCACGAGCGGGTCGTGCGGTGCCCGGTGGGACCCGCCGTCCTCGGGCCTGCGATGGTGCCCCCGGTAGGATTCGAACCTACGCTCCCGCCTCCGGAGGGCGGTGCTCTATCCCCTGAGCTACGGGGGCCGGTACGGCCGATGCGCCCCCCGCCGGCGAGGCCGGAGGAGCGAGGTCGAGGTTAGCAGGAGGATCCCGTGCCTCCGTCCGCGGTCCTCAGGCGACGAGCCGGACCCGACGGCTCAGCATCCCCGGCTCCCGCCCAGGCCGCGCGAAGTCAGGAGGACTCCGTCGAGTCAGGGCCGTGTACGGCCCTGACTCGACGAGAACCTCCTGAGCCGGCGGACTGCTCCTGACTCCGCAACACCGGGCGCGGTGCCCGTGCGCGTGTCGGTGCGGACACAATCCGCGCCCGGCTGTTCTGGTACGACCCGCTCGCGCCCTAGGGTGGCGTCCATGCCAACCGGGACCGGCTCCCGCGGTCCCGCACCGCTGGTGCTCGTGTGCGACGACACCGAGCCGATCCGCCGCCTGCTGCGCATCAACCTCGAGCTCGCCGGCTTCGAGGTCGAGGAGGCCACCGACGGCCACGAGGCGATGACCCGGCTCATCGCCCCCGAGCTGCCCCGGCCCGCCGTCATCGTGCTCGACTCCGAGATGGCCCCCTACGACGGATGGTGGACGATCGCCGCCATCCGCTCCCACCCGCGCCTGGACCCCGTGCCCGTCCTGCTCGTCACGGGCTCGGTCATCACCCACGACGCCCCCGAGGCGAGCGACGCGGGCTTCGACGAGTTCGTGTCCAAGCCGTTCGACCCGGACGCCCTCGTGGCCGCCGTCTCACGGCTGGCGGCGGGCGGCAGGGCCCGCCGAGGACGCCCATAGACTTGCGCGGGTGACCCCCGAACAGCTCTCCGCCGCCATCCGCGGTGCCCTCGTGTCCGCCGTCGACTCCGGCGACCTCGCCGTCGCCGTGCCCGCGGACGTCAGGGTCGAGCGCCCGAGGAACCGCGACCACGGGGACTGGTCCACGAACATCGCCCTCCAGCTGGCCAAGCCGGCCGGCATCTCGCCGCGCGACCTCGCGACGTCCCTGGCCGATCGGCTGCGGGCCGTCGACGGTGTTGCTGCCGTCGACGTCGCGGGACCCGGCTTCCTCAACATCACGCTGGATGCCGCGAGCGCAGGTGAGCTCGCGCGGACCATCGTCGAGGCGGGAGCGGCATACGGCCGCAACGACTCCGAGGCCGGTCACGTCATCAACATCGAGTTCGTCTCGGCCAACCCGACCGGACCGCTGCACCTGGGCCACACCCGGTGGGCGGCCCTCGGCGACGCGATGGCCCGGCTGCTCAAGACCAGCGGCGCCACGGTGACGACCGAGTACTACGTCAACGACGCCGGCGCCCAGATGGACCGGTTCGCCACGTCCGTGCTCGCCCGGGCCAAGGGCGAGCCGACGCCCGAGGGTGGCTACCCCGGTCTCTACGTCGACGAGCTCGCGAGGAACGCCCTCGCCACGGACCCCGGCATCCTCGACCTGCCGCACGACGAGGCCGTCGCGGCGGTCCGCGACCACGCCTACCGAGCCCAGCTCGCCGAGATCCGCGACACCCTCGAGGCGTTCGGCGTGGAGTTCGACGTGTTCTTCTCCGAGAGCGAGCTGCACGACTCCGGGGCGGTCGAGAGCGCCGTCGCCCGGTTGCGCGAGCAGGGCCACGTCTTCGACGAGGGTGGGGCAGTCTGGCTGCGCACCACCGACTTCGGCGACGACAAGGACCGGGTCATGATCCGGGCCGACGGTGAGCCCACCTACTTCGCCGCCGACGCCGCCTACTACCTGAGCAAGAAGGACCGCGGCTTCGACGAGAAGATCTACCTCCTCGGCGCCGACCACCACGGGTACATCCACCGCCTCAAGGCGATCGCGGCGTGCGCCGGCGACGACCCGGAGCACAACATCGAGGTGCGCATCGGCCAGCTCGTCAACCTCGGCGGCGCCAAGCTGTCCAAGCGCGCGGGCAACATCATCGAGCTGCGTGACCTCATCGGCTGGATCGGGGCGGATGCCGTCCGGTACACCCTCGCGCGGTACCCCGCCGACAGCCCGCTCTCGCTCGACGGCGAGGAGCTGCGCAAGCAGACCAACGACAACCCGGTCTTCTACGTCCAGTACGCCCACGCGCGCACGGCCAACGTGGCCCGCCTCGCGGCGGAGGACGGGGTCCACCGCGCCGACGGGTTCGACGCCTCGCTCCTCGCCGACCCCACCGAGGCCTCGCTGCTCGCCGTCCTCGGCGACTTCCCGCGGGTCGTCGCCCAGGCGGCGCACCTGCGGGAGCCCCACCGCGTCGCGCGGTACCTGGAGGAGCTCGCCGGCCGCTTCCACAAGTGGTACGACACGTGCCGCGTGCGGCCGACGTCGGTCGACGAGGAGATCACCGACCTCCACCGCAGCCGGCTCTGGGTCAACGACGCCACCCGCCAGGTGCTCGCGAACGGCCTGGACCTCCTCGGCGTCAGCGCGCCCGAGCGGATGTAGAGGGCCGCCGATGCGATCGCACGAGGCCGGTGTCCTCCACGCCGAGGGCTACGGCGGACCCCCGCTCTACCTGCCGGCTACCGGCGACGTCATGGAGCTGCTCCCGCAGCTCTGGCCCGAGTCCGTCGGCCGGGACGACGACGGCCGGCTCACGGTCGGTGGTGTCGACGTCGTGACCCTCGCGGCCGAGCACGGCACGGCCGCCTACGTCCTCGACGAGGCCGACTTCCGCTCTCGGGCAAGGGATTTCCGCGACAGCTTCGCGACGGCGTTCGAGCGGCTGGCAGGGGCCGACGTCTACTACGCGGGCAAGGCGTTCCTCTGCACCGCGGTCGCCCGCTGGGTCGCCGAGGAGGGGCTGCACCTCGACGTCTGCACCGGCGGCGAGCTCGCCGTCGCCCAGCGCGCCGGCTTCCCCGCGGAGCGGATCGGGTTCCACGGCAACAACAAGACCGTCGCCGAGCTCCGCGACGCCCTGTCGTACGGCGTCGGGCGCATCGTCGTCGACTCCTTCCAGGAGATCGACCGCATCGCCGCCGTGGCGGCGGACCTCGGGGTGCTCGCGCCGGTCATGGTGCGCGTCACGGTGGGCGTCGAGGCGCACACGCACGAGTTCATCGCGACCGGGCACGAGGACCAGAAGTTCGGGTTCAGCCTCGTCGGCGGGCAGGCCGAGGAGGCCGCGCGGCGCATCCTGGCCCGGCGCGACGTCTTCGACCTGCGGGGGCTGCACAGCCACATCGGCAGCCAGATCTTCGACACCAGCGGCTTCGAGGCGGCGGCGCACCGGCTCGTCGGCCTGCACGCCCGCATCGCCGACGAGCACGGCCACCACTGCCCCGAGATCGACCTCGGCGGTGGCTACGGCATCGCCTACACGTCGCAGCACACCCCCCTGCCGGCGGCGACCCTCGCCGAGGAGATGGCCGGAATCGTCGAGCGCGAGCTCAAGGCGGTCGGCGACGGCGACACCCCGCACCTGCCGAGGGTCTCGGTCGAGCCCGGCCGCGCCATCGTGGGCCCGAGCACGTTCACGCTCTACGAGGTCGGCACCGTCAAGGAGGTCGAGATCGGCGGTGGGCACCTGCGCACCTACGTCAGCGTGGACGGTGGGATGAGCGACAACGCCCGCCCCGCGCTGTACGAGGCCGACTACTCCTGCACGCTCGCCAACCGCTACTCGGATGCCGGACCGCGGCTCTCGCGCGTCGTCGGCCGGCACTGCGAGAGCGGCGACATCGTCGTGCTCGACGAGTACCTCCCGGCCGACCTGGCACCGGGCGACCTCATCGCCGTCCCGGGCACCGGCGCCTACTGCCGCAGCCTGTCCAGCCAGTACAACCACACCCCCCGTCCGCCCGTCGTCGCGGTGCGTGGAGGGCGCTCCCGCGTCCTCGTGCGCCGTGAGACCATCGAGGACCTGCTCGCCCTCGACGTGGCGGACGCGTGACGCACGAGATCGAGGAGCTGACCCCCACCATGGCGCACGAACCCGGTGCCCCCCTGCGCGTCGCGCTGCTCGGCTGCGGAGTCGTGGGGTCCGCGGTCGCGACCCGGCTGGTCGAGCACGCCGACGACCTCGCCGCCCGGGTCGGCGCCCCGCTCGAGCTCGTCGGCATCGCGGTGCGGCGCCCGCAGCGACCCCGTCCCGACGTGCCGGTCGACCCCTCGCTGTTCACCGCCGACGCCGAGGAGCTCGTGACCCGGGCCGACATCGTCGTCGAGGTCATCGGCGGCATCGACCCCGCCCGCGGCCTCATCCTGCGCGCGATGAAGCACGGCGCCTCCGTCGTGTCGGCCAACAAGGCCCTCCTCGCCGAGGACGGACCCACGCTCTACGCGTCGGCCCACGACAACGACGTCGACCTGTACTACGAGGCCGCCGTCGCCGGGGCCATCCCGATCCTGCGCCCGATCCGCGAGTCCCTCGCCGGCGACGACATCCGCAGGGTGCTCGGCATCGTCAACGGCACGACCAACTTCGTCCTCGACAAGATGGACACCACGGGCGCGGGCTTCGCCGAGACCGTCGAGCAGGCGCAGGCGCTCGGGTACGCCGAGGCCGACCCGACCGCCGACGTCGAGGGCTTCGACGCCGCCGCCAAGGCCGCCATCCTCGCCAGCCTCGCGTTCCACACCCGGGTCTCGTCGGCCGACGTGCACCGCGAGGGCATCACCGAGGTCACCGCGGGGGACATCCGGGCCGCGGCCGAGATGGACTCCGTCGTCAAGCTCCTCGCGATCTGCGAGCGGGTGACCACCGCCGACGGCGCGGATGCCGTGAGCGTGCGGGTCCACCCGGCGATGATCCCGAGGAGCCATCCCCTCGCGAGCGTCCGCGAGGCGTTCAACGCCGTCTTCGTCGAGGCGACCGCCGCGGGCGAGCTGATGTTCTACGGCCGCGGCGCCGGTGGCGACCCCACGGCATCCGCGGTGCTCGGCGACATCGTCGCGGTCGCCCGCCACAAGGTGGCCGGCGGCCGGGGCCCGGGGGAGTCGGCCTACGCGGACCTCCCGGTCGTCGACATGGGACAAGCCCTCACCCGCTACCACATCAGCCTCGACGTGGCCGACCGCCCGGGCGTGCTCGCCCAGGTCGCGACCGCGTTCGCCGAGCACGGCGTCTCCATCGAGACGGTGCGCCAGCAGGTGGCACCGGGCGACGGGGAGCGGGCCCGGCTCATCGTCGTCACCCACCGGGCGACGGATGCCGCGCTCGCCGCGACGGTCGACGCCCTTGCCGACCTCGAGTCCGTCGACGACGTGGCGTCCGTCCTGCGCGTGGAAGGGGCCTGAGCCGTGGCGCACCTGTGGCGCGGGGTGATCCGCGAGTACGCCGCCCGCCTGCCGATGCTGGAGGGGGCACCCGTCGTCACCCTCCAGGAGGGCGGGACGCCCCTCATCCCCTGCGAGAGCCTCTCCGACCTCACGGGGGCGAACGTCCTCGTCAAGTTCGAGGGCCTGAACCCGACCGCGTCGTTCAAGGACCGCGGGATGACGACCGCGATCTCGGTCGCCAAGCGCAACGGCGCCAAGGCGGTCATCTGCGCGAGCACCGGCAACACGAGCGCGAGCGCCGCGGCCTACGCGACGAAGGCCGGCATGACGTGCGCCGTCCTGGTGCCCGACGGCAAGATCGCGATGGGCAAGCTGAGCCAGGCGGTGGCGCACGGCGCGACCCTCATCCAGGTCGAGGGCAACTTCGACGACTGCCTCACCGTCGCGCGCAAGCTCGCCGAGGCCTACCCGGTCGAGCTCGTGAACTCGGTCAACCCGGCCCGCATCGAGGGCCAGAAGACGGCGGCCTTCGAGGTCGTCGACGCGCTGGGCGACGCGCCCGACATCCACGTCCTCCCGGTCGGCAACGCGGGCAACATCACCGCCTACTGGCGCGGCTACAGCGAGTACGCCGCCCCGACGCCCGGGCTCGGTGGGGAGGTCCTCGCTCCCGTCGCGACGCGTCGCCCGCAGATGTGGGGGTACCAGGCGGCCGGGGCCGCCCCGATCGTGCTCGGCCACCCCGTCGACCACCCGGAGACCATCGCCACCGCGATCCGCATCGGCAACCCCGCCTCCTGGCGGCAGGCCGAGGCCGCCCGCGACGAGTCGGGCGGCCGGATCGACGCGGTGACCGACGAGGAGATCCTCGAGGCGCACCGCGTGCTGTCCTCCACCGAGGGGATCTTCGTCGAGCCCGGGTCGGCCGCGAGCATCGCCGGCCTGCTCAAGGCCCACCGGGCGGGTGAGGTTCCTGCCGACGCGACGGTCGTGTGCACCGTGACCGGACACGGCCTCAAGGACCCGCAGTGGGCGCTGCGCACCGCCGACGGCTCCGAGGTCACGCCGGTCCGGGTGCCCGTCGACGCCTACAGCGTCGCTGCCGCGCTCGGCCTCGAGGGGTGACGTGAGCGGCGACGCCCTGCGGGTCGGGGCCGCCGTCGAGGTCCGCGTGCCGGCGAGCAGCGCCAACCTCGGGCCGGGCTTCGACTCCGTCGGCTGCGCCCTGGGCGTGTGGGACACGTGCCGGGCCACCGTCGTGGACGCGCCGGGCCTCGTCGTCACCGTCGAGGGCGAGGGCGAGGGCACCGTGCCGCTCGACGCGACCCACCTGGTGCACCGCGCCATGCAGGTCGCCTGGTCCGAGCTCGGTGTCGAGCCGCCGACGGGCCTGCACCTGGAGTGCCGCAACGAGGTGCCGCACGGCAGGGGGATGGGGTCGTCGGCGACGGCGATCGTCACCGGCATCGTCGCCGCGCAGGCGCTGCACGACGTCTCCCACGGCCGCGACGGCGCCGACGTCGACCTCGGGTTCGCGGCCACCCTCGCCTCGCGCCTCGAGGGGCACCCCGACAACGCCACCGCGAGCGTGCACGGCGGCGTCACCCTGTCGTGGTCGGACGACGAGCAGGCGACGACCCACACGGTGCACCTGGCCGTGCACCCGGACGTCGACCCGGTCGTCTTCGCCCCCGACGCCCAGCTGTCGACCGCCAAGGCCCGGTCGGTGCTCCCGCTGCAGGTGCGCCTCGCGGACGCGGCGGCGAACTCGGCCCGCGCCGCGCTGCTCGCCCACGCGATATCGAGCGCCCCGGAGCACCTCCTCGCGGCCACCCGCGACTGGCTGCACCAGGAGGCCCGACGCCCGTCGTACGCCGCGTCGATGGCCCTCGTCGACGCGCTGCGCGCCGAGGGTCACGCGGCCGTCATCTCGGGGGCGGGACCGTCCGTCCTCGTCCTCGGCCCGCGTGCCCGCACCGGGGAGGTCATGGCCCACGGAGGCGACGGATGGCGGGTGCTGCGCCCCGGCATCCCGCCCCGCGGCGCGCAGGTCACGGTGCTCGACCGCGGGTGACCCCTGTGCGTCGTTCGGGCCTTGCGATGTCGCCGCGGTGCTACTCTTGACCCTGCGACCGCAGTCGATGCCGGGGACAGTCCCGTTGCCTACCGCGAGTCGCCCTCCACGACCTGGGACAGCGTCCAGCCTGCTCGGCTGCCTGCCCGGCGTGGGCTCCCAATGATCGGCCGCATCGAGGCCATCCACGAGCGAGGGGAAGGATCCTTCGTGACAGACACGACCACTCTTGAGGCATCGGCGACATCGGGCTCGAGCCCGCGCCGCTCCGGGGCGCTCACCGCGATGCGGTTGGCCGAGCTCCAGGGCCTGGCCTCGAGCATGGGCATCAGCGGCACCGCCAAGATGCGCAAGGGCGACCTCGTCGCCGCCATCAAGGCCCGCCAGAACGGCGAGAGCGGCCCGGCCAGCGCCGGCGAGCCGCGCCGGGAGCGCCGTGAGCCCGACACCGCCCGCGAGGAGCGCACCGAGCGCACGGCCCCCCGCGAGGAGACGGTGCGCGAGGAGCGGACCGAGCAGCGCGGCGCCCGCCAGGAGCGCGCCGACCGCACCGAGACCCGTGAGCGGGCCGACCGGCCGGAGCGCGGCGACCGTCAGGACCGCGGCGAGGGCACCCAGCAGCGCAGCGACAGTCAGGACCGCGGCGAGGGCAGCCAGCAGCGCAGCGACCGTCAGGACCGTGGCGAGCGCCGCGACACGCAGAACCGCGACACGCAGAACCGCGACACGCAGAACCGCGACGGCCAGACCCAGGGTGGCCAGCAGGGCCAGGGCGCCCCGCAGCAGCGCCAGGGCAGCCAGGGCGCCCAGGGGTTCCAGGACGACGAGGAAGGCCGCGGCGGCCGCCGCCGCCGCAACCGGGGCCGCAACCGCGACAAGCGCCGCACGCCGGGCCAGGAGGGCGCGCAGGTCGACGCCCCCGTCGAGCAGCAGATCACCGAGGACGACGTGCTCGTCCCCGTGGCCGGCATCCTCGACATCCTCGACAGCTACGCCTTCGTGCGCACCACCGGCTACCTGCCCGGCAGCAGCGACATCTACGTGCCGCTGCAGATGGTCAAGCGCCACGGGCTGCGCAAGGGCGACGCCGTCACCGGCTCGATCAAGGCGACCCGTGAGGGTGAGGACCCGCAGCAGCAGACCGTGGGTGGGCGCAACAACCGCGCCAAGTACACCCCGCTGGCGCGCCTCGACACCGTCAACGGCATGGCGCCCGACGAGGCCCGCCGCCGTCCGGAGTTCGGCAAGCTGACCCCGCTCTACCCGCAGGACCGACTGCGCCTGGAGACCGAGCAGAACATCATCACGACGCGGATCATCGACCTCGTCGCCCCGATCGGCAAGGGCCAGCGCGGCCTCATCGTCGCCCCGGCCAAGGCCGGCAAGACGATGGTCATGCAGGCGCTCGCCAACGCGATCACGACGAACAACCCCGAGTGCCACCTCATGGTCGTCCTCGTCGACGAGCGTCCCGAGGAGGTCACCGACATGCAGCGCGCCGTCAAGGGCGAGGTCATCTCCTCGACCTTCGACCGGCCCGCCGACGACCACACCACGGTCGCCGAGCTCGCGATCGAGCGCGCCAAGCGCCTCGTCGAGATGGGCCACGACGTCGTCGTGCTCCTCGACTCGATCACCAAGCTCGGTCGCGCCTACAACCTCTCGGCCCCCGCGAGCGGGCGCATCCTCTCCGGTGGTGTCGACTCGGCCGCCCTCTACCCGCCGAAGAAGTTCTTCGGCGCCGCGCGCAACATCGAGAACGGCGGCTCGCTGACGATCCTCGCCACGGCGCTCGTCGAGACCGGCTCGCGCATGGACGAGGTGATCTTCGAGGAGTTCAAGGGCACCGGCAACATGGAGCTCAAGCTCGACCGCCAGCTCGCGAACCGCCGCATCTTCCCGGCCGTCGACGTCAACAACTCCGGCACCCGCAAGGAGGAGATCCTCCTCGCTCCCGAGGAGCTGCGGATCATGTGGAAGCTGCGTCGCGTCCTCGCGGCGCTGGACTCCCAGCAGGGCATCGAGCTGCTCCTGGACCGCCTGCGCAAGACGAAGAACAACTACGAGTTCCTCACGCAGGTCCAGCAGACGGCGACGATCAAGCTCGACGACGAGGACCTCGCCTGAGGCGCACCTCGCTGCACCACGGCGCACGCCGCCCCGCCACCAGGCGGGGCGGCGTGCTCGCGTCCGCGCCTCGGGGGGCCGCCGGATGGGGTCCGCTCAGGAGGGCGTGCGCGGCACGGGCAGGGACATCGCGGGGAACCCGCGCACCGTGAAGCCGCGCGGAGCGTAGATGAGGGCGCCCTCGGTCGTCGCGAACAGGTCGACCCGCGTCACGTCGGTGCCCTCGGCGAACCACGCGAGCAGGTCGTCGGTGACCGCGCTCGCGAGCCCGAGCCCCCGGTGCTGAGGAAAGGTCGCCACGTTCGAGATGAGCCCCACCGAGCCGTTGACCGTGCCGGGGCCCGGGATGAGCGAGGTCACCTCTCCCACCGCACCCGCGGCCACCTCCCCGTCGACCTCGGCGACGACGACACGCACGCCGGCCGCGCCGACGTGGTCGGCGAACCAGCCGTGGGCCGCGTGCCGCCAGGCCGGTTCCGCGAGCCGGTCAAGGTCGGTGCCCATCGCCTCGAACATCAGGGCGCGCAGGTCGACGAGCGCGACGGCATCCGCGGCGCTCGCCTCCCGCACCACGACGCCGGATGCCGTGG
Organism: uncultured Actinomycetota bacterium; assembly: GCA_963757405.1. Taxonomy (GTDB): domain Bacteria; phylum Actinomycetota; class Actinomycetes; order Actinomycetales; family Dermatophilaceae; genus Fodinibacter. The sequence continues at coordinate 42,808 of CAVWRI010000024.1, forward strand.
CGCGCACCGACGACGTGCCCTCCCCACCCGGGCGTCCACCGACGCGGTGTCGGTCACCGCTGCGGCCCGAGCTCGAGTCGCCGCCGCATCTCGGCCCGGCCCTCGGGGGCGTCGGGCAGGTCCCACCACGACTCGACCCACCACGTGGCGCCGGCGTCGCGCCCACTGGTCGACCGGCGGGCGGATCTCGCCGAACGAGCCGTGGCTGTCGCCCTCGACGACGACCTCGTAGCCCTCCATCGACAGCCCGGCGTCGGCCCGGAGCGTGCCGACCTGGTCGACGACGTCGTGCAGCCGGTCGACGGTCAGGCCGGAGTGCCCGGTCTGACCCGCGGCGACCGCGGGGAAGATGCCCTGCCACCGGGCGGCGCGCTCGAGCGAGGGCTGCCGCTGCCGTCCGGGGACGAGCGCGCCGACGCACCACACCGGCGGGTGCGGCCGCTGCACGGGCGGGGGAGGACGAGCTCGGTGACCGGCTTCGCGCTGTAGTGCTCACCCTCGTACTCGAACGGCTGCCCGCCCATGAGGCCGGCGTAGATCGCGAGGCCTTCGTCGAGCTTGCGGGCGCGCACGGCCCGGCCCTCGTCGGGCTCGAAGGCGAGCCAGTTGCCGTGCAGGGCGCCGAGACCGACGCCGAGCGTCACCCTGCCGTCGGACAGCCGGTCGACCGAGGCGACCCTCGAGGCCAGGTCCCACGGCCGGTGGCGGGCAGCGGGGGTGAGCAGGGTGCCCAGCCGGATGCGCTCGGTGACCATCGCGGCGGCGCCCAGGGTGACCCAGGCGTCCTGGCCCCAGACGGACTCCCACGAGAAGACCTGGTCCCACCCGCCCTCCTCGGCAACAGCGGCGAGGTCGGCGAACTCTCGCTCGGCGGCATACGGGATCACGGCTCCGAACCTCATCCCGGCACCGTACCCAGCCCGGCCGACACCGCAGGGG
>CAVWRI010000025.1:0-72701 GCA_963757405.1 uncultured Actinomycetota bacterium
CGGCGAAGTGCTCCTGACTCCGCGAGAGGACCGAGGGTGCGGCGGTACGGTGCGACGGCGCTGACCGGGGTCAGGGTTCGGTTGTCACGTGGAGGGTCTCGCCCTCGTAGGTCACGGTGTCGCCGCGGCGGACCTGGCGGCCCCTGCGGGTGTCGACCTCACCGTTGACGGCGACCAGCCCGCGCTCGATGACCTCGCGCGCCATGGCGCCGTCGTCGACGATGCCGGCGAGCTTGAGCAGCTGGCCCAGGCGGATGGACTCGTCGCGGATCGGTACGTCGATGGGGGCGCTCACGGCATCAGGCTAGACCGGGCCCCGCTCCCCGACGCCGCAAGAGGGGCCGCGAGAGGGGGCAGGCGGACGGTGGTGGCCGGCCCTGTGCCGAGGCCGCAGGACGACCCTCCGCGGGACGACCCCGTCGTCGGTCCCACGGTCCGGGCCGTCCTGCGACCTCGACCGCCTCTCACCCCCGGGGTTGGGCTGCGGTGACCTGACCTCGTCACCCGGTCGGTGGGTCAGGACGCGATGTGCCGCTCGCGCGCGTAGACCGTCTCGCGCTCGTCCTCGGTCAGACCACCCCAGACCCCGTAGGGCTCGCGGACGGTCAGGGCGTGGCTGCGGCACTGTTGGAGCACCGGGCAGCCGAGGCAGATCTCCTTGGCGGCGCTGGCCCGGCTGCGGCGCTTGCTCCCGCGCTCACCCTCGGGGTGGAAGAACACCTCGGGGCCGACGCGACGGCAGGCGCCGTCGAGCTGCCAGTCCCACAGGTCGGCCACGGGACCCGGCAGACGGGTGATCTCGGCCATGTGTACCTCCGCGCGTGCTGGTCCCCGGCTCGGAAGTCGGGCTAGGACTTCACGCTAGGTTCGGGTTGGTACGCGGAGGGCAATCGTTTGGTAAGGACTTGGTCAAGAGGGCCTGTGAGCCCCGCACGGGCTCCTGACCTGAGGTTTTGCCACCTGCGGAATCCGTGGGGCGTTCCGCCGTGCCGGAGCCCGGGCGGGTGACGTGGACACCGCTGCGCAGCACGTAGAATCGGGCAATGAGCCTCGGACTCGACGAGACCAGCACCGCCCACGACCCCGCCATCCCCGCACCGGACGTCACGGATGACGCGCCGCGCGACGGGCAGGCGCCCGCGGTCTCCGCGTCCTCGGCGGAGCCGGCAGCGGCATCCCCGTTCGCCGAGCTCGGCCTGACCTACGACGACGTCCTGCTCCAGCCGGGCGAGACCGACGTCGTCCCCAGCGAGGTCGACACGACGGCCCGCCTGACCCGTGAGATCTCGATCCGGGTGCCCCTCGTCTCCGCGGCCATGGACACCGTGACCGAGGCGCGGATGGCGATCGCGATGGCCCGCCACGGCGGCATCGGCATCCTCCACCGCAACCTGTCGATCGAGGACCAGGCCTACCAGGTCGACCTCGTCAAGCGCACCCAGACCGGGATGATCTCCAACCCCGTGACGATCGGGCAGGACGCCACCCTCGAGGAGCTCGACGAGATCTGCGGCCGCTACCGCGTCTCGGGCCTGCCGGTGGTCGACGAGGGCGACCACCTCCTCGGCATCGTCACCAACCGCGACCTGCGCTTCACCCCGGTGGCCGACTGGGGCCACACCCTCGTCCGCGACGTCATGACCCCGATGCCGCTCATCACCGGGCACGTCGGCATCAGCCACGACGAGGCGACGCTCCTCCTGCGCCAGCACAAGCGGGAGCGCCTGCCGATCATCGACGACGAGGGCCGCCTGCGCGGGCTCATCACCGTCAAGGACTTCGTGAAGTCCGAGCAGTTCCCCCACGCCAGCAAGGATGCCGACGGCCGCCTCCTCGTGGGCGCCGCGGTCGGCTACTTCGGGGAGGCCTGGCAACGCGCCACGACCCTCATCGAGGCCGGGGTCGACGTCCTCGTCGTCGACACCGCGCACGGCCACGCCCGCCTCCTGCTCGAGATGATCGAGCGGGTCAAGAAGGACCCCGCGACCCGGCACGTGCAGGTCATCGGCGGCAACGTCGCGACCCGCGCCGGTGCGCAGGCCCTCGTCGACGCAGGGGTGGATGCCGTCAAGGTCGGCGTCGGTCCGGGGTCGATCTGCACGACCCGCATCGTCGCGGGCGTCGGTGTCCCGCAGGTCACCGCGATCTACCAGGCGTCCCTCGCGTGCGCCCCCGCCGGCGTCCCCCTCATCGGCGACGGCGGCCTCCAGTACTCCGGCGACATCGCCAAGGCCCTGGTCGCCGGTGCCGACACCGTGATGGTCGGCTCGCTGCTCGCCGGCTGCGAGGAGTCGCCCGGGGAGCTCGTCTTCATCAACGGCAAGCAGTTCAAGGCATACCGAGGCATGGGCTCGCTCGGCGCGATGTCCTCGCGAGGGAAGAAGTCCTACTCCAAGGACCGCTACTTCCAGGCCGACGTCACCTCGGACGACAAGATCGTGCCCGAGGGCATCGAGGGCCAGGTCGCCTACCGCGGCCCGGTCGGCGCCGTCGCCCACCAGCTCATCGGCGGGCTGCACCAGTCGATGTTCTACGTCGGCGCGCGCACGGTGCCCGAGCTCAAGGCCCGGGGCCGCTTCATCCGGATCACGACGGCGGGCCTGCGCGAGTCGCACCCTCACGACATCACCGGCATCGTCGAGGCCCCGAACTACTCCTCGCAGGGCTGACCGGCGGCCCGCGCGGCGGGCTCGGCGCGGTGGGGCTCAGCGGAGCGCCGCGGTGACCATCCGCTCGAGGTGGTCGGCGTAGTCGTCGAAGGTCCAGCCCGCGTTGTGCACGAGGCGCCGGTAGGGGACGGGATCCATCAGCGTGGCGACCACATCGGTGGCGCGCTCCCGGCTGAGTCCGGGACGTAGACCGCCGATGTCGGCGAGCTGGTCGACCAGCCACCGGGCGCCGCCGCGCCGGTTGCCCTCCGACTCCCGGTTGAGGGCCGCGACGTCCGGATCGCCATCGGCCGCGACGAGCAGCACGGGATAGAGGTCGGCGAGGCGGGCGCCGATGGCGGCGTCGAAGCGAGCCCAGCGGGCACACCAGGGTGTCGGGATCGGTCTCGGCCATCAACGCCTTCACCTCGGGGCGCTCGGCCATGGGAACAGGCTCGTCGTCACCTGCGAGCGCCCAGTCCCAGGCCAGCTTCAGCACGGTCGCCTTGCCACCCACGGAGGTGAAGACCGTCTTGCGGCTGACCTCGGCGCGCTCCGCGATCGCGTCGACCGTGGTGGCCGCATAGCCCCGCTCCACGAAGAGGTCTCTCCCTGCCGCCACGATGCGCCGCCGCGTCGCCCGCGCCTGCTCGTCGCGCAGGTCCGACCGGTACGAGCGTCTGGGTGCCTCGGGCATCTTGACTCCGCCGTCATTTAGGGTGACCATCGATGTAATGGATACACTGCAAGTGTAACGGAAGGTTGGATCGTCATGGACATCCTCGTCATCGGGTCCGGGCCGACCGGCCTCACCGTCGGTGCCGCGCTCGCCCGGCGTGGCCACCGGGTCACGTCGGTGGACCGCGACCCGGGCCCGGACGCGGGAGGCGGATGGCCGCGGCGCGGGGTCATGCAGTTCGCCCACGCCCACAACTTCCGGCCCCAGGTGAGCTGGCTGCTCCAGTCGGAGTGGCCCGAGGCCTTCCGGGTCTGGCGCTCCCTGGGGCCCGTGCCCACAGACCTCGCGGAGCTCGGGCTGTCCGGGGACCCGGTGGTCGTGCACTCGAGGCGCGTGACCTACGAGCGCGCCCTGCGCATCGCCGCGGCGGACGTGCCGGGACTGGCGCTGGGGGTCGGGCACGTCGACCACCTGCTCGAGGAGCGGGGCCGGGTGGTCGGTGCGGTGGTCGACGGCACCCGGAGGGAGGCCGACCTCGTGGTGGACGCCTCCGGCCGGGCCTCCCGGCTCTCCGGTTCGCTCGACGCCCTGGGCGGGGACTGCGGGATGGCGTACGTCGACCGCTCCTACCGCCTGCACCCTGATGCCGAGCCGGGGCCGGTCAGCAACCTGATCGGATGGTTCGGCAGCTTCGACGGCTACCAGGTGCTGGTGTTCCCACAGGAGCGGGGCTTCTTCTCGGCGGTGCTGATCCGGCCGACGGCCGATACCGCCCTCAAGCAGCTGCGGCACCAGGACGCCTTCGAGGCGGCTTGTCGGGCGATCCCCGTCCTCGCGGCCTGGACCGACCCCCAACGGTCGCGCCCGGAGACCGGCGTGCTGGTCGGTGGGGCGCTGCGCAACGTCTACCGGCGCCAGCGCATGGTCCCCGGGCTCGTCGCGGTCGGGGACGCCGTCTCGACGACCACGCCGACGGCGGGCCGTGGGGTGGCGATGGCCAGCCTGCAGGTCGCCGCGCTGCTCGCGCTCCTCGATGCCGGGACCGAGCCGACTGCGGTCGCGGAGCCGTTCGGCGCGTGGTGCGACGACCAGGTGCGGCCCTGGGTGGCCGACCACATCGCCAACGACGGCGTGGCGGTGGATCGCTGGCAGGGCGCAGGGCTCGACCTCTCACGCCCGCTCACCTCCATGGCGATCCACGCGGCGGCCGAGGTGGACCCGCGGATCCATCAGCACACCGGCCCCTTCATGTCGATGACCGCGCTTCCGGACTCCCTCGCCCCGGCCGAGCCGTGGGCACGGGCGGTGTACGAGTCCGGCTGGCGCCCGCCCCACAGCGAGGGTCCCACCCGCGACGAGCTGGTGGCCGTCGTCGAGGGCGCGCTGGCGGCGGCCGCCTGAGCGGCCGCGTCGGCCTCGGTCTCGTCGACGCGGGGTCAGCCCTCGGTCGTCAGGGCGTCGCGGTAGGACGGCAGCGCCACCCCGCCATCGCCGGTGCGGTCGACCGACGTCGCAGCGAGCACGGCACGGACGATGGCCAGGGCCACGCAGTCGGCGGCCGCGGTCTGCAGGTCGACCTCGTCGATCGGGGTGAGCGCCGGCTGGACGCCCGTCGACAGGGCGAACACCGTGTCGCCGTCGTAGGCCGTGTGGACCGGGGACAACGCCCGGGCGAACCCGTCGTGCGCCACGCCAGCGAGCTTCTGGCAGCCCGCCGTGGTCAGCGCCGCGTCGGTGGCGACGACGGCGAGCGTCGTCGCGGTCCCGGCCCGCAGGCGCTCCGCCTCCGCGGCGAGCGACGCCTGGTGAGCGGCGACGCGGGCGGCATCCGGCGTCGGGAGGCTCTCCCCGGGCGCCAGGTGGGCGGCGAGCAGGCGTCCGTCGGGCCCGAAGGGTGCCCCGACCGCGTTGACGACCACGAGCGCGCCCACCGTCACGCCGCTGACGAGGACCGCGGATGCCGTGCCCACACCACCGCGGAGGCCGCCGGTGCGTGCCCCCGTGCCCGCGCCGACCGACCCCTGCGCGACGGCACCGCCCGTGGCGGCCGCGAGGGCCGCCATGCCGTCCTCGGCCCCGGGGTGGTGCAGCCAGGGGCCGCCACGCCCGAGGTCGAAGAGGATCGCCGCGGGGACGATCGGGACCCGCTCGTGCGGCTCCGGGCCGACGGCCCACCCCCGACCCGCGGCATACACCTCGCGGGCCACGCCGTCGGCGGCCGCCAGGCCGAAGGCGCTGCCCCCGGCGAGGACCACCGCGTCGACGGTGTCGACGAGCACGCGCGGGTCGAGCAGGTCGGTCTCCCGGGTTCCCGGTGCGCCGCCCCGCACGTCGACGCCCCCGACCGTCCCGGGCGGGGGCAGCACGACGGTGACGCCGGTGAGCCAGCCCGGCTCGTCCCGGGTGGCGTGCCCGACGCGGACGCCGTCGACGTCGGTGATGGCGTCGTGGGGTCCGGGCTGCACGCGCCCCAGCATGGCGGATGCCGGCCCCGGGGGTGCGGGACCGGCATCCGGGTGCGACGTCGCCGTGGCTCAGTGGAGCACGACCGGGGGCGCCACCTCGGTGGCGTCGGCGTCGTCGAGGAGGTGCGACTCCTCGTGCTTGCGCGGGAGGAACCACGCCGGGATCAGCGTGAGGCTGAGCAGGATCGCGGCCACCCAGAAGGTGTCGGCGAACGCGGCGGCCATGGCCTCGTTGACGGCGGCGAGCAGGGCGGCCTGGCCGGCGGCCAGGTCGTCGGCGAACGGCGCGAGGATCGCGGCCACCTCGGGGAACTTGGCGAGGATGGTGCTGAGCTGGGCCGGGTCGGTGACGCCGCCGCTGGCCTGCGCGAACTCCTGCGCCTTGCGGACCAGCGGGTCGTTGTTGAGCCCGTTGGTCAGGACCACGGACATGATCGCGACGCCGATGGACGACGCGATCTGCTGGCTGATGTTGAGCAGCGTCGAGCCACGGGCCACCTCGTGCGAGGTCAGCGTCTTCAGCGCCGACGTCATGAGGGGCATCATCGTCGCGCCCATGCCCAGACCCATGACGAACAGGACCGGGAGGATGTAGCTGTAGCTCGTCGTCGCCGTCAACTGGGTCAGCGCGAACATGCCGCCGGTGATCGCGACGAGGCCGATCGGGACGATCCGGCCCACGGGGAGCCGGTCGGTGAGCGCACCGGCGATCGGCATCGTGATCATGGCGCCGAGGCCCTGCACGGCCATGAGCCAGCCGGCGTCGACCGGGGACTCACCACGCACCTGCTGGAAGTAGGTCGGCACGAGGAGCAGCCCGCCGAAGAACGCGGCGGCGAACAGGAACATCGTGATGACCGAGACGGTGAGGTTCCGGTTCTTGAACAGGCGCAGGTCGAGCAGCGGGTGGACCGGCTTGAAGCTCCAGAACACGAAGCCGGCGACCATGAGCAGGCCGATCGTTCCGGGAATGAGCACCTTGGGGGACACGAACGTCCCCTCGCCCGGGATGGACGAGACGCCGTAGAGGAACAGGGCGAGACCGGGCGACATGAGCGCCATGCCGACCCAGTCGAAGGACTCCGAGGGCTCGGGACGGTCGGTCGCCAGCACGCGCCAGGCGTAGACGATGGCGACCGCGCCGATGGGGGCGTTGATGAGGAAGATCCAGTGCCACGAGTAGTGCTCGATGAGCCAGCCGCCGAGGATCGGCCCGAAGATGGGGCCGAGCAGCATCGGCACGCCGAGGATGGCCATGAGGCGGCCCATCCGGGCCGGGCCGGCCGCCCGCGTCATGATCGTCATGCCGAGGGGCATGAGCATGCCGCCGCCGAGTCCCTGCAGGACGCGGAACCCGATGAGGGCCTCGATCGTCGGCGCCATCGCGCACAGCACCGAGCCGAGCGTGAAGAGCAGCAGGGCCGTCATGTAGAGGCGCTTCGTGCCGAACCGGTCGGCCGCCCACCCGGTCATCGGGATGACGGTCGCGAGCGCGAGGGTGTAGGCGGTGACGGTCCAGGCGACGGTCGAGTACGGCAGCGGGTCGCCAGGCTCGCCGAACACGACCTGGAACGTCGGCAGTGCGACGTTGACGACCGTGATGTCGAGGATCGACATGATGGCGCCGAGGACGACGACGCCGGCGACCTTGAGGACGGGTCCGTCGATCTTGTCGGGGTACTGGGGGTGCGCGACAGGCGCGGTGGTTGATGACACGTGGGCTCCATGTCCGGGGTCGTGCGCGGATGGGGGACCGGTCGAGCCGAGCTCGCCCTGCACGAGGGCGCGGTGGGACCGGATGATGGCGACGCTGCCGATCTGGACCAGTCTGCCGCACCCCACCGACAACCCAAAGTCGTTTGCGCGCGGGACGTACCGACCTCCGCGCGACCTGCGCGCCCGCGACGCGGGCGGACGGCGAACCGGGGGAACGCGCGGGACCGGCGGCGGACGGGCGGGGACGGGCGGCGACCTGCGCGTCGGTAGGCTGCGCGCGTGACCGAGATCGAGATCGGCCGTGGCAAGCGCGGTCGCCGGGCCTATTCCTTCGACGACATCGCCATCGTGCCGTCGCGCCGCACGCGCGACCCCGAGGAGGTCTCGGTCGGCTGGCAGATCGACGCCTACCACTTCGACATCCCCGTCATCGCGGCGCCGATGGACTCGGTGATCTCCCCCCAGACGGCCATCGCCCTCGGCCGGCTCGGCGGCCTGCCGGTCCTCGACCTCGAGGGCCTGTGGACCCGCTACGAGGACCCCACACCGCTCCTGGCCGAGATCGCGACCCTCGACCCGGCGCTCGCGACGACGCGGATGCAGGAGATCTACCGTGTGGAGATCGACCCCGACCTCGTCGCCCAGCGGCTGCGCGAGGTCCGCGACGCCGGGGTCACCGTCGCCGGCGCGCTCACCCCGCAGCGCACCCAGCAGCTGTGGAAGACCGTCGTCGACGCGGGCGTGGACCTCTTCGTCATCCGGGGCACGACCGTCTCGGCCGAGCACGTCTCGGGCCGCTCGGAACCGCTCAACCTCAAGCGCTTCATCTACGAGCTCGACGTGCCCGTCATCGTCGGCGGGGCGGCGTCCTACTCGGCCGCGCTCCACCTCATGCGCACCGGCGCCGCCGGCGTGCTCGTGGGCTTCGGCGGTGGCGCCGCCCACACCACCCGCCGCACGCTCGGCATCCACGCCCCGATGGCGTCCGCGATCGCCGACGTCGCCGCCGCCCGGCGCGACTACCTCGACGAGTCGGGTGGCCGCTACGTCCACGTCATCGCCGACGGCGGGGTCGGCACGAGCGGCGACATCGTCAAGGCCGTCGCCTGCGGGGCGGATGCCGTGATGCTCGGCGCCGCGCTCGCCCGCGCCACCGACGCCCCGGGGCGGGGGTTCCACTGGGGCCCGGAGGCGCACCACCCCGAGCTGCCGCGCGGCGAGCGCGTCGAGGTCGGCGCGGTCGCCGGGCTCGAGGAGATCCTGTTCGGTCCGAGCCGCGTCGCCGACGGCACGACCAACCTCGTCGGGGCGCTGCGCCGGGCGATGGCGACCTCGGGCTACCTCGACCTCAAGGAGTTCCAGCGGGTCGAGGTCGTCGTCGCCCCCTACCAGCGCAGCTGACGCCGATACGGCGCCGGCCCGCGCCACAGCCGAGCGGGGCGCCGGTTCGACGACAGCGCCAGAGCGGCCGACATCACACCGCCGGGGTCCCCGCGACGGCATAGCGTGGAGGCATGGCCAGCCTGCGTCTCCCCACCCGAGTCGCCCTCGCCGCCGCCGGCTCCGCGCTCGTCCTGGGTCTGGCGGCCTGCAGCGACGACGACGGTCACATGGGCACGGACGGGTCGATGATGGGCGGCTCGCCGGCCGCGTCGACAGCGCCCGCGTCGGCCGGTGACCACGACCGGGCCGACATCATGTTCTCGACGATGATGGTGCCCCACCACCTGCAGGCGATCGAGATGTCCGACCTCGTGCCGACGCGGTCGAGCGACCCCGAGCTGCTCGCCCTGGCACGGCAGATCAAGGCCGCGCAGCAGCCCGAGGTCGACACGATGACCACGTGGCTGGCCTCGTGGGGCGCCGAACCGATGATGGGCCACGAGCAGGGCGCCCCACCCGGGGGCGGCATGGGCGGGATGGGCGGGATGATGACCGCCGACCAGCTGCGCGAGCTCGGTGCGCTCGAGGGCGAGTCCTTCGACCGGAGGTGGCTGGAGCTGATGGTGGAGCACCACGAGGGCGCGGTCGAGATGGCCGAGGACGTCATCGCCGCCGGCAGCCACGCCCCCACCCGCGCGCTCGCCGTCGCCATCATCGAGGCCCAGCAGACCGAGATCGCGCAGATGAAGGCGATGCTCGCGGGCTGACCGTCGTGGTCCACGGCGGGCACCCGCCGACGTCTCTGACGGTTCGGCCCCCGCGTCCGGACACGCTGGTTACCCTTCGGTGATGGCCGACGTCATCGCAGACCCGGAGATCGATCCCGCCGCCACGTACGCCGTGGCCCCGTCCCGGGTGCGGACCCTCACCGCTCGGGTCGTGGCGTCCGGGGAGGGCGGTGAGCTGCGGACGACCACCCCGATGACCGGGGCCCCGCTCGGGGTTCTGCCGCTGTCCAGCGCCCGCGACGTCACCGTGGCGTTCGACGCGGCCCGCCGGGCGCAGCGCGCCTGGGCCGCCACCCCGGTGCGCGTGCGCGCCGCGGTGCTCCTGCGCCTCCACGACCTCGTCCTCGAGCGCCAGGGCGACCTGCTCGACCTCGTGCAGCTCGAGTCGGGCAAGGCCCGCCTCCACGCGTACGAGGAGATCGGCGACTGTGCCGTCGTCGCCCGCCACTACGGCCGGCGCGCCACGGCATACCTGCGCGACACCCGGCACCTGGGCCTCCTCCCCGTGCTGACCCGGGCGACGGAGGTCCACCGTCCCCTGGGCGTCGTCGGCGTGGTCGCGCCCTGGAACTACCCGCTGGCCCTGGCCGTCTCCGACGCGCTCCCGGCGCTCGTGGCCGGCAACGCGGTCGTCCTCCGGCCCGACGTGCAGGGTTCCCTCACCGCCCTGGCCGCGGTCGAGCTGCTCGTCGAGGCCGGCCTGCCCGACGGGGTCGTCCAGGTCGTGCTCGGGCACGGCGACCCCACGGGCCAGGCCGTCGTCGAGCAGGCTGACTACGTGTGCTTCACCGGGTCCACGCCCACGGGCCGCCGGGTGGCCGAGACCGCGGGGCGACGCCTCGTCCCGGCAAGCCTCGAGCTCGGCGGCAAGAACACCCTCTACGTCGCCGCCGACGCCGACCTGCGGCGCGCGGTGCCGGGTGCGGTGCGGGCGTGCTTCTCCGGGGCGGGCCAGCTCTGCGTCAGTGCCGAGCGCGTCGTCGTGCACACCGACATCTACGACGAGTTCGTGCCGCGGTTCCTCGAGGCGGTGCGGGCCATGCGCCTGTCGACCGCGCTGACCTGGGGCGCCGACATGGGCAGCCTCGTGAGCCAGGAGCAGAAGGAGCGCGTGCTGGCACATGTCGAGGACGCCGTCGCCAAGGGCGCCCGCGTGCTCACCGGAGGACGCGAGCGGCCCGACGTGGGCCCCCTCGTCGTCGAGCCCACCGTCCTCGAGGGCGTGACGTCCGCGATGGCCTGCCGCGACGAGGAGACCTTCGGGCCGGTCGCGGCGCTCTACCGCGTCGCGTCGGACGACGAGGCCGTGCGCCTGGCCAACGACACCGAGTACGGCCTCAACGCGTCGGTCTGGACGCGCGACGTGCGTCGTGGGCGTGCCATCGCCGTCCGGATCGACGCCGGAACGGTCAACATCAACGAGGGGTATGCCGCGGCGTGGGGGAGCACCGCCGCCCCGATGGGTGGCATGAAGGCCTCGGGCGTCGGGCGCCGGCACGGCCGCGAGGGCATCCTCAAGTACACCGAGAGCCAGACGATCGCCTCGCAGCACCTCGTCTCCATCGCCCCGCTGCAGGGCCAGTCCGACGAGGCGTTCGCGCGGACCATGACCGCCGGCCTGCGCGCCCTCAAGGCCATGGGCCTGCGGTGACACCGGGTCCCGCAGCCGCGACGACGGATGCCGGGAGCACGGCATCCGAGGTCGGGGCGGGTCCCGCCGTGGGTCGGGACGCGGACGTCGACGTCGACGTGCTGGTCATCGGGTCGGGCTTCGGTGGGTCGGTCGCCGCGCTGCGCGCCGTCGAGAAGGGGCACCGGGTGCTCGTGCTCGAGGCGGGCCGGCGCTTCGAGGACGAGGACTTCGCGAAGACGTCGTGGGACGCCCGCCGCTACCTCTGGGCGCCGCGGCTCGGGTGCTACGGCGTGCAGCGGATCCACCGGCTCCCTGACGTCGTCGTGCTCGCGGGCGCCGGGGTCGGCGGCGGCTCGCTGAACTACGCGAACACCCTGTACGTGCCGCCGCGAGCGTTCTTCGAGGACCCTCAGTGGTCCGACGTCACGGACTGGGAGGCCGAGCTCGCGCCGCACTACGAGACCGCGCAGCGGATGCTCGGCTCCACGACCAACCCGTGCGAGGGCCTCGTCGAGGACCTCATGCGGCGCACGGCCGAGGACCTCGGCGTCGGTGAGACCTTCCGCAAGACCCCGGTCGGCGTCTTCTTCGGGCAGCCCGGTGTGAGCGTCGAGGACCCGTACTTCGGCGGCGCCGGGCCGCGTCGCACGGGCTGCACCGAGTGCGGCAACTGCATGGTGGGCTGCCGGGTCGGGGCCAAGAACACCCTGGTGAAGAACTACCTCCACCTCGCGGAAGGGCTCGGGGTGCACGTCGAGCCGCTGCGCACGGTGACCCGGCTGGGGGTCGTGCCGGGCACCGACGGGGAGCGACCGGCATACCGCGTGCTCCACGAGCGCACCGGCCCGGTGGGTGGGCGTGACGTGCGCGTCACGACCGCGCGGCAGGTCGTGCTGGCCGCGGGCACGTGGGGTACCCAGCAGCTGCTTCACGCGATGCGCGCGGAGGGCGAGCTGCCTCGGCTCTCGTCGCGGCTCGGGGCGTTCACCCGCACCAACTCCGAGGCCCTCCTCGGCGCGATCACGCAGCGCGTCCCGACGACGGGCGACCTCACCCGTGGCGTCGCGATCACGTCGTCGTTCCACCCCGACGCGGACACGCACGTGGAGAACTGCCGCTACGGCAAGGGGTCTAACGCCATGGGACTCCTCGCGACGGTCGCGGTCCCGGGCGGCACCGGCCGGCCGCGCTGGGTCGAGTTCGCGCGCAAGGTGGTTCGCGACCCGTGGGGGTTCCTCCGGGTCATGCCGGCCGCGCGCCGGTGGAGCGAGCGGATGGTCGTCGGCCTCGTCATGCAGAGCCGCGACAACTCCCTGCGGGTCTCCGGTCGCCGGACCCGGCTCGGGCGCCCCGGGCTCACGTCCGTGCAGGGCCACGGCACCCCGAACCCGACCTACCTGCCCGAGGGGCAGGCCGCGATGGAGGCCCTCGCCCGGCGGCTCGCCGAGGCGACCGGTGACTACGCGGCGGCGGGCGGCTCGTGGTTCGAGGTGTTCGACGTGCCGATGACGGCGCACTTCCTCGGCGGTGTCACGATCGGCTCGACGCCGGAGCGGGGCGTCGTCGACGCGTACCACCGCGTGTGGGGGCACCCCGGCATCTCCGTCGTCGACGGGTCGGCGGTCTCCGCGAACCTCGGCGTCAACCCCGCCCTGACCATCACCGCCCAGGCCGAGCGCGCGCTGGCCCTCTGGCCGAACCGGGGGGAGGCGGACGCCCGGCCGTCGCAGCCGGACATGCTGGCGGGACGGGGGTATGCCGTGCTGGCGCCGGTTGCCCCACGCCAGCCCGCGGTGCCCGGCTTCCTCGACCCCGTCGGTGGTGGCGCGGCGGAGGGGTCCGGCCGCGGTGGTGTGGGTCTGGGGCCGGTGGCCGTGCCGACGCCCCGACGCCGCGTGTCGGTACCGGGCGCGACGATGGGGTGATGAGCGCGGCATCCGGTCGGGTCTGGACGTTCACCGCCCCGGTGTGGCGGTGGCGCCAGGGCTCGTGGCGCTTCGTCACGCTGCCCGAGGAGGTCAGCGACGAGGTTGACGAGGTGGTCGGTGACGCGACCGGCGGGTTCGGGTCGGTGCGGGTCGAGGTCAGCGTCGGGGGCTCGGTCTGGCGCACGTCGCTGTTCCCGTCGAGCAGCGCGGCGGCCTACATCCTGCCGGTGAAGAAGGCCGTGCGGGTGGCCGAGGGACTTGCCGACGACGCACCCGCCGAGGTCAGCATCCGGCTCGTCGACCGCTGACCGGTCGCGAGCTCAGGGGCAGCTCGTCGAGTCAGGGCCGTACCCGACCCTGACTCGACGGAGTGCTCCTGACCCCGCGGGCGGGCCCGGTCAGGACTCGTCGCGCCAGGAGCGCCAGAGCGCGGCGTACGAGCCGTTGCGGGCCAGCAGCTCCTCGTGGGACCCGAGCTCGCTGACGACGCCGTCCTCGACGACCGCGACCCGGTCGGCGTCGTGCGCCGTGTGCAGCCGGTGCGCGATGGCGACCACCGTGCGCCCGTCGACGACCGCCGCGAGCGAGCGCTCGAGGTGGCGGGCGGCGCGCGGGTCGAGCAGCGAGGTCGCCTCGTCGAGCACGAGCGTGTGCGGGTCCGCCAGGACGAGCCGGGCGAGGGCGAGCTGCTGGGCCTGCGCCTCCGTGAGCGTCTGGCCGCCCGAGCCGACGACCGTGTCGAGGCCCTGCGGCAGCGCCCGGGCCCAGTCGAGGGCGTCGACCGCCGCGAGGGCGTCCTCGAGCTCGGCGTCGGTGGCGTCGGGGCGGGGGAGTCGGAGGTTCTCGCCGACCGTCCCGACGAACACGTGGTGCTCCTGCGTCACGAGGGCGACCTCGCCACGCAGCACCGGCAGGTCGAGGTCCACGAGCGGCACGCCGCCGCCGGTGACCCGGCCGGTCCGCGGTCCGTCGATGCCGGCCATGAGGCGCCCGAGCGTCGACTTGCCGGCCCCCGAGGGACCCACGATGGCGAGCCGCTCGCCCGCGACGAGGCCCAACGAGACGCCGTGCAGCACGTCGCGTCCCTCGCGGTACGCGTAGCGCACGTCGTCGACGTCGACGTCCTCGCCGTCGGGGACGGCGCCCGTGGCGACGCGGTCGGGCGGCACCTCGGAGACGCCGAGGATGCGGGCCAGCGAGGTCGCCGCGAACTGGATCTCGTCGAGCCACGAGATCAGCTCGCCGAGGGGGTCGAGCAGCTGCTGGATGTAGAGCGTGACGGCGATCGCGGCCGCCACGGAGATGTGGCCGTTCCACACGAGCCAGCCGCCCCACAGCACCGAGGTCGCGATCGGCAGGAAGAACCCGATCTCCAGCCAGGGGAACCACCGCAGCCGCAGCCCGAGCGTGTACCGCTCGGCATCGCCGCTCTCGGCCAGCGCCTCGCTGAAGCGCCGCCCGCGCGCGTCCTGGAGCCCGAGCGCATCCATCGTCTGGGCGCCCTCGACGGTCTCGGCGGCGACGCCGTTGAGCCGGGCGTAGGACGCGTGCTCCCAGAGGTAGCCGTCGCCGGCGCGAGCGAGGTACCAGCGCGAGGTCGGGACCTGGACGATCGCCGCGGTGAGCAGCGCCAGTGCCGCGAGCGGCGACGTGAGCACGGCCGCGACCGTCGTCGCCGCGACCGTCGTCAGCGCCACGACGATCGCGGGGATGCCGAAGCGGATGATGTGCGCGAGCGAGTCGACGTCGTTGGTCGTGCGGGCCACGAGGTCGCCGGTGCCCGCACGCTCGACGGTCGACAGCGGCAGCCGCACGGACGACGTGATGAAGTCCTCGCGAAGGCGGGCGAAGATCCGCTCCGACAGCACGAACGACGCCTTGCGAGCCAGCCAGGTGATCACCGTCTGCACGATGATCGCCGCGACGAGCACGCCGACGAGCACGTCGATGCGGCTGAGGCTGTCGCCGCCGGACGTCACCTCCTCGACGATCTGGCCGACGACCCACGGGCCGACCAGGGCGACGAGGGCGGCGACGCCGTGCCAGAGCAGCACCCACGACAGCGGGCGCCGGTGGTCCCGCAGCAGCACCCGGGTGTGCGCGCGCACGGTCTCCCGCGTCGCGATCGGCAGGGTGCGGGCGGCGTGGTCGGTGCGTCCGAGGAGCGGCGACATCACCACTCACCCCGCAGCACGACGTCGCGGTAGGCCGCGTGCGAGCGCAGCAGGTCGTGGTGGCGGCCCGACGCGCTCACCACGCCGTCCTCGACGAGCAGCACGGTGTCGGCCCGGTCGAGGAGGAGCGGGCTCGCGGTGACGAGGACGGTGGTGCGTCCGCTGCGGTGCTCGACGAGGCGTTCGGCGATGCGTGCCTCGGTGTGGGCGTCGACCGCGCTCGTGGGCTCGACGAGCACGAGGACCTCGGGGTCGCGCACGAGCGCGCGGGCGAGGGACACCCGCTGGCGCTGGCCGCCCGACAGGGCCCGGCCGCGCTCCTCGAGCACGCCGTCGAGGCCGTGCTCGATCGCCTCGAGGACGTCGGAGGCGCTCGCGACGTGGATCGCCTCGAGGCGCTGCTCGTCGCTCGTGCCACCGAGGGCCTCACGGAGGGGTCCGCTGAACAGGTGGGGCTCGGCCTCCGACACGACGACGCGGGTACGCACGGCCGAGATGGGGAGGTCGTCGAGGGCGGTGTCGCCCCAGCGCACGCCGTGTCGGCCCGGTGCCGTGCGGCCCAGGCGGTGCGCGATCACCGTGGTCTCCTCGGGCCGCGCGCTCACGAGGGCCGTGAGCCGACCCGGCTCGACGACGACGCCGGACAGCGGGTCGACGAGCGGCCGGGACCCGAGCTCCCCGTCGACCCGGTCGCGGGTGAGCGTCCCTGCACCGACCGCTCGGTCACCGTGGGCGCGCGCGCCCGTCGCGGCATCGACCAAGACCTCACGCTGGGGGCGCCCGGCCGTCCCGGCATCGACCAGGCGGTCGCTCGGGGTGCGCACGGAGGTCCCGGCATCGACCCGGAGGTCACTCGAGGAACGCACGGTCGAGTCGTCCGAGTGGTCGGGCTCGACGCCGAGGATGCGGGTGACCCGCCGTGCCGCCACCCGGGCGCGGACCAGCTTGTCGACGAACTCGGTCGCCGTGCGCAGCGGCATCGTGAGGAAGGCCGTGTAGCCGTAGAACGCGACGAGCTGACCGGGGCTGATCTCGCCGGCGACGGCGAGGTGGGCGCCGATGCCGGTGACGACGACGACGAAGATCCCCGGCAGGAGCACCTGCGCGGCGTCGAGCGTGGCCTGCACCCCGGACAGGCGCACCCCCGCGAGGCGGACGCGGTCGGACTGCGCGGCATACCGGGCGAGGAACGCGTCCTCGCCGCCGATGCCCCGCAGCACCCGCAGGCCGGCCACCGTGTCGGCACCGAGCGAGGTCAGCAGGCCCGTCTCGTGGCGTTGGGCCTGCTGGCGGCGCTGGAGGGGACGCATGACGAGGGACAGCGAGGCGAGCAGCAGCGGGCCGCCCACGAGCATGATGACGCCGAGCAGCACCGACCCGCGCAGCAGGATGATCGACACGACGACGAAGCTCACGACCGCACCGGCGAGCCGGGCCGTGACATCGAAGACGTTGCCCATCCGCCAGAAGTCGCTCGCGAAGCTCGTGACGACCTCGCCGGCCGGCAGGTCGCGGGTCAGGGCGGGTCCGGCGCGGCGCACCGACCGCTCGGTGACCAGGGCGGTGCGGAACGACGAGATGAGCCAGTTGCGCACCGCGAACCAGTGCCGCCCGTTGGTCGTCACGGCGCTGACGAGGCCGAGGCCCATGATCGCGGCCGACCAGGCGACGAGAGCCCCCGCGTCGTGGGCGACGAGCCCCTCGTCGATGGCCTTGCCGATCGCCGCCGGGACGAGGGCGATCGAGAGCATCCACGGCACGCCGAAGAGCACGCCGCCGAGGAGGGTCCGCCACTGCCGCCGAGCGAGCCACAGGAGGAGTCGGTCGGCGTCGTGCGGAGGGGCCACGTCCGCGTCGATCGCGTAGGGCCAGTAGGGATGCGACATCGTCAGACCACGCTAGGCGGCTGCAGCGGCACCCGGCCACCGAGTTTCCGGCAGCCCGGCCCCGTGAGTGCGCAGATGGTCGCTGGGACAACCACGTCCGCACTCAGCGCGAGGAGCCGTCGGGCGAGGGCAGGACGACGAAGGTGTCGCCGACCGCGATGTCGCCCGACTCCAGGACCCGCAGGATCGTGCCCGCCCGGTCGTGCAGCGCCCGCGCGGCCCCGGGTGCGATCTCGTCGTCGAGGATGCGGCAGGGGGCGGCCTTGCGCACGACCTCGAGCAGCGCGCTGCCCAGGCGCACCCGCGTGCCCGGCCGCGTCGGCACCCGCCCGTGGCTCAGCGTGACGTTGCGCCGCGTGCCCTCCGGGGGCACCGGCCCGCCCAGCCGCTGGGAGCCCTCGGCCAGCTCCTCGAGCGACTGCACGCTCACGTGGCGGTGCCTGGTGCCGTGGTAGCGGTCGCCGACGAGCCCGGCGCCCGCCTCCGCCTGGACCTGTGCGACGGGGCGCATCGGCAGCCGTCGGCCCTTGGCCACGTGGATCGAGGTGACGACCGGTCTCCCCACCGGCTCCCACTCCGGCGCCCTCCCCGGGTCGGTGGGCAGCACTTCGTCGGTCACCCCGCCATCCTCTCCCGGGTCGGGTGCCGAGCCGGTTGCCGGGGCAGCCACCTGGGCACCCGACTCCGGGTGGGGTGGGTCCGAGCGGGTCACGTAACCTCGTGGCGTGCTGCGGACCGCCCTGACACCGAGGTACCTCGGCCTGCTCGGGCTGGTCCTCGTCGTCGGCGCCGCCTTCGTCCAGCTCGGTCGCTGGCAGCTCGGCGTCGCCGAGAGCACGGCCCACCGCGAGGCGGTCGAGCAGGCGCGCGCCGAGAGCCCCGCGCCGCTGCCCTCCGTGCTCGAGCCGCACGCACCCTTCCGCGACGACCTCTCCTCGCGTCCCGTGACGACGACCGGCCGGTATGCCGCGGAGGGCCAGCTGCTC
Organism: uncultured Actinomycetota bacterium; assembly: GCA_963757405.1. Lineage (GTDB taxonomy): Bacteria > Actinomycetota > Actinomycetes > Actinomycetales > Dermatophilaceae > Fodinibacter. The sequence continues at coordinate 18,287 of CAVWRI010000025.1, forward strand.
GTGCCCGACCGCCGGCTCGACGGCGTCGCGGGCCTGTGGGTGATCACCCCGTTCGTCGTCGACGGCAGCGGCGCGACCCTGCCGGTCGTCCGGGGGTTCGTCACCGACCCGTCGGATGCCGGTGCGCCCCCCGAGGGGTCCCGCACCCTCGAAGGTGGGCTGGCCCCGGGCGAGTCACCGACACGCACCCCCGTGCCCGCCGGCCAGATCGGCTCCGTCGACCTGTCGGTGCTCGTCAACACCTGGCCGGGCGACCTCTACAACGCCTTCCTCTTCCTCGAGGCCGAGGACCCCGCCACCGGGCCGCAGCTGACGAAGGTGCCGACCCCGCTCGGCGAGACCGGCGTGCGGTGGCGCAACGCGGCATACGCCGTGCAGTGGTGGGTGTTCGCCGCCTTCGCTCTGTGGTTGTGGGTGCGGATGGTGCGCGAGGACGCCCGCCGCGGGCAGGAGGGGGAGGCCCCCGAGGAGGTCGCGGCAGCGCCGGGTGACAATGGACGACGTGACGACGCCTGAGCCCACCACCCCGGCACCCGCGAGCCCTCCGACCCCGACGAACCCGGCGACGCCCGCGACGGCCGCGACGGCCGCGACCCCGCCGGCGGGCGGGCTGCGCATCGACGACGTCGACGGCACGCGCTCGCGGCTGACCTTCTTCAAGGTCATGGCCTTCGTCGTGGGCGTGGGCCTCATCGTGCTGCTCGTCGAGATGGTGCTGTCCTACGGCTTCGGGCTGAAGGGGGAGGAGAACCCGCTGCACTGGTGGCCGCAGCCGCACGGCTTCATCTACATGGTCTACCTCGTGGCGACCGCCCTGCTCGGCTTCAAGGTGGGCTGGTCGCTGACGAAGATGGTGCTCGTCATGCTCGCCGGGTGCGTGCCGTTCCTCTCCTTCTGGGTCGAGCGGAGGGTCGCCGCCGAGGTCGGGTCAGGACTCGCCGCCGCACGCCAGTAGCCTTGGCCGCGTGAGCGACGCCCCCACCGACCCCGGCATGCCGCACCACGAGGATGCCGACCACGTCGTCGTCGAGGGCGGCGAGCCGGTGCACCTCGCCGACCGACCCGTGCTCGTCGTCGACTTCGGCGCCCAGTACGCGCAGCTCATCGCCCGCCGGGTGCGGGAGGCGAGCTGCTTCAGCGAGGTCGTCCCGCACTCGATGCCGGTCGCGGACATGCTCGCCAAGGACCCGGCCGCGGTGATCCTCTCGGGCGGGCCGTCGTCGGTCTACGAGGAGGGCGCTCCCTCCCTCGACCCCGCGCTCCTGCAGGCCGGGGTGCCCGTCTTCGGCATGTGCTACGGCTTCCAGGCCATGGCCCGCGCCCTCGGTGGCACGGTCGAGAAGACGGGCCTCTCGGAGTTCGGCGCCACGCCCGCCCGGGTGCTCGACACGGCATCCACGCTGTTCAACGGCCAGCCCGCGGACCAGTCGGTGTGGATGAGCCACGGCGACTCGGTGTCCGACGCGCCGGCCGGGATGAAGGTCACCGCGACGACGTCGGGCGCCCCGGTCGCCGGCTTCGAGGACGACGAGCGCCGGCTCTACGGCGTGCAGTGGCACCCCGAGGTGCTCCACTCGACGTTCGGCCAGCAGGTGCTCGAGAACTTCCTCATCCGCGGCGCCGGGCTGTCGGGCGAGTGGACCGCCGCCAACGTCGTCGAGGACCTCGTGACGAGCGTCCGGGCGCAGATCGGCGAGGCGCGCGTGATCTGCGGCCTGTCCGGTGGCGTCGACTCCTCCGTCGCCGCGGCCCTGGTGCAGAAGGCCGTCGGCGACCAGCTGACCTGCGTCTTCGTCGACCACGGGCTGCTGCGCTCCAACGAGGCCGAGCAGGTCGAGAACGACTTCGTCGCGGCGACCGGCGTCGACCTGGTCGTCGTCGACGCCAAGGACCGCTTCCTCGGCGCGCTCGCCGGGGTGTCCGACCCCGAGGAGAAGCGCAAGATCATCGGCCGCGAGTTCATCCGCGTGTTCGAGCAGGCCGCGCGCGACATCGTCGGCTCGCACGAGGGCGCGGGCGACCACCCGGTCGAGTTCCTCGTCCAGGGCACCCTCTACCCCGACGTCGTCGAGTCCGGCGGCGGCAGCGGCACCGCGAACATCAAGTCGCACCACAACGTCGGCGGTCTCCCCGACGACCTGCAGTTCAAGCTCGTCGAGCCGCTGCGCCTCCTCTTCAAGGACGAGGTGCGCCAGGTCGGGCTCGAGCTGGGGGTCCCGGAGGCCATCGTGTGGCGCCAGCCGTTCCCGGGCCCGGGACTCGGCATCCGCATCGTCGGTGAGGTGACGGGGGAGCGGCTCGACGTCCTGCGCGCCGCCGACGCCATCGCCCGCGAGGAGCTGACCTCCGCCGGCCTCGACCGCGCCATCTGGCAGTGCCCGGTGGTGCTCCTCGCCGACGTGCGCTCGGTCGGGGTGCAGGGAGACGGCCGCACGTACGGCCACCCGGTCGTGCTGCGCCCGGTGTCCTCGGAGGACGCGATGACCGCCGACTGGACCCGCGTGCCCTACGACGTGCTCGCGAAGATCTCCACCCGCATCACCAACGAGGTGCGCGAGGTCAACCGGGTCGTCCTCGACGTCACGAGCAAGCCGCCGGGCACCATCGAGTGGGAGTGACCGGGCGCGCGTCCGGCTGATCGGACCGGCCGGATGCCGTGACGGCGTCGGCGTGGTTCGCGGACCGGCGTCGCCGGGGTCAGAGGCCGGCGAGCAGGACGAACAGCGCGAAGACCCCGAGGATGCCGCCGACGACGGCGAGCATCCCGCCGAGGCCGTTGCGGGCCTGCTTCTCGTGGCCGATCGAGCCGCGGGAGAACTGGTGCCACGGCACCGCATAGAACACGGGCACCACCTCACCGGGGTGCACGACGACGTCGAGCGACGCCTGCCCGTAGTCCCTCATCCAGCTGGTGTGGACGTCGACCCGGTTCGGGCCGGCCCACACCGGGATGTCCATCGTCCCGAAGCGGCTGTTGACCCGGTGCCCGCTGACGACGACGGTCGGGGTCAGCATCCCCGCGGTCAGCTCGTTTCCCTGGATCGTGAGCCGGATCGTCCCCTGCGCGGCCTGCTGCGGTGCCGGGCCCCCCGGTGTCTGCGTCATGCCCGGCACTCTAGGAGCGATCGGCCGCGCCCGTGGCCCGAGCGGCAGGACGCGATGCGTCCATCGGGTTCGCCGTGCCCCCGCCGGGAGGCCACCCGTAGTCTCGTCCCATGGTCGAGGCCCCGCGCACCACGTACGTCCTCGTGGACGGGGAGAACATCGACGCCACGCTCGGCAACTCGATGCTGGGACGACGCCCCCGGCCCGAGGAGCGCCCTCGGTGGGAGCGGCTGCTCCAGTTCGCCCGCGAGCAGTGGGGTCAGCCCGCGAAGGGGCTGTTCTTCCTCGCCGCGAACAACGAGCTCCCGATGACCTTCGTCCAGGCCCTGCTGGCGATCGGCTACCGGCCGGTCGCGCTCTCGGGCGCCGCCGGTGAGAAGGTCGTCGACATCGCGATCCAGCGCACCCTCGTCGAGCTCCGCCGCCACGACGCGGACGTCCTCCTCGTCAGCAACGACGGAGACTTCGCGGAGCAGCTGGGCGACCTCCTCGACGGGCGCCGGGCGGGGGTCGTCGGGTTCGTCGAGTTCCGCAACAACGCCTTCGTCCAGCTGGCCGAGCAGGGCCTCGAGAACTTCGACCTCGAGTACGACGTGCACGCGTTCAACGAGCAGCTGCCGCGCGTCCGCATCATCCCGATCGACGAGTTCGACCCTGCCCAGTTCCTCTGAGCCGGACGCGTCGCGGGCTCAGCGGCGGGTGAGGATCACCAGCTGCTGGGTCGCTCGCGTCATCGCGACGTAGCGGTCGACGGCTCCCTCGATGCCCGTGCCGAACGCCTCCGGTTCGACGAGGACGACGAGGTCGAACTCGAGCCCCTTCGCGAGCTCGGGGGTCAGCGACCGGACGCGCGAGGTCGCCCGGAACGAGGGGTCGCCGATGACGCAGGCGATCCCGTCGGCATTCGCCCCGAGCCAGGTGTCGAGGATGCCGCCCAGCTCCGACGCGGATCCGTGGACCACGGGCATGCCGTTGCTGCGGATCGAGGTCGGCACGTTGGCGTCCGGAAGCACCTCCCGGATGACCGGCTCCGCCTCGGCCATGACCTCCTGCGGCGTGCGGTAGTTGATGCCGAGGGAGGCCAGCGAGATGCGGTCCAGGCCGATCCGCTCGAGCCGCTCCTGCCACGACTCCGTGAACCCGTGCCGGGCCTGGGCTCGATCCCCGACGACGGTGAGGCTTCGTGAGGGGCATCGGCGCAGCACCATCTGCCACTCGGCGTCGGTGAGCTCCTGCGCCTCGTCGACGACGACGTGCGCGAACGGTCCGGCGAGCAGGTCGGGGTCGGCGCGGGGAACGGCATCCTCGTCGACGAGGTTCTCCCGGATGTCGGGGTGGCGCAGCATGGTCACCAGGCCCTCGAAGTCGTCGTCCGCGGCGATGAGGTCGTCGATGACCGCGGCCACCTGCTCGCGCTCGGCGGCGGCCGCGGCACGCTGCCGCCGCGCCCGTCCTGGCGCGTCGGGGTCACCGAGGCGCTGCCGCGCGGCATCCAGCAGCGGCAGGTCGGACACTGTCCAGGCCTGGGGGTCGGCGCGCTGGAGCAGCCGGACCTCGTCGGGGTCGAGCCACGGTGCGCACATCCGCAGGTACGCGGGAACCGACCACAGGTCGCCGACGAGGTCGGTCGCGTCGATGAGCGGCCAGGCCCGGTTGAAGGTCGTCTGCAGCTCCTCGTCGTGCACGAGGGAGGCCCGGAGCAGGTCGGCGTCGACCTCGTCGTCCGCGTCGTGCCTGTCGAGGAGGATCGCGAGCAGCTCGTCCCAGACCTGCTCGCGCGCCTCGTTGTGCGGGGTCCCGGGGTCCGGCGCGTCCAGCGCGGCGGCCCAGTCGTCCGGGCCGAGCCAGACGTCGGCCCACGGCGTCGTGACGGTGGTGCCCGTGGTCGGCGGGTCCTCGTAGAACCTCACGGCCGTCTCGATCGCCGTGACCAGGCGCGCCGAGGCCTTGAGCCGCGCGACGTCTGCGTCGGCCTCCACGACCGCGGTGGCACCCTCCGGCACGAGGTCGCGCAGCGTGCACGTCTGCACTCCCTCCTCGCCGAGGCTGGGGAGGACGTCGGAGACGTAGGCCAGGTAGGGCTGGTGCGGGCCGACGACCAGCACCCCGCCCCGGCGGTGCCCGAGTCGCGGGTCGGAGTAGAGCAGGTAGGCGGAGCGGTGCAGGGCGACGACGGTCTTCCCCGTCCCGGGACCGCCGTCGACGACGAGGGCGCCCCGGGAGCCCGCGCGGATGATGGCGTCCTGGTCCGCCTGGATGGTGCCCAGCACGTCTCGCATGCGGCTCGAGCGGTGGCTGCCCAGGCTGGCGATGAAGGCGGACTGGTCGTCGAGCGCTGCGTGTCCCTCGAACCCGTCCGGGGTGAACACCTCGTCCCAGTAGTCGCTGATCCGCCCGCGGGCCCAGCGGTACCTGCGGCGGCTCTGCAGGCCCATCGGGTTGGCGTGGGTCGCCCCGAAGAACGGCTCGGCCGCCGGTGAGCGCCAGTCGAGCAGCAGCCGACGGCCGTCGGTGTCCGTGAGACCGAGTCGTCCGACGTACACGGCCTCGCGGCCGTCCGCCCTGACGATCCGTCCCAGGCACAGGTCCAGACCGAAGCGCCGCAGCGTGCGCAGGCGGGCGGTCAACCGGTGGATCTCGAGGTCGCGGTCCAACGCCTGCTGGCCGTGGCCGCCGGGCGCCCTGCGGGAGGCATCCAGTCGGTCGGACAGGTCGCTGACCGACTGCTGGAGGCTCGTCGCGATGGCCGCGAAGTGCTCCTCGTCGGCCGCGACCAGGGCCGGGTCGGCCTTGCGGGCCAGCCGGTCGGGGAGGTCGAACACGCTGGTGGTCAAGGGGTTCACGTCATCGGCTCCGATCTGAGGGCGCGTACCGTCGCTGCGCACGGCACTGCGCCCTGGTGGTCCCCGCGGACGCCGGGAGCGCGCGACTCGCAGGTCGACCACGACCCCGCACGTCGCGACCCCCATCACCTCGGGGTGGCTTCGGCCGGCAATTCTGCGACGCGACAGGGGTCTTGCCGCAAGCCCCCCAGTGCGCTATACGTTGGAAGTGGAAGGGAGTATCGCTCCCTTCCACTTCACGTGCCGCCGACGGGTGGCTGCCCCGCTCCTCACTGGACGATCTTCCAGTAGGAGTCCTTGCGCTGGATGCGCCCGTCCTCGTCGAGGTCGAAGAGGTCGCAGCCTCGCACCCGCACCTGCTCGCCATCCGTGGTGGTCCCCGTGAAGAAGCCCATGATCCGGTCCAGGTCGTGGGCGTTGAACGCGGCCAGGAGTCGGGTGAGGACGTCGGCATCTCCGGCGGGCATGTGGTGATGGTGTCAGCGCGGGGCGTCGGTCTGCCGAGCTACGCGGGGGAGGGCGGGCCGACCCGCGGGTGGACGACCGGAGCCCGCGCCCGACGTCCGGGCAGTGAGGACGCCAGGACCCGGGCGACCACGGACGGGCGGGCCAAGGTCCTGGTCGGCTCCACGAGGTTGAGCACCAGGTTGAACCTCCTGGCGAGGTGGACCGACGTGTGGCTCGCCACGACGACTCGGTGCACGTAGCCGTTGACCCGGTCCGTCCCCCGGGCCTTGGGCCCCGTCGTGCGGGGATGGAGGAAGTCCGCGCCGACGGCGATCGCCCAGGGGGCGTCGATGATCCTCGCGGCCAGGCGGTGGAACCGCCGGGGCAGCTCGTCGGAGCCCAGCCCCACCTCCCGAACCACCGCGCCGAGCGAGTCGGCTTGGAGCGCAGCGCACGCCATGCCCTGGCCGTAGATCGGGTTGAAGCTGCAGGCGGCGTCACCGAGCGTCACGAAGCCCGGGAGCAGCAGACGAACCCTCTCGTAGTGCCGGCGCTGGCTCGACGGGAACCGGTACGTCGCCACGGACGACAGCGGGCCCGCGCGGTCGATGACCTGGGCGACCGCCGGCGACGCCAGGCTGCGGGCGTACGCGAGGACCTCGCCCTCGGCGGCGCCGGGGACCTCGCCGTGCACCCCGGCCAGGGTCACCATCCATCGGTTGCCTTCCACGGGGAGGACCGCCCCGATCCGGAACGACGTGGGTGGTGAGGGCCCGCACAGCAGGAAGGTGCCGTCGAGGTCGTCCGCGGTGCGCGGGAGGAAGCCGCTGGTGTAGGCGCAGTCGATCGACACCCGGCTGACGGGCGGGCTGAGGACTCCCGACGACTCGAGCTGGTGCGCGATGCGCGAGGAGCGACCGGAACAGTCGACGACGAGGTCCGCCCGCTGCACGGCTCCGTCGACCACAACCCCGGACACGCGCCCGTCGGACACCTCGACGCGGTCGCCGACCACGCCGTCCCTCACGGTCACGTTGTCCAGAACCAGGACTCGACGACGGACCACCTGCTCCAGCAGTGGCCGGGTCATGCTGAGTGCGGACCGTCCCCAGTCTCCCTGGGCGCGGTAACCCCCGCCCTGGTAGACCCAGGCCCGCGTGCCGTCGACCCGGACGGCTCCTTCCCGCTCGAGCTCGACGTCGATCCCGGGAAACCACCCGACGAGCAGGTCGAGCCCGGCGGCGAGCAGGAGGTGCACGTGCCTCCCCTGGGGCACGCGCCCCCGCGGGGACGGTGCGTCGATGAGCCGCTCGCGCTCCAGGACGACGACCTCGTCGACGAGACCGGAGAGCACCCGCGCCGTCAGCAGCCCCGCGACACTTCCACCGACGACGATCGCGGACGTCATCCCCAGAGCATGACGGATGCCGCCCGCCGCGAGAAGGTCGAGAAGCTCACCTCGACCGACGGAAGCGGTCAACCAGCGGCGGCGCCGCGCAGGTGTACGGCGAGGGCGCTGAGGTCCGCGTCGCCCAGCCCGGCGTCGATCGCGTCACCGACGATGCGACGGTTGGTCGCGAGCTGCGGAACGGCTGCGCCGACGCCGACAGCCAGCGCGGCCGCGAGGTCGAGGTCCTTCGCGACCAGGTCGAGGGCGAACGCCACGGCCGCCGACTCGGGGTGCTCGTACGCCGCCCGCTTGTACCCGACGAACGGCGCGGCCACGGCGCTGTTGGCGATGACCTCGTAGGCCAGCTCCCGGTCGACGCCGGCCTTCTCGGCCAGGACGAGGGCCTCGGCGAGAGTCTGGTTGAGCCCGAACACCATGGCGTTGACCGCGAGCTTCATCGTCGAGCCCGCCCCGAGGGGGCCGAGCAGGATGACCCGCTGCGCGAAGGACTCCAGCGCCGGCCGGGCGCGCTCGACGTCGTCGGCCCGGCCGCCGGCCATGACCAGGATGGTCCCGCCCTCGACGCTCGACACGCTGCCCGAGACCGGGGTGTCGACCAGCACCGCGCCGGTCGCGCGGACGTCGTCCTCGAGTGCGCGGATCGTCCCCGGGGCGACCGTGCTGGTGTCGGCCACGACCGTCCTGGACCCGAGTCCGGCGACCAGCCCGTCGTCCCCGCGGTACGTCGCCTGCACGGCCGCGTCGTCCGCGAGCGACACGAGCACGACGTCCGCGTCCCGAGCGGCGTCGCGCGCCGTGTCGGCGACGGTGACCTCGCCGCCGCACCGGATCGCGACCGACTCGGCGGTGGAGCGAGTCCGGTTCCAGACGGTCACCCGGTGGCCCGCCTGCGCCACCCGACCCGCCATGGCGCCGCCCATCCGGCCGGTGCCGACGACCGAGACGCGCAGCGGCTCGCTCATGTCACCAGCCACCCGCCGTCGATGTAGAGGTTGGTGGCGTTGACGCCGCGGTTCTCCAGCAGGAAGTTCACGCCGTCGACGATGTCGTCCATCGACGCGAGCCGCCGGGTCGGCGTGCGCGAGACGTAGCCGTCCAGCACACCGTCGGGTTTGCCCGACCAGAACGGGCTGTCGCCGACGATGCCCGGATGCAGGGCGTTGACCCGGATCGGGGCCATCTCCAGGGCCAGGGCGGTGACCAGCCCGACGATGCCTCCGTTGACCGTCGAGACGGTGATCGACCCGGGGTAGGGCCGGTCCTTGGCCCGGCCGCCGAAGAGCACGAGCGAGGAGTCGTCGTTCATCCGTGGCAGCAGGCTGTGGATCACCTCGGCGTACCCCACCAGCTTCAGCACGGCCAGCTTGGTCGCCCGGTCCACGTCGTAGTCCGCGATCGAGTTCTGGTCGCGCTCGATCGCCGCGATGACCAGGCGGTCCACCGTGCCGATACCGGCGAGCGAGTCGGCCAGCCCGTGCGTGTCGTTCAGGTCGACGGCCAGGCCGGCGACGTCACCCTCGACCGACGTCGCCACCTCGACGGCTCGGTCGCGGTCCCGACCGGTGAGCACCACCTCGTCGCCCCGCGCGGCGCGGGAGCGGGCCACCTCGAGCCCGATCCCGGACGTCCCGCCGATCACCACGGTTCGCATCATGCGTCTCCCTCGAGTCGTTTCCGCAGGTAGTCCCAGTCCCGGGCGAACCGGTAGCCGTGCCGCGGGGGCAGTGGGGGAGCCTGGGTCTCCAACCAGCGCACGCTCCCGTCCCCGTTGCGGAAGCTGTGCTGGCACCCGACGCCGGCCCAGGCCACGTCACCCGGCTCGAGGTGGTACTCCGCGCCGTCGAAGGTCGCGTCCACCGACCCGTCCAGGATGAGGTAGGTCTCCTCGAGCGGGTGGTCGTGCAGGCCGGCGGCGCCGTGCGGCTCGTACTGCACCATGAACATCGACGACAGCACCGCCCCGAGGTCGGAGTCGACCATCATCTTCAGCGAGATCCCGCTGTAGACCAGCAGCGCCGTACGCATGCTCGCCGACACCTCCAGCAGCTCCTGGGACTGCCGGCCCGGGTCCATGTGCGCCGCGGTGATGTGGCCGTAGCGACGGGTGCGCGGGTCGCGGACGTCCGCGTCGACGGCGTCGGTCTCACCGAGGTCCTGAACCAGCTGGGTGTCGAAGTCGTGCTCGGGCCGGGGCACCGGCACCGAGACCCGGACGAACCGCGCCTCCACGTCTCCCTCGTTGCGCAGCGAGTGGGGTACGCCGATCGGGATCAGCCCGTAGCCGCCGGGCCCGAGCCCCGCGGCCTCGCCCGGGGTCTGGACGACGACGTGCCCGTCGGTGACGTACAGGCTCTCCTCGTACGAGTGCACGTGCGCGGGTACGGCGCCGCCCGGGGCGAGCCGGCTCAGGCCGAAGCCGGTGTGCACCGCGGGCGTGCTCGCGTCGACGGCCGACCACTGCTCCAGGCCGGTCGACCCGACGAGCGGCCCGGCGACCGGCGACCACGAGAGGTCGGCCGCCCGCCGGACCAGGTGGTGAGTGGTCACGCCGGTGCCAGCTCCTGCTTCTCGGAGGCGGCCGTCGCGGCAGCTGCCACGAGGTGGTCGCGGGAGTCCTCGACCAGCGACATCGCCCGGGGGACGTCGGCCAGCAGCCTGAAGTCCCGCTTGACGACGCTGCCCGCGACGATGACGTGCTCCACGTTCGACACGTCCGCGCACAGGGTCACGGCGGCGGCCGGGTCGTGGATCGGGCCGACGTTGATCGCCCGCGCGTCGATGACGACGACGTCCGCCTGCTTGCCGGGCGTGAGCGAGCCGGTCCGGTCCTCGACGCCGGCGACGTGCGCACCGTCCAGCGTGGCCATCTTGAGCATGTCCTTGGCGGTGAGCATGTCCTCGGGGATCGGGATGTCGAGGTCCCAGCAGACCGCGTTCACCCGCGCCCGCTCGGCGCCGAACGCCGCCCGGATCTGGGTGAACATGTCGCCCGGCACCGTGGTCACGACGTCGATCGACAGGCTCGGCCGCAGCCCGAACTTCCGGGCCTTGTTGACCGGCGGCCAGCCGTGGCCCATCTGGGTCTCCACCTGCGCGGCGATCGAGATCGTGCCGCCGGTGTCCGCGACGCGCTGCCACTCGTGGTCGCTGAAGTAGCAGCAGTGGACGTACGTCGTGTCCGGCCCGAGCAGGCCGAGCCGGTCGAGCTGCTCGACCATGCCGAACCGGCCGGCCATCCGGCCCATGCCGACGTGCACGGTGAGCGGGATGCCGAGCTCGCGGGCGAGCTCCCACTCGGCCTTCACCACCTGGTCCTGGGTGAACCCGGGTCCACGCGTGGCCAGCCCCATCGTGATCAGCCCGTCGTCGCCGGGGACGTGCGTCGAGCGCACCCGGCGGACGTCGTCACCGGGGATCTCCTCGGCGCTGAAGAACCAGTACTTCTCCAGCGAGGTGTTCGCGCTGCCGTAGGCGTACTGCGCGCGGATCCCGGTCTCCCGCAGTCCCTGGATCGCCGCGTCCGCGTGGTCCGGCGTGTTGTTGATGTGCGACCAGTCGACCAGGGTCGTGATGCCGGCGTTGAGGCACTCCAGCGTCCCGGCCAGGTTGCTGGCGTAGACGTCCTCGGGCCGGTACAGCGGCGCGAAGGTGTCCAGGATCTCCACGAAGTAGTCGTCGAGGGTGGCGTTCGGCGCGCTGTTGCGGATCGCCGTCTCCCACGTGTGCCGGTGGGAGTCGACGAAGCCGGGGATCACGATCTTCCCGGTGCAGTCGACGACCTCCGCGTCGGCGTCGATGCTCGCCTCGATGGCGGTGATCTTGTCGTCCTCGATCAGGACGTCGCCGGTGGCCCGGTCCCCGATGTCCGGGTCGACCGACAGGACGGTGCCGCCCTTGAGGAGGATCTTGCCCATGGTGCTGACCCCTTTCTGATCGACCGGACGGTCCGGACGGTCGGCTAGTACGACGTCAGGCGGCGAACCGCCTCGACGAGCTTGTCCACGGTGGGAATGACCCGCTGCTCGAGGGCATCGGCGAACGGCAGCGGGACGTTCTCGCCGGCCACCCGGCGGATGGGCGCGTCGAGCATCTCGAAGCCCTCGTCCGCGACGATCGAGACGACGGTGGCGCCCCACCCGCCCTGGTAGGGGTTCTCCTCGACCACGATCAGCCGGCTGGTCCGCTCCAGCGACCGGAAGACGGTGGCCATGTCCAGCGGGATCAGGCAGCGCAGGTCGATCACCTCGAGCGAGATGCCGTCGCCGTCGAGCTGTTCGGCCGCCGCCAGCGCGAGCGGGACCGTCGCTGCGAGCGCGACGACGGTGACGTCGCTGCCCTCTCGGGCGACCCGCGCCTCTCCGAGGGGTACGACGTGTCCGGGGGGCGCCGCCTCGCCCTTGGACGCGAAGAGGCCCTTGTGCTCGAAGAAGACGACGGGGTCGTCGCTGCGGATCGCCGAGGCCATCAGGCCGACGACGTCGGAGGGAGTCGAGGGTGCTGCGATCTTCAGGCCGGGCACGGTCATCGCCCAGTTCTCGACGGACTGCGAGTGCTGGGCGCCGAAGCCGAGCCCGCCACCGTTCGCGGTCCGCACCACGAGCGGCACCGTGACCTGGCCACCGGTCATGTAGCGGGCCTTGGGGATCTCGTTGGCGAGGTAGTCCCAGCAACAGGCGAGGAAGTCGCTGAACATGATCTCCGCGACCGGCCGCATCCCCGTCATGGCAGCCCCCATGGCCGCCCCCATGATCGCCTGCTCCGAGATCGGGGTGTCCCACACGCGCCCGGCCCCGAACTCCTCGAACAGCCCCACGGTGGTCTTGAAGACGCCTCCGGCCTTGCCGATGTCCTCGCCGAGGCACACCACGCTCGAGTCGCGGCGCAGCTCGCGCGCGAGCCCGTCGGCGACCGCGTCGCGATACGTCGTCAGGTCCGCCATGCCGCCCCCCCGTCCGCCCAGACGTCGGTGAACGCCTCGGCCGGGTCTGCCGCCGGAGCGTCCTGCGCCGCCCGGGACGCCGCCGCCACGACCTCCGCGGCGCGTGCGGCGGCCGCGTCCACCTCGTCGCCGCTGGCACCGGAGTCGAGCAGCTGCTGCCTGGCGACGATCAAGGGGTCGCGCGCCATCCACTCCTCGACCTCGTCGGCCGGCCGGTACGTGGCCGGGTCGGTGCGGCTGTGTCCGAAGTGCCGGTAGGTCAGCGCCTCGACGACGGTCGGTCCCTCGCCCGAGCGAGCGCGGTCGACCGCGACCGCCATCGTTGCGTGCACCGCGACCACGTCGTTGCCGTCCACGAGGACGCCGGGCATGCCGTTCGCGGCCGCGCGGTCGGCCGCCGGGTTGGGGACCGAGGTGACCGACGCGATCGGGGTGTACTCCATGTACCGGTTGTTCTCACACACGAAGATCACCGGCAGCTTCCAGATCGCCGCCAGGTTGAGCGCCTCGTGGAAGGCGCCGATGTTGGTGGCGCCGTCGCCGAAGAACGCGACGGCGACCTGCGTCGTGCCCCGCAGCTTCGCGGACCACGCGGCGCCGTCGGCCATCGGCAGGTGGGCGCCGACGATGGCGTAGGACCCGAGCATCCCGTGGTCGGCCTGGGTCAGGTGCATCGAGCCGCCCTTGGCCTTGCACACGCCGGTGGACTTCTGCATCAGCTCGGCCAGGCACCCCTCCGGCGTGGCGCCACGGGCGATCGCGTGGTGGTGGCCTCGGTAGGTGGCGAACACGTAGTCGTCGGGCCGCAGGGCCGCGCTCGCCCCGACCGCGACGGCTTCGTGACCCGCGGCCAGGTGCGTCGTGCCCTTGACCAGGCCGCGCAGGAAGAGGTCGTGCGCGGCCTTCTCGGTGCCGCGGATGACGGCCATCTGCTCGTACCAGCCCAGCAGGGTGGACGTGGCCACCCGCTCGATCGTGCCTCCGGTCACTCGCCCCTGCCCTTCGCGGTGTTCAGGTGGGACTGCGAGTCGCGCACCGTGGGCAGCGACCCGTCGACGGTCCAGTAGCGCTGGCCGGCGACCAGGAGCTCCTCGGCGGGGAACTTGGTGATCACCTCGCAGCCGTCGGCGGTCACGACGACCTCCTCCTCGATCCGCGCGGCCGACCAACCGTCGCCGGCGGGCCAGTAGGTCTCCAGCGCGAAGACCATGCCCTCCTCGAGCACTTCGGGGTGGTCGAGCGAGACCAGCCGGCTGAAGATCGGCTTCTCCCAGATGGACAGGCCGACGCCGTGGCCGTACTGCAGGGCGAACGCCGCCTCCTCGTCGGGGAACCCGAACTCCTGCGCGGTCGGCCAGAGCCGCACCACGTCGGCCGTGGTGGTGCCAGGCTTCACGATGGCGATCGCGGCATCCATGTACTCCCGGCAGCGGGTGTAGGCGTCGCGCATCGCCGGTGAGGCCGACCCGACGGCGAAGCAGCGGTAGTAGCAGGTGCGGTAGCCGAGGTGGCTGTGCAGGATGTCGAAGAACGCCGGGTCACCGGGCCGGACGATCCGGTCGCTGTAGACGTGCGGGTGCGGGGAGCAGCGTTCGCCGGAGATCGCGTTCACGCCCTCGACGTACTCGCTGCCGAGGTCGTAGAGGACCTTGCTCACCACCCCGACGCACTCGTTCTCGCGCACGCCCGGCCGCAGGAACGAGTAGAGCTCGTCGTACGCCGCGTCCACCATCGAGCAGGCCTGGGTGAGCAGGCTGATCTCGTCGGGGGTCTTGATGCGGCGCGCCTCGAGGAAGACCTGCTGGCCGTCGACGACGTCGATGCCCTCGGCCCTCAGCGCGGCGAGGATCGGCATCTCGACCAGGTCGACGCCGAGCGGCTCCTTCTCGAGGCCGTGCTCGCGGAGCACCGTCGCGACCTTGCGGGCGACCTCCTCGGCGATGCCCGCCTCGGGGTGGAAGGCGCCGCGCAGCGTGGAGATGCCGGCCCGGGCGCGCTCGGTGCCGTCGAGCCAGGGGTTGAACAGCTGGTGGTGCTTCGCGGCCGAGCCGAAGTCCCAGAGGACGGGCTCGCCGCCACGCGGGAGGACGGCGAACCGGATCAGCTTGTCCATCGCCCAGGTGCCGATGTGGGTGGCCGTGAGGTAGCGGATGTTGGAGAAGTCGAACGTCAGCAGCCCGCCGAGGTCGGACGCCTCCAGCTGGGCCTTGATCCGAGCCAGCCGTTCGGAGCGCAGGCGGTCGAGGTCGACGCGCTGCTCCCAGTCCACGGCGTTGGGCCCGTAGGTGCGGATCGCCATCTGATCACCGGCTTTCTCGGAACCCTCCGAGTCAATGCCTGCTGCACAGGAGTGTCAAGTGGTACTACACAACTCGTCGGGGAGCTCTTCCACTGAGCGCGCTCACGGCGGAGAGTGTGTAAAGTCCCATCGCACACGAGAGCGAGGTGTCCATGGCCACCACCGCGACGGGGACCAGGCCGGTGCAGCTCGGGCCGGCGATCCGGGCGGCCCGAGAGGCCCGCGGTCTGTCGCTGCGCGAGCTGGCCCGCCGGGTGAGCGTCTCGCCGAGCTTCGTCAGCCAGGTCGAGCTGGGCAAGGCCAACCCGTCGGTCGGCACGCTGTACTCCCTGGTCTCGGTCCTGGGCACCACGCTCGACGACCTGATCGGCGAGCCGCCGGGTCAGTTCGGCCCGGAGCCGGTCGACGCGCCCCTCGCCGACAGCGCCTCCCCGGACAGCTGGCCACGCGTCGGCGTACCCGTCCAGCCCGCGGAGGGCCGCAAGCGGGTGGAGATGTCCGGCGTGGTCTGGGAGCGGCTCACCGCCGACCACGACCCGTACGTCGACTTCCTGCACGTGGAGTATGCGCCCGGCTCGTCGTCGTGCGCGCCCGAGCAGATGATGCGGCACGGCGGCCGCGAGTACGGCCACCTCCTGCACGGCCGGCTCGATGTCCAGGTGGGGTTCGAGACCTACTCGCTCGGCCCCGGCGACTCCATCCACTTCGACTCGACGACGCCGCACCGGCTGAGCAACCCGTACGACGAGCCGTGCACCGCGGTCTGGTTCGTCCTCTCCCGGCGCGACGACGACCGGATGAGCGGCGTGGAGTAGGGCTGAGAACCCGGTCAGTCCGGCTGCGTCACGGCCCTCGGGCGGCGACGTCCCCGCGCTTGCCATGCCTCGACGAGCACGACACCGTTGGGCCTGGACCGTCGCGATGCCGGTCCTCCGGCCCTCGGCTGGATCCTCACCACCACCGCCGGCATCGCCGTCGACGAGCAGTACACCCTGTTCGGAGCCAGCGGCGCCGCGGCCATCACCGCCGTGGTCGGCATCCTCCTGCACACGATCCTGCCGCCGCGGACCCAGCGCTCGTCGGCGACGCCCGCCACGTCGGTCCACCAGGGACCGGCCCCGGCGGAACCCGCCACCGCAACCATCGGAGACCAGTCATGACGAGCTCGAGGCCCCGACACGTCGTCTTCGGAACCGGAGCGGTCGGACTGGCGACCCTCGACGCTCTCCGCGCCCGCGGCGAGACCGTTCGCATGGTCAACCGCAGCGGCCGGGCGCCCGTCGGCGTCGACGTCGACGTGGTCGGTGGGGATGCCGGGGACCCCGAGTTCACGACCGCCGTCGCCGCCGGTGCGCAGGTCGTCTACCAGACGCTCAACCCGCCGTACCACCAGTGGGAGCAGCAGTTCCCGGCGCTCCAGGCCGGCGTCCTCGCCGCCGCGCAGGCACACGGCGCGCGGCTGGTGAGCATGGAGAACGTCTACATGTACGGGCGCCCGAACGGCCGACCCCTGACCGAGGACCGCGCGCACGACGCGCACACGCACAAGGGGCGGCTGCGTTCGCGGATGTCCGATGACCTGCTCGCCGCTCATCGGCGCGGCGGCGTCGAGGTCGCCATCGGGCGCGCCTCCGACTACTTCGGGCCGCGCGGCGGCGCCCAGTCCAACCTCGGTGACCGCGTGTTCCCCGCCGCCCTCGCCGGACGCACTGCGACGGTGCTGGGTGACCCCGACCAGCCCCACACGTACACGTTCATCCCGGACATCGGCGAGGGCCTGGCCGTCCTCGGCGAGCACCCGGATGCGACGGGCAAGGTGTGGCACCTCCCGAACGACCCGGCCACGCGCACGACGCGCGAGCTCGTCGACGCGGTGTTCCGCCTGGCAGGCCGGTCCCGAACCCGGCTTCGTCAGCTGCATCCCCTCCTCCTTCGCGCCGTTGCCGTCGCGAACCCCACCGTCCGCGAGCTCCTCGAGATGCAGTACCAGTTCGACGAGCCGTTCGTCGTGGACAGCAGCAGCATCACCTCGCACCTGGGGGTGCGCGCCACCCCGCTGGAGGAGGCCCTCGAGATGACCCTCGACGCGTACCGGGCCGCCGACCACTGAGGCACACCCCTCCGTCCGGACCTCGCAGACCGCCGCCACGACGTACGTCACCATGAACGGCACCAGCGCCGGACCCATGAACGGCAGGTCGGTCGTCGTCACCGGCGGCAGCCGAGGCATCGGGAGAGCCACGCGGCGAGGTGGGCGAATCCGGCTCCAGCTCACCGCCCCACCTGCGTCACGTCGGCGCCGCGGCTGAGATCGCCGACAGCACGGCAGCGCGGGTCGACTTCACCCGGTGCATGGTTGAGCATCGAGAAGATCAACCCCTACCGGAGGGAGTCGCGCGTGCGCACGACCCGGATCACAGCCAACCTGCACGTCCCGGACATCGAGTCGGCGAAGTCCTTCTACACGGACTTCCTCGGGCTCGGCACCGAGGAGTTCAACCTGGGCTGGGTCGCTCGGTACACGTCACCGGACACGGGAGCCCATGTGCAGCTCCTCACGCGTGACGCAGTCGCTCCCCACGATCCGGTGGTCTCCGTTCACGTCGAGGACGTCGACGGCGCCTACCAGGAGGCCGAGCGGCGCGGGTACGAGATCGTGCTGCCGCTCAGGACGGAGCCCTGGGGAGTGCGTCGGTTCTTCGTCCGCGCCCCGGACGGCAACGTGCTCAACATCGTGCAGCACCGGGACTGAGCCGACCTCCATGGGACTGATCCGGCCTACCGTGGTCCTCAGGACCCGACCTGAGGAGGCGGAGCGATGAACCGCGTCGGCCGCTCGCTGTGGCGTACCGGGAACCGCGTGAGCGTGTGGCTCTACCGCAGGAGCAAGGGCAGGGTGGGAGCCAAGGCCAAGGGCGGCACGCCGGTCCTCATCCTCACCGTGAAGGGACGCAAGAGCGGCCAGCCGTTCAGCTGCCCGGTCGCCTACTTCGAGCGCGCCGGCGGGTGGCTGGTCGTGGGCTCCGCCGGCGGGATGCCCGAGGAGCCCCAGTGGTTCAAGAACCTGCGGGCCGCCGACGCCGCGGTCGTCGAGCTCGGCGACGCGCGTCATGACGTGGCGGTGCGGGTTCTCGAGGGCGCGGAGCGGGACGACGCGTTCGCCCAGGTCCTCACCGAGAACCCCGGTTTCGCCGTCTACGAGACCAAGTCCGGGCGCGCCATGCCGGTCGCACTGCTCACCCCGCGCTGAGGTCCAGCACGTCGCATGTCACAGGCTGCCTGGCTGTCTCGTCTTGGTGACAAGGAGCAGGCGGATGAGGAGCGTGGCGTGATGCGAGTGTTCGTGGCAGGCGGGAGCGGGGTCATCGGGCGGCGGCTGGTGCCGCAGCTGGTGGCCCGTGGACACCAGGTGACCGCGACGACGACGAGTGCGGCCAAGCTGGGGCTGCTGGAGCAGCTGGGCGCCGAGGGCGTCGTGATGGACGGGCTGGACGCGGCGGCGGTCGGCGAGGCGGTGGCGGTGGCCCGACCGGACGTGGTCGTGCACCAGATGACCGCGTTGTCGGTGGCGCACTCCGGCAAGCCCAACCTCCGGAGGGCCGACCGCTTCTTCGCGTCCACGAACCGGCTGCGCAGCGAGGGGACCGACCACCTGCTGGCAGCGGCCGAGGCGACCGGCGTCTCCCACGTCGTCGCGCAGGGCCACGCCAGCATGAACGGCCTCCGCGAGGGCGGATGGGTCAAGACCGAGGAGGACCCGCTGGAGCAGCTCGAGGGGACGAGGGCGGTCAGCCACCTCGAGGACGTGGTGGTCCGTGGCGGCGGCGCGGTCCTGCGGTACGGCGGGTTCTACGGGCCGGGCGCCAACGACGACCAGATCGAGCTCGTGCGGAAGCGGCTGCTCCCGATCGTCGGGGCTGGCACCGGGTACGTCTCGTGGGTGCACGTCGACGACGCGGCGAGCGCTACCGTGCTGGCGGTGGAGCAGCGCGCCAAGGGCGTGTTCAACATCGTCGATGACGAGCCGGCGCCCCTCAGCGAGTGGCTGCCCCACCTGGCGGCCTGCGCGGGGGCCAAACCCCCGCGGCGGCTCCCCGCGTGGCTGGCCCGGCTGCTGGCCGGCGAGATGGTGGTGGGCATGATGACCGAGGGGCGCGGCTTCTCGAACGCCAAGGCCAAGCGTGAGCTGGGCTGGGAGCTGCGGTATCCCTCGTGGCGGCAAGGCTTCACGGAAGAGCTCACGTGACCCGGAGCGAGGAGTTCGAGGAGCTGCGCCCGCTGCTGTTCGCCATCGCCTACCGGATCCTCGGCAGCGTGGCCGAGGCAGAGGACGCGGTCCAGGAGACCTGGCTGCGCTACGCGTCCTCCTCGACACAGCCCACGTCGGTCAAGGCCTTCCTCTCGGCTGTGGTCACGCGGGTCTCGATCGACGTGCTGCGCTCGGCGCGCGTCCGGCGGGAGGAGTACGTCGGGGAGTGGTTCCCGGAGCCGTTGCTCACCGACCCCTACGAGGATCCGGCACGCTCGGCGGAGCTGGCCGACTCGGTGTCGATGGCGGCGCTGTTGCTGCTCGAGCGGCTGAGCCCGCTCGAACGGGCGGTCTTCGTGCTGCGGGAGGTCTTCGGGTTCGGCTTCTCCGAGATCGCATCGGCCGTCGACCGGTCCGAGGCGGCCTGCCGCCAGCTCGCGGTCCGGGCGCGGCGGCACATGGACGCGGGGCGCCCTCGCTTCGAGGCGGACCGCCGGGAACGCGAGGAGCTGGCGGCGCGCTTCTTCGACGCGGTCCGTGACGGCGACGTCGACGGGCTGAGGGCGCTGCTCGCCGCCGACGTCCAGATCGTGGGGGACGGGGGAGGCAAGGCGCCCGCGCTCGCCAGGGGCGTGGTCGGGGCCGACAACGTGGCCCGCGTGCTCGCGGCGACCTCGCCGTTGCTCGCCCGGATCGACGCGACGGTGGAGCCGGCCGAGGTGAACGGACAGCCCGGCGCGATCCTTCGCGACCGGGACGGCGGCGTGGTCGGCACGGTCACCCTCGACGTGCTCGGCGGGCGGATCCAGACGGTCCGCTGGCTGGGCAACCCCGACAAGCTCGGGCACGTGGGCCCCGTCGCGGACGGCTGGGCGTTCGCTCGTGAGCTGAAGCAGGCCCGACGGCGCACGGACTGACCCTGCATCCGGAACGCCTGCGCGGAGGCATCGGCAGTCGGGCGAAGAGCCGTCACCTCGCGGAGGTCGGGCCTGCGGTCGGTGGCGCGGGCTGTCAGGTGGGACTGGCCGCGAGCACGTATCCGGCCAGGGGGATGACCAGTCGGCCGTCGTGGATGAACTGTTCGAGCACCTCGTGCGACCCTGTCAGGATCTGGTCCAGCTCCGCCTGGCCGAGCCGGTTCCGCAGCGGCGTCGCGTTCACCTCGGTGAGCACCATCGTCTCGATGTTCGGGAAGAACGCCGGCCGCGTGTGCTCGTGCACGGCCGCCACTCGGAGCCCGGCGTCGGCGCAGCGGCCACGCATGACCTTGCGGTCGCCGTGCGACCAGTACGTGCCGAGCAACGTCACAGCGTCCGGTCCGGCGTGCTGGGCGACCATCTCCACCCACGGCCCGTAGGCCGGCTGCTCGGACAAGGACGAGAACGCCTGCACGGCCACGCGGCCGCTCGGTCGGGTGACCCGCCCCATCTCGCTGAGCGCACGAGTCGGGTCGGGGAAGAAGAAGATCGCCGACTGGCAGGTGACGACGTCGAAGGCGTCCTCACCGAAGGGCAGTGCCGCCGCGTCACCCTCGCGCCACTCGATCCCTGGCGCGATCCGGCGGGCCACGGCGAGCATCGCAGGGTTGAGGTCGATCCCGGACACCGTGCCGTCCGGGGCCACCTGCTCGGCCGCGGCCCGCGCCACCACGCCGGTCCCGCACGCCACGTCGAGCACCGTGTCGCCAGGACCGACGGCGGCAGCCTCGAGCACCGGCTCCACCCACTGTCGGAAGAGCGCGGGCACGAAGCGCTCCTCGTACGCCTCGGCTTGTTCGGAACTGATGTGGAAGGTCTCTGTCTCCATGTGTCCAGACTCCGCCGACCGACCCCGAGGCGGATCGGTCAGGTGACCCATGCGGGGTCCCCATTTCGCGGGACAATGGCGGGGTGAGGCCCGACGACCTCGCGCACGATGCAGAGGTGCATGCCCGCGCGGGTGACTACGCAGGGGCGCTGACCCTGCGCGAACAGGCGTATGCCGCACTCCGCGCCGCCGGTGACACCCGCGGCGCCGCCCGCCTGGCGGCCTACCAGATCGCCTTCGACCACATCGCACTCTTCGGCAACGCAGCCGTCTCCCAGGGATGGCTGGAGCGCGGCATCCGGCTGGCGCAGGAGTCCGGACCGTGCGTCGAGGCGGGCTGGGTCGCGCTGGCTCGGGCGCTGCACGCTGCGGACCGCGGTGAACGCGACCGGTGGATCGAAGCGGCTGAGCGAGCCGCGGACGCCTTCCGCGACGACGACCTGCACTTCGACGCACTCGCCTACCGCGGCCTCACGATGGTCGAGGCCGGATCGGTCACCGAGGGCATGCGGCGCCTGGATGAGGCGGCCGCTGCCGCGTACGGCGGTGAGGTGGCCAGCCCGGTCGTGGTGGGGGAGATCTACTGCAAGCTCATGGTCGCGTGCGAGACCGTGGTGGACGTGCCGCGTGCCGAGCAGTGGCACCGGGTGTTCACAGCGCTCGAGCAGCGGCTGGACGTCGCCTGGGCATCGGCGATCTGCCGAATGCACGTGGGAACCGTGTGGACCGCTGCGGGTCGCTGGGCGGAGGCGGAGCGCGAGCTGACCCGATCGGTCGAGCTCTATGACGCGACGTACCGCGCGCTGCGCCCGGCGGCGTGTGCCCGGCTGGCCGAGCTCCGAGTGCGCCAAGGCCGCTTCGGCGAGGCGGAGCGACTCCTCGCCGGCAGCGGGGATGACAGCTACGGCATCCGCCCGGCCGCCCGGGTGGCCTGGCAGCAGTCGGTCACCGACACCGAACGGAGGGCTGCAGTGGCTGCGCTCGCGGAGGTACTCGCGCAGCACGACGGCGAGCTCGCGGTGCTTCCCGGCCTGGCCGTGCTCGTCGAGCTGCAGCTGGCGTGCGGGCAGGACGACGCGGCCTTCGGATCGGCATCCCGCATGGGCAAGGTGGCCGTCCAGGACATCGGGGATGCGCTGACCGGGTACGCCCGACTGGCCGAAGGACTGGTCGCTTCCGCGGCCGCGGATCCTGAGGCGACGCGGGTGCTGCGCACCGCCGTCCGCCTCTTCGCGGCCGCCCGGCTGCCCCTCGAGCAGGCCCGCGCTGGGGTCTCCCTGGCCGAGGCCCTGGCACCGTCCGACCCGGGTGCGGCCGTGGCGGAGACCCGTCGAGCAGCGCAGACCTTCGCCTCGCTGGGCGCGTCCGTCGAGCTCGACCGTGCCTCGGCCCTGCTGCGCAGCCTCGGCGGGCGTCCGGCCCCCGTCCCACACACCGAGGGCCTGCTCACCGGCCGTGAGCGCGATGTGCTGGCCCTGCTCGCCGACGGGCTGTCCAACCCGGAGATCGCCGAGCGGCTGTTCCTCAGCAGGAAGACCGTCGCGCACCATGTCAGCAACGTGCTGGCGAAGCTGGGGGTTCGTAACCGGGTGGAGGCTGCCGCGTGGCTCGTCGCCCACGACGCGCACGACGCCCCGATCTAGACCTCGGTGGCGGGACTTGCGGCCCGGAGGAGGATCGACGTGGGCGGGCATCGACCGGTGCCGGCCCAGGACGTCGAAGGAGTCGTGGTGTCGAAGTACATGGTCTTCTACAACACCACGAGCGCCATGCGCGCCCAGCTGGCCGAGATCCCGCCCGAGCAGGCGGCGGCCGGCATGCAGGACTGGATGACGTGGGGCGAGCGGGTGGGGGACCGGCTGGTCGACATGGGGTCGCCGCTCGAGAACGACGGCGACGCCGACGTCCCGGTGTCCGGGTACGCGATCGTCGACGCCGACTCGCAGGAGCAGCTCGACGGGCTCCTCGAGGGACACACCCGCACACGGCCGCTGGCGGGACGATCTCGACGCAGAAGTTCATGGAGCTTCCCGGCATGTGACCCGGCGTCGGCCACTGACCAGGCTGGCGTGTGTGTGAGGACCGGCGGCATCGCGCCGGGTCCCACACGCACCGGCCCGACCTGTCGTCGCCCGGGGTCGGCGTGGCAGGCTGTCCCCGGCATACCCACTGGTAACCAAAGGCGGCGACCATGCAGAGCACGACGACGACGGTGACGGCGAGCGACGGCATCGCCCTCCACACCCACCGCTGGCTCCCCGACGGGGAGGCCAAGGCGGTCGTGCAGATCGCGCACGGGTTGGGCGAGCACTCAGGCCGATACGCCCGGCTCGCCGAGGCGCTGACCGCCGCGGGGTACGCCGTGTACGCCCACGACCACCGCGGTCACGGCGCCACCGCCGGCGACGCCGACCATGGCTTCTTCGCTGACCGCGACGGCTGGGCCACGGTCGTCGAAGACCTTCGCGCCGTCACCAGATTCGCGCAGGAGGAGAACCCCGGGCTGCCCGTCTTCCTCCTCGGGCACTCGATGGGGTCCTACATCGCCCGCTGCTACGTCATCGAGAACAGTGGGGACCTCGCGGGGATCGTGCTCTCGGCCACGGGTGGCGACCCCGGCTGGCTCGGGAAGGTCGGGCCGCTCGTGGCCAGGACCGAGGCACGGCTGCGCGGAGGGAGGCACGTCAGCACACTCCTGCAGGGTCTGCTCAACGGCCCCTACAACGGGGCGTTCAAGCCCAACCGCACTTCCTTCGACTGGCTGTCGCGTGACGAGGCGGAGGTCGACAAGTACGTCGCCGACGAGCTGTGCGGCCGCACGGCCACGTCGAGCTTCTTCGTCGATCTGGCCACGGGGGTGGCCCAGTGCAACGACCGACGCCAGGTCGCCCGGGTGCGACGCGACCTCCCGGTCCTCATCGTCTCGGGCGAGCGCGACCCCTCCGGTCACAACGGCACAGGCCCCCTGGCGGTCAGCGAGCAGTACTCCTCGGTCGGCGTCGTCGACGTCACCTGCACGCTCTACCCGGGCGCCCGTCACGAGATCTTCAACGAGACCAACCGCGACGAGGTGACCGGCGACGTCGTGGCCTGGCTCGACGCGCACCTCCCCGCCTGACCCCACCCCAGTCCCAGACCCCCCCGCCGCCGGCCTCAACTTTCCCGCCCGATCCCGGAACCTTCACCTGAGCACCACAACCGTTCCGGTGCTCAGCTGAAGGTCCTCGCTCCATGCGGGAAAGTTGGGACGGGCCGGAGCGCACGGGCCGGCGGCCGGCGGAATCGGACTGGCACGGCATCCGTGGCAGGCTTGGACGACGGCATCCCGACCGGATGCCGTGCGCACCACCCCCGAGGACGTTAGGACCGACCCACGCATGTGCGGCATCGCCGGCTACCACGGACTCCCCACCGACACGGCGCTCCTCGAGCGCATGAACGCAAGCCAGCAGCACCGCGGGCCCGACGGCGACGGCATCGTGACCGACGGCCCCTGCGGGCTCGCGCACCGGCGGCTGTCCATCATCGACGTCGCCCACGGCCAGCAGCCGATGGACACCGCCGACGGGCGCTACGTGATCGCCTACAACGGCGAGGTCTACAACTACCTCGACCTGCGCGCCGAGCTGCAGGCGCTCGGCCGCAGCTTCGCGACCGACTCCGACACCGAGGTCGTGCTCCAGGCCTTCGCGCAGTGGGGGGACGACGCGTTCGACCGGTTCAACGGGATGTTCGGGCTGGCGATCTGGGACCGCCAGGAGCAGCGGCTCACCCTGGCCCGCGACCACTTCGGCATCAAGCCGGTCTACCTCGTCCGGGTGCCGCACCCCGACGGCGAGGGGGAGGTGCTCCTCTTCTCGAGCGAGATCAAGCCGATCCTCGCCAGCGGGCTCTACGAGAAGAGGGTCAACGAGCGCTCCGTCTACCGCTACCTGCGCTTCCGGGCGCACGAGGACGGCACCGAGACCTTCTTCGACGGGATCGAGCGGCTCGCCCCCGGTGAGATGCTCACGGTCGACGCGGACGGCATCCGGCGCCGCATGTTCACGCGCCTGAAGGAGGAGCTCCTCGAGCTCGCGTCGGTCCAGCGCCCCTACGACGACGCCGCGGCCGCCGAGTACAAGCGGCGCCTCGTCGAGTCGGTGCGCCTGCGCCTGCAGTCGGAGGTGCCGGTGGGGACGTCGCTCTCGGGCGGCCTCGACTCGAGCGCGGTCGCGGTCATCATCAACCAGCTGCTCAACGAGGGCGACGAGCTGTCGACGCGCTCGGTGGGCGCCCGCCAGAACACCTTCTCGGCGGTGTTCCCCGGGTCGATCAACGACGAGGAGCGCTACGTCGACGACGTCCTCGACATCTGCACCGGCCACGTCGACGCGCACAAGATCCTCCCGACCGCGGACGAGTTCAAGGCCGACCTCGCCGACTTCGTCCGCACCCAGGAGGAGCCGCTCATCTCCTCGGGCCCGTACGCGCAGTACCAGGTGATGCGCGAGGCGACCCAGCACGTCACGGTGCTCCTCGACGGGCAGGGCGCCGACGAGATGATGGCCGGCTACATCCCCTACTACTTCGTCTACCTCCGCCAGCTCCGGGCGCAGGGTGCGACCCTCGCCGCCGCCGAGCTCGCGAAGAGCCTCGACGTCCTCTACCGCCTCGGGCGCTTCAAGCTCAAGGCCAAGGTCACGCTCAAGAAGACGATCCCCACGACCCAGCTCCTGGGCCGCGACTTCGTCGCGGCGCACTCGGGCGAGCGGTACACCTCGGAGGGCGCGAACCTCAAGAAGCGCCTCGTCGAGGACCTCTTCCACAACTCGCTGCCGAGCCTGCTGCGCTACGAGGACAAGAACACCATGCGGTTCTCGCTCGAGGGTCGCGTGCCGTTCCTCGACAAGGAGGTGCTGAAGTTCGTCTTCAGCCTCTCCGACGAGGCGATCATCAAGGACGGCTGGAACAAGCGGGTGCTGCGCGACGCCACGCGTGGCCTGCTGCCGGAGTCGATCAACCGCCGCCGCAACAAGATCGGGTTCACGACCCCGCAGGTCGAGTGGTTCATGCGCCTGAAGAACCACTTCTACAACATCTTCCTCAGCGAGTCCTTCGCCAACCGTCCGTACGTCGACCAGACCGAGGTGATCAACGCCTTCGAGGGCTGGATCAAGGGCACCAACGACGTCGACACGATGACGTTCTGGCGCCTGATCAACCTCGAGCTGTGGCTGCGCGAGTTCTTCGACGAGCGCGACGAGGATGCCGAGACCGCCGCGGCCGCGCAGGCCGCGCACGTCAAGACCGACTTCGAGCCGAACGCCCGGCGCAGCCTCGACCTCGTCACCGCGCGGGGGGAGGCCGTGCGCCGCTACCCCGTGCGCACCGAGCTCTTCGGCCGCGACGACGACCTCGACGCGCGCGTCCTGGCCCACGTCGACCGCTTCTTCGCGGACCTGCCGTCGGCCGGGCCCGAGCACGAGGCCGCGGCCCGGGGCCCCTGGTGGTTCTTCCTGTCCGAGAAGGTCGTCGCGATCACGCAGGGACGGTCGTACTTCGTGTGGGACATCAAGGTCGGCCGCCCGGCGCGGGTGCTGTCCCGGTACGTCACGCGCACCCCGGCCGGGATCGGCCTCGGCAGCCCGTTCACGATGCAGCTCGCGATCCAGGAGGCCGGCCTCCCGCGCGTCCTGTACGCCGCGGCGGGTGGAGCCGTCGGCAAGGCGATCGGCCGCAAGGGCATGTTCTACGAGCTCGTCGGCAACGACATCAACGCGATCGACGGCCCGACCGAGTACAGCGCCTACCCGTCGAACGTCTCCGCCAAGCTCGCGCCCAAGGACCCGGATGCCGTCGCCGCCCGCCTGTCCTCGGCGATCCGGGACCGGGTTCCCGAGCCCTGGCGCTCGTCCTTCGGCGGGACCGTGATCATGGATGCCAACGACATCGGCCGCAACGTCCTCGGCTCCGACGTGCCGGGCGACTGGTCCCGCTTCGAGGAGATGTTCGCCGACAACCCGCTCGGGCAGGGCAGCGAGCAGACGCCGATGGCGATGGTCTTCCTCCGCCCGGAGGCCTGACCACCCCGCCGGGACGAGAGGAGAGAACATGCCGCGTGCCACGGCATCCGGGCGGCGTGTTCTCTTCCCTCGACGGAGGGGTCAGCTCTCGACGGACGGGTCAGTGGCCGCCTCGGCGAAGGCGTCCTTGCCCCCGGCGGCGCGTGGTTCGACCTTGGGGCTCAGCGTCCAGAGGAGCCACCCGAGGGCACCGAGCGGCACCTCCATCAGGTGGGTGAAGATCGAGAAGAGCACGACGCCGGCTGTGGCGCCCGCCGGGTCCGCCCCCCACGCGACGAGCACCGCCGCGGTGGCGGTCTCGGTGACGCCGACGCCGCCCGGCGTGATGCCGACGGCGGTGAGGAGACGCCCGATCGCGAAGGCCGCGAGGAGCAGGTTGAGCGGCAGGAAGACGCCGGTCTCGCGCAGGACGAGCACGAAGAGCACGTAGTACGCGCCGAAGAAGCCGACCATCCCGAGGGTCATCGACCACCAGCCGCTGCCGACGACGTCGTTGATCCGGGCGCGCAGGTCGTGGACGAGCTCCTCGAGGCTCATCGGCGACTGGGGGCGCTTGCGGCGGAACAGGGGGCCGAGCACGCGGTCGAGAGCGCTCCCGATGGCGAGCGCGGCCCGCTCGCTGGCCATGACCGCGACGAACGTCGCGAGGATGCCGACACCGGTCACCATCCCCGCGACGGCGAGGTCGGTGAGCGCGTCCGGCAACGTGACGCCGCCGAACCACAGGGCCCCGATGGCGACGACGGGCAGGGCGATCCGGGCCATGACGTTCCAGACGCCGGTGACGATCGCCGACGTCGACGTCGCCCGCCGCGAGAAACCCCAGGTCCGGCAGATGCCGTACGTGGCGGCGAGCCCGACGGCCCCGCCGCCCGGCAGGAGGTTGGAGACCGAGGATCCGCAGAGGTTGACGATGAGCGCCCTGCTGTGCGACAGCCCGTGGAGGGAGCCCGTGATGCAGAACGTGTAGCTCCACAGCCCGACGAGCATGAGCACCTGGAAGCCGATCGCGCTCGAGACCGGCACACCGCCGATGACCGCCCAGATCTCGGTCCACGTCGTCTTGGCGAAGTGCGGCAGCCCCCAGATGAGCAGCACGGCCGCCAGCCCCAGGCCGATGACGACCTGGATGCCGCGTCGCACCCGCGAGCTCATGCGTCCCCCTCGAAGATCTCCGTGCGCCGGGTCCCGCCGGCCGGCAGGGCCGGGTCGCGGAACCACTCCCTCCCGAACACGAGATCGTAGAACGGACGGGGGATGCGGAGGAAGGCCCCCAGGGTGCGGTCACCCGTCTGCGCCCCTTCACCCACGGATGCCGCGCCGCCCCCGGTCGCCTGGGAGGCATGGGCCCGCATCGACTCGCGCTTGGCCCGGACGTGCCGCCGGACGTCGATCCGGTGGGTGATGTCGGCCCGCGCGGAGAAGGCACGCTCGAAGGAGGTCGGGTCGAACTCGGCGGGGAACCGGTAGACCCGGCCGACCGTGCGCACGGCGCGGACGATGGTGTCGCGGGGCACCGTGGCCTCGAGCACGCGCGGGGTACCCGCCATCCGTGCGGCCAGGGCCCCCACCTCGTGGACGCGCACGTGGTCGCGGTGGCCGTAGCCGCCGTTCGCGTCGTAGGAGATGAGCAGGTCGGCGCGCTCGGTGCTCAGGATCGCGGCGAGCCTCTCCGCGGCCTCCTCGAGCGGGGCCCGGCAGAAGCGGCTGAGACCGGGTGCGTCGGGCTCGGGCTCGGTGCCGCTGCCGCTGTCCGCGTAGCCGAGCCACTCCACGCGGGCCACGCCGAGCACGTCCGCGGACCGGCGTGCCTCGTGGAGCCGGCGCGTGCCGAGCGAGCCGTCGCGCCGCAGCTCGTCCGCTGCCAGACCCGCGCCGCCGTCGGTCGCCAGCACGAGGACGACCCGGTGGCCCTGCGCGGCCAGGCGCGCCATCGTGCCGGCCGTCAGCAGGGCCTCGTCATCGGGGTGGGCGTGGAACGCCACGATCGTTCGGGACATCGCTGCCCATCCTCGCGCATGGCAGGCTGTCGGTCCGTGAAGGTCGCGATGGTCACCGACTGCTACCCCCCGCGTGTCGGGGGCATCGAGAGCCAGGTGCGCGACCTCTCCCGCCACCTCGTGGCCGCCGGTCACGAGGTCGAGGTGTTCACCGCGACGACCGGCCCGGACGGCGAGCGGCACGGCGCGACGACACGTGGCGACGACGGCGTCACGGTGCACCGGCTCGCGATCCCGCTGCCGGGCGGCATCCCCGTCAACCCGTTCGCCCGGCGCGAGGTGCGCCGCCGGCTCGAGGCGGGCGGCTTCGACGTCGCGCACGCCCACCTCGGCGTGGTCAGCCCGTTCGCCACGGAGCTCGTGCCGGTCGCGCTCGACGCGGGCCTGCCGGTGGCGGCGACCTTCCACTGCGTCATCGACCGGTCGGCGCCGGTCTTCCGCGCCGTGGGCCACCTCGGGCGCTGGTCGCGACGCGGGGTCGCCCTCAGCGCCGTGTCGAGGATGGCGGCGGCCCGGGTCGGCTCGGCGGCCGGGGACGCCGCGGTCGCGGTGGTGCCCAACGGTGTGGACGGCGCTTGGTGGCGCGACGGGGCCGAGGGCGGGCGCGACGGGGCCGAGGACGGTCGCGGCGGCGCCGCAGCGGGTGCGGAGCACCGGCCGGTGCACGTGGTGTCGGCGATGCGCCTGGTCTCCCGCAAGCGCCCGGTGGCCACCCTCCGCGTGCTCCGTGGGGCCCGGGCGATCCTCGACCCCGCCGTGCCGCTGCGCGCGACGATCGTCGGCGAGGGGCCGCAGCGGCGCGTCATGGAGCGCTACCTGCGGACCCGGGAGATGGACTGGGTCGAGCTGCCGGGTCGGGTCGACCGCGAGGCCCTGCGCTCCCTCCACCAGTCGGCCGACGCCTACCTCACGACCGCGCGCCTCGAGGCGTTCGGCATCGCCCCGCTCGAGGCACGCGCGGCCGGGCTGCCGGTCGTGGCGCCGCGGGGCACGGGGGTCGACGACTTCGTGGCCGACGGCGTCGAGGGACTCCTCGCCGACACCGACGTCGTCCTCGCGGGCGCGTTGGCCCACCTCGCCCGCGACTCCGCGCTGCGCGCGCGCATCCGCGGTCACAACCTCGACGTCCCGCCGGTGCAGGACTGGCCCGGGGTCGTCGCCGCCACGGTGCGCGAGTACCGCCGCGCCGGGGTGCGCATGACGTGATCACCGTCGTCGGGTGGAACGGGAGCCGCGTCGTCGCGAGCTTCGCGCTCGGGCACGGCGACGACCCGGTCGAGGGACTGGCGGCCCGGGGCTGGGCCGGCAGCCCGCAGGGCGTCGACGGGGTGCTCGGCGACCTCACCGTGCGGTACGCCGTCGAACCGGTGCGTCCGGCGGACCCGAGCACGGACGGGCCCGAGGGGCCGGGGCTGACCCACGTCGAACGGACGGGCCTGGTACCGCACCAGCGGGTGGCGGCGTACGCCGTCGTCGTCGCCGAGGGGCGGCTGCTGCTCACCCAGCTGGCACCGCGGACCGGGGCCCCGGGCCGCTGGAACCTGCCGGGGGGCGGCGTCGACGAGGGCGAGGCGCCCGACGCCGCGGTCGTGCGCGAGGTGGCCGAGGAGACCGGCCAGGACGTCGACGCCGTGCGCCTCGTCGACGTCATGACGCAGCACTGGGTGGGCCGCTCGCAGCGCGGTCTGGAGGACTACCACGCGGTGCGCCTGCTGCACACGGCACGCTGCCCGCGGCCGACCCGCCCCGTCGTTCACGACGTGGGCGGGTCGACGTCCGACGCGCGCTGGGTGCCCCTCGAGGAGCTGCCCTCGGTCGAGGTGGTCGCGAGCGTCAAGGTCGCCCTGCGGGCCGTGGGGCTCGTGGACGACCACGTCTGGCCTCAGTCCTGAGCGCGTCGGCTCGAGCGGAGGCCGATGGCCCCGACGAGCACGACGACGACACCGGCCGCGACGACGGTCCACGGGCCGAGGTCGTTCCACGGCATGGACAGGTCGGTGAGCTCGGCGATCAGCACGCCGCCGGCCACGAAGAGGCCGAGGAGGCCGAGGACGATCGCGAACGGCGCCGGCCCGCGCAGCCACTGCTGCTCGGCGGGTGCCGTGCCGGAGGTGGCGGCGTCGGATGCCGACGCCGTGCCGGTCGCGGGAGCTGCCGTCGCGACCGCCGTCCCGGGGGACGACGCGGTCGTCGACGGTGCGCCGGCGCCGGTTCCGGACTCGGACCCGGCCTGGGTGGTCGGGAGTGCCTGCGTCGCCGTGGTGGTCGGCTCTGCGGGGGCGGCCGGCTCACCTGCGGCGGTGTCCGCACCGGTGGGGGTCGCGTCGCGCTGGACGAAGACCTCGTCGGCGAGCGTGTCGTCGGTGGGGGTGTTGTCGTTGGGGGTGTTGTCGTGGGTGCTCATCACTGCTCCTGGATGTGGATCTCGCCGAGGCCGAGCTCGGCGTCGACGACGACGTCCACGGGCTCGTCGCCGTAGGTGGTCGAGGTGGTCCGGTCGGTGCCGGAGGACTCGTTGACACCGGTGACGGTGCCGCCGGTGTGGCGGATGCTCCCGATGCCGACGCTCGCGTCGACCCGGGCATCGAGGCCGGAGGGCACGAGGATCGTGAGCCCGCCCGCGCCCATCTCGACGTTGATCACCTGCGGCGTGGTGCGCTCGACGTCGGTGTCGAGCCGCCTGAGGTCGAGGGTGGCGTCACCGGCGCCGAGCTCGAAGCTCGACGAGCCCGAGGCGGGCACCGGGACCCAGGTGCGGTCACCCACCCCGTCCTGGACGTCGACCCGGGAGGCCGCCGAGGAGGCGAGCAGCAGGAGGCCGAGCACGACGACCAGCAGGCCGCTGAAGCCCGAACCGCGACCGGAGATCCCGAGCGCGAGGACGACGAGCGACACGCCGGTCAGGGCGATGAGGAAGCCGAGGGTCGCCGCGCTGCCGGGGAAGCCCATCGGGTCGTCGAGGGCGGCGCCCAGACCCAGGCCGACGAGGACGATGCCGACGGAGAGCAGCCCGACGAAGGCGCTCGGCCGCCGACGGCGCGGCTTCGGCGGGGGCGGCGGCGCGATCGGCCGCGGGGGCACCGGCGGGGTGGGCCGGCCGCCCCAGGGTGCGGTGCCTCCGTACGGGGCGGGCTGACTGCCGTAGGGGCCCGTCTGGGTGCCGTAGGGCTGGGACGGGGCGTAGGCCTGCTGCGGCGGGACGGCATACGGCGCGGTCGGTGTGGCGGGGGTCGACCCCGGGGCGACCGGCGCGCCGCCGGCGGGCGGGGGCGTGCTCGTGGGTGCGGACATGGCGGGGGCTCCTGGCGGGGGTGGGGGCGGGGTGCCGTAGGGCGCGGGGTACTGCTGGATGCCGCGACGACGGTCGCGGCCGACGACGAACCACGCGACGATGGCGATGGGGATGAGCCAGAGCGGCGCGACCCAGCCGTCGCCCTGGCCGATCGAGAAGACGCCGCCGACGAGGAGGAGGACGGCGACGACGAGCAGGGCGATCGGGCCGATGTCGCCGCGGCGGATCGCGCGCTCGGCGAGGATGTCGCCGCGGCGGTCGGGCATGACCAGCCACAGCAGGACGTAGATCGTGAGGCCGAGACCCCCGACGAACGCCAGCACCACGGCGGCGGCCCGCACGAGCACGGGGTCGACGGCGAAGCGCCGGGCGAGACCGGCGCAGACCCCGCCGAACCAGCGGGCGTCGGTGTCGCGCTCGTAGCCACTGGCCCGGAGCCGGGCGAAGGTGTCGTCGAGGAACGAGCCCTGCGGCGGCGCGCCGGGGGGTGGGGTGGTCTGGGTCGGGTTCTCCGTCATGGCTCCAGCGTCGCGCCCGGCAGGTCCTCCTCGCCATGAGGGTCGACCCTGAGCCCCCCCTGACCCGACCCCGGGAGCGTCCCCCCACCACCCCGGCGTGCGTCAGGATGGGGGTGTGCCCACGCCCTACGAACCCGCCGCGGCCGCCGCGCGACCCGGTGCCCCCGGCATCCCGGGCGTCACCGGTGGCTACGCGACGCCGGACACCGTCGGCACGCCCGCGATGCCGTACGCCGCGCCGCCCTCCCGGCCGCCGCTCGTCCGCGCCCGTGGCCGGGGCTGGACGCCGGGCGTCAGCGCCGCCGTCGCCCGCCACCTCGGTGTCTCGGTGCGTGGGGTCCGCTGGGCCTTCGTCCTGCTCACCCTCGCCGGGGGCGCCGGCATCGCGGCCTACGTCTTCCTCTGGGTGCTGACCCCCGAGGCCGACGTCGACGCCGGGCCCGGCACCGCCCCTGAGGGCGAGGTGCTCCCGGTCGAGCGCCGGCAGTGGGGGGTCGTCGTCGCGGTGGGCGCGGTCCTCGTCGTCATCGGAGCGGTGCTCCTCACCCCGGTGCTCGGCGGATCGGTGCGCGGGTCGGTGCTGTTCCCGCTCTTCGCGATCGCGGTGGGCGCGATCGTGGCCTGGTCCAACCTCGACGACGCCCAGCGCACCCGGTGGCTGGGCTCCGGATCCAGCGCTGGCACAAGCCACTTCGGCTGGCTGCGGGTGGCGCTGGGGTCCGGGCTCGCGGTCGCCGGCATCCTCGTGATCGTGACGCGCGGTCAGTCGCTCACGGCCGTGTGGGACGCCCTCCTGGCGGCGATCGCCGTCCTCGTCGGGGCCCTGATCATCGCGGCGCCCTGGGGGCTGCGCCTCTGGGGCGACCTGCGCCGCGAGCAGGTCGCCGCGGCCCGGGCGACGGAGCGCGCCGACATCGCCGCGCACCTCCACGACTCCGTGCTCCAGACCCTGGCCCTCATCCAGCGCCAGGCCGGCGACGCCGCCGCCGTCACCCGCCTCGCCCGGGCCCAGGAGCGCGAGCTGAGATCGTGGCTGTATGCCGGGCCCACCGGGTCGCAGTCCACGCTCGCCGCCGCCGTCACCGAGGTGGCGCACGACGTCGAGGACATCCACGGCGTGCCGATCGACCTCGTCGTCACCGGCGACCGCGCCTACGAGCCGCACGGCGCCGCCCTCACGCAGGCGATGCGCGAGGCGCTGCTCAACGCGGTCCGGCACGGCGGCACCCCGGTCACGGCCTACGTCGAGATCGGGCCGACCGGCGTGGAGGCCTTCGTGCGCGACCGCGGCGACGGGTTCGACGTCGACGCCGTGCCGGGCGACCGGCTCGGCGTGCGCCAGTCGATCCTCGGGCGGATGGAGCGGCACGGCGGGACCGCCCGCGTGCGCCGCCGCGACGACGGCACCGAGGTGGAGCTGCGGCTGCCACCGATCGAAGGAGATCACCCATGAGCACCACCCAGCCCGCCACCCCCGTGCGTGTCGTGCTCGTCGACGACCACCGGATGTTCCGCACCGGGGTCCGCGCCGAGCTGACCGAGGCGATGACCGCCGGCGGGGTCCCCGCCTGCGAGTTCGTCGGCGAGGCCCCCGGCGTCGACGCCGCCATCGCGGTGATCCGCGCCGAGCGGCCCGACGTGGTGCTCCTCGACGTGCACCTGCCCGGCGGGTCGGGCAACGGCGGGGTCGACGTCATCCGGGGATGCATGGGGGTCGACACGGATTCCGGTGCGCCGGTTCGGTTCCTGGCCCTGTCGGTCTCCGACGCCGCCGAGGACGTCATCGCCGTCATCCGCGCCGGTGCCCGCGGCTACGTCACGAAGACGATCGGGGCCCGGGACCTCCTCACGGCCGTCCGCCGGGTCGCCGACGGGGATGCCGTGTTCTCGCCGCGGCTCGCGGGGTTCGTGCTCGACGCGTTCGGGGCGGCGGCCGGGGAGATCGCCGAGGTCGACGAGGAGCTCGACCGGCTGTCGGCGCGCGAGCGCGAGGTCATGCGGCTCATCGCGCGGGGGTACCAGTACAAGGAGGTCGCCAAGGAGCTGTTCATCTCGGTCAAGACGGTCGAGACGCACGTGTCCTCGGTGCTCCGCAAGCTCCAGCTGTCCTCGCGGCACGAGCTGACCGCGTGGGCGATGGGCCGCCGCCTCCTCTGACGACTGATTGCGGATCACCCACCGTCCGCGGGCCCGGAAGGCACCCGCGAGGTGGGTGATCCGCAATCAGTCGAGTCAGCCGGGGCCGGGGCCCGAGAGCGGGGGGCGGCCTAGGGTGTCGGCATGGACGTCGTGCAGAACCTCATCGTGCTGGCCCACCTCCTCGGCATGGCCGCGATCGTCGGCAGCGCGGTCTTCGTCGCCCGGGGCGTCGCGACCCCGGCGCTGCTCTGGGGCGCGCGCGCCCAGCTCGTCACCGGCATCCTCCTCGTCGGGCTCGCCGAGAGCGAGGACGACCCGCTGAACCGCACCAAGATCGGGGTCAAGCTCGTCGTCGCCGTCGCCGTCGTGGCCTGCGCGGAGATCGCCGCGGCCAAGGAGCGCAAGGGCGAGGGGTCGCGCCCGCAGCTCGTCAACGCCGCCGGCGCGCTCGCCCTCCTCAACGTCGCCATCGCCGTCCTCTGGACCAGCGCCGGCTGACCCCACCGCGGCTCGCCCGCCCCTCCCCGGACTCCGTGCGACTTACGCACGGTTCTCGCACGGCATCCGCTGCGAGAACCGTGTGCACGTCGCACGAGGTCGGAGTTGGGGTCAGGGGAGGAGGAGGAGCTTGCCCTGGGTGCGCCGGCCCTCGAGGTCGTCGTATGCCGTCGCCGCCTCGCCGAGCGGGTAGCGCCCGCCGATCGCCACGCGCAGCGACCCGTCGGCCACTGCGGCGAGCACCTCGCCGGCCCGCCACTCGAGCTCGGCCCGTGTCGCGAGGTAGTGCCTGAGGGTCGGCCGCGTCACGAACAGCGAACCGCCGGAGTTGAGCCGCTGGAGGTCGAACGGGGGGACCTGCCCGCTGGCCGCCCCGAAGAGCGCGAGCGTCCCCCGCGGTCGCAGCGATGCCAGCGACGCGTCGAAGGTGTCCTTGCCGACCCCGTCGTACGCGACGTCGACCCCGCGCCCGCCGGTGATCCTGCGCACCTCTGCCGCGAGGTCCACGACCGCCCGGTAGTCGATGACGTGCTCCGCGCCGAGGTCCCGGGCGGTCTCGCACTTCTCGGGGCCACCGGCGGTCGCGACGACCGTGCCGCCCCGCGCGTGCACCATCTGCACGAGCAGCTGTCCGACGCCGCCCGCGGCGGCGTGCACCAGCGCCACGTCACCGGCAGCGACGGCGAAGGTGCTCGTGGTGAGGTAGTGCGCAGTGAGGCCCTGGAGCATGACGGCGGCAGCGACCTCGAGGTCGACCGCGTCGGGGACCGGCACGACGATGGCCGCCGGGAGCACGGCATACCGGGTGGCGCTGCCGAGGGTCTGCGGCCACGCGACGCGGTCGCCGGGCGCGACGAGCGTGACGTCCGACCCGACCTCCACGACGGTGCCGGCACCCTCGCTGCCGGACACGAACGGCGTCGGCACGGGGTAGACGCCCTCGCGCTGGTAGACGTCGATGAAGTTGACGCCGGCGGCGGCGACCTCGACGAGCACGTCGTCAGGGCCGGGGGCTGCCGCGGTGCGCTCCTCCACCGCGAGCACGTCGCGGCCACCGTGGCGCGTGACGACGAGGGCGGGACCGGTGCGCGCGGCGCTGTCGCTCATGTCCGCCAGCGTATGTCGCGCCGCCGGCTCAGCGGCCGGTGGGAACCCAGTAGCGCCGCTTGACCCCGCGGACGTCCTCGAGGACCCCGCCGTTGGCCTCGATGACCCTCGCGGACGCGACGTTGTCGACGTCGCACGTCACGAGCGCGGGGTCGATCCCGAGGGCGGCGGCGTGCGGGAGCAGCAGGCGCAACGCCTCCGTCGCGACCCCACGCCGCCGGGCGCTCGGCCGCACCGAGTAGCCGATGTGGCCACCCACCTCGAGGAGGAACGGGGTGAGGCGGTGACGGATGGAGGCCGAGCCGAGGTACGTGTCGGGACGCTCGTCGTCGACGACCCAGAAGAACGTGCACGGCCCGTGGTCGTGAGGGCGCGGCGACTCCTCCAGCGCGCGGTCGACCCGCCAGGCCACGTAGCGGGCGAAACCCTCGGCGGTCTCCATCTCCTCGCGGTCGAAGATCGTCCCGGCGAAGCCCCGGCCGTCCGGCGGCTCCACCCACACCCCGTCGCCGTCCCGCGTGGCACCCGCGAACTCCTCGTGCGCCTCGAGATAGCTGCGGTGGAAGCGGATGTCGGGTCGCTCGAGCCGGATCATCCTGTGACGTTAGGAGCGGACGGGCCGACGCGCCAGCCGGGTCACCGCGACCGCAGCGACAGCAGGACGTCGTCGAGCATCTGCGGGGTGAGCCGTCCCGTGAAGGTGTTGTGCGGGCTCACGTGGTAACAGCCGACGAGCCGGATGCCGCGCCCCTCCGGCGTCGTCAGGGTCGCCTCGGCGCCGTGGCCGAACCGCGGCTTGGGCCGCGGCACGTCCCACCCGGCGGCGGTGGCCGCGGCGAGGGCGCCGTCCCAGCCGATCGCGCCGAGGCAGAGAATGGCCCGCAACCGGGGAGTGGCGAGCTCGAGGTCGCGACGCAGCCACGCCCGACAGGTCTCCTTCTCGGCCGGCGTCGGCTTGTTGTCCGGGGGAGCGCAGCGGACGGACGCGACGATGCGGATGCCGGTGAGCGACTGCCCGTCGCCGGCAGCGACCGACGTCGGCAGGGTCGCGAAACCGGTGCGGTGCAGCGCGGCGTAGAGGACGTCCCCGGACGCGTCACCCGTGAACATCCGGCCCGTGCGGTTGGTGCCGTTCGCGGCGGGGGCGAGCCCGATGATGAGCACCTCGGCGTCCGGGTCGCCGAACGAGGGGCCGGGCCGTCCCCAGTAGGGCTGCGCGGCGAACGCCGCGCGCCGACCGGTGCGGGCGACGGCCTCACGCCAGGTCACGAGGCGAGGACAGGCCCGGCACACCGAGATCCGCGCCTGGAGGTCGGTGAGGCCCTCGGACGACGCGGCTAACCGACGCACCGCCGCGGGCGTCCGGGCGACGGGGGTGTCGGCGTCGGCCGGGTCGCCGGGCCAGCCGGTGCCGGGAGGGACGGGGCTCTCGAAGAGCTCCCCGGTCACCGGGTGCGGGTCGCGCGGCTCCATGCGCCGAATCTAGGTGACGCGGTGCGGGAGGATGCCTCCATGGCACGGGTCACGGTCGTCGGTGGAGGGGTGGTCGGACTGACGTCCGCGCTCCGGCTCGCGGAGGCCGGTCACGCCGTGCGATGCGTACGGGACCTGCCGGCGGCCGACACCGTCTCGGCGGTCGCCGGTGGCCTGTGGTTCCCGTACCACGTGGAGCCGCGGGACCGGGTGGTGGGCTGGGGGGCGGCGGCGCTCGACGTCTTCACCGCGCTCGCCGCCGATCCGGCGACCGGGGTGGCGCTGCGCGAAGGGGTGGTCGTCGACCGGGGGGTCCCCGACCGGTGGTGGACCGAGGGGGTGCGAGCGTGGCGCGAGGCGCGCGCCGACGAGGTGCCGACCGGCGCGACCGGTGGGGTCGTCGCCACCGTGCCGCTCGTGACGATGCCGGTGTTCCTCCGCTGGCTCGAGGGCCGGTGCGCCGAGGAGCACGTCGAGCTCGTGGAGCAGCGGGTCGAGGACCTCGACGACGTGGAGGGTGACGTCGTCGTCGTCGCCGCCGGCCTGCGGTCCGGCGCGCTCCTCGGCGACGACGGGCTGACCCCGTCGCGCGGCCAGGTGGCCCTGCTCGCCAACCCCGGCCTCACCCGGTGGGTCGTCGACGACCACCACCCGTCCGGCATGGTCTACGCGCTGCCGCACCCCGGCTGGGTCGTCTGCGGCGGCACCGACGTCGGTGGCGAGTGGAGCACGGTTCCCGACCCGCGCGTCCACGACGAGATCGTCGCCCGCGTCCGGTCGGTCGTGCCGGAGCTGGCCGATGCCGAGGTGCTGGGCTCACGCGTCGGGCTGCGGCCCGTGGCACCCGCAGTCCGGTTGGCGCGGCATCCGGCACCCGGGCGTGACGTCGTGACGAACTACGGTCACGGCGGCGCGGGCGTCACCCTGTCGTGGGGGTGCGCCGCCGACGTCGCGCGGCTCGTCGGCCACGTGACCTGACCCTGACCTGACCCGCGCCGCCGGTCACGCCGGTCACCTCGGGCCGGGGCGCTTCCCTACGGCGCCACCGGCACGAAGGGGCGGATCTCGTCGTCGGCACCGTGCACCGTGACGGACGAGGCCTCGGGGA
Organism: uncultured Actinomycetota bacterium; assembly: GCA_963757405.1. GTDB lineage: Bacteria > Actinomycetota > Actinomycetes > Actinomycetales > Dermatophilaceae > Fodinibacter. The sequence continues at coordinate 57,586 of CAVWRI010000025.1, forward strand.
TCTCGCGCCACGCCCCCTTCAGGGCGCCGAGTGGCTCCGACACGACGACGCGGGTGTCGTCGGAGAGTCCGTGGAGGAGGGGGTTGTCGGGGTACTGCTCGCGCAGGGTGGAGATGTCGGTGCTCTGGAAGAGCGTGCGTGAGCGGCCCTCGCTGGAGTAGCGGAAGGCCCACGTGGTGTTCCCGTCGGTGGTGGCGACCGTCATCTGGACGGGGTAGTCGATGCCGTGCCGGCGCCCGACGTCCTCGATGAACCCGACGGCACGGGCCACCGCGGCGGGCGGGTCGTCGCGCAGCCCGAAGGTCAGCGCGAGGTGGAAGAACATCTCCGAGTCGGTGGAGCCCTCGATGTCGGGGAACAGCTCGGGGTCCACCGCCATGGCCAGGTCGCGCTTGACCGTGCGGAAGTCGGCCAGCGCCCCGTTGTGCATCCAGAGCCAGCGGCCGTGCCGGAAGGGGTGGCAGTTGGTCTGCTGGACCGCGGTGCCGGTCGAGGCGCGGATGTGGGCGAAGACCCGAGCGGCCTTCGCGTGGGCGCTCAGCTCGCGCAGGTTGCGGTCGTTCCACGCCGGTTCGGTGCTGCGGTACAGCCCGGGTGTCTCCATCTGGCCGTACCACCCCACCCCGAAACCGTCGCCGTTGACCGTCGTCGCCCCCATCTGGGAGTGCTGGCTCTGCACGACGAGCGAGTTCGCGGGCTTGTAGAGCAGGTCCTCGACGAGGACTGGTGATCCTGAGTAGGCGAGCCAACGACACATGGGACCTCCCGGTCACGAGGTGGTGGCCGGGCGTGCCGCCGCCCGACCCTGGTGCGGTGCTGTCCCCCCAGCACACACCTGCAGCGTGGCGCCCGCATCGTCCGTCCGGGGTGAGGCCCGTCGGCCGGTGCTTGGAGGTCAGGCGTCGGGGGCGGGCCGCCCGCGTCCCGACTTGGTCTCGCCGCGTCGCTTCTTGGCCGCCAGCCGGCGCTCGGTCGACCCGCGCGTCGGTCGGGTGGCCCTGCGGGCCGGCGGCGGCGGTGCCATGGCGTCACGCAGCGCCGCGGCCATCCGCCCACGGGCGGCGACCCGGTTGCGGAGCTGTTGCCGGTGCTCGGATGCCGCGACGACGAGGAGCCGCTCGTCGACGAGCCGCGGGCCGAGCGCCGCCAGCACGCGACGTCGCTGGGTCGGCGTGAACGCGGTCGCCGCCACGACGTCGAGCTCGAGCTCGACGCGGCTGTCGGCGGTGTTGACGCCCTGGCCGCCCGGCCCCGACGACCGCGAGAACCGCTCGACGAGCTCGGCTGCCGGGACGGTCAACCCCTGTGGGACCCCGGGTCCCGGCGGGACGACGAGGTCCATCAGGGCTTCCCGGTGTCGTCCTCGGGCTCGGGCGGCGCCTCCGCGCCCTGGGCCTCGTCGCGGTCCGCCCACTCGAGGAGGGGAGCGATGTCGAAGACCGCCTCGTCGATCTCCGCGTGGAGGTCACCGAGCGCGGCATACCGCTCCGGGACGGTCGCGATGGTGAGCTCGCGCGGCTCGACGTCGTCGAGCTCGTCCCACCGGAACGGCGTCGACACCGTTCCGATGTCGTTGCCGCGCACCGAGTACGCGGCGGCGATCGTGTGGTCGCGCGCGTTCTGGTTGTAGTCGACGAACACCGCCTCCGGGTCGCGGTCCCGGCGCCACCACGTCGTCGTGACGTCGTCGGGGATGCGGCGCTCGACCTCGCGCGCGAAGGCCAGCGCGGCCCGGCGCACGTCGCCGAAACCGTGGTCGGGCCGGATCCGCACGTAGACGTGCAGCCCGTGGCCCCCACTGGTCTTCGGCCACCCCACGGCACCGAGCTCGTCGAGCACCTCGTGGGCGACGTGCGCGGCGCGGCGCACCCGGGAGAAGGGGGCGTCCGGCATCGGGTCGAGGTCGATGCGCCACTCGTCGGGCTTCTCGGTGTCGGCCCGCCGGCTGTTCCAGGGGTGGAACTCCACGGTGCTCATCTGCACGGCCCACGCGACGTCGGCCAGCCGGGTCACGCACAGCTCGTCGGCGTGCAGGCCGTACCGCGGGAAGTGCAGCCGCACCGTCTCGACCCACGGCGGCGCGCCGCGCGGCAGCCGCTTCTGGTGCACCTTCGGCCCCGCCAGCCCGTCCGGGAAGCGGTGCAGCATGCACGGCCGCTCGCGCAGGGCGTTGACGATGCCGTCGCCGACGGAGAGGTAGTACCGCACGAGGTCGAGCTTGGTCTCGCGACGGGCGGGGAAGTACACCCGCTCCGGGCTCGACACCCGGACGTCGAACCCGTCGACGTCGAGGACGACGGGCTCCCCGAACTCACCCTTGCGCGAGGCCATGGCCCCACCGTAGGGGCGGCCCCGTCATCGGACATCGGTCCCAGCTACTGGACATTCCTATCTAGGTAGGAATACCGTCCACTCCATGGGTCGCCGTGGAGGTGGAGTGGACCGCGAGAGCCAGTGGCTCAAGGGGGTCCTGGACCTCGCGGTGCTCGCCGTCCTCGAGCGCGAGGGGTCGGCCTATGGCTACACGATCACCGACTCCCTCGCAGCGGCGGGAATTGCGGACATCAAGGGCGGGACGTTGTACCCGCTCCTCGCGCGGCTCGAGGACGACCACCTCGTCACGAGCTCGTGGGTCACCGGCGACGGCGGGCCGGCCCGCAAGTACTTCGCGCTCACCGGGAGGGGCCGCACCGCGCTCGTCGACGGGCGCGCGGGCTGGCGCGACTTCACCGACCGCGCGACGAGAGCACTGGAGGCGACGTCATGACGGATCCCGTGCCGGGCATCCGGGCCCGCGACGACCGGCTGGGCCCGCGCATCCACGACATGCACCTCTACCTCGGCCTCCTCGCCGATGCGCTGCGCGCGAGGGGCGCGAGTCGGGCGACGGTCCGCGAGGTCGTCGGCGAGGTCCGCGCCCACTGCCTCGCGTCGGGTCAGCAACCCGTCGAGGTGTTCGGCCGGCCGGAGGAGTACGCGTCCGCCCGCTTCCGGAGGATGACGACCGGGCGCGTCGTCGCGCGCGTGCTGCTGGCCACCGTGGGCGCGCTCGGGACCTGGCTCGTGGGGTTGGCGCTGCTCGGTCTGGTGACGGGGCAGACGGACGTCGGCCTCACGAGGTGGGCACTCGGCTGGGGCGCCTACCTGGTGACCCTCGTCGTCGTCGTTCCTTGGACCGTGTACGCCGCCGAGCGCTGGGCCCTCGGGAGCATCGTCGACCGGCGCGGCGTCCGGCGCTGGGCCTGGATCGTCCGGTTCGCCATCACGACCGCCTTCCTCCTCGCGGCGTTCTTCCTGATCCTCCGACATGACGTCGGCGGCACCCTGGACGGAGACGCCGTCCTCGTCGCGCCGTGGTGGGTCCTGCTCGTCGTGGGGACCTGCCTGCTCCCCCTGATCAAGCAGGGGCCGGGCGACCGCCTCGTGCCCGCCCCGGTGCCCCCCGGGGGTCAGCCGGTCCGCACCCGCCGGCAGCGCGTCATCGACTGGGTCATGGACCGCCACCCCTGACTCCGGGAGCTCCCGAGTCCGAGGTCATCACGCGGGGCCGGAGGCGGCTGAACACCTCGAGTCCACCGTGCACTCCCATCGGGCAAGGTTAGACAAAGTGTCGACAACGCTCCGCTGCGCTGGTTACGGTCGACCCACGACATCGCGGCCGGTAGGGGCCGCGGACCAACCCAGGAGGACCTCCCATGACCAGTCGCCGCACCGTCTCCGCCGCACTCGCCGTCGCCGCCGCCGCCGGAGCCGGCGTGCTCCTGGCGGCGCCCGCCCAGGCCGCCGACGGGCAGTGCCAGGCCGCAGGCATCGCCACCCTGAAGAGCATCGACGCGTTCCGGGCCGTCCGCGAGGGCGGCGTCCCGATCGCCACCGCCGTGAGCCTGGGCGTCACGGTGCGTGAGGGCGCCGACATCTCCGGCGTGCCGGACCCCATCCCCTTCCAGCTGCTGCTCGCGGACCACCGCGCCGGCGACGACAGCCTCTTCGTCTACCCCTGGTGCGAGTAGCCCCCTGCTCGCACGGCGGCCGGGGCCTCGGTGGTGGCCCCGGCCGCCCCATGTCGCGGCGCGTCGGCGCCGGGCACCGGACCGCGCAGGTCGGTACCGCCACGTAGGGTTGACCCGACATGAGCACCCTCTTCGACGGCCTCGACATCGGCGAACCGCGGCCCGACCCGCACGTCGACCCGGCGACCCACGCGAGCGCCCACGCGGCGCTGGTCAACGCCTCGGGCGTGCCCACCTGGGCCGAGGCGGCCGCGGCCGGGCGCGGCCCCGACGGCGGGCCCACCGGCCGGCCGGGCGCCGACCCCGAGGAGCTGCTCGCGGGCCTGAACCCCCAGCAGCGCGAGGCCGTGCTCCACGAGGGCGGCCCGCTCCTCATCGTCGCGGGCGCCGGGTCGGGCAAGACCCGAGTGCTGACCCAGCGCATCGCCCACCTGCTCGCAGCCCGCGGGGTTCAGCCGGGCCAGGTGCTGGCCATCACCTTCACCAACAAGGCCGCCGCCGAGATGCGCGAGCGCGTGTCGCTCCTCGTCGGCCCCCGCGCCAAGGCCATGTGGGTCATGACCTTCCACAGCGCGTGCGTGCGCATCCTGCGCCGTGAGGCCGACAAGGTCGGGCTGCGCTCGACGTTCTCGATCTACGACGCCGCCGACTCCCAGCGGCTCATGTCGATGGTCCTGCGCGACATGGACCTCGACCCCAAGCGCTACAACCCGCGCTCGTTCAGCCACCAGGTCTCCAACCTCAAGAACGAGCTCGTCGACGAGGAGACGTATGCCGGCCGCGTGACCGAGGCGAGCCCGCACCAGGAGCAGGTGCTCGCCGAGGCCTACACGGCCTACCAGCGCCGGCTGCGACAGGCCAACGCCATGGACTTCGACGACCTCATCATGACGACCGTCCACATCTTCCAGGCCTTCCCCGACGTCGCCGAGCACTACCGCCGGCGCTTCCGGCACGTCATGGTCGACGAGTACCAGGACACCAACCACGCCCAGTACCAGCTGGTCCGGGAGCTCGTCGGCTCGCACCAGGCCCGCACCGACCACGGGGTCGAGCCGAGCGAGCTCGTCGTCGTCGGCGACGCCGACCAGTCGATCTACGCCTTCCGCGGCGCCACCATCCGCAACATCGAGGAGTTCGAGGAGGACTACCCCGACGCCCGCACGATCCTGCTCGAGCAGAACTACCGCTCGACCCAGACGATCCTGCGCGCCGCCAACGCCGTCATCGCCCGCAACGAGAGCCGCCGCAAGAAGAACCTCTGGAGCGACACCGGAGACGGCGCCCGGATCACCGGCTACGTCGGGGACAACGAACACGACGAGGCGTCCTTCGTCGCGCGCGCGATCGACCGCCTCGGTGACGAGCACGGCGTGCGCCCCGGCGACGTCGCGGTCTTCTACCGCACCAACGCCCAGTCCCGAGCTCTCGAGGAGGTGTTCGTGCGGGTCGGCCTGCCCTACAAGGTCGTCGGCGGCACGCGGTTCTACGAGCGGCGCGAGGTCAAGGACGCCCTGGCCTACCTGCGGGTGCTCTCCAACCCCGCCGACACCGTCAACCTGCGGCGCATCGTGAACGTCCCGAAGCGCGGCATCGGGGACCGCGCCGAGGCGTGCGTCACCGCGCTCGCCGAGCGCGAGCGCATCCCGTTCGTCGCCGCGCTCGGCCGCCCCGAGGACGCACCCGGCATCGCGACCCGGTCGGTGGCCGCCATCAAGGGCTTCACCGCGCTCCTCGAGGACCTCGGCCGCGTGCGCGACGACGAGGATGCCGGCGTCTCCGACCTCCTCGAGGCGGTCCTCGACCGCTCGGGCTACCTCACCGAGCTCCGCGCGAGCCACGACCCCCAGGACGAGACCCGCATCGAGAACCTCGCCGAGCTCGTCGCCGTCGCGCGCGAGTTCGACGATGCGCGCCGGGAGACCGGGGAGGTCCTGAGCCTCGAGGACTTCCTCGAGCGCGTCTCGCTCGTCGCCGACGCCGACGAGATCCCCGACTCCGCCGAGGCAGAGGCGGCCGGCGTCGTCACGCTGATGACCCTCCACACGGCCAAGGGGCTGGAGTTCCCCGTCGTCTTCCTCACCGGCATGGAGGACGGCACCTTCCCGCACCTGCGCAGCCTCGGCGACGCCAAGGAGCTCGAGGAGGAGCGCCGGCTGGCCTACGTCGGGATCACCCGAGCCCGCGAGCGGTTGCACCTCTCCCGAGCGGCGGTGCGATCCGCTTGGGGCGCACCGCAGTACAACCCGCCCTCACGCTTCCTCGACGAGATCCCTGCGGAGCTCGTCGAGTGGGAGCGCGTGCTCTCCGGTGCCGCCGCGATCGGCCGTCGCGACCAGCGACCGGCCGTCGCCACGCTGGCCGCGCGCCCGGGCGTGCGCTCGCCGGGCAACCGGCCAGTCATCCCGCTCTCGCCGGGCGACCGGGTCACCCACGACACCTACGGCCTCGGCAGCGTCGTGCGGACCCTCGGTGAGGGCGACAAGACGCAGGCCGAGGTCGACTTCGGCGGGGAGCTCGGGGTCAAGCGCTTCGTGCTGCGCTTCGCGCCGCTCGAGAAGATCTGACCCGCGGCGCCGCCAACGCGTGGGGCGAGTGGCCGCGCGGTGCAGCGCCGCGGGTGCGGCGAGGTGTGGAGGCCGCGCTGACGCGGCGGCGTGACGAGAGGGTCGTGCGTGAGGGCGCCGGGCGGCGCGTCAGAGCAGGCCCTTCTTCGTGAGCCACGGGTAGGGGTCGATCGGGTTGTCGCCACCGCTCGGGTGGATCTCGAGGTGCAGGTGCGAGCCGAACGAGTGCCCCGTGTTGCCCACGAGGCCCACCTGGTCGCCGGGCATGACGGTGTCACCGGTCTGGACGTCGCGGCGGCTGAGGTGGCCGTACCAGGAGACGGTGCCGTCCCAGTAGCGGATCTCGATCTTGTTGCCGAAGCTGAACACGTTGGACGAGAGGATGACCGTGCCCTTGGACATCGCGTACACCGGTGTGCCCGTGGGGGCGCCGAAGTCGAGGCCGTCGTGCGTCTTGCCCCAGCGGGCCCCGAAGTCAGAGGTGATGTTCCCGGTGCGGATCGCCCTGAGCCAGCGCTTGCCCTCGCGCTCGGCCTTGGCCCGCGCGGCGGCGGCGGCCGCCGCCTTCCGCTTGGCGGTGCGGGTGGCCCGCTGCTGGGCCTCGACGCGCCCTTGAAGGGCAGCGGTCTGCATGCCCGAGGCCTGTCGGCGCTGGGCGATGTCGGTGACGGTCGCCTCGTCGGCAACCTGCTCCGTGCGCGCGATCGCGGTCTGCTGCCCCGAGAGGTCCAGGGTGAGGGGCGCGGACTCCGCGACCGTCGCTCCCGTAGCCGTCACCACGAGCGCCGCGGCTGCCGTGGTGGGCAGCACGAAGCTCGAGCTGAAGGCGCGGGGCAGGCGCACACGATGACCAGAGACGCGGTGACGTCCGGCGTAGTGGCGCCCCTGGTACTTCGGTGAACTCACAGGGAAGGAACCTCAGGGGGGGTGACGGGGCCCCACCACCGTAGCGTGACCATTCCGTGACACAAATTCCATCGGGGGTTTCCCGGCCGGTGATGCCTCGACAAGGGCTCGCCATCCCCACCTGACGTGCGCTGGAGGCCAACCATGTGATCCGGCTCACACGGCGTGTCGGCTCCCGGCCCGGGAGTGTCGCCAGTCCCACGCGCCTCATTCGTCACGTGCGAGTGGCGTGACGCCGGACTGGAGCGTCCCGCCCTGCTCGTCGAGGTGGGCCAGCGCGCTCGAGATGCCGTGCACGACCTCGCGCAGCATCGGCAGGGTGAGGTGCCCCGCGCCGTGCAGGCGCACGTTGCGCGCGCTGAGGTCGCGGTGCCGCAGGGCGGCCGCGGACTGGGGGAGGATCGCGAGGTCGCTGTCGGACCAGTAGGCGATGAACCGCGTGCGGCACCCCCGCACCGGCCGCGCCAGCTCTCGGACCAGCCCGCTGCCCGGCCGCATCTGCTGCATGAGGCGGGTCGGCACGGCATACGCGGCGTACGTCCCGTCGTGCGGGGTGCCCAGCGTGACGAGCGTGTGCACCCGCGCGTCGCCGCCCAGGCGGGTCACGTAGTAACGGCCGATGAGCCCGCCGAGGCTGTGCCCGATGATGTGGATGCGCTCGAACCCGGTCTCCTCGACGATCCGCTCGACCTCCTCCGACAGCAGTGCGGCCGCCGCGCGGACGTCGGAGGCCAGCGTCGTGTAGTTCATCGCGAACACGTTCGTGAAGCCGCGCCGGGTGAGCCCGCGCCGCAGGAGGGTGAAGATCGAGCGGTTGCTGACGATCCCGTGGACGAGCAGGATCGGCGTGCCGGCCGCCTCGACGTCGGAGACCAGGAGGCCGCGCTGCACCGGGGGCAGGTGCTCGAGGCGGTAGGTCGGGGCGCTGCGCCGACCGCGGCCGCCGACCATCCCGAGCGGCCAGGTCGTCACGTGCGCGGCCAGCCAGACGGCTTCGACGGCGCCGCCGGCGAGCACCGCGGGGTCCAGCACCCCGAGCGCGGCCGAGACCACCCCACGGGCGCGCGAGGCGAGCGAGAGCTGCGTCGGTGCAGGGATCTCGCCGTGGGAGCCGGCCGCCGGCCGGGGGAGGGACGCCATGGCCGGACCACTGTACGTCCGGGCCCCGGCGGCGGCTGCGCACCGACCGGCCGAGACCGGCTCCACGGTCTACGCCACGATGCGCGCCCAGGTCGTCGACGGCTCCACGGTCACGACGCTCTCGACGTGCTCCAACGTCGGGACGAACTCGACCTGCACGCAGACGTCGTTCAACCTCTCTGCGTACAAGGGCCGGACGGTCTCGATCCGGTTCACGATGAGCGAGGACTCGAGTCTGCAGACGTCCTTCGTCGTCGACGACACCTCCGTCGCCACGAGCTGACCGAGGTCAGCACCCCGGCACCCCGGCGGCCCGGGGTCAGCGGCAGATCGTCCGCCGGCCCTCGGGCAGCCGCAGGTCGTCGAGCAGGCCGCGGGCCGTCGTCGACAGCGGGTCCGACCCCTGGGCCTCCCCGAGGTCGAAGGTCGTCCCGTCCCGCTCGACGCTCGTGGCGATCCGGTCGTTGCCGGCGTTCAGGCCGGTGGTGGGCGGCGCAGCGGTGGCGAGGACCTGCACGGTCCCGGCCGGGACGAAGCAGTCGACCGCGCCGGCCCGGGTCGTGCCGGTCACGTGGCCGTCCGGCGCGACCACGAGCACGTCCTGGAACCCCGCCACGCCCCCGACGCGTGCCAGCCGCACCTCGGATGCCGTGCCCCTCGGCCCCGTTGCCGATCCACCAGGGGTGCCCGACCGGGTCGCGGACGAGGAGCTCGCGCTCGGCGTGGGGTTCTCCCCGCACCCGGCGGTCGAGAGGGCCAGGGCGAGCGCGGTGAGGGCGACCCCGGTGGCACGGCGGGACCAGGCCCGGACCGGGCCGGGCCGCAGGAGGCAGGCGGACGGCATCCGAACATCCCACCACTGACGGCGGGTCGGGGCACCCCGGAGGCGCCGAGCTCCTCCCGGCGGCCTTCGGACGGCCGCCGGTCGTCGCGGGCGGCGACCGCTCGCGGGTGAGATCGGTCCCACGGGCATCCCGGGGGCGCACCCACGGCCGCCACCCCGTTAGGCTCCCCTGCGAACCGATGTGCAGTCACCCCGACAGTGAGGACGGATCGCCTCGTGGATCTCTTCGAGTACCAGGCCCGTGACGTGTTCGAGAAGCACGGGGTCCCCGTGCTCGCAGGGGCGGTCGCCACGACGCCCGAGGAGGCCCGTGCGGCCGCGGAGCGCATCGGCGCGACGAGCGGCGGCGTCACCGTCGTCAAGGCCCAGGTCAAGACCGGCGGCCGCGGCAAGGCCGGTGGCGTCAAGGTCGCCAAGACCGCCGACGAGGCGGAGGAGCACGCCCGCGCGATCCTCGGCATGGACATCAAGGGCCACACGGTCCACCAGGTGATGATCGCCCAGGGCGCCCGCATCGCCGAGGAGTACTACTTCTCGATCCTGCTCGACCGGGCCAACCGGACCTACCTCGCCATGTGCTCCCGGGAGGGCGGCATGGACATCGAGCAGCTCGCCGTCGAGCGCCCCGAGGCCCTCGCCAAGGTGGCCGTCGACCCGAACGTCGGCATCGACGCCGCGAAGGCCCGCGAGATCGTGCAGGAGGCCGGCTTCGACGCCGAGACCGCCGCGAAGATCGAGCCGGTGCTCGAGACGCTGTGGACCGTCTACCGCGACGAGGACGCCACGCTCGTCGAGGTCAACCCGCTCGTGAAGACCGAGGACGGCGACATCGTCGCGCTCGACGGCAAGGTGTCGCTCGACGCGAACGCAGGGTTCCGGCACCCCGAGCACGAGGCGTTCGAGGACACCGCCGAGACCGACCCCCTCGAGATGGCGGCCAAGGAGAAGGACCTCAACTACGTCAAGCTCGACGGCTCGGTCGGCATCATCGGCAACGGCGCGGGCCTCGTCATGAGCACCCTCGATGTCGTCGCCTACGCCGGCGAGGAGTTCGGCGGCCAGAAGCCGGCCAACTTCCTCGACATCGGCGGCGGCGCGAGCGCCGAGGTCATGGCCGACGGCCTGCACATCATCCTGTCCGACCCGCAGGTCAAGAGCGTGTTCGTCAACGTGTTCGGCGGCATCACCTCCTGCGACGCCGTCGCGAACGGCATCGTCGGCGCCCTCGACGCCCTCGGCGACGAGGAGGACCGCCCGCTGGTCGTCCGCCTCGACGGCAACAACGTCGACGAGGGCCGGCGCATCCTCGCGGAGCGCAACCACCCCCGCGTCATCATCGAGGAGACCATGGACGGCGCCGCCCGCAGGGCCGCCGAGCTGGCCTCCCAGAACTGACCCCCAGAGCGCGAAGAGAGACACGACACCCATGGCCATCTTCCTCACCGCAGACTCCAAGGTCATCGTCCAGGGCATGACCGGCTCCGAGGGCATGAAGCACACGCAGCGGATGCTGCGCTCCGGCACCGACATCGTCGGCGGGGTCAACCCGCGCAAGGCCGGCACGACGGTCGAGTTCGAGGGCGGCGTGTCCGTCCCCGTGTTCGGCACCGTCGCCGAGGCGATGGAGGCGACCGGCGCCGACGTCAGCGTCATCTTCGTCCCGGCCGCCTTCACGAAGGCCGCCACGACGGAGGCGATCGACGCCGGCATCCCGCTCGCCGTCGTCATCACCGAGGGCGTGGCGGTCAAGGACACCGCGGAGTTCTACAACGACGCCAAGGAGAAGGGCACGACGCGCATCATCGGCCCGAACTGCCCCGGCCTGATCAGCCCCGGAGCCTCCAACGCGGGCATCATCCCCGCCGACATCTCGGGCGCCGGCCGCATCGGCCTGGTCTCCAAGTCGGGCACGCTGACCTACCAGATGATGTACGAGCTGCGGGACTTCGGCTTCTCGTCCGCGGTCGGCATCGGCGGCGACCCGATCATCGGCACGACGCACATCGACTGCCTCGAGGCGTTCCAGAACGACCCCGACACCGACGCGATCGTCATGATCGGCGAGATCGGCGGCGACGCCGAGGAGCGTGCGGCCGCCTACATCAAGGACCACGTCACCAAGCCGGTCGTCGGCTACGTCGCGGGCTTCACCGCCCCCGAGGGCAAGACGATGGGCCACGCCGGGGCGATCGTGTCGGGCTCGTCCGGCACGGCGCAGGCGAAGAAGGAGGCCCTCGAGGCCGCCGGCGTCAAGGTCGGCAAGACGCCGTCGGAGACCGCGGGCCTGATGCGCGAGATCATGCAGGGCCTCCAGGCCTGACCGTCGCGGCGGGAACCCCTCTCCCGACTGATTGCGGAGAACCCACCCGGATGCGGCCTCAGGGCCGCGGCCGAGGTGGGTTCTCCGCAAGCAGTCGCGCTCATGCGGGTGCTCCACGGCGTTGCTCTCCGGCTCGGGGGCGGCTCTCCCGCACACTGGGACGCGATGACCGCCATCGACCGCCTCCGCGCCGCCCTCCCGGGGTCCGCCGACCCGTCCGACGCCCCCACGGACGGGCGCGTCGACGACCTGCGCTCCGGCGCGGCCCGCGGTGCCCTCGTCGGCCTGGCCACCGGCCTCGGATCCCTGGCCCTCGTCGCGGCGCCGGTCGTGCTCGCCTGGCTGCTGGACCCGCTCGCCACCGGCAGCGCCTGGCCCGCGGTCGGCACCGGTGCCGCCCTCTGGCTGCTCGTCTCGGGCGCCCACCTCGCCACGGGCGACGTCGTCGTCTCGCTCGTCCCGCTGCTCGGTCTGGCGCTCCTCGTGCTCGTCGCGCGGTTCGGTGCCCGCGAGGCCATGGTCGACGTCTCCACCGACGGTGAGCACTGGCGGGGCCTGCTGCCGCGCCCCCTCGCCGCAGCCCTCGGCGGGTGGTGGGTGGGGTATGCCGTCGCCGTCGCCGCGGGCGTCGCCCTCACCACGGCCGGACCGTTCAGCGTCGAGGTGCCGTCGCTCGTCGTCCCCATCGCCCTCGTGCCGCTCCTGGCCCTCGCGCTGGCGTTGCGGCCCGTGGCCCTCGACGACCCCGACGTGCTCGGCCCGCGCCTCTCCCTCGCGCGCGTGCCCGACACGGTGCGCCGAGGGGTGCGACCCGGGCTCGTCGGCGCCGGGATGCTCCTCGGCCTCGGGCTGCTCCTCGTGCTCACGGCGGTCGCGCTCGCCTGGCCCCGCGTCTCGTCGATCTCCGCCGAGGTCGGGGCGACCGGGTTCGGGGCCCTGGTGCTCGGCTGGCCCAGGTGCTCTCGCTCGGCAACCTCGCGACGTGGACCGTGTCGTTCCTGGCCGGCCCGGGATTCCGGGTCGTCGAGGGTGGCGAGGTCACGTGGTCGGGCTCCGACGGCGGCCTCCTGCCGATGGTGCCCGTCTTCGCGGCGCTGCCCCAGCCGGGCGAGTTCCCGTGGTTCGTGGCCCTGTCGGTGCTCGTCGTCGTCGCCGTGGGGGCGTTCGTGGCCCGCCGCGCGCTCGGCGAGGTGGCCCGGCTCTCCCGCCTGCGCACCAAGCTCGCCGTCTCCGCCGCCGCCTGCGTCACGACGGCCCTGGCCGTCGGCCTCCTGGACGTCGTCGCCGGGGGCTCCGTGGGCCAGTTCCGGCTCTCGGGGGTCGGGGCGCCCGCCGGCTCGTTGGTCATCGCGCTCTTCCTCGAGCTGTTCGCCGGGGCGCTCGTCGTGGTGCTCCGCGACGCGTGGAGGCTGCGCCGGTGAGCGACACCCGCGACCCGCTCGGCCTGGTCGTCCTCGTCTCGGGCGCCGGCAGCAACCTCCAGGCGCTCCTCGACGCCGCGGACCCGCCCGACCCGGACTTCCGCGTCCTCGCCGTCGGAGCCGACCGCGACGGCACCGGCGGCGCCGAGCGGGCCCAGGCACGCGGCATCCCGACGTTCGTCGCCCGGGTCCCCGACTACGTGACGCGCTCCGACTGGGACCTCGACCTCGCGCGCCAGATCGCCGCGTTCGAGCCCGACCTCGTCGTGTCGGCGGGGTTCATGAAGGTGCTCGGGCCGGCCGTGCTCGGGGGCCACCGCATCGTCAACACGCACCCGGCCCTGCTGCCGAGCTTCCCCGGCGCGCACGGCGTGCACGACGCGATGGCCCACGGCGTCAAGGTCACCGGGTGCACGTGCCACTGGGTGGATGCGGGGGTCGACACGGGCCCGATCATCGACCAGCGCGCCGTGCGCGTGGAGGACGACGACACCGTCGACTCCCTCCACGAGCGGATCAAGGTCGTCGAGCGAGAGATGCTCGTCGACGTCGTGCGGCGCCTTGCCGCCGACCGCTCCTGGCAGGACGCCTGACCGACGCCCGCCCGACGGACCCGTCAGGCGGCCCTCGGGCGCAGGCTGCTGTCGCGCCGGCGGCACGACAGCGCCGGCCTGGGCGACTGGGTCGTCTCCGACGAGGCCTGGCCCGACGGGCTGCACCCGATCGTGGACCACGTGCGCGGCCTCGGGATGGAGTTCGGGCTCTGGTTCGAGCCCGAGATGGTCATCGCCGACTCCGACGTCGTGCGGGCGCACCCCGAATGGGTCATGGCGGCCCGGCGGGAGTGGCCGGTGGAGTCGCGCCAGCAGCAGGTGATCGACCTGGCGGTGCCGGGGGCGTACGAGCACGTCAAGGGACAGATCCTCGCGATCCTGGACGAGTACGACATCGGCTACCTCAAGTGGGACCACAACCGCGACCTGCACGAGGCCGGCAACCAGCTCGACGGCGGCCGGCCGGCCGTGCACGCGCAGACCGAGGCGGTCTACCGCCTGCTCGACGAGATCCGCGCGGCGCACCCCGCGCTCGAGATCGAGTCCTGCTCGTCGGGGGGCGCCCGGGTCGACCTCGCGGTGCTCGAGCGCACCGACCGGGTCTGGGTCTCCGACGTCATCGACCCCCTCGAGCGCCAGCACATGCTGCGGTGGACCACCCAGCTGGTGCCGCCGGAGTTCTTGGGGTCGCACATCGCGTCCGGGCACTCGCACTCGACGGGCCGGATGCACCACCTGTCCTTCCGCGCCGGGACCGCGCTGTTCGGTCACCTCGGGATCGAGTGGGACCTCACCGCCGTCGGGTCCGACGTGCTCGACGACCTCGCCGCGTGGACGGCGCTCTACCGGGACCTGCGGGGGCTGCTCCTCTCGGGCGACCTCGTGCGGATGGACTCGGGGGAGGAGAACCTCTTCGTCCACGGCGTCGTCGCCCCGGACGGGCGGGACGCCCTGTTCGCGATGGCCACGGTCGGCAGCCTCCTGCACGTTCCCGGTCCGCGGATCCGGTTCCGGGGGCTGGACCCGGCGACGGCCTACCGGGTGCGGCCCGTGGTGGTCGGCGAGCCTCCGTCGGGGCTCGTCGCGCCCGCGTGGTGGGGCGAGCCCGAGGGTGTCGAGGCGCGACCGCGTGACCCGATGCGACCGGGCCGCACCGTGCAGCGTGGGGCGCGGTACGCGGGCGCCACGCTCACCGGCGAGGCGCTGGCGCTCGTCGGGGTGACGCCGCCCCTCGTGGACCCGGACCAGGTCGTCCTCTTCCGCGTCACCGCCGAGGCCTGAGCTGGCCGGGGTCGGTGACACACTCGCGTCCGTGGCCACACATCCCACCGACCTGACCCCGGCATCCATCGCG